>CAVXCK010000003.1:0-811312 GCA_963760315.1 uncultured Chloroflexia bacterium
CCCACGCTGACGGCGTAGACTATCTGGCGAGTCAGGCAATATATTGGAGTTCGTTCAGCACAAAGCGCGGGATCAGCAATGTGCCGGGCAGGAAACCAGTCTTGGCGATATCGGCTACACGCCCATCAATGATGACGCTGGTATCCAGCAGGATGGTCCGGTTTATCAGTGATCCGCCACCACCAGAGCCTTCCTCTCTGCGGGAGGTAAACCCGCCCAGGATATTCGCTATGTCTGCCTGGCGAGTTGTGAAATACGGCTACGCCAAAGTAGCCGAAGAGAGCCACACCAATCAAGGGCATGATTTTCCCGAAGGGGGAGGGTAGAAGAGAGAGCGGGAAAGCAAGCAGGGCAGCGGTAAGCAGGCCGATCGCCAGACCGATCAGGGCTGGAAAACAGTGTCTCAGCAGCCAGGCGCCCCAGCACGGCGCGTAAAGCCCGGATGGGGCGGGTGGTGAGGTAGGGCGTCAATATCAGGCCAAAGAGGGCACCGACCAGGGTGAAGGTGATCGTGTAGAAAAGTTGCTGATCTGGATTGTAAAGCGACAGCCCGTTCCCCACATAAACCCCCACAATAGAAAAGATTGCCATGCCAATAATACGAACAATAAAATCAGCACTCATTTCAATAACTCCTCTCTAATAAATCGAAAAATAATAAATCAACTGGATAATAGCACGCCTGACATTACCCGTCAATTGGTGGAAAAGTTGGAAACAGGTATAATCTCCCTACTCTTTATCGGTACTCACGAGGAAATATGGCTTTCGATCGCTTTGGACGTAAAATCCATTATCTGCGCATCAGTCTCACCGACCACTGCAACCTGCGCTGCATCTACTGTATGCCGGAGGAGATGACATTCCGTCCGCCTGCTGAAATGATGCAGGACGACGAGGTGCTGCTATTGACGCGCCTGTTTGCTGACCTGGGTTTCGACAAAATCCGTCTGACCGGAGGCGAACCGACCGTCCGCGCCCATATTGTGGATATTGTGCGCGGCATCGCCACCACACCAGGCATCCGCTCCGTTTCCATGACAACCAACGGAGTGCTCCTCTCGAAACTTTCCAAACCTTTGGCCGCTGCCGGGCTGGAACGAGTCAATGTCAGCATTGACACGCTCAACCCGGCCAAATTCAAACGGCTCACCCGCGGGGGCGATATCGAGGATGTTTGGGAAGGCATCCTGGCTGCTGAATCAGCCGGGCTGACGCCGGTCAAACTCAACGCAGTGGTGGTGCGCGGTTACAACGAAGAGGATGTTGTTGACCTGGCGCGCCTGACCCGCGATCATCCCTGGCAGATGCGTTTCATCGAGATGATGCCCTTCGGCGGTTCCACTGACTTGCAGACCGGGCAGATGGTTTCAGCGGAAGAAATGCAGGACCGCATCGAGCAAGCCCTCGGTCCGCTTGACGCCTGCTGAACGGAGATCGAATTGGACGGAGAGGCGCACGTCTTATCGCATCCCTGATGCGCAGGGTGACATCGGTTTCATCTCGTCTGTCAGTGCGCCGTTTTGTGCGGATTGTACGCGTGCCCGCCTCACTCCTGAAGGTATCCTGCGTATGTGTCTCCTGCGGGAATACGAGATTGACCTGCTGACGCCTTTACGGGCAGGCGCCTCGCTGGAAGAACTGCGCAAGATGGTTTTGGAAGCCGTCTGGAACAAGCCCTGGGGACATGGTCTCGCCGACGGGGAAATCCCCCTAAACCGTGTGATGAGCGAAATTGGAGGCTAGCAATGCCAACCGGAGACGTCTTAGACGTAACTGGAATTTAAACATCTATATCGAGGTGAATATGAGCTGGGAAAACAAGATTTTACGTATTGTTCGGGTGGTTAACGCCCAGGAGATAGGGACTTTTGGCCGCCTCCTGACTGCCATTACTGCCGTAGGGGGGAACGTAGGCGATATTGAATTGCTCAATGAGAGCACCAGCCAGGTGGTGCGCGAAATCACCATCTTTGCGGACGATGAAAAGCACTTGGAATTGATCCTGGAAGCCATCCGCAAAAACCGCGGCACAAAGCTGCTGGACGTGCGCGACGAGGTGATGGCTCTGCATCTTAAAGGGTAAGATTGCTATCCGTTCCCGCTATCCGATCGATTCCATTGCAACCCTGCAGAAGGTCTATACCCCGGGTGTGGCGGAAGTCTGCATGAAGATTGCCAAAGATCCGAAGCTGGCGCATACCTATACTTCCACCAGTCACATGGTGGCAATCGTCACTGACGGCACGGCTGTCCTCGGCCTGGGTGATATCGGACCTCTGGCCGGGATGCCCGTCATGGAGGGCAAAGCCATGCTGATGGAGACTCTGGTGGGGCTTTCGGGCATCCCCATCCTGCTGAACACCAAAGACCCCGATGAGATTATCAAGATCGTGGCTGCCATTGCCCCCACCTTTGCCGCCATCCAGCTGGAAGATATTTCTGCCCCGCGATGCTTCAGGATCGAAGAAGAACTCCAGAAACAACTGGATATCCCGGTCATGCACGATGACCAGCATGGGACGGCTGTGGTGACCACGGCGGTACTGACAGTGGCTTGCCGCAAGCTCAAGAAGGATCTGGGCAAGGCTGTCATCGGTCAGATCGGCCTGGGTGCGGCTGGAAATGCCATCGCCAAGAATGCTCATGCGCATAACTGGCAACCCGGTCTGGGGTGCGGACTTGAGTGAAGAAGCCCTGACGCGCCACGAAGCCAACGGTGGCAAACGGTCTGACCTTGAAAGAGATCATGGCAAACTGTGACATTGTTGTCTCCACTACCGGTGCGCAAGGCCTGATCAAGCCAGAAATGGTGCGCAAGGGACAGATCATCCTGGCTCTTTCCAACCCGTATCCGGAAATCGAACCCGAAGTGGCGCTTAAACACGGTGCAGCATTCGCTGCAGACGGGAAGTTGGTCAACAATGTGTTGGGCTTTCCGGGCATCTTCCGCGGCGCAGTGGATACCTGGTCGCCGCGTATATCCGACGAGATGCTGCTGGCAGCTGCGCAGGCTATCGCCAACCATACGTCAGAAGACCAGTTAGTCCCCAATCCGCTGGACCGGAAGCTGCATCAGGCAGTTGCCCATGCCGTGGCTTTGAAAGCCATCGAGCAGGGTCTGGCGCGTGCTGAATACGTACCTTATATTCACGAATAAGCAGTATTAGCAATAAAAACTCCCGCAGGCTGAACTCTGCGGGAGTTTTGCTATGTTACTTATGGTTTGCCACCAGTTCCTTAAGCAGCGTCCCCAACCGGGTCATACCCTCCCGAATTATCTCCGGATTGGAATAAGAGAAATTGATGCGCATGGTATTTTTACCGCCGCCATTCGGGTGGAAGGATGCACCCGGAACAAAGGCCACTTTCCGTTCGATGGCAATTTTAAGCACCTCGGCCGCGTCCATCCATTCTGGCAGGATGCCCCACAGGAACATGCCACCCTGCGGTTTGGTCCAGCGTACATCGGATGGGAAGAGTTCTTCCATCGTCTCGAGCATCACATCGCGGCGTTCTTTGTAAACCTTGATGAATGAATTTCACATGCTCATCCAGAAAACCGCCCTTTGCCGACTTCAAAAGCCACCATCTGGTTGAAAGCGGCGGTATTCAAGTCCGCGGCTTGCTTGGCCTGGACCAGTTTGCGGATGACTTGCTCCGGTGCAATGACCCATGCCAGGCGGATGCCGGGAGCAAGCAGTTTGGAGAAGGTGCTCAGATAAATGACGTTTCCGGTATAGCAGCCATCATCGCCGCGGTACTGGCTGTCCAGCGCAGACAAGCGAGGGTAAATGTTCGCCCTCGAACCGCAGCTGCCCGTATGGATCGTCTTCAACGATCGGGACACCGTACCGGTCAGCCAGTTCGACCAATTGTTTGCGGCGTTCCAGGCTGAGGGTCGTGCCACCCGGGTTTTGGAAGTTCGGCAGCACGTAGATGAATTTTGGCCCGATGCGCAGCGCTTTTTCCAGTTCAGATGTCACCATGCCATTTTCATCCGACGGCACGGAGATATATTGCGCTCCGTAGGCATTCCAGGCTTGCAGCGCGCCAAGGTAAGTAGGTGATTCGACCACGATGTGGTCGCCCTGGTTGATGAAGACCCGTCCGAGAAAATCCAGCGCTTGCTGGGAGCCGGAGGTGATCAGGATATTATCTGGTGTGATCGTGACCGAGTAGCGACCGGTATGACGGGCGATCATTTCCCGCAGAGGACGATACCTTCCGTTGTGCTGTATTGCAGCGATTGCGGACCATCGTGCTCAAGGACATAATTGCAGCTTCCTGGAATTGCTTAATGGGGAAAACTTCCGGGGCAGGCAGGCCGCCTCCAAAAGAAATGATATCCGGTTGCTCGGTCAGTTTGAGCAATTCACGGATGACCGAACTCCCCATCCGTTGTGTCCGGTTCGCGTAACGATATTCCCAGGGTGTCTGCATTCTTACTCCTTATATCAGGATATGGACGACGATAAAAAAACCTGGCAGGTACGATTCACCTGTCAGGCCTCGCTGACTTTGAAACGCCAAGCAAAACGAATATTAATAGGATTCGAAGCATGGCTACACAATATTACCGTGTTTTTTTCATCCTTGCAACCCTCTTCAGGGTTTATCTGGAAAGCCGGAACTTGCAGTATTGCAGGGGCAAACTCAGGCTGTACTCTTTTCGATTTCGCAGGAGATTCCAAAAGAACCCTTCCGTCAGGGTTTTGGCTCGTGCTACAATGAACCCTGGAGGATGAAATGAAACACTCCCGGATTCTTTCTTTGATCTTTACCCTGCTTGCCTTAACCATGCTCGGCACAATCCTTGGTGGATGCAGCCCGGTTGCCACTGCGACCTCCTCATCGACACCCGATAGCTTCTGCGGGAACGGCTTCTGCGATAACGGTGAGACCTCTCTCTCCTGTCCACTCGATTGCCCGGTAGCGAGTTTTAGCGGACAAATCCAGACCACATATATCAATTCGGAAGGAGTTGGGGATATTGCCGTGATGGTTGCCGTCACCGAAGGTGGCGCGTTATCCGGAGGGGGCGGGGGTGGTGGTGGTCGGCCTCCCAATTTTCAGCACGGCCGGCAGGCTTTATGACGGACCCGGACCTCACCTCGCTTGGTCTCATCCAGGTCAGCTACCTGTGGCCCGGTCAAACGGATGCCATAACCGGGGTCAAGAGCAGCGGCAATTTTGACTATGGCGGGGAGCAATCCATCCAGGTATTGCGGGACGTGATCCGTTTCGCCTCCGGTACTTATTCCCGATGTAGATGGGCGATACCTCTCGTCTCTCATCCATGTCACACCACTAACCGGTGAAGTGGGACTGTATGCCTTTTCGGATGCAGGCATTGCAGTGGTCAACGTTTTTTCGCTGTACGGAGACCTATTGCCGGGAGTGCAGTACTTTGTCGGACGCGAAAACCCCACGGTGGATACACTTTCGTGCCTGGAGGCGGGCTATCGTGAATGATAGCTGGTGAACCGGTCTACAATCCCTTTTACAACTACCCGGCCAGTTACGGTTCAGCGGCAATCAGCCTGACGTATACCAATGTCCGCTGGGACGCGAGCTACACGGATGAACACACTGAAACCGTGGGCCGTGCCTATCTTGACCTGGATGGCAGTGGCAATATCAGCTCCAGGGACTATATCTTCAGCTGGCGTGTTCCGGTCATCTTTGGGAAACGCTACCTACTCAGTCGCGCTTACCCAGTCCCTGCTGGATAATGGCGTCCTCTCCCTTTCAACCTGGCCGGCTGATCTAGCCACACCGGAGGAAGCAGCCCGCGATTGGCCATTCCGCCAAAGCACAGGCCACTATATTGACCTGCGCTCGATGATGCCTGATTTGAAGGTGATGCTGGTCTTTGCCCAGGTGGACCATGTGCAGGTGGCGCAGGATAAACCTCACATTCACCAGGCTTTCCAGGGCTTCCGTTTCGAAGCCAGGCTATGGGTACGTCTGAACCCTGACCGGGCTTATGTTCAGTCATTAATACCAACTGCCGGGGAGGATTTCCCGGATAACCCGGCCAACACCCAGCCGGAAGACTGGATGCAGATTGGGACATACGCCTACCCGGGGCAAGGGACTGCGGCAAGCCTTGTGCCGCTGGCAGCGGTGGCTGAGATGGCTGATCGGACCCATTACGGCCGCTGGGATGAAAACCTGGGCCAGGTGCTGTACATCTATTTCCCGCCGACCGCACAGCCGTAAAATATTTTACATATCAAAATGGCGTATCGTCAGGTGCGCAGCATGTTGTAATGAGTGACAATTCGGGGGAGTAATCACGAGGTAGCCAGGTCTAATGCTTCTTCCAGCCAAATTCTTCAAACGGAATCCCAGCCCGAAAATTCTCAATAGCTCGCCGGACGTAGGGGATGGTGTTCTCTGGCAGGTCGTCGAGATCCAGCCCAGCGCAATTCGTCGCACTTCTCCGGTTCGGCATTGACCGGTTCCCCGTTCCAATTCCGCACCTGAAAGAAAAAGTCCACCCGCTCATCGTCTTCGTGACGGTGGAACACTCCGGCGAAGACCATATCCTCTGGGTCGATCCGGACCCCGATCTCTTCACGCGCTTCCCGCACTCCCGCCATGCGCACCGTTTCCTCCCCGTCCAGGTGCCCGGCAGGGACGCTGTAATGCCCGTCCATGTAGCCGGTCTGGTAGCGTCGGAGGAGCAGGATCTGGTCTCCGCGGAAAAGGAAGAGATGGACGGTGACGGGGAATTTTACGTGCATGGATATCCTTCCTGAACAGGCCGGCTGGTTGTGCTGACCGTTGAGTGCTTCTTCAGGGGAGCATAGCAATAGGAAATTATATCCCTCCATTCCCTTTGATCTCAGGAATCTTCGTAACACCTAAAACGGCTCGCCGAATCCCTACAAGGGACATGGTGCGCCGGGAGATTCAAGAACGCGATTTCTTCGTTCTTCCGCCTGCATATTTCTGGTGCAGGCTCCGGTTGGGAGCAGAGTGCGGCGTTTGCCGATTGGCTGGTTTTCCCTGCGGAGAGGAGACCGGAAGCGCGATTATGATGCTGCTGACTCTGTCAGCGGGAGCATCGAAGGCTCGTGGCTTCGACGTGGCGAACTGCTCATTGAGGTCGAGTCCGCACGGAGCCGGGGCAGTGTAATTGAAACCATCCAGGGTTTGGTGCGGCAGAGGCTTGCCCATGATCTTTTCCAGGGCGCGCACCATATCCTTGTCGTCCGGGGTGACCAGGGTGAAGGCGTCGCCGGTGCGTTCGGCGCGGCCGGTGCGCCCGATGCGGTGGATGTAATCGTCGGCGGTGGCGGGCATGTCGAAGTTGATGACGTGCGAGATGCCTTCCACGTCCAGGCCGCGGGCGGCGATGTCGGTGGCGACCATGATCTGGTAATGCCCGCTCTTGAAGCCGGCCAGCGCCGACTGGCGCTGGCCCTGCGAACGGTCGCTGTGCAGGCTGGTGGCGCGGAACCCGGCCTGCCCGATCTGGCGCGACAGTTTCTCGGCGCGGTGCTTGGTGCGGGTGAAGACCAGCACCGAGTTGGTGTCGGTCTGTTTGAGCAGTGCCAGCAGCAGGGAGGTCTTCAGGTGCTGCGGCACGGGATAGAGGGCGTGCGCCACGGTGTGCGCCGGGCGGCTGAGACCGATGGCGATCCGTTGCGGGTGAGTCAGCGTTTGAGCGGCCAGTCCTTCGATCTCTGCCGGGAAAGTGGCCGAGAAGAGCATGGTCTGCCGTTTGGCAGGGATGTGTTTGAGGATGCGTTTCACGTCGGGCAGGAAGCCCATGTCGAGCATGCGGTCGGCCTCATCCAGCACCAGGATTTCCACACCCTGGAGCCGGGCATTGCCCTGGTTGAGATGGTCCAGCAGGCGGCCAGGGCAGGCGACCAGGATCTCGACCCCGTCGCGCAGGGCGCGTACCTGGGGCGCGGGGCCCACGCCCCCGTAGATGGTGGCGCTGCGGATGTTCGTGCCCGTTCCCAGGTCCCGGATGGATTCGTGGATCTGCTCGGCAAGTTCACGGGTGGGGGTGACGATCAGCGCCCGGGTCCGGTTGCGCGGACCGGTCAACAGTTTCTGTAAAATGGGCAGGACGAACACCGCCGTTTTGCCGGTGCCGGTCTGGGCGGTGGCGATCAGATCTTTCCCGGCCAGGGCGGCGGGCAGGGCGGCGGTTTGGATGGGGGTGGCCTCGGTATAGCCGAGACGGTTGATCCCCGCCTGCAGGCGCGGATCCAGGTTGAAATGGTTAAAGTTCACGAATATTCCTTTTCTTCAGAAGTCCGGGGGTGTTGGGGGGATCGAGCGGTGCTCAAACGAACAACAGCAGCGACTGCTGAACTAATGCGATTATTATGAGAATAGGGTAACCGAGGATGGCAGGACTGTCAAGGTGTCGATTCTTTCGGGACCGGTCAATTCTGTAGGAAACCAATCTTTTCGCAACATCCCTCAGTCCCCTATGGGGATGATATCCCCTGACGGGGAGGATAGATATACCCATCACGGATAATTGTTTGTTTCGCGGAAAAAAAGAGGAACAAACAACCTCCCGTAAGGACACCGGGACGGTACAGAAGGCAACAGGTAGGAGACAGAAAGAAGGAGGCGGAAGGCAAAAAGAGAGGAGCAGAGGTGAAAAGGTGAGGGGGAGAAAGTTATCCACCGACAGGCGACATAGAAATAACGGCAGAGCGCCAACGTACACCAACCGAATAAAAGTCACTTTTTTTGAAAACCACGCGGAACGAATGCCCCTCGGGTGGGGGAAGGAGATTGCTTCTCTCGCACAGAACGCTTGCTCGCAATGACACGCGAGGCGGGGGCGGGAAGTTTTTTTGAGGAACAACCAGCCTCTCCCTGAAAAGCACTGGGATGGTATGAGGGGAGGAACCCTCCTGAACATGGCGCAGTGGCTCCGCCTCCACCAGCGTACTTTTCCAAATTCATCAATTATTAAGGTACCAAAGAAGAAGCAGCAAAGATTCCGAACAAACATCCCTTGCTGCATAATCATTATAAAACAAATGTTCTATTTTGTCAACTGCGTGAGTCACGATACTATTTCCCCAGCGTGCTCTCTCAGGAATTTCCGACTCGATGATCCAAGGAGGGAGGTTATTTCACCTTTGCAGTGCCTTCCGTGTAGACAGAAAACCCGTCCGGATTGCCAGGCGGCGCAATTTCAAACCGGATGGTCATGGTTCGGTCTTGCCCTTTGATATAGGTAGTTCGAAAGCGCGGCGCAGACGGGATCGGATCGCTGACAAACGTAACCGTGTTTCCGTCCCCGGTAAAGGCTGCCGTGTAGTGGATAACATGGGCTTCGTTGTCAAAGTAGATGGCACGCATGCTCCCGGCAGGGTCAGGGTATATGACGGTCAGGTCATCGTGGGCGAACGCGGGCCGCTCCGGGGTGGCGGGAAAATCCACGTGGTTCCTGCGCAGCAGGACCTGATTCTGCAGGTCAAATTGGAAGGTCAAGTTTCCCCCACCCTGACCGGGCGTGCCGCCGCCTTCACCAACCCATTCTCCTAACTGAAATTTCCAGTCATCCCAAAAAGATGTCGTCATTGTTTCTTCTCGTTTCTCTTGATTGTCAGGAATATGCCCAATATACGACTCGCTCGGGTGTCATAATGGTAACTGGGGATGGCGGACTGTTGAATCAACAGCTTCCCGCCAATGCAACACATCCCGGAAATGGTCTTCAAGCAGAGAAAAAAGCCTCCCCTATATTTCATCAGGGGAGGCAAAGGATCGGATTGAAATCAGGAGGGGATTCGAGGGATGTGTTGGATCGTTGGGTTTCTGCGGCAGCAGGCTGGTGACAATCATCAGGATGCCGACCACCAACAGGACGATCGCCCAGTAGTTCTGGAAATTCCTGCCCAAGATAAAGGCCAGCAGGGAGGCGACCAGCAGGGCGACCGCTGGGTACTTGGCCCAATCGGTGGGCCGGGTGGCACGGCGCAGCCAGAGCACGCCGAAGGTCATGCCGAAGCCCAGCAGCAGAATGCCGGTCAGGATGCCATCTCCAAAGGTCCTGGTTTTCGGGGACGAACATCGAAAAGACGACCACAAGTCCGATGCTGGCGAAGATGCCAGCCGGGATGAGCGCCCACCAGGCTTCCTTCCAGCGGAAGTAAACGACGAAGAAAGGCAGGGCGAACAGGAACATCCCGACCGCACCCGCCACATCCCCGCTGAGGAGCATGGAGAGCAGCGGGAAGGTCCCGAATGATGGCGATGACCGCAGCCGGGATGAGCGCCCAACGGCGGGTGCGATCCATCAGGTAGATGACCAGGAACGGCAGAGCCACTGAATACATGAACAGGGCGCCAGATCAGGTTCCCGTTAACGTGGTCGGGCAGGAGGGCGATCAGACCCGGGATGAACAGCACCCAGGCCGGGATGAGCGCCCAGCGGCGGGTGCGATTCGTCAGGAAAACGATCAGGAACGGCAGAGCCGCCGAGAGGAGGAACAGCGCGCCGATCAGCGTACCGACCACCCGGTCCGCCATAAGGGTCATGGCTGTAAGGATGGTCAGCACCCAGGCCGGGATGAGCAGTCCCCAGTTCCTGCGGTTGACGGCAAAGCCGACGTAGAAAGGCATGGCAATACCGGCCAGGATGGGAGCCCCAAGGAAGGCCCCTTCGAGGTCATTGGTCAACAGCCAGATGGTCAGGGACAGGGCGGCGCAGATAAAAGCCGGGAAGAGCCAGCCCCACTGCTTAACACCGTTGAGGAAGTAACTCAGCCAGGAACAGGATGGCAGCTCCGCCGAAAATGAAGACCCAGGCGTTATCCGAGATCTTATCGAAGTCAATGTAGCCGAGACGGTCGGCAAGCAACGCAGCGCTCAACAGGATGAGCGCGATCCCCCAAAAAAGACTTGAAGTTCTTTTCATGGTGTCCTTTCCTCCTTTATACTTGAAATTGTCACTTTATATGCACAAATGATTCAGATTAATCGCCCTGGGTTTGATCATGCTATTTCTCCTTCCCAGGTAGTGACCGGGCGAATGCCAGCCCCTCCTCGACCCATGCCTTCAGGTCGGACTCTGTGGCGCAGCCTTCCGGCTCGACCATGACCCAGCCCGCCATCGGCCTGCCGGTCATGTCGAAAACGCGCGTATGCGGACGGGACAGGGCTTCTGTGTACTTCGCCGCCCCCACCCGCACGATCAGGTCGTTTTTGTGGACTCCGCAGGCCATGTTGCCGTTGACCAGGAAGCCGACTCCGCCGAACATTTTCTTTTCTTCAAGATTGGGGAGCGGACCCAACGCAGCTCGGATGCGAACGGATAAGCGTTCATCGTAGGGCATATTCGCTCCTTTGCTATTCATAATCTACGTCTTTGCCTGGCCCACGAATGTATGAGTGAAGAGCCAGAACCGAAAAAGCAGGCAGCTTTCTGAAACGGACATTTGGATTAAGCCGCTAACTTGAATCCCTTATTCTTTGTGATGTTTTTATGACACTCATAAGAAGGCGATACAGAATGGGACGGCAGGCAAACTGCCGTCCCAATTATTTTACTGGAACCTACAACTTCGGGAACCTGCTCACCACCAGCGCTTCGGTCGGGAGGAGACCCTTGTCGCCGAGCTTCATCTCAGCGGGGGCGGGGCCGGCCTTATCGGGGGCGGATTGATATACATAGATCGGCGTCCCTTCGGCGGCATACTTCAACTCAACGAAAGCCTGACCGGTCAGAGTGCCGTCCATGTCGGCGGCGCAGCTGGTCACCCAGCCGATGACCTGCCGCGCTTGTCCAGCAGCGGGTCGCCGTTGTGGGCCATGCGCACGCCCTTCTCGGGGAAGCGGAAGCGCACCACCACGCCCTTGCGGGTCTGCTCGTGGGCAATGTAGGCCTCGCGCCCGATGAACCAGGGCTTGCTGGTCTTCACATAGGCCCCGAAGCCGGATTCGCCCACACCCAGGTCGGGCTGACCGCTCTTGCCGGAGCCGTCGCCCATCTCGTGACCGTAGAGCGGCAGGCCGGCCTCGGTGCGCAGGGAGTCGCGCGCCCCCAGTCCGATGGGCTTGACGCCGAACTTCTCACCGGCTTTGAGGACTGCATGCCAGAAGGCGACCGTCTTTTCGGGATGGACGAACAACTCGAAGGCCATCTTCTCGCCGGTGTAACCCGTGCGTGAGACGATCAGGTCGAACCCGCCCACCACTGCGTCGCACAGGTTGGTGCGCTTGAGCGCCATGATGCGGCGGCGCGTCTCGGCATTGACGCCCATCGCCAGCAGGATGTCCAGGCTCTTCGGCCCCTGCAGGGCGATGTCCACGCGCATATCGTCGCCCGCTTTCGGGTCCCGCAGGTTGCGGAGCACGGCATTGTAGCCATAAGTGCGCGCCCCGGGCCGGGCGTTGTCCACCTTCACCTTGCCATCCCGCACCGCTTCCAGCCAGGCGCGGTCCTTGTCGTCGTTGGAGGCGTTGACCACCATCAGGAACTTGTCCCACGCCCGCCGGTAGATCAGCGTGTCGTCGATCACTTTTGCATCGGGGGTCAGGAACTGGGAGTAGAGGCTCTCGCCGGGCAGGAGCGAACCGCAGTTGTTGGCGACGACCGAATCGAGGAACGAGGCGGCCTCGTCGCCTTCCACCTGGTAAACGCCCATGTGCGAAACGTCGAACAGACCGGCAGCCTGGCGTGTGGCCAGGTGCTCTTCCAGCACCGACGAGTACCAGACCGGCATTTCCCAGCCCGCGAACGGGATGATCTTCGCGCCCATCTCTTTGTGGACTTCGTACAGGGGGGTGCGGCGGAGGGTTTCGGCGGGGGGCGTCCATTTGAAATCGGGCAGCGACTTTCCCTGCCCCGGAACCTGTCACGCCGATAAAGTAGGGTTTGGTGTCACTGACCGGGATTGCTACCGGTCGGCCGTTTGCCGCCTTTTCGTGCGATTCAATCACCACGATGGGCCCGGCATGCGCCGCGGGGTGCCGTCCGGTGCACCGTCCAGGTTGAAGGAGGTGTAGGTATCGGATAAATCTCTCAGCCAGGTGGCGGCCAGGTTGGCGCCTGCCACCGGCAGGGACAGACGGTAGTGGTCCCAGTCCACACAGGTCAATGTGCCAGCCACCTGGCCGAGCGGGGTGATGACCTTCGTTGGCTGGCTCTCGCCGTGTTTCAGGGCTGACAGGTCGGAGGTCACCGCATAGTTCAGGAACTGGCGCACCTCCTCGCCCATCAACTCATAGACGCCGGTCGTTGCTTTCTCATCCAGATAATAGAAATGGGGGTAGCCATGTGAGGCGGGTTCGAAATCCACACCCGCGGCTTTTGCCAGTTCGCGCACCCGGATGCGGGCGTCGTTCAGAATCTTGAAATCCACCTTGGCGCGCCGTGGGCTTTTGCCCCTGCGGGGTAGGGACGCTGTGCGGCGTGGCGGCCAGCAGAACATCCGCAATGATATCGGCCAGTTGCTTCGACTTTTCCTCGTCGAAACCGCGCTGGGTGATCCAGGGCGTGCCCAGGCGGATGCCGGACGGGTCGAGGGCATTCATGTCGCCGGGGATGGTGTTGCGGTTGACGACGATGCCGGCCAATCCAGGATGCGGGCGGCATAGTCGCCGGTGAGGGAAGTGCCATCCGGACCTTTGACGGTGGACACATCCACGTTGAGCATGTGCGAGTTCGTCCCGCCGAAGGGGATGCGGAAGCCGCGTTCCTTCAGGCGCTCGGAGATCGCCAGGGCATTCTTCAAGGTCTGCTTCTGGAGTTTCTCGAACTCCCTGGTGCGGGCCAGTTTGAAGGTCAGCGCCAGGGCTGCAAAAATATGGACATGAGGCCCACCCTGTTCGCCAGGAAAGACGGCCCGGTCGATCTTTTTGGCCAGTTCCGGGTCGGTGGTCAGGATGATGGCGCCGCGCGGCCCATCGAGGGTCTTGTGGGTGGTGGAGGTGATGACGTGGGCATACCCGACCGGCGAGGGGACGACGCCCGCCGCCACCAGCCCGCCGATGTGGGAGATGTCAGCCAGCAGGTAAGCCCCGGCCGCGTCTGCGATCTGGCGGAACTTCTTCCAGTCCGGGATCCAGGGGTAGGAAGAGTAGCCGCAGATGATCATTTTCGGCTTGTGTTCCTTGGCGAGGGCCATCACGTCATCGTAGTTGATCTGCTCGTTATGCGGGTCCACGCTGTAGGAGACGATATGGTAATACTGGCCGGAGCGGTTGGCGGGGGAGCCATGTGTCAGGTGGCCGCCGTGGAACAGGTTCATGCCCATGACCGTGTCGCCGGGCTGGACCAGGGCATGGTAAACAGCGTTGTTGGCGGGTGCACCCGAAAGCGCCTGCACATTGACGTAAATCTGCTCGGGTTTGACGTTGTTGGCGGCGAAGGCCTCGGCGCAGCGGCGCCTGGCCAGCGATTCGACGATGTCGGCATACTCGGTGCCTTTGTAAAAGCGCGGGTCCGAATAGCGGCGGAAGTCTGCCAGGCGGGCCGGGTAATCCAGGATCTCCTTCTGGGTCAATTTCTGGTCGGTCTTGTTGGGGTAGCCTTCGGCGTAGATGTTCTGGAAGGCGGAGGCCATGGCCTCGACGCACTGCCAGCAGGGGCCTGGCTCTCGGAGGGGATCAGGATGATTTTGCGAGCCTGCCGTTCGGCTTCGATCTGGGTCAATTCATAAACTTCAGGGTCAAGGTCAGCGAGTGAACCGCGGAAAAGGAAGTCAGACATGGGGGAATCTCCTGATATTCACTTTTAGTCTGGAAAGAAAAAGAGTAGCAAGCTCAGTATATTCCCCGTAAACAGGCGGGTCAAGTGCGAAAAAGCACGATTTTATTAATACCCCATCCCCCTCTGATGAAGTTATAAAAATCGACCGTATTTTGAATGATCTTAAAAAGAAACCGCCTCGCGGCGGTTCTGTGGGCGCAAAGGGACTCGAATATCATCCCCTTGTGGGGTCCCCTGACCTTAAAAACAGAACCGTCTTTCAGCGGTTGTGTTTTGTGGGCGCAAAGGGACTCGAACCCCTGACCTTCTCTGTGTAAGAGAGACGCTCTAACCAACTGAGCTATGCGCCCAACGGGGCTATTATACCGAGATATTGCCAACTATGATACACTTTTGTTGAAATCCCTTTTCTGGAGAATCCCATGCGTATCGTTCGCTATCAAACCAAGAACGAAACCCCGCGTTATGGCTGGATCCTGGAAAATAAAGTAGGTCCCATCGAAGGGGACATCTATGGCGAGTTCCGCCGCCTGGAAGCCGAAACACCGCTGACAGAGGTCAAACTGCTCGCCCCAGCCCAACCGTCCAAGATCCTGTGCGTCGGACGCAACTATGCTGAACATGCCAGGGAACGCGAGGTCGAGGTGCCGAAAGTGCCGTTGATATTTTTGAAAGCCCCCTCTTCAATAATAAGCCCCGGCGAACCCATCGTACTACCGCCGCAGTCCCAGCAGGTCGAACACGAAGCCGAGTTGGTGGTAATCATTGGCAAGCGTGGGCGCAAGATCATCGCCGAGGAAGCGCAAAACTACGTTTACGGTTACACCGCTGGTAACGACGTCACTGCCCGCGACTTGCAAAAGTTGGACGGCCAGTGGACGCGCGCAAAAAGCTTCGATACCTTCTGTCCCTTCGGACCATGGATAGAAACAGAGTTCGACCCCTCCGACGCGGTCATCACCTGTAGAGTCAGCGGACAGCCGCGCCAGATGGCGTCGACACGTGACATGATCTTCAACGTGAATGTGGTGATTGCTTTCATCTCATCCGTGATGACGCTCGAACCGGGCGATATCATTTTCACTGGCACACCGGCTGGAATTGGGCCTCTGAAGCCGGGTGATAGCGTCGAGATCGAGATCGAAGGCCTCGGCAAATTGGTCAACCCGGTGGCGGCACAAGAATAATCATGGGATATAAAGTCAGCCCTGTGAAGGACCTTTCTTCGCAGGGCTGACTTTTATATCTGGTCGATCTGTTTCAAGACTCTCTTGTACCTAATCAACTGGGCGAGTGTCAACTCTTTGCGGCGTGACTCCAGGATGGAAAGCAGTTCCCCTTTGTTTTTTTGGTCCACCGCGGATAGGATGCTTTCGGCGTGAGTTGGCATATCCCGTGGGATGCACCCCCGGATTTGTTTCAACAGGAACGGGAAGATCTTCTCTTTATACGTTTCATCGGAAGCAGCTACTCTGGACAACACCCGGAGTCCCCATACCATAGTGATCACCGTGCCACTTTCCGTGACGCGGATGATATCGTCAATTTGTGCCCAAATTTCCTTCGGCCGGCGGTCGGCAATTGTCGCCAGACCGATCATGGCTCCCCAGACCATGCGGTTGTCTTTGCTCTTGAGCAGTTTCAGGAAATCGTTCCCATAACCGGCAATCAGGCCGGGTTCAAGATAGCCGATTTCGTAGAGCACTTTCAGGCAGTCGCTGCGGACGTTCTTATTCTTGTTCTCCAGATTCTTGGCGATTTCCCGTATCCCCTCCCGATCCTTTGTCGCGGTCAATTCTATCGCCAGCAACTGGTTGGGGACTTCGTCACGCCGGTTTTGGAAGAAAGCAATTTTATCCAGGGTTGACATATCTGCCTCCGTTTTTCTTTATGGGAATTCTAATCCAGAATTCTCAATCTTCCTCCCGTACTTTGCTAATGTGAACCTTGTTGGTACAATGGATGGGATGATTACCGGTACAATTTTCGACATCCGAAAATATTCCATTCACGACGGCCCCGGCATCCGCACAGCGGTGTTTTTCAAGGGTTGTCCCTTGCAATGCAGCTGGTGTCACAACCCGGAAGGGCGCGCTTACCAACCGGAGTTAATCTTCCGCCCTGCCCGCTGCATCCTTTGCGATGACTGCCTGACAATCTGCCCGAACGAGGCGGTCACGCGCCAGGGTGATGCCATTCAGATTGACCGGTCGCGGTGCAAGGTCAGCGGTAAGTGTGCGGCAGCCTGTAACGCCGAAGCGTTGCAGGTAGTCGGGTGGGAGATGACCGTCCAGCAGGTCATGACCGAAATCGAAAGCGATTCAGTCTTCTATGAACAATCCGGCGGCGGCGTGACCTTCACCGGTGGCGAACCCTTCGCCCAGCCCCGTTTCCTGAAAGACCTCCTTTCCACCTGTCACGCCAGTTCTCTGCACACCACCGTGGATACCAGCGGTTTCACACCCTGGCGAGTTCTCGACGAAATGCGCCCGCTCGTGGACCTGTTCCTCTACGACCTGAAACTTATGGACGACGCCCGTCACCGCCAGTGGACAGGGGTATCGAATGCCGTCATCCTGTCCAACCTGCGCCAACTCTCGGAAGCGGGACAGAAAATCCTCGTCCGCATCCCAGTGATCCCCGGCATCAATGACGATGAGGACAATTTCCGCCAGACCGCTGAATTCCTGGCAACTCTGTCCCATGTCCCGCAGGTGGAACTGCTTTCGTACCACAATATCGCCGAGGGGAAGTATGCAGGGATTGGACGGGAGTACGGGTTGAAAGAAATCCGCCCACCTACGCAGGAGCAAATGCAAGCGTCCATTGCCCTGTTTAGAAGTTTTGGTTTATCAGAATAGATTCTCAGAGGAACCTCATGTCCATCTCCGCCCGTGTCCGCAAACTCCGGCAACAATCCCTTAATGCAGTCGAATCGCTTTCCTCCGAACGCGCCGAACTCCTGACCGAATTCTACGAGCAGGATCTCGGCTTGATTTCCATCCCGATGCAACGGGCGATGGCATTTGCTTACCTGATCGAGCATAAGGCTGTCACCATCGGTAAAGGTGAACTGATCGTTGGCGAAAAGGGACCTGCCCCGAAGATGGCCCCAACCTATCCTGAATTATGCTGTCACAGCCTGGAAGACCTCGACATCCTGGACTCGCGTCCGAAAACATCCTTCAAGATCGGACCCAAAAGCCGTCAGTGCCTATGAAAAGACGATCATCCCATTCTGGCAGGGCAAGTCGCTGCGCGAGCTCCTCTTCCGCGAGATGACCGGTGAGTGGAAAGCTGCCTTTGAGGCAGGCATCTTCACCGAATTCATGGAACAGCGCGCACCCGGGCATACTGTTCTCGATGGGAAAATCTACCACAAGGGCATGTTCGACTTCATCACAGAGATCAATACCAGTCTTGCCTCTCTCGACTTCCTCCACGACCCGGAGGCTTATGCCAGGCAGGAAGAGCTGAAAGCCATGCGAATTTGTGCCGCTGCGCTGATCCGCCTTGGGGAGCGATATGCCGCCGAAGCCCATCGGCAAGCTCAGATAGAGAAAGATCCACAACGCTGTGTGGAACTGGAGAAAATCGCCGAGGTCTGCACCCACGTACCGGAGCATGCGCCGCGCGATTTCCACGAAGCGCTGCAATATTACTGGTTTGTCCACCTGGGCGTGACCACTGAACTCAACACTTGGGATTCGTTCTGCCCCGGCCACCTCGACCGGCACCTGGTCCCGTTTTATGATCTGAACAGACAGGGCAGGGAATATTACGAGGAACTACTGCAGTGCTTCTGGATCAAGTTCAACAACCAGCCTGCCCCGCCCAAGGTGGGCGTGACTGCCGCAGAGAGCGGCACCTACACCGACTTCGCCCAGATTAACCTCGGCGGGTTGATGGCCGACGGCTCGGACGGTGTCAACGAGGTCTCATATCTTCTGCTGGATGTGATCGAGGAGATGCGCCTGCTGCAGCCATCCTCGTCCATCCAGGTCAGCAAGCAGAATCCCGACCGGTTCATCAAGCGGGCAGCCAAGATCATCCGCACCGGGTTCGGCCAGCCATCGGTCTTCAACGCCGACCTGGTGGTGCAGGAAATGGTGCGGGTGGGCAAATCGTTGGCGGACGCGTGTGACGGCGGGACAAGCGGCTGTGTGGAGACGGGGGCATTTGGCAAGGAAGCCTACATCCTGACCGGCTACTTCAACATCCCCAAGATACTCGAACTGACCTTGCACGATGGCCTCGACCCTCGGACCGGGCATCAGCTCGGACCTCATACCGGCGACCCAAAAACATTCGCCACGTTCGAGGACCTGTTCGCGGCCTTCGAGAAGCAAATGCTGCATTTCCTGGACATCAAGGTGCGCGGAAATAATGTCATCGAGCGACTGTACGCGGCCTACATGCCGGCTCCGTTCCTATCCCTGCTGGTGGACGATTGCATCCTGAAGGGCAAGGATTACCACAATGGCGGTCCTCGCTACGATTCGTCCTACATCCAAGGTGTGGGCATGGGCACGATCACCGATTGCCTGTCAGCGATCAAGCATCACATTTATAAGCAAAAGACCATGACGATGGGGAACTTGCTCGAAATGCTGGATGCCGATTTCAACGGGTTCGAAGCGCGAGCGTCAGATGCTGCTCAATAGAACGCCTCGCTACGGCAACGATGACGATGCCGCGGATGACCTGCTGGTGCGCGTCTTTGAGGCTTATTTCAACGCCATTGACGGGCGCAAGAACACACGCGGCGGGAGTACCATATCAACCTACTGCCGACCACCTGTCACATCTACTTCGGTTCGGTGACCGGTGCCACCCCCGACGGGAGGCGCGCCTGGTCGCCGTTATCGGAGGGCATCTCCCCGGTCCAGGGAGCAGACCGGCACGGGCCGACCGCTGTGCTCAAGTCGGCCGCCAAAATGGACCACGTCCGCACTGGCGGGACCCTACTCAACCAGAAGTTCACCCCGCAACTGCTTGCGGACGAGACCGGTCTCGATGCACTGGTGAGTCTCATCCGGGCTTACTTCAAACTCGACGGTCACCACATCCAGTTCAATGTGGTGGATGCCGAAACCCTGCGCAAGGCGCAGAAGAACCCGGAGCAGTACCGCGATCTAATCGTGCGGGTGGCTGGCTATTCGGATTACTTCTGTGACTTGAGTGAGGCACTTCAAGATGAGATCATCTCCCGCACGGAACACCAGGTGGTTTAAGCAATCACCTGTAAGAAGTATTCGTTCATTCCCCATAAAAAAAAACCGATCGGGAGCCTTCAGATGGAGACTTCCGATCGTTTTTATGACAGAGTGATTATTTCTTCCAGTCCAGGTACCGGCGCCAGACCCGGAGCCAGATGCGGGAGATGACATCGATGGTGTCAAGGAAAACGATCACCGACAGCCGATTAAAGTCCAGGATTTGACCCGGAAGGGTCTGCCAGTTCCGGGCGGTAATATTGGTCTCGTTGTACCCTGGGGGGATGAAGGCATAGGCCAGCAGGTAGGAGTTTTGGCAGACAGTCACCATTTCCCATTTTTATTACTTGCAGCCTGGGCCGATTTGCTGTATGCTTTAATCTGTTGCAGCCATTAATAGAACAGCAGGTATTATGGTTCCCGGCTAGAAAAGGAGTAAACATGAAAAAACGCATTCCACTTTTCCTTCTTGCAATGATGTTATTTGCCTGCAGCATTCCATCCATTCCAACCCAGCCTGTCGTCACTGAACCGCCGGTAGTCACTGAACCGCCGGTAGTCACCGAACCGCCGGTAGTCACCGAACCGCCGGTAGTCACTGAGCCACCGGTCACGACCAACCTCACTTGCAACGAGCTGTCGCTTTATCTCGACCCGGCTCTGGCCTCCGGCTACAACTGCGTAACCGCCCCGGAGAATACCGAAGGGATGGAAGTAAACCCTCAATATACCAAATTGACTTTACAGGGGTATATGCTCTCTGGTAAATTCTTTGAACCGATTATTGCAGTGTATCCGATCCAGCGTTTCACTGAGATCCTGCCAGATTATGTGCCCGGGTTTGTGTCGTCTTTACAAGCCCTGACGGGAGGCGGTCCCGCCCCGGTCTTCTCTGGTACCTTCAATTCTCCACACCTGCCCTTCCTGCCGGTCTTTCCTGCCGGGCAGGCCTTCTTTGCGGGGTACCAGGTTACACCTTTCGTGAGCGGGAGCGGAATCCGATATATGACTGAGTTCGCCCAATACCTCGCCCCGGTCAACAATAACGACCTGTTCTACACCTACCAGGGTCTCACCAGTGATGGGCAGTACTGGGTCTCGGCAATCCTACCAATAAACAATCCCATATTACCAGCAAGTGCAAACCCCTTGCCCGGAGGAGCTAGTTCTGAGGACTTCAGCAACAATTACAAGCCTTACATTACTGACATGGTCAGCCAATTAAATGCTCTGGCTCCCGAGAGTTATATTCCCTCCCTAACCATGCTCGACACCCTAGTCGCCAGTATCAGCATCCAGCCGTAACATACTTTCCAACTACTTTTCCGGACTCTGCTGAATACAGAGTCCGTTATTTTTTTTCCTGTCAGTGGAATTTATTGTAAGCTTTTACTTCCAGACCTCCCCCTATATCTATAACTCGTACTATCTGTTGAGGGGATTTCGCTAGTGGCACGAAGCAGATTTATTTTATACCACCTGAGTGACAATTGTCCGCTTAGCCCCTGCGGAACTTAACGCCCTGGCAACTTCCGGTGCGTTTTCTTTCTCAACCAGGGCGATCATGTTCCCGCCGCGGCCGCCCCCCGACAATTTTGCTCCGAGCGCCCCTGACTTGCGCGCTGCGTCCACTAATTTATCCAATTCCACACTTGAGACGGTCATTGCTTGTAACAAAGCATGATTGGCGTTCATCAACCTGCCCAATTCAGCAATGTCCCCGCGCTCGATGGCCTGTCGTGCGTTCCAGACAATCTCCCCAACCTTGGTGAAGACTTTTTCCCAACGAGGCTTGTCTGCCTCCCAGAGTTTTCGCACAGCACCCACGGATTCTTTCGTCGGGGCGGAGATGCCGGTGCCTCCAATCATGATCGTGAATGGCGCGCCCACATGGAATGTTTTGATGGGTTTTCTTTTAATGAAATAGACCGGTTTGGCGTAAGTGACCACGGTATTGTCAATCCCGGAAGGTGTACCATGGTAGAGCTTCTCGGATTCAAAAGCCAGGTTATTAACTTCTTCATCAGGAAGAGGCTGGCCCAGGAATGCGGAAAGCGCCCGGATAATGGCAACCGAAACCGCTGCACCGGATCCAAGCCCCGAAGCGACAGGAATGGTGGATTGGAGATACACCGTACAGGCAGGTGGGTTCCCAATATTTAAAGTTGAGAAAACGTTGTGGATAACGGCGGCCAGCGGATGATTCGAGGCAAGATCGGAAAGTTCAGCGGAAAGGTTGATATTCGGAGCTTCAATCATGATCCCGCCGCGCGAATTTTCGCTTACCGTCGCCGTTGCCTGCACCTGCGTCACCGGCACAGCCAACGCCGGATGACCGTATACGACGGCGTGTTCGCCAAACAGGATGATTTTTCCGGGAGCAGAAGAAGTTGTCATAAGCTGGGGAGCGGATTCATCTCCAGCGGGGATGCCATCCCCGGAGGTTGCCGTCCGCCCTATGTCAGATAGAACACCGCCAGTACGGCCAATCCCCACAGAAAATGGAAATCTGGAAGGGCCGGTCGGAGAGCAGGATTTCTTCCGGTTCGCCGCCAATCTGCTTGACCTGGATGAGGTAGAGATAGCGGAAAATGGCGTAGATCACGAACGGGATGGTCAGCATCAGGGCATGGTTGCCAGGTGCTTCCGGTCGGAAGAACGTGTAGAGCGAGTAGGCCACAATGGTTGTGCCGGAGACGATCGTGATGAACTGGTCGAGAAGGGGAAGGGTGTAACCGTCAAGCACTTTGCGGAGCTGCAGATGGCAGGTATCGTTGCTCGGCCAGCAGCGCCAGTTCGGCGCGGCGTTTGCCAAAGCCGAGGTAGAGGGCAAGGAGTGTCATCAGCACGTACAGCCAGGGAGAGAAGCGCTCGACTGTGATGAGCGTGGTCCCGGCATGCACCCGCAGGACAAACCCGGCAGCCAGGATGAGCACATCCAGGATGGGCACATGCTTGAGCCATTTCGAGTAGACCAGCATCATGGCGAAGTAGACCAGGATGGTCAGGGCGAACTGCCAGGCCAGCAGATAGCCGAGCGCAATGGCGAGCAGCTCAGGATCGTGCCCGCTGCGAGGGCAACGGGAACAGGCAATTTCCCCGAGGCGATTGGACGGTTTTTCTTTATCGGGTGCTGGCGGTCGGCTTCCACATCCAGCAGGTCGTTGAAAATGTAGACTGCACTGGAAATGAGACAGAACAGCCCGAACCCGGCCAGATGTACGCAGGAAATCGGGCAGGTGGAATAATTTGCCGTCGAAAACCAGCGCGGCGAAGAGAAAGGCGTTCTTCGTCCACTGGCGGGGGCGCATGGTTTTAAGAGGGCGCGCAGCATGGTTCTATTTTACATGATTATTCCCTGCTTTGGCGGGGGTATTATCCATCACCGGAGCGATATAATCAGCTCATGCAAAAAGTACGCTTGGACCTCCTGCTTGTCGAACGCGGATCTGGCCGAAAGCCGCGCCAAGGCCCAAGCGTTGATCATGGCTGGGCAGGTGCGCGTGGACGGGCAGGTGGAAATTAAAGCCTCCACCGCGGTCTCTCCCGATGCGCGCCTGGACCTGGAAACGGGTCCGCGTTTCGTCTCGCGGGGCGGCGAAAAATTGGAGGCCGCCCTGACGAACTTCCCGGTGGACGTGACCGGTCGTGTCTGCGCGGACGTCGGCTCGTCCACGGGCGGGTTCACGGACTGCCTGCTCCAGCATGGGGCAGCCAAAGTCTATGCTATTGACGTGGGCAAGGGCATGTTGCACTGGAAATTGCGAAACGACCCGCGCCTGGTGGTCATGGAAGAGACCAATGCCGCGGCATGTGGAAGCCTGCCGGAGCCGGTGAGCCTGGTGACGATCGACGCATCGTTTATCTCGTTGAAGATTTTGTTGCCGGTGGTGAAAGGGTGGTTTGGACCTCCCACTGTTTACCCCTGTTTCGAAGAAACTGAGAGAGGGAAAGAGGGGGATGTAATTGCCCTCATCAAACCTCAATTTGAAGCCGGGCGCAAGGAGACGGCTCGCAATAAGGGCGTCATCCGTGACCCGGAAGTCCATCAAGCGGTGCTGGTGGATGTGCTGACTTTTGCCCAGAGGCAAGGCTTCAGCCTGCGCGGGCTGATGCGCAGCCCGCTGCTGGGGCCGAAGGGCAATGTCGAATTCTTGGCATGGCTGGGGATTGGTGATGCTGGGGAAACCGAACTCCCCATACTGGTGCAGAGAGTGCTGGGAAAGTAATCCGGTGCATTTCTTCCAATGATCGTATGAGATTTCGTGTTATTATTTCACATCAGGAGAATCCTCATGGCAAAAATCGAACCCCTCGTTCAAGATTTCCTGGCGCAGAAGAAGATCGCCGTGGTCGGCGTATCCGACCAGCGCGAGACGGGCTGTAACCTGAACTACAAGAAGTTCAAGGACGCCGGTTACCAGGTTTACGCGGTCAACCCGCGCATCTCCACTTATGATGGCGATCCATGCTACCCGGATTTGAAATCCCTGCCCGAGAAACCCGACGCAGTCTTCATCCTTGCCAACCCCAGGGTGACCGAGCAAATCGTCCAGCAATGCGTGGACCTGGGTGTCAAGCACGTCTGGATGCACTGCATGATGGGCACCAGGCCCGGTCTGGCGGCGAGCATGTCCAGCGTCTCGCCCGAGGCGGTGCGCATGTGCCGCGAAAACGGGATTGCGGTCATCCCCGGTTCGTGCCCGAACCAGTTCTTGAAGCCGGATTTCGGTCACGGCATGATGCGCGGACTGTGGCGCGCATTTGGATTTCTTAATGTAGAGTAGTCACCTTTAAAGTGATTAGTAAACCTGCCGGGGACTTACGTCCCCGGCTTTGTGTTTAGAAAATCGGTTATACTTTCCACGGCAAAACCATGTCTGAAAAAATCCGCAATTTCTGCATCATCGCCCACATCGACCACGGCAAATCCACCCTGGCCGACCGGCTCCTGCATCTCACCGGCACGGTCTCTGACCGCGATACCACCGAGCAGATTCTCGACTCAATGGACCTGGAACGTGAGAAGGGCGTCACCATCAAGGCCTCGGCTGTGCGGATGAAATACACTGCCAGCGACGGGCAGACCTACGAACTCAACCTGATCGACACCCCCGGTCACGTGGATTTTGGTTACGAAGTCAGCCGCGCCCTGAACGCCTGCGAAGGCGCGGTGCTGGTGGTGGACGCCACCCAGGGCATCGAAGCCCAAACCCTCGCCAACCTGTATTCCGCCCTCGAAGCGGACCTGGTCATCATCCCGGTCATCAACAAGATCGACCTTCCTTCCGCCCGTCCCGACGAAGTGGCCGAGGACGTTGGCAGCCTGCTCGGGGTCCCGCCTGAGACGGTGATCCGCGTCTCGGCCAAGGATGGGACGAATATCGCGGCGGTCCTCGAGGCCATCGTCCAGAAAGTCCCGCCGCCCAAAGCAGACGAGGAAGCCCCCCTGCGCGCCCTGGTCTTCAACTCGCACTACGACTCTTACAAGGGCGTCATCACCTACGTCCGCGTGGTGGAAGGCAAACTGACCGCCAACGAAAGCATCCACCTGATGTCCACCGGCGTGGATGTAAAACCGATCGAGGTGGGGATTTTCGCTCCCACGCTGAAACCGGTGCCGGGGCTGGCGGCGGGCGAGGTGGGCTACGTCGCCACCGGACTGAAGACCGTCCATGATGCCGCGTGGGCGATACGATCACCAGCACCGCCCGTCCCGCTCCGGACCCGTTGCCCGGCTACCGCACCCCCAAGCCGATGGTCTTCGCCGGGATCTACCCCGCCGAAGCCGATGATTACCAGTCCCTGCCGCGAGGCGCTGGATAAACTGCAACTCAACGACGCTTCCCTGACCTTCCAGCCGGAGACCTCCCAGGCGCTGGGTTTCGGTTTCCGGGCCGGGTTCCTGGGCCTGTTCCACATGGAAATCATCCAGGAACGCCTGGAGCGCGAGTACGACCTGGACATGGTCTTCACTGCCCCTACGGTGGCATACGAAGTGATGATGCACGATGGCGCGACCAAGATCGTGGCCTCCCCGGCCGACCTGCCCGACGAGGGCCTGATCGCCGAAATCCGCGAACCGTGGATGAACATTGAGATCATCACGCCCACGGATTATTACGGTCCGATCATGGACCTGGTCACCAAACGGCGCGGCACCTACAAAAGCCAGGAATATCCTGCCCCGCACCGCGTCCAGCTCAATTTCGAAATTCCGCTCTCCGAGATCATCATTGATTTCTTCGACGAACTCAAAAGCCGCACGCGCGGCTACGCTTCGCTGGATTACCAGTTCGCCGAGTACCGCGCCGACAAATTGCAGAAACTCGAAATCCTGGTCAACGGCGAGCCGGTGGATGCGCTGGCGGCAATTGTCCACGAGAAGGATGCCTACCACAAGGGCCAGCGTTTCATCACCAAACTCAAGGAACTCATCCCGCGCCAGTTGTTCGATGTGGCCATCCAGGCCTCCTCGGGCGGGCGCATCATCAGCCGCGCCAACGTCAAAGCCACGCGCAAGGATGTGCTCGCCAAATGCTACGGTGGCGATATCACCCGCAAGAAGAAATTGCTCGAAAAGCAGAAGAAGGGCAAGAAGCGCCTGAAGATGATCGGCAATGTGGAAATCCCGCAGGAAGCCTTCATGGCGGTGTTGCGGTTGGAAGAGGATTAGTTTCAAACGGAGACCACGGAGATCGTAGGAACACTTTTCTGTGAGAGATATGAAATCTCCGTGTGCTCCATATGCGCAGTGGTGAAATATCTATGTTAAATAATTCTGGAAATCCGCCCGCCGCTGGCTACCAGGGGTGCTCATCAGCCTGGTCGCCATTGCCATAATCCTCTATTTCGTTAACCTGCAGCGCTTCGTGGACGCGATCCGCTCGGCGAATTACTGGTTGCTCCTGGTAGTGCTCGCCATCTCGTTTATCTGGCTTGCGGTGCGGGGAATTGTCTGGCGTACAATCGCTCCGGGAACAAGCCTCCTACCGGGACGTCTTCCTGACCTTATGTGAAGGTTATCTGCTGAACAATTTCCTCCCCTTTCGCATGGGGGAAATCGGCCGTGCTTTTCTGCTAGGGCGTAAAACCAGACTGGGTTTCATGGAAGTCATTCCGACGATCGTCATCGAGCGCATTTTGGACCTGGCATTTGCTGCGGCAATTCTGTTGAGCGTTGTCCCATTTGTGGTAGGTGCTTCCAGAGCCGGGCAGATTGCGATGATAATCGGCGGTGTAGTGGTGGTTGGGCTGGTGGCACTCTACATCCTGGCACGCAACCAGGACTGGGCGATAGGCTTGTTCCAGCGTCTCAGCACCCGCTGGCCCGGACTTCAAAAAAGGGGCGGAAACTTCCTGGCTTCGCTTTTCTCCGGCCTGTCCATCCTGACCGACGGCTGGCTTTTCGTCCGCGTTTTGCTCTGGATGACGCTCAACTGGGTGATTTCCATCTTTCAATTTTATCTTTTGATCCTGGCGTTCTTTCCGCAGGCAACACCACTCTGGTCACTCTTTGGGCTGGGCGCGGTTGCCTTTGGCAATGCCATTCCGTCCCTGCCCGGCGCGGTGGGCACGTTCGAAGGTGCTTTCGGTGGCGCGATTACGCTCTTGAGCGGTGACCAGTCCACCGCGCTGGCTGCCGCACTTACGTCTCACCTGTTCAATTATTTTTCTACTGGCATCATCGGCCTGTATGCATTGTCAAGCGAAGGGGAGACGCTGATGGGCATCTACCGTCAGTTGCGGAAGAAAGAGGAAAGTTAAAGGCGGAACTGCATGTCCGCCTGATGGAGGAACCATGGCAAAGAATTTTTTCGTCACAGGTGGAGCCGGATTTATCGGCTCCAATTATGTCAGCCGCCTTCTGGAACGCGGCGAAAAAGTCACCATTTACGATAATCTCAGCCGGGCTGGCGCGCAGAGTAACCTGACCTGGTTGAAGGAAAAATACGGAGAAACTGCGTTCCAGCTCATAATCGGAGATGTGCGCGACGCCGCCCTGCTGGAGATCTCCAGCCGCGCGGCAGATGTAATTGTTCATCTGGCGGCGCAGGTCGCGGTGACGACCTCCGTTATTCAACCAAGGGAAGATTTCGAGATCAATGCCCAGGGGACATTCAATATGCTGGAAGCGGCGCGGCTCAACGAGCGCAAACCGGTCATTCTCTATGCCTCCACGAACAAGGTCTACGGCAGGATGGAAGAGGTGAAAGTAGTGGAAGATGCCACCCGCTGGCGCTATGCCGATCTGCCGCTGGGTTGCCCGGAAACCCAACCGCTCGACTTCCATTCGCCGTACGGCTGCTCGAAGGGTACCGGCGACCAATACGTCCGTGATTATGCAAGAATTTACGGTCTACCGACTGTCGTTCTTCGTCAATCCTGCATCTATGGTCCGCGCCAGTTCGGAGTGGAGGACCAGGGCTGGGTGGCATGGATGATCATCGCCGCTATCACCGGCCGCCCGTTGACGATCTATGGCGACGGCAAACAAATCCGGGATGTGCTCCACGTGGATGATTTGCTGAATGCTTATGATGCTGCCATTGCCCAGAATCGACCAGGTCAAAGGTCAGGTTTACAACCTGGGTGGCGGACCGGAGAACACAATGTCCATCTGGACCGAGTTTCGGACCGCTGCTGGAAAAACTACTTGGCAAGCCCGTCCCAGTGGCACGCAGCGACTGGCGTCCCGGTGACCAGAAGGTCTTTGTGGCAGACATCCGCAAGGCGGGAACGGGAACTGGGCTGGAAGCCGAAGGTGGGCGTGGAGGAGGGGGTGGGGAGGTTGTTCGAATGGGTGAAGGAGAACAAGGATTTATTTTAGAAACGGGACTTCCGAAGCGGAACACTTCGGAAGTTTTTATTCCCCTGGGTTATAATCGGTCAGTCCTGACCTATGATACACGAACACATATCCAGACCTTTCCCGTTCCACCATCCGCCGGTTGGCGCTTTCCCTGGTCATCACGCTGGTTTTTGTGGTTGTCGAAATCCTCGCCGGGGTATTTGCCAATTCCCTGGCCCTGCTGACCGATGCTAGCACATAACCTCACCGACGTGCTGGCCCTGGCGCTGACCTGGTGGGCGCTTTGGATTACCACCAAACCAGCCAATTCCGGCAAGACCTATGGCTACCACCGTGCCGGGATCCTGGTTGCGCTGGTTAAACTCAACCACGCTGGCGCTCATTGCCCTGGGGATTTTCTACGAAGCCTGGAAGCGTTTCATCGCGCCGCCGGTGGTCAGGCCAATATCCTCATTAGGTGTTGGGGCGGTGGCGGTAGTCGTCAATCTGGTGACAGCCCTGCTGGTCCGGCGCGGCAGTGAACATGACCTGAACCTGCGCAGCGCATTCCTGCACTTGATGGGCGATGTGCTATCCACGGTCGGGGCGGTCATTGCCGGGATCATCATCCGCTTCACCGGTTGGAACTGGCTCGATGCGCTGGTCAGCGTGCTGATCGGTTTCCTTATCCTGTGGAACGCCTGGGGTATCCTGCGCGAATCGCTGCAAATCCTGATGGAATCTACTCCCGCCGACATTGACATGGATGCCCTCCAGCGTGACATACTGGCTGATCGAAGGAGTGCGCGGCGTTCACGACCTGCACGTCTGGAGCATCACCCGTTCTCTGCGCACACTTTCGGCGCACTTGGTCACCGACGATGTGCCGGTCAGCGATGGAGCAAAAGTCCAGGCGGCGGTGGGGGAGATGCTCGTCAAATCATTATGGCATCACCCACGCTACGCTTCAGTTGGAGTGCATGGACTGCGCTCCCGTTGGTCTGTATTGCGATATTACCGTCGCCAACCACGCTCATTAACCATGCGTATTCTTACCGTCCTCACCTACTACCGTCCCCACACTTCCGGTCTGACCATCTACGCAGAACGGCTGGCGCGTGCTTTTGCCAAACGCGGCCACCAGGTAACCGTGATGACCACCCAGCTACGATAAGTCGCTGCCGCGTCGAAGAGATGATGGACGGTGTGCGGGTGATCCGAGTCCCGGTGATGCTGCGCATAAGCAAGGGCGTCATTGCCCCGACCTTCGGCCTGGTTGCCACGAGACTGGTCTGGCAGCACGATGTGGTCCAGTTGCACCTGCCGCAGTTCGATGCCCCCGGCGTGGCCCTGCGCGCCCGCCTGTTTGGCAAACCGGTCATCCTGACCTATCATTGCGACCTGTTCCTACCACCCGGTCTTTTCAACCGCTTTGTCAACCTGGTGGTGCAGTTCCAGAACAACATGGCGGCGCTGCTGGCGAACCATATTGTCACGTATACTCAGGATTACGCTGATAATTCTGTCATACCTTTCCCGTTACCGCCGTAAACTGACTCCCTTCCTTCCGCCAGTGATACTCCCGCCTGCTGAACCCGGTTCACGTAGAAGCTTTTGCTGGAACATACCAGACCCGGCAACGACATCCCGTGATCGGGATGGTAACGCGCTTCGCTGCCGAGAAAGGGGTCGAGGTCCTGCTCGATGCGCTGCCTGCCGTGTTGGAGAAATATCCGCATGCGCAGGTGCTGTTTGCCGGGCAGTACCAGAATGTGATGGGCGAACAGGATGTACGCTGACCGGCTGATGCCGCGAATCAAGAAATACGAAGAGATGGGCTGCTGGAAGTTCCTGGGCAACCTCAGCCAGCAGCAACTCGCCGCTTTTTATCCCAATCTGGATGTGCTGGTTGTCCCATCCTTGAACTCGACCGAAGCTTTCGGGCTGGTGCAGGTGGAAGCCATGATGAATAATGTCCCGTGCGTGGCCTCGGCTCTGCCGGGTGTCCGCCGCCCAGTGCAGATGCACGCGATGGGCAAAGTGGTGCCTGATCGGCGACTCGCCTGCTCTGGCGGAGGCACTGCTGGAGATTTTCGCCCGGAAAGACAAATATCATCTGTGACACTGCAGGCGCTGGCGAAGCTCTACAACCCGGATACGGTCGCATCCGAATATGAGCAATTGTTCGAACAACTATTGAATAATAAATAATATGCAGTGGCAGCTGGTTTGCAAGGGGGATGAAAGGCCACCCTGCTGAGGAATAATGAAAGATTACCTTTATCTCCACCTGCGTGACCTGCCTTACTTCCGCGCCCTGGTCCGAGCCGTGGAAGCGGCTTATTATCAGACCTTCGACCTGCCCGCCCCGGTCCTCGACTGTGGGCTGCGGTGACGGGCATTTTGCTTCGCTGACCTTCGACCGCAAGATTGATGTCGGTCTCGACCCCTGGACTGGTCCGATCCACGAGGCCGGGCGGCGCGGCTGTTATCGCCTGCTGGTCCAGGCGGACGGAGCGCAGTCGCCATTTCCGGATGGATATTTCGCCAGCGCATTCAGCAACTCGGTGCTGGAACATATCCCGCAAATTGAAGCCGTGCTGGCAGACACCGCCCGCGTGCTTAAGCCTGGCGCGCCGTTTTATTTCTGTGTGCCGAACGAACGCTATCTTTCTGAACTGTCCATCTCCCGCTGTGCTGGGGAAGGGTTACACCGAATGGTTCCGGCGCATCTCACGCGTTGCAGCACGCTGACGGTCCGCAGGTCTGGCAGGAGCGGCTGGAGCAGGCCGGGTTCCAGCCTGGAACGCTGGTGGCACTACTTTTCCCCGTCTGCCATGCGCGTGTTAGAATGGGGTCATTATTTCGGCTTGCCGTCGCTGGTGGCCCGCAAACTCACCGGTAAATGGATCATTGCTCCCGACCAAATGGAATCTCTGGCTGACGGAGAAATTCGTCCGGCGGTATGCCTCCGCAGAGCCGGTCGAAGATGGCACATTCACGTTTTATATTGCCAGAAGAATGTAGCAATAGCTTCTCGTAGCAGCCTTTGGGACAAGTCGGAACTTCTTCGATAACATGTCCTTCGACGAAAAATATTTCAGCACCCACACCTACAAAGACGTTTCGTTCGCCAGATACAGCCAGTACTGGTGGTCGAACCGTTTTTACGCCATCCTGGCTCGCCGCTATGGCAAGCCAGGCACACGCCTGCTTGGAAATTGGCTCAGGGCTGGGACATCTGGTCGGGTCAATTGGAAAGGACGTTTGAAACTTACGCCACCGATATCAACCACTGGGCGCTGGTTCAATCGAACAGGGCGTGCGTCACGGACCTCACTTCACGCTGCCAGTGCCGAGGAACTGCCCTTCGCCGAGGAGTGTCTTCGATGTGGTCATCATCAAGCATGTCGTCGAACACCTGCCGCACCCTGAAAAAGCGATCGCTGAGCTGGGACGTGTCACCGCTCCCGGTGGTGTGCTGATCCTTGCCACACCCAATCTTGCTTCCCTGTTGAAACCCTGGAAAGGCGGAAAATGGATCGGTTACCAGGACCCGACGCATATTTCGCTCAAACCCCTGACGAATGGCTGGACATGATCCGGAAGGCGGGCTTCAGTCTGCTAAAGGTATTTGCGGATGGCTTCTGGGATGTGCCATATATTGCGGTGGTGCCTAAGATTCATACAGAAATTATTCTTCGGTTCCCTCGGCGGCTTCCAGGCAATCATTGGCTTGCCATTCTTGCCAATGCGCTGGGGTGAGAGTATCATGGTGGTCGCCAGAAAAAATAACCACGGATAAAACAATGATAAATACTGCAAAATAAGAACAATTCCTGATATGAAGAACCCAGCATCCTTGATTATCTAAAATCAAGCTGAAGTTCTGGGAACATGGGCGAAAGGTTGAATTGAATTCATCCAGAGCCGGCATCGCCTTATCTGCTTGAAGGGAAATTCCAGCAACGAAGCCAGAGAGACCGGAGACCGCAGGAAAACCTCCGTGAAAAGGTCTCGCAAGTAGGATCACTGGCCCTGGCGTTCACTGATCGCCCTTGGTTTTGCTCTTCTTGGACAGAGAGCATTTGAGCCTTCTCCCAACCGGACCGTCATCATTGGGCTGGTGCTTTATGGGTTCGGCCTGGCCTGGCTCATCCTGGCATATCTGCACAAAGAGTGGACTCTCTCGCCTTACCCGGAAACAGGTACCGGGTCCGATAAGCTGCGGGTGCGGCGGCTGCCGCTCATCCTGGGGATCGTATTGTCAGTGGCAGCTTTCCTGACCCTCGGAAACAACCTGTTCACCAAGTTGAATGTGACCTTATGGGTTCTTGCGATTATTTTCTTTGTCTGGGCATTCTGGCTGCCCGGCGAAAACCGGCCGTCGTTCTGGCTGCGGGTGAAGGACTTTTTCACCCGCGATAGCTGGCAGCTCAAAGTCACCCGCTGGACCCTGCTTGTGCTGGTGGTGGTGGCCATTGTTGCCTTCTTTCGCGTATACAATCTTGGGGGAGTCCCATCCGAACCATTCAGTGACCACGCCGAGAAAATCCTGGATGTGTACGATGTATCCCAGGGCCAGACACATATCTTCTTCCCGCGCAATACCGGCCGCGAAGCCATTCAGATGTATCTCACCCTGGTAGTCTCGTGGATCTTCAGCACGGGACTGTCGTTCCTGAGCCTGAAAATCGGGACGGTCTTCTGCGGGCTGGCGACGCTGCCATACATGTACCTGCTCGGCAAGGAGTTCGGCGGCAAGCGGATTGGTCTGCTGGCGGTCTTCTTTGCCGGAATTGCCTACTGGCCGAATGTCATCAGCCGGGCGGGGCTGCGCTTCCCGCTTTATCCGTTATTTGCTGCTCCCACGCTTTACTATCTCCTGCGCGGCCTGCGGACACGCAACCGCAACGACTTTATCATCTCCGGCCTGTTCCTCGGCTTGGGTTTGCACGGATACAGCTCCTTTCCGCATCATGCCATTCGTGGTGGTGATTGCTGTGGGGTTATACCTGCTGCACGCCCAGTCCAAAGGCAGCCGCAAGCAGGCTATTATCTGGCTGTCCATCCTGGCGTTAATATCGTTGATCGTTTTTCTGCCGCTGGCACGCTACTGGTTTGACAACCCGCAGACGTTTAGTTACCGGGCCTTTTCGCGCCTTGGCTCGATTGAGTCGCCTCTCCCGGCCCCAGCCTGGCAGATCTTTCTCTCGAATACCTGGAATGCCCTGCGGATGTTCAATTGGGATGACGGGGAAATCTGGGTCATCTCGGTGCCACATCGCCCGGCGCTGGACGTGGTCTCCGGAGCGCTGTTCCTGATCGGCGTGCGTGCTGGTGCTGATCCGCTACATCCGCCAGCGCCACTGGCAGGATCTGTTCCTGCTGCTGGCTCGTTCCCCTTATTGCAACTTCCCTCGATCCTTTCCCTGGCTTTTCCGGCGGAGAATCCGGCTCTGAACCGGGCTGCCGGGGCGATGGTACCCACATTCCTGCTCGTGGCAATCGCACTGGATGGATTGCTGGCACGACATAGGGCGCCGACTTGGACCTTCTGACTTCGTCCCCAAGGAGGGTAAAATCCGGGAAGAGCCGCCAGGCCGGAACCGCACTGACCTGGGTGCTGGTGCTTGTCCTGGCAGGTTGGTCATCCTATCCAGAACTTTGACCTGGTCTTCAACCAATTTGCCAGCCAGTATACCGCTGGGAGCCTGGAATTCGTCAGAGATGGGTGCGGTCATCAAGCAGTTCGGTCAGACCTATGGCTCGACCGACAATGCCTGGATCGTGCCGTATCCCTACTGGGTGGACACGCGCCTGCCGGGTGTTTGGGCGGGCATCCCGAACCGTGACTTTGCCATCTGGCCGGAAAATTTTAATTCTACGCTGGATGTGCAGGGACCGAAACTGTTTATTGTCAATGTGCAAGATATGGCGGCGATGGATCAATTAAAGGCATTGTACCCGCATGGCGTCTGGAGCCGTTTTGTTTCCAAGACCAAACTGGAGGGCAAGGACTTTATGATCTTCTTTGTCCCGCCGGCAGCAATAATTGAGGTTTTATGAATAATGCTGCAGTTCCCCAATCCCAAAATAAAATTCCCATGGCTGTACGATGTATTACTGATTGTCGTCCTGCTGGTGGGGGCTTATTTCCGCTTGACCGGCAGTGATTGGGGCCAGCTTAACATCCAGCACCCGGATGAAAACTTCATGACATCCGTCACCCTTGCCATCCATCCGGTGCATAGCCTGGCTGAATACTTTAATACCGCCCAGTCCACCCTCAATCCATCTGTTGTCGGCTATCCGGCTTATGTGTATGGTACACTTCCGCTTTTTATTGTCCACTACCTGGCCCAGTCGTTTGGGAAACTGAACGCCGTGACATTATTCGGGCGGCAGCTTTCGGCAGTGGCGGACCTGGGCACGATCGCATTTTTATATTTCATCGTGAAGCGGTTTTATAAGGCACGTGTAGCCTTGCTGGCTGCGGCTTTCTCGGCGCTGTGCTGTCATGCAGATCCAGCAGTCACACTTCTATACCTCTGATAACTTCTCGACATTTCTTCATGTTCCTAACCTTGTCGGTCGCGGCAGTGATTGCCACTGGAGAATGGAAAGCGTCGGGCGACAAGTCAGAGACGAATACGAAGGAAGCCTCGTTCAGTTCTCACCTCTGGCATTCCTTGTTACGCCTTCTGAAAGACCCGCTCACTTATTGGACCATTGCTTTTGGGATTACCCTCGGCATGGCGGTTGCATCCAAGATAAATGCGGCTGCCATGGCGGTGGTACTTCCGATAGCCCTGGTGGTCCGTTATTTCAAGTCGCACCAGCGAAAATCCAACCAAACATCTGATCCAGATGTGGCGCAGATGAACCGGACGCCAGTGGAAGATTTCATTACCAAAGCCATTATCTTCCTGATTATCGGCGCGGTCGTTTCCCTGCTGGCTTTCCGTGTTTTCCAACCCTATGCCTTCAGCGGTCCGGGATTCTTCAGCATAAAGCTCAACCCTGAATGGGTCCAAAAAGTCCATGAGCAGCTTCTCCAGGCCAGCCCCAACGCCGACTTGCCGTGGGATCTGCAATGGGCGCGGCGCACCCACCTTTATTCCTTTCAGAACCTGACCGTCTGGGGGCTTGGCCTGCCACTCGGCATCCTGGCCTGGGCCGGGTTCCTGTGGATGGGTTGGCGCATGTTGAAAGGAGAATGGCGGCAGCACATTCTGCTCTGGAGCTGGACGGCGATATATTTTCTCTGGCAGTCGTTGCAATATAACCCCACCATGCGCTACCAGCTGCCCGTCTATCCCTTGCTGGCAATGATGGCAGCCTGGGTGGTTTTCGATTGGGTACAACCCCACCTGCCTGAAATTGAAGCGACCTCAACTGGCGGGCCATCCTGGCTGCGACGGTCTGGCGTCTTGGTCCTGGCTGCAACCGCCGCCTATGCCTATGCTTTCAGCCGCATATACGTCCGTCCGGAGACACGCATCGCTGCCTCGGACTGGATTTACCAGAATATTCCCGGCCCGATCAATCTGCAAATCCAAACCTGCCGATGGGACAACCTATCACCAGCCACTGCCGTTTCCCAAAGAAGCGGTCATCCAATCCGGCATTCCCTACCAGGCGGTTTTTGTATCCCAAAGCGATGGCTTGTTGACCTCGATCCTGCTCGCTCATGTGGCCGATTTATCCTCTTCTGGCGTCCAGACCCTCAGCATGATCCTTTCCACCACATCCGATCCGCAGCCGCAAGAGGTGCTGGCCAATCTTGCCGTGACAGCGGACTTCGCTCTCCGCAGCGACCCGCGCGGTGATCCGGTCACGCTGACGCTCGATCATCCTGTCAGCCTCCAGCACGGAATTACCTATTACCTGCAAATCCAAACAACCGGCGGGGTGCTGACTCTGATCGGTTCTGCCGTTGCCAATGAAACTGATTACGATTACCCCCTGCCTTTCCGCACCGCGTCCTATGATGCTTTTGGCGGCATCTATCGTGGCGATCTGAACCTGCAGGTCTACTGGGACGATAATGCCGATAAAATGGCCCGCTTCCAGAGTGTGCTGGACCAGGCCGATTACATCTTCATCCCCACCAACCACCAGTATGCCCAGATTACCCGTTTACCCGAACGCTATCCGTTGACGACCGAGTACTACCGCCAATTGGTCGGCTGCCCGGCGGATAAGAACATCATCTGGTGCTACCGCGTGGCCGAGCCGGGTATGTTCCATGGCAACCTGGGCTTTGACCTGGTTGCCACTTTCGAATCCTACCCGACCATCGGTCCCCTGGTCATCAACGACCAGACCGCTGAAGAAGCCTTTACCTTTTACGATCATCCGAAAGTGTTGATCTTCAAGAAGAACGCCGATTACACCCCGGCAATAGTACAAACTATTCTCGGAAAAGTGGATTACAGCCATGCCATCCACCTGACACCCGGTCAGGCCGATACCTACAAGAGCCTGATGCTCCCCGCGGACCAGTTGGCGGTCCAGCAGGCAGGCGGGACATGGTCAGACCTGTTTAGATCGCGAATGCCCTCTATAACCGTTATCCTGCTCTTGGTTTGGTGCTCTGGTATCTGGTCATCTTTGCCCTCGGGCTTGTTGTCTACCCGTTGGTGCGGGCGGCTTTCCCTGGTCTCGCCGATCACGGTTACCCGCTGGCGCGGATCGTCGGCCTGCTGCTCTGGGCGTGGCTGGCCTGGATGGCCGGTTCGGTTGGACTTTCGTACAGCAAGCTGACCATCGGGATTGCTCTCGGGTTGTCGTGCTGATGGGCGTGTGGCAGGCTTGGCGTCAACGTCGAGGAACTGGTGCAGGAATTCCGCGAGCGCTGGAAATACTTCCTGATGATGGAAGTAATCTTCCTGGCCTTTTTCCTGGTCGATTTGTTCATTCGTCTCGGCAACCCGGATCTCTGGCATCCGGCCAAGGGCGGTGAGCGCCCGATGGAATTTGCCTACTTTCAACGCCATCCTGAAGAGCACCACTTTCCCGCCTTACGACCCATGGTTCGCGGGCGGCTACATCAACTATTATTATTATGGTTACGTGATCGTCGGCACGCCGGTCAAACTGCTTGGTATCGTGCCGTCCATCGCCTACAATTTCATCCTGCCGACGCTGTTTGCCTGCCTGGCAGTGGGAGCTTTTTCTGTGGGCTGGAATATCCTGCATGGGATTCGGAGCTGCAAAAACCGAAGGACAGCGATGAATCCGGAAACAGGCTATTTAGACTCTCGCTTTATTGCCGGCATCTCGGCTTCCTCTGCGATGGTTTTGCTTGGCAACCTGGGCATCGTCCATTTGTTGGATCAGGGTTTTCAGCGAGTGGCAGCTCCTGGCGGTGTGACTGAGGAGCCAATCTCATCCAGCGCATCTGGTGGTCCTTCAAAGGTTTCTTCATGGTACTGGGCGGGCTGAACCTGCCCTATGGACCCGGAGACTGGTACTGGTTCTCCAGCCGGATCTTCCCGCCTGGCTATAGCGAGTTCTATGAATTTCCCGTGTTCACCTTCATTTGGTCGGACCTGCATGCCCACATGATTGCTCTCATGCTGACAGTGCTGGTCATTTCCTGGGCGCTGTCAGTGCTGCTGGCAAAAGCCAGGTGGGACACCCCTGCCAATGCTGTGATTGGCTTTTTCATGGGCGGTCTGATCATCGGGTCGTTAAAACCGACCAATACCTGGGATTTCTATACTTACATTGTCTTCGGGGCGGTTGTCCTGGTCTACACTGTATGGCGTTACAGCAACCCGGAAAAATGCGCCTGCCGTTGCCAGGCTGGGGCAAAGCGTCTCCTGTTGGCGGTGGCGCACTGGCGGCTCTGGCAGCGCTTTCGGTATTGTTGTATCAGCCGTTCTCGCATTGGTTTGGGCAGGCGTACACCTCTGTCCAAACCTGGAAGGGTCCCCGTACACCCCTGTCCACCTATCTCACCCAATGGGGCGTGTTCCTTTTCTTCATCGTCTCCTGGATGACCTGGGAGACGCGCCAGTGGCTGGCTGAAACGCCTGTCTCCGCTCTGCAAAAACTGCGTCCCTACCGGGACCTGATCATTGCCGGCGCGGTGGTCATTCTTGTGTGGTACTTGTTGTCCAGCAAGTACTGGGTGATGGTTCCCAGCCAGAACGTTCCCTGGAAAGGCATCACCATTCTCTGGCTGGCGCTGCCACTGGCAGTCTGGGCGGCGGTCCTGCTATTCCGTCCCGGCATTTCCGACTTGAAGCGTCTGGTGCTGTTCATGACCGGCACTGGCTTGCTGCTGACGATGATGGTTGAATTGATTGTCGTGACCGGCGATATCGGGCGGTTTAACACCGTCTTCAAGTTCGGTCTCCAGAGCTGGGTCTTGCTGGGTATCTCTGCCGCAGCCGCTTTTGGCTGGCTGCTCACCGAATTCCGCAATTGGCTGCCGGGCTGGCGTACGGTCTGGATGGTGATTGCCACCCTGCTGGTGACCGGCGCGGCGCTCTTCCTGCTTATCGGCGGTGCAGACAAGATCCGCGACCGCATGAATCCCGCCGCTCCGCACACCCTCGACAGCATGACATACATGGACTATACCCATTATGCGGATTATGGCGTGAATATGGACTTGAGCGAGGACTACCGCGCCATACGATGGATGCAGGATAACGTGCAGGGTTCGCCGGTGATCGTCGAGGCTGCTTCGGCGGGAGTCCAGTATCAATGGCACCAACGCTTCTCGATTTATACCGGCCTGCCTGATGTGATTGGTTGGGAATGGCATCAGGTGCAGCAACGCGTCCTGGATACGGCCACGGTGATTGCACGTGGCAAGGAAGTGGATGCATTCTATGCGACCACTGAACCTGCCGCCGCACGTGACTTCCTGCGCAAGTACAATGTTCAATACATCATCGTTGGCCAGTTGGAACGTGCTAAATATACTCCTGGGAACCCGGGTGGATCTGTCTTTGCGGGGGCGCCCGATGGCCTACTCAAATTCGATCAGGAAAACGGTGTTCTTTGGGTTGAAGCCTACCGCGATGGTGAGACGGTGATATACAAAATCCTCGAAGGGGGCGACGACCTCGGAGCGGGGGAGGTGAACCCATAATCGATCTGATTTTTCATATCACTTCCCGGCTCTCCTGGTCCGAGGCGCAAGAGTCCGGCGAGTATTTAGCCAATTCATTAAAGAGTGAAGGTTTCATCCATTGTTCCAAAGCTGAACCAAATTATGCGCGTAGCCAATACTTTCTTTGCCAACCAGCATGGACTGGTGATCCTGGAGATTGACCCGTTCAAAACTCAAGCCCGAGGTCCGGTGGGAGGCGGGTACGGATAAAGCTAACGAACTGTTCCCCCACATTTATGGTCCGCTCAACCTGGAGGCAATATTGAGTGTGTTCGACTTTGAACCTGACCCGGAAGGCAAGTTTACCTTACCTGCAAAATTGAAATGACTCACTCATTCAGTATCCGCCCCGCAATCCCGTCAGATGCGGACCCCGTTGCCAGGCTTATCTATTTGACGATGGGGATTGAAGCTGATTGGCTCTTCGGTCGAGGAAGAGGGTATTCCTCTTTAGAGGTATTGGAAAGGCTCTTCCTACGCCAAGGCAACCGGGTGAGTTATGACCAGTCCAATTTAATAGAACAAGACGGAAAAGTAGCTGGTTTGATAATCGCCTATCCGGGTGAGATGCTTCTTCGCATGAATAAGATGACCGCCTGGCAAATGTTGCAGATGTTTGGTCTTGCAGCGAGCCTCCGCCTGATAGCAAGGCAACCGGCTTACGGCGATTTGAATGAGACCGAATCTGATGAATTCTATATCAGCAACCTTGCAGTATTCCCTGAGTTCCAAGGACTGGGGATTGGCAAGAGGTTGATGACCTACGCGGAAGAGTTGGCGCGCGCATCCGGTTTACAAAAGTGTTCCTTAATCGTATCATTTGGACATGAGAAGGCGCGTCATATGTATGAACAACTAGGTTATAAGGCCGTCCATACTTATTCAATCATGCATCCGGAGATCGCCGAAGGAAGCGGCGGATATCATCGGATGGTAAAAATCCTTTCAAAGCGTCCTGATATCGGTTGATTAAACAAGGTTCCAATGCTATCATTTATTCGCCTGGTACTTGCTTGTTTCCGCTATCGGCTGGCTGACCTTCCCGCTGACCTTTCGTCTTTTCCCGGCGCTGGCCGACCGGGGCTTCAGCCTGGCGCGCACCTTTGGCATGCTGGTGTGGGGATATGCCTTCTGGATGATGGCCTCCCTGGGGATCGTCCAGAATGACGGCGGCGGGTTGCTGTTGGGGCTGGTGATTTTGGCGGCGGCTTCCGGATCTGGTTTGGTACGGGAGGAGACGCGCAAGTCGCTGGGGGAGTGGATCCGGTCAAACTGGCGTGTGATCATCACGGTTGAAATCCTGTTTTTCCTGGCCTTTGCTTTTCTGGCTTTTGTCCGTGCCGGGAACCCGGAGATTGTCGGCACCGAAAAACCGATGGAACTGGCTTTCATCAATGCCATCCTGCACTCGCCAACTTTCCCGCCGCATGACCCGTGGCTTTCCGGCTATGCCATTTCGTACTATTACTTTGGCTACGTGATGACCGCCATGCTTGCCAAGACAACCGGAACACTGGGCAGCGTGGCTTTCAACCTGATGCTGTCGCTGGTGTTCGCCCTGAGTGCGGTGGGGGCGTATGGTGTGCTCTATAACCTGTTGGCTATCCTGGCGGAAGGAGCACCCAACGCCTGCCCAGCGCCGCCCGTTGACGAGCCTGCCATTGCTTGGACCTTTCTTCCTGCTGATCGTCAGCAACTTTGAAGGTTTTCTTGAAGTTCTTCATAGCCTCGGTTTGTTCTGGAAATTCGGCCCGGATGGCGCAGCCACATCCTCTTTCTGGAACTGGCTTGGAATTCTGGAACTGTACCAGGCACCAACACATGCCATTTGGCCTTGATGCCGGAACGGTATTGGTGGTGGTGGCGCGCTTCGCGTGTCATCACGGATTACAGCCTGGCCAATGTACACATTGAGATCATTGACGAGTTCCCGTTCTTTTCCTACCTGCTCGGCGACCTGCACCCGCACGTCCTGGCGATGCCGTTCGGATTGCTGGCGGTGGGGGTGGCGCTCAACCTGTTCCTGGGCGGCTGGAAGGGGGAAACGAACCTGGGCTTTTACCGCCTGCCTGTCCGCCCGATGGGCTTGTTCTTTGGTGCGCTGGTTTTGGGCGGACTGGCCTTCCTGAATACCTGGGATATTCTGGTTGGTTTTGCCTTGCTGGTTGGTGCATACGCGCTGGTGCGGGCACTGGAATCCGGCTGGGCTTGGAAACGGCTGGAGGACGTTTTTGCACTGGGCGTGCCGCTTGGCCTGCTGGCGATCCTGCTCTACCTGCCGTTCTACGTGGGCTTCTCATCCCAGGCGGGTGGCATCCTGCCCAACCTGGAAAACCCCACCCGCGGCGTCCAATTGTGGGTCATGTTTGGCCCATTATTCCTGGCGATTTTTGCCTACCTGGTCTATCTCTGGCGCGCACGAAAAGCGTCCCGCAAAATGGAAGCTCGGTTTTGGCCTGGCAGCAATTCTGGCGTTACTCCTGTGGATTTTCTCCTGGCTGCTTGGTTTGCTGGCAAAACTAAAGATGCCCGATTTCGTGACAGGTTATCTGGCCAACATGGGCTTCCTGAGCGCAGCGCTGTATTTCTCAGCGGCTACCCTCCGCCGTCTCTCATTTATCGGCGGCCTGTTGACGCTGCTTGTCCTGCTCGGCGCAGCGCTGGCATTTCTTTTAAAGGCGGAAAAAAGCGGGCAGAAGATTGAGATGGTTGAAGAAAAAGGGCAACACCTCATCATTTTCAGTCCCTCAACTCTCATCTTTTATCCTATTTCTTATTACTCCTCGGTGCGCTGCTTGTGCTGGCTCCCGAATTCGTTTTCCTGCGCGACCAGTTCAGCAACCGCATGAACACCATCTTCAAGTTCTATTACCAGGCCTGGTTGTTGTGGAGCCTGGCGGCGGCGTTTGGGGTGGCGGTATTGCTCCAGAACCTGCGCCGCACCTGGAATTGGGTCTATCGGATAGGCCTGGCGACTTGTTCTATTCATGGCGCTGGTCTATCCAATTCTTGGCTTGCTCACCAAGACCAATAATTTCCAGATCCCCGCTTTCAATCGAAACCTGGAAGCGGCGCGTGCTGCCGGTGACCCGTCTCCGTGGCAGACAGCGATCCAGGTCTGGACCCTGGATGGAGGCGCCTTCTTCGACCAAATCGAACCCGACGATATGGCTGCCGCGGCCTGGCTTCGCAACTGCGCCTTATGGCATTATCGTCGAAGCCACAAAGCCCGATGCCAGTTATTCAGACTATGCCCGTATCTCCACCTACAGCGGACTGCCGACCGTTCTGGGTTGGCCGATGCACGAAGGTCAATGGCGCGGTACCTATGAACCGCAAGGCACCCGCCAGGATGATATTCGCCGCCTGTACGAAACGTCCAGTTGGGAGGAAGCCCAGGCCATCCTCACGCAATATGGGATTCGCTATGTCTGTGTCGGTACGCTGGAGCGGAGTACGTATCATCTCAGCGAAAGCAAATTTCAGCGACACCTTACGTCTGTTTTTCAACAGGGCCAGGTGACGATATATGAAGATACCATGATTGAAGCGACGATAAGCTGCCACTACGTGTTAAAATAATACCAATGAAAAAATTCCGAACCCACCCTCGAACATGCTTTCTACGCCCTGGCGCTTGCACTTGCCTTTGGCCTGCGTTTCCTTCACCTCGGGGCACTACCGCTCTCCGATTTCGAAGCGGACTGGGCGCTCCAGGCTTTGCGGGTGGCCCAGGGATTGAGACCCGCCATTGGTCCCAATCCGGCCTATGTTCACCTGACTGCCATTCTCTTCTACATTTTCGGTGCTTCCAATTTTCTGGCACGTTTCTGGCCGGCGCTGGCAGGCAGTAGCTCTCATCCTTGCCCCGTGGTTTTTACGCAGCCGTTTCGGACGTATTCCGGCGCTTGTGCTGGCCTTTGGACTGGCGCTCGACCCCGGCCTGGTAGCGATGTCGCACCTGGCGGGCGGACCGATGCTGGCGATCACCTGTCTCGTCCTGACCGGGTTGATGTGGCTGGACGGCACCGCGCTGGAGCCGGTTTCTTTGCCGGGCTGGCGCTGCTCTCCGGACCTTCGGTCTGGTTCGGACTGCTCGGGCTGGCGTTGACCTGGGCCATCACCTCGATGTTCGGGAGGCAGCATCCCTGCTCAGGTGGAGGAAAAGGCAGACGGCGAAGGGAGCTGGTACGGTTCCCGACGGCCTATCCGAACTGGATTGATTTACGGGGTAGCACTTGCCTGGGGGTTGGGAACCTTGCTCGTGGTGGGCAGTCTGTTCATCCTTTCTCCAAAAGGATTATCTGCTTTTGTCATGTCGTTCGTTGAATTCCTGCGTGGCTGGTGGACGCTTTCAGATGTCTCGCTCTGGCGGCCTTTGCTGGCCCTGCCTGCTTACGAAATCCTGCCGCTGGGATTTGGTATTGCTGGTGCGGTACGCGGCATCCTGAAGCGGGACACCGACTCCATCCGTCTTGGGGGTCTGGGCACTGGTGGCACTGGTGCTGGCGCTCATTTACCCCGGCAAGCAGACCAGTGACCTGGCCTGGGCGCTCCTGCCGCTCTGGACGCTGGCAGCCATCGAGCTGGGTCATCACTTTGATTTTGAAGGCTGCAACCTCTGGGAGATTGGCCGGTGTAATGACATTGGTGGTCACGCTGCTGGTCTTTGGCTGGCTTGACCTGGCAGGTGTCACGACGATGGACTCTGGGCACGCAGAACAGGCGCGTATGCGCTTGTTCCTGCTGATTGCGGTGGTACTTTTGATCGGCTTGAGCCTGCTGCTGGTGGGGGCGGGCTGGTCGGCAAACGTGGCCCGCCTGGGCGGGGTGTGGGGCGGTGTGCTCGCATTGACGGCTTTCACGCTCGCCATGAGCACTGGCGCGGCAGGTATGCGTGAGCCGCTGACGGTCGAACTCTGGCAGCCGGAACCGCGTACCGGTCGGGTGGATGTGCTGCTGAAAGTTGCCAACCAAATCTCGGACTTGAATACTGGCTATGCCGGTCAATTGCCGTTGACGGTACTCGGCGTGGATTCCCCGGCTTTGCATTGGTTGTTTCGCGACTGGCAGGTGCAGGATGTCAGTGCACTGGCTCCCGGATGCGAACCCCGAAATGGTCATCTCAACCATTGACAAGTTGAGCCTGGCGGCGGATTATCGCGGCGAGGCGCTTCCGCTGAACGAAATGGCAGACTGGGGTCATGCCACCCCTTCCGACTGGCTGAAGTGGTTCGTCTACCGCCAGATGCCCATCCTGCGCCAAGACGTTATCCTGTGGGTGCGGTCTGACCTGATGCTCGACAGCCAGGGACTTCCTACACCCTGATTCCTGATTCCTGATCCTCTATGCCTATCCCCAACATCATCGCCATTGACGGTCCGGCGGCTTCGGGCAAATCCACCCTGGGACGGCGGCTGGCCAATTCCCTGGGTTACCTTTTCTTCGATACCGGTGTCATGTATCGTGCAGTCACCTGGGGCGCTCTTCAACGCGGCCTGGAAATAAACGATGAGGCGGCTGTTACAAATCTGGCCGAAACAGCCCAGATTGACGTACGTCCGCCTTCGAAGGATGATGGTCGTGCCTGTGACGTCCTCCTCGATGGCGTGGACATCACCTGGGAGACACGCCGTCTCCGAGGTGGAAGCCAACGTTTCACCCGTTTCGGCCTACCGCGGAGTGCGCCAGGCGCTGGCTTCCCAGCAGCGGCGCATTGGTCTGCGCGGACGGGTGATCATGGTGGGACGTGATATCGGGACGGTCGTCCTGCCCGAAGCTGACCTGAAAATCTACCTTGATGCCTCGGCGGAGGAACGCGCCCGGCGGCGTTACCAGGAAATCCTCCAGCGCGGCGGTCAGGCAGATTACGAGCAGGTCCTGGCGGGGGTCCGCAAACGGGACGAGATCGACTTCGACCCGGGCCTTCTCGCCTTTGCGAGCAGCCGAGGATGCCATCATCCTTGACTCTGATAAATTAAATGCGGACGAAGTTTTTGCCAAAGTGGAGGCATTATGCCGATGACAGAATATCGCCTCGCCTGGTGGCGGCGCTGGTTGGCGCGCCCATTTATTCGCCTCATTTTTGGGCTGATTTTCCACATCCTGTCGCCGATCAGGATCACCGGCAGGAGGAATGTCCCAATTGGCAAGCCATATATCGTTGCCATCAACCACGTTTCTCTCTTCGAAGCGCCTTTCATCGGTGTGTTCTGGCCGGAGCAATTGGAAGTAATGGGTGCCGTGGATGTCTGGAGCAGGCCTGGGCAGAACATCCTTGCCCGCCTGTGGGGTGGCATCCCCGTCCATCGTGGCGATTATGACCGTGCCCTGTTCGATAAAGTTCTTGCCGCTCTGGCCGCTGGGTACCCGTTGCTGATCGCCCCGGAGGGCGGACGTTCGCACAAACCCGGCCTGCAGACCGGCAAAGCCTGGCATCGCCTATCTTGCCGAAAAGACCGGCTTGCCGGTCATCCCGGTCGGCATCATTGGCACAACCGATGATTTCTGGCATAAGGCCACGAAAGGCCAACGCCCGCTGTTGGAAATGCGCATCGGTAAGCCTATCCATTTGCCCCCGGTGGAAGGGAAAGGCGAGCTGCGGCGCGAATCCCGCCAGCGCAACTCCGAGCTGGTGATGCGCACAATTGCCGGATTGCTGCCCGAGGACTATCGCGGTGTCTACACCGATAGTGCCATCCTCCCCTACTCCGAAGCCAATCAGTGATATCTGGCGCCCCGACCTGACGCGCCTGCCTGCCTTGACCCGCGGCCGGCGTCTCTTCCGGCACTTTCTCAAACTCCTCTGCCGGATTGTCATCTTCGTCTGTACCAAAACTACGATACACGGGCTGGAGAATTATCCCCTCCGAGACCCGGCACTGGTTGTCATCAACCACCTGGGTGACCCGGATGCCGTACTGCTATTGGCGGCTCTGCCGGATTTCCCCGAAGTAATTGGAAAAATAGAATTGCGTAACATTCCCGTGCTCCGCTTGGTAATGGATATGCTTGGTGTTATCTGGGTCCACCGGGGACAGCCTGACCGGCGCGCTATTTCCGCTGCGCTGGAGGCGTTCAGCCAGGGACGGCGCATCATCATCGCACCGGAGGGACGCGAGTCCGTCAGCGGCGCATTGGAAGAAGGTACGGAGGGAGCTGCTTTCCTGGCACTCAGGACCGGGGTACCGGTCGTTCCCATTACAATTACCGGCAGCGAGTTCCGGCTTATCGAGAACAACCTGAAAGAGTTCCGCCGAATGCCGGTTATGCTGAGAGTGGGTAAATCGTTCGTTTTGCCACAGCATGCCAATAACAAGGTTGCGCTGCAGGAAGGTACGCGAATCATTATGGAGACACTCGCCCGCCAACTCCCGCCTAAGTACCGCGGCGTTTATGGGTATGTTAAAGATTAATTTTACGGTGAATTGACAATTTTCTTGTTCATCTCGGGATACAATAAATTCGTTACAGCCCAGGTACCGATTCTGACTCTGTTGTTCAATCCCTTTTATCCTAAACCTGACCTGCAAGGTCGCGACTGCAACCGTGACTTACACCGGCTATAGCCACAGGCTGAACCTGGGTGCGCATATCCCGAACGGGTGAGTGGATATTTTTACTGACAGATATCAATCTTGATTTTCCTTTGACCGAATCACCCCCTCGGTTATAATTGCGACCCGTTCATGTCCTGTGAGAGAATCGGGACCATCAAGTTCCGGCGAGACCCGGGACTGACTTGAAAACCCCAGCGGAATAATCGCTGTGTGGTGTTTTATAGGGTACTGTACAAAGATGTGAACCTTAATGGCAGTAATTACATATATCTTGATGATTCAAGGTTCACGTATGTAGGCAAACAGCAGTAATCACTTTTATTCGGAGTTAGTAGATGCCCAAGCGTACTTATCAACCCAAGATCCGGCGGCGCGTGCGTGTGCACGGCTTCCGCCAGCGCATGTCCAGCGCAGATGGCCGCCAGGTGCTCAAGCGGCGGCGCCTGAAAGGCCGCATCCGCCTGACAGTTCGCAGCAACGCGCACGTCAAGCACGTCCGCTGGTAGGAATTCGACAGCGCGGTGGTTGTACTCCGCGTGGACAAAGGCGAGGCGCAGGTGAAACGAGGTTTTCGCCTGACCCGGTCAACCGATATCAATAGAGTGCGGCGTTCTGGCAAATCCTATGCCCACCCGCTTGATGGTTTTATATGTGCTCAAATCGGACATGCCCGAAACCCATGTCGGGGTGAGTGCCGGGCTGGCGGTTGGGAATGCGGTTAAACGTAACCGTGCCAAGCGCCTGCTGCGGGCGGCGATGAATGAACTTCTCCCGGTCACAATTTCCGGGTCCGATCTGCTACTGATCGCCCGTTCCCCGCTCCCTGCCACGAATTTCCACCAGACGCGGGATGCCTTGTCCCTTTTGCTGAAGCGCGCCGGTCTCCTTTCCCATGCCTAAGACTTTTGAGTATCTACCTCGCGATTATTCCCACGAGCCACGCCTGCCGCGAGCTGCCCCGCACTATTCGGAATTGGCCTCGTTTGACTTTGTTGGGACTTATCCGTCTTTACCAGGCAAGTTATGCCAAGACCCTGCCGCCAGATCCTGTCGCTTCTACCCGTCCTGCTCGCATTATGGTTACCAGGCGATCTATAAATACGGCGTGTTGAAGGGCGGCTCGATGGCAATCTGGCGCGTTTTGCGCTGCAATCCGTTTAATCCCGGGGGCTACGACCCCGTTCATTAGGAGAGACAAGTTTCCATGAAGACAAAATATCTGGTTCTGATTGGTCTACTGCTGGCCATGGCCGTGGCCCTGGGGGGGTGCGCCACCGGTCTGACGGCCTCTTCCTGGCCCGGCGTAACTACTGATGCAGATAAAGCCTACATTGCCGGCGGCCCGTATATTTATGCTGTCAACTTGCAGACTGGCGTGGAAGTCTGGCGCTTCCCCGCCAAGGCTGCCAATGCCACACCCTTCTATGCCACGCCAAAATTGACTCCCGACGGGCAATTGATTGTCGGCAGTTTCGACCATAAACTTTACAGTCTCAACTCGCAGAGCGGTGCTGAGAACTGGCGCTTTGAAGGGCCAAGAATCGCTGGATTGGTGGCGTTCTAATTACCAACGATGCGATTTATGCAACCAATGCCGATTACAACTTGTATGCCCTGACTTTCACTGGTACGCTTAAGTGGGTCTCTCCTTTTCAGGCGGACCAGGCGATCTGGGGCAGCCCTATTTCGGATAGTACGAATGTCTATTTTGGGACTTTGGGACGGCAAATTTACGCGGTGAATGCCATAACCGGCAAGCAGACCTGGGTGCAGACTGTGGATGGAGCCATCCTTGGTTCGCCAATTCTAGGGTCGAACAACACTCTCTATGTCGGGACGTATGGTGGAGTGCTGGTCTCGCTGAACACGGGCAATGGCGAAATCATCCACCAGGAAACAATTTCCTCCTGGATCTGGTCGGGTCCGGCGGTGGATGGCATAAACGTTTACGTGGGCGATGCCAATGGCATGTTTTACGCTTTTCCGGTGACCAGTACAGGACAGCCCTGGACCCAGCAGTTGAACGGGGCTATCGTTGGCTCTCCACTTGTCAGTGGCAGTACCATTGTTGTCGGGACTGAGTTGGGAAATGTCTATTTCATGGACAATACCGGCCAGAACACCCAAACCGTGTCGGTTTCAGGAAAAATATATGCCACTCCCGTAACTGCTGGAACCCTGGTCCTGATTGCGCCAACTGGCGGAGATAACCTGCTCGTGGCTCTCGATCAAAACGGGGTCACCAAGTGGAAATTCACACCTGCTAAATAAGGAATTGAACCATGTGGGAAACCATTATTGTCAACCCCTTCACGACTGCATTACTGCTGATTTATAAACTGATTGGCGGAAACTTCGGGATAGCGATTATCCTGTTCACAATTTTGATTCGCCTGATCACGCATCCCCTTATGGTTTCACAGATAAAATCCAGCACTAAGATGACTGAGTTCCAGCAATCGAAGCAGTGGCAGGATATTCAGAAGAAGAATAAGGGTGATAAGGAGAAATTAGCGCAGGAGCAGATGAAACTTTACAAGGAACTTGGCATCAGTCCCTTTGCATCATGCCTGCCGTCGCTAGTCCAAATTCCACTCATCTTCGGCCTCTACCAGAGCATCATGCGTGCTCTGGCTGCCACACCCGGTCAACTGCTTATCTTGGTCCGCGCTGTTTCTCCCTCTTAAGCTTCTTCCACATCAACACTGCTGACCTGGTTCCGCTCCATAGCAAATTCCTGTGGATGAATTTGGGCCAACCGGAGCGTTTTTATATGTTCGGAGTTGGTATCCCGCTGCTTGCCATCATCGTAGCGATCACCACTTATATCCAATCCAAGGTGACCATGCCAGCCTCCACCAACCCGGGCGATCAGGGTGCCTCGATGAACAAAATGATGGCTCTTTATATGCCACTCCTGCTGGGATATTTTGCCCTCACCTTTGCCTCCGGTCTTTCCATCTATTTCATTGCCAGCAACCTGATCGGTATTGGGCAGTATGCCTTGCTGGGTAAAGTCAATTGGCGTGCTTTAATACCAGGTTATAAGCCTGATACGACAACACTGGTGAGGAATAAATGAACGAACGGACTACGCTCGAAAAAATTGCTCCAACTGTTGATGAAGCCATCTTGGAAGGATTGACCGAGCTTGGTTTGGCTGCTGAGTCTGTGGATGTGGAGGTCCTGGATAAGGGCAGCCACGGGCTGTTCGGAGTCGGCAGCCGACAGGCACGCGTCCGCCTGACGGTCAAGATGGACTCTTCAGAATCTGGAAACAACCCAGGGAAAAGTATCTTCCCGGTCGGATGGTGCAGTCCCGGTTCCGGCACGGGACATCGATGCATCGGTGGAAGCCTCGGAAGAAGCTTTCCGTGTATTGGACGACAACATCCTGTTCATTTCGCGCCAGACCGTGGCCGAACTACTCGAAAAGATGAATATCCCGGCGCATATCGAAGTCCGTTACGGTGAACCAGATGAGGAAGGCCAGCGCCCTGTCTTGGTGGACGTTCAGGGAGAAGACCTGGGTGTGTTGATTGGCCGTCGGGCTGAAATTCTGAATGCCTTGCAATACATTGTCAATTTGATCGTCAGCAAGCAGGTGGAGCACTGGGTGCAGGTAATCATTGATGTACAGGGTTACCGTGTACGTCACGAACGCCAGTTGCGACAGATCGCGCAGCGGATGGCTGATCAAGCTATGAAAGCTGGTCGCCGTCAGATTCTTGAACCGATGTCTGCCAGTGATCGCCGCATCATTCACCTCGAACTGCGCGACCATCCCAGTGTCACCACTCAGTCTGTGGGAGAAGAGCCAACACGTAAAGTCACGATTGTGCCAAAAGAATGAATCTTTTCAGCTTTTAAAAGAAGTAAACCTGAATTGCATTAATTATCTGTGTTTTATTCTTTCAATCTTCTTGTTTCAATTCAAGAAGGTGTTAAGCAACATTATGGTCCAGCAATTATTGACCCTTTCCCATCGGGAAAGGGTCAATGCCTATGCATCTAAATTGCAGGAAGACCGGCTATTGTAGAAGATGTGGTTGGATACAAGCTTAAAATGTCACCTTCGGGGAGCATGATATAATCTTTAGTATTGGCACTCCACAAAAACCTTCAGGAAACGATGGAAAAGTAATGCTTGAGGTCAATGGGAAGGATAAGATTGAGTATCGTGTGAATATCGTTCTTGATGAGTTATCGCTGGGAATTCAGTGGGATCGGCCCAGTCTACTTGTATTAGTCTATCGCTCAGAGCACATTAAAAACAAAGTTCAAGCCATTCTTGCAAAGTCTCTTGTAGAATCAGGGCAGATTGTCCTGCAATATGTGGTAGACAACTTACATTATGATATACCACTCGATTTGTTGGATCACCCCAAGCATAGAAATGCTGTTTTTTTCGTCAGTGGATTGCGTTGGGGAGGCGGGCGAGGATATTCCAATGCTTACCGTGCGCTGAACATGCATAGAGAATATCTTGTTGATGGGAATATTAAAGCCATATTCTGGCTTACAATAAGTGAAGGAAGACAATTAGCACGTTATTCTCCTGATTTCTGGGCCTTCCGTCATAAAGTCGTTGAATTTCTCGATCTGCCTATTAAAGAAGATTATAAAATCCTTAAATCATCCAACATCTCATTTCACAGTCTATACACAAAGGACTCAAATGATTTTCAAAATTTGATAAATTCGGCTGATAAGTTTCTTGCCCTGGGTTGTATAGATGACGCCATCCTGAATTATCGCAGGACTCTGCGTAAGTATCCAGACGAGACTGCGATAACCTGCAGATTGCGGAAATCTATCTGTACTTGGGGCGGTTTCCTGCTGCTGAGTCGGATTCTTAAAAAAGGCGAATATGGGAAAAACGAATAGAGAATGATTTCTTGAAAGAGTTCAATCGCCTAAGCCTCCTTGTAAAATCAATCAAACCACGCTAGTGGCGGTTTCTCGGAACAATAGACTTGAAAAGAAAATTATACAGGTGTTTGCGATGCAAGCGATTGTCTCTCTTAGTGCCATTATTGTGGGTGTCTTACTTATAGTGCTTCGTACGTCAAAGGGGAATTGGCTATACAAGTACTATTGCTTATGCTATTTGCCTCAGCTTGGGGGCAATTTCCTTATTTGCGATCTCCCTTGTCAGCAATCCACAAGGCACAATAGCATTGAAGATTATTTCGAACTTTATTATTGGTTATTTGCCTGCATTTGTTTTTACATATGTTTTAGGTTATATAATCCAGAGTCAGCGGTTATCTTACCGGATTTTTTTTGTTCTGGCATTTATCCCTGCTTTTTTGCTGGTAGTGTTCTTTGCCCAGTCGGTACCGAGCTTCATGTTTTCAGGAATGGAATCCCAGAATATCATGGTCATCTCCCCGTTAGATGTTTGGGGATGGCTAATATGGTTTATTCCATTGGTATCCTGGTTGCCTCCGTAATCCTGACAATTTCCACATCCAGTAATAATCTGAAACCCTTAAAGATTGGACCACTGATTGCGATTAGATAGCGCGATTATTGCCAGCATTATTTTCGATGGTGTTAGTTTCACCAATCTTTTACCAATGGTTACCAGAATATGATCTGATGCTGGTTGGCTATTATCTTGATTGGGGTGGTGCTCCTTTATTTACCAACCTATAAAATCCCCCAAACCAACTTGATAACCCGGGACGAATTATTTGATAGTATTAACGATGGCATAATAATTTTGAATAATGAAGATAAAATTTTGGATTTAAATCCGGCAGCGGAACAATTGATTGGCATTCCGACCCAACGGGTTTATGGAAATTCTGTCGAAACATATTTTGACAAACTGGAATAGTATCTCCAGCTACCAGTGATGCCAAGGAAAAAGAGTTTAGAGGAAGCATTAATCTAAACCAATAATGGCACCATATCAGTGTTCGCATCAATAAATTTGATGACGAAAAAGGCAAGGTCATTTTCTTGCGGGATATAACGGATCGAAAAGATACAAATGAAGTGCGCCAGCAGGCTCGGGAAGAAATGTTCAATCTTCTGAGATCATTTTTCAAATCAGCCAACACATCGCAATCACCAATGATTTCTTTCGAGATGTCCTTATTTCAAATCGCATATACTTTCCATGCAGAAAGTGGAGCCATTTGCATGGTCGATCCCCTTCCAAAATCCAAGAAATTCAAATTCTCATTAATGGCGAAATATGGCGAACTTACTGGAGGATAAGTGATACTTTATCAAACCTCCAGGAGGCATTGGATTCATCCAAATGGATCCTTGGGAAACAAGGAACCGCTAATAATTTCAGATGCAAGCCAAAACCCGCAATTATGCCAAAGTGGCAGATCAATTTGCGAAGCTTTCACTGTTGCAGTTTTTCCACTTGTTGTATAACGAACAAATGATGGGTGTGCTGATTCTAGCACGTACAGAGGCGGCCGGTTTTATTCCAGATGAAATCGTCCGTTTGAGCGTCGTAACCGAAGAGCTGGCATCCTTCATTTATTCTGACCGGAAAAGAAAATCTGATATTGCCCTGGCTGAGCGCCACCGCCTTGCCCAGGACCTGCATGATTCAATTACTCAAAAGTTATACGGTCTGGTAACATTAACCGAAGCCGTCAAGTTGGGCTTGGAATCAGGAGCTCCAGTAGACGAAAACAAAATGGTGGATAGAATTAGTGAAAATGCCCGTCAGGCTCTCAGAGAAATGCGACTATTTCTCTTCGAGCTTGAACCTGTGGATATTGAGAGGGATGGCCTGGTTTCCACCATACAGCAACGGTTAGCCTCAGTTGAAGGTCGCTCTGGTATTCAAGCCCGCATGATCGCAGATAGTGAGATATTATTGTCAGTGGAAAAAGAAACGGAAATCTACTATATCGTGGAAGAGGCATTGAATAACATCCTCAAACATGCCAATGCCAAATCAGTACTTGTAAAATTGAAACAACGCAAAGAATCAATATACCTTGAGATTGTTGATAATGGTTGCGGTTTTGATTCTGATAAGGTCAAGTTCGGCGGAAAAGGACTGGGAAATATTAAAGAGCGAGCCAAACGAATAAAAGGCAAGCTAAAAATAGCTTCTTCTCCTGAGCATGGAACAAAAATTACTTTGACCGTTCCAATATAATTTAATCGAGGAAGGAACTCTCATGAAAAACACAAAAAAAATTCGTGTTCTAATTGTCGAAGATCAGGCAGTCGTCAGAGAGGGCTTGGCAGCGATATTATCCTACCAGGCTGATATAGAAGTGGTTGGACAAGCCAAGGATGGGATTGAAGCCGTGGAAATGCTGGAAGCTGCCAAACCCGATGTCATCCTGCTTGACCTGGTGATGCCGCGCCAGGATGGGCTTACCACAATCCCGATTTTGAAAGAGAAAAAACCCGATGTGCATATTCTGGTGTTGACAAGTTTTGCGGATAACGACCGTGTTTACCAGGCAATAAAGTTTGGCGCGCAAGGATATATGTTAAAAGATGCCACCCATACCCAATTATTGCAAGGGATTCGCGATGTATCCCAGGGGCTGTCAACCTTGTACCCATCCATAGCAATGCGAGTTATCCGCGAGTTAAACAACCCGTCGGATTTAATGTACACTACCGAGCCTCTTACCCCTCGCGAGCTTGAAACATTGCGCTTGATATCAAGTGGCCTGAGCAACCAGGAAATTGGACAGAAATTATTCGTCCAAGAATCCACGGTGGCGAAATATGTAAGCAATATTTTGGATAAACTTCACCTAGCCAATCGTACCCAGGCTGCCCTTTATGCCATCCGTAAAGGTTTAACCGAATAGAAATAACTCCAAGCTCCTAGTAAGAGCCCCCAACTAATGCGGGGCTCTTATTAACGAATAAGAACTATTCCTGCAGCTCCCCTGAAATTCCTGAATTCATCTTCCATTGGAAAAACCAGCTAATTCTGAAGCTACGCTATATCTTCTTTGTTTCAATTGGATCTCCTGAATATTAATCAACGTGATGACAACCCATTTTTCTTTCGAATTCAACTGCTTCCATCATCCCAAGTCTCTTTTGAACAGGATACTTTTTACCTTGGCGAACTTGTCACAGGGATACCACAAAAACATGATGATTTCCTCACCATATTACTTCCCAATTCATATTCTTATATCGTCTAAAGAAATAACGGGTTTTTGCGGTTTCACATTCGCTGAAAAGCGAGAAAATATGATTGTTCCATTGAAAACATGCCGCTTGAGATGCAGCAAAGCTGCATCAATTGAATTCCCGGTGCAATGGATAGTGTTCAAGAAGGAATTTGGTTTACGACTGTAAGGAAAAAGATGTATTTCGGAAAATGCACTCTCCCGCTAAGTGAAAAAAGCCAGCTCACCCTGCCATCCAATTATCGTGAAGCGGGAGTAATGCTGTTTATATAACACAAGGATTTGACCGAAATCTTTTCCTTCTGTCTCCCCAGGCTTTTAATGCAATATATTCACACGTAAAAGCAACCAGCATTTCCGATCCTTTGGCACGTCTTCTGAGCAGACTATTTCTGGGAGGTGCTGCAGTAGATGGCGGTTATGGATGATTTCGGTCAGATCGAACTCCCGTCAAACTTATGTGAGTATGCTGGGATGAGGTAATGAAATAATAATTGTTGGCCAGGGTGAGTATTCTAGAAATATGGTCTCCTGCCCTATGGCAAAAACAAATTGACAGTTTGAATGATTTTGATGCAAATACCCATCGTTTTGAGAAATTCCATGTTTCTCTTATTTGATATTGTTGCATAGGTCCAGTGATGAAATCCACCAGTAAAGAAATCTGGAGAGCTAACTATGACAATTCTTGGCATTGATATTTCAAAATGGGATGGTAATTGGGATGCTGAAAAAGCGAAACAGGCTGGAGCAACTTTTGTCTTTATAAAAGCATCACAAGCCACATTTACGGATCCCCAGTTCCTGGTGAACTGGCAAAAAGCAAAAGATGCCGGGTTATTACGGGGGCATACCATTACCTGGATTACACCAAGCCTGGCATTGACCAGGCCAATTACTTTGCCGATCAGTTAAAAAATGATCCGGGCGAGCTTCCTCCCATAATTGATTATGAGCTTCGCCGAACGGATAATAATCCATCGGCTGCGCTCGGGTTTCTGCGGGATTGCCTGGATCAAATGATCAAGCCGAACCGAGTTGTTCGAGAATGCAAGTATCAAACGATCCGATGATTTATACTGGGCCCGGGTTTTGGGTGGAGTATGGGGACCAGACAAAAAGTGATTATTGGATCCAATTTCCCCTCTGGAATGCCCACTGGACAACATCCAGCACCCCAAAAATTCCGCCGCCATGGACCATGTGGCATTTCTGGCAATTTACTTCAAAAGGTCCGGGAGAAGCATTTGGTTCTGAATGTCTTTCCATGGACATGAACCGGTTTAACGGAACGCTAAATGAGTTGATGGAATTTGCCGGAATGAGGATTCCGGTTGTAAACCTTAATGAGAAATTTGAAACTGTTGGATGAGAAGGTCAATAAATTGCAAGGGTTGGTATCAACGATCAATCGACCGGAAATGCTAACTCCGGAATATTTAGCCGGGTTGATAATCTGGAAGGGCAAATCTCGAATCTTGGTGGATCGGTCACACACTTTATCCACAACCCTTACCCAGCGAATCACCGCAGTTGAGAAACAATCATCGCCAATCTAGGAAATATTCCTTCTACCTCGCCCTCCGCCGTTCCAATATTTCTTCAAACTCGACCTACTCCGACCAAATCAAACTGACTTCCCGTGTCCCCAGTCAAGTAATTCCCTCAATCTGACTTCAGATCTCCCCAACCAATCAACCTGTCGATCTTCCATCAGATACCCATTTTGCCAACCTCAAGTATTTATGCAACCTGTATCACCAGTGCGCTTAATGTGCGCAGTGGTCCAAGTGCATCTTATCCCATGGTGGCCGGGTTACGATACGGCCAACGTGTAAAGGTCATAAACCGTCAGAATGGCTGGGCTCAATTCCATAATCCTGCAGGTTGGAGCAGTGAGGCTTATCTATCGTTTGAGCAGAGTAACCCCTCTGCACCTGCAAGAAAGTCCCCAACCTGCAGCCGCGACCACCCCTGCCAGCTATGGAATATGCAATACGAGCGGGTTGAACGTCCGTAGCGGTCCAGGAGTTACGAATCCGATTGTTGGGGGCTTGACTTATGGCCAACGGATTAAGATTCGTTACCAATAAAAACGGATGGGTGCAAATTGAGGCCCCATCAGGTTGGTGCAATGAGAGCTACCTGAGCTTCGCATAATTACATCATGTCCAACCCATATTCTAAGTCCGCATCCTTGCCAAAATGTCGCTTCATTCTCATTAAACGTAAGCCAGGAATTGCTATGACAACCTACGAATATATAAAAGCAAAGGATTTCGACCGGGCTTGGTTGAATTTTGAACTGGACCTTCCCCTGGCACCCGGGAAAAATGGCCAACCCAATCCATTTTATATCTCCAGGCCGGGTAATCCAATAAATGAATTGGTGGATGCAATCCTGGCACCTTTCTTCCGGCCCCCAAAATTCTTTTTTTCAGGTCATCGAGGTTGTGGAAAGAGTACCGAACTCCTGCATATCCTGTCACATGCTGAGATTCATAAGAAATTTTGGCCGATCAATTTTAGTATTAGAGAAGAAACAGACATTGTTGATCTCGATTTCCATGATGTTTTACTGGCCATTGGCAGCCAGATGTATCGGAATTACAGAAAAAATGGTGGCGAGATTCCCGAACGATTATTGAAACAATTAAATAGTTGGAAAGGAAAAGTTGAACAGGAAGTGAAAACCGTATTATCGGGTCAATCTTCCTATGAGTTTGGCGGTTCTCTTGACGCTTTTTTCATAAATGCCGGTATGAAAATGAAACTGGAGCCAAAAACGCGCATCGAATTACGGCAGGTTTTTGAAAAAGATATTACCGGTTTGATTGATGTAATAAATATGATTGCTGCAGCAATTTACGCAAAAGAAAAACGAATTCCACTATTACTGATCGATGATATGGATAAACCCGATCTCAATAAAGCTACCGCAATATTTCATGATCGGCGTGAAATCATGATGCAACCAAATTGTGCCATCATTTATACAGTCTCAAGCGCATTGTTTTACAGCAAGGAATTTGATGCCATCCGAGACCAGGCAATATTTCTACCAAACATTAACTTGCATCCGTATCAGAGAACCTGAAAGACATATTATCGAAGGTTATGAAGCATTGCGCCAATTTGCTCATGTCAGAATGGATCAATCCCTGATTGATGGGCAAGCATTGGAAGACGCGATCACATATAGCGGAGGGGTATTCCGGGAAATGGCAAGAATTATGCGTTCTGCCATTGGTAGTGCAAGGCGCCGAAAAGCAACGAAGATTAAATCAAGATGACATTGAATGGGCGGCAACAGAAATCCGTAACGAATATCGGCGCATTTTGGATAAAAACGATTTGGCGTATTTAAAGAAAATCCATGAGCATAACCGTCTTGAGTATAACGATCGCTTGAGGCCCATTGCTTCAGTTACTTGCCATCCTTGAATATCGCGATAGTGAAAACTGGTGCGATGTCCATCCTGTACTTAAGAGACTGGTAAATGAACAATGAATCTCGATCTACCAGGAACATGATATAAGCCTCCCATTCCAAGACCGGATAGATATTCTATTCCAGTGAGATTGAATTGGCTGTGAGATGGGATCGGCCATCCATCTTATTTGCAATTTACAAGTCCGATTTTATCCGTGATGAAGTAAATACAATATTACAGGAAAAACTTGAAAAAATTTCGCAGAAAACGCACTCCATAAAAACAAACTTCAAGAATCAATTCGATTTTCTTTCTCAAATCTCCCAATTGCCGGATTTGTCACAAACAGTGTTGACTCATCGATGGATTTAATTGGGAGTGCGGGACGGAAGGTGTGCATGTCTTTAAAGAATTTAATAAACATCGGGAATATTTCATTGACAATAACATCCGCGCAATTTTTTGGTTATTTGAAAATGAAGTATCTGATTTTGCAGCGAATGCAACAGAGTGCTGGATTCTTCGGCATCGGGTGGTCGAGTTTGTGGATGTCCCGCAACTGAAGCCCAGGAAGTCATTCAATCTCTGAAAGTCACTTTTGCATAGGATCGAAAAATGCTCCTGCCGAAGAACACTATTCTGATAATTCTTCTGAGGAAGAATTAAAATTACAGGACAGTGAAAAAGGAAATGCATCCCATGCACAATGCGTTACTCAGTCTGGGTATGCTTTTTTGGAGGAAAGGTAACCTTCAGAGAGCCCTTAAATACCTAAAAGCATCTGACGGAATATCTGCATTGCTTGCCAACCACTCCCTGCAAGCCCAATGTCAGAATGCGCTTGCCCTGGTTCAAACAGAACTGGGGAACATTGATGAAGCAGTATCTGCCTACCAGCGTGCCATTACACTCTCACCAGAATCAGAATATCTCTGGAACAATCTGGGGCAATTACTCGCGAAAAATGAGAGGAATGAAGAAGCGATCAACTGCCTTTAATAAAGCGCTCTCATGTTCTCCTCAAGATTTTCTCAGTTGGGATGGTATTGGTCATATATATAACAAGTTTGGGGTATATCAAAATGCCATTTCTGCATTTGAAAAAGCCCTTGAAATTGCCCCATATTACGAATATTCCTGGGAAGGAATTGGAAAAGCATACTTGGAATCTGGTCAGTTGGAAAAAGCGGAAGATTCACTTCGTAAGGCTGTTGAATTAAATTCCCACTTAATTGATGCCTGGATAAATCTTGGTAAGTGTTTTACTCATCAAAAGCGTGATTTGGATGCGATCGGCGTATATCAGTAGGCGATAGAATTCAACCCTCAAAATGCTGATCTATGGAAGGAGCTGGGAAACCTTCACCTGCAAAAGCAAGACTATACTGAAAGCATTTCAGCATTTCAAGAAAGTAATTTCTATAAATCCCCAATGCGGTGAAGCATATATTAGACTGGCATATGCTCTATTTCAAATAGGTGATTATGCTACATCCGCCTCGATCTATGAAGATAGCATTCCGCTATTTGAGGATGAGGCTACCCGGGCAGCTCTTTGGAATCGTTTGGGAGATAACTTACTTGCTACTGAAAGATTATGAAAAAGCCATCGCAGCCTACAAGCAATCGGATCAGCTGCAAAACGAATTCAAGAAATGTTGTAATAAAAATGTCGAATTGATAGATGAAATTCAAAATACCCATCTCAATAATGATCCAAAAATGGACCAGGACAGTTCCGAAATCGAAAGAGGTGAAGAGATGATTGAGGCCAATCACTTATTTGATTTAAAAACTGCGGCAGAATGGAATGAACACGGTAATTCTCACCTAAAAGCAGGTGCGTATAACGATGCTATCGTTGCATACACCAAGGCGATTGAATTGGCTCCCGATGCATGTTGGCCTTATATCCAGAATCTGGCTCATGTCCATTACCAAAAAGGCAAGGCAAAAGGCAGACTTGCAGTTGGGAAAATTGAAGATCCCGATATTTGGGAGGGAGAAGATGAGTCAGATTCAGTCTCCCTCTTCGGTAATGGGCCAATTCCAACTTCGGAAGGAAATGAGACTATCGAAGAACCAGGGCTTGAAAAAGCAACCCAGGATTTATCCAATGGGCCAATCTCCAACCAGTACAGATACTGAAATGGAATATTCGAATAATACCAATTCTGTTGAAGGTTGTTCGTTCCGGGTAAACAAAACCGTTTTAGAGCCGGGTGAAAACGGTTCCAATGCCAGGGCAGGAAATGACAACACTAAGAGAGAGGCACCTCAAAAGGTTGAAACCGGAACGAATACCCTATCTACGAACTCTGGTACGCCTCAATACGTTGATCACACGCCGCAGAACTCCATCGACTGGAATGAATTGGGTAATTCATATGCCAGCTCTAGGAAATTTGACAATGCAATTGAGGCATATAAAAAAGCTATCGAGATGAATCCAAAATATGGTCAGCCGTATAGCAACCTGGGTTTTATTTACTATCGCTTGGGGAAGAATGATGTTGCGATTCTACTCTACAAGAAAAGCATTGATTTCCTGGATACCCCGGAGGATAAAGCCGTTTCCTGGAACAGGTTGGGCGATGCTTATAGACGATTGGGAGACTATGGGAATGCTTCGGCGGCTTATCAAAAAGCCAGTGAAATGGCACCTGTCGATGAGCCCGGTAATGGCTCGCGCCAGGGCAACTTTATTGGAGAATGTTGTTGCAGGTTAGTCTTGAGGCCGAGATGAGCGATGCATTGCTCTGGAATGAGATGGGTAATCTATATCTAAAAATTGGATCACCTGAAGATGCAATTGCTGCATATATAAAAGCAATTGGATTAGATCCTGATTCCGGAATGGCCATACTGCAATCTGGGCCATGCATATTTTCTGACAGGAGAATTCGGCCACGCCCTTTTCTTATTCCGAAAAAGCATTCCATTAATGGATACACCTGAAAACCAGGCGTTGGTTTGGAATAACATCGGCGATACTTATCGTGCTTTGAAAGATATTGATAATGCAATCCAGGCCTATAAGAAAGCCGACGATTTGGACATGGGGGGATCTCCATCAGAGGAGAATAACCCCAATCAATCTGGCAACTCCGCCAATCTTCGTGAAATTAACAAGGCGGAAAAGATCGTCTTGGGTCCTAGCAAATTGCCGTCAGACCATCTAAAATCAGCAACGAAAAGTGAGCCTTCATTAGAAAATCAGGCGCTTGCAGATGGTTTTCGACCTGTCAATTCGGGAAAATGTTGTGAGGAAAACTATCCTCCATCAGATCAGCCAGAAACAAAGTCACGCGTTTCAACTTCCCCAAATAGGAAGACAGACCAGGTTGTTACTTCGTCGCCTGTCAATAACCAGCAAAGAATATCCCGCCTGGTCAGGGAGGACAAAATCCTTCCCTTCCCAAGGAAAAATCGATTATCGTCATCCCTGACCTCTACAGAAAAGACTGAAGATCTTCCGGTCGAAGGAACGTCCCACGAACCTGATCAAATAAGGAATTCCCTTCCAGTAACTAAGCAGGAAGTACTTCGATCCGGAAAGTCAAAAAGCCCTTCCAATATATATCCCAGTATTGATAATTTGGAAGAAATACTGGCAAAAGTTAATATCTATGAAAAAATTACCCGGGTCAATCCCACCAATGATCGGGCGTGGGATACATTGGGGAAATTATATAAGTCCTTAGGCAGATATAAGGATGCTATTGCCGCATATCAAAAGGCGATTGAAATAGCTCCCGAAAGAGAAGTCTATTATTATTACCTGGGATTACTCTACTCAGTTGAACAACAGCACGATGACGCAGTTCGCGCTTTTCAAATTGTCCTTCGAAAAAACCCGGATTATATCCTGGCACATAGCGCCCTTGCAGGTGTCTATCACAGGATGGGACTTGAAAACAAAGCCAACCATCATATCGCCACTGCATTGCCCAAAATGAATAATGAAAGTGCATATAATCGCGCCTGTTTTTATGCAATTTGCGGGGAAAAAGAACTCGCCTTCGAGTTCCTTCGGCTTGCGCTTGGGAACAACGACACTACAATTGAGTGGATAAAATCAGATCCTGACTTGGATCCTATCAGAACCGATTCGCGCTATCAAGAATTGATTTCAGAGAAGGCCCAATCTAATCCAGAAAATACCAACGAAAATTACTTTTCATCTGAGTTGGAAGGTACGCACAATCGGCTCCTTCCAGTATTGAACCGCTCCTTGGCGAGGTGAATAAGATGTCCATTACAATATTGCTCAATGTTTTACTCGGTCTTTTTCTTACTTGGTCTTTGCTCAGCCTCGCATCCATGCAAATACAGGAATGGATAGCTGCCAGGCTACAAATGGCGGTCTCGAATGCTTGAGAAAACACTCGGGAAAATGCTGACAGACTCCACGCTCGCAGATCAATTCTATAACCACCCATTGATCCGCAGTCTATATACGGGGAAAAACAATGATAACAAACCTTCGTATATACCTGCCAGCCAATTTTCCCAGGCAATGATTGATATCCTTTCAGCTACTGGAACAGAAGCTTCTCTTATCCAACAGCAACTCTACAAACTCTACAGCGAAGCCCACAGACTGCCAAAAAAGAAACGCCTCGACGCACGCTCGCGAATTAGCCTGATGCTGGGGATGATACGTAAAGCATTGGTATCTGAAACAGGGGAAGAGACTTGTACTGAAATCCTGGATACCGTAAAAACCGATTTATTAACAATGGGGCAGGATATTCCCCGGTTTCAAGCGTCTGTGGATTCCTTATTTGATGCCATTAGGGTCCAGAAACAGCAGATTAACGATGCATTGGTCAAATTATCCCTCAAGGCAAATGCTTCCGAAGATGAGACTGTGAATAGAATTCAAGCTGGTATTACTGCGCTGAGTATCACCCACCCCCAGTTAAAACAGACCTTGTATGCCATTATGAATAGTATGCCGCAGACAGTCTGGCAGAAGGAAAACGAATTAGAATTGATCCGCAATAATATCGAAGAATGGTTCAATAATGCCATGAATCGCTTGACCGGCTGGTATAAACGTCGCAGCCTCATAACAACCCTGATTGTAGGGATTCTATTGGCAAGCATCGTCAATGTTGATTCAATAAATCTCGTTGGCCGTTTATGGAGAGAACCTGATTTACGCATTGCAATCCTGAGTAATATCGAAAGCATTCTTACACAACAATAACACGACAACTCTAGATATAGGACAATTATCCGCCATCCAACAATCAATTTTCAGATATTACTCTCCCGGTAGGCTGGCTGGGGTCGCCTATTACCCTTGCCAGTTGACAGGACAAACCAGTGTACCAGCTGTTTGCACGCTTTTACCCCAACAAGAAAATGAAATTTACGGAATTGCGATTTCCGGTCAATGTTATCCAATCATTAACTCCCCCCAGGTGACCGACCTGACTGGCTGGCTTATAAAACTTGTCGGGATTCTAATATCGGGAATTGCAGCCAGCCCTGGCGCGTCCTTCTGGTTTGACATTTTAAAGAAAATCATAAACGTGCGCCTTACAGGAGTCAATCCTTCCGATTTGAAGACTAATGCAAACACAGCCAATATGGGATAAAGCTGGTTATCTCGGAGAAGATCGCAAAGTTCAAGAACCGTAAGGAACAATGGAAGGATACTTTTCCTGGGCAAGCTTCTCTCGCTAGGGTTGGACGAAAGAGAACAAGAAAATAATAGTCTCGGCAAAGCCATCTACGGTGTGGTCTATGCCTTGGAAGGTGGGGTGGATATTGAGAATAATCGGAACATCAATATGATCTGGATGTATCTCTTGATAGTAAGGTCCAAGGGAATTCTGCTGCATAACACCTTCTGGAGAGTATTCTCCATGGGGATCGGAGGTCGCCATAAAAACCAATCATGGGTGCATCGGCAAGATCAAATCCCTGAAAACCCTGCTTGCCTTTAACACATTCTATTCAATTGGCCTAAACGGTAGATAATTGCTCAAAGCAGCATCTGTGCGAGGGAACTTCAAGCCGCTCGGGAGATAGACTTTCCCCTTAAAGTATTCGCCTTGAAATAAATAAGTGTGATTGCCCTGGGGTGAGGGGCTTTCCTTTTTTCCTCCTCAGGTATAATGGGTTCATGCCTTCGCTCGTCCCACTTGAGTCGGTGGATTATCTCGTCATTGGTCATCTCTCATGCGACATTACACCCGATGGGCTGCGCCTGGGCGGGACAGCGGCTTATGCTGCGTTGACAGGCCGTGCCTTGGGTCTGCGCGTTGGTGTGGTCACTGCTTGGGGTGGGGAAGTGCCCCTCGATGTCCTGGACGGGATCAAGGTCCAGAGTATTCCAGCCCACGTACAGTACAACTTTCGAGAATAAGTACACACCTGCGGGACGCATCCAGTATATCCATCACATCGCACCGGACCTGTCTTTTGATAATGTTCCCGAAGTCTGGCGGCGTACGCCGATTGTCCACATAGGACCGATAGCCGGAGAAGCCAAATCACTGGTGAATGGAAAATTTACGTCTTCCTTGATTGGGCTGACTCCCCAGGGCTGGATGCGGACGTGGGATAATACCGGACTTGTGGGACCCGGTGAATGGCCTGGAAGCTCTCGAGATGTTACCCAAGGCTGGCGCAGCAGTGCTCAGTATCGAGGATGTTGGCGGAGATGAGGATTACATCGAGGCAATGGCAACCGCCTGCAAAGTGCTGGCTGTGACTGAGGGTCCGGCGGGGGCGCGGCTTTACTGGAATGGCGATCTGCGCCGTTTCCGTGCACCGTCCTTGGAGGAAGTGGATGCCACCGGCGCAGGAGATATTTTTGCAGCTGCCTTTTTTTGGCGGCTGTATGTGACCCGAGATCCGTGGGCAGCAGCCCGGTTTGCCACCCACCTGGCATCCTTCTCCGTGAAGCGGCTAGGCTTGGATGGCATCCCAACGCAGGAAGAAATCCATACATGCCTGGTGGAGGTTTTGTAGTGGGACGTGTTTACACGTTGGTGAATCAAAAAGGTGGGGTGGGGAAGACCACCACTGCCATCAATCTCGGTGCCTACCTTGTGCAATTCGGTCAACGTGTTTTGATTGTGGATATTGACCCGCAAGCCAATGCCACCTCCTCCCTCGGGGTGAACAAGCACACTGTCAAAGGAGGGACTTATGAGGCGCTGATGGGTGGGGTACCTGCTCCAGGCGCTGGTGTTACAGAACCCACGCCTGAAACTGGCTATTTTGCCATCCTCGCTGTCTCTCGCCGGAGCGGAGGTGGAACTGGTCAACGAACTGGGGCGGGAAGTCAAACTCCGCCAGGTGATTGATCAGCTGGTAGATCGTTATGATTACATACTGATTGACTGCCCGCCATCCCTCGGCATGTTGACGGTCAATGGATTGATGGCCGCTCAGGATGGTGTACTCATCGCCGTGCAATGTGAATATCTGGCGCTGGAAGGATTGGGCGAATTGACCCGTACCATCCAGCGCGTTCGTTCGGCGCTTTACCCTTCTCTCAAGGTGCGGGGTGTCATCCTGACGATGTTCGATGGCCGCACCAACCTTTCCAGCGATGTAGTAGCCGAAGTACAAAAGTATTTCAGCGAGCAGGTCTTCGAAACCATCATCCCGCGTAGCGTCCGGCTGGCTGAAGCCCCCTCATATGGATTGCCAATCTCTGCCTATGCACCGGAATCGAATGCCGCCAAGTCTTATGAATCCCTGGCGCGCGAACTACTCTCAGGCGATGGTGTTGCAGTTATAGAAAGTGCGGAGTAGGAGGAGTCTATGCCACAAAAAATCTGGACTCGGTCGTGGATTGGGAGCGTTGATCCCCGGTGGGGATAATTTGGAGATGGGAAACGGTGTTGTGCTGGTTCCGGTGGAGATGGTTTTACCGAACCCGCGCCAGCCGCGTAATATGATTGCATCCTGAAGGATTGGAAGAATTGACCGCTTCGGTGCGTGAAAACGGCGTGCTCCAACCTTTGATCGTCACAGCGGGGGAGTCGACAGAGCAATACGTCCTGATCGCCGGGGAACGCCGTCTCGAGGCAGCCCGGCTGGCAGGTCTCGACCTCAGTGCCGGTGCTCGTCCGCCAGGCAACTGACCAACAACGGTTGGAATTGGCAATTATCGAAAACGTACAACGCTCTGACCTCTCTGCACTCGAAGAGGCCGAAGCATACCGTCAATTGGCTGAGGATTTTGATCTTTCCCATGAAAGCATTGCTGCGCGTGTTGGGAAGAGCCGGGTTGCGGTGACAAATACCCTGCGTCTGCTGCGGTTACCTGACTTCGGTCAAGAATGCCCTGATCGAGAAGCGCATTTCAGAGGGGCATGCGCGCGCCCTCCTGGCTCTTTCCACGCCGGATGCCCAGACCGCGGCCCTGCGAACTGTCTTGGCGCAGGAATTCAACGTTCGCCAGACCGAAGAGTTGGTGCGCAAACTATCCGGAGAAAAACCGGTTCGCAAACCAAAACCGGCCATATCGCCGGATGTTGCTGAACTGGAGGAGCGTCTGCGCTCCAGCCTGGGGACAAAGGTTGCGTTGCGTTCTGGATTGAAAGGTGGGACGCTGACCATTTATTATTATTCAAACGAGGAACTGGACGCCCTGACGGGACGGCTGTTGAATGGGTGATTGCCAGGGATACACTTAATATATATCTGCGGGTTTGATATGAGACTTCTCCACAACGCACGCATCCATACTCTCGACACGACTCATCCCATCGCCTCGGCAATTGCCATCGATGCTGGCCATATCCTTGCTTTGGGCGGCGATGAGCTCCTGGTTGAATTCGAACCTGCTGAGTGCGAAGATATGGGCGGGGGGGTTATTCTTCCCGGTTTGACCGATGCACACATCCACTTGCAGGAGTATGCCCTCAGCTTGCAGATAGTGGATTGCGAAGGGAAGACCAAAGAGGAAATCCTGTGCCAGGTGAAAGAACGCCTCCAGCAGACACTTCACGGGGTATGGGTGCGCGGACATGGCTGGGACCAGAATGCCTGGGGTGGTGTGTGGCCAACTGCCGGGGATCTGGAAGCGGTGGCATCGGAGAATCCAGTATTCCTGACAGCCAAATCCATGCACGTTGCGTGGGTTAACAGCACTGCGCTGAAGCTGGCGGGGATAAATTCTTCCACGCCAGACCCGGTCAATGGCCGTATCCAGCGGGACGCCCGTGGACTCCCGACAGGGATCCTTTTTGAAGGGGCAATGCGACTGGTTGAGGCAGTCATCCCGGAACCGACTCCTGAAACGCTGGCATTGAACTTCCGGCAGGTTATTGCCGGTCTCTGGCGCATGGGGTTGACAGGGGTCCATGATTTTGATAAACGCACCTGTTTCCAGGCTTTGCAGCTCCTCCGTGAGCGTGGCGATTTGCAATTCCGTATAACCAAGGCCATACCGCTTGAGCTGTTCCCGCAAGCGGTTTCTCTTGGCATGCGCAGCGGGTTTGGGGACGATTTCCTGCGTATTAGGTTCGGTCAAATTTTTTGCTGATGGTGCTCTTGGACCGCATACCGCGGCAATGTTCGAATCATATGTTGACGAGTCGCAAAATCGTGGTATTCTAATATTGGACAATGAACAAGTTTACGAGTATGGCCGTCTGGCAGCTGAGAGTGGTCTCAGCCTGGCGGTCCATGCCATCGGCGACCGGGCTGTGCATGAAGTACTTGAAGGGTTCACCCGGTTGCGCTCTTACGAGCGTAAGTGCGGACTACCGGCATTGCGTCATCGCATCGAACACGTGCAGACCATTCACCCGGAGGATGCCGGACGCCTGGCGGATTTGGAGGTGATTGCCTCGATGCAACCGATCCATGCCCCATCTGATATGGTGATTGCGGACAGACTTCTCGGTGAACGGGCGGCGTTCTCTTATGCCTGGCGGACTCAAGTGCAGCACGGGGCGCGGCTGGCTTTTGGGTCGGATGCGCCGGTTGAAATCCCGAACCCGTTCCAGGGTTTACACGCCGCCGTTACCAGACGCCGCGTAGACGGCTCTCCGGGTCCGGAGGGCTGGTTCCCGGAGCAGCGGTTGACTGTTCGCGAAGCAATCGAAGGGTTTACACTTGGACCGGCCTTCGCAGCTGGAATGGAAAACCGCCTAGGGCGATTGTCTGCTGGCTTTCTTGCTGATTTGACAGTCGTCGAGACGGATCCGTTCACCTGCGATCCTGCTGATTTGTATAGTATCCAACCGACCGCAACGATGGTCGGTGGTGAATGGGTCTGGCAGTCGTGAGAAATATCAGATGACCATCCCTCCTGACACCCGAAGTACTTGTCCCCCGTCTGGGCGAATATCTTGTCCAGAAAGGTTTAATTACCGAAGCGGATTTGCTGAAAGCCCTGGCTTACCAGGATGAGAAAAAACGGGCAGGGGATCACCGGTTGTTAGGCCAGGCACTGATGGACCTCCACCTCCTCACCCGCCTGCAAATCGACCATGCAGTGACCGAGCAGATTATCCAGCTGCGGAATGCGCTTGAGGATGCCAATCGCTTCCTGGAGAACCGGGTTGCAGAACGGACCGCGGAATTGCAGGAGGCGCTGACCAAGCTCTCCGAGTTGAGCCAGATGAAGGCCAATTTTGTTGCCAATGTTTCGCATGAGTTACGTACACCGCTGACGCACATCAAGGGATACCTAGAGTTACTGACGAATGAATCGCTTGGTTTGCTGAATGATGAACAGAGAAACGCCTTACTGGTCAGCCAGCGCGCCGCCGGGCGATTGGAAAGCCTGATTGACAATCTCATCCTCTTCTCGTTGGCGGCACGGGGCGAAATGACCCTGCGCCTTTCACCTGTTAATCTGAATAAAGTGGCGGGAGAAATCATCAGCTATTCCCGTATCAAAGCAGATGATCGAGATGTGGCTCTGCACTATACCGAACAACCTGGTCTTCCTTATGTTCAAGCGGATGAAGAAAAAATCTCCTGGGTAATTCTCCAGTTAGTTGACAACGCCATCAAATTCACACCATCCGGCGGCGAAGTAACCCTTTCCATCCAGCCAGAATCGGATACGCTGATTATGGTTTCAGTCTCAGATACTGGCATTGGTATTCCAGCAGACAGGTTGAATGAGATTTTTGAAGCCTTCCACCAATTGGATTCTTCCTCCACCCGCCGTTACGGTGGCACCGGCCTGGGGCTGGCTCTGGTGCGGGAGATTATCAGCGCACATGGTTCTGTGATCGAAGTGCAATCTGAAGAAGGAAAAGGTACCAGGTTCCATTTCCCGTTACTTGCGGTTAACAAAGGGCATTGATTCACCTGGAGGATCATGAACAGCGAAATACTTGAAACCTTCACTCAGTTGAGCAGTTCCTTCGCCAGGGATAGATTGGAAGAAATCCCTGGATGCGATGTTCGTTTTACTTCGCAGGAAATTCGTTTTTGACAATCTGGTTATCTACCTCGTTGAAGGGAACGCCAAAACGCCTGAAGTAGTCTATGCGCGTGCAGCAGGGCGTGGGCGCAATAAAGAGGCTGAAATCCTCCTGGGGTGAGGAGATTGCCAACCAAGTCATCAGCACGAGCAAAGCCACCGAATCCGTTCCGGCGAATCAATCCTCATCTGACCGGATTGCAAAGCCTCGCTTTCTTGGCCTGCCGCTGTTCCTTCCTGACCGGCGCGGTGCGCTGGTCTTTGTACGCTTTGGAGGACCGGAATTTGCTGATGAGGAAATGCCGCTGGCAGCCCTGGCTGCCGTCCAGACGGTGCGGGTTCTTGAAAAAAAAATTCTTCAGGAAAGCCTGACCCAATTGGAACATGCCCGTCATCGCGCCCAGCTCCAGGACGATTTTATTGCCACGATTTCCCATGAGTTGCATACCCCGCTTGGCTTCATTAAAGGATACACCACATCTCTCCTGAGGTCTGATACTACCTGGGACGCCGCTACACAGCAGGAATTTCTGGCCATCATAGACGAAGAATCCGACCATCTACTTACTTTAATTGACCATATGCTTGACTCTGCCCGCCTGCAGAGCGGAAACATGAATATGGACTTCCAGCCTGTTCGCCTGGACTCGCTTCTGCGGGACGTGATCCAGCGCGTCCAAGGGCGGCAAAAAGATCTGGAAGTTATCCTGGACTTAAAGTCAGTCCCGCATATCAAGGCAGATGCTGTTCGCATAGCCCAGGTTTTTGAAAACCTTTTTGATAATGCAATCAAGTATGCCCCCGGCGCGAAAATTAACATCTCACTCCGATTGAAGGATAGCTGGGAGATAGTTACCTTTTCAGACCTGGGACCGGGAATTCCACTTGAACACATCCCCTTCCTCTTTGAACGATTCTATCGTGTGCCTGGTAAGTATGCCAAGAGCGGAACGGGGTTGGGATTATTCATCTGCAAGCAGATAGTTCAAGCTCATCATGGCCGAATTTCGGTCAAGACTACACCCGGCAAAGGGACAGCCTTTCATATCGAACTTCCCCTTCGTCCGGAGAAAACTTTAAAGGAGGCATAAACCATGTCCACACGTGTTCTGGTTGTTGACGACGAACCGCGCTACCTTCGCTTACTCGAAGCCAATCTTCGAACCGAAGAGTACGAGGTGTTTTCGGCCACGGATGGCGAAGAAGCCCTTGAATCTTTTTCGGCCAACCCGGTGGACTTGATCCTGCTGGATGTAATGCTACCCCGCATGGATGGTCTTGCGGTTTGCCAACGCATCCGCCAATTCTCTAATGTGCCCATTATTATGCTGACTGCAAAAGGCGAAGAGCAGGATCGGGTCCGAGGCCTGGACGTAGGCGCTGATGATTATCTGGTCAAACCATTCTCGGTAATGGAATTACTTGCCCGAGTACGGGCGGTGCTGCGTCGCGCTCAGGTCATCGAGACCGGGCAGGATCGCTTCTTTACCCATGGCAATCTGCGTATTGATTTTGCCCGTGCTGAGGTTTGGCGGGGCGAACAGCCGGTCTAGTCTTTCCGCTACGGAATATCGTCTCCTGTTGCAATTTTCGCATAATATCGGCAAAGTCCTGTCTGCAGAGGAACTTCTGACTGGTGTGTGGGGTCCGGAATATCGTGATGATAAGGAAATCCTATGGGTTACCATTGCCCGTCTGCGTCAGAAAGTGGAAGATGATCCCCATATCCCGAAACATATTGCCACCCGCTCCGGGCTTGGGTACCTGATGACTCCAATCGAAGAGTGATGGTCAAAAGGTTCTTATGGATACAAAGCCGATTTCAGTCTTGGTCATTGACGGAGATGCAGTCAGCCGCAACTATCTGACAGTGATGTTGCATAAGAGCGGCTATACAGTACTGTCAGCGTCTCTGGGTCGGGAAGGCTTGATATCAGCCTGGAAAGACCAGCCAGATATCATCGTTCTGGATCCATTGCTGCCCGATCTGCCAGGCCTGGAGCTGGTGAACCGCCTCCGCCAGGATCGCCGCACATCCTTAGTCCCATGCGTGGCGCTTAGCAGCCGGGAGAATTCGCAGGACATGAACGCCCTCCTTTCGGCTGGTTGTAATGAGTACATTACCAAATCCAGCCAGACTCTACCGCGTCTTCTGGACCTAATACCGCGGTTATTGAAAGGAGAACCAACCCCACCCGCCAAGAAACGCGGAATTCTTATTACCTTCTTGAGCGCAAAAGGTGGAACAGGGACATCTTCCTTGTGCGCTAATATCGCCATGTGCCTGGGCAGCGGAAAAATCGAAAACCGCGTAGCAGTAATGGACCTGGTTTTGCCGATCGGTTCGATTGCCTCTATCGTCGGTTATGCCGACCGTCTGAATCTAGTTACCGCGGCGAAGGAGGATCCAGCCAGGACTACCGCGGCCTTTTTTAGAGATCATCTCCCGCGTGTCAAGAACTGGAATTTCCATCTGCTGGCTGGTTCGCCTGACCCTGAGTCGGCAAACCAGCTGGTGGTGGACCATCTTGATGGGATCTTAAGCGCTATCGTGGAATCCCATGATTACATCCTCGTCGATCTCGGTACTACACTTTCAAGTATCAGCCTGCCGGTCATTAAGATTGCGGATGTGGTTGTTCTGATTGTCTGCGCCGATCTGTCCACTGCCATCCTGACCCAGACGGTTTGGGAGTATTTACGGAATCAAGGAATAGATCCGAGGCGTTTGTATCTTCTTCAGAACCGGGCAGTTGGTCTGGAAGGCATGTCGAAGGCTGATTTCGAGCAGATGACCGGCCTGCAAATCCAGTTGACCATGCCGTACTTGAGTGGAAATTTAACGATTGCCAATAATCGCCATGAACCTCTCCTAGACAAATTTCCAGATGATTCGTCTGCGTTCACCATAAAGCAGGCGGCGTTTCAGATTGCTGAATTGAGCCAACAGTCGTTCGGTTAACAATGGAGGTTGATAAACAACAGATTCGCGATAATTATCCGAAAATTCTGATGTGGTTGTCCTGAGCGATATTTTCAAATTCAACCAGACCGTCATGGATGAGGATGGTAAAATCCCTTGTCGGGGAAAACCACAGGCATCCATCCCTTATTTGGACCGCGTTTGGAAGCGGCTGGTTTCAATATCGGCGCAGAGTTTTCTGGCGCCCAAGCCGTGGATGTCCTGGCAGCCCGCCAACGGCGATAACCGCGAGTGGCTTTCTGCTATAATGATTCTATCTTTTCCAGAATATTGTGAGGAAACCTTATGAGCATTCAAGCCCAAGTTACCCTTCGTCAAAGAAAATTAGGTGTCTTGATCCGTGATGCGCGCCTGGCGGCGCGAAAGACCATACCGGAATGTGCACGTGCGATCGGAGTGACGCCAGGAATATTCCGTGCCTGGGAGGAAGGTCACAGATCACCTTCGCTGCCAGAACTGGAAGTGCTGTCTTATTCCCTCAACCTGCCCATTCGACCGCTTCTGGAGCAAGGACGCTACATCAGATGATGCACCGACCACAGAATCCCTGAACCTGCCTGCAATCGTTGGCATCCGCCAACGCCTGATCGGGGCGCGCCTGCGCCAGGAGCGCGAGAAGGCCAGTATTTCACCTGCCGCTTTATCGGAGCTATCCGGCTTTTCGAGCAGCGCGTATCAAGGCGTATGAGTTGGGCGAACGTCCCATCCCATTACCTGAATTGGAAGGTCTAACCTCCCTGCTGGGTGGTCAGATTGAAATGCTCTTTGATCAAACCGGTCATATCGGTTTATGGATGACCCAGCAAAATGCTGTCCAGGATTTTATGCAACTTCCACCTGAATTGCAGAATTTTGTCTGCAAGCCGGTCAACCGTCCATACCTGGAACTGGCGATGAAATTGAGCGGCATGTCCACGGATAAACTGCGCTCAGTGGCCGAAGATATACTGGATATCACCTTTTAATATGGGGAACAAACTTTCTCCCCAGGAGATTGCAGACCTGGCCAAACGTACCTATCAAGATGGTGATTATCCGGCCGCGGTACACGCCTTTGCAGAAGCCGCGTCGGCTTATTCCGACATCGGCGACGCGCCCATGTCTGCCGAGATGAAGAACAACCTGTCGGTGGTTCTGCTGCGTGATAAACAAGCCCAGGCTGCTTTGGAAGCTGCCCAAGGTACTGAAGCGGTTTTCGCTGAAGCTGGCGATTCTCGTCGTCAGGGAATGGCGTTGGCCAATCAGGCATCGGCTTTGGAAGCTCTCAAGCGCTTCAAGGAAGCAATCGACTTTTACACCAGAGCTGGTGCCGCCCTCGAAAAAGCGGGTGAAGGGGATTTACGCCTTGAAGTGATGCAATTGCTTTCCGCGCTTTATTTGCGCCGCTTCAAATTTCTTGATGCGATCATCTCTTTACAATCCGGGCTGACTGCAGTTAAGAACCCGACCCCGAAGCAGCGCTTCATGAAGAAGCTTCTGTTCTTCCGGCTATGATTGTGGGTGTGGACCTCCAGGTGCGTCCGGCTGTTTTGACCGACCAGCGCCAGATTACCAATTTGATTCATTTCAGTTCGCATGTTCATCGCCATCTGGATTGGCGCAATCCTCTCGATTGGATTGGATTGCCGCCTTTCTTCGTGGTCGAAAGCCAGGGACAGGTTGTCGCCGCTCTGGGCTGTTCGCCCGACCCGCCGTTTGTGGCTTGGGTGCGCTTGTTCGTAAACTCCGGCAGAATACCTGTTCAGGAATCCTGGCATATGCTCTGGGAAAGAGCCCATGCAGAACTGGCTAACAAAGGGCGATACGTCGCCGCTGCCATTGTTTTAAAGGATTGGCTTACCGAGCTACTCCTTTCCAGCGGGTTTGCATGTCGCCAATCCATCGTTATGCTCGAACATGACGGTGGATATCCAACCGAAATGGCTCTACCGCCTGAAATTTCATTGCGGACGATGATGCCTTTTGACCTGCCTGCAGTTGCCAAAGTGGATGCGTCGGCGTTCGAACTGATATGGCAGAACTCTCTCCCGGTGTTGAAGCAAGCCTTTCCTCAGGCTGGATGGGCAACAGTTGCCGAGACGGATGGTCAGGTGATTGGCTATCAGCTCAGTACCCGTAATTCCCTCGGAGTACACCTTGCAAGGCTTGCGGTCCGGTCAGATTTGCAGGGAAAAGGATTAGGATATGCCCTCGTTGCGGATCTGATTCGGCAGGTAGGGCGGTCTGGCATATCACATTTGACGGTTAACACCCAGAGTGATAATGCCACCTCGCTGGCACTTTACCAGCGAATGGGCTTCCGGCAAACCGGTGAACGTTACCCGGTATACCATCTGCAAATCTCATCAAAATGAGACAGAATGGTTGATCCTGAAGAGACTGTCCTTGTCAAGAAGGTCTTGGGGTTGATTGTTCCACAAATTCCACGCAAGCCGGAGAAGGCGGAACTTTTTTAGCTGATTCTGGCTTGTCTAGGAAGATTCTAACCTTGCTCGCATGAGAGTGGGATTAGAACACCCCCGTTTTCTTTCAAGCAGATGGGGTTTTGTCTGGACAAACCTCACCGATTGTGGCAAAATTCCTCTGCTAATATTTAAGGAGATTATAAATGAGTAAACGTCAAGAAATACGCCTGCGGCGTCAGCGGGAGAGAATCCGCAACCGCACGCTGGTTATTTTTCTGGTGACAGCAGGTGCATTGCTGATCGCTTCGATTTTTATCCTACCTGGCGTCCGGCAGGCCACAGGTTCTTCACCGACCGCTGATACTCCCATTGTGGCAATTACACCTAGAGCCATCAACGCCCCGATGTCTGGAACAAGCATGGGCGACCCCAACGCTCCAGTAAAGATGGATGTTTGGGAGGATTTTCAATGTTCAGGTTGTATGTACTATTCAACAAATCTTGTACCGCAAATTATCCAGAACTACATCGAAACCGGCAAGATATATTACACCTTCCATTTCATGCCATTTGTTGACGGCGGCGCGGGTGAATCACACCAGGCTGCCAATGCAGCCATGTGCGCAAACGAGCAAGGGCGCTTCTGGGATTATAATGATATGCTCTTTGCCAATTGGACGGGTGAAAACGTGGGCGATTATACAGATACCCGCCTGGTCGCTTATGCGAAGCAGATTGGTCTTGATATGAACGCATTCATGAATTGCTTCAAGGCGAATACTTATGCTAACCAGATCAGCCAAGATGCCCAAGCTGGAAGTAGTAAAGGCGTTCCGCCTACGCCGGGTATTTTTGTCAATGGACAGAAGGTAGTCAACAGCACCAGCCAAAAATTAATTCCCTCGTTTGATGATATCTCCAAAGTCATCGACACTGCGCTGACGGGAAAGTAGCCTTCTGCAAGGACCCAAGAGCGGATAGCCGTCCCTTAGATTATTTAATGCCAAAAAATGCCAGGATTGCCACGACAAGTGGGGCGATAGCAAGGGAAGGCAGGAAATTCCCCACCCGAATAGGTATAATTTCAAGCAGGCTGCTAATGGCAATACCAAGCAGGAGCACTCCACCAACGGCGGTCATCTCAGACATCATTGCCGGGGTGACGACGGCACTCAACTGCGCAGCCAGCAGGCTGATCCCCCCTTGATAAAAAAGAATGACAATCACCGAAAATAAGGCTCCCACTCCCAATGTAGATGCAAAGACCAGCGCAGCAAATCCATCCAAGACCGACTTTATTGCCAGCAGGCTGTAATCACCATTCAAGCCGTCCTGGATGGACCCGAGAATGGTCATGGGACCAACGCAGAAGACGAGAGATGCTGTTAGAAAGCCGCGTACGAAATCCCTGGAAGGGACAATGTGACTACCTGTGGAGAGCACAGTTAAATCGTTGAGTTTGTTTTCTGGTCCGACAACCTGTTTGCGGTTGAAACGAGACTCCAACCATTTCCCGATATTTTGCAGCCCTTCCTCTATCTTCCACCATTCGCCGAGCAGCGCGCCAATCAGCAGGCTGCCCAGTACAATGAGTGGATTTTGAGTTTTCAGGAAGTTGTACAAGCCATAAGCCAATGTGAACAATCCCAATCCAGCGATGACGGTCTTCCGCAAGCGGTCGGGCAGACGCGAGCCGAAGAGCAGGCCGAGTGTCCCGCCAGCCAAAACAGTTGCAATGTTGAGCAGGGTTCCAATCATTTCTTCGCCAGGGTGGTATCGCGACCAGAAAATTGGTTTTCAACCAATTCTAGGACAAAGCATAGAGATGAAAGACGATTCAAATATTGCAGCAAGATAGGGTTCTTGATTTCACCGGTATCTAGCAACTCGGCTACTCGTCTTTCCGCTCGGCGGACGATTGTCCGCGTGAGAGCCAGGGCTGCGCCGGAAAGCGAGTCGCCGGGAAGGATGAATTCTGTTGGTATGGGGATCTTCGTGGAAAGGTCATCAATCTGGGATTCCAGCCATTGAACGTGGTGAGGGCTCAGGGTCCGGAAGTGATCTGCATTTTCAGGAGTGGCGGCAATTTCGGCCATCATTGCATACACGTCACGTTGTACGTCCATCAAGATGGGATTAGTTTGAGGAGCCTGGCACAGGGCGCGGGCGAGGCCCAGAGCCGCTGAAGCTTCGTCCAGGACGCCGATGGTTTCGATGCGGGGGTGGTATTTTGGCAGGCGGCCCTCACCAAGCAGACCGGTGTTGCCGTCATCGCCAGTGCGGGTGTAGAAATGGGACATATTGGAATTATAACCAGATTGGTAGAAAATGCAGCCTTTTGGCGGAAAATATTAAAGGTGAAAATGGCCACATTGATCCCTCTGTATTCCAAACCATCGTGATTCCACTGGTATTGTTGTGCTTTATTTTCCAGGCGCTGCCGCTCGAACCGGTGCAGATCAAGGTGAAAGCCCGATCAGTTGCGATTGTTACCCTCAAAAGCATGAAATGGAATGGATCAAAAGAATAATGCTTGCCATCAATCATTGTGCCAATAACGTCAGGCTATAAGTGCAGGCTTAAGCCTGTCTGTTCCCCAGTACAAACTGACGGTACGAATGTTACCGTGATTGCTCCAATTTCCCTTCTGTAGCAAGACTTTCCATCCCACGAGGTATAATGAAACCATGGAACCAAAATACTGCTCGAAAATGCTCTAAAAGAAGCCATGAAAGCTGGTGATGATGTGCGCAAACGTACCATTCGCATGGTGCTGGCGGCAATTCGCCAGGTGGAAATTGACCGGCAGGTGAAACTGGATGAAGCCGCCGTGATGGCAATCATCCAGAAGGAAATCAAGACTCGCAAGGATGCGGTTGAAGAAGCGCGTGGCGCCAACCGCTCGGACATAGTGGCTGCCACGGAAGCTGAGATCGTTGTCCTTCAGGCTTACCTGCCGCAAGCGGTGAGCGCAGATGAGCTTAAGGCACTGGTCGAAGCGGCCATTGCTGAGGCAGGCGCAACCTCCCCGGCAGACATGGGCAAGGTGATGAAATTGCTCATGCCGCGCGTTGGCGGGCCGCGCTCCCGGTGACCAGGTCAGCGCCGCTGTCCGTCAGTTGTTGCAGAAATAAGGTGTGCGGGGACGACAATCATCTGTCCCCGGCCGGAAAATTGGATGGATTCCTCCCGCTCCTCACGATTTTTCTCACGCCGAACACTTTCTTCCCAGCCTCGTGCTGGTATGCACCAGCATCCTGGCCTATGTTGCCATTGTCCAGCCGTGGTCTTTGCGCCAGATCAGCCTGCCGCTTTCAGTGGGTGATGTGGCTCCGCAGGATTTGCGTGCTCCGCGCAATATCCAGTATGCCAGCGAGGTGTTGACCGAAGCTGCTCGCAACGAAGCCGAGCGCGCCGTTGCCCCCGTATATATTCCACCCGATACGGCGATCGCCCGCACTCAGAGCGAGATGCTTAATTCCATCCTGGTGTCCATTTCCGCTATCCGGACAAACCAGCAAGCCACCATTGATCAGAAGAGAACTGAACTGTTCGCAATCCAGGGTCTCACCCTTCAGCCGGGTTCGCAGGATGTTCTGCTGGCATTATCCGATACACGCTGGGAGTTGGTGCAGACCGAAGCGTTCACGTTGTTGGAGCAAGGCAATGCAGAACCCCGTGCGGACCGAGGATTTGGATTCTTCCGGCAAAATCTCCCATCGCTGGTCAGCCTCACTCTTACCGAGAAGGAAGCGGCGCTGGTTGTTGAAATCGTGTCACCTCTAGTTGTGGCGAACAGTTTCTACAGCCCTGAACTGACCGATGCAGCTCGCCAGACAGCGCACGAAGCCGTTGAGCCGGTGATACAATCTTTCATTGCAGGACAGACAGTTGTCACCCGCGGGCAGGTTATTTCCGCAGCCGACCTGGAAGCCCTGACTGCTCTTGGCCTGGTGATGTCACAAAACCCGGCTTATAACTATCTGGGTGCGGCAGCTCTGGTGGCGCTTCTGGCTATATTTATCGCCCTATATTTCTTCCGCAGAAAGCCGGTGGCGATTTCTGACCTGCGCGGCTTGATCCTTCTAGCCCTGCTTTTCGCAATCTTCCTCGTTGCGGCACGTGTCAGCAACCCCAACCGGACGATCGTTCCCTATCTCTTCCCCGTTCCGGCTTTTGCGCTGCTGGTCTCTGCACTCTTTGGGATGGAGCGCGGCGTGGTTTTTGGCTTGCTGATGAGCTTGCTGGCTGCTTATGGAATGCCGGATGCACTTGGCTTGCTGCCTTATTACACGTTGAGCAGTCTTGTGTGGCGTGCTGGCGTTTGGACAGGCACGCCGTGTAGGGCAATTCCTGTATGCTGCCATTGCTATTGCAGTGGCTGGAGCGGCCATGGTGGTTGCTTACCGTCTGCCTTTCACCGAGATGGATTGGGTTGGGCTGGCCACTCTGACGGGCGCGGCAGTTTTTTCCGGGATTGCCTCAACCAGCATTGCACTACCGATGCAGTATTTGTTGGCTCAATTTCTGGGCCTGACAACTGCCCTGCAATTGCTCGAAATTTCCCGTCCCGATTCACCCTTGTTGAACTTCTTCCTCCAGCGTGCTCCAGGGACCTACCAGCATAGCTTGCAGGTGGCTAACCTGGCCGAGCAGGCTGCTGAACGCATCCAGGCGGATACATTACTGGTACGAGTTGGTGCGCTATTCCACGATGTGGGAAAATCAACCAACCCGCTTTTCTTTGTTGAAAACCAGCCCACCAGCCAGATCGATTCCCATGATGACCTGGCACCCGAAATCAGTGCTGAAGCCATCATCCGCCACGTGCCGGATGGGTTGGAACTGGCTCGCAAATTTCACCTGCCGCGCCGCCTGTACGATTTCATCGCCGAGCACCATGGCACGCTTGTCACCCGATACCAGTACAACCGTGCTGTCCAGGCAGCGGAGGGTGATGCTTCCAAAGTGGACGAGAAACGAGTTCCGCTATCCCGGTCCATCACCGCGCTCGAAAGAGACTGCCATTCTGATGTTCGCTGATGGTGTTGAAGCGCAGGCCGCGCTGAACGTCCGCGCAACGATGACGAGGTGCGCACCCTTGTCCGAAATGTGATTGAACGCTGCCAGAAGGACGGCCAGTTGGATAATACTCCGCTTTCCCAACGTGACCTGGCGAGTATTACCGAATCCTTTATCACTACCTTGCGCGTCACCTACCACCCACGCCTGGAATATCCTCTGGAGCAACCTGCTCCGCCGCCCCCCGTTGCACCGGAAGATTCCAGCCACACCCGACCAGCTCTCTTGAAGAAGAATAAATGATAAATATCGAAATTATTCCTGACTTCAGGCGCGTCTTTATGCCCGACATCCTGGAACGGGCTGCTAAGACGACCTTGCTTCAACAGTCCGCTCCAGATGCCGACCTGACACTGGTCCTGACCGGCGATACCCAGATCCAGGCTCTCGACCGCGACTTCTTGGGAAAGGATGCGCCGACCGATGTACTGTCGTTTCCCGCCTGCGAAACAGACCCGGAAACGGGCCGCCGTTACCTGGGTGATGTCATCATTTCCGTCCCGCACGCAGAAGCCCAGTCTATTGCTGCAGGGCATTCCCTGGAAGCAGAATTGTCGCTGCTGGTTGTCCACGGCGTGCTCCACCTTCTGGGTCACGACCATGCTGGGGCGGAAGAAAAAACCCGCATGTGGGCAGCGCAGTCCGATGTCCTGACACAGCTTGGTATCCCTCCTTCAATCGTGCATGGATAGAATCCGGATCTTTTTTGTCTCGCGTGCACATGCTTTCCAGCATGCTTTTCGGGGTTGGTGGTACGTTGTCCGCACCCAGCGCAATGCTTGGATCCATGCTGTCGTTACAACATTGGTAATGCTGTTGGCATTCTGGCTGCGTTTGCCGGTGCGTGATTGGGCGGTGTTGCTCCTGACCATTGCGCTGGTCTGGACGGCGGAGTTCATCAATACAGCACTGGAGGCGGTTGTGGATCTGGCCAGCCCGCAGCACCACCCCCTGGCGAAGATGGGCAAGGATATAGGCGCAGCGGCGGTTCTGATCGCTGCGCTGACTTCGATTTTGGTCGGCCTGCCTCCTCCTGGGACCTGCGTTATGGGAGAAAATTACTCCCTTTGTGGTGCGATAGAATTGGAGGCCCTATCTCTCTCTCTTTTCGGTTCGGCACCGTCGGTTCGCCCGAAGCTACACCGTCCAAACCCGGTGGGACAGTGGGCGGGATCCAGTACGCAGCTTCCATCGGTCTGGACGCCCTCGAATTGGCTTGGGTGCAGGGCGTGCGCATAGGCGAGATGGCCTGTGCGGTAATCAAACAGGCGGCTTTGGAGACTGGCGTCGCGCTCTCTGTCCATGCGCCTTATTACATCAACTTGAATAGCGACAACGAAAAATGGCCGCGTTTGCGCAAGTACCTGATCGACGCGGCACACTTCGGTAACCTGGCTGGAGCAACCGACATCATCTTCCATCCGGGCACATATTTTGGCCGCCCGGCGGACGAGGTGCTCAAGGTGACCATTCCTCGTTTGCAAGGTTGCATGCGACGAACTGCGCGCAACTGGCAACCCGGTCACGCTTCGTCCGGAGATCTCCGGCAAGGCGGCCATGCTGGGTTCGCTGATTGATGTGGTGGAGATGACGAAGGCCATTCAGGGAGTGGTCCCGTGTATCGACTTTGCCCACCTGCACGCCCGTCTCGGTGATGGAGCCATGAACACTTACGATGAGTGGATGTCCGCGCTGGATTTTTATCGCAAGTCGCTTGGCGATGAGTCCATGGAGCATCTGCATATCCACCTGTCAGGGATCAATTACGGTCCGAAAGGCGAAAAGAACCACCTGATCATGGAAGAGGCTGACTTGGATTTCAGGAACCTGATGCGTGCATTGCATGCTGCGGGGGGGAAAGGCCGCTTGATGTGCGAAAGTCCGGTCCTTGAAGTGGACGCGCTGAAATTCAGGGAATTGTGGATGGAAGTGAGTGGGGAAGGGTAGAAAAAAAGCCTCCGGGTTCTTCATGAACTCGGAGGTCTGCGATTAGGCTGCTTTCAATACCGGCCTGAACTTATAGCCATAAATCAACATCCCTCGCTCGTCGCCGTCTGAGCGCAGGCGGCGGGTGACCATCTCTACCGGCATGCCAATTTCGGGTCCGGTTTCGCCAAGATCGGTCAGTTGTGCCGTCACTAGTGGACCTTCCTCCAGCTTGACCAATGCCACGGTGTAGGGAGCGGTTTCGTCGAAACCGGTTGGGGCTTCGTATATAGTGGTAAAGGAAAACACCTCACCTCGTCCGCTGAAAGCGAAAGATGTTTTGGCTTCCTGCCCGCAAGCAGGGCAAATATCACGCGGCGGGAAAATCTTTGTCTCGCAATGCGGACAGACTTCACCGATCAATCCATACCGTTGTTGCTTAAGTCGCCAGTGGCGAGGAATTTCCATAGGTTCAACTCCTTGATGGTCCTCAATTTAGATTTTATCCGACCGGTCTATCAGGAACTATCAGGCTTTATCCCTAATGGGATCGTAGCCTTACATCATGCTTTCCAGGATGTGCGTTACCGCAATGGAGGCTGGACCGCCCAGACATTGAATGAGGGCATAGCGCGCCCCGGAAATCTGGTTCGCTCCGGCCTGGCCTCGTAACTGCGTCGCCGCTTCGACAGCCTGGTACACGCCTGTCGCACCGCCGGGATTGCCCCGCGCTTTGAGTCCTCCCAGGGTGGCGCAGGGGAGTTGACCTGTAAGCGCAATGGATCCGTCCCCGGCCATTTTCCACCCCTTGCCGCGTTTGGCAAATCCGGCTGCTTCCAGCGACAGTGGTGCGAAAATGGAAAAGGCATCGTAATATTCAAAAAGATCCACTTGCTCGCGGGATATTCCAGCTTTCTGGAATGCCTGCTCCATCGAGGCTTGCGCGGCGTTGAACCACAACGGATCGCTGCGTTCTGCCAGTGAGAATGTGTCCGAAGCAATGGTCGAGGCTGCCAATCGGACAACCGGGTGGGGAAAATCTTTTGGGAGCAATTCGCGCCGGGTGAGGACCAGCGCAGCCGCTCCATCGGCGTTGGGAGCCACGTCAAAGATATTCAGAGGTTCGCTGACAGGTTCGGCTTTCTGGTAGGCGTCCAGTGCAATAGCCTTGCGGTACATGGCGTTCTTGTTTCCAGCTCCATTGGCGTGGGCAGTTAGAGGAAAGCCCGCCAACCCGTCGGTCGGGACGTGGTTTTCGTACATATAGCGGCGGGCGAGGAGCGCAGCTTGGGCAGTGAGCGTCAGGCCATGGATAGCCTCGTAGTCGGCGTCAGTCAGGGTGGCGAGCGCAGCCTCCAGGTCCGGCCCGATAACGTCGGTGAATTTCTCCACACCTGACTACCAGTGCCACGTCCACCAGCCCGCTGGCGATGGCCAGATAGCCCTGTCGCAGAGCCGCGCCGCCCGAAGCGCCTCCGGCCTCGACAGTCTCGGCTTCGATGCCGGTCAGACCGGCGTAATCAGCCAGCAAAGCCCCCAGATGTGCCTGGCGGGAGAGGTTGGCGGCCAGCATATTGCCAACGTAGAGCGCTTGCGGTTTCAATCCACCCGAATCCTGGATGGCGGCTTGAATGGCTTGCAACGCCAGCGAGCGCAGGGACGTGTCCCAATGCTCGCCGACGGGGGTTTGTCCAATTCCGGCAATGATGATATCAGTCATAATCACTTCATCGCAATCTTGCCGCGCAATCGGGCATACATGGCATAGTCAATTTCAGTGCGGCGGGCGATGTAGTCCTGTGTCTTGAGAGCCTTGTCGCGCCGCTCAGGACAGTTTGTCGGTGACGGTGATATCGAACGCATCCGACCCTGCGCCGGAACCGAACGAGACCATCAGGATGCGGTCACCGGGCTGGGCAATATCCAGCGTGGCGGTCAGACCGATGATGGCCGCCCCGGCGTAGGTGTTGCCGATGACCGGCGATAGGAGTCCGGGTTTGATTTGCTCTGGCGTGAATCCAAGCAGGGAAGCGGCCCGTTGCGGGAACTTGGCATTCGGCTGGTGGAATATGGCCCAAGTGTAGTCTGAGGGTTTGGTCCCCAGCGCTTCCATTAAGATTTTCCCAGCGGCGGTACTGTGCTTGAAGTAGGCTGGTTCGCCGGTGAAGCGGTTGCCATGCTCGGGGTAGTGCTGGTACTCGCGTCGCCAGAAGTCAGGCGTATCAGTCACGTAGGAGTAGGAGGCGTTGATGGTTGCCAGGCTTTCCTCAGCAGGACCGATGACGAAGGCTGCCCCGCCTGCCGCGGCGGTGTATTCGAGGGCGTCACCGGGTTTGCCCTGGGCGGTGTCGAGTCCGGCTGCCACGGCGTAGCGCGCCATCCCCGATCCGACCAGTCCCATCGCCATAACCATGGCCTCCGTCCCGGCTTTGCAGGCAAATTCCATGTCTGCCGCCTGGACGTGGGGTGTGGCTCCGATGGCTTCAGCAACGATTGTCGAGGTGGGTTTGACGGCGTACGGGTGCGATTCTGATCCGATCCAGACGGCGCGGATTTCAGCCGGGTCTATCCCGGCGCGTTTCAGCGCGTTCCGGACCGCTTCGAGTGACATGGTGACCACGTCCTCGTCCAGCCCCGGAACAGCTTTTTCCTTGATGGGCAATCCAGAAGCACGACCGCCGACCCAGACGCGGGCAACTTCCCTGGCTGGCAGGCGGTAACGCGGTACGTAAGCCCCGTAACCAATGATGCCTACGGGCTTTGCGGGTTTTAGGAGGATGGAAGATGGTTGAGGGGTTGTCATAGAGTTACCTTTTTAATGTAGAGGAAGGGGAGACATTTGCAGATTATTATCAATGATAATCGAGAGTTGGAAATCTTTAATTATAATTATTCCTTTGCCTTCGCGAATTGCTTCAAACATGATTGGATAGCATTGTGGTCCTCTTATTGACCCATTGGATATATATCCGATAAGCCCCTCTGGTATTGAATTTAATAAATCATGAAGTGGATAAATTTTATCGTCGAGGTAAATCCAAAACCGAGATGTAACATGGGAAACATAAGTTTTTCCATTATCTTCAATCGTGATGGATTTATTAATGAATTCATTTAGTTCATTGGGCGTTGGAGTCGAACATGGGCTCGTTAATGGAGTAAAAGAAGGTATTGCTACAAAGGTTTCAAATTCAAGAGTTGACTCCGGAATTACTAAATCAGAAATTATCGTATTGTGACTATTTGTTGACCACTGAGTAGCAGCAGGCGATGTTTGTAAGGAGCCACAGGCAGATAACATAATGACCAGGATAGAATAAAGAAGAACGCCACATTTCATTACTTCTTCACTTCTTTCAAAATTTCTTCTGCTCTATCAATTCTCACCATCTTTTCCGCCACCATTTGCGCGGCGACCTTCTCGATCTTTTCCCCTGTTGCTCCGGCGGCAATCGCCACCTGCCGGGCGTGCAGGGACATGTGTCCGCGTTGGATGCCTTCGGTGGCGAGGGCGCGCAGGGCAGCCAGGTTTTGCGCCAGCCCAACCGAGGCGATGATCCCAGCCAGTTCGGCGGCGGTTTTGACGCCCATCAATTTTAACGCAGGCTTTGGCTGCCGGGTGAACTTTGGTCGCGCCGCCGACGATGCCAACCGCCATCGGCATTTCCAGTTCGCCGGTCAGATTGCCGTCTGCATCCTTGCCCCAGGTGCTGAGACTGGTGTAGCGACCGTCACGGGCGGCATAGGCGTGCGCGCCGGCTTCGATGGCGCGCCAGTCGTTGCCGGTGGCGATGACCACCGCGTCCACGCCGTTCATGATGCCTTTGTTGTGCGTGGCGGCGCGGTAAGGGTCGGCTGCGGCAAAAGCCCAGGCCGCGATGATGCCATCCCGCACCTGTTCGCCGGTGAATGTGCGGCCGTCTGCATTCTGAAGGCCAGTTCCTTGACAGGGATGGTGCAGCTGGCCTTTGCCAGACGTCGATCCGCCAGGTTGGAAAGGATCCGCAGGTGGACACGTCCGCCGGTGATCTGTTCGATGTGCGGGGCGAGTTTTTCGCAGGCGGTGTTGACGGCATTGGCGCCCATCGCGTCCCGCACATCGTAGATCAGATGCACCACCAGGAATGGCCCGATGGGAGAATCCTCGATCATGCGGACTTCCAGGTCGCGCGCGCCGCCGCCGAATTTCTTCAGCACCGGATCAATCGAGTCGGCTTCGGCGAGCAGTTCGGCTTTGTGTTCATAGCAGTTTCATGCTGGCTGCCATTAAATCTTTGACATCCAGCACCTGCATCTGTCCGATCATCTCCGGCGCGGAGGTGATGGCGGTGAACCCGCCGCCGGCGCGCGCCAGTTTGGCCATGAACGAGGCCCCGGCCACCACCGAAGGCTCTTCGATCGCCATCGGGACGAGCACCTCGCGCCCATTGACGATGAAGTTCAGCCCGATGCCGAGCGGCAGAGCCAAAGGTCCCGACCGCATTCTCGACCATGTGGTCGGCCTGGTCCGTCGGTCAAGCCAGAGTCTTGGAAGGCGGCCAGTTCGTCGGAGCAAGCCCGGCGGATTCGGCCAGTCTTATCCAGCCGTTCGCCCAGCGGTAGATTATAAAATCCGCAATGCGGGAAGTGGTCATGCTATCCATTTTATCAGGGTGGGCTGGCAAAATCTATCAAACTTGTCATAAAACGGATATATAGAGTAAAATTATCTATATTGAGGTATCCGAATGCTCCTGACGCGTGAAGAGTTGCAAGAAGACTGATTGCGTTACACCGGGCGAGCCTGGAACTGGTCAAGGAAATCTCGCTCGAAACTTTATTGGAGCGTATTGCCTCGTTGGCCTGCGAACAGGCTGGAGCAAAATATGCCGCCCTGGGAGTGCTGGACGATGAGGGGAAACTCAAGCAATTCATCACCGTGGGCATGACAACAGAAGAAATCAAGCAGATCCCCCACCCGCCGCGCGGGCTGGGTTTGATTGGCGCGCTGATGCACGGCGACAGCGGTAATATCCGCATCCCGGAGATCGAAGACGACCCCGCTCAGTCGGCTTCCCGCCCGGTCATGCCGAAATGCATGCACTCCTGGGTGTGCCCATCCGTATCGGGGGAAGGCAATTGGGCCAGATTTATCTGACCGAAAAAATTGGCGATTCCGAATTCAACCCGGATGATGAAAAGATAATTGAAATACTGGCCGCTTATGCAGGAGCCGCAATTGAAAATGCCCGTCTTTATGAGCGATTGCATGAACGTGAGGCAACCCTTACTCACCGCAATGACCAACTGGCTTTGCTCAACCAGATCGGGATGGCGCTGGCATCCTCGTTGGAACTCGAAGAAATCCTGAATAAAACACTTGCTCTGTTAATGGCTCATTTCAAGGTGGAAGCTGGTGAAATTTTCTTGAAAGAAGAAGATGGCGAGACTCTGCGCCTGGTGTTACACCGTGGTGAGGCTGCCGAAGCCTTCTGGACCCGTAACCGGTTCAAGATCGGCGAGGGGATGGTCGGCCAGGCTGCAGAGACGCTCCAACCAGTGATCAGTCATCATCTCGACAGGGATGAGCAAGGCACTCGCCAGGCGGTGGTGGAGGCCGGGTTCAAGCAAATTGCCTGCATTCCGCTGACGGCACGCGGCGAAGTGGTCGGCGTATTGACCATCGCCACCCGTAGCCGCAAGGCAATTTCCAAGAGTGAACTTCAACTGCTGGTTTCGGTTGCTGCCGGGGCAGGAACAGCGATCGAGAATGCTCGCCTGCATTCCAATGTCCGCCGTCTGGCGGTGCTGGAAGAGCGTGAACGCATCGGCATGGACTTGCATGATGGAATTATCCAATCGATTTATGGTGTCGGTTTGGCGCTGGAGAACGCACGCTTGTTGTTGCGTGAAAATCCAAAGTCTGCTGAAGAACGCCTGCAAAAGGCGATGGAAGACCTGAACCATACCATCCGCGATATTCGCAGTTATATTCTTGACCTGCGGCCGCGTCAGTTGCAGGGTGACAAGTCTTATCGAAGGCTTGGGACAGATTGATCTCGGAGTTCCGTCAGAATACCAAGGTGGAGGTCAGCCTGGCCGGGCCAAAAGACACCTTTGTCAGACCTGCCGCAAACGCAATGCCATGTCCCTCTTCCATATCTGCCAGGAGGCTCTGGCAAATATCGCCAAACATGCCAAAGCCTCCAAGGTCACAATAGATTTGTGGATCAACTTCCGACCGCGTCCTATTGGAAGTCTCGGACAATGGGCAAGGCTTTGAAATTGGATAAAACCAGCAAGACTGTCGGCCATGGCCTGGCAAACATGCAAACGCGCGTCCAGAACGTGGGCGGCGATGTGGATATCACTTCCGCCTCCGGTGAAGGAACGTCCATTCTTGCCTGGGTCCCACGCCTTCCAGCGCAGCCAAATGCTTGAATACCCATTTATTTCATCAAACGAAACGCTGGATTGAGCGTTTCACGTTTCACGCCACCTGCTTGAATTTACAGCAGGATTTTTTAAGGTTGGGTGAAGGTTATTCAGTTACCCAGCAAGTGCTCTTATCCAAACCCAAGATATGGCGATTTGCGAACTACCTCCGGCGTCTGTGGGGGAGCGAGTTACGCCAAAGGTACACCGGAGTAATGATTTTTCTTGGAAAGTCGTGTTAAGGTTAGATACACCTTAAAATTTTCGAATGTTTTTAAGCTAGCGTAGGTTTGGCGTATGGAACAATTCCACTTTTTCTGCTAGAATGAACTCGTGAAGGATAGCGGGCATTATCCTCCCCCTAAGAATTAAGTTGGTAAGAACTGAATAAATTAATAACCACCCCACTGCGAGAGCAGTGGGCTTCTATCCCTGTACCAAAACGCTGAAAATCAGCATCTTTGGAGGAAGAAATGGACGCCGAGCAAGCCTGGCAGTCAGCATTGGGGCAACTCCAAATGGAGATGCCAAAGGCATCTTTTGATACCTGGGTGCGCGATACCCAGATCTTTTCTTATGATGATGGGTTGTTTACGATTGGCGTGCGCAATGCCTATGCCCGCGATTGGTTGGAAAGCCGTCTTTCCAGCACAGTGACCCGCCTGTTGATGGGCATAATGAACCGCACTGTGGATGTGGCCTTCATTGTCAATGCCAACGGGAACGGCGAAACGATGTCGGAACCAGCTGCGGCGGAAGAGATTCCCACTGTTGCGGTTGACTTATCGCAGGGTCCGCGCAGTCGTTACGCTTAATCCCCGTTACACCTTTGATAATTTTATCGTCGGTCCGAATAACCGCCTGGCGCATGCAGCCTCTCAGGCCGTAGCTGAGAATCCTGCCACGGCTTATAATCCAGTTGTTTCTGTACGGGGGCGTAGGTCTGGGAAAGACTCATTTATTACATGCCATTGGGAATTATTGCCAGGAGCATGGTCTGCGAGTTCTCTACGTCTCTTCCGAAGAATTTACCAACGATATGATCAATGCCATCCGGTCGCATACCACCCAGGCTTTCCGGGACAAGTATCGCTCGGCGGATGTGCTGTTGGTTGATGATATCCAGTTTATTGCCGGGAAGGAATCCACGCAGGAAGAATTCTTTCATACCTTCAATACACTTGCATGGACAAAACAAGCAGATTATTGTTTCCTCAGACCGCCCGCCCAAGTCGCTGGTGACTCTGGAAGAACGCTTGCGTTCGCGCTTCGAATGGGGTCTGACCGCTGACATCCAATTGCCCGACCTGGAAACCCGCCTGGCAATCCTGCGCTCGAAGGCCGAACGCTTGGGACATGTTGTGCCCGCTGAGATCATGGACTTGATCGCCCGCCGAGTCCAGTCCAATATTCGCGAACTTGAAGGGGCACTCAATCGCATTGTGGCTTTTGCCGACCTGAGCGGCATGGCCCTGACCCCTCAACTGGCCGATGTGGCCCTGGCTGATCTCCTGCCCCAGCGCGGCGAAGTGAAACCCGGTGCGGTGGTGGATATGGTCGCCAAGACCTTCAATTTATCCGTAGATCGTCTGCTCAGTCCCGACCGGTCACGGGATGTGGCTTTGCCCCGGCAGATTGCCATGTACTTGATGCGAGAGACCAATATCTCCCTGCCGCAGATCGGATTGGCTCTGGGAGGCCGCGACCATACCACGGTCATGTACGCTTGCGAGAAAGTGGCCGACCTGCTCGAACGGGATGACAAGGTACGCCGGCAGGTGGTGCAGATCCGGCAGCAGTTGTACGCTTGAGACGAATCCCGGTTTTGATACAGGAACCATCCCGACGCGTTTCCTCCGGGATGGTTTTTGATTGTTGAATTGAAGTCGGACCATGATATTTGGATCAGCCTTCAACGAACTCTCCGCCGCTGATTTTCCGGTCGAGCACGCGCCGGCTTTCATCGAATTTGAAGACCACTTCAATTTGCTGGAAACAGTGCCGGTTGCCGATCAGCACCTTGCGGCAGGTGTAATAAGGTTTTCCTTTGTTGTCCAATTCCAGGCTGGGTTCGTTATTGACATTGACCTGCCCCTGGATGGTTTCGCCGCAACGCTTGCATTTGACGGAAAAAGGATAAAATGTTCCAGTGGGTCGGGACGGGGAGAAAAGGTTTTTAAAGAAACTCATGGAAGTCTCCTGTTTAAACAAAGTATGGCACCACATTACTTAGCTGTTCCGGTTTGTGGCTGGGGGATGGTAAAGATACCGAACCATTGCTTGACTTTCGGCGGCTCGGCCTCTTTGAGCGGCGCATAGCGGATCCCCAGGTGGTCCAGCCGATCCAGGAATTTTTCCAGCCTGCAGCGGAAGTCTTTAAAGTCTTTCTTGTTTTTCGGCGTCCAACCGGTCTCAGCCATGGCTAGTCAACCGGGGATAGACTTGATAGTCGAGGCGGGCACGGTTTGGGACCCATTCGGACCAGAGCGGAAATTCCAGGCCGTGAACGCTGTCTGCATCGTTTTCACCCAACTCTTGCGGAATCGGTTCGTAACGGTAAGCCCGGCTTAAGGGCATCAGGCTGTGACTGTGGTCCAGATAAGTGTCGAGATACGTGGACATGACAACCGCCCGCTTATCGGTCCGGATGGCTTCAAGCAATCGCTTGCGGTGCCTTGCCCAGAATTGTACTGGTGACTCCTTTGACCAGCCCATCTTGCAGGATCTCGTTCCAGCCCATAACTTGCCGTCCTTTTGAGGCAAGATATGTGGCGATGCGATTGGTAAAATAGACCTGGAGTGCATGTTCGTCTTTCAGCCTTTCCTCGCGGATGCGTCGCTGGCAGTCGGGGCATCCCTTCCAACGTTTCTTGGGCGCTTCATCCCCGCCAATGTGGATGTAGGGGGATGGGAATAGTTCCAGGATTTCGTCGAGCACATCTTGCAGGAATGAGAAAACGGTCTCTTTCCCGGCGCAGAAAATATCAGGGATAGATGCCAAAGTGGGTGGCAACTTTGAAAGGGCCGCCGGTGCAGGAAAGTTCGGGGTAGGATGCCAACGCTGCCAGTGAGTGGCCCGGCATTTCAATCTCGGGCACAATTGTGATATGCCGTCTCTGCGGCATAAGCAACAATTTCCCGGATGTCATCCTGGGTGTAAAAACCACGATGGGGAATTCCATCATGCTGTTTGCCCAGCAAGGTTTTACTCGTTCCGGCAGCGCTGCGAGCCGACCTCGGTCAGTTTGGGGTATTTCTTGATCTCGATTCGCCAGCCCTGGTCTTCGGTGAGGTGCCAGTGAAACACGTTCAGTTTTTGCAGGGCCATCAGGTCGAGGGTCAGCAGCACGGTCTCTTTGCCGTGGAAATGACGACCTTCGTCGAGCATGAAACCGCGCCAGGTAAAACGCGGCTTATCTTCGATAAGCATGCACGGGACGCGCCAATCCACGCCAGAAACCGGATGGCGTTCTTCGATTTCAGTCGGGAGTAATTGGCGCAGGGTCTGGATGCCGTAAAAAACTCCAGCAGTTCCAGCCGCTGCGATGGCAATTGCATCGGGCTTGACCTCGAGCTGGTAACCTTCGCTCCCGAGTCTCACCAGCCCTGGATCTAGCCGGAGGCTGATGACTTTTTTCGCCTCCTGGTGGCTAGTCCGGATCTGCAGCGGGAATCCGGTGGGCAGCAGAAAGCAATTCACGCAGATAATCCGCGTTCCAGAGATTGGCGGTATCAGTCAGAATACTGTGTCCGGTGTGAGATTGAATTCTCCGGACTGGAGTTCAATTCTTGCGGGAAAGGGGATGATATCCATGCAACTATTTTACATCGTCTTCCCGGGATTTGTGGTATACTACCGCCGCTTCCAAATCAGGAAGCATATTCTGCCCGGGACGGGCAATAAGCGTCCCTGAGCGGGTTTATTACCCCCGCTAAACTTACTGGTCCTTCAGGGTAGGACCTAGTCAGAAGGAGAAAAATGGCTGTTGTTTCTATGAAAGCGCTGCTGGAAAGCGGCGTCCATTTCGGCCACCGCACCAATAAGTGGAATCCCGGTATGAAGCCGTATATCTTCACCGAGCGCAATGGTATCCATATCATTGACTTGCAGCAAACAGTGAAGGCGATTACCAATGCTTTCAATGCGATTCGCGATGTCGTCGCGACTGGCGGTGTGGTAATGTTTGTTGGCACCAAACGCCAGGCGCAAGAGACAGTACACGATGAAGCAATCCGCTGCGGGATGCCTTACGTCACCGAGCGCTGGTTGGGTGGGATGTTAACCAACTGGTCCACGATGCATCAGCGTATTGTGGAACTGGAGCGCATGGAGAAATTGTTTGCCACCGGTGAAATTGAAAAGCTGACCAAGAAAGAGGCCCTGCTGATTCAACGCGAGATCACCCGTCTGAATATCCATCTCTCCGGTGTCCGCAACATGGCGCGCCTGCCGGACCTGGTATTTGTGGTGGATGTGAGCCGTGAATATGCAGCTGTCCACGAAGCCAATCTGTTGAAAATCCCCGTGATTGCCCTGGTGGATACGAACTGCGATCCCACCAATGTGGACTATGTTATCCCGTCCAATGACGACGCGATCCGTGCCATCAAACTTCTGGTGGCCAAGATGGCCGATGCTGTTGAAGAAGGCAAGGCTCTGCGTAAGGACGAGGAACTCGAAGCGGAAGCTGCAGAGTCCCGGTTTGCTGAATCGGCGACAAACTCGCTCAAGAAACCTGCCCATGCAATTGATGTAGAAGAAGAACTCAAGGATGATGAATTGCTGGGTGAATCCACCCTGGCAAAGCTTGCCCCCGTTCCCTGACCTAGAAGAAATCACGATGGAAGAAGTTGTAGTGGATGAGACCAGCGCCGGAAGATTCCGTGATTGACGAAGATGCTGGAATAGAAGAGAAGGAATAATTCGAGGTACTGGCATGGAAATTACAACTGAAATGATCAAAGAATTGCGCGAAGCCACCAAAGCTGGTGTACTTGATTGCCGCAAAGCCTTGGAATCTTCCAATGGCGATTTTCAGAAAGCAGTGGACTTCTTGCGAGAAAAAGGCATGGCTACCGCAGCCAAGCGAGCTGACCGCCAGGCTTCGAACGGTATAGTAGAACTATATTCTCATGGCAATGGCCGTGTGGGCGTGATGGTGGAAGTCAATTGCGAGACCGATTTTGTGGCTCGCTCGGAGCAATTCCGCAAGTTTGCTCATGAGGTAGCCCTGCAGGTTGCTGCAGCTGCACCGAAGTACATAAAAGAGGAAGATATTCCTGCGGATGTCCTCGACCATGAAGTCGGGATTGCCAAAGCGCGCGCTCTTGAAGAAGGCAAACCCGAAGCCATATTGGAGAAGATTGCCCAATGGACGTATGGAGAAGTTCAAGGATGAGGTGGTATTGATGCGCCAGGCTTATATCCGCGATGACAAGGTCACTGTTGGGAAGCTCCTGCTCGAGCAGATTGCAGCCCTCGGAGAGAATATTGTCATCCGGCGCTTCAATCGTTGGGAATTGGGCGAGGTGAGTGAGTAATTGAAAGGCCAACCATTCGGTTGGCTTTTTTCTTCCTGGGTTATGAGAGGAGAGATAATGGCAAATCTCAAATTCAACCGTATTTTGCTCAAGCTAAGCGGCGAATCGCTTGCAGGTCCGAACGGCTTTGGGATTGATCCGGAGCAAGCCGAGGCGATTGCTGAACGCGTCAAAGCTGTCCACAAGATGGAAGTGGAAGTGGCGATCGTCATCGGGGCTGGCAACCTGTGGCGCGGTAAACAGGGCCTCGACCGCGGCATGGATCGTGCCACGGCCGATTACATGGGGATGCTGGCAACGGTGATGAATGCCATGGCTTTGATGGATGCCCTGGAACGGACGGGCGTCTTCACCCGGGTCCAATCGGCGATTGAAATGCGGGCCGTGGCCGAACCGTACATTCGGAGGCGTGCCATCCGCCACCTGGAAAAGGGACGCGTGGTCATCTTCGGTGCGGGGACCGGCAATCCGTTCTTCTCCACCGATACGGCAGCAGCCTTGCGGGCAGTCGAGATTGATGCAGGTGTGTTGATTAAAGCGACCAAAGTGGATGGAGTATACGATGCTGACCCACAAAAGAATCCCAGCTGCCAGGAAATTCGATAATCTCAGATATATTGACGTGCTCAACCGCCGCCTGGAAGTGATGGATAGCACTGCCATCTCTCTGTGCATGGACAACAACCTGCCCATCCTGGTTGTCAACCTGTGGGATCCATCTGCCCTCGAACGCGCCTTGCGCGGCGAAAAAGTAGGCACACTGGTTACTACTTAGATGCATCCGATTTTGAGAGTCAGTTGATACATTTTGACAGGGTCGTCCGGTAATACTTCCCGGCGACCCTGTTTACTATCTTCCCTTCTGGGGATTCCCATGGCCGTTGTTTCTATTGGCGTTTTTTAGGGTTTTAAGGTATCCTTATGGAAGAAAAATATGTTCATCCCAGGAGGCCGACGTGATAAAAGACATTCTCAAAGAAGCTGAAATACGCATGCACGCCGCAATCCAGAATCTGGATGATGACCTGGCTGATATTCGCACTGGCCGCGCCACCCCGGCATTGGTGGAAAAACTACCCATCGAATACTATGGCACTCCAACACCGCTGATGCAACTGGCGTCCATATCGGTGCCCGAGCCGCGCGGCCTTCTCATCAAGCCCTTTGATCCATCCTCGTTAAAGAGCATCGAACGGGCAATACTTGCTTCGGATCTGGGACTTACTCCCAACAATGATGGAAAACAAATTCGTTTGAACCTGCCTGCGCTCACTGAAGAGCGCCGTCGCGAACTGGTCAAGGTTGTCCATGGACGGCTGGAAGAGTGTCGCATCGCGGTCCGTAATGTGCGGCGTGATCTCCACAACGATATGCGCGATTTTGAGAAGGAGAAACTGATCTCCGAAGATGACCTGAAGCGTGGCGAAGACGAACTCCAGAAGATCACTGATCATAATATTGAAGAGATCAATAAGCATGGCCTGCATAAAGAACAGGAGATCATGGAGGTGTAGTGACGGTCTACATCGTGGCTACCACGTTTATGGCAAAGAAAAATACGGCCTCCAGGTCGCGAATCCCCACTCACGTTGCAATTATTATGGATGGGAATGGGCGCTGGGCTATTTCTCGCGGGCTGCCCCGTCTGGCAGGCCACCGGGCCGGAACCGAGAATTTGCGCCGCATCATTACCGCCTGCACCGAGTTTGGTGTCAAATATCTCACCATCTATGCTTTCTCCACTGAGAACTGGGGTCGCCCGCGTGAGGAAGTTGACGGCCTCATGCACATCCTCGAGGATGTGATTGATAAGGAATTGGCCGAATTGAACAAGGAGGGGGTGCAGTTACGCCACATCGGGCGACTGGAACGGCTGGATCCGAAACTCCAGGAAAAGGTTTTGGATGCCATCGAGCTGACCAAGAACAACAACCGTCTTATTTTGAATGTTGCCTTTAACTATGGCGGGCGTGACGAAATTATCTGCGCCATCCAGCGCATTATCAAAGATGGCGTCAAAGCCGAAGAGGTGAACTCCGACCTGGTCAGCCATTACATGTTCACAGCCGGCGTCCCGGACCCTGACCTGATCATCCGCACTTCGGGCGAATTGCGCGTCTCAAATTTCCTGATCTGGCAGGGGGCATATTCTGAGTGGTATGTCACTTCAGTTTATCTGGCCTGATTTTGATAAAGAAGAGCTCCAAAAAGCATTGGACACATTTGCCAAGCGTGATCGCCGATATGGCGGATTATCCCAGACCGTAGAGGATTAATCTTTACATGTTGATAAAACGCATTCTTGCTGCCCTTGCCCTGGCGGCTATCGGCATCCCCGCCATGATCATGGGAGGCCTTTTTTATTTTGCATTGATTACACTCTTGCTGGGAATTGCCACCTGGGAATATGGAAAGATCTTCCATACCGCTGGCTACAACGCCTCCACACCGCTTCTGGTGGGAGGAGTTGTGTTGCTCGTTGACCCTGAGAACCTACTACCCTTCCCTGGCACCAGCTGCTCTGACCTTGCTTATCCTTGCCGCTATGACCTGGCATCTGCTTGATTACGAAAAGGGTCGCGACCTGGCTGCCGCCGACTTTGCCATCACTGTTTCCGGGATTGTCTACTTGGGTTGGATTGGGGCTTACCTCATCGACATCCGCAATTTGCCGGATGGATTTGTGGTGGCTGGCTCTTGTCTTGCCGGCCGTCTGGTTCGCGGATACGGCAGCTTATTTCATTGGCAGCCGTTTTGGCAAACATCAGCTCAGCCCGCGGCTTAGCCCGAAAAAAACCTGGGAAGGCTATTGGGGCGGGGTCATCTTTGGGACGATTGGCACGGCAGGATTGGCAATTTTATGGCATAGCCTCGGAGGTCCCGCAGTGACCTGGTGGCAGGGAGCTGCGTTGGGTGCGGCGATTTCCATCCTGACCACTTTGGGGGACCTGGGCGAGTCGATGTTCAAACGACAGGCGGGGGTTAAAGATTCGAGTAATATCATCCCTGGGCACGGCGGTGTATTGGATCGGCTCGATTCCTGGCTTTGGGCGGGTGCATTGGGGTATCTGCTTATCGTTTGGTTCTTACTCTGAAAAAACGGTTCCAGGAGGCCTGATATGATTACTGAACCGACACGCAATTTGGCCCTCGAACTGGTGCGTGTGACCGAGGCGGCTGCCTTGTCTGCCGGTCGTTACATGGGGCGCGGAGATAAAAATGCGGCCGATCATGCTGCCGTGGAAGCCATGCGGCTTATATTAAATACCATCTACTATGAACGCGGTTATTGTTATCGGTGAAGGGGAGAAAGACCATGCCCCGATGTTGTTCAACGGTGAACATGTTGGCAACGGTAAAGGATCCGGAGATGGATATCGCCGTTGATCCAATCGACGGTACACGTCCGTTGGCAAATGGAACCTGGAGCGCTCTCTCGACCGTAGCTCTGGCGCCGCGCGGAACGCATGTTCGACCCCGGCCCGTTCCTTTATATGGATAAGATTGCTGTTGGTCCGCAAGCCAAAGGCAAAGTGGATATTAATGCCCCGGTAAAGCACAACCTCGCGGCGATTGCAAAAGCAGGCAACAAATCTGTCGAAGACGTGACGGTGATCATCCTCGACCGCCCGCGTCACGAGCTGTTGGTTGCGGAAGTACGCCGCGTCGGGGCGCGCATCCGCCTGATCCCGGATGGGGATGTGGCAGGTGCATTAATGACCTCCTGGCCTGATTCTGGAATCGATGCCCTGTTTGGCATTGGCGGTACACCGGAGGGGGTGCTCTCTGCCTGTGCTCTGCGTGCCATGGGTGGTGAAATCCAGGGTAAATTCTATGCCCGAAATGATGATGAACTTCGCCGCGGACGCAAGATGGGCTACGATTTTGAAAAAGTTCTGACCATGGACGATTTAGTCTCGTCGGAAGATGTATTCTTTGCCGCCACCGGGGTTACCGACGGCGAATTTCTTGATGGCGTGAAATATATTGGTTCGGGAGCACGCACCGACAGTCTGGTGGTGCGCGGCCAAACCGGCACCGTCCGTCAGATCATCGCCACCCATCGCTGGGATAAACTCAACCAATTCAGCGCAATCAAGTATTAAGTGAAATCCCGTCAATTCACTACTGCAGAATGATAACCATTCTGCATCCTTGTCAGTACAATCCACTCTCGAATATACTCTTGCCGGAGGAAAGATTATCCATGGCGAAACAACGTATCTTACTGGTAGATGATCACGAAGTTGTCCGATTGGGATTGAAATCGCTCCTGGAACGCCATCCGCAGTTTGACGTGGTTGGCGAGGCGTCTTCGGCGCGCGAGGCGATGGAAATTGTGAATAACACACACCCGGATGTGGTGGTGATGGATATCCGCCTGCCGGGTACTTCCGGGATCGAAGCCTGCGAGGAAATTACCGGGCGTTTTCCGGAGATCAAGGTGATCATGTTGACCTCCTATGCCGAAGACGAGATGCTTTTCTCGGCCATCCGTGCCGGGGCTTCGGGATATATCCTGAAGCAAATCGGCGGCGAGGATCTGGTTCGAGCGCTCGAAGCGGTCGGGCGTGGCGAGGCCATGCTCGACCCGACGGTGACCCAGCGGGTCTTCCAGGAAGTGCGCCGGGCGGTGAAGGAAGAGGAAGCCTCTGCTTTTGCCCATCTCAGCCAGCAGGAGAAGCATGTCCTGCTGCTCGTCTCGGAAGGCAAGACCAACCGTGAGATCGCCAAGGCGCTCTTCCTCGGCGAAGGGACGGTGCGCAACTATGTCAGCAGCATTCTCTCCAAACTGGGTGTCAATAACCGCGCTGAAGCCGCCGCCTATGCAGTGGGGCATAACCTGCGCGAGTACATTGCAATGTAGTTCGAACCAGCTTGGGGGCACTACTATTTGCGGGTGTTCACAAAGCCGTCACGGTTGAATGGAGGTGATGACAATGCAGGACACCCGTTCTTATTGCAGTCTACGGAATCCGCCTATTGGCACGTGAATTGTTACCCACAACACCTTTTTTTGAAAGGTGTTCGTGATTCCATTCAACGATATACCTCAGCATTGGGCTTAATAACAGAATAGCGCCCCCCGGACGGCTCACAATCCGACTGTACAAGCGATCGGGGAGTAAAAAAAGTACAAATTGGTGTATTGAATTAGTATTGGATATACTTTTACTTCTTGTAATTGACAACTCATTGCTTAAATGGATCACGGTGAGTAGACCGCATCTATCCTTAATTTCATTAACCCAAATTCCGATCTCTTCATTTCCGTTGTGTGCATCCGAAGAACATGATGAGACCCCGCCCAATGGCCTGGCTCAAAACATTCCATTCCTCCCCCTGTTTTGGTTATTTGATTTGTGGGAATCTTTAGTTCTGACAACTACCAGGATATCCGCCAGATATGGTGAAAGAAAACCGATTTTTGCATGGATTTGACCCTATATCTGGCGGTTACCAAGCCGAATACAGGGAAACTGGGGACTAACAAAGTTGTAATTATGCTTTAAGCTGCTTGTAAGTTATTTTTCGCAAGGTTGCTTTATACTATGGCTAAAGTAATGTGGTGCAATTTCTCCTAATTCAGAAAGGATAAGATATGTTCATCAAACGTTCCATCAAAGTTTTTGTCATTGCCATCGTAGCATTTGCTTTCGCAAGCGTCGCGACCGCCTACGCGGCTACCAACACCGTTCCAACCAGCAAGGCGGGTGATGGCCATGGCGGCATCTCGGGCTACACTGTAACCGATATCCACTATAACTTGGCCAGCCCCCCGACCGCCATCACCTCGGTGACCTTCAAGCTTGACTCGGCGCCAGTCGCTGGCAGCACGATCACGATCAAGCTGGTCTCCGTTGGTGGCACCTGGTATTCCTGCACAAATGCCGGTGCGAACGTGACCTGCTTAACGGCAGGAGCGCAAGTTCTCACCGCCGATGACCTGCAAGTTGTAGTATCGGACTAATCGTCCTTTGGCTTGTAGCATCATATTATGGTATAAGGGTGTAGCCGCGCAAATGTGGTTGCACCCTTTATTCTTATACCCTTTGAAGTATAAAGGTCAATGGATCAGGAGAGTTAAAGCCCCATTTCTGCTCGTGGGGTTGCCGGTAACTTGGATCATCTTTGTATTGGCCCGGTTTGAGCCTCAGGCGCCTTAATGGATGGTGGTGAATATCAGTGGTAAGGAGGTATTAATTTTGTTTCTCTCACGTGCGTTCAAAGTCTGTCTCATTGCTATTGTCGTAATTGCATTTTCCACGTTCACGTATGCCTTCGCGGCTGCCAATGTCGTTCGAGCCAGCAAGGCGGGTGCTGGTAGTGGAACCATCCTTGGTTACACTGTGGTTGCGGCGAGTGTGCATTACAACCTGAACGCGGTCAACCCGCAAAACATCGACTCCGTTTCCTTCACGATGACTACAGCAATCACAGGCGGATCGACGGTGAGAATCAAGTTGGTGGCTGCTGGCTCCACTTGGTATACCTGTACAGTTGCCGGTGGCACGAACGTGACCTGCATAACGACCGGCGCCTCTGGTCCCACAACAGATAGTCTGCGCCTGGTCATTGCCGATTAACAAGGCCAACCTTATTCTCTTTATTCAGATGCTGATGTTCACCCTGCCTGGAAAAAGAACCTTCTCGAGGTTTTTTATGGTCGAAGAAACCAGGTGCCACCGGTCCAAGCTCGCGCTTCCATGTAGAAAGTCAGGCTGCGCATGAGTGCTTCCCGACGCTGGTCACAAGCTGTTTTGGCCGCCTTTCTCCTGGTGTTCGTCTTTGTTGCCTGGATCGTTTTCGCACCACTCCAATTGGGAGGCCAGGCAGCCTATGTGATTGTAACCGGCAACAGCATGGAGCCGGGTTTCCATCTTGGGGAACTGGTGATCGTGCATCCGGTGTTCGACTACGTGATTGGGGATATCGTGGTTTACCGTAGCGCCGAGTTGAAGGATTTTGTCTTCCATCGTATCATCGGGAAAAACCTTGACCATTTTATCCTTAAGGGAGACAATAATTCCTGGACCGATTCGTACCAGCCAACCCGGGCGGAAATGGTCGGTAAATTGTGGATGCATCTCCCCGGGGCTGGTAAAGTGGTGCAATGGTTGCGACTACCGATAAATATGGCAATAATGGCCGGGGCAGCAGGAGGCATCCTGATGACAGCAGTATTGATGGGACGGTCCAAACGGGGAGGAGGAAAGAACAAGAAATCCTCATCGGAGTGGTTTGATAAAATAAAACGAGGCTTTCGGAATGTGTTGACCCGCTTCGCCCATGGCACCTTGTTGAAAGGACTCAGACCGAAAAGATCCACGGCGATCGTTCCAAGAACGGGGATGCCTGCACCGGTCCGTGGTCGCGTAACCAGAAGTTGGAGTGGAATAATAGAGGGGACATTCTTCGTATTAGGCTTGCTGGCCTTTGCCTCTCTTGTCCTGGGATATTTTGCATACACCCGCCCGCTCTGGCGCACGGTACCGGATGACGTCACTTACCAGCTAACCGGCGCATTCTCTTATTATGCACTTGTGCCTCCCGGTGTTTACGATTTCAGAATGTCGAATTCCGGCGAGCCTGTGTTTTCCAAATTATCCTGCATTCTCAAATTGCAATTCGACTACACACTGGCAGGAGATGACTTGCAGGGTTTGACCGGAACTCACCAACTTGCCGCTCAGGTGATCGAGACCAACAGCGGATGGCAGCGGATGATCCCTGTTGAGCAGGAAACGCCGTTTAGCGGGAATACCTTTTCGACCAAGAATAGCCTTGACCTGTGCCAAATCGAACAGATCGTTGCAGCCATGGAACAGAAAACCGAGTACCAGGCCCCATACTATACACTTGTGATCACTCCTTCTGTGACGGTGACGGGGAGAGTTCCGGGCGGGAATTGCAGGATACATACACACCTCGCCTGACCCTTCTATTTGACCAAGTGCATTTCTTCCTCGCCAAGACGGATCCACTGCTGGGTGACCCTCTGAAACCGTCGGAAACCAAAATCCTCACCGGCTTTCGCACAGAGGCAAACACACTCTCTCTGTTGGGAAAGGAATTTATTATCTCCGACTTGCGCAAATATGCAAAGATTGGGCTGGGAATTTCCCTGGTTGGGATACTGTCTCTTGTTTCCATTATTATTATCGTGGCGCGGCGCAGCCAGGAGTCACTCGTACAATTGAAGTATTCTCCTATGCTGGTAGACATTCATAACAGAACTTTGGAGTTGTCATCCCCTGCAATTGACGTGGTCACCATGGAAGACCTGGCGAAGCTGGCTGAACGTCATAACTCCTTGATTCTCCATGAAAGGCACGGATTGGTACACCATTATCTCGTACAGGGAGACCGGATTACTTATCGCTTTGTATTGGATGAAAGTAACGGAAGGTTGATGGAAGTATTGTCAATCCAGGAATTGGAGGCCAACCTGCAACAAGGGATAGAGCGGGGTGAATTTCAGGTTTATTACCAGCCAATTGTGTCCTTGGCGAATGGCAAAATCACCACCGTAGAGGCTCTCTTGCGCTGGCAACATCCGGAGCGCGGCCTGATTTCTGCGGCAGAATTCATTTCTGCAGCCGAAAGCACGGGGTTAATAGACAAGATTGGCGAATGGCTGTTACAGGTGGCGTGCACACAATTTAAGAAATGGCAAAGAACCGGTATGCCGATTTCGCTGGCAATAAATCTCTCGGAGTTTCAGTTGGAAAGGGATCCTGCAGAAAGCATCTCCAGAGTGCTGCGAAAAACTGGCGTGGATCCCCGAACACTGCAAATAGAGATTTCAGAAGCCAACATAATTAAAAACATTTCAAAGATTCTCCCCGACTTGCAGAAATTGACAGACCTCGGCATACAATTATCAGTGGATAATATTGGCGGTCAATCTTCCCTTTCGGCTTTGGAGCAATTCCCGATCAACAGCATCAAAATAGATCGGTTGGTTATTGAAAAAATCAGTAATCCGAAGAACGCGACCGTGGTCAGTGCAATGATTACGGAGGGTATTAACCTGGGTTTGAATGTGGTTGCAGAAGGCGTTGAAACGGAAGAACAATTGGAATTCCTGCGTTCCCACATGTGCACCCTGGCCCAGGGTTACCTGCTTGGCCGCCCGGCGCCGGCCGAGGATGTGACCTTGCTCCTGGAGAAAACCTGGGAGCCAGATCGCTCAAAACCCGCGAAGAGGCTGCCAAGTTCCAAGGAGGCTTCTGGATGAACACACGGCTTTTGTCTCAACTCGCCATTCTTGCTCTTGTTGTTCTGGTGCTGGCCAGCGTCCTCACTGCGGCTGCGGCTGCTAACATTGTACCGGTCACACCGCGGATGATTTGAGCCTTGGAGCACCTACGGCCAACCAACTCAAACCATCGCAGTGCACCATGAATTTAACCAACATTGTGTGGTGTACTGGAATTGGAATTTGTAATGGAACGGGCGGCAACGATCTCTTCTTGGGTACTGCCGGCTCGGATACAGGAACCACCCAAATCGCCGGTGGTAATGGCACTGACTGCATCCTGGGCGGTGGGGGTGATGATGACCTTCGGGGGCAGGGAGGCAACGATGTCCTGATCGGCGGAGATGGAAATGACACGCTCAATGGAGGTGCCGCGACAGATGTTTGTTACGGAGGAGCCGGGACTGATACTTTCACGAATTGTGAGACTATTGTAGACCCGTAAAACAGATAAAAGCTATTGATAGACCATCAACCAGAGTTTATTAATACCAGCCATATAAAATGGCTGGTTCCGTTGATAAGGATTGAACCGTCATTCGCGATAAGAGGTCGAGATTCTCTCCTCACCGCGCCATTGTTTCGAGATGGGGATGGAAAAAATTCATGGCAAACTGCCTGTCAGGTGTAATGATTATTTGAAGGAAAGCGCAACTACCCCCCTTGCAGGTTGACAAAATCTTGGTTTCGGATAAAATACAACCCGCACGCCGAAGTGGCGGAACTGGCAGACGCGCTAGGTTCAGGGCTTAGTGGCCTTACGGTCGTGAGGGTTCAAGTCCCTCCTTCGGCACAGCAAACCCGTGGAAACGCGGGTTTTTTGTTTTAATCACCATTGCGATCATAAAACTTTTTGCTCTCCCCCGACCTCTCTTCTTCCGGGTCATGTGGGCCGATTCTGTGGTAAAAAGACTGTATGGATCGCTTAAATCTTTTTCCCGATACAACTACGATAGAACACAATTCTCTGACCATCAACGGCTGCGACCTGACAAGCCTGGCTGACCAATTTGGCACGCCGCTATATCTCTACGACCGCGCCACGCTGGATAATGCGCTCGAAGATTACCAATCCTCCCTGGCCGAATTCTATCCTGGCGTGAGCGGCATTACATACGCTGGCAAAGCCTTTATGTGCCTTGCCATTGCCGAGTGGACTCAGCAGCACAGTCTCTGGGTTGATTGCACTGGGTCGGGTGAAATTGCTATTGCCGTTGCGGCAGGTGTACCGCGTGAGCGGCTGGTGACCCACGGCGTAAACAAGTCAGCGGCGGACCTCAAAGCGGCTTGCGAACACGCCGGGGTCGTCGTGGTGGATAATCTGACGGAACTCCAGCGCCTAATCGAAATTTCCCACCGGCGAAGCGTGCCGGACCTGTGGCTGCGCTTCCAGCCCGGGCTGGCGGTAGAAACCCATGCCTATACCCAGACCGGCCACGCTGGCAGCAAGTTTGGTATGGATACCGCACAAATCTTCCAAGCAGCTCAACTATGTCGGGAACATGCCCTATCGCTTACCGGTCTCCATTTCCATCTAGGTTCCCAGTTTCGAGATCCCGCCCCGCTTGCATGGGGGATCGAACGTGCCCTCAACCTGGCACGGACGATCGGCTTTGGTGCGGGCTGGACACTTAGCCCTGGTGGAGGCTGGGGCGTGGCTTATCACGAAGACGAGTTGCCACAGCCTGACATGGCTGATTACATCTGCCTGATCGCTGGGACCCTGGTGCAGGGCTGCAAAGAACGGAGCCTTTTGTTGCCGTGTCTGCATCTGGAGCCGGGACGCAGCTTGGTGGCGCGGGCGGGTGTGGCACTCTACCGGGTGGGAACGGTAAAGCAGACGGCCGACCGGGTGTGGGCACTGCTGGATGGTGGCATGGCTGATAACCCGCGTCCGGCGTTGTATGAAGCACGTTATTCAGCGCTGCCGGTGCGGGGTCCGGAAAGACATGTGAAAGAACCGGTCTGGTTCGCTGGGCCGTATTGCGAGAGTGGGGATGTGATGATCGAAGCGCTGCCCTTCCCGGAGGTACGGGAAGGGGACCTGGTGGCTGTCCCGGTTAGCGGGGCGTACCAGTTGAGTATGTCCAGCAATTACAACGGCGGTCGCCGTCCTACCGTAGTCTGGCTGGATCATGGACAGGTGCAGGTTATCCAGGAGTGCGAGTCGGTAGAGGACCTTTTCCGGCGAGATCACCGGCTTGTCAAACCAGCAGTGACGGGGTAAGATATTATTATGTCGGTCAAGTGGCGAAATATTTTAATTATCATCGGCTTTATCCTGGCAGTCATTTTACTGGTGGATTTTAACCGTCGCATGGAGGAATTGGATCGCCTGACTGCTCGTTTGGACGCAGTGCGTGCCGAGGCGACTGCGGTAATCCAGACTCAGACCGCCCTTGCTGGTCAGGTGGCTTATGCGACATCGGACGTGGCAGTGGAAGAGTGGGCCTATGAGAACAAAATGGTGCGCGAAGGCGAACATCCGGTGGGGGTTGTGCCAGGCGAAAATGTCACTCCCACACCTGAACCAGCACTTGTTCCGCAATTGGTGGAACAGCCCAACTGGCGTATCTGGTGGGAATTGTTTTTTGGAGGCCGCCCATAACTGTAGTGCCCGGACCCAAGCCCGGGCGTTTTTTTATTCATACCCTTTCCAGCCCAGCCGTGAAGCATTAACGACAGACAATTGTAACCATCCCAATGGAGGTATTATGTTCCAGACGTTTGACCAGGCATTAAAGCATATCAAGGATTTTAATGTTGAGATGGTGGATTTGAAATTCTGTGATCTGTGGGGACGCTGGCACCACCTGACCATCCCATCCGGGCAGTTCGTCCCGGACTTGGTGAAGAAAGGCATTGGTTTCGACGGTTCGGCGGTGGGATTGAAATCTGTAAAAGCCGGTGATATGGTACTTGTCCCCGATCTCGTGACTGCGTTTATGGACCCTTTTTGGGATACGCCGACCCTGTCGTTTATCTGCACCACCCTTGAAGCCGATACTCACCTGATTTTTGAGAACGACCCGCGCAATATCGCCATCCGTGCCGAAGAATACCTTAAATCCACCGGCATTGCTGACGAAAGCCGTTGGGGACCGGAATACGAGTTCTATATATTCGATAGTGTGTCCTACGAGAGTGGCGTGAACCGCGCCAGTTATGCCATCTCCTCCGGTGAGGCAGATTGGAACAGCGCCGCGGGTGGGCATGGGCACTACATCCCGTTGCACGGCGGATACCATGCCATTCCCCCCAAAAGATTCCTTGTATAAACTTCGTACAGAAATTGTCAGGAACCTGGAAACCATGGGTGTGCTGGTCAAGTATCACCACCACGAGGTTGGCGGACCGGGACAATCGGAGATCGAAACGCCGATGGTGGGTCTCATCTCTGCTGGGGACGCCACCATGGTCATCAAATATGTCACCAAGATGACCGCCCATACTCACGGCCAGACTGCCACCTTCATGCCCAAGCCGCTCTTCGGTGAGGCCGGCAGCGGGATGCACTTCCACCAGCACTTGTTCAAAAAGAACAAGAATGTCTTTTATGATGCCAAGGGGTACGGCTGTCTTTCGCAGGAAGCCCTCTACTACATTGGCGGGCTTCTCACGCATGGCCCGGCGCTCCTGGCACTGACCAACCCCAGCACCAATTCCTATCGCCGCTTGATTCCCGGCTTCGAAGCGCCGGTCAATGCCTTCTTCTCACTTGGCAATCGCAGTGCAGCGGTACGCATCCCTAAATATGCCAACCAGCCTGAGAGCGCCCGCATGGAGTTCCGCCCACCCGATGCCACCTGTAACGTCTACCTAGCGCTGGCCGGGATGCTCCTGGCTGGTCTGGATGGCATACGCAATAAAATTGATCCCACCTTGGCTGGTTTTGGGCCGATTGACCAGAATGTCTTCGCCTGGACAGATGAGCAGCGTTCCAAGATCAAAGCCCTGCCATCTTCGCTTGACGAGGCTTTGCGCGCCCTGGAGACTGACCACGAATTCCTGACCGCAGGCGGTGTTTTCACCGATGAGCTCCTCAGGCAGTGGGTTGATTTCAAACGCAACCAGGAATATTTGCCGTTCGCAACCGCCCGCATCCTTATGAAATGAGCCTGTATTTTGATGTTTGATCAGGCGATTGCCCCATAGTTTAGGGTCATTATTCCTGCGTTTGTGTGGTATTCCTGTTCTATCGCCTGATTCGCCCAATATTGCCTGCAGGACGGGCGTGCGATCCCAGCAGCCCTTGCTGAAGTAATGAATAGGATCTGGATGATAATTTTAATCACGTGGAAAATGAGGGGAAAATAGATCCGGAAAAAAACAGCTCTCCCGTTTTCTGGGAGGGCTGTTTAATTTTGATCTCTTCAAATTTATTCTTTTATTTGCTACCTTCGATCGTCCGATAAATCATGCGGATGACGTCGATGCTTCCACCGATGATGGCCAGCCAGAGAGCTATGTGCACTCCCGTCGTCAACATGCTCATCAAGATCCGGGCGGCATCCGCGTCGCCCAGGGCGCTGATCAGGGCAGGGGTGGAGGCGGCGATGAGCGACGGGCCGGCCAGCATGGCGCCGGCGATAAGGATATTGACGACCTTCAGGCCGGTGCCAAAAACCCGGGTGAGGATGGTCCAGTGCCCCATGCGCAGCAGGACGATGTTCAGAATGATGGTCGCTGCCCACACCAATGTCAGATAAGGAACATAGTTGAAGAAGGCTGCGGAGAGCAAGGGGACGAAGGTCACGGATGACCAGTTACCGTTCTCGAAGACACTGTTCAATGTCGGGGTGAAACCGATGATTTGTGGGTAGAAATTGAAGATAACGATGGCCGCGAAACAGCCGACAATTTCCACGATGGTTTCGCCCATTTTGACCTGGTTGGGAGCGGATACTTTGGTCAGTGAACGCGGGTCCCATTCCTTTTCTTTCGGCAGGCCTTTGATATCCACCTTCGCTCCGGCTCGGAAGAGCGCCCATTCCAGGATGGCGAAAATGAGCACGATATTGCCCAGGGCGGTCATGACGGAAGCGACAAGGTTGGCAAATGCCTTAATGATGGTTTCGAACGCATTCTGGGGGCTGCCGATTGTTTGATGAAAGAGCGATGCCCAGGCCAATGAGTGCCAGGATACCGGTCACTATCAGCACGATGCGCAGCACCAGCATAAAGATGGGGTACAGCCGCGGACCAATCAGGTAACGGTCTCCCAGGTAGGTAGCAGCGACTTTTTCGGGCGCGCCGTATTCTTTCAGGACACCCAGTGTCATCTCTTCGTCCACCGGTTTGCCGTTTTTCTGGCTGCGCTCTTCGAGCATATCCTGCAGGATCGAGCGGATTTCAGCCTCGATGTCGGTGTGTGTCTTCCTGGGAAGACGGCGTCCAACTTCAGACACATAGTCATCAATCAGGTTTGTACTCATTTTCATTTCTCCTTCTCCCTTACAACATATTTTCCATCATGGACACAATTCCGGTCCATTCTTCTTTCAGCCTGGGCAGGAGAATCCTGCCTTCATCGCTGAGCATATAATAGCGGCGCGGGCGGTCAGCTTCGATGCGCCAGTTGGACTGGAGCAGTCCCTGGCCTTCCAGCCGCCGGAGCAGGGGGTAGAGCGTGCCCTGGTCGATTTCCAGGCCGTGTTCTTTGAGCCCGTTGATGAGCGAGTATCCATATTGCTCTTTGTCCAACTGGCTCAGAACCGCCAGCACGATCACACCGCGCCGCATTTCAAGGATTGCATTTTCAAAGGATTCGTTTGTCATAGCATCACCATTGACGACAGTATACTATGTATAACACAGTATGTCAAGAGCAATAGTATTATGAAAATAATGCGGTAGCGACATTTCTCTGCCGATTATTGATGCTTTGGCGATTGTTGATCTATATTCCGGGATTCCACCGGTCGAAGAAAAGCCAACGTCCGATGGCTTCTTCGGCCAGGAGCGATATAAAAGACCAGGAATATGCTTCCCATTCCGATGCTGGATGGCCAGATGGCCACTGCTAACGCGCCAAGCAAGCCTGCCAGGAGCAGACCAATTCTCCATTTACTTGGCGTTAAGTTCGTTGAATTCATGGTTGATAGAGTGACTCTGATGGCTGGTAGAAGAACAATGACCCCTGTCAGGGCGATCCATACAATGATGCCGGGTGGGGCGTCGTGGGGGAGCAGGGTACCGGTCAGCAAACATCCCAATCCCACGGTTGAGATGGCGAATTCGAGCAGTGTGCGGGTTGAATTCCATGCAGTCACACTGCGGAGCTGGTAGATGCGCTGCATGCAATACAGTGCGGCCAGTCCGCAGAACGCAGTGAGCGCGGCGAGGCTTGTCCACCCGGATAAGGTGCCAATTCGGAACAACTTCAACCCCATGAGGATCGCCCATAATCCCGCGAAATCCGGCTGTGAAAAGGATCTCACGGCTCAACCACGATTTCCGCAGGTGGTTCACTGCCCGCCAGGCATATTTAGGCGTTCTCAAATGGAAGAAGGATCCAAACAAGGCAACCGTAATCGCCACACCGGTTGCCACGAATGGCAGCAAGGTGATCCGGCCGGCAACCAGTTTATTGTTGAGCCCCCAATAAATCAGACAGATTGTCCCGAATGCACCGATCGCCATTTGCACAAGCAGGGTGAAAATGATGAGAGGAATTTCGCCTCTAGCTGTTGCACGGGGATTTGCTGGAGAGGTTTCTTCTCGATTGCTTACCTGGGTCCCCTTGCCAACCTGTTTTACCCCGGGGTGCGGTTTGATGATCAGATGAGGTTCTGTTCTTGAAAGCGTTGACAATGGGAACGGGTGCTCCGCTCCCGGGATTTTCCATAACACCAGTCCCTGATTTTCAATTCCCTCGTTATTGATTTCTACCAGATCCAGACATCGCAGCGGACAGGAGGCCACGCAAGCAGGCGGCGAGACCAGCATCGAGATTGTCATAGCATAGATCGCACTTGGTCATATGCCCTGCGGATTGATCAACTTGCGGCGCGTCATAAGGGCAGGCCCAGGCGCAATATCCACAGCCGATGCATTTCTGTGTGTTGATAAGGACAATTCCATCCGCCCGCACCTCATAAGCATCCACGGGGCAGACCCCTGCGCACTTGGGATGGACGCAATGATTACATGCGATGGATAGATTGTAGGCAAAGACAGTGCTTGTCCAGGCCTCGCCAGTTTGCGTCCACTCGCCGCCGGTGACCTCGTATACACGCCGCCAGAGTACGCCAAGCGGAAGATTATTCTTATCCTTGCAGGCAGCCTGGCAGGCTTTGCACCCGGAACACGAACTTGCATCAAAGGTAAAGGCGTAGGTCATGATGACCTCCGTCGAAGGTTTATCGTTGGAGTCCATGCTCTTGACGATTGACTTTTGCCGTTTGACATGCAGCATTCCACTTGAACCATGATCGTGTGCTGCGCTGTCCCAAATGCGAATGGTGTCCACTTGTGGGATGTCAGCACATTGACATTACCGCCGTGATCCACGCCATTCTCATCCGGCTCGTACCATGCGCCCTGGGGAATATCCACTACACCAGGCATGATGCGCAATGTGATGCGGCAGGGCAGCACCAGTGCACCGCGTTCGTTAAACACTTTGACTTCGTCGCCATCACGGATACCCCGCACGGTTGCGTCGATCGGATTGATAAATACTCGTTGGGGGAAGGCTTCCTCCAGCCAGTCGTTATTGTCGTGCGTGGAGTGAACGCGGTGCAAGGTATGGTGTCCAATCGCTTGAAGCGGGTAAATATCCTTGCGAGGGTATTCTTTGCCCGAGGCAATCTCTTCGGACGTCTCCGGTTTACTGTTATTTGCGGATTTCTTAGTCGAGTCCCTATGCAGACGAAGAACATCGCCGGCAGACCTCCCTCGCGGCGCTCGCCAAACGGACTTTCCCATTCTTGAATATATTTCGGCACTGCCGGGATTTCTTCCGGGTTGCCCAGATCAAACAACTGCTTTCGAGAAGATCTCGATCTTTCCGCTGGGGGTTTTTAATGGGAACTTCTCCGGGTCACGGCGGAAGTCCGCAAAGGCGATCTCCGGTTGTGTGACCGGACGGGTCCACGCTCCGATGTTCTGCTCGATAAACTCTTCCAGCGTGGGCAGTTCCGGGAATCGGATCCGCCGGAATTCACCCAGACAAAACTCCACCCATGCTTTCTCGTCGCGTCCTTCGGTGAAAGCTTCGCCAATGCCCAGCCGCTTCGCCAATTCGGCGCAGATGCGGTAATCGGACTTGCATTCGCCGGGCGGCTCGACCAGTTTGGGCTGGAGAATGACTTCGTCGCCGTACTTCCAGCCGTCTTCCACGCCCCAGGTTTCGAACTGCGTGCAGGCGGGCAGGATGATATCGGCAAACGTGCCGGTGGAGGTCAGGAAATTATCCTGCGCGACAATGAATTCCACTTTCGTTTCATCGCGCAGAATTCCAGCGGTGCGGTTGATGTCGGCGTGCTGGTTGATGAGGCAGTTGGTCGCCACGGCATAAATCAACTTGATGTCATTGTCGAGGCGGTCCGCGCCGCGTACACCGTCAGCCGCTGTCATGCTCTTTGCCACGCAGACAGGCTTCGGTCCAGAGAAAGACCGGGATTTCGGCTTTAACCGGATTCTCCCCGGTGGGGAAAACTGTCCACCAACTCGCCGCCATCCGGGGCCTGTAATCCCAAACCACTCGCCCAACCGCCTGGTACGCCCACATTGCCGGTAATCGCCGCCAGCACACAGCCCGCCCGCACCACCTGCTCGCCATAGGCACGCCGCTGCATCCCATAGCCCTGGTAGAGCACCGCCGGTTTGCTGGTGGCATACTCGCTGGCAATCCTGGCGATGGTTGCGGCGGGGACGGCAGTGATGACTTCAGCCCACTGCGGGGTTTTGGGCAGTCCGTCGCGCACGCCCAGGATGTAATCGCTGTAACTCTCCGCGCCCTCCACGGGCATCTGTTCAGCGTCGAAACCCACGCAATGCGTGCGGACGAAATCGGCGTCGTACAACTTTTCGGTTAGCATCACGTAGGCCATGGCGCTCATCATGGCTGCATCGGTGCCCGGGCGGATGGGGATCCACTCATCGGCCAGCGCCGCGGCGCTCAGGGAGTGACGCGGGTCAATGCACACCACGCGCGCCCCTGCCTGGCGCGCCAGTTTGACAAAATAATCGCTGTTGGTGCCGTCGCGCATCTCGGCAGGGTTCCAGCCCCACATGAGGATGTATTGGCGTTCAGCCAGTCCTGGCGCTGGTTGCCGGTGACGAGCGTGCCATAGACGGTGGGCGTGGCGAGGTTGGTGGCGGCCCACGAGTACGAGTTGTAAATGCCCAGACATCCGCCATACAGGTTCATCAGGCGGCGGGCGACGTGCGAGCCGTTGAGCTGGTTGTAGCTGCCCGTGCCGTAGGGGACAAATAATGCGGATGAACCGTATTGGCGCTTGACCCGTTCGAACTGGGTCGCGACGGTTTCGCAGCGCCTCGTCCCACGAAATCGGACGGAATTCTCCGCCCCCGCGCCTTCCAACCCGCTTAAGCGGGGTCAGCAACCGGTCGGGGTGATATTGGCGGCGCAAATAGGCACGCCCGCGCACGCAGGCGCGTAATTGCGGCGCGGCCAGCGTGTCCGGACGGTCATCGGTATCGAGGCGGGTGATCTTGCCGTCCTGAACGTGGGCGATGAGCAGGCAGCGTCCGCCGCAGTTGTGGGCCGGGCAGCCTACGCGGATCTTTCGGATTTCAGGGGTTTCAATCGCCATGACAACAGTGTACAGGAGTCATGATGGGAGGGGTAGTGATGGATGTAATTTATTTGTGAGATGGGTTTTCGTCATCCTCAACCCTTCAAGCGGATAGAACAGGGATGGTGGATTTTAAATTCGAATCTCCCGGGGCTAATTTAGCCTTAATTATCCACGCCTGGAGGCGGGTCTATTGTGAGGAATTTCCGTTCCAGGGAGGGTCATCCGTTTGGACCGGGGAATGTGCCGCGCAGGCTGTCAGGATTTGGCGTGGTTCAGATTTTTTAATTGCGAAAACATCACGGCGACTAAGATGATGATGCACCCCAAAATTTGAACGGGAAGCAGAGTTTGCTTGAGAACGAACCAGGCTGCGATTACGGCGAAAACAGCTTCCAGCCCAAGAATGAGGGCTGCGTCAGTAGGTGGGGTGTGGTTCTGTCCCCAGACTTGCAGGGTGTATCCAATTCCAATGGAGATAGACGCCCGATAAAGAATTGCACCAATCAGCGGTAAGGGTGCGAGCTGCGAAAGCCTCTCGAATGCCAAACCCATTATGAAATTGAGAAACCCGGTGACAAAGAAATGCCCAGCGGCAAAGGAGATTGGTTCAAAACGGGATGCAAATTTCCCCAGCACAACGAAATGCAGTCCCCAGAAAATCACCCCAATTAATTCCAGGCTGTCGCCATTTTGAAATTGGAAACCTTTTCCTGCTGTCGATAGGAAATACGCCCCGATGCTTGCCGCAATTACTGCAACAAGATCCATCCAATGCGGGCGTTCATGGAATCCAAGCCATAACAGAAATGGGGTGACCACAGCATAAAGGCTGGTTAGGAAACCGGCGTTGGCGACCTTGGTGTACAAAAGGCCAACCTGCTGCAGCGCTGTGGCGATAAAGAGAATCACACCCGCAATGAGCATCCACTTCCACTGCTCGCGGCTGAGTTTCTTGCCGCGCGGAATGAATGGGATCAGAATGGCTGCAGCGAGCATGAAACTTGCGCCGTTGAAAAGATAAGCTACATGATATTGCCCGGCAATGCCCTGCGTAATGAAACCTGTGCCCCATATGATTGCCACGGCAAAAAGGGTGAGGTTCGCTTTGAGACGCATATCGTTTTCCAATCGGAAGGAGAATGCGCCCAATGATAGCACAAGAATCTGCGCACTTTCCATTTGGCCATCCAAGAATGGAACGGATGGGTTAGATGTCTTTTTAATTCTGGAAGTTGCGCTATTTAAGAGGTCCGTTAATATTGTGCCTTCTTTTCAATTGTCACGTCGCGTTTTGATTTCACCGTTCTCCACCACCCACAACATTGTTGCAAATCGTCCGATGAAATAACGGTCGTGAACGACGGCTCGCTGGATGATTATTCCAATGCAGTAAATAACCTCTGATCATCGGGTAAGTGCCGAAGAAGTCCGCTCGCGCTGGATGCAGGTGTTCAAATTATCACAACCATTGACAGATTTTTATTCTCGGGTATCATTAAATATCTTGCAACTTTGTTGCACTGTATTGGCTTGCCTGCATCCGACGCGTGCTTGCAGAGGGTAAAGCCTCTGCGCTGATGCATGTATTTGTGATTCTGGAGAAGAAACCTGCAGAAACCATCATACCACTCGCCCATGACCAAAATCATTGCTGCGTTGATGATTGTCATGCTGGCGCTGGCGGTGCTACCGGTTAAGACGGCGCACGCGGCGGCAAGAGTGGCATCCGTTACAGGCAGCTGGAACAACACAGCAACATGGGGAGGTTTGTCTGTACCGGTCGCTGTTGATGATGTTACCATCAATTCCAATGTCATCGTAACTATCCCATCCGGATACTCCGCGCAATGTGCCACAATCAACTTCACCAATGGTGCTGCCGGGGCTGCTGCGATCAACCTTGCTGACGCAACAGCGTCATTAACGGTGAGCGGCGCTGTCACCATACAACGCCAGGGAGTTGGCGGCAGTTCTAATACTATTGATGTGGGTGCTGGCACATTTTCCGCCGCTTCAGTCGACCTGCAAGCTACCGCTGGTGCCGCCCGGCTAAGTCAGATCCTTATTTCCACCGGAACTGCGTCCATTTCTGGGAATATTACCTCGGCAGGCACTGCCTCCAGGATCACATTCTCCGGAGCAGGAACCCTGAATGCCGGTGGCACGTTCATGAGTGGCGCTGCCGGGACATTTACGGCGAACACTGGTACTGTCAACTTCAATGGTGGCGCGCAGTCCATTGCTCCATTTGCCTATACCTTCAACAATGTTACGCTTTCCGGTTCCGGTGCAAAGACATTGACGAATGCAACCATCAATGGCAACCTGTCATTAAGTGGCACGGCAACAGCCACAACCGTGGCTGCAATGACCATTGGTGGAAATCTTGTTATTGGGGATGGTACCACTTTCACCGCCGCCGGCTTTGCATTAACCGTAACAGGTACAATCACTGTCGGAGGTGGAACGAGCGGCAACCTGACGATCTCGTCTGCCACTGGCGCGAAGATTTTTGTTGGTCTGGTCACGATCAATGCTGGCGCAACCTGGAACAATACGGGCAATTCCGCCGTGATTTTTCGCGGGGGTATTACCAACAATGCAACGGGAACGTTCACTGCTGGAACAGGCGTACACACTTTTAATACAAATTCGCAAGCTCTGACCGGGACGTTCTCAATCCCAAGCGTTACTGTTGCTGGTGCGGCGGTGACCCTTACCAGCAACAACACCCTAACGGTTGGCACAGCGCTTATCGGTTCAGGTGGTCTGATACAGACCGCGAGTTCCACGCTGAATATTGGTGGCACATCCGGGATCACTACACTTACGGCAACTGCGGTCGGCAACACGGTCAATTACAACGGTACAGGCGCGCAAACGGTGAGAGCGGTCAATTATTACAACCTGACGATCAGCGGCGCCCGCGCAGGCGCCAATAATGTAACATTAGCTGCCGGAACCATTGGTGTTGCAAATACATTTAGCCCGACCGCCACATTCGGTACCGGCGGCTATGTGACGGCCGGTAACACGGTGAACTTTAATGGTGCAGGCGCTCAAACCATTCCTGCCTTCAACTACAATAATCTAAGCACCAGTAATGGAGGCACTAAGACTTCCGGTGGTGCGATCACTGTGAGCTCCAATCTTATGGTTGGAGACGGCACCACCTTTTCTCATGGCGCCTATGCATTAACTGTAACTGGCACGACGACTATTGGCTCAGGAACCAGCGGGAACCTGACGATCTCTTCTGCCACTGGCGCGAAGATTTTTGTTGGTCTGGTCACGATCAATGCCGGAGCGACCTGGAACAACTCGGGCAATTCCGACGTGACTTTCCGCAGCGGTATTAGCAAGAACGCAACGGGTACATTCACTGCTGGAACAGGTGTGCACACTTTTGATACAAATTCGCAAGCTCTGACCGGGACATTCTCAATCCCAAGCGTTACCGTCACGGGTGTAACGCTGACGAATAACAACACCCTGACGGTTGGCACAGCGCTTTCCGGCACAGGTGGCTTGACTAACAGTGCAACCGGCACACTGAATCTGAGTGGCACATCCGGGATTACTACACTTACGGCAACTGCGGTTGGTAACACGGTCAATTACACCGGCGCGGCCCAGACGGTGCATACCGGAAATTATTACAATCTCGGACTCAGTGGCAGTGGCGCCAAGACCTTGGCTGTTGGTACAACGGCGATCGGTGGCAACCTGACCCTGAGCGGTACGGCAACCACCACAACGGTAGTTGGCTTGACCATTGGTGGAAATCTTGTTATTGGGAATGGTACAACCTTCACCGCTGCCGGCTTTGCATTAACCGTAACAGGTACAACCACTGTCGGAGGTGGAACCAGCGGCAACCTGACGATCTCGTCTGCCACTGGCGTCAAGATCTTCACAGGCCTGGTGGCCGTTAACAACGGAGCAACCTGGAACAACTCGGGCAATTCCGCCGTGATTTTCCGCGGCGGTATTACCAACAATGCAACGGGAACGTTCACTGCTGGAACAGGCGTACACACTTTTAATACAAATTCGCAAGCTCTGACCGGGACATTCTCAATCCCAAGCGTTACCGTCACGGGTGTAACTCTTACCAACAACAACACCCTAACGGTTGGCACAGCGCTTTCCGGCACAGGTGGCTTGACTAACAGTGCAACCGGCACACTGAATCTGGGTGGCACATCCGGGATTACTACGCTTACGGCAACTGCGGTCGGCAACACGGTCAATTACAACGCTGCTGGAGCCCAAACGGTGAACGCCACAGCCTATAGCAACCTCAACCTAAGCAACTCTGGCGCAAAAGCCATAGCGACAGGTACCTCGGTTGGCGGCAATATTGACATCAGTGGTGCACTGGCGAATATTGGTGCTGGTCTAATTATCAATGTGAATTCGCTCTCGCTGGGAGGAGTGGGTCGGGCTTCAGGCACTTGGGGTTCCACTACTTCTCCTGCCACACATACGAATAACACCTACTTTTCAGCAACCACTGGGATGCTAAACGTCGCAACCAATACGGGGCCCGACACCACTGTTGGTGATGGAACAACCCCGGCGAGCAAGTTTGTTAAAGGTTCAGATACAAATAAAGCCGTATCCGCTTTTACGCTTGTCACGAGTTCAGGCACAGATACGATCACTGCCCTGACAGTTACTGGATCAGGCACAGGCCTGGCGAATGTCGCTGCCCTGGGCGTCAAGTTGTGGCTGGATAATGGAAGTATTCCCAGTGAGTGGGATGCCACAGACACTGCAGTGGGCACCGGCGTTACGTTCTCTGGCACAACAGCATCATTTTCAGGTCTCAGCATCCCTGTTACCACCACTGCAACGCAATACCTGATCACTTATGACATTATCACCTCGCCCACCAATGCTCAAACCATGTTGGCTGCGGTTACGAGTGTCACCACCACGAATACTGTCACGAACAATGACAATACCGATGCAACCCTGACGGTTGATACCGTTGCTCCGACGGTGACCTTTGATCTTCAGGCTGGATCTGACTCTGGGATCTCGAACACGGACAACATCACGAACGTGGCCAGTCCGGTGTTTGATGCGATCTTCAGTGAGGTGGTAGCTGGGTTTGCAGCAGGGGACCTCTCCAACACAGGCACGGCGACCGGGTGTACATTTGCGATGGGTGGGCCAACTGGAAACACCTACCCGGTCACAGTCACCTTATGTACGGAGGGAACGCTGATTGTGAGAATGGCGGCCAGCGGGGTTACGGATACGGCTGGTAACAATATAGCCCAGACCGATGGACCGACGGTCACCATAGACCGGACGGTGCCGACGGTGACGATCAACCAGGCAGGAGGTCAGGCAGATCCGACCAATTCTAGCCCGATCGACTTCACAGTGGTATTCAATGAGGATACCACGGACTTTGCCACCGGCGATGTGACTCTGAGCGGGACAGCCGGAGCGACGACAGCGACGGTGAGCGGCAGTGGCACGACCTACAACGTGGCAGTTAGTGGGATGGCTGGTGATGGTACGGTCATTGCAGATGTTGCGGCAGGTGTGGCCACTGATGCGGCCGGAAATGCAAATACAGATGGAACTTCCACTGATAATACAGTTACTTACGATACCACTTCCCCGACGGTGACGATCAACCGGGCAGGAGGTCAGGCAGATCCGACCAATTCTAGCCCGATCGACTTCACAGTGGTATTCAATGAGGATACCACGGACTTTGCCACCGGCGATGTGACTCTGAGCGGGACAGCCGGAGCGACGACAGCGACGGTGAGCGGCAGTGGCACGACCTACAACGTGGCAGTTAGTGGGATGGCTGGTGATGGTACGGTCATTGCAGATGTTGCGGCAGGTGTGGCCACTGATGCGGCCGGAAATGCAAATACAGATGGAACTTCCACTGATAATACAGTTACTTACGATACCACTTCCCCGATGGTGACCTTTGATCTTCAGGCTGGATCTGACTCTGGGATCTCGAACACGGACAACATCACGAACGTGGCCAGTCCGGTGTTTGATGCGATCTTCAGTGAGGTGGTAGCTGGGTTTGCAGCAGGGGACTCTCCAACACAGGCACGGCGACCGGGTGTACATTTGCGATGGGTGGGCCAACTGGAAACACCTACCCGGTCACAATCACCTTATGTACGGAGGGAACGCTGATTGTGAGAATGGCGGCCAGCGGGGTTACGGATACGGCTGGTAACAATATAGCCCAGACCGATGGACCGACGGTCACCATAGACCGGACGGTGCCGACGGTGACGATCAACCAGGCAGGAGGTCAGGCAGATCCGACCAACACTTCGCCGATTGACTTCACGGTAGTCTTCTCAAAATCGATAAGTGGCTTTATCAACACAGATGTCACACTCTCCTCAGGCACTGCTGTAGTGACAGGCGGACCGACTACGTACAATGTAGCGGTGAGTGGCATGTTGCAAGGTGTGTTGACAACGAACATCGGTGCAGGTGCTGCAACGGATACAGCCGGGAATGGCAATACTGCATCATCCAGTACTGATAATAGTGTTACTTACGATAGTGTCGGACCAACCGTGACGATCGACCAGGCTGCCGGTCAGGCTGATCCGACCAATGCTAGTCCGATTAATTTCACGGTGGTTTTCAGCGAATTTGTAACCGGTTTTGGCAGTATTGACGTTGATTTGTCCGGTTCTGCCGGGGCAACCATTGTAACCGTGACGGGTAGTGGCGCTACATACAACGTGGCGGTCAGTGGAATGGCCGGTGACGGCACAGTCATTGCGAATATAAAGGCGGCCGCAGTCCAAGATGCTCTTGGCAACGATAGCACGGCCAGCACAAGTTCAGACAATCAAGTAATTTACGATACCACTGCGCCAACCGTAGTGGTTGATACCCATCCGACCGACCCGACCAACAGCACTTCTGCTGCCTTTACGTTCACAACTGGTGGAAGCCCAGCGGCAGTCGATTGCAAACTGGATCTCGGCGCATATATGGCTTGCGATACGGGGAGCACTCAGTCCTATGCTGGACCGCTGGCTGATGGGTCTCACACCTTCATGGTGCAGGTGACTGATTTGGCGACTAACAGTAGCTCTGCCACCTATACATGGGTGGTCGATACCACCGCCCCTGTTATCGTTACCAACGGCATTGGAAGCGTGCTGGATTCCGGTGATGGTCATATTGATGAAAATGAAATTGTCACGGTTGATCTCACACAATTGCTGGTTTCTTTCAGCAAGGATGTATATAACCCTGCCGGGAATTCGGATCCAGACGATGCCAGCAACCCGGACAACTACCTGCTTGTCCGTGACAACGGCGACGGCCTCCAGACCTTGTCCTGCATTGATGGCGTCATCGGTGGTGATATTCAAGTTACCATCAACTCGGTCACCTATTCCAACAACGGTGGCGTTGGTCCATTCGTCGCCACACTGAGCATCAATGGTGGTGTCGCTCTACCGAATGGAACCTACCGCCTAATCGTCTGTGGGACTACATCCATAACCGACCTGGTCGGCACAAGCCTGGCTGGCGATGGTGTGACTGCAGGCACCGACTTTACCCGTAATTTTGGGATATCCATTCTGGCAGCTGTGAGAGCCCTGCCTGCCACCGGCTTCGCTCCGAACCGCCTAACGCTCCTGCCCGTCCAGCCGGATGACAAGACCTACTCTGCCATGGGCGAACTGTGGCTGGAAATCCCAACGCTCGGTGTGAAAATGAACATTGTCGGCGTACCGCAAACGAAGGGTGAGTGGGACGTCTCATGGCTAGGCAATAACGCCGGTTGGTTGCAAGGCTCGGCCTACCCAACCTGGACGGGCAACTCTGTCCTGACCGGGCACGTCTGGAACGCCGACAATACAGCCGGTCCGTTCCGCTATATTAATACCCTTTGGTATGGCGACAAAGTCATCATCCATGCCGGCGGAGCCCAATATGTGTACGAGGTGCGCAGCGTCATGCAGGTGGGACCCGGCAATGTCAATGCATTCATGAAACACGAGGAACTACCCTGGGTCACCCTGGTCACTTGCCGCGGCTTTGATACAGCTACTGGAACCTACCAGTACCGGGTGCTCGTCCGGGCCGTGCTGGTAGAAGTGAAATAGTCAGGTAAAGAACCTGGTATTAGAGAACAGGTTTCCCGAAGACCCCCAAAGGGGGTTTGGGAAACCTGGCTTTTTGTTTATCCCCATAAACTCGGGCATTTTCTATTTAACCGGTCAACCGCTTCATCGACTATTCCAACAGGGTGCAATAATCCGCAGGACACGCTTTTCGAGAGGGTTTATTCAAACATTCATGGTTCACTCGTGACCTGTTGTTTGATCCCACCGTTCTCCACCACCCACATCTTCGTTGCAAATCGTTCGATGAAATAGCGGTCGTGGACGACGGCCAGCACCGTGCCGGTATATTTGGCAAGCGCCTGCTCGAAGCGCGCCCGGGAGGGGATGTCAAGGTGATTGATGGGTTCATCCAACAGCAGGAAGGTGCAGCCTTGCGCCACCAGCAGGGCCAGTTCCAGGCGGGAGCGTTCGCCATAACTAAGGCTTCCCGTCGGGCGCAGCGGGTCGTCGCCGCTGAACAGGTAGAAGTGAAGGAAGTGGCGCGGCCTCGGTCTGGTTGAATATCCCGGCGCCCTGGATGATTTCCAGTGGGCTCTTAGTCAGGTCGAGGTGTTCCTGTTCCTGGGTCATGTATCCGAGTTTGGCGGACGGACCGAGCCGAACAGACCCGGATACTGGTTCCAGTTTCCCGGCGATGGTGCGCAGCAAGGTCGTTTTCCCGCAGCCGTTCGGACCCGTCAGCGCCACCCGTTCCCCGCCGCGAATTTGAAGGCGGAAGTCTGGTCAAAAGCGGTTCATGACCGGGATAGCCAATGGACAGGTTCTCGGTCACCAGCACATCCCGGCTGACATGATCTGGCGCGGCAAAGTCAAGTTTGATCTGCCAGGAGGGACGTGGGCGTTCGACAAGATCGTCCAATTCGAGGAAACGTTCCAGTTTCTTTTCGCGGGATAATGCCTTTTTGGCAACTTTCTTGGCATAGCGCCGCACGCCCGGTTCCCGTGAGGTGGTGGTCAGTTCAACATTCAGAGCCTGTTGTTTGGTGCGGATAATATCCTGCCGCATTCGGCGGATTTCAGCCTGCTGGTTGTGATAAGTCTGCAACTGATGTTCCTGCTCGGACAATTTTTGTTCCACGTAGTCACTGTAATTGCCTGGGTAGAGGCGCACTCCATGCGTGGATGGGTCGAGTTCGAGGATGGATCGAGACGGTGTTGATCGAGAAAAGTGCGGTCATGCGAGACGATCAGCGCCGCGCCGTGGAAGCGCTTGAGCCAGTCTTCCAGCCATTCGAGCATGGCGATGTCAAGGTGGTTGGTGGGTTCATCGAGCAGCAGCAGGTGGGGGGATTGGAGCAGCAGCCGCGCCAGCAGGAGGCGCGTCTTTTGCCCGCCGCTCAGTTCGCCGACGCGGTGGTCCGGGGCGATGTCTGCCAGGCCGAGCGGGGCGAGGATGTCTGCGGGTTGAAAGTTGGACGTCGGAAAGCTGGTCGAGGGCCTCGTCGTATTGGGTCTGGAGATTTTTATTGCTGGGGTTTTCGGCCAGGGCGATGGCCAATTCAACAGATCGCAGACTTCGAGGTCCGTACTGGGATGCGGGTGCACACGCTTCGGCCAGAGTCAGCGACGGGTCAAGGTCAAAGCCCTGGGGCAGGTAGCCAATCCGCAGGCCGGGCTGCGTGTGCGCCACTGTTCCGGAATCAGGTATTTCCTGACCGGTGAGGATGCGCATCAGCGTGGTCTTGCCACAGCCGTTTGGACCGATCAGGCCGAGGCGTTCGCCAGCGGAGATGATGAAGGTGATGTCCTGGAGAACGGTGTGGAGGCCGTAAGATTTAGTGAGATGATGTGCAGAGAGCATAGACGATCCTGTAGTCGAAAACAAAACCGGGGGCATACGCCCCCGGCCGGAATCAAAACCAGCGGGTTGAGTTGCCCGGAAAAGCGTTGGTTTTTTACAGGGTGTTCGTCATTCCCTGTGCTCCTAAATCAGTACGGTAAGAAAATTATATCATGGGAGATTGCAGTACAATTGCGCTTTATTCCACCGCAGGATAGATTGCGTATTCGTCACTACCTTGGGAAATACCATGAAAATTGCAAGTGGACTGGAATACAACGAAACTAACAGCCGGGATGGGTGCACAGGCTCATTGCGAGTAAGACCGTCAAAGTGCACTATACCGGCAAGTTCCCGGATGGTAAGGTGTTCAACTCATCCGTCAGCCGCGGAGAACCGATCGAGTTTGTACTCGGCAGGGCCGTGTCATCAAAGGCTGGGATGAGGGGATTGCCCTGATGAATATCGGTGGCAAGGCGCAGTTGACCATCCCGCTGAACCTGGTCTACGGGGAACGCGGTGCGGGAGGCAGTGTCACCGCCAAATGCCACCCTGGTGTTGGATGTGGAATTGGTGGAAGTGAAATAAACAGTCAGCCCTCCCGGAAACGGGAGGGCTGCATCATTGCGGGGCTGCGATATCAGTCAACTGCGATCATCACGCTTGAGGCTTTGATCACAGCATAAGCTTCCTTGCCTTCTTTCAATCCAAGGGAATCAACCGATCCATTGGTGATGATAGAAACGACTTGTTCCCCGCCCGGAAGTTGGATGGTGACCTCGGCATTGACTGCCCCACGCATGATCTTGACCACTTTGCCTTTCAAGAGATTGCGAGCACTGAGTTTCATATCTTTGAATCTCCTTTCCGAACATGTAGATTGTACGATTATACCGCCTTGAAGGATTGGAGTAAACTTTAAACTTGATCCGAATGCCTAAGAATTAAGGATTCTCAACGCCCTGCCCACGTTACCGTATCGCTTTTCTCCTTGCCCTCTGGAATAAGCTCGTCGAACGCCAGTATCCATTTGCGGTGATCTCGGTGCTGGTCCGCAAGGAAGCGAATTATCCCCTTGGACTAATCGGAATGCAGGGTGCTATGGTGGGATTGATTTTGGTGTCACTGAGTTGATTTTGCCGTAAGAACGGCTCTTCTGCCGTGAGTGAGCCGTAACAGACCTGCGCTGAGGCTTTGCATCCGCCCTGGCATTCAAGGCGGCGGGCACAATCCGTACAGAAGCCGGGGATGGCGCAGGTGAAGGCGGACATGCGCTCGGGGGCGATCAGGTCGGCAAACGATTCTTCAAACAGATTACCCAGGATGGTGTCGCTGTGGTTGCAGGGACGCAGGTTCCCCAGCGGGTCGAGGGCATAATAGGCGCGTTCGCTTCCGGCGGCGCAAAAGCCGAAACCCAGGTGCGGGAAGTGGCTGATATCGATCAGGCAGGGCTGGATGGGGATGGAGCACGAAATGGGGAGGCAGAATTCCACTGTTGCGGCTTCGGCCACGGTGAGCGCTGCGCGAACCTGTTCAACGGTTGGCAGCAATTCTTCGAGATGCTCCCGGCCGCGCCCGCCCGGGTTGAAGCGGTTGAGCATGATCCCGCGTGCCCCGAAGGCGAATGCCAGCCGGATGGTCTCACGTAGATGCTCGATATTCTTGCGCGTGGCAACAAACGCGGCAACGACTTGTCCATGCTGCAAGCGGACATTTGCCATGGCGGACAGGACCGCCTCCCACGCGCCGGGTGCGCCCGAGAGTTCATCGTGAACTTCGCGCTCGATGGCTGAGCAACGGCAGTTCGAACAGCCCAACGCCGCGCTGGATCAGGACCTGCACGGTCTGTTCATTCGAGCAAGCGCCCGTTGCTGATGACCGTCACCTGGACGCGGCGCTTCTGGAGGAACTCCAGGATCCGGGGCAGGTCGGGGCGCAGCAGTGGCTCGCCGCCCGTCAGAGTGACGTGGGAGCAGACGGTCTCGTCCAGGGCTTTGGTGAGCAGGTCAAGGGTCCGGGAGGTATCGAGTTCGCCGCGCGGATAAGAGGAGCGACTCGCCGGTTGCCAAACGTTGTAGCAGTGCAGGCAGGCGTGGTTGCAGTCCTGGGTGACTTCGAAGATAAGCGATTGGATGCGGGGACGGACGGTGGTCATTGACCGGTGAACAGACTGATGATGAACTGGGCGGCGGCTTTGGCGTCGGGGGTGATTTCCAGTTCCATATTTTCAAAAGCCGGGATGGTTTGCTCCTGGGATTGCCATTCGGTAACGATGCGCTCATACAGGCTGGTGACTTCCGCGTCGGTCAGGGCGTAAAAGGCCATATCGTGCTCAAGGGCAGCCCGGGCTTTTGCTAGGGTTTCCGGGTCAATGGAGCTCCCGTCTCCGACCTCGTTCAGAACCTCGGACTGTTTAACGAGCACACTCGCGCTGACAGGGGCGTAATCCACGATCATGGGTTCGTAGCATGTCATCGGGGCGTTCGAACGCCAGACGTGATAGACTGCCGCATCGTAGGCTTCCTGGATCAGGTCGGCTACGGAGGGGGTGAGTTCGCCGCTGGCGACCAGTTCGTCAAGCGCGAAGCGGTGTTCAGCGATCAGTTGCTCGCGGAAGATGTTGTCGGTGTTCCCCTGGCTGGAACCTTGAATGGTTGTCTGCGCCAGTTCGCCGAAGCTCAGCCAGCAGCGCCGCAGGCGGCCTTTGGCGGTTATGGGATAGGTTGGGAAGGGTGAGGGTGGCATAGGCGCGTAACACGAAACAGGCAGGGGAATCCTGCAACTCGTCAGGGCCAGCGAGGCCACCGAGGCACCAACCAGTTTCATGAAATCACGGCGGGAGATGCTCATATAGAACCTCCAAGGGACAATCCATTTATCAGGAGAACCATGGATTAAACGCTACGCTTCAATGTAAAGTTCCCCAATACTCTTAAGTCCATGCACCAAGTTTAGGAGGACATCAAGGTCTGAAAAACGTAAAATCCCTAATCCCATTCCAGCAAGGATCTTATCCCGTTCGGCATGGTGATCTATCTGTGACGGATAGATATCGCCATCCCCTCCGATCACCAAATCCCTTGCGTGGTAGAAATATCCACGATGGAACGGGTGATGATTTGTTGCCTGCATTGCCTACCACCTGCCCTCCGGGAGGGGGCTCGCTATATTTTCATCTCATACACCCGGTAACGCCGCAGGGGTACGCACCCTAATTTCTTGATGGCATTCACCATCGGCCAGTTGTCTTCCAGTACATAGTTGATTTCCATCCATATATCCGGTGCGTAAAGTGTCTCGTGCATGGCGCGGTAGAGCAGGCTGTCCACGGCTTTTCCCTGGTATTCGGGGATCACCCCCAGGGCGAACATGCGGTAACGACGCAGGCGCGGGATGCCAGTCAGTAGTTTGATGAAGCCGAAGGGGAAGAGATGCCCGTTCAGTCCCTTGAGCAGGGTGTTCACATCCGGCAGGGTGATCGCAAAGCCGATCGGTTTGCCATTGGCATCCTCGGCGAATAGAACCCCTTTCGGCTGGAGGACGGGCTTCATGTCGCGCGCCATCGCCCGGACTTCGGCGTCAGTCACAGGTGAGAAACCCCAATTATCGATGATGGTACTGTTGGCGAGTTCGATGATGACCTTGACTTCCTCATCATAGCGCTTCATGTCCAACTGCCGGATGCGCACTTTGTAACGTTTCTGCACTGCCTCGGTCAGGCGCAGGATTCGCTCGGGAATTTTGTAACCTTCCGCTGCCGAGATATACCAGCACAGCAAATCCTTGACCTTCTCCAATCCAAATGAAGCAAAATGGCCGGCATAGTACGGCGGGTTATACGGAGCCATCACCACAGGGGAAGGAGTGAAGCCTTCCACCACCAGACCCCACTCCTGCGAGACGAACGTCCACGGGCCGCGCATGGAGGTGCAATTATGCGCCCGCAACCAGTCCCGCGCCGCCTCGAGCAGGGTGCGGGCAGCCACTGGGCATAGCCCCGAGCCTGACGAGGGGTCCGGGACGCATTCGTAGTAACTGAAGAGTCCGATGCGCTCCTTCCAGAAGTCGATGGCCAGGAGATCAATGAATGCCGCGATGCGTCCGATCAATTTCCCATTATCTTCGAGCAAAAACAACTGCCATTCGCAGTGATCCAGCAGAGGATTGCGCTTCGGGTCGAACTGGCCGCGCTGCTCGTTGCGCAGCGGCGGGACCCAGACCGGGTCGTGCCGATAAAGGTGATAGGGAAGGTTGATAAAAGCCGCAAGATCTTTCCTGGTCTCGACAAGGCGAATATGCATGAGAGTCTCCGAAATGGTTTTGCATATCCTAGCAGAGTATTGGAGGATGGGCAAGACGCTTATTGACAATAGATGCCAGAGCTCCTGCACAAATCGAATTTCAGCGAGGATAGGAAATTTGCAATGTCTACTGCGTATAAGTGACTGCTTTACTCGTCACCCAGCGTGAGAAAACGTCCATTTTTCTTGAGCCAGGAAACATGTCTTTTGAAATCGGGCATGATCTCTGCCACCCTGTGCCAGAAATTCGGTGAATGATTTTTGATTTGCGTATGGGTGAGTTCGTGCACCACCACGTAGTTGATCACTTCCGGGGGTGCCAGTACCAGCCGCCAGGTGAAACTGAGCGTTCCATTGGAACTGCAGGAGCCCCAACGGGTGCGGGCGGACGAGATGCGGATCTTTCGATAAGTGAATTGATTCTGTTTTGCATGGAATGCAACCCGTTCGGAAACCACCTTCAGAGCCTGGGTCTTGTACCAACGGATGAAGGCCTGTCTGGCTTTTGGGCGATTGGAATTTGCCAGATGAAACCGGTCACCGCCAAGAGTGAGAGCAGGCCGCTGATGCGCTACGATGGCCAATGGATATTGTTTTCCCAGGTAAAGGAATAATTCCCCGTCAACGTAACGCATCTTTAATGGGGGAGGGGAACTCTTTGCCTGGGCTTGCTTCTCACGGATCCACTCTGCATGGCTTTGGACGAATTCCTGGATGTGGAGTTTGGACATTCGCAGCGGGGCGCGGACCGTGAGGCTGCCATCCCGTTGGACGATGAGTGCCACCGTCTTCCGCCTGGAATGGATGAGATGGTCTATGAGGATCGGCATGAGCAGTAGTATACCAAATGGATAATGCATCTTTTGTGCGCCAGCCATCTGGGATTTCTTACGAATGGAATTGGCGAAAAAACATTACAAAACCGTCAACCTAATAGGCTAACCTATTGATTTGGGGAATGATATAATTTAATAGTTGTTCATGCATAATTCAATATATTTCTCCATATTTTCCTCGTTTTTTTACACTGACCAATTGGGTAATAAGTAAGGAGGTTTTATGGAAAAACCATCAACCCAAACAGGGGGGAGAATATCTCGATCATGACAGTACATGATGTCGCCGGCTATTTGCGCTTGAGTGAAGCCAAAGTCTATCGCCTCGCAAAGGAAGGATGTGTTCCTTCCTTTCGCTTGGGGAAGAGTTGGCGTTTCAGACGAGACTTGATTGATGAATGGACTAAAAAAGAAACCCTGAAAGTCCCCTGAAATGCCCATTAGCCGGCTTCGTGTAACCGCAGCATATTTGTTCCTAAATTTCAGACCACCCGTGTAGTGGAAAATAATGACGCTTCGATGGTATGTAATTCGCAGCAAACCGCGCAAGGAAAATTTTCTGGCCGAACAAATGCAGATGCGTATTATCGAGGATCCGTGGGAGGATGGTTTTCAAGAATGTCAACGATTAAAACGATCTTGATTGGAAAATTTCGGAATAAGACAGCCCGGATTGCCATCCTGGGCATGGGTTACGTTGGTCTGCCGCTGGCGGTGGTGTTTGCCGAGGCGGGATTTAGGGTCACCGGGATTGACCCGGAGGTGCGCAAGATCGATTTGCTGACGGGGGGTGTCAGCTACATCCCGGATATTTCCACGGAACGGCTCGCTCCGCTGGTCAAGTCTGGTCAACTGAAAGCCACCACGGATTTCTCGGTATTGAAGGGGATGGATGCGGTCAGCATCTGCGTCCCGACGCCGCTGCGCAAGACCGGTGACCCCGACATGTCGTTCATCCTGTCTGCCACGGAGCAGCTGGCGAAGTACATGCACAAGGGCATGGTCGTGGTGCTGGAGTCCACCACCTATCCCGGCACCACGCGTGAGGTTCTGTTGCCGATGCTGGGGGAGGCCAACGGACTGAGAGTGGGCGAGGATTGGTTCCTGGCCTTCTCGCCGGAGCGGGTGGACCCGGGCCGTGAAGATTTCACCACGCTGAACACGCCCAAGGTGGTGGGCGGCATCACCGCGGCCTGCGCCGAGGTGGCTGCGGCCTGGTACGGGGGGGCCATCCAGCACATCCACAAGGTCTCATCTGCCGAAGCCGCCGAGATGGCGAAACTGCTGGAGAACACCTTCCGCATGGTCAACATTGGCATGGTCAACGAAATGGCGATCATGTGCGAGCGCATGGGCGTGGACGTGTGGGAAGTGATCGACGCGGCCGCCACCAAGCCCTTTGGCTTCATGAAGTTCACCCCGGGTCCCGGCCTGGGTGGGCACTGCATCCCGATCGACCCGCTGTATCTCTCGTGGAAGATGAAGACCTACCAGTACACGGCCCGTTTCATCGAACTGGCCTCCGAGATCAATACCAACATGCCGCGCTACGTGGTGACCCGCATCCTGGAGGCCCTGAACGAGCGCGGGCAGGCGCTGAAAGGGGCGCGTTGCCTCGTCCTGGGTGTGGCCTACAAACCGGATATTGACGACATTCGCGAATCCCCGGCGCTGGATGTGATCGGCCTGCTCCAGAAGAAGGGTGCGACGGTTGAATACCACGACCCGTACATCCCGACCCTGAAGACCCACGAGGGCGCCGAGATGCACAGCGTGCCGGACCTGATGGCGGCCGTGCGAGCTGCGGACGTAGTCGTGGTCGTGACGAACCACAAGGTTTATGATTACCAGGCCATCCTGGATGCAGCCAAATTTATCTTTGACAGCCGCAATGCGCTGGGAAAGTTGGGCAAGAGACAGCCCGAAGGTGGAACGACTATAATGGCAAATTATCTGGTCACCGGCGCGGCCGGGTTTATCGGGAGCCGGGTCACCGAAATGCTGATCGAGCAGGGGCATGCCGTCACCGGCGTGGACAACCTGAACGACGCCTACGACGTCCGCATGAAGGAATACCGCCTGCGGAAATTGCAGGCGCTGCCCGGCTTCACCTTCCAGAAACTCGATATTTCGGACCGCGGCTCGGTGGAGACTCTTCCTGCCTTCGAGGCGGTCATTAATCTGGCGGCCCGCGCCGGGGTGCGGGCAAGTGTTGAAAATCCCTGGGCGTTTTTTGAGACCAATGTCACCGGGACGCTCAACCTGCTCGAACTGTGCCGCCGGAACGGCATCCGCAAGTTCATCCTGGCCTCCACTTCCAGCATCTACGGAGCCAAGGCGCCCCTTCCCACGCCGGAAACCGCTGACAGCGACCACCCATTGCAGCCGTACGCCGCCAGTAAAAAAGCGGCCGAAGTCCTTTGCTGCAGTTACCATTCTCTGTATGATATTGATGTCAGCGTGGTGCGCTATTTCACCGTCTATGGCCCGGCCGGCCGCCCGGATATGAGCATGTTCCGCTTCACGCAGGTGGATCAGCGAGGGCGAACCGGTGCGATTATTCGGTGACGGGGAACAGTCGCGCGGTTTTACCTACGTGGATGACATTGCCCGCGGCACCCTTGCCGCCCTCAAGCCGCTCGGTTACGAGATCATCAACCTGGGCGGGCATGAAGTCATCACCATGAATGCCCTGATCTCCCTGCTCGAAGAGCGCATCGGCAGGAAAGCCATCCTTGAGCACCATCCGCCCAATCCGGCTGATATGCTCACCAGCCACGCCGATGTGACCAAAGCCCGCAGGTTACTTGGCTGGCAGCCCAAGGTGGGGCTTGAAGAAGGCGTTGCCCGGCTGGTGGACTGGTACAAGGCCGAACGGAATTGGGTAAAAGGAATCGCAACCGGATGAGCAATCAAAACCAATTTACTAACGAGGAGCAGTCCCTATGAAAGTTCTGGTCGTTGGCACAGGTTACGTAGGTCTCACCACTGGTGTGGCGCTTGCCTGGCTGGGGCACTCGGTCACCTGCCTGGATATAGATGAAACCAAGGTTGCCATGCTTCGTGAGGGCAGATCCCCTATCTACGAACCGGGTCTGCCAGAATTGATGACCCTGGCGAAAGAGAATATCCGCTTTACCGCCTCTTATGCGGACGTGGATTTCAAATCCTGTGATGTCATCTTCATTGCTGTGGGAACTCCTTCCCTGCCTGACGGCAGTTGTGATCTCAGCCAGGTGAAAGCCGCTGCCGAGGCCATCGGGGAGCGCCTCGAGGAACATTTCACGGTCGTCGTCAACAAGTCTACAGTCCCCATTGGTTCTGGGAACTGGGTGGGCTCCCTCGTGCGCGAGGCCTACAGCCGCCGCAAAGGTATCAAACCCGATGGGACCTATGCGATCGCCTCCAACCCCGAATTTCTCCGCCAAGGAGCGGCTGTCTTCGACACGCTTTACCCCGAGCGGATCGTGATCGGCGCAGATGATTCACGCGCCATCGATCTGCTGACCAATCTCTACCGGCCCTTGCTCAACCAGGATTTTCCTGCGCCTGCCTTCCTCCCCCGCAAGGAAGGCCTCAGCGCCGTGCCGGTCGTGACCTGTGACCTGGCCTCTGCGGAGATGATCAAATATGCCGCCAACGCCTTTCTGGCGGTGAAGATCAGCTTCACCAACGAGATGGCGCAATTGACCTCTAAAGTCGGCGCTGACATCCTCCAGGTGACCCAGGGTATCGGCCTCGACAGCCGCATTGGACCACGCTTCCTGCAGGCTGGCATCGGATGGGGTGGCAGTTGCTTCGGGAAGGATACGGCTGCCCTTCTGGCCACCTCGAAGGAATATGGGCTGACCATGCCGATCGTCCAGGCCGCCCGGGATGTCAACTATCGCCAGCGCACTTGGGTGGTGGAAACCCTGCTCCATGAGCTGAAGATCCTCAAAGGTCGCAGCATCGCCTTGCTCGGGATCGCCTTCAAACCCAATACCGATGACCTGCGCGATGCCCCCTCCCTGGATATTGCCCGCCAGCTCATCCGCCAGGGTGCCCGCGTGACCGTCACAGACCCGGTTGCCCTCGATAACGCCCGTCGTTTTTATCCCGATCTCGGGGTCACCTATTGCCCTGAGCCTCTGGTCGCCCTGAAGGGGGCCGATGCCATAGTTCTGGTCACCGAATGGCCTGAATATTCCCGCTTGAACTGGGCGGAGATCAAGCCCACCCTGAACACCCCGCTCATCCTGGATGGGCGCAATTTCCTCGACCGTCACGAACTGGTGCGCCTGGGCTATCGCTATGTTGGGGTGGGGAGGTAGGAATGAATAAAGCATTGATCACTGGCATCACCGGTCAGGATGGCTCGTACCTGGCTGAGCTGTTATTGGATAAGGGCTATGAAGTCCATGGCCTCATCCGCCGTTCGAGCTCATTCAACACCCAGCGGATCAATCACATTTATAAGGATCCCCATAACCATGCCGACACCCCTCTCCATCTTCACTATGGCGATGTGACCGATTGGGGCAGCCTGCTTGACCTGGTCTACAACCTCCACCCGGAAGAAATCTATCACCTGGCCGCGCAAAGCCATGTGCGGGTCAGTTTTGACCTGCCCGAATACACCGGTGACGTCACCGCCCTGGGGACGATCCGCATCCTCGAAGCGATCCGCAAAAGCGGCATCACCACCCGTTTCTACCAGGCCTCATCCAGTGAAATGTTCGGCGCCGCCAAGCCGCCGCAAAATGAGACCACCCCCTTCCAGCCGCAGAGCCCTTACGCGGCCGCCAAGGTGTATGCCTACTGGCTGACGCGTAATTACCGCGAAGGCTACAAGATCTTTGCCTCCAACGGCATTCTCTTCAACCACGAATCCCCCCGCCGCGGCGAGACCTTCGTGACCCGCAAGATCACCCGCGCCCTGGCGGCCATCAAGGCGAAAAAGCAGGAGACCTTATTCCTGGGCAACCTCGATGCCCGCCGCGACTGGGGATATGCCCCCGATTATGTGGCCGCCATGTGGAAGATGCTCCAGTGTGACAAGCCGGCTGATTTTGTGATCGGCACCGGTGAAGCCCACTCGGTGCGGGATTTTCTGGACGAGGCGTTTGGTTATCTCAACATGGATTGGCATGAAGTGGTGAAGATCGATCCACGCTATTACCGGCCCAACGAAGTGGACTTCTTGAAAGCGGACCCTAGCAAGGCTCGCCGGGTGTTGGATTGGGAGCCGCGCGTGTTCTTCAAGGACCTGGTGCGCATCATGGTGGATGCCGACCTGGAATTGATCGGCCTCGAATCTCCCGGTGAGGGAGCCAGGATCATCGAAAAACATCATGGCAACTGGCATCGCTGGGACAGCCAAGTAGTGAGCATGTATTGATCAATGACGGGAGACCGGTCTTCTGTCATCGATCCTCGGTCTTTCATTTACTTTAAGAAGGAGGAGTCTATGTTTAAAAAAAACGATTGGTGCCGTGTTGATCATCCTGGGTGTAGTTGTGCTGGTGGTTTCGTTGGCCGCTGATACACTAGGGATTGGCAATGTAGCTGGTATCGGCTGGAAACAAATACTTGGGGCGGTTGTCGGCGCGGTTGTAGCGTTGGGTGGAGTTTGGCTGGCAATGCGCAAGCCAAACCAGAAAAAGTAAAACACCTACGATCTAGTCGAGGCGCATCAGCAAAGCTCGTTCTTGTTGCGGACTTACCGGCTTAACAAATTGGATGAAAGACTGGCTCAGGTAAGGCACGCCAGGTATTGGGTTGAAGTTGGATCGTCTTTCTCAGGAGGCGAAGATCATCGGGAAGCAATATGGCAACTGGCACCGCTGGGGCAGCTCGCGCCGTAGTTAGGTCCATTAACGTGTTTTAACCAGGATGATTGCCTGGTTGGTACGAACATATTGTCATCTGGATGGGTGGAAAAAGTAAAACCGGTCATTAATGGTCGGTTTTTTATTTACACTTTGCGCTAATAAAAATTTGTGGGATGATAAAAAGACCTGCCCGAAGGCAGGTTTCTGTGGGTGAAAACTCCCATTGAAAACCCTAAAGTTGATCTCTTATAGGATTTGAGTGGCGAAGGTGGGATTTGAACCCACAACCTAGGGATTATGATGCCCTTGCTCTGCCGTTGAGCTACCTCGCCAAGCGCGCTAGATATTACTATGGGGGAACATATTTGTCAACGATTTTTACATGATTTCGACAAGATATGGACAAATCCAGAAAGATTGGTCAGAAATTTACTTGACTTTGTCCTATAGATTCATTATAATCAGCCCTTGCTTATTCGCAACTACTTCCCCCTGTGGGGGTTGCTCATTGCAGAAATTCCTTTCAGCCCAGGGTACTAAATTCAGGAGAAAGCCATGGCCTCAGTTCTACCCGAGAAGAATTACGCGCGTATCCCGGTTACGCTTAGCTTGCCTAACCTCATCGAAGTTCAGTTGGATTCGTTTAAGCGTTTGAAAGCAGAAGGATTGGGGGATCTCTTCCACGAAATTTCACCAATTGATTCATATAATAAGGGAATGAAGCTCTTCTTTCCCAGTCGCAGTCCTGAATCAAAACAGTGGGGGCTGAAATATTGGTTCGGCGACCCAAAACATAATATTGAAGAATGCGTTGAGCGAGACCTGACTTATGCGAGCCCGCTCTACGTCTCTGTGTTGCTGGCAGGAGTGGATGTCCCTGAACCGATCAAGCAGGACATCTTTCTCGGTGACTTCCCCGAAATGACTGATAAGGGGACTTTCATTATTAACGGGACTGAACGCGTGGTTGTCTCGCAGTTGATCCGCTCTCCCGGCGTTTACTTCGAAGCACCCATGGACCGTTCGACCGGCCGCCCGTTGGCGATGGCTAAACTCATTCCCGACCGCGGTGCATGGATGGAGTTCGAGACGCGCAAGAGCGATTACATCATCCTGAAGTTCAACCGCAAGCGCACAGTCCCGATCACGGTTTTTCTGCGCGCTTTGTCAGCGGTCGATGATGGAGAAACTGGTGACCCGATCTTGACCTCCGGTACTGATGAGGAACTCCTTAACCTCTTCAAAGATGTGGACAACAATCCGGAGCGCATGTTTATTGCTTCAACGCTGCGGCAGGAACCCGAATGGGACCTTTCGGGTGGACAGAAGATTGCCGAGGCGGCGCTGATTGAGTTCTTCAAACGCATGCGTCCCGGCGATCCCGCCACCTTGGATAATGCCCGCGCCTTTCTGGAAGAGCAGTTGTTTGATCAGCGCCACTATGATCTGGAGCGTGTTGGCCGTTATAAACTGAATCAGAAACTCGATCTGCAAATCCCCATTCCGCATCGTACCGTGACCAAAGCGGATGTGATTCGCCTTTTAAGGCGGATGATCCTTATTAATAATGGCATTGAGCCGCCCGATGATATTGACCATTTGGGCAATCGCAGGGTCAAGACTGTCGGGGAACTTATTCAGAACAAACTTCGCATTGGTCTGCGCCGCATGGAACGGGTGATTAAAGAGCGCATGTCCATCCGCGACCAGGAACAGCTTTCACCGATCACATTGGTCAACATTCGGCCGGTCGTGGCTGCACTGCGCGAGTTCTTTGGTTCCAGCCAACTCTCCCAGTTCATGGATCAGACCAACCCTCTTGCCGAGTTACGTCACAAGCGTACCCTTTCAGCTCTTGGTCCGGGCGGTTTGCGTCGTGAGCGCGCTGGGTTTGATGTTCGCGATGTGCACCATTCCCACTACGGTCGTATCTGCCCGATCGAAACCCCTGAAGGTCCGAACATCGGTTTGATCGGTCGTCTGGCATCCTTTGCACGCGTCAATGAGTATGGTTTTATCGAAACGCCGTATCGTCGCGTGATCAGACAGGCAGCCTGCAATGATCCTATATTGCAGGGCCGCCTCTTGCGCGAAGATCTATCCGATGCCAAGAGCGGGGAAGTGGTGATCAAAGCTGGAGAACGCATCACCGCCAAGATGCTCAAAACGATAGCCAAGACCAAGCGGGATGTAGCCATAGTCCCATTTGTCTCGGATGAGTATGAATATCTTTCTGCTGATGCAGAAGACAAGTACGTGATTGCTCAGGCGAACGCAGTCCTGACAGAGCATCGCGAATTTGAGAACGTGCGTATTTCATGCCGCTACCATTCCGGTTTTATTTTCACAGCACCAGAAAATCTGGACTACATGGATGTTGCTCCGCACCAGGTCGTCGGCATCAGCGCGGCTCTGATTCCCTTCCTGGAACACGACGATGCTAACCGCGCTTTGATGGGTTCGAACATGATGGCTCAGGCTGTGCCGCTGGTGCATCCGGAAATTCCGATCGTCTCGACCGGTATGGAGCCATATGCTGCATTGGATTCTGGTCAGGTGATTGTAGCTGAAGCGGATGGTGATGTGATCTCAGTGACAGGCTCCTTCATCGTTGTAAAAGAGAAAGGCGGCAGTTCCCATACGTACAATCTGCGCAAGTATCAACGCTCGAACCAGTCCACATGTATTGACCAGCATCCAGCAGTCATTAAAGGACAGATTATCCACACTGGTGACATCATTGCTGATTCTTCCTCAACCGAGAGTGGTAAATTGGGACTTGGACAAAATGTTACCGTAGCCTTCATGTCATGGGAAGGTGCAAATTACGAAGACGCCATCGTCATCTCTGAACGCCTTGTCCAGGATGATCGCTTCACTTCAATTCACATTGAAAAATACGAGGTCGAGGCACGCGATACAAAACTTGGTCCCGAGGAAATCACCCGCGATATCCCGAATGTCGGTGAAGAAGCCATCAAAGATCTCGACGAAAGCGGCATCATCCGCATCGGTGCAGAAGTTGGACCAAACGACATTCTGGTCGGCAAGATCACGCCCAAGGGTGAGAAGGAACTAACTCCTGAAGAGCGTCTTCTGCGGGCAATTTTCGGCGAGAAATCGCGCGACGTGAAAGATACTTCTCTGCGCATGCCTCATGGCGAGCGGGGCAAGGTTGTGGATGTGAAAGTATTTACCCGCGAAGATAATGCTGATCTTTCTGCAGGTGTAGATATGATGGTACGCGTCTCTGTGGCCCAGCGCCGCAAGATTACCGCCGGTGATAAGATGGCCGGTCGCCATGGCAATAAGGGTGTTGTATCTCGGGTTGTCCGCGTGGAAGATATGCCGTTCCTGGATGACGGAACACCAGTGGATATTATTTTGAACCCCACCGGCGTACCTGGACGTATGAACCTTGGGCAGGTGTTGGAAGTTCATTTGGGTTGGGCTGCACAGAAACTTGGTTTTCGGGCAATCACGCCGGTCTTTGATGGCGCTACGGAAGAGGAAATCGAAGCCGAACTGGCGCGCGCCTGGATGGTGGATTATGCCTGGCAAGAAACTGCCGATACTGCCTGGACCTGGCTTAAAGAGCAGGAATACAGCCCGGAGATGATCGAGGACGACGACGAAGTACGCCGTTTGTATCTGGAGCAATGGCTGGGCGAGCGTGGTTACGATGTATATCGGTTGAACGAAGTGGACTATGCCCGCCACGCGACTGTGACCGAATGGCTGCGTGACCACGATTTTGAACCGGGGACGATCTTTACTGATGAAATCCCGGCACCTTCAGACCGTGAAACTCATAACCAGAATGCTGTCCGCGCCTGCCTTAAAGCTTTGGCTGCATACCTTTGGTCACGATGATGTTTCTGACGAGAAGCTGGATGCCACCATCCAAGCGGTAACGCTGGAATGGGGTGTCCCAGCTCCAATCCTGGGCAAGCAGGTCCTGCATGATGGAAAGACGGGTGATCCCTACGACCAGCCAGTGACTGTTGGTGTGATGAGTATGCTCAAATTGCACCACCTGGTCGAGGACAAGGTTCACGCCCGTTCTACCGGACCTTACAGTCTGGTCACCCAACAGCCTCTCGGTGGCAAAGCCCAGTTTGGCGGCCAACGCTTCGGTGAAATGGAAGTCTGGGCGCTGGAGGCCTACGGTGCGGCCTATACCTTGCAGGAAATGCTGACTGTAAAATCTGACGATGTTCAGGGTCGCGTCAACACTTATGAGGCCATCGTCAAGGGTGAACAAATCGAAGAGCCAAGCATCCCGGCTTCCTTCCGCGTGCTGGTCAAAGAGTTGCAATCCCTTGGTTTGGCGGTTGAGGCCGTCACCGATACGGGTGAGGTAATCAAGTTTGGCAAGGATGAAGAAAAAGTCCATCCGCCCAAGTACACAACCGGCCTGATCGATATCGGTGAAGAACTGGTGAAAGGCACCAAACGCGAAAGAGCTTAGCAATTTCCTTGACGGTCTTCCATCCGTCATGATAAAATTGCTCTTCGTTGCCTACAAGGGCGGCTGCTTCGCACTGCCCACTGCGTAGTTCGTACGAGTGAGGCCATCTGGCACGTTTGTGATGGCCTCACTTATTGACAAAACCTAGGTTTTCAGCAAGGAAATTTGTTTCGGAGGCGAACGTGCCCACAATTAATCAATTGATCCGCAAAGGACGTCAGTCAAAGAAAGTCAAGAGCAAGGCTCCGGCATTGCTGTATACGCTCAATACGAAGAAACAGCGCCGTGTACGCCAGGCTAAAGGTGCACCGCAAAAACGCGGCGTCTGTACTGTCGTCCGAACCACAACCCCCAAGAAACCGAATTCGGCGCTGCGGAAGATCGCCCGCGTGCGCTTGACCAACGGTCTCGAAGTCACCGCGTATATTCCGGGTGAGGGTCACCAGTTGCAGGAACACTCTGTCGTGCTGGTACGCGGTGGCCGTGTGAAGGACTTGCCAGGTGTGCGTTATCATATCGTGCGCGGTTCGCTCGATACGACTGGCGTCAATAACCGGAAACAGAGCCGTTCCAAGTACGGTGCCAAGCGCCCGAAAGAAACTGCTGCTTAGTTAATTCGTTTGATGGAGTAATCACATGCGTCGTGCAAAGCCAGAAAAGCGTGAGATCCTTCCCGATATCCGCTACAACAGTGTTACCATCCAGACCATGATTCATCACATGCTTCACCGTGGAAAGAAAAGCACGGCGACGAGTGTGATGTATGAAACTCTGGATATCATCCGCGAGCGCAGCGGTGGCAAAGATCCGGTAGAGATCTTTGACACTGCCATGAGAAATGTCGCGCCTGCCATGGAAGTCCGACCCCGCCGTGTGGGTGGTGCCACATATCAGGTCCCGATGGAAGTCCCCCAGGCCCGCCGTACAACCCTGGCAATCCGTTGGGTGCTCGATTCGTCCAAGGCGCGCTCCGGCAAATCGTTCGCGGAAAAATTGGCGGACGAACTTTTGGATGCTTTCAAGAACGAAGGCGCTGCCATCCGCAAGCGTGAAGAAACCCATAAGATGGCGGATGCCAACCGTGCCTTCTCTCATTACCGCATGTAATTGGCGGTCCTGAACCTTATCAATCAGGATTAGAAAGGCATGGCACGTGCGTTCCCGCTCGAACGGTATCGAAACATCGGCATCATTGCCCATATTGATGCTGGTAAAACGACTACCACCGAGCGTATCCTGTTCTATACCGGCAAAACTCATCGTCTGGGTTCCGTCGATGATGGTACGACTGTCACGGACTGGATGGAGCAGGAGCGTGAGCGGGGTATCACCATTGTCTCTGCGGCTGTGACTGCGGAGTGGAAGGGTTATCAGATCAATATTATTGACACCCCCGGCCATATTGATTTCACAGCAGAAGTGCAGCGCTCACTGCGTGTTTTGGATGGCGGGATTGTGGTTTTCGATGCAGTTCAGGGTGTGGAACCGCAGAGTGAGACGGTCTGGCGTCAGGCCGACCGCTATGGCGTGCCGCGAATTTGTTTTGCGAACAAGATGGATCGCACCGGGGCTTCTTATGAGCGCACATTGGATAGCATCAAGCAACGCTTGGGAGCCAACCCGATTGCGATGCAAATGCCGATTAGGATTGGAATCGTCCTTCCAGGGTGTTGTTGACCTGATGACGATGAAAGCCGTCTTTTGGGATGATGAATTGGGCAGGGAGCCGCGTGAGGCTGAAATTCCTGCCGATTTGAAGACGGAAGCCGAAGAGCGCCGCCATACGATGGTGGAGCGGATTGCCGAACTGGATGATGATCTGACGGTCAAATATCTGGAAGGCAAAGAAATCGGCGATGAAGAATTAAAGACAGCCCTCCGTCAGGCGGTTTTGACAAGTAAAGCTGCACCGGTTTTTTGTGGAAGTTCGCTGCGAAACAAGGGCGTTCAGTTGGTGTTGGATGCAGTAATTGACTATCTGCCATCGCCGCTGGATGTTCCCCCGGTTCATGGCACGGACCCTCGGACGGACGAGGTTGTCGAATTGCCGCCTAAAGATGATGCAATATTAAGCGCACTGGTCTTTAAAATCGTTACCGACCCTTATGTGGGACGATCTGGCTTATTTCCGGGTTTATTCCGGAACTTTGAACCAGGGTCAAATGGTCACCAATTCAACCAAAGGGAAGCGCGAGCGGATCGGACGTCTGTTGCGCATGTACGCTGACCATCGTGAAGATGTCACCGAAGTACGTGCGGGAGATATTGTCGCTGCATTGGGCTTCAAGGATACGTTTACCGGCGATACGCTTTGTGACAACAGAATGGTCATGCTCGAGAACATCACCTTCCCGGAACCGGTTATCTCGGTGGCAATCGAACCAAAGACGACTGCTGACCAGGCCAGAATGGGCGAGGCCTTGCGCAAACTCTCCGAAGAAGACCCGACTTTCCGCGTTCACTCGGACGAGAATACCGGCCAGACGATCATTTCCGGTATGGGCGAATTGCATCTGGATGTAATTGTGGACCGAATGATGCGCGAGTTCCGTGTGCAGGCCAATGTTGGCAAGCCACGGGTGGCATATCGCGAATCAATTACGCAGCCCGTGGCAGAAGTCAATTATAAATATGTCAAGCAAACGGGTGGCCATGGTCAGTATGGACACGTGGTGATCTCCCTGGAACCGGGTGAACGCGGTAGCGGTGTTGTCTTTGAGAATAAGGTCGTTGGCGGTGCCATCCCCCGCGAGTTTATTCCGGCAGTGGAAAAAGGCATCAAGGAAGTTGCTGAAAGTGGCGTGCTGGCTGGATATCCGGTTGTTGACATAAAGGTGACACTATTCGACGGTTCGTTCCATGAAGTGGATTCGAACGAAATGGCTTTCAAAATGGCAGCTACCTTTGCTTTTAAGGAAGGCGTCCGAAAGGGCGGACCAGTCCTTCTGGAGCCGATCATGAAAGTGGAAGCGGTCGCTCCGGAAGAATTCCTGGGTGATATTATCGGTGGACTAAATGGCCGCCGGGCAACCATCCGGGGCATGGAAATGCGCTCTGGGCAATGCCCAGGCTATCAATGCGACTGTACCGCTGGGCGAGATGTTCGGGTATGCGACCGAATTGCGCTCGGCGACCCAGGGACGGGGTGTGTTTTCGATGGAATTTGACCATTATGCGCCTGTACCAGAGTCAGTGGCGCGTGAAATCTTAAGTTCATAGTTCTTTTGTATACCCTAGAAGGAGAGAAATTTCATGGCGAAGCAGAAGTATCAGCGGACGAAACCGCACATGAACGTAGGGACCATGGGACATATTGACCATGGGAAGACGACATTGACGGCGGCGATCACGAAGTACAGCCAGTTTCTGGGGAAAGCGCAATTTCGAGCGTACGATACGATCGACAATGCGCCGGAGGAAAAGGCGCGTGGCATCACGATCAACATTGCGCACGTGGAATACGAGACGGACAAGCGTCACTATGCCCACGTGGACATGCCGGGACACCGCGACTACATCAAGAACATGATCACGGGTGCGGCGCAGGTGGATGGAGCCATCCTGGTGGTGGCTGCGCCGGATGGACCGATGCCGCAGACGCGCGAGCACGTGCTGCTGGCCCGCCAGGTGGAAGTGCCGAGCATCGTGGTGTACCTGAACAAGGTGGACCAGATGGACGATCCGGAACTGCTGGAACTGGTGGAGATGGAACTGCGCGAGTTGCTGAACGGATACGGTTTCCCGGGTGACACGACCCCGATCGTGCGCGGCAGCGCCCTGAAGGCGTTGGAAAGCACGAGCACGGACCCGAATGCTCCCGAGTATGCGAGCATCAAGGAATTGCTGCGGGTGGTGGACGAGTACATTCCGGAGCCGAAGCGCGAGATCGACAAGCCGTTCATGATGCCGGTGGAAGACGTGTTCTCGATCAAGGGACGCGGCACGGTGGTGACCGGACGTGTGGACCGGGGCGTGATCAAAATTGGTGATCCGGTGGAAATCATTGGCTTGCGCGAGACGCGCACCTCGGTGTGCACGGGCGTGGAGATGTTCCACAAGATGATGGATGAGGGCATGGCTGGAGACAACCTGGGCCTGCTGCTGCGCGGCATTGAGCGCACGGACGTGGAACGCGGCCAGGTGGTGGCCAAGCCCGGGAGCATCACCCCGCATACCAAGTTCACCGCCAAGGTGTACGTGCTGAAGAAGGAAGAGGGTGGGCGGCACAGTGCATTCTTCAATGGTTACCGCCCGCAGTTCTACATCCGCACGATGGATGTGACGGGCAACGTGGAACTGCCTGCGGGTGTGGAAATGGTCCTGCCGGGTGACAATGTTGACCTGACCGTCACGCTGATCGTCCCTGTGGCACTCGAACAAGGCTCCAAGTTCGCCATCCGCGAAGGCGGCCTGACCGTCGGCGCTGGCGTCATCACAAAAATCATCGAATAGGGTATTGATATGACGAAACAGAAGATCCGCATCCGCCTTAAGGCATACGATCATCGTGTCCTCGACCAGTCTGCCAAGCGGATTGTCGAAACAGCCGAGCGCTCTGGTGCCCATGTAGTTGGTCCGGTACCCTTGCCAACGAAGATAGAACGGTTTACAATACGCCGCTCGACTTTCATTGACAAAGATTCGCACGAGCATTTTGAAATTCGCACGCACAACCGTCTGATTGATGTACTTGATCCAGATTCCAAGACGATTGATATGCTGATGCGGCTCAACCTGCCAGCGGGTGTGGATATCGAGATTAAAATCTAATATTGTTAATTCGTCTAAGCGCCGTGCTAGTCGGACAAAGACTGGTCGGATCAGTTGGACTGAATAGGCAGCGCAAGAACGGTTCTGTTCGTAGGCCCCACAACTCATGTGTGCCGCGGCAGGCCGGTTGACTGTGCTGTGACCGAGATGATGCAGCCAAGCCCGGCTGACAGTCTCGAAAAATCTTTAGAAGGAGAAAACCGAGTATGTTGAAAGGGCTGATTGGCAAGAAGATCGGCATGACCCAGATCTTCGATGAGACCGGTGCTGCTTTGCCGGTAACTCTGATCGAAGCTGGGCCTTGCTATGTAACGCAGGTACGCCTTCCAGAGAAGGAAGGCTACGCAGCGGTGCAACTCGGATTCCAAGAGGCAAAACCCAAGCGTCTGACTTCAGGCGAACTGGGCCACCTCAAGAAAAATGAATTGCCGCCTCTGCGTTTTTTGCGCGAATTTCGCATCAAGGATGCTGAATACAAGGTCGGTGACAAGGTCACGGTTGAGGTATTCGGTGTCGGCGAACGCGTGGACGTGGTAGGCACCAGCAAAGGCAAAGGTTTTGCCGGTGTGGTCAAGCGCTACCATTTCGCCGGTGGACCGAAGACGCATGGCGCATCGGACCGTCTGCGCGCCCCCGGCTCGAACTCTTCAACGACGACACCTGGTCGTGTTTACAAGGGCTCACGCCGCGCTGGTCACATGGGTCACGAACGCGTGACAGCCCAAGGCCTGAAGGTCGTCCTGGTGGATGCAGAGCGCAATCTGCTTGGCGTTACTGGTGCCGTCCCCGGGTCCAAAGGCGGCCTGGTTGTGGTTCAGGAAGCGCGCAAGCAATAGCGCGGATGATGGGAGCATAGGTACTATGAAAGTAGACGTTCTCAACATGAAGGGCGAAAAGGTCAAGACGGTTGAACTTCCGGCTGAGATCTTTGAGGCTCCGGTAAATGTAGATTTGATGCACCAGGCCTACATTCAGCAAATGGCAAATGCCCGCCTGGGAACGCACAAAACCAAGACCCGCAGCGAGGTCTCCGGCGGTGGCAAAAAGCCATGGAAACAGAAGGGGACCGGTCGCGCCCGCCAGGGATCCACGCGCGCTCCGCAGTGGGTTCATGGTGGCAAGATCCATACACCCCGTCCACGCAAATACACACAGCACATGCCGTTGAAGATGCGTCGCGCTGCTCTGCGATCCGCACTGACGTCCAAGGCGGCTGAGTCTGGCTTGGTGGTGGTGGATGAACTGGTGCTGCCCGAGCCGAAGACCCGCTTGATGGCGCAGGCTTTGAATGCCCTGGTTGGCGATGCAACCGTCCTGATTCTGGTCGCTGAGAAAGGACGCCGAGTACGATGTGGTCGCCCGCTCAACCAATAATCTCCCGGATGCCAGGTTGCTGATGGCTGGCTATTTGAATATCCGGGATTTGCTTGGTTACGATAAACTCGTCATGCCGCTCAAGGCATTGGACGTTTTGAAGTCTTTTCTGGTGTAGGAGGGCAGCATGATAACGATTTATGATGTGCTTCGCCGCCCGCTTGTCACTGAGAAGTCGAACTATCAGACTGGCAAACTTCGCCAATATTCCTTTGAGGTCGCATCCGATGCAACCCGGACTTTGGTGAAGGACGCCGTAGAGACATTGTTCGACGTAAAGGTCACGCGCGTCAATATTCTGAATACGGCTGGTAAACGCAGCCGTCGCCGCAACCGGCGCCTTTATGATTCGGGACGCTGGTTTCAAGAAGGCGATTGTTACCCTGGCCGAGGGAAGCACCCTCGATTTTCTTGAAGGGGTGAAGTAATGGCTGTCAAAAAGTATAAACCCACGACGCCCGGCCAAAGGGGGATGACCGGATATACGTTCGAAGAGATTACCAAGTCCACTCCTGAGCGCAGTCTGATTATTCATCCGCGTGGACATGGAGGCCGCGATACCACTGGCCGCATCACAGTACGCCATCGTGGCGGCGGAAATCGTCGTGCTATCCGCATTCTGGATTTCAAGCGGGACAAGCGAAATATCCCAGCCAAGGTCGCAGCGATTGAATACGATCCCAACCGGACAGCGTCGCTTGGCTCTGCTTTATTATGCTGATGGCGAGAAACGTTATATTGTTGCTCCGCTCGGGATCAAAGTCGGTGATACCCTCCTTTCCGGACCTCAGGCTGAAATCCGCCCCGGCAACAGTCTGCCGCTCGCGAATATTCCTGTCGGTACGCTGGTCCATAATATTGAACTTAAACCGAACAAGGGCGGGCAACTCGTCCGCTCGGCGGGTGGTTCGGCGCAGGTGCTTGCCAAAGAAGGCGAGTATGCCCAGATCCGTCTGCCTTCAGGCGAAGTGCGCTTGGTCAGCCAGGTTTGCTACGCCACGATTGGTCAGGTGGGCAACCTAGATCACAGCAATATCAAGTTGGGAAAAGCCGGGCGCAAACGTCACATGGGCATCCGCCCAACCGTGCGCGGTACTGCCATGTCTCCGCGTGACCATCCGCACGGCGGTGGTGAAGGCCGCCAGCCGACTGGGATGCCCGGTCCGAAAACCCCGTGGGGTCAGACCAGCCCGTGGTTACAAGACCCGCCGAAACAAGTCGACGGATAAGTACATCGTGCGCCACCGCAGCAAGTCAAGCCGCTAGGGCGCTGAGAGTTAGCGAGGGTAGCAGATATGTCTCGTTCATTGAAAAAAGGGCCTTACATTGCCCCTAAACTGTTGAAGAAGATTGAAGCGATGAACCAGAAAGGCGAGAAGAAGGTCATCCGCACCTGGAGCCGTGCCAGCGTGATATTCCCCCAGATGGTGGGACACACGATCGCAATCCACGATGGCCGTCGACATGTGCCGATCTATATCACCGAAAATATGGTAGGTCATCGCCTGGGTGAATTTGCACCGACGCGGTTATTCCGTGGCCATATGGCGGCTGAGAAGTCGTCCAAGCCGGTGGCGTAGGAGTATTGAGATGACTCATGATATTCGTGCTCAATTACGTTTCCTGACCATCTCGGCCCAGAAAGTGCGTCTGGTTGTTGATTTGGTGCGCGGGAAAAATGCAGTGCAGGCCATGGAAATTCTGCGCTTCGCGCCCCAAAACGCGGCGCTACCGGTTGGAAAACTTCTGGCTTCTGCTGTTGCCAATGCCGAGGAAAACTTCGGTGTCAGCCGCGACGACCTGTTCGTGGCAAAAATCTTTGCCGACGAAGCGCCCACCCGTAAATGGCGCCGTTTCGGGGCACGTGGTCGCTTCAAGCCGGTCCTGCGTCGTTCATCGCACGTGACTGTTGTCCTGCGCGAACGCGAGGCCGCCTAACCGGCAAAGAAAGGACGAAGGAGATCTTATGGGTCGCAAAGTTCATCCGATTGGTTTTCGCCTGAATGTCAATCAGTGACTGGCGTGGCCGCTGGTTTGCTGAAGGTGCTCAATACCGTGAGCAATTGTCGCAGGATTTTGCTATCCGCGATTTGCTCTATAAAGAATCCGGCCGCGCAGGCGTCTCGCGTATCGATGTTGAGCGCTATCCAGGTAAATTGAAAGTGGCTGTGTATACTGCCAAACCGGGCATCCTGATCGGCCGCAAGGGCGAAGGCATCAAGAAAGTTCGTGTAGCCCTTGAAGGGTTGACCGGTAAAAAAGTGGATTTGGATATTAAAGAAATCAAATTCCCTGATTGCGATGCTTATCTGGTCGCTCATAATATTGGTGATCAGCTGGAACGCCGCATCAGTTATCGCCGGGCGATGAAACGTGCCATCCAGCAGGCCATGCGGCAGGGCGCTCAAGGGATCAAGATTGAGGTCGCTGGTCGATTGGCAGGCGCAGAAATGGCTCGCACCGTTTGGCTGCGCGATGGCCGGGTTCCGCTGCAGACTTTACGTGCGGATATGGATTTTGCTCGTGCCGAAGCGGCGACGACTTATGGTCGTATTGGCGTCAAGGTCTGGGTCTATCACGGCGAGATGAAAACCGAAGTTGAAGAAAAAATCGAGACGACTGAAGGCGTCTACGTTAGCGAGTAGACAAGGCGTGTGTGAAGTGAGGTTGATGCTATGTTAATGCCAAAACGTGTGAAATACCGCAAGCAGATGCGCGGCCGTATGAAAGGGAAGGAATCGCGCGGTGTTGAGATTTCCTTCGGTGATTACGGCCTGTTGGCCATGGAACCGGGGTGGGTGACTGCCCGTCAAATTGAAGCTGCCCGTCGCACGCTTGTCCATGCAATGAAGCGCCGTGGCAAGGTATGGATCCGCATCTTCCCAGATAAACCCTATACACAGAAACCCCCGGAAACCCGCATGGGTAAAGGCAAGGGCAATGTGGAATATTGGGTGGCTGTGGTCAAACCAGGTCGGGTTATGTTTGAAATTGGTGGTTTGGACGAGGCAGCTGCTCGGGAGGCGCTGGGCTTGGCTAGGCATAAATTTGCGATCAAAACCAAGATCATTGCCCGTAGTGATATAGCGGCAGGAGAGTAGGCATGAAATCCGAAGAAATTCGCAAAATGTCGGTGGAAGAAATGCAGGTCAAACTGTCGGATATGCGTGAGGAGTTGATGAAACTCCGCTTCCAGCAGGTAACCGGTCAATTAACCGATACCAGCCACCTGCGCCTGCTACGTCATGATATCGCCCGGATGGAGACGATCTTTAATGAGCGTACCCGGGCGACAGTACAGGAAGGTGGAGCAATGAATGACCGTCGTCGAATAACTGGTGTTGTTACCAGTAATAAAATGACCAAAACCGTTGTGGTTGAGATTGGCCGAACTTTCCGGCACCCGCTCTACCGCAAGGTGGTGCATTTGAGCAAGCGAGTCAAGGCACATGATGAACTGGGTTGCCAGATTGGTGATCAGGTTCAGATTGTCGAGAGCCGTCCGATCTCACGCGATAAGCGCTGGGTGGTTGAGTTAATCATCAAACATGAAATTCGCACCGCCGATATGGGTTTGGTAGAGGTCGCAACAGCACCCGAAGCGGCAGCTCCTGAGGTTGGAGAGTCTCCTGTGGAGGCGCAGCCATGATTTAGCACGAATCTCGTTTGAAAGTGGCTGATAATACCGGTGCGCGCGAGATCCTGGTGATTCATGTGATGGGCGGTTCAACCCGAAGGTACGGTGCGATCGGTGACATTGTGGTAGGGGCGGTCCAATCAGCGACACCCAATGGATCGATCAAGAAATCCGAGATTGTCAAGGCTGTGATTGTGCGTTGTACCAAGGAATGGCGCCGCGAGGATGGCTCTTACATCCGCTTTGATGACAATGCTGCTGTCATCCTGGATGCCGATGGACAGAATCCGAGAGGCAGCCGTATCTTTGGCCCGGTGGCACGCGAACTGCGTGAAAAGGGCTTTATGAAGATAGTTTCGCTGGCCCCGGAAGTGCTCTAGGCCAGTTGAGGAGCGAAAGATGAGAGTCAAGATCCGTAAAGGTGATACCGTTGAAATCATCAGCGGGAAAATTGAAGAACAGGGCAAGCGCGGCGAAGTGATTAAGGTTCTGCCGGACGAGCACCGGGTGGTGGTGCAAGGTGTCAACATCCATACCAAACACCAGCGTCAGGTCCAGACTCAAGGCCGCACGATTAACCCTGGTCGAATCAAGTTCGAGGCCCCGCTTGATATTTCGAATGTTATGCTGGTCTGCCCGAAGTGCAGTGAACCGACCCGTATCGCTGTCCAGCGCGATGATGACGGCGCACACCGCGTCTGCAAAAAGTGCCAGGCGTTGATCGATTAGCCGCCGGTGGAGCATTGATTTATGAATAGAATGCAAGAAAGATACCAGAAAGAAGTTGTTTCAGCCCTGCTCAAAGCATTCCAGTATAAGAATATTATGCAGGTACCGCATATCGAAAAGGTCGTGGTCAATATCGGCCTGGGCGGTGAAGCGATGGATAATCCAAAAATGCTTGAAGCGGCAGATGGGCGACATGACCATCATTACCGGACAGAAACCGGTCATGACCAAAGCGCGCAAGAGTATTGCTAACTTCAAACTGCGCGAGGGACGGATCATCGGCACCAAGGTGACTTTACGCGGCGCCAAAATGTGGGCCTTCCTGGACCGGTTGATTAACACTGCTCTGCCGCGCGTGCGCGACTTCCGGGGCGTTTCTCCGGAGGCCTTCGATGGACGCGGTAACTATACTCTTGGTCTGCGTGACCAGTTGATCTTCCCGGAGATCGAATACGACAAGATCGACAAGATAAGAGGCATGGAGGTCACGATTGTGACCACAGCCAAATCTGACGACCATGCACGGCTGATGTTGCAATTGCTGGGCATGCCGTTCAAGAAGGAAGCGTAACTATGGCAAGCACTTGCATGAAGTATCGTGAACTCCGCCGCAAGTATCCCAATCAGGTACGCCATCGTTGCTCGCGTTGCGGACGCCCGCGCGGTTATATTCGTCGGTTTGGCCTGTGCCGGATTTGTTTCCGCGAATTCGCGCTGGAAGGGAAAATCCCCGGCGTCATGAAGTCGTCATGGTAGCCGGGTGGAGGTAGGAAATGAGCATGACTGATCCAATTGCTGATATGTTGACCCGCATCCGCAATGCCGTGATGAGTGGTCAGGCCATGACAGCTATGCCTCTTTCAAAGGTCAAAGTGGAAATTGCCAAGATCTTGAAAGAAGAAGGCTATCTGGAAAACTTCGAAGTCGCTGATGGTGAACGTCCCAGCCAGAAGGTCCTGCGCCTGAAGATCAAGTATATCGGTGAGCGCCGTGAGCGCAAGCCGGTTCTCACAGGTCTGGAACGCGTCAGCCGTCCTGGTCGCCGTGTCTATACCAAGAAACAGGAAATTCCCTGGGTACTTTCGGGCATCGGTGTAGCCATCCTGTCCACCCCCAAAGGCATCATGACTGGCCAGCGAGCCCGCCAGTTGGGTGTGGGCGGTGAGATCCTCTGCAAGGTTTGGTAAGAGAGGAGGTAAATAAAGTGTCTCGAGTTGGACGAATGCCTGTGGTTATCCCGGCTGGCGTGCATATCGAACTCAAGGGTTCGAGCGTGAGCGTGAAAGGCCCCAAGGGCGAAATGAAGCGCACATTCTCCCCATTGGTCGGTATTGCTATGGAAAATGGTCAAATTGTGATTACTCGCAATTCTGACCATGCCTGCTGAGCGCGCTTTGCACGGGACTACCCGTGCGGTACTTGCGAATATGATTCACGGCGTTAGCACTGGTTTTGAACGTGTTTTGGAAATCGAAGGGGTCGGTTATCGGGCCGAGATGAATGGCAAGAATCTGGTTCTGAATATGGGTTATTCACACCCGGTAGAAATGGAACCGCCGGCGGGGATTTCCTTTGACGTGGAACAGAAAACCCGCCTGGTGTTTGTGCGCGGCTTTGACAAGGAACTGGTCGGCCAGACTGCGGCGAATGTCCGCAATGTCCGCCCGCCGGAACCATATCATGGCAAAGGCCTGCATTATCAGGGTGAGAAGATCCGACGCAAGGCTGGCAAGGCCGGAAAGGCGGCAAAGTAATCTATGGCTGAGAAATCTCGTTCTGAGGCGCGCATCCGGCGGCATGCCCGTGTGCGCAAGAATGTGCAGGGTACCGCGCAGCGACCCCGGTTGAGCGTTTTCCGAAGTCTCTCTGAAATTTATGCTCAAGTGATTGATGATCACATTGGGAATACCATTGCTTCCGCTTCGACCATTGACGAGGAATTACGCGGCAAGATGAAAGGCCTGAAGAAATCCGAGCAGGCAAAATTGGTTGGCAAAGCGGTCGCCGAACGTGCGAAGGGCAAGGGTGTGAAGGCGGTCGTGTTCGACCGCGGCGGTTTCAAGTATAGCGGCCGGGTAAAGGCTCTGGCCGATGGCGCCCGTGAAGGCGGCCTGGAATTCTAAGGCCTGATTGGAGAACGCTATGTTGGATTACCAGGTAAGAGAAGCTGAACAGCAAGCAGAATCACTTGACGAGCGCGTCATTGAAATTGCCCGTGTGGCCAAAGTGGTCAAAGGCGGTCGCCGGTTCCAATTCCGCGTGACCTTGATCATGGGTGATAACCACGGCAAAGTGGGTATGGGCGTCGGCAAGGCCAATGCCGTTCCGGATGCCATGCGCAAGGCCACCGATCGTGCCCGCAAGAACATGCATCAGGTCTTTCTTTCTGGGACGACTATCCCGCACGAAACGACCGGCAAGGTTGGCGGTGCGGTCATCCTGCTCAAACCGGCTTCTCCCGGTACGGGAGTGATCGCGGGCGGTGGTGTGCGCGCTGTCCTTGAAGCAGTTGGAGTGCGCGATATCCTGACCAAATCGCTGGGTTCCTCCAATGTCCTGAACATTGTTCAAGCGACTCTCCAAGCGCTTGAAGCGCTCAAGTCGCCACAGGAAGAGGCAACCCGGCGCGGCAAGCCCGTTGAAGACTTGTTGCCGTACTGGGAAAGGAGAAAGAAGCATGGCTAAAAAAGCCGAAGGCAAAACCATAAAGGTGACATTGGTCCGCAGCCCCATCGGCTTTCCGGTGCCGCAAAAGGCGACTGTACAAGCCTTGGGCCTGCGCCATCTCAACCAGACTGTGGAACACAAAGACACACCTGCAATGCGAGGTATGTTAATGAAAGTGATCCACTTGATTCGTATTGAAGAATAGGGACGAAGATGAAACTGAACGATCTCAAACCCAATCCAGGGTCCAAAAAGAACCGCAAACGCGTCGGACATGGTATTTCTGCTGGTCAGGGAAAGACAGCTGGCCGCGGTACCAAAGGCCAGAACTCCCGCGCCGGTTCGGGTGGGCACCTGGCCCGGCAAGGTGGTCAACTGCCGTTCTTCCGCCGATTGCCGTTTGTGCGTGGCAAGGGTTTTACTCCACCGAACGAGGTTGAATTTAACGAAATCAATCTTGACCAGTTATCTTCCTTCAAAGCCAACGCCGAAGTCACGCCTGAAACCCTTGATCAGGCTCGCCTGATCCGCGACCCGCGCAACCCGGTTGCGCTTTATGGGACGCGGTGAACTGAAGACCGCCCTGAAGGTGCGGGTGGATCGCGTGACCAAGAGTGCCAAGGCGAAAATCGAAGCTGCCGGTGGCACGGTGGAACTGATTGGATAACTCGTTCCTGCGAGGAGCCTTCTTATGAAAAACCCATTTTCGGGTGTGCGTTATCTCTGGAAGTCACAGGATATCCGTCGAAAACTGATTGTGACCCTTGATCATTCTGGTGATCTTCCGGTTGGCGGCTAATGTCCCTGTGCCGGGTATTAATGGAACTGCTCTCAAGTCGTTGATGCAGAACCTGAGTAGTACGGGGTCATTCTTTGCTTTTCTTGACCTGCTCTCTGGTGGCACGGTTTCGCACTTCTCGTTACTATCCATGGGCGTCTACCCCTACATCACAGCGCAGATTATCCTGCAATTGCTGACTCCAATCTTCCCGGCGCTCCAACGAAAAATGGAAGAAGATCCTCGCGAGGCTCGCAAATGGCAGGAAAAGTGGACTTATTATCTGGCTGTACCAATGGCTGCACTTTCCGCCCTGGGTCAGATTAATATCTTCAACTCGTATTCGGTCAGGAGTTCTGGGGCTACTATTGTTCCCTTCGGGTTCACCAGTACACTCTGGCTTCCCTCGCTGACGGTCCTGGTAACGATGATTGGCGGAACAATGTTTGCCATTTGGCTGGGCGAGTTGATCTCTGAATATGGCATTCGTGGTCAGGGTCTCTCCTTGATAATCTTTGCCGGTATAGTGGCTCGTATTCCATCCCAATTTGGAACCCTCCTGGCGGATAAGCAGCATGGCTGGATCCTGGTGGTTTCGATGGTTGTCGTGATGGTGGCGGTTATTTATGCTATTGTTTACGTGCAACAAGGTCGCCGCTACATGCCTGTCATGTATCCGGGTCGGCGTGTTGGCAACCGGATGTCCATGCCGGTCAAAGGAACTCTGCCGTTAATGGTAAACCTGGCAGGCATGATCCCACTCATCTTTGCCAGCGCTATCCTTCAGTTTCCGGCGATTATTTCAAGTTACTTCACCAGTTCAAAGTTCGCCTGGGTGGCGAATTTTGCTACATCTATACAAACTACCTTCAGCCCAAATCACTGGGTTTACCAACTGCTGTACTTCCTGATGGTGGTGGTCTTCACTTTCTTCTATACGGACGTGATGTTCTCCCAGCAAAATTATGGTGAGAATTTGAAGAAAGTTGGTGCTCAGATTCCCGGCATCAATCGGGGTGCTCCGACTCAAAAATACCTGACTAAGGTTCAGCGCCGTATTACCCTCCCCGGTGCGTTGTTCCTGGGTTTGGTTGCCGTCACTGGGATACCTCATCAACCTGATCCTGAAAGCGGTGGGCATTGGAGCTGCATTGTCCTCAACATCCATTTTCCTGGTTTCATCGGCTGGTCTGCTCATCGTGGTGGGTGTCGTTCGCGATACCTTCATGAATATTGACGCTGAACTGAAACTGCATGGCTATGATGATGCCCGGCTGGTGAAATAGCCTCATGCATGTCTTCTTACATCGTTCTTCTCGGACCTCCCGGTGTTGGCAAAGGTACTCAGGCCGAACTCCTCGCTGAAGCTACCGGTCTTCCGCATATCTCTTCGGGTGATCTTTTCCGGGAGAACATTAAGGACCAGACCGAACTCGGCAAACTGGCTCAGTCCTTTATGAACAAAGGTGAACTGGTTCCTGACGATGTAACGATCAGCATGATTCGTGACCGGCTTTCCCGCCCGGACTGCAAAGACGGTGCCCTGTTGGATGGCTTCCCCCGCACTACCGTGCAGGCAGATTCTCTGGCGAGCCTGTTGGCTGAGTTTGATGGTAAAGTGAACTCTGTGCCGTATATCACTGCCTCCGAGGCGACATTGATCGAGCGTCTGAGTGGGCGCTGGACTTGCAAGGCGCAGGGACATGTTTTCCATGAGAAGCACAACCCGCCGCAAAGAACCGGTGTTTGTGATTTCGATGGCTCGCAGCTTTATCAACGCGATGATGACAGGGCTGAGACGGTCAAACGGCGTATCCAGGTCTATTTTACACAGACCGCGCCCCTGATCGCTTACTACCGGGAGCGCGGCTTGCTTTCTGAAATTGACGGCACTCAGCCAATTGAAAAAGTTACTGCCGACTTGTTGGCAGTACTCAGGAAGTAAGAATGTCCTGGGATCGCGATATTAGTATTAAAAATGCAGCTGAAATCGCCTTGATGCGTGAAGCTGGACGCCTCAACGCTGAAGCGTTGGCGGCTGTTCGAGAACTTTTACAACCCGGCGTTACCACCGCAGACCTCAACGCGGCTGCTGAGGAAGTCTTGCGGAAGCATGGCGCTTACTCACCGTTCAAGAACTACGGTCAGCCTCCATTCCCCGCTTCCATCTGCGTCAGTATCAACGAGCAGTTGGTCCACGGCATCCCTGGGAATCGTAAACTCCAGGAAGGCGATATTGTCTCAGTGGATTGTGGGACGGTTCTGGAAGGGTTTGTTGGTGACTCGGCTTTTACAGCTGGAGTAGGGGAGATCTCCCCATTGGCCAGGAAACTGATCGAGGTTACCGAGCAGGCGTTGGATGTAGGTATCGCCATGATGCGTGCCGGGAATAAAACGGGCGACGTCTCTGCTGCCATCCAGCAGTATGTGGAGGCTCAAGGATTTCACGTTGTCCGTGAATATACCGGACACGGAGTTGGCAGGAAAATGCACGAGGGGCCGCAAGTGCCGAACTATGGCACTCCAGGCACCGGGGTTCTGTTGCGACCCGGTATGACGATAGCTCTCGAACCGATGGTGCTTGATCGGTACGCACCGGACCCGTGTTCTGTCCAACCAGTGGACGGTTGTCTCTGCTGACGGATCTCTGACTGCCCACCAGGAACATTCGGTGGCCATCACCGAAGGCGACCCTCTCGTCTTGACTGTCCCGTGACCCTGCGAGACACCACCGAAACTGGACGGATAAGAATAGAGCAAGTATAATTCGACGTTTGGCTGTACTACCATATGTAAGGAGAAAGCAATCATGAAAGTAAGCCCCTCCATTCGCAAGCGCTGTGCGAAGTGCAAGATTGTCAAGCGCAAAGGCAGATTGTTCATCATCTGCGAAAATCCGAAGCACAAACAGCGACAAGGATAGGATAAGGAACTATGGCAAGAATTGAAGGTGTTGACCTGCCGCGCAATAAGCGCGTCGAAGTTGGCCTGAATTACCTTTTCGGCATCGGTCCTGCGCGTTCGCGCGAAATTCTCTCTGCGACCAAGATTTCCCCGGATACGCGCGTTAAAGACCTGACCGAATCCGAAGTTGCGGCCATCCGCGATTACATTAACAAGAATTGGAAAGTCGAAGGCGACCTGCGCCGCCAGGAGCAGATGAATATCAAGCGTCTGGTGGAAATTGGCTGCTACCGCGGCCTGCGTCATCGCCGAAACCTGCCCGTGCATGGGCAGCGCACCCGCACGAATGCCCGCACCCGCAAGGGTATTAAGAAGACAGTTGCCGGGCGCGGACGCCGCAAGGGCGGTAAGAAGTAATCCGGAAACAGGAACTAGAGAGGTATTATGGCTACAGACAGTACGTTCTGCACGCCGTTCCAGCGGCGCTAAAAAAGGAAAGCGCACGCTATCTTCTGGACAGGTGCATGTGTTTGCATCATTTAACAATACGATTGTGACAGTGACCGACCCGGATGGCAACACCCTGTGCTGGGGGAGTGCCGGCTCGGTGGGCTTTAAAGGCTCGCGGAAGAGCACACCCTTCGCTGCCCGTCTGGCAGCTGAGCAGGCGATCAAGGCTGCCCAGGCGATGGGCATCCAGGAAGTGGATGTTATCGTCACAGGTCCTGGTCCCGGCCGCGAGAATGCCATTCGCGCAGTCCAGGCGATGGGGCTGAAGGTCAAGTCAATCGCAGATATTACCCCGGTACCGCATAATGGTTGCCGGCCTCCAAAGAAGCGTCGCGTCTAGTTTTGGTGAAAGAGGTTAGGAAGTATGGCGAAATATACTGGGCCGGCCTGTAAACTGTGCCGGCGTGAAGGTGAAAAATTGTTCCTCAAGGGAGAGCGTTGCTTTTCTCCCAAATGTGCTTTTGAACGCCGCAGTTTTGCCCCGGGTCAGCATGGCCCGACCGGCAGCCGTGGCAGCCGCGGCGGTCGAGGCGGCACCGGGCGTGAATCTGACTATGCCAAGCAGTTACGTGCCAAGCAGAAAGCCCGTCGCATTTACGGCGTTTTTGAGCGCCAGTTCCGCCGCTACTACAGTCATGCCTTGCGGGCGCGCGGCATCACGGGTCTAATGCTGTTGCAGATCCTGGAATCCCGCCTGGACAATGTTGTTTTCCGATTGGGTTTTGCATCAAGCCGTGCCCAGGCTCGTTTGCTGGTCACTCATGGTCATTTCACTGTCAATGGCCGCCGCACGGATGTTCCGTCCATGAACCTGGGAGTTGGCGACGTGCTTGCAGTGCGTGCAGGCTCGATGGATGCCACGTACTTCAAAGAACTGGCTGCGCTGGCTGAGACGCGCAATGCTCCGGTTTGGTTAAGTCGTGACATCAAAACGCTTTCAGGTAGTGTGTTGCGCATGCCTGAGCGTCCCGAGATTGACGGCAACCTGAACGAGCAGTTGATCGTTGAGTACTACTCGCGCTAATCCGAGTCCATTGTATTAGACGCGGCGTACCGTATTGTACGCCGATGAGAGGGTACCGTGACTATCACTAACATGGTAATGCCGAAGATCGAGCGCGAAGCTGAGGCTCGGAATTATGGCAAATTTGTCATCAGCCCATTGGAACATGGCTATGGCGTGACGCTGGGGAATGCCCTGCGGCGCGTACTGCTCTCGTCACTGGAAGGGGCTGCAGTGACATCCATCCGTATTATTGATGTCCTGCACGAGTTCAGTGACATTCCAGGCGTGCGTGAAGATGTTTTGCAGGTCATGTTGCAGGTTAAGCAATTGCGCCTGATCATGGAAGGTGTAGATACTATCCGAATGCACCTGGAAGTCCGTGGTGAAGGCGTGGTGACTGCGGCAGATATCATCGCTCCACCGGAGATCAAGATCATCAATCCTGATCTTTATCTGTTTACTGCCGATAATGCCAAAGTGCGTCTGGATATTGAGTTCACCGTTGAACGTGGACGCGGATATGCTCCATCCAATGAACGCGGGCGAATGCCCATTGGTGAATTGCCGGTTGATGCCATTTTTGGCCCGGTCAAGCGAATCAACTGGGAAGTGCAATCGGCGCGTGTCGGTCAGAGCACCAATTACGATAAACTGATCCTTGAAATCTGGACGGACGGAGCAATTGCACCGGAAAGCGCCCTGAGCACATCAGCCAAAATCCTGATTGAGCATCTGCGTTATGTGGCTGGAATCAGCGAAGAGACGCTGTGCCATTGCGATGGAAAAAGAAGTGTCTGGTTCACGCCTGACCAGCGAAGTGGCTGAGACCCCGGTTGAATCCCTTGACCTCTCGGTGCGTGTCTTCAACTCACTCAAGCGTACCGGCATCATCACCGTCGGCGATGTGCTTGAACTGCTTGAGAAGGGTGACCAGGCGGTCATGTCCATCCGCAATTTTGGCGAAAAGAGCCTCGAAGAACTGCGCCTCAAGATGCGAGAGAAGGGTTATTTGAAAGACGAACCCAAGAAAGAGTTGGAGTGATTGAACAATGCGACACCAAGTAGCAGGATTTAAACTCAACCGCACCAAGGGCGCGCGCATCGCTTTGCGCCGCAATCTGATCAAGCAATTTTTTGCAAACGAACGCATTCGCACCACAGTAACCAAAGCGGCTGCGATTCGTGGCGAAGCTGAAAAAATGATCACGGTTGCCCGGAATGTCAAGGATGCCACCGATGACGAAAAAGTAGCTGCCCGCCGCCTTATTGTTGCCAAGCTGGGCGGCAACAGCAATGACATGGTCAAGAAATTGTTCGATGAGATTGCTCCCCGCTTTGCAGAGCGCAAAGGTGGCTATACCCGTGTGCTCAAACTTGGTCCCCGCTTTGGCGATAAAGCGGAAATGGCTATCCTCGAACTTGTCGAAGAATAGATCATCAGGGATTAGGCAATCAGGTGGCCAGGCTAAATTCCCTGATTCTTGATTACCCGATCACCTAGACATGGCTCGTTACCAGATTATCCTTGCTTACGACGGTACCCACTTTCTGGGCAGCCAGCGGCAAGCGGCATCCCGTACGATACAGGGCGAACTCGAAAAAGCCCTGTGCAAACTCGGATGGGATGGGCGGACGGTCTACCTGGCGGGGCGTACCGATACCGGAACCCATGCCATTGGCCAGGTGGCAGCCTTTGACCTCGATTGGGGTCACGGTCTCGAAAGACTTGCACAAGGCCCTGAATACTCATCTGCCGCAAGATATGGCAGTGCGGGAAGTTCAAAGTGGCAGCAGGATACGTTTCACCCGCGCTTTGATGCCAGGTCCCGCCGTTACCGATACCGGCTGTTTTGCGCCGACGTGAGGGATCCATTGCGGGAACGCTATGCCTGGCGAGTTTGGCCGGCAGTAACCGACCTTGACGCCGCTTGCTGCAATCTGGCTCGGTACACACGATTTCGCTGCTTTCGGTACCCCGCCCCGGACTGAAGGCAGCACAGTGCGAACGGTTTTGTCTGCTGAATGGACAGAATCACGGCGATGAGTGGACCTTTGACATCCAGGCCGATGCCTTTCTTTACCGCATGGTGCGCAGGCTGGTCTATGTCCAGGTGGCCGTGGGTCAGGGCAGACTTCCGGTGGAGGATATTGGTTCGGGCGCTCGAAAACAGTCCCGTTTCCATTCCGAGAGGTCCGGAAAAAAGCACAAAGTCGAATTCCTGCAAGTCTTGCCCCGGCAAGCGGCCTGACGCTCGTCGAAGTCCGTTATGATAATCTGGTTTGAATTAGTCTGAATGTTTGGAGAGACAAAAGTGTACAAATCTTACTATCCCAAGGCCGCTGAGATTGACCGCCAATGGTTGCTGGTGGATGCCAACGGTGAAACCCTGGGTCGCCTGGCGACCAAACTTGCCGCGCTCCTGCTTGGCAAACACAAACCGAGTTTTACTCCCGGCGTTGAAATGGGTGATTTCGTGGTTGTCATCAATGCCCAACATATTACCGTCACCGGCACCAAAACCCATACCAAATTGACCGAGAAAATGTACCACCATCATTCGGGCTATCCCGGTGGGTTGAAATCGATCAACTTGCGCGACCAGTTAAGCACGCATCCCGACCGCGTCATCCGTGCTGCAGTGTGGGGCATGTTGCCGCACAACAAGATGGGCCGCCATCTCATCACCCGGCTCAAGATTTATGGCGGTGCGGAGCATTCGCACGGCGCTCAGAATCCGAAGTTGGTTGCGTAAAGGAGCAGAAATATGTCTGTGCAATATTTTGAAGGAATTGGACGCCGCAAGCAAAGCATCGCCCGTGTGCGGATTATGGCAGGTTCAGGCCGCTTCATCGTCAATGACAAGGATGCTCCGGCTTTTTTCACCCGTCTTGGTGACCTTGAAGCCATTTTGGCCCCAATGAAGGCTGCCGGTCAGGACACCGAAAACTTACGATATCACCGTGGTAGTGAGTGGTGGTGGTGTAACTGGTCAGACCGACTCTGTGCAGCTTGGTCTGGCACGTGCTCTGGTCAAGATGAACCCGGAGAACGTTTCAGCCATGCGCAAGGGTGGTTTCCTGACGCGTGATGCACGCGTCAAGGAACGCAAGAAGCCAGGCCTCAAACGCGCCCGCAAGGCCCCGACCTACACCAAGCGTTAAAACGCTCGCACGTTAACGATGACACGCTCAACGTAATGCGTGTGCCGCGGTTTTCCACTGCGTTCATGCATTACGTTTTACTTTTAAGGAGTTCTTATGCCCGGAATAACATTACTTGGACTCGGCCCTGGTGACCCAGCCAAGCTTGACCCGTGAAGCTTGGGAAGTACTTGCTTCTGCCGATCAAGTCTGGCTGCGAACAAATCAGCATCCCACTGTTGCCGGCCTTCCACCTGGGCTGATAATCCATACCTTCGATGACCTGTATGAAAACGGCGAATTTTTTGAGGAGGTATATTCTGCCATTGTGGAAAAAGTGCTGGAGTTGGGAAAATCGCCAATGGGTGTGGTCTATGCCGTACCGGGCGACCCGTTTGTAGCTGAGGCAACCTGCCCCGAAATTGCGCAGCGTGCCCGGACCTTGGGCTTGCCGCTAAAAATCGTGAGTGGTCTTTCTTTCCTTAGAGCCGGTCTTTGCGGCCCTGGGTCTTGATCCGTATCCCCGCCTGGTTTTGATGGACGCAATAGAGTTGAGCCAGGCACATGTCCCGGACATTTCCACCGGACATGCCGGTATTGGTGGCCCAGATTTATTCTCGACTGGTCGCTGCCGAAGTCAAGATGACTCTCAATACTGTTTATCCTGATGAACATCCGGTGCGTCTCGTTCATGCTGCCGGGACAAAAGATGAAATCATTGAAGATATTCAGCTCTATGAAATCGACCGGTCAGAGCATATTGGCTTGCTTACGGTGCTATTATGTCCCACCGTTGGGTGAAGGAACCTCGTTCGAGGCTTTTCAGGAAATCGTGGCGCACCTGCGGGCTCCGAACGGCTGTCCGTGGGATCGCGAGCAGACGCACGAATCACTCCGACCGCACCTGATGGGAGAAGCATATGAGGCGCTTGCTGCCATGGATTCTGGCGACCCGGCAGAGATGTCAGAGGAATTTGGCGACCTGCTGCTGCAAATTGTCTTAAATGCTCAAATAGCGAGCGAAGATGGCGAGTTCAATATGGCCGATGTGCTCAAGGGCATCTACGATAAAATAATCCGCCGTCATCCCCACGTCTTCGGCGATGTTACATTGGATGGTGTTCAAGGCGTTTTAAAGAATTGGGAAAAACTCAAGGCTGTGGAACGCGATCGAACAGCCACGAACCGGAAAAAGGTTTGCTGGATGGTGTCCCTTTGGCGTTGCCTGCGCTTGCCCAGGCACAGGAATATCAGGATCGGGCTGCCCGTGTCGGTTTTGACTGGAAGGAAGTGAGCGGTGTACTGGATAAAATTGCAGAAGAGATCCAGGAAGTCAGGGAGGTTACGAACGAGCAGGAACTGATTGCCGAACTGGGCGATTTGTTATTTGCCCTGGTCAACCTTGCCCGCTGGAAGAAAGTGGATGCCGAGTCTGCTTTGCGAGGGACAAGCAAGCGCTTCAAGAAGCGTTTTGCTTATGTGGAACAGGGAGCGAAGAAACAAGGCAGGAAGCTGTCCGAGATGTCCATTGATGAAATGGAAGCTTTGTGGCAGGAAGCGAAAAGACAATGACCACTGCAAGCGATGACAAGCTTTTATCGTCGAATCAATCACCTTTTTTGGATGGAGTTCTCTGTGATTTACATGGATTTTCGATCCTGGCTAATTTGTAGTGTAAATCACCAGCCTGTCCTCTTGTTTTGGATGGTAATCATGTTAGAATATTGAAAATAGTGCCCCATATATAGGGGATTTTATTTTTCAAACCACCAAATATGGCGGCTACATTTGTTCTAAATTTCACGGAGTGATGGTCATGCGATGCCCATACTGCCATAACGAAGACTCAAAAGTAATTGATACAACCCACGATAGCCACGGGGGCATCCGCCGCAGGCGGGAATGCCTGAAATGCGGACAAAGATTTAGCAGTTATGAACGCCCGATCCTGGCAACACCTTTGATCATCAAACAGGATGGGACACGGGAGGAGTTTGAACGGGGAAAATTGGAACGTGGTATTCGCATCGCCTGTGCAAAACGTCCGGTCTCCGCGTCTGATATCGAGCGGCTGTTAGGACAGGTGGAAGCGGCACTTCAGCGCCAGGGAAAATCCGAAATTTCTTCACGCATGGTTGGAGATCTGGTCATCAAGGGATTGAAAGAGTTGGACCAGATTGCTTACATCCGCTATGCTATTGTATATTTGCGGTTGGACGATTTACATGCCCTGCGCAACGAGATTGACCGTCTTTTGTTAGAATCATAAATATCTTTCATGCACTGATATTCCCGTTACCTGGGGCGGAATATCGGTGCATGTTTGTTTCTATTCCTGAGCTCAACATTTAATGACGGTATGAAAACTGAAATATTGAGGAGAAACCATGCATGGCTGACGACGACAATCGTCTCGAAAAAGAAAACATTGTCTACCTCGCCGGTTCCCTGCGATCTGCCCGCTGTGGAATTGACCGAGAATGCCCGCCAGGTGCTGGTGCGCCGTTACGTTCGCCGCGGCGATGACGGGAATCCGGCGGAGACCGTTGAGGAGATGTTCTGGCGGGTGGCATATCACATTGCCAAGGCTGAGGAATCCTATTACGGGGACGTGATAGCCAGCGCCCGCGAGTTTTATGATTTATTGACCTCAAGGAAATTCTTCCCCAATTCTCCCACTTTTACCGGTGCGGGAACACCGCTGGGACAGCTTGCCGCCTGCTTCGTCCTGCCAATCACCGATGATATGGGCCGCGACCCGGCGGGTATCTTCCAATCTCTGCGGGATGCGGCGCTTATCCAGCAGACCGGTGGGGGAACGGTTTCTCATTCTCACGGCTGCGGCCCAAGGGGTCGCTTGTCAAATCGTCCGCGGGGCAGGCCACCGGCCCGGTGGGGTTTCTGCGGGTTTATGACCATGCCTTCGGTGAGATCGCTCAGGGCGGGATCACGGCGGGGCGCTAATATGGGCGTCCTGCGTGTTGACCATCCGGATATCGAAGAATTCATCACCTGCAAAACCGATGAAAACCAGATCACCAATTTTAATATTTCGGTCGGAATTACCGACGCGTTCATGCAAGCGGTAAAAGACGATGCTGACTGGGACCTGGTTTTCCCGGATGTGACTTCCCCGGAATACCGTGGTTTCAGCGGAACACCTGAACAGGCACGGCGAAAGGGGATCCCGCTGCGCACTTACAAGACAGTCGGGCAAGTGAGCTTTTCGCCAAAATAGTCAACCAGGCACATCATAATGGAGAGCCGGGATTATTATTTCTGGATGCGGCCAATCGCAGTAATCCGGTCCCGCACCTTTATCCGCTCGAGGCGACAAATCCATGTGGGGAACAGTGGCTCGGACCTTATGAGAACTGCTGCCTGGGTTCGGTCAACCTGGCTGAACATTGCGGAGCGGATGGATAGGTGGATTGGGACGGACTGGGTCGGAGCGTTGAAATTGCCACCCGCTTCCTGGATGATGTAGTGGACGCCAATGCCTATGTCCCGGCAGTGCCGCAACTGAAAGAGGCCGCACTTCGGGCTCGCCGCATCGGTCTTGGGCATCATGGGTCTGGCAGACATCATGTACCATGTAGGCGTGCGCTATGGCTCACCAGAGGGACAGGAGTTTGGGGCGCAGGTGATGGAATTCGTCCGTTACCATGCTGTGCGTACCAGCGTGGCGCTGGCACGCGAGCGCGGGGCGTTCCCGGCCATCAAGGGCAGCATCTACGACTTTGAGAATATGCAATGGCAGCCGCCCCAACCACTGACGCCGTACACTCGTGAATGGGGCGTCCGGTGCTGGATTGGGATGGAATCGTGGAAGGCATTCAAAAATATGGCATTCGCAATGCCGCCCAGACCACCGTGGCTCCCACTGGAACGATAGCCACGGTGGCCGGGTGCGAAGGCTACGGCTGCGAGCCGGTCTTCGCCCTGGCGTATGTCCGCCACGTCAATGACAACGGCAAGGATCTGCAACTGACCTATGCCAGCCCGCGCTTCGACACGGCCTTGGAAAAGGCCGGGATCACCGGAGAAGCGCGCCAGGAAATCATCGAGCGGGTGATGCAGCATGGCACATGCCAGGATATTCCCGAGATCCCGGAAACACTCCGGAACGTGTTTGTTGTTGCGGGGGACATTCCCGCGGAAGAGCACGTTCATATGCAGGCTGCCCTCCAGGCATTTGTGGATAATTCCCTTTCCAAGACGATCAACTTTCCCGAAGATGCCACTGTTGAAGACGTGGCTGAGGCATACATGCTGGCTTGGGAACTGGGCTGCAAAGGTATCACAGTTTATGTGACCGGCTCGCGTGAAAAGGTGGTGCTTGGAGACCAAGGCTACCGCGCAGAAGAAACAGGTTCCCGCTCGGTCTCCACCGGGACAGTTGTCCTGCCCTTTGGCAACAACGGTGGCGGAAAGCCCGTCTCGGAGACGGAGATCGCCACCCAACTGGCCGCATGGCACGAGTTCAAGAAACCGCGCCCGCGCTTGCTCCCCGGGAGTACCTTCCGGGTCGAAACTCCGCTCGGTAAAGCCTTCATTACTGTCAACGAGAACGGCGGCAAGCAGCCATTTGAAGTCTTCATCAATACTGCCAAGGCTGGTTCGGAGACCGCCGCTGTCTCGGAAGCCATCGGGCGGCTCATCTCGTACATCCTGCGGCTGGCCTCGCCCATTGCTCCCCGTGAACGCTTGTCGGAGGTGGTGCGCCAGCTCTCCGGCATCGGCGGCGGACGGTCACTGGGTTTTGGCCCGAACCGGGTGCGCTCCCTTCCAGACGGTGTGGGTCAGGTGCTGGATGAGTATTTAAATGGACGGAAAACGCATCAAGTAACAGAATCCGATGCGAAATCTGATCCTCAACCTGGTAATGACACCGGGCATTTTCCCAAAGATGAGCTCGTAGCTACGGTCACGAAGATGGGTGACCTGTGCCCGGAGTGTGGCGAAGCTACCATGGTGAATGAAGAGGGCTGTCGCAAGTGTTATACCTGCGGCTACAGCGAATGCTAATAATAATCAATCTTTCTTAAGGAAGAATGAGCAGAAATAATTCTCTGCTCATTCCGTTTTAAGACATGAAGCGTATAATTCACCCATGCCGGTCCTTCCGGCAACTTTTTTGATTGAAAGGTATCCATTGTCCGATAATGAAATTTCTGCAAAACCCCAATTGAAACTGCATTTGCAGCAAACCTTTGCAGCCATGAAACACTATAACTACCGTCTGTGGTTTTTCGGTCAGATGGTGTCTTTGATGGGTACCTGGATGCAAAGCACTGCCCAGGGATACTTGATCTATCAACTGACCGGTTCTCCCGCCTACCTGGGCTTGGTGGGATTTGTGGGTGGACTGCCCGCCTGGCTGTTTACTTTGTTCGGTGGGGTGGTCGCCGACCGTATCTCCCGACGCAACATGATGGTCATTACGCAGACCGCCATGCTGGTCCTGGCATTCATCCTGGCCGCGTTGACATTTACAAATGTTGTTCAACCCTGGCATATCATCGTGCTGGCATTTCTGCTGGGGATTGCTAATGCCTTCGATGCCCCGGCTCGTAACGCTTTCGTAACCGAATTGGTCAGTCGCGAGGATATGACCAATGCCATTGCTCTCAACTCCACCATGTTCAACATTGGCACCGTGGTTGGCCCGTCGGTGGCTGGGTTGACCTATGCCGCTTTTGGCCCGGCGTGGTGCTTTACCCTGAATGGCATTTCTTTTATTGCCGTGATCGTCGCTTTATTGTTCATGCGCATCAAACCGATCGTCCAACCTTCCCACCGTGCGACCGTATTGGCGGAATTGAAGGAAGGCTTGCGCTACGTCTTCTCCCATAGTCTGATCCTAAGCCTGATCGGTTCTGTTGGTTTGGTCAGCATATTCGGGATCGGAATGATGACCCTGTTGCCAGCTTGGGCAACGGACATCCTGCATGGTAACGTGACCATCAACGGCTGGCTGGTTTCAGCGCGTGGCTTCGGGTCGATGGTCAGCGCGTTGATGCTGGCCTACCTGGGCAGCCGCAGATACCGGGGAAAACTCTGGACAGTAGGCGCGTTTATCATGCCGGTGATGTTATTCATCTTTGCCTGGATCCGTTGGCTGCCGTTGTCGCTGGTGACGCTGGTGGGGGTTGGCTGGAGTTTCATGATGATCATGAATAACAGCAATGCGATGGTGCAATCCCAGGTACCGGATCATTTACGCGGGCGGGTGATGAGCGTTTACACCCTGATCTTCTTCGGCGCGATGCCGTTGGGGTCCCTATTTGCTGGGACTTTCGCTGAGAAGTTTGGAGAACCGCTGACTGTGATGCTGGGCGCAGCTGTGTTGATGGCGCTGGCACTCGCATCCTGGATCTTCCTTCCGGTCATCCGTAGGCAGGAATGAAGTCGGTTTAACGGTTTGAAAATAAATTTGGGAGCAGACTATGGACTGCTCCCAAATTTATTTTAGTTGGTGAGTTTTTACAATTTACCAAAAGCAATATTTTTGTACGTCCACCCGCAGGCTGTGACGGTTTCCTGGATGGGTTTCTTGAGTTCGTTCGTGTTGAAGCGATACTTGTAGACCTGTCCCGGCGCGAGTTCCTCTGTGAATGCGTATGCGGCTCCGAATTCGACTGAAGTCATTTGTCCTTTGAACGAACTGACCGCCAGCGACAGGCTCGGTACACCTGCCCGCCATGCCACAGAGTATTCGTGGTCCTGGGCGCGCAGTTCGTGCTTCTCCGGATCGAGCCTCAGGTAGATGCGGAAGACTTTGGTCAGATTGGCTTTGGCAAAGATCTCGTACCATTGGGCGTCCACGATTTTCCATTCAGCGATCAGGTCCACTTTTTCGGTGTGGCCGTCCACAATGTGGTACGGAGCGGTTGGACGGTTGAGTGCCAGCAGCCGGGTCAGTACTTCCTGCAGCGGAAGCGCTGGCAAGTTCGAAGCAGGTTTCTTACTGAATAATCCCATGGCAAATCTCCTTTATATTATTTTCCCCCGACTATATCATCGCTCTGCTCGAAATGGTAGAGGCGCAGGCGTGAACTTCGTGTAAAATAGGAAGGACGGAGGAGGCGGTATGTCCAAACGACTGGTGGTGGTGGCCGGGAATATCGGAGCGGGGAAGACCTCGCTCACCGAGCGCATTGGTTCGCGTCTGGGCTGGCGCACGGATTTTGAATCCGTGGCCGATAACCCCTACCTGCCCGATTTTTACGCTGATATGCGTGCCTGGTCATTTCACCTGCAAATCTATTTCCTCGGTCACCGCGCCGACCAGTATCTCGAGGCGGCGCGCGACCCCGTCCTGCCATCCTCGACCGGAGTATTTACGAGGATGCCTACATTTTCTCGCGTGCCTTGCACCATATGGGCAACCTGGCCGAGCGCGATTATCTGGCCTACCGCAAGCTGTTCGATCTGGTGGTGGGCAGCCTGCCGCCGCCGAATTTGCTTGTATATCTCAAATGCCCGGTAGAAGTGCTGATGGCGCGTATCCAGCGCCGCGCCCGAAACATGGAGACTGGCATTTCCACGAGTTATCTTTCTCTTCTCAATTCATTCTACGAGGAATGGCTGCGTGCTTTTGACTTGTGTCCCGTGCTGACCATCCGCACCGACGACTTGGACTATGTCAACCAGCCCATTGCGTTGGAAGTAGTGGTGGAGCGCATCCAGGAACGGTTGGGCGGTAAGGAAGAGATTGACTTGCGCGGCAAGTAAAGTCAACAGATATTGGAGAACTCAATGAAAAACTGGAAATCCATTTTACTTATTGCTGGCGTTTTACTTCTCGTTTCTGCTTTTGCGGCCTACGCAGCCCGGATCGCCTCCTGCTACCCAGCGGCGAACATCCTGGCGCAATACAGCCCAGAATACCTTAAAGGTTTCCGAGAAAGCTGTAGACTGAGATTCCCCGCCGACCACCCAATTCAGAGATTTCCTATTGCTATTCATACCGGGAATAATCCTGTTCTCGGCTTACTGGCTGTCGACACAGCCCAAGGTCAAGAACCGGCGCGCCGGTCAATTGAGCGTATTCCTGTTGGTCGTGATGTTTGACAGCCTGCTGGTAATGCTTTCTGGTTTGCTTAAATTACCCTGCACCCGGGATTGCGAACGCCCCAGCAGCCTGGGCGGTGGAAGTCATCGCTGCACTTGGTTTCCTGTGTTATCTGGCTGCCCTGGCACTCTGGCACTGGAAGCGCTGGGGATTGACGCTCTTCCAGGGTGCTTCTATCTCATTAGCTGTTTTTATCCTTCTGGCTGGTAAGTCGCTTATCCTGGCGGCAGTGATTGTTGCTGGGGTGATTGGGCTGTCACTGCTCCTGCGTCCGGTGCGGAATAAGATGGAATAAAGGCATTGATAACTAAGAATAAACTGGCGACCACCAGCCTGACCCTCGGGTCTGGTCGGGTGGGTGATCTACCTCCTGCAATGGTGCTTTGACCTGACCCTCGGCTTGCTGTTGGCTGCTTTTACCGCCGGGATGAGCGCAGTCTGTTCGACGATACTGGATGTGGTTCCTTTTGTGCTCTGGTTGGCAGGGATTGTGACCGGTCATGTGGCACTCAGTCAGATCAAACGGAGTGGTAGCCCTGGTCGTGGCCGGGCGGTCTGGGGGCTGGTGTTGAATTACTTTGGTATATTCTTTATAGTTATCTTCGCCATTATTATCGCTTTCTTGATTGCCGCCGGGGTTGGTGTGGGTATGCTGGATAAAGTATTACCATCCTTCCGGTAAAAGGATATTTCCCAGGTCATGGCACAATCCGTGGTAAGAATATCGTTTTGCGAATATTGAAGATCTTTATCTGAGGACTTCATTTTAAACGGAGAGAAAAATAATGCCTGAAATAATCGATCCCAACGACTATTTACCTCGCTACTATCAATTGGCGAATATATTGCGCGAGCAGATTCGAACGGCAAACTCGAAGCACATCAACCTATCCCTTCTGAGCGCCAACTGGAGAACGATCTATTCGGTCAGCCGGACGACCATCCGGCAGGCAATCGACCTGCTGGTGCGCCAGGGATTTTTATACCGTGAGCACGGCCGAGGCACTTTTGTTTCACCGCAGAAACTTCAAAAAGGAATTTCCGAACTGACCAGTTTCACTGAAGATATGAAGCAGCGCGGCCTTGTTCCGGGACAAAAGATCCTGGAGATCGGTTATGTTCAGCCGCCCGAAAAGGTTCGCCAGCACCTGGAGCTTCCGGAAGGATCCGGCCAGGTACTGCGAATTGAGCGGATGCGCCTGGGGGACGGTGTGCCCATGGGACTTGCAAACATTCTTATTATTGTTTGCCTGACGAGCAGACGATCACCCGCGAGGAATTGGAAGAGTATGGTTCGATTTACAGGATCCTCCAGGAAAAATTCCATCTCATCCCAACCGAGGCAGACGAAACCCTGGAAGTGACCCTCGCCACGCCGCGCGAAGCCTCGCTATTACAGATCGAACCAGGCAGTCCCTTGTTGCTCAGCGAACGCACCACGTATTCCCAATACCGCCGTGTCTTTGAATTTGTCAAAATCCTGTACCGGGGGGACCGCTACCGGTATCTTGCCAAACTAACCCGCTAACCCGTCGCACGCAAGACAATCCAGAGGGGGAATCTGGCCTTCCAGTAGTTTGGAAGGCTTGACTTTTACTGTAGAACATGCTATGATAATGACGTAATGTGGTCATGTGGTCATTACCACTATAAGGTTCTGGATGTCGATAAGGAAAATGTCCGTGAGCACCATTGACGACATGCAAATCCAACAAATTGTGCAGCGCGTCCTCAACCAGGTGATGGGGCTTCCGCGTCAAGGGTCTGTCCCGGTGAAATTCCATCAGGAACAGAAACAGCTCCCATATCCGGTGCTCAGACAGGAGCTCGCAAAGTTGTTGCAATTGGAGCTGACCACGGTGGTTTTGAGTTGAAAGAAACACTTAAAGCTGACTTGAGCGGGATGGGCATGGATGTCAACGATGTCGGCACTTTTAGTAAGGCCGCAGTTGATTACCCGGATTATGCCCACGAAGTGGCAAAGCTGGTTAGTGTGGGGAAAGCCTGGCGGGGGATCATGATCGATGGGGCAGGCATTGGAAGTTGTATAGTCGCCAATAAAGTCCCGGGAGTGCGGGCGGGAATGGCCTACGATTACTCCTCGGCAGTGAACAGCCGCGAACATAACGATACAAATGTCCTGACCCTGGGCGCTGGCTTGATCGGCGTGAACCTGGCGAAGCAGATTGTAAAAGCCTGGTTATCCACCGAATTCGGCGGAGAACGCCACGCCCGGCGGGTTGAGAAGATTTCCATGGTTGAAAAGATGTATTTGAAATAGAGGTCATGCTATGGTGACGGATACCAAAGTAGTAGAGCAAATGGTGGAAATAATCACGCATGAGGTGCTTGCCGCCATGCTGGAACAGCAGGAAAAGGCCAATGTTCCGGAAGGCGGACATTGCAAGTTTACCTGTGCCGAGTCGCAGTGCGTGCGCACTTGTTTCGACCGGGCTGGGAATGTGGTCAACGCGGGAGCGGAACGGCTTTCTTCCACGGTCGGTATTATCCCACAGGACTTGAACCTGGCAAAAATGATTGACCATACCCTGCTCAAACCGGATGCCACGCAGGAACAGATTGCCCAGTTGTGCTTTGAGGCCCGCAAGTACGGTTTTGCTTCAGTGTGCATTAATCCCACCTGGGTGGAACTGTGTGCCAAATTACTGGAAGGTTCATCGGTAAAAGTGTGCACGGTGATCGGCTTTCCGCTGGGAGCCACATCGCCGGAGGTCAAGGCTTTCGAAACCCAGGTAGCGTTGGATCATGGCGCGACCGAGATTGACATGGTAATCAACGTTGGGGCCTTGAAAGCGCGTGACCTGGAACTGGTTGCCAAGGATATTCGCGGCGTGGTCACGGCAGCCCATGCCGGAAGGGCGATCGTCAAGGTAATTATTGAAGCCATTCTCCTGACTGACGAGGAAAAGACCATCGCCTGTCTGCTCTCGAAGGAAGCCGGGGCAGACTATGTGAAAACTTCCACCGGCTTTGCCAGCGGGGGAGCCACTGTACACGATGTCGCCCTGATGCGCCGGGTGGTTGGCCCGGAGATGGGTGTGAAGGCGGCCGGTGGTGTACGGACTTATGAAGATGCCGAGAACATGATCAAGGCCGGAGCCACCCGTATCGGCGCCAGCGCAGGCGTGAAGATCATCCAGGGTCCCAGTACTCGTACCGGTCCTCGCTGCTCCTGCCCCTGCAACCGCCAGGAATTATTAGATTTCGGGAGATAGCGCCATGTTAATTGCCAGAGTGATCGGAACGACCGTTGCAACCATCAAGGATGAGAAACTTTTTTCCCGGAAATTGCTCATCGTCCGCCAGACAGATGAAAGCGGTGATCCGGTCGGGAAGCCATATGTAGCCGTGGATACCGTGGATGCGGGCATTGGTGAGCTGGTCCTGACCGCTGCGGGTTCGTCCGCCCGGCAGACAAACATTACCAAGGATTCCCCGGTGGATGCCGTGATCATGGCAGTCATCGATTCACTTGAAGTGGACGGCAAAGTGTCGTTCCGGAAATCTTGAGCCGGCTGGTAATGAAGGATAATTAACGATGGGCTTCGATAAAGATCTCGCCTCCATCCAAGAGTCACGTGACCTGGTCAATGCAGCTCATGAAGCCTGGAAGATCTGGAGTCGGGCATCCCAGGAGGAAGTTGACCGGGTTTGCGCGGCCATGTCTTCTGCCGGTGTGCAAGCCGCGGAACGACTGGGACGCCTGGCGCAGGAGGAGACCGGATTTGGCGTTGCAGCCCACAAGAAAATCAAGAACGAGTTCGGGTCGCGGGTGGTTTGGGAAAGCATCCGGGATCTGAAAACGGTTGGAGTGATCCGGCACGATCCCGCCCGCCGGTTATATGAGATTGCCTGGCCAATGGGCGTGGTGGCGGCTCTCATTCCTTCCACGAATCCGACCTCGACCACTTTCTTCAAGGCTTTGATTGCTGTCAAGGCGCGCAATGCAATTGTTTTTTCTCCTCATCCTTCGGCAAAGCGCTGCACCTATGAGGCCGCTCAAACCATGGCCCTGGCGGCTGAGAATGCTGGTGCTCCAAAGGGTCTGATCGGCTGCCTGCAGCAGGTTTCCCTGCCGGGTACCCAGGAATTGATGACTCACCGCCAGACAGCGATCATCCTGGCGACTGGTGGGACACCCATGGTCCGGGCGGCGCATTCCACAGGGAAACCGGCTTACGGAGTTGGTCCAGGGAATGTACCGGTCTATGTGGATCGAAGTGCGGACTTGGAAAAGGCTGCCCGTTATATTGTTGCTTCCAAGGCGTTCGATTATTCCACCATTTGCGCCACGGAGCAGTCCGTGATTGCAGATTTGCCGATTGCCAATAAGTTGGCGGAGCTTATGCGAGCCGAAGGTGCCTACTTTACAGACCTCACGGAGACCGACGCATTGCGCAACGTAATTTTTCAACCTGATGGCAGTCCCAAATACTGCCGTAGTGGGTAAATCTGCTCCCTTCGTGGCTGAAGTGGCAGGGTTCCGCGTTCCTCCTGAAACACGCATCCTGGTTACGCCACTCTCCAAAACGGGCAGGGAAGAACCACTCTCCCATGAAAAGATGACCACCGTGTTGGGCTGGTACGTGGTGGACGGTTGGGAGCAGGGCTGCGAAAGGTCCATTGCCATCATTGAGGCAGGCGGCATTGGCCATACACAGATCATTTATGCCAATGACGAACGAGTCATCATGGCTTTTGGTCTGGAGAAGCCGGTCTTCCGCATCCTGGTAAATACCATGGGTACATTGGGCGCCATCGGTCTGACAGCCGGAGTGATGCCCTCGTTGACTCTGGGCTCGGGTGGAGTGGGAGGTGCGATTACTGGAGACAATGTTTCTGCATATCATCTGATCAATATCAAACGCCTGGCTTATGAGACGATGGCTCCTCCGCCGGAGGCGTTTTTACCCGGTGAGAAACCAGTCAACCCGACCGCTGAGGAGATGGAACGGGTTGTCCGGCAGGTTGTCAGTGAAATCCTGGAAAGCAAGAGAAATTGAGAAAATCAATATTTTACGATATAGAAAGGAAGGTACAAAATGGCTTTAGATCCCACTTTGATTGCTCTCGGCATGGTCGAGACAAAAGGCCTGGTCGGCGCGGTGGAAGCCGCGGATGCGATGGTCAAGGCTGCCAACGTGAACCTGATTGGCTCGGAATATGTTGGCGGCGGATATGTGACCGTGATGGTGCGCGGTGACGTGGGAGCTGTCAAGGCTGCCACCGATGCCGGCGCTGCGGCGGCCAAGCGTGTCGGTGAACTGGTCTCGGTTCATGTCATTCCTCGCCCGCATATGGACGTGGAGATGATCCTGCCAAAAACCAGCAAGGGCAGCATCGGCGGCCGGTCCGCTGAACCAAAAACCAAATAGTTTTATGGGCGACGGCTGGTGACGATTAGCCTGATATTCACCAGACTAACGAGAACCTTGCTGAAACCCTTCCACGCGCTTAATCAAGTGCGTGGACGCCCGGCATTGCCTGGTGATGTCGTGCCAGATGATTTCAGCAAGAAGGAGAAACACGCATGGCTGATACGTTTTCGCTGCGTTGCTATTGCTACCTGGACAAGATGCAGCCGCAATATGCATCTTTTGTTGGGACGATAACGCAGGGTGATCTTCCAACTGAAGGCATGGCAGCATTGTATGTAGAGATGGCTCCTGGAAATGAAGTTTTTCGGGTGGTGGATATTGCTGTGAAAGCCACTGAAGCCCGACCTGGTGCGCAGATCGTTGAGCGCGAGTTCGGGATGTTCGAGGTGCATTCTCCCAATCAGGCAGCTGTACTGGAAGCGGGTAATGTGGTCCTGAGCCGTCTTGGGATGAGCATGGCGGACCGGATCAAGCCTCAAGTGGTTTCGATCCAGGTCATCACACGCGTTGATCCCATACCAGGCTCAACTCATCAATCGTTTTCGACGCGGCAGCATGCTGGTGGCTGGGGAAACCATGCTGGTGCTGGAATGTGCCCCGGCTGCTTATATCAATATTGCCTGTAATGAAGCTGAGAAGACTGCCAGCATAAAATTGGTCCATGTGTCTTCGGTCGGGCGTTTTGGCCGCATGTGGCTCTCCGGATCGGAAGCAGAAATCCTTACTGCGAAGAACGCGGCTGTCCAGACGCTCGAAAACCTGGAGGGCCGGGAAGGCGCATAAGCCGCGCGGTCGTCGCGGCTTGAGAGGAGCAGCTATGCCCAAAGAATTCTATACCGAAAGAGATATCGAGGATATGTTCAAGCGCGGGGTGATGTCGCTTGAACGTTTCCGAGAATGTTGTGCTGACCGAATTGGCATACGAAAAAGCCAACCGGCTGGGACTGCAATTGTTGCGAAGCCAACCGGATAATCCCCCCAGCGCACCTGTCCGGCCTTACATTGCTCAAAAAAATGTTCCAGCTGTCGCCTTCCGCTATGGCAAGCATTTCCACTGAGCAAACAGATAAGAGACGTGCAAACCCGCATCCGCGAGGCGGTGATTGCCCGCATGGGTACCCAGGTGGATCCGGAGTTGTTGGATGTCATTATTCAACGTGTGCTTAAAAGCACAGGAGTAAAGTAGACAGATGCTGTTCGGACGGGTTAAGGGCAGCGCGGTCTGTACGCTCAAATACTCTGGGCACGGAGGGGTTGAAACTGCTTGTTGTCCAGCCGTTGAATAAAAACCTGGAGCCTATCGGTGTGCTGCAAGTTGCAGCTGATGTTGTTGATGCGGGCGTCGGTGACCTGTGTGTGATGGTGCGGTCACGTGAAGCAGCCCTGGCGATGCCAGCTGTAAAGTTCGTGCCGGTTGATCTGGCTTTGGTCGGGATCGTGGATGAATTGGCGGTCCACCCGGACGGCGATTTTAATTTCACCCTGAAACCCGGCAGGAATCAATTTACCTGAGAGACGGGATGATTCTGGGAAAAGTAGTTGGGACAGTGGTAACCACGATCAGCCACCGGGATTATAAGAACCGGAGGCTGCTGGTTGTGCAGCCATTGGTTTTGCAAGGGGAGTCGTCTGACGAGGACTTTATCGCCATGGACAATAGTCATGCAGGGATTGGCGACACGGTACTTGTGAACCGGGAAGGGAATGGCGCCCGCCAGGCGCTCAAGAACCCGGATGCTTGCATTATTTCAGTGATTGTGGGGATTGTCGACTCGGTCTGTATAGAGATTTATCCCGGAAATTCTGAGCAAGAACCAACTTAACTACATCTCAATATGGTTCTCTGGAAATCATGGAAATTCCCAACGAACTATTGGAATTCAATCTCAATCGTTATGGTAAACTATACCCAGATATATTTCATCTATTGGTTGGAAATGGAAGGTGATATGGTTTCAAATGATGATGCGAAGGTAACAGCTTCCACGTTCATTAACATTGAAGATCAAGAAACCAGGATTGAAAAACTGCAACTTGAAACAGGGCAGGAAAAAATCCGTCTATCATCCTGGAGGGGAGGGATAGTTTCTCTCCCAGTCTCTCATTCTATCTGAAGAGGAGTTGCTTGATTTATTACATCAAGCCATCCACTCAGGAGTTTTGCCTCGCAATTTTATCGGGAAATTACGCGAGAAAATTGAAATATAGGAAATCAAGCTATCAGCGAGGCTGATTCGTGCCGGTCCACCCATATTACGATATTCAGCATACGGGGAATTGAACTTGTTCGCAGAACAGATTTCCCTTTTCTGAACGTCATTACCATAAATATTTGTTTGGAGCGTAATAATTGTTGCTGTTTGTTAATCTTTTACAAGAGGAAACCACATGCGTCCAGACTGGGATTCTTATTTCATGAAGATTGCGTATGCTGTATCGGAGCGAAGTACATGTGATCGGGCTTTTGTGGGCTGTGTATTGGTGCTTGATAAGCGTATCCTGACCACCGGATTTAATGGTTCACCGGTCGGGCAACCGCATTGTGATGAAGAAGGTCATTTAATGGTGGACGGTCATTGTATTCGCACCATCCATGCTGAGACGAACGCTATTATCCAGGGTGCGTTGCATGGGGTTTCAACGAAGGGCGCAACCTGTTATGTCACTCATCTTCCCTGCATCAATTGTACCAAGGCATTGATCAATGCTGGAATTACCCGCCTGGTATATAGCGTCGCTTACCGGACGGACGAATATGCGATGAATTTTCTAAAGGCAGCGAACATAGAGGTCCATCAGTCGACTTTTTCTCCTGCTAATCTACCCAAAGAGTAAGTACATATAACCGGCATCATTCCAGGAGGGATCATTTAGTATCCTAAATCATATTCCTAAAATTATTTAGTTATTGATCACAGTCATATAAAATTATCGGGTTCCCCGATTTATAATGAGAGTTCAAGGCGAAGTTTCAGAGGTTAATTTCGATGGATTTAATTTCCAAACTTGCTGCCGGGTTGTCCAGCGTCCCGTAAGCGAGCGTCCTTCTGGATTCCAGGCGGCAAATTGGTTATCAATCCAGAGCACCAGCCCAAGCGGGGGATGAGGGGAAACAATTGTTTTCAGGATGGATTCTCCGTCAATTTTGAATTCAGCACTTTCGCGTAGCCACTCAATCGAATATTTATGCCATTCGGTGACATCTACCAATATATCGCTGCAGCGTCCTGCAGCACAGTTTTACTTGCCAATCTTCCGCAGAAGACGGGAGATGGGCCTTATAGGGCCAGGAAGGGCAATGCAAGCAGCGCTGGCGCAAGAAGCAGGGACAGGAATGCGTGGCGAGTTGATCGGTCCCGGCAAAAAAACCGTGGGCAGGGATTTCGTCGCGAAAAGATAGCCAGTTTGGTGGGGAGGCATGAAAAAACCAGGCGGCATTGGGCAGGACCGGTAAGCGTCCCTCTGTATGGCCGAACCCGAGCGAAAAGCCGAATGGATCATTCCACAGCCCAAACCCCCATGTGCCGGGAAGATTCTGGGCTGAGACTTTGGCGTTGCAGGCTTAAGGTCCAGGGAGTGAGCATGATGGAAACGCCTGCGTGATAAGACAACGTAGTCGTCGAGTTGGGCCAGGCGATAAGTCCCACCGCCCTCCAGCAGGGATGTCCAATCGCCAGCCATTCCCTGTCCGGATTACCGATGCGCCGTTGGTGCAGCGTGGTTTAAGTACATTTTCCATCCCATTTATTATACGAGTATAATAGCCTTCACGGAGAATTCAATGGAGATTACATGGTATGGACATTCCTGTTTTCGACTGACCGAGCGAGGCATGGCGACGGTCGTCACTGACCCTTTCGACGCGGAAACAGTTGGTTACGAACCTCTTAAACTAAAAGCCGATATTGTAACTTCCAGCCATGATGCGCCGGGACATAACTGCCTGAGCACAGTGAAGGGTTACAGTCACGCCATTACAGGCCCGGGTGAATTTGAGATTGGCGGTGTTTTTATTACCGGCGTGCAAACGGATGTTTCCAACAAGAAATCAGCCGCTGATAAACCTCGCAACACGTTGTATGTATTCGATTATATGGGTATCACGGTGGCACATCTGGGTGATCTCCGTTCTGTGCCAACTCAGACCGAAATTGAAGCATTGGGGACGGTGCATGTGGCGCTCGTTCCGGTGGGTGGTGGAACCGGACTGAATGCTGCCAAAGCCGCGGAAGTGGTCAGTTTGCTCGAGCCAAACATCGTCATCCCGATGCACTTCTATTCCCCGGAGGCCAAAGTTCACCTCGACAAATTGGATAAGTTTATGAAGGAAATGGGTTTGCATGAGGCTGAGACGATGCCCACACTAAAAGTCTCCAAATCATCCCTCCCGGACGAGACGAAAGTGATCGTGCTGGATTACCAGAGGGAGTAGCATTGTGTTGATAACCCCTGAATGAGTATCAAGAGATTATGTAGAGATGGCTGTTAAACTCGTCATGACCTGGGATATTGCCCCTGATCACGAACAGGATTATTTTGAGTTCGTTATCAATGAATTTGTCCCTGGAGTTCAGCGATTGGGACTCCAGCCTGCGGAAGCCTGGGCGACAGTCTTTGGAGAATATCCCCAAATTCAGGTTAGCATATTGGCTGAAGGTTTGCCGGATGTGCAACGCGCCATGAATTCGGATAGTTGGGCTCAGTTACAGGATAAACTTTTTGCCCTGGTCCAGAATTTCTCGTATAAGGTTATCCCGGCACGTAGCGGATTCCAATTTTAACTCTTTAGAGATACCGAGTGATACGAAGGCGCAGGGTTAATATTCGCGTTCTTTGTTTTTATATAATTCGTGCGATATGTGTCGTAGATCCCTCTCTCTATAGATGCCCACCATTCTAAAATGAGCTGAATTTTCCGAAAAAATTCTGGACTGGTACTCCCATCATGGACGGGAATTTCCCTGGCGCGATCACCCTGATCCTTATGTCGTGTGGGTTTCAGAGATCATGCTTCAGCAAACACGCGTCGAGACGGTTATTCCATATTTCAAGCGTTGGATGGACCGTTTCCCGAGCGTGCGGGAGTTGGCAGCAGCATCCGAGCAGGAAGTCCTTTCACTCTGGGAAGGACTTGGTTATTACAGCCGGGCACGTAACCTGTATAAGGCTGCCAGAATTGTTGTGGAAAAGTATGGCGGGGAATGCCGCATGATTTGACTGCGTTGCGTAAACTCCCAGGAATCGGACGGTATACGGTCGGCGCAATTGCGTCGATGGCTTTTGGCATGGATGTTGCCACACTGGATGGCAACTTGCGGCGGGTTTTTTCGCGAGTCTTTAATGTTGTCGAACCTGCTGATACCCCGGCCGGTGAAAAAATCCTATGGGCGCTGGCTGAAAGACACCTGCCCAAGGGTCATGCCGGGGATTACAACCAGGCGCTGATGGACTTGGGTGCCACTCTCTGCCTGCCGCATAACCCTGCTTGCCTGCTCTGTCCGCTCAGGGGATTTGTGCAAAGCGCGAGCGCTTGGTCTCCAGGAACAGCGCCCGGTACTGAAGCCCAAAGCTGAAGTGCCGCATTATACTGTCACCGCAGCGGTGCTGCAGCGGGAAGGGAAAATCCTCCTGGCGAAACGTCCTTCGAAAGGACTTGCTGGGTGGCATGTGGGAGTTCCCCGGCGGAAAGGTTGAGAAAGGCGAAACCCTTGAAGCCTGTCTCGCTCGGGAAATCCGGGAAGAACTCGGTGCAGAAATTCATGTAGGCGAGGATTTTGGAGTCTACCGGCACGCCTATACCCACTTTCGGATTACCCTGCATGCCTTTCTGTGTGAATTGATGGATGGCGAACCAAGGCCGGTTGAAGCTGCCGGGTTGGCATGGGTTGTCCCGGCTGAACTGGGTAACTATCCAATGGGAAAAGTGGACCGGCAGATCGCAAGGATGCCTGCAATGAACGAAGATGAGTTCCGGATTGCCCGTAAGCATATGGTCGAGGAACAGATAGCCGCCCGCGGCGTGCTGGACCCCAGCACTTCTGGCCGTAATGGAATCGGTCCCGCGCCATCTTTTCGTTCCAGCTGACGATCTGGCCTGGGCTTATGCAGACGGTCCGCTGCCAATCGGCCACGGACAGACAATTTCCCAGCCTTATATCGTCGCCTTGATGACCGAATTATTGCAACGTTGAATCCACCGACCGGGTTTTGGAAGTCGGTACAGGTTCTGGTTACCAGGCGGCGATCCTTGGACAAATGGCGGCGGAAGTGCACACAGTGGAAGTGATCCCTGAACTGGCTATGCAGGCTGCCCGGATATTAGCTGATCTGGGTTATGCCAACGTTCATGTTCATCACGGGGATGGGTCGCTTGGTTGGCCGCGAAGCCGCACCCTACGATGGGATTTTGGTGGCTGCCGCTGCCCCATCTGCACCGCAGCCGTTGCTCGACCAGTTGGTCGAAGGAGGCCGGCTGGTCATCCCGGTGGGGAGCCGCGGTTTTCAGCACCTGGAGGTCTGGAAGCGGAATGGGTAAGGAATTCAAGCGCAGGGATAACTTGGCGGTGGCATTCGTCCCGCTGCGTGGAGAACATGGCTGGAAGTAACTATAAATAAGGGCGACACATTACCCTTCGGGATGACGTGGATTCCCCTGCTCATTATCTTATGATTACCCCGCTAATGAAGTATGGCGAATATCACGCTTTGATCTTGACTTACTCTTCCCCCGCCAGCAACTTGATCCGTTCCCAGGGCTTTAAGTTCTCATCATCCGCCAGGATGGATTTCAATTCGTACATCTCGTCGCGCAGGGCCGCGGCGCGCTCGAATTCCAGGTTCTTGGCGGCTTCTTTCATTTGTCTTTCCATCTCAGCGATCACCTTCTGCAGTTCGCTGCGCGAGGTCACATCCTTGTGTTTGCCGGTCTTGTATTCGCCCTTCATCTCGGCCACTGCTTGGGGCGACATTTGATCGGTCAGGTCGCGGATGGCCTTGTGGATGCTGACCGGCACGATGCCGTGTTCCTGGTTGAACTTGACCTGCTTGGCGCGGCGGCGGCTGGTTTCGTCAATCGCCCGCTTCATCGAGTCGGTGATGCGGTCGGCATACATGATCACCCTTCCATTAATATGACGGGCGGCGCGCCCGGTGGTCTGGATGAGGGCCGTGTCGGAGCGCAGGAAGCCTTCCTTGTCCGCATCCAGGATCGCCACCAGCGAAACCTCCGGCAGGTCGAGGCCCTCGCGCAGCAGGTTGATGCCCACGACCACATCGAACACGCCCAGGCGCAGGTCGCGCAGGATGCCGATGCGTTCCAGCGTCTCCACTTCCGAGTGCAGGTAGTGGACCTTGATGCCGAGTTCCATCAGATATTCCGCCAGGTCTTCGGCCATGCGCTTGGTAAGCGTGGTGACCAGAACGCGCTGCCCGTTCTCGACCCGCAGGCGGATCTCCTTCACCAGATCGTCCACCTGGCCCTTCGTCGGGCGGACCTCCACTTCCGGGTCCACCAGCCCGGTCGGGCGGATGATCTGTTCCACCACCTGTTCGGCGTGACCCATCTCGTAGGGGCCGGGCGTGGCGGAGGTGTAGATGGTGTTGCCCATCACCTGCTCGAACTCGTCGAACTTGAGCGGGCGGTTATCCAGCGCCGAAGGCAGGCGGAAACCATACTCCACCAGCGTCTCTTTGCGGGAGCGGTCGCCGTTGTACATGCCGCGGATCTGCGGGATGCTCATGTGGGACTCGTCAATCACCAGCAGGTAATCGCTGGGCAGGAAATCCACCAGCGTCCAGGGATGGGTTCCAGCGGGCGCGCTGGTCGAGGTGGCGCGAGTAGTTCTCGATGCCGGAGCAGGAGCCCACTTCCCTGAGCATTTCCAGGTCATAGCGGGTGCGCTGTTCGATGCGCTGGGCTTCGAGCAATTTCTCGTTGGCTTTGAAGAAGGCGATCCGCTCCTCCAGTTCTTTTTCGATATCAGCGATGGATTCTTTAAGCCGGTCTTCCCCGGCCAGGTAGTGTTTGGCGGGGTAGATGTCCACCTGTTCCGGCTCGGAGAGGATTTCGCCGGTCAGCGGATTAACTTCCGAGATGCGCTCCACTTCGTCCCCGAAGAAGGTGACCCGGTAGCCGCGCTTGTCCTCATAGGCGGGGATGATCTCCAGGGTATCGCCGCGCACGCGGAAGGTCCCGGGACGCAGCTCCATGTCATTGCGCTGGTACTGTCCATCCACCAGTTGACGGATCAGGGCGTTGCGCCGGGTGATCTCGCCGACGTGCAGTCCCACCACACCCTTGCCGTACTCTTCCGGGTTGCCCAGGCCGTAGATGCAGGAGACCGAAGCGACGATGATCACATCCCGGCGCGACATCAGGGCAGTGGTGGCTGCCAGCCGCAGGCGCTCGATCTCCTCGTTGATCTCGGTTTCTTTTTCGATGTACAGGTCATGGCGCGGAACATAGGCTTCCGGCTGGTAGTAATCGTAATACGAGACGAAATACGAGACCGCGTTTTCCGGGAAGAACTCGCGGAACTCGGCGTAGAGTTGCGCGGCCAGGGTCTTGTTGTGCGCCATGATGAGAGCCGGTTTCTGCACCTGCTGGATGACCGAGGCAATGGTGAACGTTTTGCCGGTGCCGGTCGCGCCGAGCAGGACCTGGTGCTTGAGTCCGCGCTGGACGCCGTCCACGAGCTGGCGGATGGCTTCCGGCTGGTCGCCGGTGGGCTGGAAGGGGGCGTTAAGTTTGAAGTCCATAGGGGATTCCAGGGAATAGCGTGAAATCAGAACAGGAGTTCTATTCTAACACAAAATCACCACAAGAGATGGTGGTGAAAGTACAGTATTAAGGAATTTCCAAGATAGTGGGTTTGCATTCCCTTCGCAGAAGGAATGGGATAACGGAAACCATTGAATTCCCTAAAAAGCTGGCCGCGAATATTTCTCGCGGCCAGTTGTATGAGATCAAAGTCCGTAGATTCTATGGATTGGGAACACCGGATGGCTTCGCCCGGTAACTGCCGCCCCAGTTGGTGATATCGCAAATAACTGTCTGATTACTAATGACCAGTACGTTAAAAGTACATCCACCGGCGTGTCCGGACGAGTCATAGGCCACCACCTGATAGTGTCCGGGAAGCAAATAGATAGTAGTCATTTCGAAATAAGTCTGTCCTGTACCCGTAATCATATAGGAATAGTTATAAGGAGGTTCCTGGCCATAGGCCACGATCGCCAGACCCGGTAATGAGCCGTAAGGATACCCGGAGATACTTCCCGCGACCGTACCCGGGGCCGAGAGCGGAGTATTCGTGGGTCCTACCGTCTTGGTGGGCAGCAGGGTGGGAGTCTGGGTATAGGTAGGGAGCGTCGTTTCGGTAGGGGTGGGAATCTGGGTATTTAAGGGTTGAGCCGATGTTGGGGAACTGGAGGAAGTAGGAGACACCTGCTGTGCAGATTGGGTCAATGCCACCAGGGTCAAAGCTACTTTAGTCGATACGATGCCCGAGTCAGGTTTGTTTACGTATCCTTGTGGCAGGTTGCAGGCTGCCAGGAGTATGGCTATTGAAAAAGAAGCTACCAGGCGGGGGAAGATTGGTTTCATTGGTATAAATACTCCTTCATTCTCGATATGGGTGCAGATGTGGTTTCACCAGGAATAAAAACGCAATCGTCGCGTCCACAGTAATACAATAAATTCCAGCGTTCCATGGCACTTTTCCATGCAGATTGGATGCGCTGGCGCTCCGCAATTTCATCTTCCACTTTGCGCTGGTATTCTGCAAGCTGAGAGCGTTTATTTCTACCCGATCGAATAACCAAATAGATGCCCAAGGCAATTACTGCGGTTCCCACGAGAAAACTAAGTAAACCACTTACCAGTCCAATGATCGCCATCATCGCTGTGTCTTGAATCTGATTGCCTGAGGAAGTGAAGAGATTATAAATTCCCACCAGTACAATAACCCCAATAATAACTGACACCATGAGCAAAACTGCACCACATATAATGGCAAGAATTCCACCGCCCGATGAGCCACCCCCGGATGGAATAAATCCTTGCGATTGCAAGCCAGATTCAAATTGAGGCTTCTCAGGGGGAGCCAGGCGCTGTCCGAGAACGGATATCTGTTTACGGGTGAAAGGCACTGCATGCGTGACAACCTGCTGCTTGCCCTGCCCGTCAATAATCACTTCGTTCTTCTGCTCCATCCCGGAAATTTCCTGGGATTGGCTGCCAATCACGGCCGTCACCTTTTCAGATTTATCGTTCCGGCCGCATTGAGGGCATTGGGCATATGCTTCCAGCGTGACTCCGCCGGCTTCATGCTTGACTAGATGCTCATTCCCGCAGTGCTGGCATGTCAGCGAGGTGGCTTTGGGCGAAACCTGTAATTTTCCACCGCAAGAAGGACAAATCAGGGAAATGAGATCGGGCATTGCGAACTCCAATTTGAGGATGATGTGTGTATTATAGAACAATTCTGTATGGAAACCTATACCCTTTTCCCTCATTGGGAATTCCGGTTAATACGAAACGGATGGCGGTGTCGGAAGGGTTTTACCCACCCAACACAGCCCATTTACCCATCAATACGGTGACCCCCTAGAACCCTTTTCGGTCTGTTTAAAGGCGTAGATGGAAAGGTACATCAATGACGACGCGCTCCCTTCCAGGTTTTCGGCGACGATAGAGAAGCGCCGCTTTAATTAGCCAGGCAGTCTGGTTGTGCAAAAGCGTCTGCCACCATTTCCCGGGGATAAATTCGGGCAAGACCACCGCAGCGAGTTGTCCATCATTATGCTCCGTATCTGTTTCGTCCAGGAATTGCAGCAGCGGGGCAACAATAGAACGATACGGTGAAGGGACCACCACCAGCGGCACATCCGGCCACCAGGCTTCCCATTCAACCCGCGCCTTTTCCCCCGCCCCCGGTTCCAGCTCCACATAGACCGCGGTCACATTCTCGGAAATGGATCGGGCAAAATTGACCGCCCCCACCATCCCGCGGTGGATGCCGGAAATCGGGATGACTACCCGGGTGGGCTCGACCGGTTTTAGCGAGGGCGGCAATCCCTTCAAAGATGAGCTCTTCCCGGACCTGTCTATAGTGTGAAGAAATCCTGCGGAAACCGAGTACGATCAATGGAATGAGCAGGATGGTAATCCAAGCACCTTCTATAAACTTGCTGATGATGACCACTACCAGCGTCGTCAAGGTTGCCAGCGCGCCGATTCCGTTGATGGAGGATTTTATACCCCATTGCTGGCCGCGTTCCTTCCACCAGTGGACCACCATCCCAGCTTGCGAAAGAGTAAAGGCCAGGAATGCACCGATAGCGAATAATGGGATCAGGGCATGGGTGTCGCCACCAAAGAGAATGATTAAAATCGCCGTAGATAATCCCAAAAGAATAATCCCATTGGTAAATGCAAGCCGGTCCCCGAGACTGGCAAACTGTCGTGGCAGGAATCCATCCCGTGCCAGGATTGCCACCAGGCGTGGAAATCCGGCAAAACTGGTGTTGGCTGCAACTGTCAGGATTGCCAGGGTGGAAAATTGGATAATGTAATAAAATGCCGTGTTATCAAATAATCTCCTTGCTAGAGCAGATAGAATTGTTTCCTGCGGACCGGCTACTACACCCAGGAACTGAGTGAGACCAATACTTCCGGCAAATAACAGGCCCATTAAGACGGCCATGACAATCAGGGTCCGACCGGCGTTTTTCGCCTGAGGAGGTTGGAAAGCTGGTACGCCATTGCTGATGGCTTCCACACCAGTCAATGCAGTGCTGCCGGTCGAAAACGTATGCAGGATCAGGAATAATGTCAAAGGTTGGATGGCTGGAGGAGCAACTAATGCCAATGGAGTTGGTCCCTCGATGGCAAGGCGGATGAGTCCATATATGAGCATTGACAGATACGTTCCCAGGAAAATATAAACTGGGACTGCCATGAATGTCCCGGCCTCCTGAAGACCGCGCAGGTTGACCAGGGTAATGACAAGGAGCAGGATCAGAGCTATGACAACGCGGTGAGGCCATAGGTCCGGAAAGGCAGAAGCAAGTGCAGCAACTCCCGCTGTCAGGCTGACAGCTGCGTTCAGGAGATAGTCCACCAGAAGGGCAGCCGCGGCAAATAGCCCGGGCAGAGTGCCAAGATTCCTTCGAGCGACAATATATGAACCGCCCCCAGAGGGATAGCCATGGATGGTCTGGAAATACGACAAGGCGACAATGATGAGCAGGCTGGTAATACCCAATCCGATCGGCCAGGCGTATGAGAGGCCCAGGCTGCCTGCCACTACCAATCCTAGGTAAATTTCCTGATTGGCATATGCAATGGACGCCAGCGCATCCGGCGAGAAGGCTGCCAGGGCACGGATTTTATTTAGTTGTTTATGACCAAGGGATTGAGTAGGGAGTGCGGGGCCGATCAAAAGGTCTTTAAATTTGGAAAACATCGATATTTTCCTTGTGAGCCTTCGGGTCCTTCGAGGTCAATTCAACCAAAGCAAGCGCTCGAAGCAGCATTATAAGCAATATCTACCACAAAACCTGATTCGAGTTTATTATAGAACAGATTGATCCTTTTCGCCCCTGGAGATTGTTCGATGCCGATTTTACCGACCAAAGATACCCACCCTGCACGGTTGCCGATCTTGCCACATGGGAGCAAGTCCCAAATTTCCCCCAGGCTGGCTGAAAGCGCTCATATCGACATCCCGGGCATACTTGCACAACTCAAGACCTCACAGAACGGACTGAGTCAGGCCGAAGCCGAGGTGCGCTTCGAACAGGATGGGCCAAATGTGGTTGCCAAAGAAAAGCGCCGCACCTGGCTAATGCGCCTGTGGGAGAATATAAAGAATCCACTTGTCATCCTTCTGATGGTATTGGGCATTATCTCATATTTGACCGGGGACATTCGGGCAACCATCATAATTTTACTAATGGTGATCCTTGGCATTGTGCTGCGCTACGTCCAGGAAAGCCGTGCCGACTCCGCGGCTGAAAAACTCAAGGCAATGGTCAGCACAACTGCCACTGTCTTGCGTGATGGTCAGCGAAAAGAGATTCCTCTCATGGAACTGGTTTCAGGTGACATTGTGATCCTGGCAGCTGGTGACATGATCCCGGCTGATGTGCGCGTGCTCACCGCCAAAGACTTATTCCTCAACCAGGCCGCCCTAACCGGGGAATCGCTTCCCGTGGAGAAGACAACCCTGGTGGTCGCCGAAGCGGCGCAGAATCCGCTGGAAATGCCCAACATCTGCTTCCTCGGCTCGGATGTGGAAAGCGGAACCGGCACGGCAGTGGTCGTCCAAACCGGGGGCGGTACTTATTTCGGTTCGCTGGCGAACAGCATCGTTGGTCAGCGCGTGTTGACCAGTTTCGACAAAGGCGTCAACCAGTTCACCTGGTTGATGATCAGCTTTCATGGCTGTCATGGTGCCGCTGGTATTCCTGTTCAATGGGCTGAGCAAGCACAACTGGTTGGAGGCTTTCCTGTTCGCCCTGGCGGTCGCGGTCGGTCTGACCCCTGAAATGCTGCCGATGATCGTGACGGTCAACCTGTCGAAGGGCGCCATGGCCATGTCCAAAAAGAAAGTGATCGTCAAGCGCCTGAATTCCATCCAGAACTTCGGCGCCATGGACGTGCTCTGCACCGACAAGACCGGCACGATCACTCAGGGCAAGAATCGTACTGGAAAAGCACCTGGACGTAAAAGGCAACCCCAGCGAGCGCGTGCTGCACTACGGGTACATGAACAGCTATTACCAGACCGGGCTGAAAAACTTGATGGATGAAGCCATCCTCAACCACGGCGACTTGAACGACGAACTTCAGGTGGATGAAAACTTCCGCAAAATTGACGAATTGCCTTTCGATTTCCAGCGCCGCCGCATGTCGGTTATTTTGGAGAACAACCAGGATCAGCAAATCCTGATCTGCAAGGGCGCGGTTGAGGAGATCATGCAGCTCTCCACGCACGTGGAGATCAATGGAGAGGTCCTGGAAGTGACCGCGGAACACGATGAGCATCGCAAACGGCGCGTCAGGGAGCTGAATTCTGAAGGTTTTCGCGTCATCGCTGTGGCTTACCGAATATTTCCCGGGACCGACGATACTCCACACTATACCATCCAGGACGAATTCGAACCTGACCTTGCTCGGATACATGGCCTTCCTGGACCCGCCCAAGGACACCGCCACGGAGGCTTTGAGGCAAACTCCAGGAGCACAACGTGTGCTACAAAATCCTGACCGGCGATAATGACATCGTCACCGGCAGTATCTGCAAGCAGGTTGGTCTGCCCGTGGATCATATCCTGCTCGGTCCGGAAATCGAAGACGATGACCGAGGACGCAACTGGCCGAAGCCGCCGAAAGGACCACCGTCTTCGCCAAGCTCTCGCCCTCCCACAAGGAGCGCATCATCCGTGCCCTGCAAAGCAAAGGTCATGTGGTCGGCTTCATGGGCGACGGTATCAACGATGCCCCAGCATTAAAGGCTGCCGACGTGGGCATCTCGGTGGACAGTGCGGTGGATATCGCCAAGGAGTCGTCTGATATCATCTTGTTGGAAAACAGCCTCCTGGTCCTGAAAGATGGCGTAATGGAAGGCCGCCGGGTGTTCGGAAACATCATCAAGTACATCAAGATGGCTGCCAGCTCCAATTTTGGCAACATGTTCAGCATGTTGGGCGCCAGCATATTCCTGCCCTTCCTGCCCATGCTGCCCATCCAGGTGCTGACCAACAACCTGCTCTACGATTTCTCGCAGACCACCATCCCCACCGACGAGGTGGATGCCGAGTGGCTGACCCGCCCGCGCAAGTGGGCCATTGGCGAACTGCGCCGCTTCATCATCTTCATTGGCCCGATCAGTTCCATCTTCGACTACCTGACATTCTTCATCATGTTATATGTCTTCAAGATGCTGGACGAACCCGGACCTGTTCCACACCGGCTGGTTCGTGGAATCGCTTTTCACGCAGACCCTCATCATCCACGTCATCCGCACGAACAAGATCCCCTTCCTGCAAAGCCGGGCCAGCAAAGCCTTGATCTTCACCTCGCTGGCAATCGTGGCGGTCGGAGCATACCTGCCCTATTCGCCGTTGGCGGGTACGCTGGGCTTCGTCCCGCTGCCGTCGCTGTACTGGCTGCTGCTGCTGGGAATGTTGGTGGCGTACGTCATCCTGACTCAACTGATCAAAACCTGGTTCTATCGCAAGTTCGGAGATTGAACCTCCGCTCAAAGAAAAACGAAGGAGTGAGTAAGATGGCAACCAAAAACGACAAGATGAAAATCAAAGTCAACCAAGACGGCCCTTATACTGTCTCCGGTGGGATCCCACTGATCGATCGGATCCTTGTCCCTGATGCCGAGGGCTTGTCCATCGGGTGGATGCGGGGAAGCATTACCTGATCAAGGAAGAATACGACCTGTGCCGTTGCGGACATTCCAAAAACAAACCATTTTGCGATGTGACGCATACCGAAATCTTTTTCGACGGAACCGAGACGGCCAGCCGGAAACCTTTTATCGAACAGATCGAGCCGGAAACAATCGGCCCGGAACTGGTCCTGACCGATGTGGTCGCCTTGTGCGCCTCCGCCCGCTTCTGTGACCGGGCCGGTGGCGTTTGGGATAACACCCGAGCTTCAGACAACCCGGAGGCGAAGAAAATTGCCATTCAGGAAGTGTGGGATTGTCCCGCCGGACGGCTGGTATTGCATGATAAAAACGGGAAGCTGATCGAACCTGATTTCGAACCGTCCATCGGCCTGGTGCTCGACCCGGTCGTCCCGGTGCCTGGTCCACTATGGGTGCGCGGCGGGATCCCGGTCGAGGCGGCAGACGGGATACGTTTACGAAATCCGCAACCGCGTCACCCTTTGCCGCTGTGGAAAGTCAACCAATAAACCTTTCTGCGATGGCAAGCACGAAAATGCAGAATAGAATTCCGAAAAGGAGAGCTGATTATGACTACACAAGGACAATTCGAAACCGACGTACTTCCCACCTCTGCTGGAGACTTGTCCATCACATTTCTGGGACACGGCAGCCTGCTGATGGTCTTCAAAGGGATGAATATTTATGTGGACCCGTTCGGCGAGGTGGCAGATTATTCCAAACTCCCGAAAGCCGATGTGGTATTCCTCACCCACGAACACTTCGACCACTTGGATCCCAAATCCCTGGCTTCCATCCGGACAGACAAAACCGTGCTGGTATATAGCCGAGACCTGCGAGCAATTGGTCAAAGGTGGGATCATAATGCGCAACGGGGATGAGCAAACAGTGGCTGGGATCCCGATCAAGGCGGTGCCGGCTTACAATCTGGTCCACATGCGTCCGAGCGGTGATCCTTTCCATCCGAAAGGAAGCGGTAATGGCTATATCCTGAGTTTTGGCTCGACGCGCCTGTACGTTGCCGGGGATACCGAGAACATCCCGGAAATGAAGGCGTTGAAGGAGATTGACATCGCCTTCCTGCCCATGAATCTGCCTTACACGATGACGCCGGAGATGGTGGCGGATGCAGCCAAAGCCTTCCGGCCGCAGCATCTTATATCCGTATCATTATGGAAATACGGATGTTTCGAAATTGGTGGAATTGTTGAAGGGAGAGAAAGAAATCGAAGTCAGAATTCGGAAGATGGCGTGAGTTAATCGGGGAGTGAAGGAGTCTCTGGCTAGTTGAGGAGGTTCTCAATGAATACCATCACACCTGAGCAGGAAATAGACCAATCCTATCTTACCGATGTACTCCGGAAAGCCCTTGACAAACCAGCACTTAAGATCATTGATTGGAACATGCAACCGATACACGGCGGTATGGAATGGGACTCTGCCGTGTTTCGGTTCCAGTGCAATGTCAGGGAAACCGGGGAAACCTTTCCATATTCGCTGATCCTGAAAACGGTCAAACCTACCGAGGAGGCTGGCGATCCTGGTGGGATCTGGTATTGGAAGCGCGAGACGCTGGCTTACCAATCCGGGCTCTTGCAAGGGCTACCCGGTGGGAACATCATTGCACCAGCCTGCTACGACGTCCAGGAACGACCAGATGGCTCGTTGTGGTTATGGCTGGAGGAAGTGAAGGATGATGTCGGCACTCCCTGGCCGGTTGAGCATTACGCCGTAGTGGCCCGTCATCTTGGCCAATTCAACGGCGCTTACTTGGTCGGGCAGGCATATCCCTCCGAAGCATGGGTCACCCGTAACTGGCTGCGGAAATATGTGGAGCACTCCGCTTCGATGATCGAGTTCATCCGCAGCAATCCCGGTCATCCCACTGTCACGGCTATCTTCCCTGGCGATAGCGTGGCCCAGATTCTGGCCATTTGGGAGGAGCGGAATCGCGTCCTTGAAGCTGTTGAAAATCTGCCTCAGGTCTTCTGTCACCAGGATGCCTTCAAGCGCAATCTATTCGCCCGTCAGAACAAGACCATCGCCATTGACTGGGGATACCTGGGAGTTGCTCCAGTTGGTGCTGAACTGGTGGCATTGGTTGCAGGGTCCATTGGACTCTTCGAGGTCCCGGTCGACCGGGTAAAAGAAATGGACCGCATTTGCTTCGAGGGTTATCTTCAAGGGCTGCGCGATGCTGGGTGGAACGGCGATCAAAAACTCGTCCGCATGGGGTATACGATCAGTTGTCTACTTCGCTACCCTCTCGGAGGCACCGTTGGCGAGGAGCTGCCAAGAATGCTGGACCAGAAAGGCCGTTCTCTTATGGAAATCTCTTTCAATAAATCCGCAGACGAAATCGAAAAGACCGATCCAGCTTTGGTCTCCTATTACCAAGCACTGATCCCGGAAGCGCTGAAAATGCTGGGGATGAAGAGGCTTCTGAACCTCGTTGGACGGATCGCCATTCACACGCTTGATTTGAGAATAAAAGTAAGAAATCGAGCCAAAGTGTGACAATTACTTACGCTACACACAGGACCAAATGCTTGCACCATTAAAGCGACCGATTTTTCGTACGCTATGGGTCGGGATGGGTATCTCCTATGCCGGCGATCGCTTGCAGGAACTGGCCCAGGGCTGGCTGGTGGCTACCCTGACTGGCTCCGCCTTGGCGGTCGGAGGGATCGGGGCGTTGAGTTCCATACCCATGCTGCTGATGCCACTCGGCGGCGTCATCGCCGACCAGACCGACCGTCGCCGAATTCTGCTCGCCGGTCAATGGGCAGGGGCGCTCATCACCGGGGTAATGGCTGCATCTTGGCTTTTTCCCACCGCAATCGACCATCTGGCACATCTACCTATGGGCGTTCATCAGCGGCATGGTTTGGATGATCATCCGCCCGGCCTATAAAGTCATCATCACCGAGGCGGTGCCGGTAGAAGAGGTGCGTCCAGCGGTTTCGCTCAACTCAATCACCGAGACCACTGCACTTGTGGTGATGAATACCGGCGGGAGCGCATTGATCAGCTGGCTGGGCTTGCCGATCGCCTTCCTGCTCAATTCATCAAGTTACCTGGTTGGCTGTCTTCTGCCTTGGCGTTTGCACGGCGTGGGCCGGCCAGTGGGAAGAGCCTTGAGGCGCATCTCCCCTGCCCGGTTGTTCGTTGATATGAAAGAAGGACTTGCTCATCTGATCAAAGAAAAAGAGCTGCTCTATCCATTACTTTTCACATTGCTTGGTATCGTCATTATCAGCCCAGCCACCAGCTTACTGGCAGCCATCGTGCACCAACGCGGCGGCAGCATTGTTCAATTGGGTTTACTGGGCGGCGCGGCCAGCCTGGGGGCACTGTCGGGAGCGATCTTCGCTGGGATTAAAAGCGAGGGCGATCCTCTGCGGACCTATCCCCTCTTCGGCCTTCTGGCTGCCGCGGCGGTGACAGTTTTCACATTCCATCCGCTTGGTGTGGTCGGCGGGTTGGCACTGTGTGTTCTGGGCTTCCTGGCCTTCGCCCAGGCAGTTTGGAATACCAGCCGGGTACCCCGCCTGGCGGAACCTGCTTACCAGGCACGCGTTCCAATCCCTCACTTCGATGGCTTTCACTCTGGGCAATCCGTTGGGAGTGTTGTGGGGCGGTGTTGCAGTAGACCGCTTCGGGCTGGTAGCACTGGCCATCGGTGCCGGCCTGTTGGCGCTCATTTCCTTGGTGATCCTTGCGAAGAATTTTCGCATCCGAAGAGGCTAGACATTCACCAAAGCACGCAGGGTATCCAGCAATTTCTCCTGCCAATCCGCATCCTTCCCAAATAAACACCAGTAGGCATTCTTCCCACCCCGGATCCCAGGCCCCAGATCGGCAGGCGCTTGCGACTTCTGTCCCTTCCGGGGAGGCCGGGTAGCGCAGGACGATCTGTCCGCTTTCCATGCCGATCGAGACCAGCCCGGCTTTCTCGGCGCGCAGCTTGACCCGCATCTGGTAGAACAGGTTGGTGATCATCTCCGGGAGTGGACCAAAGCGGTCGGTGAATTCGGCAGCGAGCGCTTCCAGGGCGGCTTCGTCGGTCAGGTCTGCCAGGCGGCGGTAGAGACGCAGGCGCAGGTTCGTATCGGGGACGTAGGTTTCGGGGATTCCGATGGCGAGCGGCAGGTCCACGTTGACCGGCAAACCCATCGGCTGGACAGAATCCAGGCTGGAAGATTTCAGGTCCACTTTCAGACCTTCGAACTTGCCAAGCGTACGGGCTTGCTTGACTGCCGCGGCCAGCAGGCGCGTGTACAGGTGAAACCCCACCGCAGCAATATGCCCCGATTGCCGCGTTCCCAGCAATTCCCCCGCCCCGCGCATTTCCAGGTCGCGCATGGCAATCGAATAACCCGCCCCCAGTTGCGTATTCTCGGCAATGATTTCCAGCCGTTCCTGGCCTTCGGGCGTGGGAGTCAGTTTGTTATGCCGGAAAAAGTAAGCGTAGGCGCGCGCTGCGCCGCGCCCAACGCGTCCGCGCAACTGGTAGAGCTGCGCCAGGCCGAAGGCATCCGCCCGGTCCACAATGAGCGTGTTGGCGTTGGGGATGTCGAGGCCGGATTCGATGATGGAGGTGGAGAGCAGGATGTCGATCTCTCCGGCGGTGAAACGGTGCATCACGCTGGCCAGTTCGGTCTCCGGCATCTGGCCGTGACCGATGGCGATGCGCGCTTCGGGGACAAGTTTCTCCAGGTGCATCCGCATGGCGTCAATCGTCTGGACGCGGTTATGGACAAAGAAAATCTGCCCGCCGCGTTCCAATTCGCGCAGGATGGCCTGGCGGACCAGTTTTGGTGAGTACGGTCCAACGTGGGTGATGATCGGCAGACGCTCCTCGGGCGGCGTGTTCAGGTTGGAGATATCCCGCACACCGGTCAGTGCCATGTAAAGCGTGCGCGGGATGGGCGTGGCAGTCAGCGTCAGCACATCCACTTCGGTGCGCAGTTTCTTCAAATGTTCCTTGTGCGTCACGCCAAAGCGCTGCTCCTCATCAATGATGACCAGCCCAAGGTCCTTGAACTGCACATCCGCTGAGATCAGCCGGTGCGTGCCGATGACGATATCCACCGCGCCCTGCGCCAGGGCGTACAAAATCTGGCTTTGCTCGCGCGGTGTGCGGAAGCGGGAGAGCATCTCGACCGTCACCGGGAAGGCCGAGAGCCGCTGCCTGAATGTATCATAGTGCTGCTGGGCCAGCACGGTGGTCGGGACGAGCACCGCCACCTGCCTGCCGTCCATCACGGCTTTGAATGCCGCCCGCAACGCCACCTCGGTCTTGCCATAACCCACATCGCCGCATAGCAGGCGGTCCATCGGGCGGGGGGTTTCCATGTCGCGTTTGATATCGATCAGCGCTTTGACCTGATCATCGGTCTCGACATAGGGAAAACTGGACTCCAGCTCACCCTGCCAGGCATTATCGGGACTGAAGGCGAAACCTTCAGCGACCTGGCGGCGGGCATACAGGTCGAGCAGATTCCTGAGCCACTTCCTGCACGGCTTCCCGCACCTTGCGCTTGGTCTCCGGCCATTCCTGTGTTCCCAGGCTTCCCGGTGCGGGTGGCGAGCCGTCCGGGCCGATGTAACGGGTCAGCCGGTCAGCTTGGTGGATGGGGACGTAGACCTGGTCGCCATTTTTGTACTCGATGCACAAAAATTCGCGTTCCAAACCTTCCAGCGTCCGTCTGGACCAGACCAACATAGCGCCCGATGCCGTAATCCACATGCACAATCCAGTCGCCAGGATGCAGGTCTGCGTAGGCGGCTTCGGGGGTTTCGGCTCCCGGGTCGCGGACGCTGGCGCGGCTGCGGTCGTTCCCAGCCGAAGATTTCGGAATCGGTGATCAGGATAATTTGCAGATTCGAGATTCGGAAGTGAGTGCCCAGCCTTCGGAGAGGGATGCTTCGAGAAATTGAGGATTGCCTGGACGCCTGATCCTTTATCCCTGATCCCTGTTCTGCCCAGAGTTCCTCGAGGCGGGAGGATTGACGCGAAACAATAATGACAGAATTTTCCTCGCGTGACGATCTTCGCTAGATATTCAATAAACGGCTTCAGGCGTCCGCCAAAACGCTCGATTGGCCTAAATTGAGAGGCGAGATCGCTGGAAGATTCCTTTGCAGTCGAGTGCCCAAGTTCCATGACAGGTGAAGCTTTGCATGGTATCTTCCAATTCTGACCAGGAGATGTATGGAACCGGAAAATCCTCAGCCAGTATCCCCTCAGCAATTGACTCGCATGCGCAATTTGATCGCCTGCTCTTCAATCTCGGAACCGGCACTTTCCAGAATGCTCAGGTCATCCACCAGGACCAGTGCTTTCGGCGGCAGATAATCCAATAAACTGGCAGGGAATTGGTACAACAGAGGAATATGGAATTCTGAGATACTGTCTGACCCGTCCTCTAGGTCAGTTTTGTCAAATTTCTCGGGTTTTTCAGATTTGCCAGACATAATAAATTCGCGGGCAGGTGTAATGAGAATGGATTCTAATTTCTCGATGGTCCGCTGCGAAGCCGGGTCAAAGCGCCGAAGCGTATCAATTTCATCCCCGAAGAAATCCAGGCGGACAGGGTGCGGTTCGGACAGTGGCCAAACATCCAGCAAGCCGCCTCGGTGGGAGAATTGTCCTGGCTCGAGAACAGTGTCGGCCGGTTGGTAGCCGATATCGACCCAGGTTTCAAGCAAGGAACCGGGCGGTATGCTTTGCCCGGCCTTAAGTCAGTTTGCTGGCTTTGAGGAAATCGCGCCGGGGTAGAGTGCATGTCATCAGGGCTCGCGCGGTTGTTACAATGATCGGCGGCATGGAAGGTTTTTCCAAGAACGGCAGGTGGTAAGCTGAAAGTGCGGTAAGAGTTTGCAGGCGTTCTCGCCGGGTAGCACTGCCCCAGGCGGCATTTTCGTAGAAGAGTGGGTTTGGTTCGGAGAAAATATACCTGGAGACATCCGACGCCCAGAAAGCCAGTTCGTCGTGCAATTGGAGCGCATGGTCGGCGCGGTCGGTCACCAACACAATGGGCTGACCCAGGTCCTCGTACAGGGCAGTCAGGACGGGCAAACGCGCTGCGCGTGGCAAGGCCAGGCCGGAATGCTGCTTTCCGGTCCTAACCCCAGCCAGAAGACGCTGATAGGCAGGAAAAGAGCGGATTTGTTGGAGAAGGAATTCCATAGGTGGCAAGGGCATGTCCAGGGTAGGTCATTCCCTTTGGGGACAAAGGTTGTTGTTAAAAACGTTTTTGTATCGCCTCGGCCAGGCGTCTGATCAACTCTCCATCTCTTTTAGGATCGAGGAGATTCGCATTCATCACTTCCTTTGGATAGGACCACGGAAGGCTGCGGCGGATTTCCTCCGGTTCGGCTAGGTAGCGCGGAACGATGTGGGCGTGCAGGAAAGGATCCGAGTTGCCAGCCAGGGCGTAATTGATGCGGTAGGCGTCGGTCACTTCCAACAGGGTGTCGCCGACAGTGACCATATCGCACAAATAGGCAGCACGCTGTGGCTGGTCGAGGTCGTTGATACTGGCTACCACCGGGTCAGGCAGCAGGATCGTGTATCCCCTCAGGTATTGCATGTCACATAAAACCGCCCAACCGGAAGGCACGCGGCAATTAATCCCGGGTGTGTACCAGCCCGGGAGGATTCGACGCCTTGTTGGACTGTGGTCATGGGAGAGTCCCGTTATATTTATTCATTGCTGTGTCCAACCCTTCCGTAACCCATGTCAGCGCGGCCTCCACGGCACGGTCGAGTGTCTCGGATATTAGTATCAGGTCGGCATTCGAGAAATCCTGCAAGACATAATCGGGGGCTTCCATCTGTCCGGGAGGGCGACCAATCCCCAATCGCAAGCGTGGGAACTCGTCTGTCCCTAGACGTTCGATAGTGGACATCATCCCTTTTTGTCCTGCTGAACTGCCATCGGGGCGAATACGGATTGAACCTATCGGCAGGTCCAGGTCATCATGAGCAATTAGCAGGTTTTCCAGCGGGAGTTTATAGAAGTGCATCAACCCCTGCACTGATTGGCCGGAAAGATTCATGAAGGTCTGTGGCTTGGCAAGGATGATCTTGCGCTCCTGGTAATTCGAACTGGCCACCAAAGCCTTGGATTGCATGCGGGTGAAGCGAGTTTTGAGTTTGACCGTTAACCTGTCCAACAACATGAAGCCAACGTTGTGGCGAGTTTCACGGTACTCGCGGCCGGGATTGCCCAGACCGATAATCAAGAAAGTTTCCGTCATTATTATTTCCGTCGTAGCCAGAGATAAATGCCGATAATGATTAAGATTAGGATTGCCACCAGACCGCCATAAAGAATACTGGTAGAGACATCCGTTACCGCCAAGGTGGCTGGGTTGGGAGGAAGAGTGGTAGGGGTGGGGAAAGGTGTCGCCGTCTGTGTAATAGTAGGAAGGGGAGTGGCTTCCGGAGCCAGGACCATCGGTGTGCGTGTCTCCACCGGGGAGTAATTACGCACTCGCAGTCCCGAGACAAGAGTATCGCGGGTACTCCCGTCTGTTAGATATACGCGCAGGCGTATTACATAATTTCCATCCGTAATGGCTGTCGTATCCCAGGTTGCCAGCGTATCACTAAAGACCGGCTGGCTGTTCTTTGCGATCAGGAACCAGGTCCCGGTGGGATCTTCCATATAGGTGAACGAGATTTCTGCAGCTACGAACCCCGTAACATCACTGGATCCGGTAATTGTCACTACACCCTGAAGCACATCCCCAAGACGCGGTGAAACGATGACCGGATCACCAAATTGGGTATTTCGCGCCAGAACTGGTGAGGCCAAAACTATCCCGAAGAACAAAGTAAAGGCAAGGATGCGCATAAAAAGTCAAACATTAAGTCTAACACGAAGGAAGGCATGGGTCAACATTTACTGTCCAATACCCCACATCTTTCCCATTATTATAAATCCCCGGAGACCTTCAAATATTGCTCTCCACTGCATTTGCTTTTGAAGTAAAATCGTGCAGATATGCCTAATAGTTTTCCTGGAGGACTATGGATATCAATGAAGATATTCTCCAATTTTGCGGTTGGTTGGTGGGTTGTGATTTGTAATGAGGAACACAAGCTCGAACTCCATTGATGATTTGCGAACAAAACCAGGTTTATGCGCAGCTCCAGTGCTGGTTTGATTAAGAGTTGTCCACACGAAGCCATCATCACGAAAGAAGCACCAAATTACATTTGATGCAGGATTGAAATGAAAAAACGACTGAACAGGTTGTGGAAGTTCGGCAAAGAGACCGCTACCAGCCAGGCTGACCGGGCACTGGAGCATACTTGTGCCGGGCGTGTTGTCAGCGCCCTGACATTCATCGTGGTCATTTTTTGCCTGGGGCTTTGGATTACTGTTTTTCTTGTGCTGAACCAATATTTTACGCAGACCCTCTCTGCAAATTGGTTGACCAATGTGAACTGTTTTATTTTTTTTGGCGGATTGGTCGTGGCGATATTCGTTGGGGCATTGGCAGGAAATTTCCTTCGCCGGGCTTTTTGGAAGCTGCTGGTTAAACGGTATAAGTGAGCAACTGCTATCGGAAAAACATGCACAATTTCTAAGTTTCCCGTATAATGAGGACATCTTTGAAAATTGTCCTCCGGAGTTGCCAGAATGAGTCTAAAATCGCAGCGAACAGATGGTCAACCGCCTGCGGTCCATGCAGGCAGCCGCGCCGGACATTGAAGCCTCTGCAATCGTTTCTGTGGACGGGTTGATTATGGCCTCCGCCCTGCCAGCCGAGGTGGAAGAAGACCGCGTCTCGGCCATGTCAGCGGCAATGCTCAGCTTGGGTGAACGCATTGCCGAAGAACTGGGTCGCGGTGGCTTGAACCAGGTTTATATCAAGGGCAGCAATGGCTTTATTGTCTTGACTTCGGTTGGTTCAGAAGCTGTGCTGACTGCGCTGGCCCGCCAGGATGGCAAGCTTGGTCTCATTTTTCTGGAAATGCGCCGGGCTGCAGAGGATCTGGTCAAACTGGTCGGATGAAAATCGAAGTACACACACACCTTGCACATTACCACGTCTATCCGCGTGGGGAGGACGCCACTCAATGGCCCTCCCCACTTCCTTTGTCTTTGAGAGGTGATCATGCCCACAAAATATATTTTTTTCACTGGTGGAGTTGTCAGTTCGGTTGGGAAAGGTGTGACTGCTGCGGCTACCGGCTTGTTGCTCAAATCGCGTGGCTTCAAGGTCACGGTTCAGAAGCTCGACCCATACATTAATGTGGACCCCGGTACGATGTCTCCCTACCAGCATGGCGAAGTCTATGTACTGGATGACGGAGCGGAAACGGACCTGGACCTGGGTCACTACGAACGTTTTGTGGATATTCGATTGGGCCGCTTCAGCAATTTCACCACCGGTCAAGTATATGCCGAGGTGATTGGTAAAGAGCGACATGGTGATTACTTGGGCGGTACCATCCAGGTCATTCCGCACATTACCAACGAAATAAAGCGCCGAATCGGACTGGTAGCTAAAGAAACTGGGGCGGAGATTGTCATCCTTGAGATTGGCGGTACTGTTGGCGATATCGAGTCTCAGCCGTTCCTGGAGGCCTTGCGACAGTTGCGTAATGAGGTCGGCCGCGAGAATACTTTCTTTGTCCATGTGACCTGGTTGCCATTCATCGGTGCCACACAGGAACTCAAAACCAAACCGACCCAACACTCGGTGGCGGCATTGCGTTCAATCGGTATTTCTCCCAATATGATTATTGCCCGTTCAGATTACCCGGTCGAAGACGGCTTGTGTGAAAAGATCGCCTTGTTCTGCGACGTGGATAAACTTGCGGTCGTCCCGATGGTCACCTCGCAGGTATTATATGAAGTTCCACTCCTTCTCGAAGAAGCAGGGGTGGGGGACTACCTTGTGGAACGGTTGGGCCTCAAAGCTAAGGAAAAACCAGACTGGGGTCCGTGGCGGCGGTTGGTGGAGGAAGTCCGCAAATCGAAACCTGTAGTCAAAATTGCCCTGGTTGGAAAGTATGTCGAGTTGAAAGATGCTTATATGTCGGTGCGGGAGGCGGTCAACCATGCCGCCCTTTCGCTGGGGCTGGAGGCAGATATCCATTGGGTGCTCTCCAGCGATCTGGAGAAAGGCAAGGGCTGGGATCTCGTCAAATCAGCGGAGGAATTATCGTCCCAGGGGGTTTTGGCTCGCGGGGAATCGAAGGGAAAATCCAGGCGGCAAAATATGCCCGCGAGAACAAAATCCCATATCTGGGTCTTTGCCTGGGGATGCAGGTGATGTGCGTGGAGTTCGCCCGGGATGTACTCGGTTACGAAGATGCCAACTCAACTGAATTTGATCGCAGCACCGCCCATCCGGTGATTGATCTGATGCTGGAGCAACGTGCTATTACCGAAATGGGCGGTACCATGCGCCTGGGTCTATACCCCTGCGTTCTCACAGCCGGGGACGAAAGCCGCTGGAGCTTATGGTGAGAAACAGGTGGAGGAGCGCCACCGTCATCGCTGGGAGTTCAATAATGCTTATCGGGAAGAATTTGAAAAAGCTGGGATGATTTTCTCCGGCATTTCACCGGATGGCTTGCTGGTGGAAATTGCCGAACTCAAAGACCATCCCTACATGGTCGGCAGCCAATTCCATCCCGAATTCCTATCCCGCCCGATGCGCCCCCACCCATTATTTGTGGGATTGCTAAAGGCGGCGGGGGAAAAAGCAGGTTTTAAAAAGAAAAGTGAGTTATACTCTAAAACTTGGAAACCAACGGACGATCTGTCCGAAATCAATCAAATGGAGTAATAATATGGATACAACAATCGAACTCATCACAGGGCAGGAAATCCTCGACTCGCGCGGCAACCCGACTGTGGAAGTTGAAGTCGTCCTGGCTGATGGCTCGTGGGGTCGTGCTGCGGTCCCATCCGGAGCCTCCACCGGCGTCCACGAGGCGCTCGAATTGCGCGACGGCGACAAGAAACGCTACAATGGCAAAGGCGTGATGAAAGCCGTCGCCGCCGTCAATGATGAGATTGCCGACGACCTTTTTGGCTGGGATGCCACCGACCAGAAAGCCATTGATACGGAAATGCTGGTCCTGGATGGCACACCCAACAAATCCAAATTCGGCGCCAATGCCATCCTGGGTGTTTCCTTGGCCGTAGCCAAGGCTGCTGCAGCCTCGCTCGGTCTGCCCCTCTACCGCTATATCGGCGGAGTGTATGCCCACGTGATGCCCGTCCCGATGATGAATATCCTGAACGGCGGAGCACACACCGCCTGGCAGTCTACCGACGCCCAGGAGTTCATGGTCATGCCGTTCGGTGCGCCGACTTTCGCCGAGGGTCTGCGCTGGGGTGCGGAAATCTACCACGCACTCAAATCCGTACTCAAGGATAAGGGCTATGTCACCTTGGTCGGTGACGAGGGCGGTTATGCCCCGGCGCTCAAGGCCAACAATGAGGCCGTGGAAGTTATTCTGGAAGCCATCGCCAAGGCCGGTTTCAAGGCTGGCCGCGGTGAACAGATCGCCATTGCCCTGGACCCCGCCGCCTCCGAACTTTATGACGAAGACACCAAGACCTACAACCTGCGCAAAGAAGGTAAAAAACTGACTGGTCCGCAGATGGTTGACTTTTGGGCTAAGTGGGTCAAGGATTACCCCATCGTTTCCATAGAGGATGGCCTGGCTCAGGACGATTGGGAATCATGGATCTTGATGACGAAGGAACTGGGTGGCAAAATCCAGATCGTCGGAGACGATCTGCTGGTGACCAACCCGGAACGCGTTCGCCGTGGTATCCGTGAAAATGCCTGCCAACGCCCTGCTGGTAAAACTCAACCAGATCGGTACGCTTGACCGAGACCATCGAAGCGGTCGAGACTTGCCACCGGGCTGGCTGGCGGGCGGTTACTTCCCACCGCTCCGGCGAGACTGAAGATAGCACCATTGCCGACCTCGCTGTTGCCCTGAACATGGGTCAGATCAAGACTGGCGCCCCGGCTCGTTCAGACCGTGTTGCCAAGTACAATCAGCTGCTGCGTATCGAAACCGAGCTTGCCGAAACCGCTAAATATGCCGGTTGGGATGCCCTTGGCCGATAAATTCCAGACCAATTATCAAATACCGCACACTACTTTGTGTGCGGTATTTTCTTTATGACAATCTATTAGCTAAATAATTAGTTAAATGACTTGACAAAGTATTAGGCAATGCTATTATTAACTCAAGAATGAAACCCCTTTTTATCAAGATAATGCAATCTTTCATCCCGGAAGCAAGATGTGAATAGCTATTTATGGCCTACTCCTTCTTCCAGCATGGTCGCGGTTATTCAAGCCTTAGCCGTTGCGCTCCACAAAGTTGCAGAACGAAAGGAGGTGATAGCTCTCCGATAAGACAGATCCAATCCTTCCGCCATGTTGCGAAACGAGCAACAATCACCTGACAATTCTATAAAAAGTATTAAGAGGAGAAATAAGAAATGAAAAAAACACTTTGGATCCTGACCAGCCTCCTGCTGATCACCAGTTTCCTTTTTACGGCTTGCACCCCCAAAGTCAGGCCGCCAGCTGGTCCAATCACGATTACCTTCTGGGAACAGGAAGGCGATGATGTTGATGTCTTCATTGATCAGCTGATTGCTAACTTCCAGGCCCAATACCCTACTATTACCGTCGAACGCACCCACTACGAGAACGAAGCTCTGCGTGATCAGTTCCAGACAGCTTCCCTGGCCAACGCCGCCGCGGACGTGGTCCGTGTCCCGAATGACTTTGCTGGTCCCTTCAGCGCATTGGACATCATCGCTTCCGTTGACCAACTGTTCCCTAAGTCCTTCCTTAACCAGTTCTTCCAGGGAGCGCTTGATCCAGCAATTGTGAGCGGAACGCTTTGGGGTGTTCCGGACAACTACGGCAATCACCTAATGCTGATCTACAACAAGAGCCTGATTGCCACACCTCCAGCCACCTTTGAGGAATTGATCACAAAGGCCAAGGAACTGACCACGGGCGACATTCAAGGATTCGCTTACAATCTGAATGAACCCTTCTGGGGCGCTGGCTTCTATGGCGCCTTTGGCGGATGGCCGCTGGACAGCAAGGATCAACCTCAATTCAACAACCAGGCTTTCATCAACTACCTGACCTTCGTCGCCAAGCTCAAGACCGATGGCGTTGTCCCGCAGGAATGCGACTACAACTGCGCTGATACCCTTATGAAAGATGGTAAAGCCGCCATGATTATCAATGGCGACTGGTCGCTGGGTGATTACACCAAGGCGATTGGAGACAACATGGGCGTCGCCCCGGTCCCGCCGATCAATGGTAAGCCTTACACCGAAATGACCGCCGGTAAGTATTTCATGGTCTCCAATGCTGTTCTTGACAATGCCGACAGGAAGGCCGCCGTTCAACTTTTCGTCACTTACATGACTTCTGCCGATGTTCAGAAGCAATGGCTGGATCAGTTCAAGCGACTGCCCTCGAACAAGGAAATCGCTAAAGATCCATCTATTACCAGTGATCCTGTCCTGGCTGGATCGATGGCCGCTTTGGCCAATGGACGTGGTATGCCCGCCGCCGCGTCCATGCGCTGCGCTTGGGATGCATGGCGCCCGAATCTGGAAGGCGTGATGGCTGGCACCACTTCTCCAACAGATGCCGCCGTTGCCTCCCAGAAAGCCGCTGATGAGTGTGTTGCAACTCTCGGTCAGCCGACAGCTACACCTTAGTAATAGCGCTTGCCCTTTGAAGGGGGAGCTTTAGCTCCCCCTTCAAAAAAGAGAATTGCTATTAGGAGGCCCGTTGATGGAGAAGAAACCTCTTTTTGCGTCGCTTTTTACCGATTGCCTTATGGGGGATAGTGCTTTTCTCCTTGTATTTTGTGATCAATAGCTTGATCGCCCCCTATTCAGCAGGCATGACGGTAAATTCAGGGATCGTCACGAAGCGGATCGGTGAAATCGGATCGTTCTTGATCGGCATCCTGGCAGGATTGGCATTGGTGGAAATCTATATTTACCAGATTTTCTTTCGCCAACCGCGCAGCCGGTCTACGACAATCGTTACACGCCTTCTGCAAGGAATCGTTGCCCTAATAATCCTGTTGGGTATCGTTTCATTTTTTGAGATGACCGACTTGATTAGGCTGGGTGACGGTCTTCTGGGAAGCATTATCCGCACCCCTCTGACAATTTTTGCAGCACTCCAAAATCTCCTGTATCAATATGGCCTCGCTTACCAGGAAGATACTGCCATGATAAGCAGCATCATCTTTGCGATTTTATTCCTGATCATTTTGGCCATTATCCAATTCCTGAGTATATCGAGACATAGCCGTACGGGACTGGCATACCTGCTCATCCTCCCCGCTTTCCTTGGTGTGCTTTTCCTTATCGTCTATCCATTCTTTTTTGAGATAAAGCTGGCATTTTCCAACGCCTCACTTGGCACACAAGCGACCAAGAATGCCCAATATAGTCTGCAATTTGGATGGCAGAACTTGGTGAGCTTGTTCACCGGCACCGTCGCCAAAGACGCCAAATTCATTGACGTATTCTCGCGTACCATCCTGTGGACTGTCATCAACGTCACCTGCCATGTGTCCGGGGGCATGGGCTTGGCCCTCCTTCTCAACCGACCACTAAAATTGAAAGGCTTATACCGTACTCTGCTTGTCTTTCCATGGGCTATCCCAACCACAATTGCAGCTATGGCCCTGCGTAATGAGTTCGACAACCGCTACGGGCTGTTCAATATTTTGCTTGGCAATCTTAATACATGGCTCACCAATATCAGCCACAGTACGGGAGGCCTGGTTGGCATTGGCAATATGTTTACCTGGCTGGCTGCCAACATCGGTCCAGTGAGTTGGAAACAGGACCCATTCTGGGCCTTTGTATCCATCCTGATTTCCAATATTTGGCTAGGAATCCCATTCATGTCTGTCATTATTTTGGGTGGCCTGCAGAGCATCTCGAAGGAATATTACGAAGCGTCGGAGATTGACGGTGCGAGCAAATGGCAGCAATTCCGCAGCATCACTATGCCGCTTCTCCGCCCGGTCCTGACGCCGGCCATTGTGCTGGGGGTGGTATGGACGTTCAATAAATTCGACGTGATCTACCTGATCACCCAAGGCGGCCCACAGGAAAAGACGGATATTCTGGTCTCGTCCATGTACAAGGCCGCATTCCAGTTTTATCGCTATGGCTTCACGGCCATGTTTGCATTGGTAATATTTGTTATTCTATTCTTGTTCACTTTGTTCTATCTGCGAATCAGCGGCGGATTGAAATCTGCGGTTGAATGATGAGGAAGAATATGACCACGACAAATTCTCCAAGAACTTCCCCCCCTCATTCGTCTCTTTCGTTGGTTCTTCTACCGCGCTCACGGCGATAGCCCATTCAAAACCCTTTTGATCCACGCCATATTGATCATTGCCTGTATCATTGCCGTATACCCGGTATTGCGCGTGGTAACGATTTCGTTGCGTCCCAACGATACACTCCTCACGACTAGCCTGAGGATCATACCTGAGAACGCTACGCTGGACAACTATAAGGAAGTCCTATTTGGCTCCCCAAATCACAAATCAGATTTCTTCTTGTGGATTTGGAACTCTTTCTCCATCGTAGCAGTGACATCTGTCATCAGCGTTATCCTGGCCTCCATCAGCGCATACGCCTTCTCGCGTTTTCGTTTCCGGGGGCGTGAAGCAGGTCTTGTCTTCTTGCTGACCACACAGATGATTCCTGCTGGCATGTTACTGCTGCCGATCTTTATCATGATCGCCAAGTTGAAAATGATAAACACACCCCTTGGCCTTATCATTGCCTACGCTGTCACGTCTGTTCCGCTCACTATTTGGACTCTCAAAGGTTACTATGATACCATCCCTGTTGATCTCGAAGAAGCTGCGCTGATTGACGGAGCTAACCGCTTTACGGTCTTCACCAATATTATTTTGCCCCTTTCAACGCCTGCCCTGGCCATCGCCTTCCTGTTCTCCTTCATGGGAGGATGGAGCGAATACCTGGTGGCACGCGTCATCTTGCAAAAGAACGAGAGTTTCACCTGGCCGCTCGGAATCTTTACTTACGCCCAGCAATTCACGGTCTCGTGGGGCTTGTTTGCCGCTGCCTCTGTCCTGATTGCCATCCCGGTTATGATTCTGTTCCTCTATTCATCCAAATGGTTGATCTCCGGTTTGACCTTGGGTTCTGTGAAAGGTTGATTTCAGATCCCATTCAAAGACCCTAAGGGCGGATTTGCCTTTGGGGTCTTTTTTATGAAAGGAAAGATTGTTATGTTCAAACGAATCCTGCTTGCCGTTATGGCTGCATTGTTTTTCCTTGCTGCCTGCCGGCCTGCGACGAGCACGCCTCTGGCAGGTGTCGTGCCGAGTCAGACACCTACCGAGGAGATTGCCACGGGATCCACTGCTGAGTCCCCATTATCTTTCCAAGGGACGAATGAATTGTGGTGGCGGGATGCCGTCTTCTACGAGGTCTTTGTACGAAGTTTTTACGACACGGACGGCAATGGCATAGGTGACTTCAACGGTATCACCCAGAAGTTGGATTACATCCAAAACCTGGGTGTAAACGCGCTTTGGCTCATGCCCATTTTTCCGTCACCCTCTTACCACGGTTACGACGTGACCGATTATTTCACTGTCAACCCGCAATACGGTTCGATGGAGGATTTCATGCGGCTGGTGCAGGAAGCACACAAACGCGGCATCCACATCATTATTGATCTGGTCATTAACCACACCTCCGATCAACACCCCTGGTTCAAGGCTTCCAAAGACCCATCCTCCCCCTACCGTGACTGGTACATCTGGCGCGCAGATGATCCAAAGTATCTGGGCCCATGGGGTGAGCGCGTCTGGCACCCCTCGGCAAGCGGCGGGTACTATTACGGCATTTTCGAAGCATTCATGCCCGACTTGAATTATCGCAACCCTGCTGTAACTGATGAGATAAAGAAAATTGTGCGATTCTGGCTGACCGACGTTGGCGTAGATGGTTATAGACTGGATGCCGCCAAGCATCTAATTGAAGATGGCACAAAGCAGGAGAACTCCACCGAAACCCATCAATGGTTCCAGGATGAATTCTATCCCGCTTATAAAGCCATCAATCCAAATGCTATGACCGTTGGCGAGTTGTCGGGCGATAGTCCAAACACAATCGCCAGTTACATTAGTCATGAGCAATTCGACTTGGCGTTCAATTTCCAGTTAGCCGGGGCGTTCCTGCAATCTGCCCAATCGGGCAGTGCATCCTATGCTGTCAACATGCTCAAGATCAGCGAGAATGCTTTGCCTGACCATCAATATGCTACGTTCCTGACCAACCACGACCAGAATCGTGTCATGAGCACGCTGTACGGGAATCTACAAAAAGCCAAGCTGGGAGCCTTCTTATTGCTGACATCACCTGGCACGCCTTTTATCTATTACGGTGAAGAGATTGGCATGACTGGAAATAAACCTGATGAGAACATTCGCCGTCCTATGCAGTGGTCGGAGGCGGCTAACGCAGGTTTCACGACAGGTCGCCCCTGGCGCAAGCCCAACTCCAGCTATCCTCAGGTTAACGTTTCCGCTCAGATAGATGATCCCACATCCTTGCTCTCGTTCTACCGTGACCTGATCTCGCTTCGCAAAGACAACTCCACGCTGAGAACAGGCAGCCTTTCTATAATAACAACAGGCAATTCAGGTATTTATGCCAGTCTGCGCGCGAATGAGAATGAAACGATTCTCATCCTTGCCAATCTAGGCGACAAAGCAATCAGCGATTACGGACTTTCACTCGGAGAGAGTATGCTGATCCCTGGTGAGTACACCCTTTCTCCATTGCTAGGTAATGGTAGTTTTACGGCTCTGAGCGTTAACAAGAACGGTCAGTTCTCGGATTTTCAGCTGCTGAAGGAAGTACCACCGTATGGCATGTATATCCTCAAGATCATGTCAAAGTAATAAAAAAACTATTCAAAAAGGATATTAAAGAATGGAAACTCCTACCTGGGTGCAGGATGCCGTCTTCTACCAGATTTTCCCCGACCGCTTCGCCAAGAGCAAATGTGTCTTAAGAAAAGGATTAAACTTGAAATCCTGGGGTTCTTCCCCCACCTCGTACGGCTTCAAGGGCGGAGATCTGCTTGGTATTGCCGAGCATCTTGACTATCTGCAAGACCTTGGTATCAATGCGATCTACCTGAACCCAATCGTTGCCTCAGCATCCAACCATCGCTACCATACTTACGACTATTTTAGAATTGATCCGCTCCTCGGCGGTGACATGGCTTTCCGCAAACTCCTGGATACAGCCCATTCCCGTGGAATCCACATCATCCTCGACGGCGTCTTCAACCATGCCAGCCGCGGCATTTGGCAGTTCCATCACGTTCTGGAAAACGGTGCCGGCTCTCCTTACGTAGACTGGTTCTACTTCAACCCCGATCGTCTTCAAGGGAATAAGCACTGGGGTGCTTATCCCACCTTGGAAGAGCAGAATCAACTTAACAATGGGATTGGCTCCTTCGATGCCATTGGATATCAAGCCTGGTGGAATCTTCCAGCCCTCCCCAAATTCAATACCAATACTCCTGCTGTGCGTGAGTTCATCTTTGACGCGGCTGTCCATTGGATTAAATTCGGCGCAGATGGCTGGCGGTTGGATGTGCCTGCCGAGATTAACGACGACTTTTTTGGCAGGAGTTCCGCAGACGCGTGAAAGCCATCAATCCAGAGGCATACATCGTTGGCGAGATTTGGCAAGAATCCAAACGCTGGCTCCAGGGTGACCAGTTCGACGCAGTTATGAATTACCTCGTCACGGGTGGGTTGATGGGTTGGCTCATTGGCAAGCGCCTTCCCCCTTATATTTTCGATATTGGAGGTTTCCGCAAGTACCTGCGCCCGCTCAATGCGGAAGGTTTCGCCAACTGGATTGACTATCTGCTTGACCTGTACGACCCGGCTATCAACTCTGTCCAGTTGAATCTGCTCGACAGCCATGATACACCGCGATTCCTCACCACCGCGGGAGATGACCATTCAGCGTTAAAACTTGGCTGGCTGTTCCTATTCACCTATGTCGGAGCGCCATGTATCTACTACGGCGATGAGGTCGGCCTTTTTGGCGGACCCGATCCCGCGTGCCGTGGCGCTTTCCCCTGGGACGAGAAGAATTGGGATCATGAGCTTCGTGATTTTGTGAAGCGACTGGCTGCCCTTCGCCATGCCCACCCTGCTCTGCGTCGCGGGACATATCACCAACTCTTTGCCAAGGACGATATCTATGCCTTCGCCCGCTGTACCGCTGACGAAACGGTCATCGTGGTAATCAATGCCGGGTCGGATGCCACCATCGCAGACATCCCACTAAATGGATTGAACCAAGCTACCGGTCCGCTTAAAGACGCTGTTCGGAGATGCAGAAGCCAGAGTTGTGGCTGGAAGGATGATGGGCTTGAAATTGGCTCCCCGTAGTGGAATTGTGGTCGGAAAGTAGATACTTATGAGTTTTTTGGATCGGCTGAAAATTATCCAGCCTCTCATCGCTAATTTACGGACCAATCAGCAAAGAACAGAAATCCTGGAATTTACGCTTTCGTTACCGCCACAAAGATCATCGGCCGGCGGCCAGTCTGGTTACGGAGCAGGCTTCGCACCGCGTCGGTGATGTTTTTTTCATCATCCATTCCTCCGCTATTGACCAGGTCGGTGACCTTTTTTTGAACAGCGGGAACAAGCGTCTCGGCATCTTCGGGGGAGATGAAACCGCGCGTGATGACCTCGGGTTCTTTTAATAACCGGTTGGAGTATTTATCCAGGGTTGCGGTAATAAGAACAATCCCGGAGCGGGCCAGTTGCTCGCGCTCGCGCATCACATCCAGGTCAATTTCACCCACGCTCTCGCCTTCAACAAAGATATAGCCTCCAGGCATGCGTTCAGCTAATGTGATTTTGCCCCCCGCGAGTTCCACAACCTGTCCATTTTCGACGACGACAATATTTTCCGCTGGGATGCCGACTTGTTTCGCCAGGCTGGCGTGGCGTCTCAAATGGTGCAGTTCACCGTGGATGGGCATGAAAAACTTGGGCCGCACCAGGTTGAGCAGGAGTTTCTGTTCTTCCGAACTGGCGTGACCTGAAACATGTACCGGTGAGATTGCCTCATGGACCACCTCTGCGCCGCGCCGCATGAGACGGTTGATCGTCTTGCTAATTGCTTCCTCGTTGCCTGGGATGGGATGGGATGAGAGCACGATTGTATCGCCGGTTTCCACATCGAATTGACGGTTGGTGCCGGTGGCAAGTCGCCCGATAATGGACGACGGTTCTCCCTGCGAACCGGTGCACATCAGTACCACTTCTTTGTCCGGCAGGTGCAGGGCTTCTTCCAGACTGACCAGAGTTTTTTCGGGAATTTCCAGGTAGCCCATCTTCTGGGCGATCTTGGCGTTATCCACCATGCTTGTCCCCACAAAAGCCATTTTGCGACCATGTCTGACGGCCGCGTCAGCCACTTGCTGCATCCGGGCAATGAGTGAGGCGAAGGTCGCGATGATGATGCGGCCTGGGGCGGTGCGAAAAACCTCGTCGAAAGCCGGGCCGATCACTCGTTCGGAGGGTGTCCAGCCAGGGCGTTCTGCGTTGGTCGAATCGCCGAGCAAGACGGCCACTCCGCGCGCTGAAAACTCAGCCAGTTTGGCAAAATCTGTCGGCCAGTTATCCACCGGGGTCTGGTCAAACTTGTAATCGCCGGTGTGGACGATCAGCCCTGCTGGGGTGGTGATGCCCAGGCCGATGGCATCCGGGATGGAGTGGCAGACATGGAAGGTTTCGACTTGGAATGGACCAATCCGGACCGTTTCACCAGCCTGCACCGTCCGCAGATCGGACTTGTTCGAAAGACCGTTACGCGCCAGTTTGACCTCGATCAGGCCTCGGGTCAGGGGAGTGGCGTAGACCGGTGCTGGTACAGCTGCCAGTAGATGCTGGATGGCACCGATATGGTCTTCATGTCCGTGGGTGATGATAATACCATCCACCCGCTTGGCATTGTCGCGTAAGTACTGGAAGTCAGGGATGATGTAGTCTACCCCCAGCATATCGTTATCGGGGAACATCATCCCGGCGTCCACCACCAGAATGCGGCTGCCGTACTCGTAGGCCATCATGTTCTTGCCTACTTCACCCAGGCCGCCGATGGGAATAATCCGTAGTTTTTGTTCTTTACTCATGTTATTTCCTTTGTATTCCTACCCGCCCAATATAAATAAAACACAAAACGCCCCTTGCATTTTGCAGGGGTTATGGGAACAGGTAAATTGTGAGTTTGCCAACTGCCCGTGAGGCAGAAAAAGTTTACTTTTTATAGATGATAGTGCACAAATGTGGTATTCTATCAAGGCGAAGTCAGTATAGCAGGTGCAGAGGGATTTGTCAAAGATACTATGCATTGCCACGAATAAATTATATAAATCTCCTCGCCGGATTCGGGGAGGAGACTGGGCTCGCGAGGGACAACTCCTATATTGAGGTCATCTTATCATCTTCGCACCTGGCGGGATCAACACCTGGAGCGCTATTGTCAGGTTCGCTACCTATCCCGTAGAGACAAGTAGTCACCCCATCGAATCCACCGCGCTCTTGTTGCCATTGATCACCTTGTTGATATTCGTCAGCGATTTGGTTACCTTATCCGAGAAGTGAACATAAGGCTGGGTGGGCCTTAATTCGCCTTTATATTAATGCTTCTTTATTATGATCTACGAAAGGGGGAGAATAATGTAATAAAACTGGCGGATAGAGCAGCGCCAGTTTTATTGGTCCTTTTGGTGGAAAAATAAACTGCAATTGGTGTTAGTGCGCGTACAGGTAAGTTTTAGTAGGTAACAATCCGGGGTAGTTTCTTGGCCTGATTGATCCATTTCTTGACCTGCTTGATGCCCGGCATTTTATTGACCAGGTTCTTGGCCTTGTTGACTGCAATCATCTTACTGTATAGATTGTCGGCCATGCGCTTGGATAGTTCTACCACCGTATCCACGCCGGTTTTTTCGAGCAGGTCGGAATATTGGCTGCTGATCCCTTTAATCCGGTACAGGTCGGCCCGGTTCACCCATTCCAGGATCAAAGTATGAGTGATCCCGGTTGCTTTAGCAATTTCCTTGCGGCCTTTGTCGGATGCGCCTTTTTTCAAGAGCGCTTCCACAGAGCGGATACCGACTTTGGTCAACTTGACCGCATATGCCGGCCCAATTCCTTCAATATCAATTATTTTCATGGTTTTCTCCTTTGCCTAATGGATGGAAAGAAAACTATTCTTTATTGGTTAAAATGAGCTAATCCGAGGACTAATCCAGCTCTGACCATATACTATTTCTTCTTATTCCCCATCTTGGACGCCAGGCTGCCGAGCACATTTTCGGCTTTCTTGACAGCAGCATCATTGCTCAGCAGTCCGTCGATTTGTGCACCGACCGGGGCGGGAAGCTTCTTCTTGATGAAATCAATGACAATCCTGACAACGATCTGGGCAGTCGCCGCCGGGATGCCGGTCTTTTTGACAATGAGATTTACTAGTTCGTTCATATTATTCTCCTTTTTAAAAGTTAAGGCCTAATTAATAATAACACTAATTCTGAAATTTTATCCTTAAAGATTAGTTGGAGATGAGATGACGCTCACTTGCAAGGTGGCTATGGCAACTACTCCATATTCGGATGGACTGACGACCTCAAAAATTCAGAGGCGAGAATGATGTATAGGTGAAATAGGTTGGATCGAATTAGTATTCAAACCGTACCTTGTGGATAATAATGAAATGGTTTGATTGTCATTTCCGTCAAAGATGTTCAAGGTTTTCTTGCTCAAAGGAGAATGAAAATGAGGCTTACTCCCCCTAAGGTCATTACATTCTGGATCGCGGTAATTCTGGCTGTACTGGGCTTTCTCGGAAAATTGATAACCATCCCGCTTGTTTCGACATATGATTTCTGGTTCCTTATCGTGGGATTTGTTCTGCTCGTCCTTGGCTTGCAGGTCAAGGGTCTTTAGCCATCCCTTTCCTTGGCGGATAACTGAATCAGAACTCCTCATCGTAATGAGGAGTTCTGCCTTATATTATGAAAATTGTATCCTGGGGATATAAATGTTATAATCTAAATAAGGCGAATTGAGATTGGCTCTTCGCCTGCAACGTAAACCCTTCTCCCCTTTAGAAAGGATGTGCCATGAGTATCTTCAGTTCTATCCTCCAGAAACTTGGTATCCAAAAACCAGCTGCGCCTGCTGCGCCCAGTACACCCGCCAGACCCGCTCAGGATGTTTCAAAAGGTGGGGGGCTCATTTACCCACCCAATGCCACCGTCTCAGCGCCCTTTCCCGCCAAGCCGGCTGAGATGCCGATGGTCGATGTTGTCAGCAAGCTTGACGGCCTTGCCAAAGCGAGTCCAATGAAGCTCAACTGGAAGTATCGATCAATGATCTGATGGCGCTCCTTGGTCTGGATCACAGCCCTGCTGCCATCAAGGAGCTCGCGGTCGAACTCGGGTGCCCCGAGTCCGAAATGGGCGATTCCTATAAGAGAAACGTCTGGACACACAAAGCCTTGCTGAAGAAGATTGCCGAGAACGGCGGGAATATTCCGCAGAACCTTCTTCACTAATTGATCCCGGAAAACGCGAACGGGATCGGCTGCATAATCAATATCCCGCCTCAGGCTGGCTTGTATAATCACCGTAAATCAACCGGCGAGTATCAAACTTTGCGAACCCGAAACGGGAATCGCTAGAGGCTTAAGTCGTGCAAATGAACGAGGAATAAATCTTTACACCCTGCATACATGAATAGACTCCACGAAAATGGGGCGGATGATATTCTTACTCTCCAAATTGCCTTCAACTACTATGTTGAAGGCAATTGTATTAACATATTATTTGCGCAATTATAAGGCATCGTTTCATCTTAAATTCGGCACTCACCCCTTAACTCGCCCTAAAGTATAGGTGCGCCTGCAATCCGGCTGATTTACCAGGCTGGTGTAGCGTTGCCTTGTGAATCCTGCCAATAGGGCACCCAGACCAACGAGACAAGTTGGACCAGGATATCTGATTTACCGGGCTTGATCGGCGATTGTTTCCAATGCTTCGGTGCTGGATCAATTTTTGCCTCCAAGGCTGCCGTCTCGTTATCAAATTCAACCTGCAGGTCAGCCAGTTGCTTTTGGATCGATTCCACGGTATCTCCAGCCCGGGCAACATCTTTGCTTTCATCGATAGCCCGGCTGAAACCGCGCATGGCCGTTGAAGCTCTGCTGATCGTGGTGCTGCCTACTTTTCTTCCAGTGAAGGCACCCAAAAGGGTGCTGCCAATGGAAATGGCCGTCTGGAATTTTGCTTGTTTGGCTTGTTCAGCTTGCTTTTCTACAGCCTGTTGTGCCTTGCGTAAACGTTCCTGCAGTACGGCATTTCTGGGGGCATATTTCCTGCGGAGTTGGTCCACCAGCATATCGCGCTGCTCGCGGGCAAGTTGCTGTAAACGTACCCGGAATTCGCGTTCACCCTCGCCAGGCTGGGAAACTTCTTTCAAACTGGGGCTTTGTAACAGTTCCACTTTTTGGGTTCCATATAGCCAGTTATTGAAATCGCGAGTCCAGATCGAATAATTCTTGCTCTGGGAAGCCGGTGATGCAAGTTCTCCAAAGAGTGCGTTAACCTGAGGTGATTTCTCAAGATCTGTTGCGGGTACATCAATCTCCGTCAGAATTATCCCACACTACCGGGATCGCATTGTCGGTTACCGGAGTAATATATGCGATGGATTGTGTGAATTCAATTTTCACTTTGGGATCTGAGAAATTGGTTTTTGCTGCTCCGAGGATTTTTGGCAGGTACAATAATTTATTCCCCGGGACAGCACTGCCTCGCACAGGGATGTAAAAACTGGGAATATCAGGAGGTAACGAGGCTGGTTGCGCGGTATTCGTTGAAACCGGTGCGGGTGAGGCAGGTGTACGGTTTTAGAGCTGAACTTTCAATTGCTCCAATCGAACCAGAGGCTTTCAAAGGATCCATGAGTATTTTTATTTGATCTCTGGTAAGAGGTCCGCGCAGGTAAGAAAGGTCCCAGCGGGATTGGAAGATTTCCGGAGCATCTTCATGCGTGTTATTCATTAAGAACACACGGCTTCCCAGGCTGAAGATAATATTCCTTCTATCTGTGACCGATTGAATTGTGCGCCAGAACTGGCTGCAGCACTGTCCAGGCCGTCGAGCAAGCGTCCTTTGTCTCTCTCGGTCTGCAGGCGGCCGATGAACCATGTCCCGGCGTTGCCCAGCGCTTTATAGTCCAGGTCAACCGGGTTCTGGGTGGCCAACACCATTCCTACGCCGAATGCGCGTGCCTGCTTTAGTAATGTTAGCATGGGCAATTTCGATGGGGGGTTCGCGATTGGTGGCAGGAAGCCGAAAATCTCATCCATATATACAATGGCGCGCAGGCTGGTGGTCCCCGATTGGCCTCGCATCCAGCCGAGTACCTGGTTCATTAGAAGGGAGACAAAAAACATGCGCTCGGGATCGCTCAAATGGCTGATCGAGAAGATGGCAACCCGCGGTTTCCCAGTGGGTGTATACAGGATCTGGCTGATATCCAAAGGCGTCCCTTGCAGCCAGGCGTTGAAGCCGGGCGAGGCAAGCAGGTTATTCAAAGCCAGATACCAGGGCAAACCGATCCTTTGATGGGTAAAAAGATTCCAGGTCAAGCACCCCGATCTTGCTTATCGGAGGTTTTTGAACTTGCTGGATGATCGAGGCAAGGTCAAGATCTTGTCCTTGTCTCCAGGCAGTATCAAGAATGGTCGAAAGGAGGATATGCTCCCGGCTTTGGACTGGGTCGGCCTCAATTCCAACCAATCCAAGCAGGCTCATTACAGTCGTACTTATACGTTCCCGAAGTAAGTCTTCATCCTCCAGGATTGCCGAAGGAGGTGCGGCAAAAGATTTAAGAATGGAGATGGGAAAACCGGCGTTACTGCCGGGTGTATAGATTAGAACATCAGCGGCATCCCGCAGGCGCTGGATCCTTGCGCCGTCTTGTCCCCAGCTTGCCAGGCCGTTTTTCCAGGTGTCGGCTTGCTTATTGGCATAATCTTCTGGCGACATTCCCTTCTGCTGGGCATCATCCAGGTTGATCCAGGGAAGGAAATCCTGCCCTGAAAGATTCGGGAACGTCAGCAACAGGTCGGCAAGGTCTCCCTTGGGGTCGATCAATATTGAGGGGACACCGTCAATGGCGGCTTCTTCAATGAGAGCGAGACACAAACCAGTTTTGCCGCTGCCTGTCATGCCAACACATACCGCATGCGTGACAAGATCTTTTAAATCATAGAGCAGGAGTTCATCTTTGGGCTTGTTCGCATTCAGATCATAGACACGCCCAAGATAGAATGTGCCTAATTTTTCAAAGTCTTCCATATTATTAATCCTCCTTTGCTTGATAAATCATGACCATAAGCTAATTGTAATATAGAAGCGGATTTGATAACATGCTTTCTACAAAATGACTTGATCACCTGGAAATCAGCAAGGCGGCCATAGGCCGCCTTGCTATGGCTTGATATGGTGAATTCTGTAGATTTATAACTAGACCGCGCGAGGCATGCTTTTCGCCTGTGCAATCCAATTTCTCTTTCGCTGGGATCGATTATTTATTGCCAGCCATACCACCGATCGCTTGCAGTAATGAATTAACGACCAGCGCGCCAGATTGGGAACGGTGCTGGGAATTTCCCATGGCACTGCCGGATACTAGGGCGTTTACAATTGCCTGCATATTGTTGCCGCCCTGGGACTTGGTGTTCATAAAGGCCATCCCCGCGTTGACCAGATCGCCAACATCCAGGCCGGTCGATGCCTGCTGATTTTGGGGTTGCTGAGCGGTCGTGGTTCCTCCACCCAACAGAGAGCCAAGCAGATCGCCAATTCCACTCTGGGATTGCTGGGTGGTTGCTGTTTCCTCCGCCCAACAGGGAGCCAAGCAGATCGCCCATTCCACTTTGGGGTTGAGCTGTGGATGCCTGTCCGCCGCCCAACAGTGCTTGGATGAGGTTGATGGCATTATCAGGAGTCACCTGTTGTTGGCCTTTAAACTCTTTGGATGCTTGGGAAAGTCCCTGGGCATAAACTTGCGCTGATCCACTGGTACGCTGGCGCAATAATTGGCTGGCATATGCCAACTGATCAGCAGGAGTCCGCATTCTGTTTCGCTTGCATGGCTTGTGAAATCACGTTGAAAACTTCAACCATGTTATCGCCATGATCGTGGTTGTAAGTATCGGCATTGTTCAGATTTTCCTTTTGATCGGTTAAGGAACTTGCAACAGATTGGAACAAATTTGCCAGATTGAGTTGATTGGGTTGATTAGGTTGTTTAGGTTTTTTAGGTTGTTTACTCATGAATACCTCCAAAATATAGATTGTTTTTATTTCAGTATACATCTGACTGAATTTTGCGTGCAGACGCTATACAAAGTATATGATGTTTTACTTCAAATTGCAATGATTTTTTCGGTGGAACGAATCCCCATCGCCACGCCTCTTCATTCCTCCATTTCTAATCTCTACAGGGACTTGCCAATAAATCTTAATCCACTGATCCAAGTAAATTACCCGCGATTTGATAATGGCAAATTCAGAGATTTATGCGAGAAGCAAGAAATTGGGCATTACCTGGAAAAGGTTTTTTTGCTTGGTGATACAATCGGGATGTTGATTTGGAGGTAGGATGAAGGCTTCACAACTGCGCGCCCGTTATTGGCGCATCATGGCTTTTTTTCGCGTGCCGCACTTGGTTTTATTTTCTGGGAAATAATTCTGTCGCGTATCGGTCTACGCGGTTTGACGCGCCGGACGCGATCAAATCGCTACCGGCAGGTGGCCTCGCAATTCCGCAACCTGGCAATCCGGATGGGCGGCGTGATGATCAAGGTCGGTCAATTCCTCTCATCCCGGTTGGATGTCCTTCCGCCGGAAATCACCGCGGAGTTGTCTGGTTTACAGGATGAGGTACCTCCGGAAAAATTTGAAGATATCCGCCGTGAAGCAGAAATCGACCTGGGCGCTCCCCTGAACGAGAAATTTGAGTTGTTTGACGAAACACCATTGGCAGCGGCCTCGCTTGGGCAGGTACACCGCGCCCGTCTGTGCGTGGCGGATGCGCAGGGGGAGTTCTGTAATGTGGTGGTTAAGGTCCAGCGACCGTTCATTGACCAGTTGATCGAGGTGGATCTTACCGCCCTGCGGCAGGTGGGTCGCTGGTTGCAGAAATACCCGCCAGTGGCAAAGCGGGTGGATGTGCCCTCCCTGGTGGAGGAATTCTCCTCCATCACCCGCCAGGAAGTGGACTATCAAGCCGAGGGGCACAATGCCGAGATATTCACGAAGAATTTCAAGGATGTTCCGCGTGTCCACGTGCCCGCGTGTAGTCTGGAGTCACACCACCCGCAAGGTGCTGGTGCTTGAAGACGTGTTTGCCATCAAGATCACCGATTACAATGCCATCACCGCGGCCGGCATCGACCGGGCTGAGGTGGCGAACAAGTTGTTGGGAATCTACCTCAAACAGATTTTCGAAGACGGATTCTTCCATGCCGATCCGCACCCCGGCAACCTTTTCGTGACACCGCTCCCGACTCCATAGGCGAGCGGGAAACCGACTGGCAGCTCACCTTCGTGGATTTCGGCATGGTGGGCCATGTCCCCGACAACCTGCGCCTTGGACTGCGCGAAATGCTGGTTAGCCGTGGGAATCCAGGATGCCGCCCGCCTTGATGCGTGTCTTCCAGACGCTGGATGTGCTCTTACCCGAGCGCCGATTTGAAGCACACTTGAGCAGATGAGGCGTCGATGCTTTTGACATGTTCTGGGGTAAGTCCATGGAGTGAGTTACGTCAGCTCAACCCCGCAGAGATGTTTCGCTTCGCCGACAGGTTCCGCGATTGATGTACACCATGCCTTTCCAGTTCCCGCAAAACCTTCTGATGCTCGGCCGGACGGTGGCCATCTTTTCGGGGATGTGTACCGGTCTCAACCCGGACTTTAACCTGTGGGCTCAATTGCCCCTTATGCTGGCAAATTAATCTCGGACGAGGTTGGTTCGAATTGGCGAGTTTGGTTGGACGAATTGGTTAATGTCTTAAAGGAATTGATCGCCCTGCCAACCCAAGTGGGACGTGTACTGAGCCAGATGGAACGCGGCGATTTGACTGTCCAGGTGCCTGCAGTCAGCCGCCAGATGAGTTCCCTGGAAAAGGCTGTCAACCGGTTGACCGGGAGCGTCATTTTTGCCGCTCTTTTGTTTGGCGGCATAATGCTCTACGGCGATGGAAATGATCTTATTGCGTATATCCTATCTCGGATGTTCGGGATTGGTCCTGGTTTGGATGATCTTTTTCAATCGGTCAGGTACAAGGCGCTTCCACCCTTAAGAGAAAGAAACCGCCCCGTTTGCAAACGGGGCGGTTTCTTTATTGATCGTCAAGCCTTCTTCTTCGGTTCTTCCATCCGTTCCAGCGAAGCGTCAATCATGCTGCGCCAAGCCAGGAGCATTTCTCTGCGGGCTTTGCGGTGATGCTCGGCAAACCCAGGTGGCATCATCCCTTCAATGCTCTTGTGGAACTCTTCTCGGGCTGTGCGGAGATGTTGACGGGTCTCTTCGGAAATTTTACCTTCAAATGGTTTATGTGTTCGAGCGGTTTGTTCAGCCATAAGATTACTCCTTATTCTTGTTGGATTATAGCGCGGAGTTGCCTGCGGAGCAATATCATGATAATTAGAGTAAAATTAACAAATTGGAGTGTCTTCTGCAATATCAGGAATATATTCAAAGGGTTCAGAAAACATCAAAACTGATTAACGAGGCACGCTTTCAGGAGGCAGTGGACTCCCTTTACTAGTTGTACTTGAGCGACATCTCGGAGATTGATAGAGCAGAAATTTGTGCGAACCTGGCAGCCGTCTATGACCGCATGGGGAACACTGAAGATGCATTGGCTTGGTATGAGAAAGGCATTTCATGCGAGCAAAACTATTGTTGCGATGATGTGATCGAGAAAAAGCCGCAATACTTGTCTCAGTTGGGTCACAATGACTAGGCAGTTTTTATTTACGATTCGTTCATCCAACAGCCTTTCGTGAGCGAAATCGAAAAAGAGCGCTTGCACAAAGCCCTTAAAAGCTTGTTGGGGAAGGTCACACGGAACTGGCAATAAGGTCATCGGTTTTTTGACAGGAGGTATTTTATGGAGTACCGTGTTCTTGGATTGACCGGTCTGAAGGTTTCACCTCTTTGCCTGGGTACAATGCAATTTGGTTGGACAGCAGATGAGTCCACGTCACACCGAGTCCTCTCGGCAGCATATGAGGCGGGTATTAATTTCATTGATACTGCCGATATCTATTCCCGTTGGGCGGATGATAATCCTGGCGGAGTTGCCGAGCAGATCATCGGTCGTTGGATTGGTCAAAATAAAATTCCACGCGATAAAATTGTTCTCGCCACTAAAGTGCGCGGCAACATGGGTGGTGGATCGGAGAATGAAGGTCTTTCTCGCAAACACATTTTGCAGGCGGTGGAGAATTCCCTGCACCGCTTGCAGACAGATTATCTTGACCTCTATCAGGCTCACTGGCCGGATGAAAAAACGCCTATCGAGGAGACTCTGCGTACCTTCGACGAACTGGTCAAGCAAGGTAAAGTTCGCTATGTGGGCGCCTCCAACTATTCTGCATGGGAACTAATGCAGGCGCTCTGGGCCTCGGACCGGAACAGCCTTTCCCGTTATGACAGCCTCCAGCCGCACTATAACCTGGTTCATCGCGATGAATTCGAGCGCGAATTGGCTGCGGCCTGTAAAACATATCATCTTGGCGTCATCCCTTACAGCCCGCTGGCAGGAGGTTTCCTGACCGGAAAATACCGCCGCAACCTGGTTCCAATTTCGGCCCGGGCTGCTGGCGCGAAACGTTATTTCAACGAACGCAATTGGACCTTGCTCGATCAAATGGATGCTCTGGCGAAAGCGAAACACGCCAGCCTCTCGCAGATTGCTTTGGCTTGGCTGCTTGCGGATTCGCTTATAACCAGCCCGATTATTGGAGCCAATTCGGTCGAGCAATTGAAGGATAATCTTGGTGCTATGGATGTGCGGCTCATACCTGCTGAAAAATCCGCTCTGGACAAAGCGTCCGCCTGGAAAGAATCCGAGGGGTAACAATTTGGAGTAGAATAAAGCCTTCCCCGGTTTATTATCATCTTGTCGCAAAGCTGGCCTTAAGTTAATTTATGTTACGTTGATATGGGGGAGAGTCTTAAAGTTATGCGTATAGCTGTGAAACATCACACTTAGGCGGTTGCGTTGGTGCAGGTGAAAACTGATAAAATGAGGACTATATGACAGCCAAATTAATCCTTAACCCATATGCGAATCGTTGGAAAGCAAAAGCCCGTTTGCCTGAGGCAGAATCAGCCCTCAAGTCTGCCGGAGTGGACTTTGACCTGGTTATCTCTGAACGTCCTGGCCATCTTATTGAACTGGCGAAGCAGGCTGCCCGCCAGGGGTTTTCACCAATCATCGCCGCCGGTGGTGACGGGACGATTGGCGAGGTGGTGAATGGTCTGGCACATGCCGTAAAATCCGAGAAGGATTTATTGGGGCCGCTTGGTATCCTGCCGCTTGGCTCGGCCAATGACTTGGTGGATAACCTGGGCCTGCCGACTGACCTGACCGAAGCTGCGCGGGTGATCGCTGCGGGGAAGACCCGTCTGATGGACTTGGGCTACGTCAATGGTTTTTATTTTGCCAACAACTCGGCCATCGGATCTGGAACCATACATCACCCTAGTCGAGCAGCGCATCACCTGGATCAAAGGAATGATCCGCTACCTGGTGGCGGCGGTGCTTGGCATCAAGGACAATCCGCAGTGGACGGCGAAAATCGAATGGGACGATGGCGTCTACGAGGGCCCGGTCCTGCTTGTTACGGTCGGTAACGGATCCCGGACCGGTGGCGTGTTCTACATGGCTCCGCACGCTGATCCGTTCGATGGCAAGCTGACATTTGTATATGGCTATCGCAAGACGCGCGGCCAGATATTTAAGCTGCTCCCGCTGACGATGAAACCGGGCGAAGGTAGCTACGTTGAAAAAGAAGGAATTTGGGAACGCCAGGCGACCTGGGTAAAAATCCATATCGAGGGTCCCGCCCCTGCGCACGCCGACGGGGAAATTTTCTCCACTGGAATCCAGGACCTGGAATACCGGATTTTCCCCGCACGATTGAAAATATTGTTGCCATAGAACACCAAATGCCACCATAAATGGTGGCTTTTTTTTTACGTGAAAACACTTGAAGGGTATCCCCCTTCGGGGACTCCCGACCTGATATCCCCTTTCGAAGACCTCTATGAGAAAGACCGCCATGAAGGCGACCTTGTGGGCGCGAGAGACTTGAACTCCCGACCTCATCAATGTGAGTGATGCGCTCTAACCAACTGAGCTACGTGCCCGAGGTGAGCGGGATTATAGTCGAGGTCACAGGCTTTTGCAAGGATCTTACGGCGCGGGTAAATAATCCAAAGGATTTACTTTTCCGAGTACGGTATTCATTAATTCGAAGTGCAAGTGCGGACCTGTCGAATGACCGGTGCTGCCCATCAATCCGATCACGTCCCCTTGCCCGACATTTTGGCCGCATGAAACATTTATCGCACTCAGGTGGGCGTAGCGAGATTCCCAGCCATTGCCGTGATCCAGAATGATCAGGTTACCGTATCCGCTGTCATTCCAGCCGGCATAGACCACCGTACCTGCATCAGTGGCATAGATTGCATTACCTAAGCTGCCTGCAAAGTCAACTGCAAAGTGCTTTAACTCAGGGAGAAAAGGCGTTCCTGAGAGCCAGTGCTCTACGGTGGGGTAAATGAAATTGCCATAACCAACTTGTACATAATTAATTCCTGTGCACACACCCACCCCCCAGACTTGGACCGACGGGTTTGATCTCACAAGTTGCGCCGGTGCTGTCCATGCTGTGAATTCGCGTTTCCCACCTGGGGCAACCAGCCACGTTCCGGCCTTAATATTCGGATTGCCCAGGTCGCCGATGGTATCCGGATCGAGATGGTTGCCAGGAAAATTAATGATGCTTTCTGGATCAATACCGAAGACTTCCGCCACTTTTGTCAGGCTTTCAGTACCCTGCCATTCATAATATGTACCATCGACAGGAAGGATATTGAGTATCTGGCCTTCCTTAAGCATATCAGGTGAGTCTTTGAGAGTCTCGTAGTTACCAAAAAGGATTGTGGTTGGTTTAACCCGAAGTTTTCAGCGATCCTAAAGATGGAATCCCCTGCTTGGACGGTATATTTGATTACATCCAAACGCGGCCGGCTTGGAATGGTTGTATGCAGCTCTGCCTGGCGTGAAATCCCATTAAGAGCAAACGCTATTTCTACAGGCATTTGCGAAACTGGCAGTGTGGGCAGCGGACTAAGATTGGATGCGGCAGGCGGATTTGAGGTTCCACCAAGATTTGCCCGCTGGAGTAGCCAGACGACTGTCACAACCAGCAGGATAGCCAGTACATTCGTTCCGATGCGTAACGTTAGCTCACCCAACCCGAGATGCGCCAGGCGTTCAATCCATCTTGTGATCAGACCAGGTCGCGGTTCAGTTGTTTCCCCCTCTTCCTCGTTCTGCTGAGGAAATTCTTGCAAAGGCTTGTTGTCCATAGGGCGTCATCATATCATGCCGCAAAATGACCGTCAAGCGACGGATTAAAGGAAGATTAGGAGATTATTGTAAAGTGATTATGCCGGGAGGACGCACTCCGCCCGATCATTGCCGGGGCTGTTGACTAGCGTTGAGACGGGATAGGCCTCCATTTCCCCGGCAGGGTAGGGGACAAGCAGGTTTTGAAGGCGGTTGGGCGACTGCGGTGCCGGATCGAGCCATTGCGAGTAGGTGTTTGGTTGCAGAATAACGGGCATCCGATTGTGAATGGAGGCCATCAACTCGTTAGGCTCGGTGGTGATGATGGCTGCGGAGCGGACCTCGGATCCGTCTGCCGGCTGCCAGTGTTCCCACAGCCCGGCAAAAGCGAACGGCGCTCGCGATTTCAGCCGGATGAAGTGCGGGATCTTGGATTTCATCCCTGGTCGGGCCTGCCATTCGAAGAATCCGTCCGCGAAGATGAGACAGCGGTGATATTTATACGCAGACCGGAAAGCTGGTTTCTCGGCCAATGTCTCGGCGCGGGCATTGATCATCCGGCTTCCAATGGACGGATCCTTGGCCCATGACGGGATGAGACCCCAGACGAAGAAATCAGCTCGGTTTGTCCCCTCGTTGGGTAGTGCCAGGATAGGCTGGCTGGGGGCGATATTATAGCGCGGGGTACCCTGCGCCGGGAATGCAAATTCAGGGAACGCATCTTGTAGATCAGCCGGGTCAACGGTTAAGGTAAATCTTCCGCACATGGTTATGCTCCTTTTTTTTTCAATTGCCGGATATCCCCATTTCGCACCGTGACCCCGACTGCATCTAGATGCTCTAGTAACGCCTGAACGTACTTACGGCTGGTATTGAGCAGGTCGCGCACTTCAGCCAGGGTAATTTGTCCCTTTTGCTTGAGCGCCTGTATGATTTTCTCCACCATGGCCTCATAATCCGTTTTACGGAAGACCACCTCATCAGAGACGGCTTCCAGGTCGCCGGACTCCCGCAGTGCGCTGAATATGTCCTCGCCAACTTCTGCCTGGCATTCTTTTACCGATGGCGGGGCGTATGGCGCTGCCGCGAACAATGCCATTAACTTATCCACTTTCACCTGCTGGAACGGCGAAAAACGAACAAGGCGTCCGGGCAGGGAGATCCATTTTGGAGCCTCGGTCAGGACTCCCTCTGATGCCATTTTCGGCAGAACCAGGTTGAAAAGTCGGGATGATAGTTTAAGCCGGCTCTTGAGTTCTTCGCGCGGCATGCCGTGCCGCAGTGGATAGGTATTATGATAGGCGGCTAAAGCCGTTGTTATGGATTCTTTGAGTGCAGACCACTGCGAAGCCGCAATTACCAGTATCCTCCAGGCTGACCAGTTGACCGCGGTCGAGCAGTTCCTTCAAGGCCGATTCAGCTGAAGAGACTTCCAGCCGGGAACGGGCAATTACATCCTTAACCGGTGCCGGTCCGAGGGTTAGCGCAGCCTGCAGGAACACCTCGGCGGGTGAGCCTTGCGTCACGGCTTCCAGCGCTTGGAGCACCGCCTTGTCGAAACGTTTGTGGCGCTTTTGTGGCTGCGGGTCCAACACGATGCCACCGCCAAGCGTTTCGCCGGGAGACGGGCGGCGCAGGATATACCGGTCACCGCGCACGGCCACAACGGGTGTGCGCAGTTCGAGTTGCAGCCAGCCGGTTTCGCCGGGGTTCAGGGTTTCCACGCCCAGCAGGCGCACATCAGCAATAGTCTCGGATGAGCCGATGAAAAATTTGACTTCGGTGTGATGCCGCAGGGGAGCGGAAACGTCTGGGAGCAGGCGGAAGCTGACGTCGAGGCGCTGGGATGCATGGTACTGGCCGGGATGTGTCACCACCTCGCCACGCTGGATTTGCTCCACATCCAGGCCGGAAATATTGACCGCAGTACGGCTTCCGGGAACTGCCATCTCTTCTTTCTTCTTATGCGTCTGAAGGCCGCGGATGCGCCCGCGCAGACCGGATGGCAGGATTTCCACTTCGTCACCGGTGGCAAGGTTCCCATCCGAGAGCGTTCCGGTGACGACCGTGCCGAACCCGGCGATGGAGAAGACCCGGTCCACGGGCAGGCGCGGGCGGCCCAGGTCAGTGCGGGCAGGCGTGTTTTGCAGGAGCTGGCTCAGGGCTTGCAGGAGCTCCGGGAAACCGGCCTGCGTGCGCGAGGAAACGCGCAGGATGGGAGCGTCCTGTAATACCGTACCGTGCAAGACGTTGCGGATATCCCCTTCCACCAAATCCAGCCAGGCGGGGTCATCAACCAGGTCGATCTTGGTCAGCACAACGATGCTATCCTGAATTTGCAGCAGGTCAAGGATGGCAAGGTGCTCACGCGTCTGGGGCATGATCCCTTCGTCGGCCGCGATGACCAGCAGCGCGGCGTCTATGCCTCCCACACCGGCCAGCATGTTCTCGATGAAGTCGCGGTGGCCGGGAACATCCACGATGCCAATTTCTTCGCCATCTGGTAAAGTCAGCCAGGCGAAGCCGAGGTCAATGGTCATTTCGCGTTCTTGTTCTTCTTTCAGACGGTCGGGGTGGATGCCGGTGAGCGCGGCGACGAGGGTGGATTTGCCGTGGTCTACGTGCCCGGCGGTACCGATAACGCGCATAGTTCCTCAATTTCGCAGGGACATATGGTCTCTGATCCCTTGCGGGATTATTTAGTGCTCATGATCCGCTCATAAGCGGAAAGCAATTCATGGATTTGGGCGAGCATTCCCTGAAATAATTGCTCGTTGGCATCTTTGGTTTGCTGGAGTACATCCTGTTGGGTCTGGGTCAAGTCTTCGAGGGCAGTGAGTCGCTCTTCATTTTTAATCAAACTACCGAATGTGTCTTTATGGGTTTCGTCCTGAGAGAGGGTGAAACTGGTCCAGCGTTTCTGGTCATCGGCCTTGAAAGTAACCCATTCCTGGCGGAAACGGTCTTCAGCCAGGCGTTGCATTTCAGTGATTTCGTTGATGCGGCGCTCAAATTTTTGAACGATTTCCTCATATGTTTCCTGTGTGCGTTTCATCGCGCGCTGGGCAACTTCCCAATCCTGCAAATTGCGATCCATGGTTTCGGATTGCTTGCGCAGGGTGTTCAGGCTTTCTTCCCATTCCTTCCAAGTGCGATCGCGCTCGACCTGGGATCGGGCTTGCGTTTCAATGAAATTGGCCTGAGTTTGTCGGCGTTCTGCCTCATTGGCGAGGATTTCATTGAGACGAGTCTCGATGCGGCGGATGCTATCCGTAAACAGATCATTTTTCTCCCGCGATTCATCCAGGCGTTTGCGCGCTGCGCTGAGTTCTCCTTGAAGATCGGCCAGACGTTTGCTATCTTGACGGCGGGGTTCTTCAGCGGCTTTTTGCTCGTGCTGGACATCTTCAACGGTTTTAACCATGACTTGCATGCGCATTTCCCATTCAGCGCTAAGTCTGCTGAGCCGAGTCTCTTCATCGGAGTAGGCCTTAAGGTCGCGCTTGATCTCAGCAATGCGTTCTTTTGTTTTACGAAAATCGGTAACCGACTTGTTAATACCAGCAAATTGAATCTGATAGCGCTTGTCAATTTCTGTTTGTTGATCCTGGTGCTTTATCCCTGCATCGTCAATGTATTTGAAAATGTCTGTGCGTTGCTGGGCCAGAGCAGCGTCATACTGTTCGATGCGGGCAGCCGCCGTGGACAGGCGCGACATCTGGGTGGAGAGTTCTTTTATTTTTTTATTGGCGGCTTTGAGGTCGCCTTCTAGGCTGCTCGCGCTGGGTAAGAGCTTCAATGGTGCCCATATCTTTTCGATGCTCTTCATCCAGCCAGTCCAATCGCTTGATGATTTGTTCAAATTCCATTTGTATTGCCTCCGAAGGCGCGGGAGAAAATTCTTGATAAGGATATATCCTATTAATTATACTGCTACTGGCATAATTCCTGACCTTGGTTTCTTGAGTGGATGGGAATTCCCGTGGTAGATGGAAAGTTATCAGGGAATTGGACGTGCTTCACCCGCCCAATTCGAACTATTACCGCCATCCTACCGTTTCCCGGAGGACCATATTTCTGGGAATCCGAGGCATTCTTACAGATTACTGCACAAAGATGAAAACAATAAGGCATTGCGAAAAGATTGAGTCACAGGGTACTGCGTAATTTTGTGAACCCAAATTGCTTTTGATGGTTGTAATTTGATCAATCGAAGTACAGTATTTTGGCTAGAAGCAGGAAATTGCAATCGATTCGATCCGCCCTGGATGATTTTGATATTGAGCTATTGCCCCAGGTGAGTAAAAATTGCCGGAAGATTAGTCCACAATGGTTGCACCCATTGTGGGAATAGTCCCAGAAGGAGGAGAACTAGGAAACTGATGGCAAGGAGGGTGCGTTGCGTAGTCGTTTCTCTAGATTCCCAACGGGCTCCCTTGGGAGCGGAGGCGAAGGTTAACATCATGCGGACTGCGCTGAAGAAGAGACCGAGGTTGCCGACCAGCGCCCAGATGACAACAGGCATAGATTTTGATGCCAGCCCCTCCCAGATGGCCTTTTGAACCGGAAACCCAGCCAACAAGGGCATTCCAGCTAATGCGAGGTTTGCCAGCAGTAGACCGGAAATCGCGAAAGGCCAGCTGCGTACCATGCCTTTGAAATCGCTCAGGAGCAGCGTCGGTGAATGCTCTTTCAGAATGGTTAAGGAGAGCCCCCACACAAATAAACTGATAGTTCGAGGAACAAAGAGCATTAAGAAGATATTCAATCCCAATGTTCCCCCAAAATTGAGGGTCAGGATGGAAAAGCCCGTCTGTATGATGACAGCATACCCCATGATGCGTCCCAAGTGGTTTTGAAAGGCTGCCAGAAAACCGCCGCTTGCAACCATAAGGATACCAACAGTCGTTAAAATGGTCCCCAGGGAGGGCGCATCGCGTAGCCAGGTATATTGATCCAAAAAACCTAATCCGAAGAATAAAGTCACTGTAGGGAACATCCATAGAATGAAACCGACAGTATACGGTGAAGATTCCTCGGTCAGCAACGGGATCCAACTGTAGAAAGGGAAAACTGCCAGTAGGAAGGAAAAGCCCAGACCGATCAGGATGGCTGCCTGTTGTACCAATCCCAGGTTACCGGGGTTTGCCTCGATTCCAGCCAATAACCAGCCGGAGAAGAGAATGAATGGCATGGCGAGAGTCTGGAAAATTAAGAAACGGATTAACCCTTTGCCGGGTTTCCGCCTTGGTGCTGAAAGAAGCGGGATGGAAAGAAGTACAGCCATTTCAATCAGCAGGGCGGCGTAAAGGAATGGTTCGACGGAAAGCGCGGCTACCAATAGGGCGGTGATTGCCAACCCCAGGGAGGTCAGGCGGCGGGCTGTCTTTGCTGCGGGAGCGACAGCAAACCATACGATCGCCGAGCCATAAATCAGGGTCAGTAAAGACCGATCAGCAGAACTAAGAATGAGATGACGTCCCAGAATTTCGAAGGAAGAAGAAAGTTTGAACGACACGTTCCCGATTGTTATGGCAGTGTCAATAGGCAGCAACCAGGCAGCCAGAGTTAGGAAAAGGGTAATAATACAGGCAATCAGGGCGATTACTTTCTGGTTGCGGAGGAGCATGAGGATGCCTGCCAGGATGATTGGGAGAATGATCCATAAGAAGGGCGCACTCATTGATCTTCCTCCCGAGGCATATTCAGAAAGTACGCCCCGGTCAACGCCAGGCCAAGATTAACGACAGACAACAAGGCAGCGACTAGGGTCGAACTTTCCTCTGCGGCGTAAAGGATTTCGAACCCCGCCAGGACCGTCAACAAACCGAGGATCACCCGGAACGGTTGTGTGCTGATTCCGAGTTGAAGCAATCCCATTCCAACCAGGAGGATGCTTCCCCATGCGATCGGCAAACCAAGTCCCAACCAGCTCGAGGCGCGCAAGGAAAGTGCAAATGTAGCGGCCACGATGATCCCGGTGGTAAAGATGCGAAATAACCGCCCCTGAGGCCAGGATGCCTCATTGGCTTCCACGGAATCAGTATTAAGTTGAGCGATTCCAAGAACAGCGCAGGCCATCCAGCCCGTCACCAGTTTGGCAGTGGCCATTGTGACCGGCCAATGGGTTTGGACCAGCCAGAATATGCTCAAATATTGGATTGCCAGAAACCAAATTCCCCAGCGCCAGTCCCGGTGGAGCAGCAGACCGACTGATGAGATAAATGCAATAAGAAGGGCTAACCAATTTAGGATGGAAAACATGGCTATCGGCCTTGCGTGGAGAGGACGGAGAGGATCAAAGTGAGCAGGAGTAATGACCAGAGCAGGCCGCCTTCTCCTTCGAGGGATGATGTAATAATGCCCGCAATCCTGCGCCAAAATTCATAAATGGCTGTCAGCACGTGATATAACCACTCGAGACGAAGGATACGCGTCCATTGGCTGGAACTGCTGGCAGGTACTGAATGGATGAGGACATATAACGCCAGCGCTGTAAACCCGACAGCTAATACGTCGGAGATTATGGCTGCCCACCATTGACCGAAGCTGGCTGCACCGTCCCAGCCCCACAGGCCAAGCAGGACGACAAGTGCAGCAAGCAGGACCAGCCCGGTCGGGTACAGAATCTTCGCCCATCTTTCCTTCGATTCAAGGCTGGTTTCTCCGGGATGGAGGGTATGGCGGATGAATCCGGCCATCAATAACGCTTGAGCAGGAAGGAATGGAATGACAAACAACCAGGAATTTTGGTTCCCAGTCTGCCAGACTGTTGCGGAAAGGGAGAAAGGCAGACCCGAAAGTCCCCAGATACCAAGAAGAGGCAACCAGATGGTGCTCCTCTGGCGTGCCGAATAAAGAAATAATAACCCGCCGCCCAGGATAAGCATAACGCCCCAAGCCGATGCTCCCGGTTGGATTACCGCGCAAACTGGCAGAGACGGATAATGAAGCCATCCCCAACACCCAAAATGGGCGGCCTAGAATTTCGTCGGAGGAGCGCAACCACATCCAGCCTGCGTAAAGGGTGGCGACAGCTGCAAGGACGAGTAAATAGATCGGTAAGGACGATTTTAATGCACCGGCTGGAATGCGAGCGAGCAGGCTCAGGCTGGTTGCGGCTGAGACCAGTCGTAGGGATGTCCCGAATCCGCGCCTTAGAACATTTTCCTTCAGATAGGGTAAATGCAGAGGTAAGACGCCCAATCGCAAGACCGTCGCGATTAATAGGTATATCCCAGCGCTGGCAGGGGTGGCGCGGAAGTTCATCAGTACCCCACCCGCTGTACTCACCAGGTTGGCCCACAAGACCAGCCCTGTCCCAGCCACGCGGGCTGCAAATGCAATTACTACACCCTGATTTTGCTCCTCGCCTTCGGTGGAACGGAGCATGGTTATCAATTCAGCCAGGTCAATCGACAGACCAAACTAGGACAAGCGTCAGGGGATTTTCAGCAGCTACCGCCAGAATACCCAGGGCAGTGAGCAGGAGTGTCGCGGCCCAGGCAGTTGGATCGTTTTCTGCTCGCACGACCGAAGTCCAGATTACAGCGGTAGCTAATGCCGCCAGGGAAAGTGCATATGGCCAGGATATCCCATCCGCTAGCCAGGTTGGCGAAAAGAAGAAGAGTGTCATTGGCTGCCAGGGGGCTAGGGAGATGCTCTGAGGGAGGCGGATCTGCCAGAGGAATATTCCAATGAGGGCCAGAGTTGCGCCACCGGCAGCGACCATCCAGGAATATTTGAAATTAGGCCGCATAAAACGTACAAGATCAGTAATATTGCGGTCAGGAGCATCAATAACGATGGGCAATAGAATAAACATAATTCGTGGTTATTGTATCAGAAACGTTACCCCTTTCATGGGGTTCTCAGGTAAAATACAACATATCCATTTTGAGGAGAGTGTATTATGGCTCATTCCCTGCTCATTGTAAATCCAGTTTCTGGCCGCGGATTTGCTGGACGTTCTCTGCCGATGATGGAACAAGAATTAAAAAAATACAACATTGATTACCAATTAGTGTTGACTGAACGTCCCTGGCATGCCGCGGAGTTGGCAGAGCAAGGTGCTCGCGATGGATATGAGACAGTCATCATCGCCAGCGGTGATGGGACTGCCAACGAGGTGTTGAATGGCCTAATGCGTGCCAGGCTGGCTGGGTTTACCAAAACTGCCATGGGACAGATAGCCGTGGGCACGGGCAACGATTTTGCCTATGGCATGGGCATCCCCGGTGGGGTGGAAATCGGCTGCAAGATCCTGGCTGAAAACTACCGCCATAAAGTGGACGTAGGCATTGTCAAGGGAGGCGATTATCCCGATGGCCGCTACTTTGGCAACGGTGTGGGCATTGGTTTCGACGCCGCTACCGGATTCGTGGCTGCCAAAATCCGCTGGACTGCGCGGCATGCTCCTATATCTCATCGCTGCTATCGAAACCATCTTTATTTACTATAAAGCACCCGCTGTAAAACTCACATACGATGACAAAGAGATGGATATCTCCCCGCTGATGCTTTCGATCATGAACGGGCGTCGTATGGGCGGCGGTTTCTTCTTCGCCCCCAACGGCGACCCCGGCGACGGGAGCTTCGACCTTTGCATTGCCCGTTCAGTCAGCCAGTTGCGTATTTTCGGTCTCATCCCCTACTTCATGAAGGGTACCCAGGCCACGCAAAAAGAAGTGACCATGGCACAGGCTCGCAAGGTGAAAGTCGCAGCAGTGCAAGGTACTCTCCCGGTTCACTGCGATGGCGAGACTGTTTGCTTCGAGGGCAAGGAATTGACCATTGAACTACTTCCATCGCAGATTGAGTTCATTACCCAGAAACCCGCATGAAATCCATCTCTCGCTGGTCCATGAACACTTTCATCCAGCTGGGGACGGACATCCTCTGCCGGATTGACAAGTGTGACTTTCCCAAAATCCCATCTCGCGGTCCTCTGATCCTGGTAACCAACCACATCAACTCGCTCGAAGTCCCGCTGCTGTTTGTCCATCTCCAACCGCGAAAAATGATCGGACTGGCGAAAATAGAGACTTGGGACAACAAATTCATGGGCTGGCTCTTTGATTTATGGGATGCTATCCCCATCCGTCGCGGTGAGGCGGATTTGGATGCTATTCGCGCTTGCTTGGAGGTGCTCAAGTCCGGGGATATCCTTGCCATCGCCCCTGAAGGGACGCGCTCATATAATGGACACCTGTTGCCCGGCTCAGCCTGGGATTGTATTGATTGCGTTGCACTCCGGCGCGCCCATCATGCCGATGGCTCACTGGGGAGGGGAGCACTTTAGTAGCAACCTGAAGAAGCTCAAACGAACGGATTTCCATATCCGGGTTGGCAAGTTGTTCTACCTGGATGCGAAGGGCGAAAAAGTGAATGGGAAGATTTGCCAGGAAATGGCAGATGAGATCATGTCTCAGATTGCGGGACTGATGCCGGAGGAATATCGCGGCGAATACGCGGACTGTGATCCTCCGCCGCAGAAATACCTTCGCTTTGCTTGATTGATATCGCGGGATACTCTCAGGATCCCGCGATTTTTTTACCCTGGAGGGTATAATCCGGGCTGCAAACTTGCATATTATTTGTTTGGAGATTTATGGTTAAACTCGTTTTACGCAATCAAGAATACGAAGTCCGTCCTGGCATGACCCTGCTGGATGCGCTCAAGAAGAACAACATCCTGCCGGAAGGTGTGATTTGCACTCGGGATGGCGAGTTGATTACCGAAGATGAGATTTTGAAAGATGGCAGATGTTATCAAACTGATTTCCGCGATTTCTGGAGGATAAATGAAGTGCCGGACTTGCGGTCAAAAAGCCGTGATCAACATGCGCCAGCATAAACTGGCGATGTGTAAAGAACATTACCTCCAATGGATTCCGGAACAAACCGAGCGCTTCATCGAAAAGTATAAGATGTTTACGCGCGAAGAAAAGGTTCTCGTCGCGGTTTCCGGCGGCAAGGATTCGCTTTCACTCTGGGATATCCTTCAGCGCCTCGGTTATCAAGCTGATGGTTTATACATCTGTCTCGGTATTGATGACCAAATTCACCCGATGGAGGGAGGCACCATCTATTCGTCTGAGTCGCAGCGCCTGACTGAGAAATTCGCTGCCGGGCGCGGGTTGAAATTGCATATCGTGGATATTCAGAAGGAATATGGCGCGACCAACCCGCAATTTACACTAAAATCCCACCGAAGGCGGGGTAAGCTGTGTTCGGTGTGCGGGCTGGTAAAACGTCACGTGATGAATCGCGTTGCCCGTGACTTCGGTTATGATGTTTTATCAACCGGGCACAATCTGGATGACGAGGCCGCTGTTCTGTTTGGCAATACTCTAACTTGGGCGGGCGAGTATCTGCTTCGCCAGGGACCGGTGCTTCCAGGGATTCCGGGCTTGGCTCGCAAAGTTAAGCCGCTATTCCGTATCTACGAGCGCGAGATGCTGGCCTATGCCCTGTTGCGAGGCATAGAGTATATATACGATGAGTGCCCGTTTTCCGTAGGTTCGACATCGATTTATTACAAACAATTGCTCAACAAATTGGAAAGCGACCGTCCCGGAGCAAAACAATCTTTTTATTTGTCCTTCCTTGAAGCCCGTAAATCCGGTCTGTTTGCCGAGCGCGAAGAAATCCAGGCTGAACTACACCCTTGTCCAATCTGTGGACAGCCGACTTCCGCCCCGGGCCTTTGTTCGTTTTGCAGGATGACGAGCCGATGAGGCGGTGAATTGAATATGGAAAAGCGTTACCATTATCTCGATCTGATCATGGCTGTCTTCGTTACGGTTCTGGTGGTCAGCAACATTGCTTCCTCAGCCAAGATCGTGGACTGGGGCTTTAGTATTTTCGGCGTTCGCATGGCCTTTGATGCCGGTACCATTCTCTTCCCCGTCAGTTACATCTTTGGCGATATTCTCACTGAAGTCTATGGCTACAAAAACTCTCGCCGGGTCATCTGGGCCGGGTTTGCCTGCCTGGCACTGAGCGCAATTATCTTCTGGATCGTTGGTATCCTGCCAGGTGAATCCCAGTGGCAGCAATATGCGGGCGATGCGGCATACCTCGCCATTCTGGGCGGTATGTCCAGTGGTGGGATCGTACTGGCCAGCTTGGCGGGATATTGGTCGGGGGAGTTTACAAATTCATTCGTGCTGGCTAAAATGAAAGTCCTGACCCGCGGGCGTTGGCTGTGGACGCGGACCATCGGCAGTACGATTGTCGGTGAACTGGTTGACACGTTCGTATTCGTTTTCATTGCTTCCCTGTTCCATGTTTTCCCCTGGAACCTGTTTTTGATGCTGACCGTCACCAATTATCTCTTCAAGGTTGGCGTCGAAGCCTTGATGACCCCCGTGACTTATGCGGCTGTCAGCAAGTTAAAAAAAGCGGAAAACGAAGATTACTATGACCAGGACACGAATTTCAATCCTTTTCAGGTCTAACAGGTTGGATTTCTTGACTTTTCGGCCTTCTCAAGCAATTTCAAGATAGCGTTCCACTTCCCAATCGGTCACGTTGATGCGGAAGGCGTCCCACTCATCCCACTTGGCGCGTGTGAAGGCGTCGTAGATGTTCTCGCCTAATGCCGCAGCGGACAACCTTGTCTTTTTCCAATTCACCCAGGGCTTCGGCTAAGGAACCGGGCAGGGAGGCAATCCCCAATTTAGCGCGTTCGGTCTCATCAAGGTGATAAACATTGATGTTATTCAGTGGAGCGGGCGGCGTCAGCTTGTTGTCAATCCCATCCAAGGCTGCAGCCAGGATGGTGGCAAAGGCCAGATATGGATTGGCTGATGGGTCAGGGAAGCGCAGCTCGGCGCGCATCGCCTTGATGCGGCCTTCGGTGAAACGCGGGATGCGGATCAGCGCCGAGCGGTTGATCTGCGCCCAGCCGATATAAACCGGAGCTTCGTACCCGGGAACGAGCCGCTTATACGAATTGACCGTCGGCGCAACAATGGCGGCCAGGGCACGTGCGTGCTTCAACTGTCCGGCAATGAACCCATAGGCCAGCGGGGAAAGGTGATATTCATCTTTGGCATCGTAGAACAGGTTGTTGCCCTTGCTGTCGAAAATGGATTGGTGGCAGTGCATTCCGGAACCGTTAATCCCGAAAACAGGTTTGGGCATGAACGATGCGATCAAGTCATGTTTGGCGGCGATTGCTTTGACGGTATATTTCAGCGTCAGCACGTTGTCGGCGGTGCGCAGCGCATCGGCGAAGCGGAAGTCAATTTCGTGCTGGCCGATGGCCACCTCGTGATGTCCCACTTCCACTTCCAGTCCCATGCTGTTCAGCGCGTCCATCAATTCGGTGCGGACGCGCACCGCCTCGTCGTCAGCGGAGAAATCGAAGTAACTGCCCACGTCGTGCGGGACGGGGTGAATGCCCTCGCCTCCGTTGCGGCGGAACAGGAAAAACTCGGGTTCGGGACCCACGTTATAGGTCCAGCCTCGCTCTGACACCTTGGCAAGCATGCGCTTGAGCGCCCCGCGCGGGTCGCCATCGAAGGGTTGCCCGTCGGGAGTGTAGATATCGCAGAAGACGCGCGCCCGGCGCGCCTCGGCTGGGACTCCAGGGAAGGACGGCATAGGTATCGGGGTCGATCACCAGGCGCATGTCGCTTTCCTGGATGCGGGCGAAGCCCTCCACCGATGAGCCGTCGAACCAGACACCGTCTTCCAGGGTCGGACTCCAGTTGTTTAATCGGGGCATCCACACTTTTAACCGCGCCGGTTACATCGGTGAACTGGTAGGAGATAAATTTGACATTATCGGCTTTGACACGAGCAAGTAATTCTTTGGTTTCCATAATTCCTCTTTTATCTGGGTATGATTTTGGAGTAAATGATTTTAAGCTAGATCGATTCCTGGATAATGACAGGGAGATAAGCCGGAGCGCACTGGAACCTTCGCTCGGGTTGCCCTGATTGAGAGAAAGCTGACTGTCGAGTGCGCCGGCTAGGTTTGGATACTCCGTGCGCATGCGGAGCATGGTAATCCAATGGGCTTCAGGGTATATTGCCGTTTAATACTCATCTGTTCATCCTATAAACAAAAGGGCACACCCTGGGGGCGTGCCTCTCGTAACTCCAAATATCCGGTTGGCAGCCATTCCAGGTTAATACAGGCGATTCTTTTGCCTGGTCACTGCGCTGTTCTTTGTCCTGACCGTTACCGGTCAGATTTAGGATTGGACAACAAACACAGGATATTAACCCTTGTTCGTTGTCGGGCACTTCTTTTGGAAGGGAGAAAGGAGCCTGTGATCGGGCTCCGGAGGCATCCGCTGATCTATCCGATTTTCGGCCTTCATCCTGCACCCCTCTCCCGTTTACGGAAGAGAAGCTGGGGGTGAGAACCTTAACCTCCGCTTGCGCAGAGAAACCTCCACCTCGTGCTCCCGGTAGAATCGGGAGCCAGCCGCTATTTCTCCGTATTCTATTATTTGTAAGGTACTGTCTAAACCCTAAATCATAATTCCATGAATTGCTCGAAATTCGATAACCGCAAGTTCAAAGGTTTTTGCATGAAGCAGTAAAAAAAACCCCGCTTATGCCGTGTGCTGCAAGGTTCTGAACCTGCTTTCGCAGGTCGGGTTCCTACCCGGCAAGTCAGCCTTGGCCGAAGCCTATCGCATCCTTGTCGCGAGATTGGATCCCTTTTTGTGGGTGTTGGCTCAGAACGGAGGTGCAGCATCGCGAGCACAGCAGGGCATATGTTTTATACCATAAAGTAAGAGGGGTGGGTAGGGAAAGATTAAGGTTCTCAATAATCCACCTTGGGGAGGTGGCAACTGACGATGTGGCATCGACGAAATTGGGTAGACTACCAGTTCTCTTCTTCTAGGGCGGGAACGTTGGAAATTCAACAGGGACAAGCATAAGCATGCCCCTGTTGGTTTATGGATAAACTCTCTTGATCATGCGTGGGAAGGCGATTGCTTCTCGGATATGCTCGATACCGCAGATCCAGGCCACTGTCCTTTCCACGCCCATCCCAAAACCGGAGTGGGGGACCGAGCCATAGCGGCGCAGGTCCAGGTACCATTTGTAAGCTGCTTCCGGTAGGCCGTGCTCGTGGATGCGCTGGAGCAGCAGGTCGGGGCTGGACATGCGCTCCGAGCCGCCGATGATTTCACCGTAACCTTCCGGAGCGAGCAAGTCCACCGATCTTGCAGACTTCGGGGCGGCCCGGCCAGGGTTCCATGTAGAAGGCTTTGACCTGGGTTGGGTAGCCGTAGACAAAGACCGGCTTCTCGTAACGGTTGGTCAGGGCGGCCTCATGCGGCGCGCCGAAATCCATGCCCCATTCGAATTTGAGCAGTTCTTTCTTTTCCGGGTCGGTCTCTTTTTCATAGAGTTCCTGGATGACTTGGCAGCCTCATCGTAGGAGATGCGCGGGAAGGGCGGTTCGATGATTTCCAGCTTCGCCAGGTCGCGGCCGAGGGATTTCAACTCGGGTCCCCGGTCCCGCAGGACGCGCTTGACGATGTGCGTGACGAACTGCTCTTCGATCTCCATCAACCCGTCCAGGTCGCAGAAGGCGATCTCCGGTTCGACCATCCAGAACTCGGTCAGGTGGCGGCGGGTCTTGGATTTTTCAGCGCGGAAGGTCGGACCAAAGCAGTAGACCTTGCCGAAGGCCATGATGTTCGCTTCGTTATATAGCTGGCCGGACTGGCTCAGGTAGGCTTTGCCCTCGTCGAAATATTCGGTCTCGAACAGGGTGGTGGTGCCTTCCACTGCCGCAGGGGTCAGGATGGGCGTGTCCATGTTGATGAAGCCGTTCAATTCGAACCACTCGCGGATGGCTGAGATGACAGTCCCACGGATGCGCAGGATGGCCCATTGGCTGGGCATGCGAATCCACAGATGGCGGTTGTCGAGGGCGAAGTCCACGCCGTGCTCTTTGAGCGCCATCGGGTAATCCTCGGCAGCTATCTGGACAATTTTTATCTCCTTTACGCCGATCTCGAACCCGCCAGGGATGCCGGGAGCCCGTTTGTCTTCACGCACCGCTCCGCTGATGATGACCGAGGATTCCTGCGGCAGGCGTGTCAAGCTGGTCAAAGACTTCCTCGGGCAGGTCGCCTTTGAAAGCCACACACTGGACAAAGCCCGATCCATCCCGGACGAGCAGGAAGACCAGCTTCCCTTTGTCGGTGCGGCTGTAGACCCAGCCCTGGACGGTTACCTCCTGGCCGGAATATTTTGCGATTTCTTCAACGCGGATGATTGCCATGTTCTCACTCCTTTGTGTCGTTGCGAGCCGCGTTTTTAGCGACGAAGCAATGACCCTACTCTGTTATCTTGATATGCAATTCCTTCAACTGCCTCTCGTCCGGGAACGACGGGGCATCCGCCATCACATCGCGGGCGGCTTGGTTCTTCGGGAAGGCGATCACTTCGCGGATGTTGGGCTCGTCGGCCAGCAGCATCACCAGCCGGTCAATGCCCGGGGCTATCCCGCCATGCGGCGGCGCGCCGTATTCGAAGGCCTCCAGCATGTGCCCGAACTTGAACTGGGCTTCTTCTTCTTCGATGCCGAGCAGGTGGAAAACCTTCGACTGGATGTCGCGCCGGTGGATACGGATCGAACCGGAGGCCATTTCATAGCCGTTGCAGACCATATCGTACGCCTCCGAAAGAATTGTGGATGGGTCGGTCTCGAACCGGTCAAGATGCTCCAGGCGCGGCATGGTGAACGGATGGTGTGCGGCGTCCCATTTCTTGAACTCCTCGTTCCACTCGAACATCGGGAAATCCAGCACGAACGCAAAGGCCATCACGTTCGGATCAGCCAGTTGAAGGGCGTCCCGGAACCAGATCCGCAGCGCACCCAGAACCTTGTTGACTACTTTCGGGTTGTCAGCGACGAACAGGATCAGGTCGCCGTTCGCTGCGCTGGTGAATTTGGACAAGGCTGCTATTTCCGTCTCGCGGATGAACTTGGCCACGGAGCCTTTCAGACCCTCAGCCGTCAGCGCCAGGGTGACCAGTCCCTTCGCTCCGATTTCTTTGGCGGTCGACGTCAGATCGTCGAGCTGCTTGCGGGTGTAATCTGGCGCAGCCCGGTGCGACGATGCACTTGATGATCCCGCCGCTTTCCAACGCTGATTTGAATACGACGAACTCGCTCTTCCCGAAAATAGCGCTGACGTCATACAGTTCCATGCCGAAGCGCAGGTCGGGTTTATCGGTGCCGAAGCGATCCATGGATTCGCTGTAGGTCAGGCGCGGCCATGGCGACGCCAATAGTTTCTTATGCGGGGCTACTTCTGGCAACATGGCGGTGAGGAGACCCTCCACCAGTTCTAGCACATCATCGCGATGGACGAAGGACATTTCCAGGTCGAGTTGCGTGAATTCCGGCTGACGGTCGCCGCGCAGGTCTTCGTCACGGAAGCAGCGCGCGATCTGGAAATAGCGCTCGAATCCCGCCACCATCAACAATTGCTTGAGTTGCTGTGGACTCTGGGGCAGGGCATAGAACTGGCCGGGGTAGACTCGGGACGGCACGAGATAGTCGCGCGCTCCTTCGGGAGTGGTCTTGAACATCATCGGTGTTTCCACTTCGATAAAGCCGCGCTCTGACAAGATACTTGCGCATGAACAGCACTACATTGTGGCGCAGGATGAGGTTGCGCTTCATGCGCTCGCGTCGCAAGTCAAGGTAGCGGTATTTGAGTCGCATGTTCTCGTCGATATCCTCGTCATCCCGGCTGACAACAAATGGCATAGCTTTAGCCTGGTTTAACACGGTTACTTCGTGTGCCTCCACCTCGATCTCACCTGTCGGCATCTTGGTGTTGAACTGGTCCGCAGGGCGCATCCGCACCGGACCGGTAACTTGCATCACCCATTCGTTCTTCGCTGCCTCGATGGCTTTGGCTGCCCCGGGGAATTTATCCGGGTTCGTGACAATTTGGGTGATACCGAAGCGGTCGCGCAACACCAGAAAGACCACTCCGCCAAAAGTGCGGAAGTTGTGCACCCAACCGGCCAGCGTGACGGTCTGCTCCGGCGTGGTTGGCGCGCAGTTCACCGCAAGTATGAGTTTTATACATAACCGACTCCTCTTCAAATGTCGTTGCGAGCTGCTGTTCAGTGGCGGTGAAGCAATCTCCTCTTGGGTCGGGGGTTGCTTAGTCGCACCTTCGGGGCTCCTCGCAATGGCATATGCATTATACAAAACAAATCGCCCTCCGCGTCTGCGTTGGGCGATGGGTAGGTCTCGAGATATCCTTATCCTTGCAAGCTTCGCCCAACGGCTGGAGGCCGGTTATCATTATCGTTATCATTGTTGGCGAAGCGGATAGCTGTCATTCTTGCCTCATGTTGGCGGTATTATAGCATAAATTGCGCCGGTTGCCCCTGCCGTCAATGTAAGGTAGAATTCCTTCGTTATGTCTCGAATCCTCACCATCCTCACTACCATCTTCCTGATCTTCATCGCCCTCGCCATTCTCGGCGGGTTGGTGTGGGCCAACACTCTTTATTCCCGCGACAATCCCGGCGGGAAGGATTTCCTCGTCCCCTGGCTGGCGGCGCGCACCTTCCTACAATACGGTGACAATCCCTACAGTGACGCAGCCACGCAACGCGCCCAGGTAATCTATTACGGTCGCCTGGCCGCCCAAGGCGAAGACCAGCTACGGCTGAGTGTTCCCTTCCCAGTTGAACTCTTCTATTTTCCTTTTGCCTTGGTCACCGACTACACCCTTGCCCGTGGGCTGTGGATGACCTGTCTTGAAATTGCCCTGGTTGCTCTGGCCTTACTGTCGCTTCGACTTACCGGTTGGAAGCCAGCGCGGATCCTCCTGCCGGTTATATTGATCTTTTCGGTGCTGTGGGTCTACGGGTTTCTCCCGCTGGCTGCCAGCCGTGCGGTCATTTTTGTAGCCTTATCGATCGTCGGTCTCCTGCTCGCCCTGCGCGACGAACGCGACGAGCTGGCCGGAGCTTTGCTGGTGATCCCCTTCTTCAAGCCGGATATTGCTGGCCTTCTGGTGCTTTTTATCTTCTGGTGGATCATCTATCACCATCGTGGCCGCATCCTGGCGGGTTTCCTGATGACCCTCGCCATTCTGCTGGCTATGTCGTTTTTCATTTTGTTGGATTGGTTCATGCCCTTTATCGGCGGACTGGCCTCCTTTATCACCTACCACTCGGCTCTTACTCCCGCTGGCCTCCTCGGATCCTGGTTGCCGGTCTTCGGTCCACGCCTGGGATGGGCGCTCACCGGTCTCCTGCTTGTTGTTCTCTTTGTCGAGTGGCGTGGCGTCCGACGCAAGGATTTCCGTCACTTTCTCTGGACCACCAGCCTGACCCTGGCTGCCACGCCGCTCCTTGGAATCCCGGTCATCCCGCAGGACTATGTTCTGCTTTTCTTTCCCTTGGTCCTCTTCCTCTCCATTTTGGCGGAACGCTGGTCGTCTCCCGGCCGCTGGGGAGTGGCGGGCTTCGTGCTCCTTGCCATCTTCTTTTGTATCTGGCTTATCACGGCTGGTCTGTTCTGTTCCGGGGCTTTTTCCGCCCTGACCGGTGTACTCTCGCTGGTCTTCCCTGCCTTGCTTGTGCTTGGCCTGTATTGGATGCGTTGGTGGGCCGTCCACCCGCCGCGCACCTGGAGCGAGAGCCTCCCATGACATGGCGGAATTACCTGCTCCTGGGACTACTTGGTCTGGCTGCTTCGTCCTTTGTCGCTGCTCTTCAGCCTTCGCCCGGGTATATGGATGCGGATTATTACTATGCCGGGGGACTGCAATTGGTGAACGGTCAAGGCTTCACCGAACCCTATTTATGGAACTATCTGGATGACCCGATCGGGCTTCCGCACCCCTCCCATGCCTACTGGATGCCGTTGGCGTCCCTCCTCGCTGCTGCTGGTTCAGCGCTTTTCGGACCCGCTTCTTGGTTCGCCGCCCGGGTCGGTTTTCTTTTGGTCGCCGCGCTGATCCCGCCTCTGACGGCTGCCTTGACTTGGTCTTTCACTTCCCGCAGTGACTTTTCTCTCTCTTCCGGTCTGTTGGCGGTTTTCCCGACTTTTTACCTGTCCTTTTTATCGGTGACAGACACCTTTGGCCTGTATATGCTTTTCGGAGGACTTTTCTTTCTAATCCTCAACCGTAAATCCTCTGCCTTCAACCCTTTGTTGCTCGGTTTGTTGGCAGGTCTGATGCACTTGGCACGTGCGGATGGTCTCCTCTGGCTGCTTGTTGCTTTTCTAGCTGATCTCTTCATTTTTCCCAAACCCCCCCAACGACGGTTCCTTTTTATATTTTCTTTCCTGTTTCTTACGCTGGCTGGTTACCTGCTTGTTATGGCTCCCTGGTTCATCCGGAACTGCGATGTCTTTGGCGCCCCCTTGGCTCCCGGTGGCTTGAAAATGATCTGGCTCACCTCTTATGACCAATTGTTTAGTTACCCGGCTAGCCAGATCACGTTTTCATCCTGGTGGAGGTCTGGCCTCCAAGCCATTATTAGAGTCCGTTCCAGGTCGCTGGGCATTAACCTTTCCAACATGGTTTCCGTCCAGGGGGAAGTATTCTTAGTCCCGCTGATTGGACTCGGTCTTTGGCATCTGCGTAAGGATCGGCGTGTGCAGTTGGCTGGCTTTGCCTGGTTGATGACGCTTGCTGCCATGACAGTTGTCTTTCCATTTGCCGGGGCGCGAGGCGGTTTTTTTCACTCCGCAGCTTCCGTGCAGACGGTATGGTGGGCGCTCGCTCCTGTGGGTCTCGACCGGGTCATCGCGTGGGGAGGTCGGAAGCGTGGTTGGAACCGGGCTCAAGCTGGGACGATTTTCCGGCCCGCAATGGTAGCCCTCGCCGCGGTGTTGACGGCGATCGTCATCTACGGGCGGGTCATGGGTGGGGGCGGAGGTACGGTCTGGGGTCAGGAAAATGATGCGTATAGGCATGTAGAGACAATGCTGGTTTCCCAAGGGATGACCGACAATGCGGTTGTCATGGTTGCCAATCCACCGGGGTTCTATCTGGCATCCGGAAACCCGGCGATTGCTGTCCCAAATGGTGACGTGAAAACACTATTAAGTGTAGCCCGACGTTATGGTGCGAAATATGTGATTTTGGAGGCAGGGGCTACACCGGGCGGTCTATACCCGATTTATGATCACCCCGTAGGGCAGGTGGGTCTGCAATATCTGGGTGACGTTGGAGGGGCGCATATCTATGCCATCTATCCATGAGAGTCGCGTACCCAAGCGGGCAATTTGGGTGTTGGCTGGGGTCACCCTGATTTCGGTGGGGTTGTATTTGGCGTTTAGCCGGTTTTATTATCATTTCGGCTTCCCGCTGGATGATGCCTGGATCCATCAGACTTATGCCCGTAACCTGGCATTGCGCGGCGAATGGTCTTTCTTTCCCGGTCAGCCTTCTGGCGGTTCGACAGCTCCGCTATGGTCGGCGCTTCTCGCGATTGGATTTCTAGCGAGACTGGCTCCTTACATCTGGACGTATTCACTCGGCGCGGTCACATTGTGGAGTCTGGCGGTTCTCGGCGAGTCAGCCGTGCGGCGGTTGGTGTCCTCATATCGGCCGCGCATCCCGTGGGTCGGCGCGGTGCTGGCGTTGGAATGGCACCTGGTCTGGGCGGCGAATTCTGGCATGGAAACGCTCCTGTTTGCATTGTTGGCGACTGCCTCACTGGTGATGATCATCTCGGGATCGCAAAAATATTTCCGTCTTGGCTTGCTCATTGGTCTCTCCATCTGGGTGCGGCCGGATGGGATTACACTTCTCGGTCCGGCAGTGATGATGATCCTGTTGATGCAGCCGTCATGGTCAAAGCGTCTGCGAGCCTTGGTCAGCTTGGGAGTGAGCTTTGGAAGCCTGTTTGCACTTTATTTGCTTTTCAATTTGATGATCTCCGGCGCGCCTTTTCCAAACACGTTTTATGCCAAGCAGGCGGAATATATTGACTACTTGAAATTGCCATTCCTCATTAGGTTTGGAAATGAGGCGTTACCGGTTTTGATAGGGGTCGGCATCATTTTGATACCAGGGTTGGTGCTTTCACTGGTCTCCGCCCTCCGCCGTAGAGAATGGGGAGTGCTGGCGGCTGTAATCTGGTTCGTCGGTTTTTTGGCACTCTACGCCTGGCGATTGCCGGTCACTTATCAGTACGGGCGCTACGTTATGCCGGCAATGCCGATCTTCTTCCTGCTTGGGTTGGCTGGCTTGGTGGAATACACTTCGCTCCGCGGTCAATACTGGCATTGGATTTTCTCGGTCTCTTGGAGAATGGCCGCGGGTGGCGTTTTGGTGGTTTTCTGGGTAAATGGTGCTCTTCATTATGCCCAGGACGTTGCCTTCATCGAAAGTGAAATGGTTGCAGTGGCAAAGTGGATTTCTGCCGAAGTTCCACCGAACGCGCTGGTTGCAGCGCACGATATTGGCGCCTTGGGATATTTTGGAGGACACAAACTGGTTGATCTGGCTGGTCTGGTATCGCCAGAAGTGATCCCTTACCTGCGAGACGAGGATCGGATTGCGGCTTACCTGAATGGGCGTGGTGTGACATATCTGGTAACCTTCCCGGGCTGGTATAAACACCTTGCCTCGGGATTGACACCGGTTTTTTCATCGGGCGCACCCTATGCCGCCGCCTTTGGTGAACAAAATATGGTGGTGTACCGCTGGCCGGGTCCGTGAGCTGCACTCGTTAATTTCAGATCTTTGATAACTCTTTCATCCGGGTATTATGGTGTTTCCCTGAATATCTCTCAGGGTTCTGCGTATATGCTGGACTAAAATCTATCTTTTTATGCTATTTGATACAGGAATGTTCGTGGAATTATGCAAGGAGCAGTAAATTGTCGGCTTGATTGACCTGTGCTATACTCCAAGCAGCCTTGTTCAAGGCACGAATGTAAGGGAAATTGCTTCTCGCTTGGCATTAGTCATCAGGCAGTCAAGAACCATGAAACCTCCACTTTACGCAAGGTTGATGTGGAGGATTGCAAACAAGTAGTTGTCAATACACTTAAATGTGGGTGAGTAAAATTATTCGATAAAGACTTCGCAGTCTCAGGAGTGAACCATGTCATCACCCGAAGAACAACAATTGTCCACATCCATTGAAGATCCTCAGACGTTAATTCAATCGGAGTTGGATGAAACCAATCGAGCTTTGAAGGAAATCACCTTGATGTTGGAACAGAGCCGTGTCGAGGTCGGGAAATTAACCCAACGCAATACCGCGGTGACGGCCAATTTGCAGCAAATTCAAGGCCAGATCGAGAAAATTCCAAGCGAAGAGGTCCGTTCAATTTATGACAATGCCATGGATGCACAGCAACGTTTATTCGTTATGCGTGGACAGTTGGAAAAATTACAGGGTGACCAGGCGCATCTGGAGCGATACACGGGCATGTTGGAACGCCTCAAGAATGCGGTAAGCGCTGGTGGAGTCAATGGTGGAAAGAATGACCGGGGCGGTACATCCAGCGTGGAAATGCTGGTTAATGTGCAGGAGGCGGAACGTCAACGGCTTTCTCGCCAGATGCACGATGGCCCTGCCCAGGCGCTTTCCAATTTTATCCTGCAGACTGAAATTGCCATGAGGTTATTTGATGTGGATGCTGCGCAAGCGCGTAACGAACTCGGTGATCTAAAAGTCGCTGCGATGAGCACTTTCCAGAAAGTGCGCAATTTTATTTTTGAACTACGCCCAATGATGCTTGACGACTTGGGCTTGGCTCCGACTTTTACTCAATATGCCGAAATGTTCAAAGAACAGGCTGGTATTGAGGTTAGTGTAACCATTACAGGCAGTGAACGTCGCATGGAGCCCTATATTGAAGTGATGGTCTTCCGGGCTATGCAGGAATTATTGAGTAATGCTGTTCACCAAAACCAGGCTAACCTGGTCAAAATCCAACTGGATATGGGTGACATTCTTGTCAAGTTGTCAATGGATGATAATGGCAAAGGCTTTGGTACTGATGCCCTTGGAAAAGAAGCAAATTTAGGTTTGAAATTAATCAAAGAACGCACCGAAATGCTCGGCGGCGTGTTTGAAATCAATAGCTCTCCCGGAAAAGGGGCGCGTGTTACCTTATCTATCCCGGTAAATGGGTAAAATAACTGTAATGTATTTGCAAAGTAAACTTCATAGTATTCATGTTGGATTGGTATATAATACGAATATCTCTGAAATGGCTTTCAGAGAAATCCATAAGCGGAAGGAGGTGAAACCCCATGTTATTCGCCCCTAAGGAAAGAGGCCAGGGCTTGGTCGAGTATGCGTTGATCCTTGTTTTAGTTGCTGTCGTTGTGATTGCTGTTTTGTTAATCCTCGGCCCCGTCATCGGCAACGTCTTCAGCAAGATCAACTCACAATTGACTACCGTATAACTGCCGTGGCTTTACAAAAGAATGGTACCCTGTTTTCAACAGAGTACCATTTTTTGTTTGCCTATTCTACGGGCCAAGATTTGAATGCACAAAGTGGATGTCATTTATTGCTTCCTCATACAGTTGTCAATTCCCCGTTGGCTGGATTTCACTGCATTGCACTATAATTGTATGGTCATTCAACATGGCGACTAGAGAATTCTTAACCCTTTTCAACGAACTGGGAAGGCGAACAGATGAAACTCGACTCGATTAATCTTCACCATCTGCGAATGCCCCTTGTTGATCCATTTGAGACTTCGTTTGGGCGAACAACCGATCGCGAATGTATCATTATCTCAATCCAGTCCGAGGGCTTGCATGGTTATGGTGAATGTGTGGCTGACAGGGATCCGGGTTATTCTTACGAAACAACAGGTACTGCCTGGCATATTATAAAAGACTTTATTGCCCCGCTGTTACTCGGCAAGGAATTGAAGGGGATGGAAGACTTCCAGCGGCGTGTGGAGCAGATCCGCGGTCATCATCTAGCGAAGGCCGGAGTGGAGATGGCCCTCTGGGATTTGCGCGGTAAGCTCGAGGTTCATTCCCTGCAGGAAATGTTAGGCGGAGTCCGTGAACGGGTGCAGGTTGGTGTCTCGGTGGGATTACAATCCTCGCCTGAGGTATTGGTCAAAACAGTGGAGAAGTACCTTGAGGCTGGGTATGGGCGCATCAAAATCAAAATCAAACCCGGGCGCGACTTGGGCGACGCGGTGGCTGTTCGCGCAGCTTTCCCCGCCATCAAATTACAGGTGGATGCCAATTCAGCTTATAGCCTTGCGACTTGGGAAGCTTTAAAACCTTTAGATCTGTTGGATCTTTTACTAATTGAACAACCCCTCCACGAAGACGATATTTGGGATCATCGCATACTGCAAAAAGAATTGCGTACGCCGATTTGCCTGGATGAAAGCGTTATTTCGCCTCGCCACGCACGTTACGCGCTGGAAATGGAAGCCTGCAAAATTATCAATATCAAGGCTGGGCGAGTCGGAGGGCTGAGTCAGGCGGTTGCCATCCATGACTTATGTCGTGAGCAGGGCGTGCCGGTTTGGTGCGGGGGCATGCTTGAGACAGGCTTGGGACGCGCCTCCAATCTGGCGTTGGCTTCTCTGCCCGGTTTTATCTTGCCGGGTGACATATCGGCATCCAACCGTTACTATGCCGAGGATATTACCTGCGAGCGTTTCTTGCTTAATCCCGATAGCACGATAGATGTGCCATCCGGTCCCGGCCTGGGAGTGACAGTGGAACCGGTCGCCCTGAAGAAGGCTACGCTGGTGGAATTGCGATTGGGCGTTGATTGAGAAGGAGGCACATTGGTGAGCAGGAAAAATCTACTAAACCCTTTATCCGCAATAACTTGTATCCTGTTCCTTGCTGCCTGCGGATCGTTGTGGGGCAACCCCGATTTGGCTCTTGAAACGCCTTCTTCAACGGCTGCTTCCAATATATCTACACTGACTCCCTTCCTGCCTCAAGGAAATGTTCCGCTGCCGACCGGCTCTGTAGCGCAAATTCCTACCGAATCTTCCCAGACAGCTGGTTCAGATTATCTATGGATATCCCCGGCTGTTCCGGATAGCCTCCGGCAGTTTGCCCTGCTTTCCGATCTGCCGCAGGCAGGTGACGCGGCCAGCGCGACCGTCCGATTGGACGTTTCCCGGTCATCGGATTCCCAATCTGCCACCTGGATTTATGCCCTTGTTGTTCCTTTTCCAACTACGACGGACGGTGTCTCGCTTGTCGATATCCAAAATGCCTGGGCTGGTGTGGCCACCGGGTCTTTTGCCGGGCAACCACTATGGATGGATCAACCTACCCTCGCCGCGTTCACCACGCTGTGGGGAATACCGGCTGCCGGATCCGTGCGCCTCACGGATGCGGACCAGTTGGTTGACTCTGTTTGGGCTGAACGGCCTAGCTGGGCCATCGTTCCGTTTGAAGAACTGGAACCGCGCTGGAAAGTTCTTGGTGTGGACGGTCAATCTCCGGTCCACAATGATTTCAATGTAGAGTCCTATCCTTTGAAAATAAGTTTTGATATGCAGCCTGCGGTCTTCCCGCTCTTGCCTTCCAACCGTGATCCCAGCAAGTTGACCGTCCTGGCGATGACAGGTACCACAGCACTGGTACGCGGCACCGCCGATCGGATGGAACGGTATGGGGTGCTTTACCCTGGTGAAGAGATCCGCATGGTGTTGCGCGCCGCTGATATTACCCACATCAGCAACGAGATCTCGTTTATGACAGGCTGTCCGACACCCGATCCTTGGACGATTAGTCTGCAATTTTGCAGTGATCCGCGTTACATCGCCCTGCTGGAAGATGTGGGTACGGACGTGGTGGAACTGACTGGTAACCACCTGCTGGATTACGGTGCGGATCCTTTCCTGAAAACCCTCGACATGTATGACCAGCGTGGCTGGCGTTACTTCGGAGGCGGGCGGAATTTGCAGGATTCACTCCAGCCGTTGCTCATGGAAGACCACGGGAATAAACTGGCTTTCATCGGCTGCAACATCGTCGGTCCCTCATGGGACTGGGCTACTGATACAAGTCCCGGGTCAGCACCTTGCGATTTCAGCCTGTTGGAAATTGAAATTGCCAACTTGCGTGCGGAAGGGTATCTGCCGGTTATGACTTTCCAGTATAACGAGTATTCCCAGCCCAATCCCACCGATTACGAACAACGCGATTTCCTCAAGATGGCCTCAGCAGGAGCAGTCATTGTCAGCGGCAGCCAGGCCCACATGCCGGCGGCGATGGAGTTCTCTGGCGGGTCTTTTGTCCATTATGGCTTGGGTAACCTTTTCTTTGACCAGATGTCAATCCAGATGCCAGACGGGAGCCGGAGTGATGATACTCGAAATGTTTTTGTAGACCGGCACGTTTTTTATGCTGGCCGTTATATCAGTACTGAATTATTGACCTACATTATTGAAGATTATGCCCGCCCTCGCCTGATGACCGGGTTGGAGCGCTTTGATTTTCTGCAGGAAATATTCAGTGCCGCGGGTTGGTAATGTCTGTATCTGATGGAGGCATGTATGAAAATCTATGACATCACTCTCCCCATTTCTCCCCTGATGCCCGTTTGGCCCAACGACCCGCCTGTGGTGCTGGAACAGGTTTCTTCAATGGATTCCGGCGCGCACGATAATGTCTCACGGTTGGATTGCAGCGTTCACACCGGTACACACGTGGATGCTCCTCACCATTTCCTGAATGACCACCGCACGGTGGAGGGCTTGTCTTTGGATGTTCTCATCGGCCCTGTACAGATAATCCAAATTCCGGAAGACGTGGACATGATCACCGCTGATATTCTGGAGAATGCGGTAGTACCTTCCGGAACCGTGCGTCTGCTTCTAAAAACCCGAAATTCCCGACTCTGGGAACGCGGAGAGAAGGGATTTGTCAAGGATTTCGTAGGCATCTCTGAGAATGGGGCTGATTGGCTGGTGCGTACCGGTATTAAACTGGTCGGTATTGACTACCTGTCAATTGCACCGTATAAGCAGAGTCTCCCTACACACCAGGTTTTACTCAAACCAGGGATTATTATTCTGGAAGGGGTGGATTTGAGCGCTGTCTCACCGGGAATTTATACTTTATATTGTCTGCCGTTGAAACTGGCCGGATCAGATGGGGCTCCGGCGCGGGTTATTTTGATCGGATAAAAAAACCCGCAGGATTGCCCTGCGGGATTTTACTGGCCTAATATCTGCGTTGGCCGCCGCCACTGCCGGGTCCGCGGCAACTCTTTCCGCCAGGTCCGCCACGACCATAACCACCACCGGGACCGCCGCGCTTGTCACCGTATCCGCCGCCGTAACTGCGTTCTTCCTTCGGACGGGCCAGGTTGACCTTCAGCGGGCGATTCGCCAGGGTATACTCATTGAACATCTGGATGGCCTTTTCGGCCTCGCTCTGATTGCTCATTTCGATGAACGCGAAGCCTTTGGACTGGCCTGTGTCACGATCTTTGATCAGAGCCACCGAAGCAACCGTCCCTGCCTGAGCGAAAAGTTCGCGCAGATCTTCTTCTTTGGTGTCGTAGGACAGGTTGCCTACATAGATTTTCGTTTCCATCCTTATCTCGTCTCCTTGTGAATTGGGCAGTTGTTTATGAAAAAGCCGCCAGCCTTGTACAGGTCTGGCGGTAAATCCACACACAAATCCTACTGCAAGTGCGCATATTCTAACACAAAAGCATCTTGTCCGAAGGTGGATTTTCTGGGTTTAGGAATGAACGTTGCAAGTAAAAGAATGAGCGTATTGGGCGGATTTCACCGACTCAATCCCACTGTATCATTTCTGGTTCGCGAAGATTCCCATGAACTATTTTCTGGGAATCTCCGTGGTGATGCGTGAATTAAGGAGCAACGACGGTGATCGTTGCTTTCATGGATGGGTGAACACCGCAATGATACGAGAATGACCCAGGCTTTGTAAATGTATAAGAAAAAGTTTCTCCTTTGCCAAGGCTGTTGGAACCCCACGAGCCATCATCCCCGGTGACATTGTGTGCGGCGTTGTCATCATTGGTCCAGGTGACGGTCGTGCCGGTTGTTATGGTCAAAACAGATGGATCGAAAGCGAAGTTGGCAATGGATACTTTTACTTCGCTCGATTGGATGGGAGATGAAGTCCCGGTTGGGGTTGGGCCGGTTGCCGATCCACAGGCGGCCAAAAAATCGCGATCAGCAGGATTAAGGGCAAATTGGTTTTAACAGGTGCTCTCCTTGGGCAGTGGTGAATGACAAGTGTGTCTTCACCCGAATTATTATAATTTAGATAGGTTAAATCTAAATTAATCTGCCGGGAGAGTATAGCCCCCATCGACAACGATTACTTGTCCCCGGATCATGCTGGCGGCGGGAGTGCACAGGAAAGCTACCACTTCAGCCACATCCTCTGGCGTGACCAGCCGGCCGGCAGGAGTGGCTGAAACGGCTTTCTGGATGAGTTTGCGATCCGCCAACCCATCGAAGTGTTTCAGAGCATCCGTCTCGACGATACCGGGCGAGACGGCGTTGACGATTATATTCTTCTTTGCGAGTTCCACGGCCAGGTAACGCGTGAGACTTTCGATGGCAGCTTTGCTGGCTCCAACGACCACGTAATCTGGCAGAACCCGGCTCGATCCCGGGCTGGAGATGCTGACGATACTCCCGCCGCCGCGCTTTTCCATCAGTGGGACGGCCCGTTGGGCCGCAAACAACAGCGACCGGGCGTTGATGTTCATCGTCCAATCCCAGCCTTTTGGTTTTTGCTCCAGCACCGGGCGGTTATAACCCGAGGCGGCGTTATGGATGAAAATGTCGAGTCCGCCGAAGGTCTGCTCGATTTCGTTGAAAAGACGGCTCAGGTCGTTCAGATCGCCAACATCCGCTTTGACGAGTAGGGTGCGGCGGCCAAGTGCATCGATTTCACGCGTAGTCTCTTCAGCTGGAGCGCGATTCCGGAAAAAGTTGACGACCACATCTGCACCGTTGTGGGCAAAGTGCAAGGCGATGGCGCGCCCGATACCCCGCCCCGAACCGGTGACCAGGACAACCTTATTCTCGAAAATATGAGATACAGACATTCGTTTTCCTTTGGTGCTGCAGCAAAGCCGAGTATATCACGGCGGCGAATCCATTCATCGGGACGGGATAAGAATATTGAGTGGATGTGAATTCTGATGTTGGTTGCCGGGTGGGGGATTTGGCGGATGGGGATCAGTCCTATAATGAAAGAATCGGCTTTACGTCCAGGTATGAAGCCATGCTTCGGTCTCGCGTGGGGATTTGAAGTGATACACTTTCAAGGATGCGAATTCGGGCGAGGTGACCAGAGCGGCATAAGTACGCTTATGCCGCTGATGGGTCTGGATGGCCCACAAGAATAGCGAATCCTTGCTGAAGAACTGCGTCCAGAGCCTTTCGTAATTTGTCCCCCATAGAAGTTCCTTTTTGATCGTCCGCCGCCAGGTCCGCCACCACAACCGCCACAGGATTAACAGAAGGGGATAATCCAACCAGACGACTGCCTGCAAGCGTGCCCAGATGATGTCGCGGCAAAAACCATAGTTTCCGTCCGTGACCCAGCCTTCGGTGAGTGTGAAAGCCTTGATCCGCAGGCGTGTCACTTCCCGTGGTGCTTCGATCCAGTTCGGTTCCCAATTGAAAGCGTCCAACTCGAAATGGGGAACGTGCAAACGATGGGCGATCTCTTCAGCCAGCGTGCTCTTGCCGGAGCCGGTCGTGCCGACCACAGCAATACGGCGGGTGGCGGTGGAAAGAGGGTCGGGATGTGGGCTCATCGCGAGCACCTTATACCACGAAAGCGCGACTTTTATGATACGATTTAAACATCTCCCTGTCGAGGTTACTATGTTTGATATTCCTGATTATGAAATTCTCTCCCTTTCCAAAGAGCATGTCTTCTGGACCTGGTCGGCCCAGGCCAAAGTCAACCCCATCCCGCTCAAGCGTGCCGAAGGTGTTTATTTCTGGGATACATCCGGCAAGCGCTACCTGGACTTCAACTCGATGACCATGTGCGTCAATATCGGCCACGGCAACAAACAGGGTGATTGAGGCGATGGTGAACCAGGCCCGTGAATTACCCTACGCCGCGCCTGGCATGGCAACCAAAGTCCGGGCGATTGCCAGTAAGATGGTGGCGGATGTGACCCCTGCCGGCGCGCTGACCAAGGTACTCTTCACCCTTGGAGGAGCAGACGCCAACGAGAACGCTGTCAAACTTGCACGTGGTTATACCGGCCGTTTCAAGGTCCTTGCCCGCTACCGCTCCTACCATGGCGCGACCGCTGGGGCGATGGCTCTTACCGGCGACCCGCGCCGCGTCGCATGGGAACCGGGTCTTATGCCAGGCGTCGTCCATTTCCTTGATCCATACCGCTACCGCTCCACTTTTCACCGCACCAATCCCGACATTTCGGAAGAGGAATTCTGTCAGGATTACCTGAACCACCTCGAAGAGATCATCCGTTACGAGGGTCCCGGGACGATCGCGGCGGTTCTTATCGAGTTTGTCACCGGGACAAACGGGATCATCATTCCCCCGGATGGGTACTTGCAAGGCGTTCGCGCTTTGTGTGACAGGTATGGGATCGTCATGATTGCGGACGAGGTGATGAGCGGCTTTGGCCGCACCGGGAAATGGTTCGCAGTGGATAACTGGGGCGTCGTCCCCGACATGATCACCATGGCGAAGGGACTCACCTCGGCCTATGCCCCGCTCGGTGCGGTGGCCATGAAACCGGAGATCGCTGCGGCATTCGATGAAACTGCTTTCGAGAGCGGGCTGACCTACACCTCCCACCCGGTCTCGCTGGCCGCTGCGATCGCCAACATCCAGGTGATGAAGGATGACGGGATCGTGGAACATGCCGCCGAGATGGGACCGGTGCTGCATAAGCTCCTGGCTGATCTCGGGTGAGAATCATCCTTCCATGGGGGATGCCCGTAACATCGGCCTCTTCGGCATCATCGAATTGGTGAAGGACAGGAATACAAAGGAACCGCTGGCTCCCTGGAATGGCTCCAGCCCCGAAATGATTGCCTTCCGCAAATATTGTACCGACCATGGGCTGTACCTGTACACCCATTGGCACACAGTATTGATTATCCCACCGTTGATCATCACCGAAGAGCAGTTGAAGGAAGGCTTTGCGGTTCTGGATAAAGCGCTGGAAATCACGGATAAAGCAGTTGGCTGACCAACTACTCCGCGATCAAAACAGTAAGGTTTGACTGCCCGGTTGCCTGTCGAAATCTGAGTGGATGGGAATGCCGGGTGACGGCATTCCCGGGATCGATCAGACCCTACCCCGTGTATACAGCACCATATATCCGTGATCGCAAATAAGTCGTGTCATTGCGAGCCCCTGTGCTCTTTGCCCGGCGACATCGTCTCTTGCGAAGCACCGCCTAGGAGGGCGCAAGGGAAGCAATCCCCTCACTGACAGAAAGCACAGAGATTTGTTTTTGGTTCGCACTGTGATCGCTGTGTTTTCTCTGGTGATGTTTTTTCCCCCGTCCGTAAATGGTCATCCTGCCTTATTTTGGAAAGATCATCTCTTCCGGTCGGATGAATTTGTCGAATTCCTCTTCGGTCACAAAACCACCGCAACGGCCTCTTCCCGCAGTGTGCTGCCATTCTTCAGAGCCAATTTCGCGATACTGGCGGCCTTGTCGTAACCGATGTGCGGGGTCAAGGCGGTGACCAGCATGAGCGATTTTTCCATCAACTCGGCAATCCGGTCGCGATTTCGGCTCAATTCCCACAATACAATGATCGGTGAGACTCACGACCGCATCGCCGAGAAGGCGGATGGACTGGAGCACGTTATAGGCAATGACCGGTTTGAAAACGTTGAGTTCCAGTTGCCCTTGCGCGCCGGCAAACGTGACCGTGGTGTGGTTGCCCATCACCTGGGCGCAAACCATGGTCATGGCTTCACATTGGGTCGGATTCACTTTGCCTGGCATGATGGAAGAGCCAGGCTCATTTTCAGGCAGGGAGATTTCGCCGATACCCGGAGCGCGGGCCTGAAGCCAGCAGGCGAATATCATTGGCGATTTTATTGAGGCTCACCGCGATGGTATTCAACACCCCGGAAATTTCCACCATGGCGTCGTGGGCTGCCAGCGCTTCGAACTTATTGGGAGCGGAGGTGAAAGGAAGCTTCGTAAACTTTGCCACTTCCTCGGCAAATTGCTCGCCAAAACCGGGTTTTGAGTTCAAGCCGGTGCCCACGGCCGTGCCGCCTTGGGCGAGGGGATACAGTCGTTTGAAGCTGTCGTTAATCCGATCAATCCCCAGTTTTACTTGCGCGGCGTAACCGGAGAACTCCTGGCCCAGTGTCAGCGGGGTGGCGTCCTGCAAATGAGTTCGCCCGATCTTGATGATGTCATTCCATGCCTGGGATTTATCGAAAAGTGCTCTGTGCAAATGCTCCAGCGCCGGGATCAGCACGTGATGCAACTGCTCGACCGTGGCGATGTGCATGGCCGTCGGGAAGGCATCGTTTGTAGACTGGCTGCGGTTGACATGATCGTTCGGATGGACTGGCGTTTTGGAACCTAGAGTTCCGCCCAGCCGCTCGATGGCCAGGTTGGAAATCACCTCGTTGGCGTTCATGTTGGACTGCGTGCCGGAGCCGGTTTGCCAGATGACCAGGGGAAAGTTGTCGTCCAGCTTGCCGTCGATCACATCCTGGGCTGCCTCCGCAATGGCGGAGCCGATGTTTTCGTCGAGTGTATTCATGGCGATATTGGTCAGCGCCGCGCAGCGCTTGACGATTCCCAGGGCCCGGATGAAGGGTCGCGGCAGGCGTTCATCCCCGATTTTAAAGTTTCCCAGGGAACGTTGGGTCTGGGCGCCCCAATATTTATCGGCCGGCACTTCGATGGGACCGAACGAGTCCGTTTCGGTGCGGGTGTTGAATCGTCTTTTTTTTCATGGTCACCTCTGATTTGCCATCTCGTACAAAGTATTTACGGTTTTCCAATTTCTGGTTGTGGCCGAAACGCTCAATTTCCTCTCGAAAAAGTTGTTTGAAAATTTGGTCCTGCCATAACCGTTGGGACAAAAGAGGTAGATCTCTTTATCATATACCAAAAATTCGTCAGCGATGCCTGCCTTCGAATCAAGTGTCATTGCGAGCTGTTCTTGGTCGAAGCAATCCCCTCCGCTTGGAGGGAGATTACGCAATCCCTGTTCTGCCGGCGCCTTGGAGAGGAAAGTGACATGGAGTTTTTCAGGGTCTGCATTTCTTTGATTTAAAAATGGGTTGCTGTCAATGATTTGTTTAAGACGATCCTTGTCCCGCAAGATGACCCGCACACTGGTTCCAAAGGATCGTATTATTTCAACTTCAATTGCCTTGGCCAGGGGAACAGGATTTTGACCTCACAATCGAAAATCACATTCCCGCTTTGGATATAAGTTACAACATTGAAAAGATTCAACGTTTCGTATAACCATTTAAGCTCACTCATACGGATCTTGTTTTGGTCACTTACATTGATGCCCCGCAGCAGAGATATGAAGGTTTTCATTCTTGGCTCTGATTTTCTCCTACGATTAATTGATCATCCTACTCTTCGTCTCACTCAGCAGGTGTTCGAAGCATAACGGTCGCACCACTTCTTGGGGTTTTGCCAGCACTATCTTTGTGGTGAAGAAATTTGAATAATTATACAATGGTTGCAGGAAACGCTCACTTATCCTTCTGGGTTGGGGGAGGTGTATTTTGCGGATTGAATTACAGGAAAAAAACCTCGGAGAGAAACGTAGAAACCAGGAGGATTTGTGTGTTCTTTTTTCTTCCTCAGAAACAAACAATTATCCCCGCAAAGGGAAAATATCACCGAAAGGGGATAATATCCCTCGCGAAGTACCTCCCTGGGGGGCGCAAAGGAACAAATGCTGCTACCGGGGTGCAAACCTCCCCGATGGGGTAAAATCAAGGCACTTGGATTAATAAGGAGAAATCAATGACCATCACCCTCGACGGTTCTTCCCTCACCATTGAAAAACTCGTCGCCATTGCCCGCGATCGGCGAAAAAGTGGAACTCGCCCCCGCAGCCCTGGAGCGCATCAAAGTCTGCCGCGCCATGCTGGAGGAGAAACTGGCTGCCCACGAGACCATGTACGGCACCAACACCGGCATCGGCGAGTTTTCGGAGAAGATCCTCTCCGACGAGCAGGTGAAGGAATTCCAGAAATATCTCATCTACAACCACGCCGCCGGGATCGGCGACCCGGTTCCGGTCGAGCACGTGCGCGCCGCGCTGGCGGGACGCATCAACGTCCATGCGCATGGGAATTCCGGCTGCCGTCCCGAGATCACGCTGACCCTGGTGGAGATGCTCAACAAGGGCGTCACGCCGGTGGTCTGCAAGAAAGGCTCGGTCGGCGCCTGCGGCGACCTGGCTCCCATGGCGCAGGCCATGCTCCTGCTGATGGGGGAGGGCGAAGCCTTCTATCAACGGCGAACGGCTGCCCGGGTCCGAAGCGATGAAACAGGCCGGCATCCCGGTCCCGGGTCTGCAGGCCCGCGATGGGCTGGCGGCCATCAACGGCTCCAACCTGCTGACGGCCATGTCGGCCCTCCACATCTATGATATGGAACGCTTCCTCAAGCAGGCCGAGATTGCCGCGGCGATGTCCATCGAGGCGCTGCTGGGCAATCTGAAACCTTACAACACCAAACTGCACGAACTGCGCGGCTTCAAGGGCGCGATTGCTTCCGCCAGGAACCTCATGAAGGTCATCGCCGGGTCGGACCTGACCACCGGCAAGATGAAAACCAAGGTGCAGGACGCCTACTCGATGCGTTCCACTCCGCAGGTCATCGGCGCGGCGCGCGATGCGATTGCCTACGCCCGCTCGCAGGTGGAGATCGAACTGAACGGCGTGGGCGACAACCCGATCTTCGTCCCCGAAATGAAATTGACCCTGACCGGCGCCAACTTCCAGGGGTCGCCGGTGGCCCTGCCGATGGACATGGCGGGTATGGCCATCACGATGGTTTGCGTGATGTCCGAGCGCCGCCTGAACCGCCTGACCAACCCGGCCCTTTCGCAGGGTCTGCCCGATTTCCTGGCCCACAGCCCCGGCTTTTATTCCGGCCTGATGCTCAGCCAGTACACTGCCGACCATCTGATCGTGGAGCAGCGCATCCTCTCAGCCCCTGCCAGCATCCAGTCCATTCCCGCTGCGGCCGACCAGGAGGATTTCGTCTCGATGGGCATGAACACCGCCCTCAAGAACGGCCAGATCCTGGATAACGCCTATGGGGTGCTCGGCATCGAGTTCATGGCCGCTGCCCAGGCGCTGGATTTCCGCGAGTTCACGCCCGGCAAGGGCACGCAGAAAGCCCGCGAAGTCATCCGCAAGCATGTGGACCATCTCGAAGTGGACCGTCCGCTCTACCCCGATCACAACGCCATGAAGGCGCTGGTCAAATCGGGCGAGATTTTGGAAGCAGTGGAAAAGGAAATTGGTGCTCTAGAATAGCAAATCCATATTCCACCAAATGGATCATTGCTGGAAGACCTGCAGGGACAAGTCTCATGTCCCTCCGTGTATAATTATCCTATGCCTAAACTATCGCAACTTACCCGCACCTCGTTCCTGCTGGCTTTTTTCTTTACGTTCGACAAGGCCCTGGCCTTTATCAAATCCATGCTTTTCAACAAGATTGTCGGGTTGGAGGGGATGGGGATTTTTGGCGCCTCCAACAACATCCCCGATTACCTTTCAGCGCTGCTCTCCGGCGGTGCGCTGGGGATGGCTTTCATCCCCGTACTGCGGGAATATCTGGATCGGAGGGTCGCTCTGCCGCCTGGGACTTGTTCGCCCGGGTGATTAACCTGGCATTCCTGGTGACTGCGGCGGTGTCGGTGGTCATCATTGCCCTGGCCGAGCCGCTGGTGCGCTATATTATCGTCCCGCACTTCACCCCTGAAAATCAGGCGCTGACCGCCTCGTTGATGCGCCTCGACCTGCTCGCCATCCTGCTCTTTTCCATCAGCGGGTTGGTCATGTCGGGTTTGCAGGCCAACAAGCATTTCCTGCTCCCGGCTCTGGCTCCTATTTTTTACAACCTGGGACAGATTTTTGGCGTGACCATCCTGACGCCAGGTCAGGGTCTGCATCTCGGCCCGGTCACACTTCCCGCCTTCGGATTGGGACTGTATGGCATGGTCTACGGCGTCATCCTCGGGGCAGCCCTGCATTTGCTGATCCAGGTGCCGGGTCTGATCCATTACCAGATTCCGCTGGAGGCCGGTCATCGGGTTGAAAACGCCCGGTGTCCAGCGGGTGCTCATCCTGCTCTGGCCGCGTGTGCTGACGATGGCCAGCATCCAGGCTTATTTCGTTGCCCGTGACAGCCTGGCCTCCCGCTTTGGCGGAACCGGGTTGGGGCGCTCAATCTGGGCTGGACCATCCAGCAGGTCCCGGAGACGGTCATCGGGACGGCCATCGCGATTGCCCTGCTGCCCACGCTGGCTGAGTTCATCAATGGCGGCCAACCGGATGCTTTCCGCGAGACGGTCAACCGTGCCCTGCGGGTGATGCTGGCGCTCAGTCTCCCGGCCGCGGCTTTGCTGGCGGTCGGCATTCGCCCGCTGGTGGCTGGTTTCTTTGGCTACGAGACTGCCCAACTCGACCTGGTCACCTGGTGCACCTGGGCTTTCCTGTTTGGCTTGCTGGGCGATGCCTGGCTGGAGACGGCGGTGCGCTCATTCTATGCCAACCAGAATACGCGCACCCCGCTGGTGGCGGCATTTATCCAGGCGGTCTCGTTCGTCCTGCTGGCCTGGCTGTTTTCCAGCTGGATTGGCCTTCCGGGTATCCCGCTGGCTGCGGCCATCACTTTCACCACGCAGGCAATCGTGCTGCTCTCTCTCCAGAATCGCAAATTCCCCGGCCTGCTGAATATGGACGGAACCTTGATCCGCGCTGTGCTCGCGGCCATTGCCGGCGGGCTGGTCGCTTACGCCGGGATGCGTTTCTTGCCGCTCTCCGCTCTATTAGCCGCACTGGTCGCATTGGCCGGCTGGTGCTGCCGCGGCCCTTCCGTTCATCTGGAAGGAAGTCCGCCTTCTGCTTCACCTGTAATCTTGGAGTATAATCGCCGCCATGTCTGATTCTGAATTGAAAGATACACAACCGACGGGGCTTTGCACGATACTCAGCCTAATGTTATTAAAGGGGATACTCAACCTAATTCTAAAACGGGATGCAGAGCATCGCCCTGCAGATAAGAATTTCCCTCGTTGGCTGGTGGTATTGTGCGTTGGTCACCTTGATTGTCATCGGCTTGTTGGGAGGTTATGGTTCTGGTATGGGTAAGCGTTATGCTGCCCAGAATACGGTGGTGACCGGGCAACTTGACGAACAATTCCAACTGGGGACACAGGCATTGAAGACAGGCAATTACGAGCTTGCCAGACAGTATTTTGAATTTATCATTCGCACGGACTCAAACTTCCCTGGCATCCAGGCTGCTTATACCGACCTGCTCCTGCGGATGCAGGTTTCCCCGACGCCTGTATTCTCTCCCACGCCACTCGTTTCTCCGACCCCCGATTTGCGCGGTGCGCAGGAGATTTACACTACAGCCCTCCAACTTCTCAATTCCAGTGACTGGAACGGGGCGATCACCAATTTGGATTCCCTGCGCAAGGTATCACCCACTTACCGCACCGCCGAGGTGGATGGCATGTACTTTATCGCTCTGCGCCAGCGCGGTGTGGGTAAAATTATCACTGCCTGCCAGAACGTAAATCTGGAAGGTGGCATTTACGACCTGACCCTCGCAGAGCACTTCGTCGGTTCGGGGAACCTGGATAGTGTAGCTGAAAGTCTACGAACCTACGCTCGCCTTTATATCATCGCTGCCAGTTTCTGGGACCAGGACTGGTTGCAGGCGCAGAACTTCTTCGCCCAGGTGATGACCGGATATCCTAACATGTCGGATTCGTCTTGCCTGAGTGCCACCAGCCGTTGGGTTCAGGCCACCATCAAAGTAGCCGACCATTTGGCTGCTGCTGGGGATACCTGCGCTGCAGCAACGCAATATGCCTCTGCTTTCACGGTGAATGACCCGTTTAATGCCACTGCATATCCTACTGCCATCGAGATATCGAATCGGTGTAATGGCGGTAGCGGAGAGGGCGGAGGCGGTGGAGGGGAGACTCCAACTCCCACAGGTCCTCCCGTTGAATCGCCTACTGAAACGCCTATGCCCACGGCAACTTGTGATTCTACCCTTGGAACTCCTTGTCAATAATCTCCATCAGTGCGACGGCTCTCCGTCGCACTTTTCTTAGTAAATAGAATGAAGATGAACTCTTATCTTGACCTGGCCCGGTTGGGTAAAAACAATTGGCGGCGCTTTGTCTTGGCAGTTGCGCTAATCCTTTTCGTGTGGCAGATTCTCGGTGCGCTGCCGAGCGTCTTTTTACTCATTTGGGTTATGGGAGATGGTAATCCGCAAACCGGCGTCTCGCCTGTTGGTCAATTTACGGGGGTGGAGCCTGCGCTTAGTTTCACAGTGACGATGCTGGCATCTGTACTTTTCCTGATTGGTATTTTTCTGGCAATTCGCTTCATTCACCAGCGTCCCTTCCGGACGCTGATTACCCCCGCTAGAACCATCGCCTGGAGACGGTTATTTCAGGGCTTCGCAGTCTGGTTTGTTCTTTCAGGGCTGATGTCGCTGGCGGAGGCTTTACTCTACCCCGGTCGTTATGTCTTGACTCTGGACATGCGACGCTACATTCCATTTGCTATTCTGGCAATCATCCTGATCCCGATCCAAGCCTCGGCTGAGGAATTGTTCTTCCGCGGTTATATTCTACAGGGCGTTGGCCTGCGCCTGCGAAACATCTGGATCCTGAGTGCCATCTCCGGATTCCTGTTCATGGTGCCGCATTTCCTGAACCCGGAGGCTCATGTAAATTACGGATTAATGGGATTTTATTACTTCTTCATTGGGTCGGTAATGGCTTATGTCACCCTGCGTGATGGAAGGCTGGAGCTGGCCCTGGGATTGCACGCCGCTAATAACCTGTTTTCAGCCCTGATTGCCAATTACACCGTGACGGTGATGCCGACTCCTTCATTGTTCACCGTCACTACGCTGGACGCAGGCTATTCCGTTTCAGTGGCAGCCATTGGGTTAGTCGTGTTTGCGCTGATTTTTGTTGGGCCTTTCCACCGCAGGCTGCCAGATGAAAATTCGGGGGGTTAAATCAACGGGATGGTCAAAAGGTTATCCCGATCAGCTTTTCTTTGCTGGAATTCCTGATAAATCATAGGCCATCGCCCCGGTAATATTTACTGGGATAATGTTCCCAATTTCTGCTTTCCCTTCCACCAAGACCATCCCATCAATCTCCGGGGCGTCACGGTATGACCGCCCGATGGCAATCCCCTTATCTTGACCCTCAATCAAAACATCCAGCTTCTGCCCGACGTAAGACTGGTTGATCTGGAGAGAGATGGTCTGCTGAAGTTCCATCAGCCTCTGATAACGCGCCTCTTTGACAGCGGCAGGTATTGGGTCCCCAAGTGCTTCGGAGGCTGTGCCCGATTCGAACGAGAATTGGAATGCCCCAACACGGTCGAAGCGCATTTCCTCGACGAAGTCTAAAAGGGTCTGGAATTCCTTGTCCGTCTCGCCGGGATAGCCTACGATGAATGTCGTGCGGATGGCTAACTTGGGAAGCACGGAGCGCATTTTGGCGATCGTTGTATTGACCCAATCTATGTTGGCTGGGCGTCGCATACGGGTTAGCGTGTCAGGAGCAGCGTGCTGAAGGGGAATATCAAGGTAAGGAAGTACCTGCGGGTGGCTTGCCATCACGTCAATCAGCCGGTCGGTGACGTAGCCAGGAAAGCTGTACATAATTCGGATCCAATCAACATCTGGTACAGAGGCGGTCATTTGCTCCAGCAGGAGTGGCAAGCCCGTCTTGCATGCCAAGGTCGTGACCGTAGTCAGTGGTATCCTGGGCAATCAGGACGAGTTCGCGTACTCCCTGGTCGCGCAGAAAGCGGGCTTCGTCGAGAATCTTTTCGAGGGGGCGACTGACTGTTGTGCCTTTGATGAGCGGGATGGCACAGAATGCGCACGGACGGCGGCAGCCATCAGCAATTTTCAGGTAGGCGCTGGCCCCTGCGATGGATGCGCACAATACGCCATTTTCATCTGTACCGATAGTGGGAGTTTCAGGTAGGTGGTAGAGGGGTTCGGGGCAAATTCCTGAGCCTGTCAAACGATACGGTCTTTCACGCAGTCGGCGCACCAATTCGACTATATCCATCCATCGGCGGGTGCCAAGGATGCCATCCACACCCGGTACCTGGCGAGCCACTTCTGCCCCGTACCGCTGGGTAAGACATCCGGCTGCAATGAGCAGTTGGTCAGGGCGTTTGACCTTGACCAGGGAACGCAGCACGGAATACGATTCTTCGCGCGCCAGGGCGATGAACCCGCAGGTATTGACGATGAGTATACTGGCCTTCTAAGGTGCGCCGACAGCCTGGTAGCCATTGCGTTTCAGCAGTTGGGCCATCGAGTTGGAATCAACGCTGTTTTTAGCGCAACCAAGAGACGTCAGGTGGAAGGTTTTTCGGTTCATAACAATAAGGCTTTCTTAAGGAAGATCACAAAGTTGAAAACAGTAATCTTCCCAGATTATTCAAGGTGCCGGGCATTACGGACCCTGGGGAGAGGTGCGCGGTGTGGCGCTGCGACGCGGGGTTGCAGATGGGCGTAAAGTTGCCGTAGGCCGCAAGGTGGGGGTTGGGGTTGGGGAAATGGTAGGAGTAGGCGTAAAAGTCGCCGTGGGATTCAGGATGGCGTTGGTGGTATAAATACGATCCACAACTTCGCCGAAATTACCCATTGGACCCAGGTTGTTTTGGTTGTACAGGATACTGATGGCTCTGCCGTTTCCGGTCAGGACCTCGATCTGGGTATTGCCATCAAATGCGTATGCTGTGCCGGCGGTGACGCGTCCTTCGAATTGGACTTTACCATCTACGGTGACGCGTACCCAGGCATTGTTCCTGTGCGACGACGACAACCTGAATCAGTCCATGACCTGTAGCTGGTAATGTCAGAACCAATGTCTCACTTGTTGCCGGGATTACTGCGCTGGATATGTTCCCTGTTGTTGTTGGGCTGGGAGGTGCAGCCGTCGCTTCCGGCATTGAGACGAGAATATTCAAAATCGAGAGAGCTGTCGATTGAGGTGTGGAACCTGCGCGCAGATTGACGATTCGACTGGTGCCCCAAATGGCGAATGTGAGCAGGAGTGAGAACCAAACCACCGCCGACGAAGATGTCTACTGGAAAGGTAACGTCGAATGGAGGCCGGGATTTTGATTTTTAAGCGCGGGATGGTTGTGAATGGAAATTTCAAGCCAGGTTTCTTGGGTGTTTCAGCAGGCTTGGGTTGCCGTTCCAAGCGCTGGGTTTGAAGACCCTCTGCAAAGGTGAGCAGGAGCGCATCCACATCCAGGTCGAGGAAATGGGCATAGTTGTTCAGCATACCGCGTGCCTGGACTGAGGAAGGCAAGCGGCCAAACTCTCCAGCCTCCAATGCCTGGAGATAGTGCTTGCCCACGTGGGTGTGGCGTTCGATTTCGTCCAGGGTCAGGCTCAGGCTTTCGCGGCGTTGGCAAAGAGTCTTGCCGATGGCGATAAAGATCGTCTGAGATGGAGGAACTTCTATTGGAAGGGTGGGTGGTTCCTCAAGAGGGGCAGCCGCTTCTTCACTTTCCGCTTCGTAAGATACGGATGGGCTGATCTCTTCCGCCGATTCTAACCGGCCAGATTGTGCTTTTGGGCGGGAAACAACCCGCTTGGTTAAGGCAAGAAACCTCTGAAGTTTTTTGACAACTGATATGGGTTTCAACAGGGGCGGTTCCGGTATCAATTTCAGTCGCTGGAGCGTCTTGCTCATCCAGAGCAGTTGCCGAGATCCGAAAGTGTTGCAGGTGCTTCGTCAACTCCATGTGCGCTGGTGCGCAATGATTTCGTCGAGAGATAGTCCCAAGAACTCGGCATACAGCCGTAAAAAGGCACGCGCCTGGACCGGTGATGGCAGGATTTCAAAATCGTCAGCCTCTATGGCCTCGATCTGGTGCGCCCGGATATGCGTGGCCTGCACCACTTTCTGGATGGTCAGGTTCTTGGCTTCGCGCGCCTGTTTAAGTTGCTTTCCGATGGTTTCTGCCATAAAGGGTAATGAAACATCACCGGCTGCCCTTGTTGGTTGGACCGGTGATGTTCTGTTCGTGATCTCTTCGGGGGACTTAGGCGGCTGGGTTCGGCGTTTCCGTCGGTTTCGATAGTCTGTTCAGCAGGCTGTTCAGCAGGTGGTCAGGTTTTTTCTTCTGCCTTGGGAGCAGGCTCTTCAATTGGCAGGCTGGGTTCCGCTTCACCTTCGCGGAACACTGTGACCTTGATTTCCGGGATCAGGTCCATTGTCAAGCGGATGCGTACCGTATGTTCGCCCAAAGCGCGCAGAGGCTGCATATCCAATTGCTGACGCTTGATGCCGTAACCGGTCTTCTTCTGGAGGGCGTCAGCCACTTCCTGTGAAGTGATGGAACCATACAGTTTGCCCGTCTCGCCAGCGCGGGCTCCAAAGGATAACTGGACTTTTTCCAGCGCCTTGGCCACCACGCTCATCTCTTCGTTGAGGATGACACGTTTTTCAGCGGCTTTCGAGCGGATGCGTTCTGCCGTTTTTATTGCACCCGGGGTGGCCAGCACAGCCATCTTCTGCGGGAGCAGGAAGTTGCGGCCATATCCATCAGCAACCTTTTTTACGTCGCCCGCTCGTCCAAGTTTGTAAACGTCTTTGATGAGTAATACTTTCATTTTCAAGCCCTTTCTTGTTTTAGGATGGTGGAGCGAAGGGTACAACGCTCCGGGGGCTGATTTTACCAGAGGCTTGTCTTCATGGGAAGGTTTTTATGGGTTTCGGGGTGGAGAAAAATGTGGCTTTATAGAGTACGGAGTAAATACCTCTACCGAAATCTCATTCTTTCGAGCCTTTCAATGTAGGAAAATTAATGGATTTTTGAAGGCTGCAATATTAATAATCCCACGGTTTTCTAAAGTGATGATAAGAACACAAACCGTACTGGTGTACTTGAGGGTAAGCTCATTGACAATCATGAAGTAAAACCTCCATACTCTCCAACTGGAGATCCTACATCTGAGGGAGGGATGTTAGTCCCATGGTGATGATATCGATTAAATCATGAAAATAGCTCTCATAATCCGTCTTGTTGAAAGTATGGGGCAATACTAGCCACTTGAATTTCCCAATTAGGCTGGTCAACACCTTTGAAAGTCAGAATGCAGAAAGCGCCAGGAGTATAATAATTGAGATGCTCTAACATTGAGAAGCCTGCCTGAAAGGAGAACGTTCATGACTTCTATTACGCTTGATAAACCCCGCTATGCGATAAAAACACCGGTAAATATCTCCCCGCGAATCCAATGGTTGCGTGATTATTATTTCCAGGGTGTCGAGCGGGCCTGGAATAATGAATATACCTCCTGGACTACTGGCACACCTTGGGACTTTCAGTACAACGAACTCTCTTTCTATATAGTCCCGGAAACGTATGCCTTCTTGCAGACCTTCCGTTCCTCCTTCAAACAGGTAGCCCGCCTTGTGGCCCTGTCCCCGGATTTCTGGAAGTGGTCCCTGCCGGAGCGCCGTGCCTGGTTCAACAAGGAAGTCATGGTGCATTACCTCCCAAGAGAAATCCTTCCAGGAGACCTGCTTGCAGGAGCGCGATTCAACATTCAAACATCCTCTTGTCTGACCGAAAAGGAAACGAAGGAACGCGATAAACAGGTTTATGGTTCGAAAGGCGCCCGCGCAGCAATGCTGTGGTTTCATAATCACGGCTACGGTAATGCCGGTGCCACTTCTGGCCACCTCATCCCTGATTACGGGCGCATCCTCCGCGAAGGTTGGAAGGCAGTCTATGCAGAACTTGAAGCGACCTTAGCAGCGTTGCCTGAACTTGAGAAACACGGCAAAAAGGGCGGCCAGTTGCGGGCAATGATGACCGCCGCGACCATGCCGCGTGACCTGGCGGTTGAATACTCCAAAGAATGTACCCGCCTTGCGCAATTGAACCGGGATCCTATCCGCAAAAACGAAGTTCACCAGATGGCTGACAATTTGACTCGTGTCCCCTGGGAACCGGCGCAGAATTTCTGGGAGGCGGTGCAGTCCCTTTGGCTGACCCATATGCTGGTCATGTCCGATGAAAACTACCCCGGCCCGGGCGTCTCGTTTGGCCGCCTTGACCAGTACTTGTACCCGCTGTGGGAGAAATCCATCCGGGCAGGTATGGACCCGGAATTCGGCAAGGAAATCCTGAAGTGCTTTTGGATGCACTGCAACACAGCTTACGATGGCATGATCCGCACCGGCGGTAACCAGGGCATTACTGCTGGATACGGCCAACTCTTCACCATTTCCGGACTGGGACCGGATGGCCGCGATATGACCAACGACCTGACCTATATCCTGCTGGATGTGATTGACGAAATGTCACCTATTCTGGAGCCCAAGCCCAACGTACGTCTGCATCGCGGCGCACCCGATAAATTACTTGACCGGGTTGTGGAGATGATCGCTTCCAGCCAGGGTTCGCCCTTCCTGCTCAACTTCGATGAACGTTCGATGGCAGGGATGATGCTCCAGGCTAGAAAATCCGGCGTGACCCACCTCATCAATGAGAACAATGTGTTCGACTATGCCCCGGTTGGTTGTCTGGAAAATACGATGGTTGGCAACGACCGCTCCGGTACAGTGGATGCCAACCTGAACCTGCTCAAGGCGGTTGAACTGGCTCTCGACAGGCGGCCACGACCTGATACCATTCACCGACTCGATGACCGGAAAAACCGATCCGCCTACCCGTTGGGGCGCGGATACCGGCGACGCGACTCAATTCTAATACCTGGGAGCAATTCTGGGATGCTTACGCTGCTCAAACCCGTCACATCATCCGCCGCATCGTGGAACTGTATGAGCAGTTCTGAATCCATCCGTGCGCGTTCTGCGCCAACGCCATACGTTTCCTGCCTGGTCAAAGGTTGTGCCCAGAAGGGGCTGGATATCAACGAAGGCGGCGCAGAGTTGGGTTACGTCACCATCGAAGCCGTGACTTATGCTACTACTGTGGATTCGCTGCTGGCGGTCAAGTATCTGGTCTTTGACCAGAAAGTCTGCACAATGGCGGAACTTATCCAGGCGCTCAAGGATAACTGGGTAGGGCATGAGGTCCTGCAAGCACGCGCCTTGCACAAAGCCCCCAAATATGGCCGCGATGATGATGCTGCCGACGCGCTGGCGCGACAAGTGATGGAACTCTGGACAGAGGAAACCTGGAAGTACAAAACCAAGTCCACCGGTCGCCAGTTCCGCCCCGGGATGTTGTCCTGGAACTACTGGGTGGCTGACTCCTTCATCCTGCCTGCCAGCCCGGACGGTCGTCCACAGGGCAAATTCCTGTCGAATGCGTTGTGCCCCTCCAATGGTGCGGACATCAATGGCCCGACTGCCAATGTCAATTCGGTTGGCAAGGTTCTGGGCGGCAAGAGCTGCGGACGGCAAAGGCGATTGGGAGGAATACCTGAACTGTGCTGCCCAATGGTGGCAGTCACACCATGACCTTCAACCCGTCCATTCTGCGCGACCCCGAACACCGCCAGAAATTCAAGGCATTCCTGCGCGGCTACATCGAGAATGGCGGTTCAGCGCTGCAAGTCAACCTGATTGATGCCGGTCTGCTGCGCGATGCCCAAAAACATCCGGAAAATTACCGTCACCTGCTGGTGCGGGTCACTGGTTACAACGCCTACTTCACTTCCATCGGGCGCGAACTCCAGAACGAGATCATTGCCCGCGAAAGCCATCAGATGAAATGATCACCGGTCAGATCCTGCACATCCAGCGCCTCTCCACGGAGGATGGTCCCGGAATCCGCACGACAGTATTCTTCAAGGGCTGTCCCCTGCATTGCGCCTGGTGTCACAATCCCGAAAGCATCTCCAGCCAGATGCAGATGCAGTGGTTTTCTATTCGCTGTCTGGACTGCCGCACCTGCATCGAAGCCTGTCCCAATGGCTGCCTGACAATGGCGGACGATGGCTTGATCATTGACCGGGCTCGCTGCCAGGCCTGTGGGAAATGCGCCGAGGCTTGTCCTTCTGGGGCGCTTGAGACTATTGGTAGAACGGTATCGGTGGAGGAAATACTGGTCGAATTGCTGAAAGATCGAGCGTATTACGAAGCCCCCACTTCTCCGGGAGCGAGAAATCCGGCGGCGGTGTAACCCTCTCCGGCGGAGAACCAACCTTCCAACCGGATTTTGCTGAAGCGCTCCTGCGCGGTTTGAAAGAAGCAGGGTATTGCCACTGCCCTCGACACCTGCGGTCTGACCTCGACTCGTATACCTTGACCGTCTTCTGCCTTTTACCGACCTGGTATTGTTCGATCTGAAACTAAATGACCCGGCTCTCCACCATGAGTTCACCGGCGTTTCCAACAAGCAAATTCTGGAAAATCTCGTCTACATTCGGAATTATGCACGGCGCCCAAACCCGGCCATTCGAATTGTGGATCCGCACTCCGCTCATCCCTGGTGCAACGACCTCGGAAGAAAATTTACAAGCCATAGGGCGTTACCTGGCTGATACACTGAATGGAAGCATTTCCCGCTGGGAATTGTGCGCCTTCAACAACCTGTGCCGCGACCAGTATAAACGTCTGGGAATGGAGTGGGCTTATGCTCAAACTCCGCTCATGACTGCCGGACGAACTGGCACGCTGTGAACAAATTGCAAAGGCTTCCGGCTTCCGCCCGGATCTCGTCCTTGCCACCGGTGCGACCTGCAGCGATCGTGCCGCAATAGGAGTTAATCATGAAAACTCGACAATCATTCACAACCTTTTCAGCAGAAGATATCCAGAGCACCCAGCCAGCAGATGAAAGTTGGCTTGCTTGCCACCGTCACACCTGCTGGCCTTGCCACACGTGACGCTCATCTCCTCGCTGATGGCTTGCGGACCAGCGCAAATGTGCTTCGGTCAATTCACCGAAGGAATGTCAAAAAAGCACATTCTCAACAATCCCAAGGATTGGGTTTCTCATTATGAGCCTGGATAAGAATTGTGGCGGGGTAAAGCCACTTTTACACACATTGCCAGAAGAAGGTCAGGAATACGACTTCTACAACAATATCCCCATGTTCCGTTACAACGCATATTTCGGCATCCATACGGTCTACTACATGGACCTCGTTGTGCACACCGGCAAAGCACCGCTGCCGATGAATAAGGTCATCTTCGCCGCCATCCAGACCATGCTGGCGCGCTCGCTCGGTCGCAAATCGATGGGCAAGGCCCGTTCTCAACTATTGGACGCGCGCCTTCGTGGATAAGATTGACAATCTGAAATTTCTATCCTATGTAGGAGAGGACGGCTATCCGGTCATCATTCCGGCCATCCAGACCCAGAGCCTGGATTCTCAGCACGTGTTGTTCTCTACTTCAGTCTACACAGACGAACTGGAAGCTATCCCGGTCGGAGCGGACCTGGCAGTCTTCAGCATGGCTTTAACGATGGAAGATGTCTTAATGCGGGGAAAGTATCAAGGCCTCCGCCGCCTGGCCGGAGTCAAGGCTGGGGTGGTGGAAGTGGACTGGGTTTACAACCCGATGCCCCCGGTCCCCGGTCAAGTGTATCCGCTCATAGAAATCAGACCCATTACCGAGTATTAAGGATAAACCTGCAACCGACCTGGTTGCAGATTTATTTTTAAGGTCTCACCACTTTCCATTACTCCAAACAAAAAGCAGTATAATTTCGGGAATTATGGACAGACGCCTTCCTTAATTCAGATTAAAGGCATCCGGGATGGTTTGCTGATCACACTTGGACGGTGCAACCTGGCCAGAACTGGCAACTGCTTTCGTAAAAAATGTCGATGAGCGTTCCTCGTTTTTTCAAGGGAGCGCGTGTGGCGTTAGATGTGGGTGTAAATGAGTTGCGGGTAGCCGAATTATCAGCATTGCGTGACCAACTATCGGAACGTGGGATAACCTTATGGGCAGTTTAAGCAAATCACCGATAACCGAGACGACAGCCCAAAACCTCGGGTCTGGCAACCCGCCTCTCGAAGCCTCGCCCGATGGATGTACGGGAAGCGGCTCTGGAATTTGCCTGAAGATGCGGCCAAATGGGTCAAGGGACCGCTCCGCTCTGGGGGGCGGGTAATTTTTGAAGGAAATGTCGTGGTGATGGGGGATGTCAACCCGGGCGCGGAGATTGTTGCTGGAGGCAGTGTGATTGTCTGGGGGCGGTTGCGCGGAGTTGTCCATGCTGGCGCACAGGGAGATGAAAAGGCGGTTGTTTGCGCATTGGAGTTGGCGCCAACACAATTGCGTATTGCCGGTGAGATCGCAGTCTCGCCGAAGAAACAAGGCAAAAGCCAACCGGAGGTGGCCATGCCTGAAAGATGGTCAACTGGTGGCAGAACCCTGGCAGGAAATGACGGGACGGTGACATGACAGCAAAAGTAGTGACAATAGCTTCTGGAAAGGGCGGGGTTGGCAAAACCACCTCTGTGGCAAATATTGCCGTGGCGCTGGCATCACGCGGGCAGAAAGTGACCTGTATTGATGGCGATATCGGCCTGCGTAACCTGGATGTGGTTCTGGGCCTGGAGAATCGCATCGTTTACGATTTGGTGGATGTGATTGAGGGTCGCTGCCGCTTACGCCAGGCGATGATCCGCGACAAACGCCTGCCCGAACTATATCTCATCCCAGCGGCGCAGACGCGCGATAAGACTCGCGATTTCACCGAGTGACATGGTGCGTCTGTGTGATGAACTGCGCCAGGAAGTAGATTGGATCATTATTGATTCTCCGGCAGGGATTGAACGCGGCTTCAAGAATGCAATTGCCGCTGCTGATCGCGTGCTGGTGATGACCAATCCCGAAGTTTCAGCGGTTCGCGATGCAGACCGGGTGATTGGCCTGCTCGATGCTGAGGAGAAAGGTCCGGCGGCGCTGATGATTAACCGGCTGGATCCGGTCTATGGTGAAACGTGGGGATATGCTTTCGGTCGAGGATGTGCTCGATTTGCTGGCAGTTGAATTGATTGGGATTATTCCCGAAGATGAGAATGTTATCGTGGCATCCAATAAAGGACAACCCCTGGCGCTGGATGGTAAAAGCAAAGCCGGACTGGCATTCCAGAATATTGCCCGGCGGTTGATGGGGGAGCAGGTACCCTTTATGGACCTTGAATCACAAAATCTGTTTCAGCGTCTCCTGGGAAGGAAGTAATTATGAATTTTCTTTTTGGACGCAAGAAGAGCGCTAACAGCGCCAAAGAACGTCTGCAATTGGTATTGATCCATGACCGCACTGACCTGACACCGGCGGAATTGGATTCGTTAAAAGACGATCTGATTGAAACCATCTCTCGCCATATTGAAATTGACCCTACGGCAGTGACCATCAATGTAGCCCAGGATGGACGGTCCCAACGCCTGGTGGCTGATATTCCGCTGCGGAGTGTTGGCCGCAGGCGGGGGCGTGAGCCTGGGAGGGCGGCGGGATAACCTTTCGCTAAATTATGTTTCGTAGCGGTTTCTGGCGACATTTCGATTTCTGGCTGCTGGGGGCTGTCATTGTGGCCCTTGTGTTTGGCGTGACCATGATCCTTTCTGCGATTGCCGGGAACGAAAACCTGGCGACCCTGGTGCCGCGTCAGATGATCTTTGGTGGCATCGGGTTCGTGGTGATTATCCTTGCAGCCGCCATTGACTATCGCTTCTGGTCCGGTGCAATCGTTCCGATGTATATTGTCATCGTGATATTTCTACTCCTATTATTTGTCATCGGCGGTGCACGTTTCGGCGCAACGCGTTGGATTGAAACCGGGCTGGTATCCATCCAACCGACCGAACTGGCGAAGATTGTCGTTATCCTGGCATTGGCGAATTATTTTGCCAAGAACAACGATGCTCCTCGTAATTGGAGCTGGCTGTTCAAAGGGTTGTTGATTACCCTTATCATTGCTGGGCTGATCTTCATCCAGCCAAATCTGAGCAATGTCATTGTCATTATGGCTTTATGGGCGGCAATGACCTGGGAAAGTGGGCTGGAATTGAAGCAGCTTGGAATTATGGTGCTGGCAGGTCTTATTCTGGCTGTGGTTGCTTTTAATTTTATTCAGCCTTATCAACAACAGCGTATCATAAATTTCTTCCGCCCGGATTTGAGCGCTCGAAATGGTGCCACTTATAACGTAATCCAGGCATTGATTGCCCTCGGTTCTGGTGGAGTGGGTGGGCAAGGGTTATGGCCATGGCACGCAGACCCAATTACGTTTTATGAAAGTTCGTCATAATGACTTCATCTTTTCTGTCATCGGGGAGGAACTTGGCTTTGTTGGTACGATCTTTGTGCTCGTCATTGATAGGATTTATTATTTATCGTTGCTTGAGGGCGGCGCGGCTGGCCCGGGATCCGTTCGGGTCCATGATCGCTTATGGTGTAGCCATTCTCATTTTCTTCCAGGCGGCGGTGAATATCGCTGTCAACCTGAACCTGATCCCGGTCACGGGTATTCCACTCCCGTTTATCAGTTATGGCGGCAGTGGTTTGATTTCCCTGATGCTTGGTATTGGACTGGTGGAAAGCGTGGTATTACGACATAAACCATTGGATTTTTAGCGGAGACTTGCTTGGACATAAAACCTGTTCGCACACGCTTTGCCCCTTCTCCCACCGGGCGGATGCACCTCGGCAGCGCCCGGTCTGCGCTTTATCCTTTCCTCCTCGCGCGCCGCACCGGTGGGACCTTTATCCTGCGCATCGAAGATACCGACCAGAAACGTTTTGTATCCTGGTGCCGAGCAGGAATTGATTGATGGTCTGCACTGGTTGGGGATCAATTACGATGAAGGTCCGGATATGGGCGGTCCCTGTGGCCCTTATCGTCAGACCGAGCGTCGCGAGATTTATCACGAGTATGCCTGGAAATTGGTGGAACTGGGGCATGCCTTCCCCTGCTTCTGCACCCCTGACCGGCTGAAGAAGGTTCGTCAGGAACAAATGAAGAACAAGCAAAACCCGCGCTACGACGGGACTTGCCGCAACCTGAATATGGACGAGGGACGCCGTCGTGTTGCCTCTGGCGAGAAGTATGTCATTCGCTTCAAAATGCCCAAGGAAGGGAGCATCACCACCACGGATTTGTTGCGCGGTCCTAGCACCACCGAAAACTCCGCCCTTGATGATTCTGTCTTGCTCAAATCCGATGGCCTGCCTACTTATCATCTTGCTGCGATGGTGGATGACCACTTGATGGAAATCAGCCATGTCATCCGCGGCTCGGAGTGGTTGCCCTCTCTGCCGTTGCATGCTCACATCATCCGTGCCTTTGGCTGGGAAGAACCGCAATTTGTGCATCTCTCGGTCTTCCTCAAGCCCAGCGGGAAAGGCAAGATGAGCAAACGCGAGGCTGCTAGAAGCCATCAAGGACGGCCACTCGATTTTTGTCGGTGATATGCAAGCACTTGGGATATATCCCCGAAGGCGTTCTCAACTGGATTGCGCTGATGGGCTGGGGTGTTCCCGAAGATGATGTGATGACCCTTGACGACATGATCGCCCGTTTTGATATCCACAATCTGACTCCCTCTCCCGCTGCCATCAATTTTGCCAAACTTGATCACTTCAATGCGACCCACATCCGTGCTCCTTCGTACCGATGATCTTGGCTGCTCGAATCAAGCCTTATTTCCTGCGTGAAGGCCTCGCCGTGGATGACGCTAAACTCCTGAAGATCATCCCCCTCATCCGCGAACGTCTGGTCACGTTGGATGATTGCCTGCCTTTCGCAGCCTGGTTCTTTAAAGAGACTGTCGAACCCAAACCTGCAGACTTGGTCGCGAAGAATCTCACGGCTGCCCAATCAGCAGACATTGCTCGTCAAGGCTTATGCATAATCCTGGACGACGCTACCCAGAATTACCCCGGCGATAGGCTGAGCCGCCCATGCGCGCTTCTGGTGCGAGCAACTCGGCCTCAGCCCGAACCAGGTCTTTGGCATTCTGCGCGTCGCGGTGACAGGCCAGACCGTCAGCCCGCCGCTGTTCGAAAGCATGGAAATAGTGGGAAAGGAAAAGGTGCTGGAACGGGTGAAGAACGCGATTGAGATTTTGGAGAAGGATGTAAAACAATACATCCCGCAGAATATAAAATCTGCGGGGTATTATCCTGTTAACCAATGAAGGACCGCACCAGGTAAATGATCCCGACTGTAAACCCAATCGTGACCACAACCCACCGCAAGGTGGTTGGTTAGATCTTGTTAGGCCAGCCTCCCCCCAAGAGCTCCGCCCAGCAAGGCGCCGACCGCCATGAAAAGGGCCACGCTCCAGACCACCTTGCCTGAAAAGACAAAGAACAGAGCTGCGGCGATGTTGGTGGCAAAGGCGATGCCTTGTTTAAGGGCATTCAGCCGAGTCAGGTTATCGTTCATGAGCAGTCCCAGAACGGCCAGTACAATCACACTTAGGCCTGCCCCGAAATAGCCGCCATAAATGGCTGCCAGGAAGACCGGAATAGTAGCCCACAATTCCGAAGTGGGTTTTGCTTTGCCTTGTTCCAGTCGGCGGGTAAACCATGGCGCGCACCGGATTCTGAATGGCCAGCAAGGCTGGATGCCAGCAGGATAAGGAAGGGGACTCAGTTCCGTGAAGAGTTTTTCTCCTGTATTGAAGGAGCAGAATGCCTCCCGCCAGCCCGCCGAATGCTCCAGCCGTCAGGAGCAATCCACAGTCGTTTTTTCTGGTCTTTCAGGTCCTTGGATTGGGCCAGTGTCCCGCCCAAATAACCCGGGCAGAATGCCACGGTATTGGTGACATTTGCCGAGACAGCCGGAAGACCAATTGCCATCAGGACCGGGAAAGTGATCAGGGTCCCACCGCCCGCAAGGGCATTGATAAAACCGGCAGCGACCGCGGCCAGCCCAGCAAAATAGATGCCGATATGGTTCATTTATTAATAATTATTTCTTTTTCCTTTCGTAGATACAGCGGAACCAACGCATCTGCTATGCCAGGAAAGAGGAATGCGATAATGACTAGAAATTTCCAACTGGATGGAATGATGACTGCGCCGGCGCGGGTGGCGGATGAGACGGGCGATTTGATCAGCCACGTAAGTGACCGGCATCAGCCCTGGGACGCGTGCTGCGCCGGGCTGTCCTTCAGCGATGGCCTTAAGCTCCGGCGATGATTTCAGTTGGTGTGTAGCCTGGGCAAAAAGCCGAAACGTGAATGCCGGAGCCGTGCAATTCCCGGCGCAGGGCGTCTGAAAAACCATTAACGCCAAATTTAGCTGGCGCTGTAGATGGTCGAACCGGGTATGGCTATCAATCCTGCAATGGATGCGACGTTGATGATATGTCCCGATTTCTGGCGGAGCATTACCGGCAGAACCACTTGGACGCACTCAATAATGGCGATCAGGTTGATATGGATCTCGTCGCGTATCTTTTCCGGTTTATTGCGAATCAGTGGTCTGTCGTGGCCCAACCCGGCGTTATTGAGCAGCACATCAATGTGTCCCCACCGGTCGAAAGTAGCCTGTACCATGCGCTGGATATCATCGCGAGTTGCGTACATCGGTTTGCACGACGAGGGCTTCCCCGCCGAGAGCTTCGACTTCGGCGGCAACCTGTTCGAGCCTATCCAGGCGCTGGGCTGCCAGCGTCAGGCGCATACCGTCACTCGCCAAGCGCCGGGCAACCGCCGCGCCGATTCCGCTGGATGCACCGGTAATAATGACAACTTGGCTGTTGATTGGATTATTCATGCCAGGCATCCCTCCTTCTACAACTGACGCTAGGTCATCGTATTGCCAACCTGAGTGCCGAGATTATTTCTTTTTCTCAATCTTTGCCCAGTGATCTTTGAGTGTCACGGTGCGGTTGAAGACTAATTTTCCGGGCGTAGAGTCCGGGATCAGCGCAGAAGTAACCGGTGCGCTCGAACTGGAATTTATCACCTGGCTTTGCATCCGCCAGGGAAGGTTCGAGGACAGCAATCTGTCAGCACTTCCAGAGAATTGGGGTTGATGATGGCGTTGATATCTTCTCCCATGTCCGGGTTCTCGACGGTGAACAATTGCTCGTAGAGCCGGACTTCGCCTTCAAAGCATGTTCTGCTGAAACCCAGTGGATGGTGGATTTGACTTTGCGTCCGTCGGGCGCATCGCCGCCGCGTGTGGCAGGGTCGTAGGTGCAATGCACTTCGGTTACCGCGCCAGTGACTGGGTCCCGCGTAACACTGGTGCATTTGACCAGATAAGCGTACCGCAGCCGGACTTCGTTCCCGGGATACAGGCGATGGTATTTGGGCGGTGGGGTCTCGCGGAAGTCGTCCTGTTCGATGTACAAGACCTTCGAGAAGGGGACTTTGCGCGTCCCGGCGGTTTCGTCTTCTGGATTGTTGATGGCGGTCATTTCTTCGGATCTGACCGTCGGGATAGTTGTCAATGACCAGTTTGAGCGGGTGCAGGACAGCCATGCGGCGCAGGGAGCGCTTGTTCAGGTCGTCACGGATGCAGGCTTCCAACTGGGCCATGTCCACCCAACTGTCGTTATTCGTCTCGCCGACTGCAGCGATGAAAGTCTGGATGGCTTCAGGGGTCACGCCGCGCCGGCGAAGACCGCGCAGGGTGGTGAGACGTGGGTCGTCCCAGCCGCTCACAACGCCTGTCTCGACCAGTTTGCGAAGTTTGCGCTTGCTCATCATGGCGTAGGTCAGGTTGAGGCGGGAAAACTCGATTTGGCGCGTCTTGAACTCACCCAAGTTGTTCCAGGAACCACTCATAGAGCGGACGATGAATGATGTATTCCTGCGAACAGAGCGAATGCGTGATGCCTTCCATCGAATCGTTCTGGCCGTGCGACCAGTCGTACATCGGGTAAATGCACCACTTATCGCCGGTGCGGTGGTGTGCCGCGTGCATGATGCGGTACATGACCGGGTCGCGCATGACGAGATTGGGATGGGCCATATCAATTTTGGCGCGCAGGACGCGGCTGCCTTCAGGAAACTCGCCATTCTTCATCCGTTCCAGCAGGTCGAGGTTTTCTTCGACCGGGCGGTTGCGGTAGGGGGATTCCGTACCGGGTTTTAAAGCCGATTCGGTCTCGCTCCACTTTGTGCCGCGCGGCAGGGTGCCGCGGCTGGCGCTCATTTCCTCGGGCGTCTGATCGTCCACGTAGGCCAGACCTTTTTTGACAAGCCGGATGGCCCATTCGTAAAGCCGGTCGAAATAATCCGAAGCAAATGTCACTTTGACCCACTGGATTCCCAGCCAGCGGGCATCATCTTCGATGGCTTCAACGAATTCAGTTTCTTCCTTGGTTGGATTGGTATCGTCGAAACGCAGGATCAACTCGCCGCCGAATTCTTTGGCGGTGTTATAGTCAATCAGGAATGCTTTGACATGCCCGATATGCAGGTAGCCGTTCGGTTCGGGTGGCAGGCGGGTGCGGACGTAGTTAAAGCGGCCTGTTCTCAGGTCCTCAGCAACCGCTTCGAGGATGAAATTGGTTGGCTTATTGGGGAGATCAGTTGTTTCCATAATCTGTCCTTTTCGGTATAATTCCAATTTGAAGCCCGTAAGTGACCTATTATAACAAAATGAAAGGAGAGTGCACATTGAATATGGAGAAATCAGGAATTTTCTAGGAACGTATTTTAGTAAAGATACTGTCCTGCGCCTGGCATCTGTGGCGAAGATTCTTTCATGGGTGGTAGTGGGAGTTTATGCGCTTGAGTGGCTGGTCAAGCCCTGGCAATGGTCTTGCAAATCGCACGCGGGTTTTGGACGGGAATGGGGTTTACGGATGTTATCCAAAACATCCTTTACCTGTTCGAGCAGCCTTTGCGCGGGGTGGTCTATTTTGTCGTTTTACAAGGTGTGCCCAGGCGTTTTGATGTTCATGGATATGGAAGACAATACCCGCCGGGCGGCGCGGGAGTATTGAACAGAAATAACTGGTCGTCTGAAGAGAAATGCTGTATAATTGTGGCGAAATGAAACGTTGGAGCCGCTTACTTTACTATTATTCCCATCCTTAAACGCCGTTGCGGGTGGGAAGGACGCGCCTGCTAGCGGCAGGCGCTTTTTTATTTCCTGAGATACCGATAGTTGCAATAATCCAATCTCACGAATATCCTTTTTCACGGAGCAAATCATGTCGAAATTGTCCATAAGATGACCAGGTTACCCTATTAATGCAAGGCACCGAATATGGCGACGAAGAACTGAAAAAGAACATGGCCAATGAACTGCGCCAGCGACTTATTGAGGCTGAGAAAGAACATCGTCCGCTGCGCGTCTATTGCGGCTTCGATCCGCGCACCTCGGATCTGCATCTCGGTCATACTGTCCCGATGCGAAAACTGCGTCAGTTCCAGGAACTTGGTCACGAGGTCACGTTTGTGGTCGGCTCGTTCACTTCATTGATTGGTGACCCGTCTGACAAGGAGAAGCTCCGCCCGCGCCTGACCCAGCTGGAGGTTGAGCATAATGCCCGCACTTACGCTGAACAGGCTTATAAAATCCTCGATCGCAACAAGACTAAAATCCGCTTCAATTCCGAATGGCTGTCTGAGTTGACCTTTGCCGAGTTGATCGAATTGGCATCCAATTTCACCATTCAGCAGTTTATCACCCGCGAGAACTTTCGCAAACGCTGGGATAATGGCGATCCGATCTACCTTCACGAAACTTTTTACGCCATCATGCAGGGCTACGATGCCCATGCCTTGAATACCGATGTTCAGGTGGGCGGAACCGACCAGCTTTTCAACATCGTCACCGCGGCTCGCAAGATCATGACCTTCTTGGGTGACAAACCCAATATTGCCATCATCCTGGGCATTCTGCCCGGCACTGATGGCGAGGTCAAGATGAGCAAGTCGCTGGGCAACCATATCCCTCTGCTTTCGACGCCGGAAGATATGTACGGAAAGGTGATGTCCATTCCAGACAAAGCAATGGGATCGTTCATGCGCCTCGTTACACGCTGGACTCCCGACCAGATTGCAGAAATCGAAGCTGGTCTCAAGTCTGGGGCAGCTGCACCCGAGGGATGCCAAGATGTCACTGGCGCGCGAAATTGTGTCCATCTTCCACAGACGAAGCCGACGCCTTCGCTGCCGAGGAGGCATTCAAGAAAGTCTTCCAGCAAAAGGACATACCTGACAAAATGCCCGAGTATACCCTCCAGCCCGGTCAAACCGTGCTGGACGTGCTGACGGCGGCTGGTTTGGTGGCGAGTAAATCCGATGGACGGCGTATGATTGAGCAAAAAGGTGTTAAGTTGGATGGGGAAATACTGGAGCAAGTTCGACGCATCCTTCCCCCATCCAGGGGTGCTGCAGGTTGGCAAGAGACGGTTTATAAGAGTGAAATGACGGAATAACCGGGTTTCTGATTAAGAAGCCCGGTTTGATTTTAGGGTATGCATGCAGCTTCGAGCAAAGTCTGACCGATAATGCCTCGCCCCGTTTGAATTGTTTTCTTCCAGTAAAACCACCACTGCCAGTGGTGAGCCCTGTCCAATCGGGCAGAGTGCCGCCCAGCGACCAGGAGAAGGTTTGATTTCCTTGGGTTGCCCGTGCGTTCCATTGCCAGAAGGGTTGACCGCTAACCATCAACCCTTGAGCGGTGTCCGCTGCGCTTGAGGCGGAACACAGTCACTGGCTCGTTGAGAGCGGGCAGGATGACCCAACCTTGATGTGGGGGTATCCACGGCCATTGCCAGGCGCGGCGCGGGTCGTATCCCATCACTGCTCAAGGTGGCTGCTGCAAGTACCATCTGCAATGGGCTGACGCGTAATTCGCTCCCCGGTGAGGATGCGGCTGCCGCTGGAAGCCTCAATTCCGGCGTGTCGTAAAAACCCAGGGCGGCATACCATTCTTGTGTGACCTGCTGCGATGGCCACAAGTTGAACCCAGATGCCTGGATGAAGGGTTGCATGGCGTCTCCAGGTGGATACTGACCTTGGGCACGGTCCAGGAGCGGGGAATCCTGGGTCTTGGAGCAGGGTGGAGGCTTGTGTATCCAGCTTGTTTGGGTCAAATGATGGATGTGAAGCCATCGCCAGGATTTCACCGCTGGCGGCGTTGATCAATACGATAGCACCCGTGTGGTCTCCAAGTAGGTCGTCTGCTTGGCGCTGCAACTCCAAATCCAGGCTCAGGCGCACATTAAGCCCCGGCGGCGGTTGGCCATAAACGATGTGATCCCACCAAATACTGCTGGCAGGATTTCCTTGTTATGCCGCGTAGATATAGATCGAGACTGGCTTCCAGCCCGGATTGCCCATAATTGGGATTCGTATAGCCTGTTACAGGAGCTAAAGCGGGGTAGAGATATGTGCGCAGATATACTCCCGACTCGCCGACAGTGAGATTGATTGGTGCTTCATGCCGGTCGAGCAGGCTTCCGCGCTTGACATAGCGGTCGGCAATGGAGCGGCGGGCGTTATCGGTACGATCGAGAATGTCTGGCCCGCGCCAGACGGCCCACCAGGCGTTCGTCGCAGCCAGGGCGAACAATCCCAGACCGATCAACCCGGTCAGGATCAGGTAGGGCTGGGGTTTCGGGAGGGGCGCAGGCTCCTCTTCGGGTTGGCTGGAGATGCAGTAAAAGGATGAGCAGTGCAAGGAAAGAAGTCAGCAGGGATGAGCCGCCATAAGAGACAAAGGGCAGTGTCACTCCCGTCAGCGGCAGCAGACGAATATTGCCGCCAATGATAAGAATGGACTGTGCGCCTAGATAAGCGTCAGCCCTGCGGCCAGGATTCGCCGGAAGTTGTCTGGGGCAGTGCATGGCGATGCGAATGCCCCGGGAGGCGAAAAAGCCAATCAGGGCCAGCAGGCCCAGGGTCCCGACCAGCCCCGTTTCCTCGGCAATGGCGGTAAAGATGAAGTCAGAAATTGCCACTGGTACCAGTCCAGGGCTGCCCATTCCGGGCCCGCGTCCGGAAGTCCCGCCATTGGCAACTGCCATCAATGACTGGACGATCTGGAAGGAGCGCCCCGAGGGGTCAAGCCAAGGGTTGAGCCATGCATCCACACGCAGGCGGATTACGTCAAAAAGGAAATATCCAGCCACGCCCGCAACTACCAGTCCAACCAGGCTGAACAGCAGGATGCGCTTTTTACCGGAAGCGACGAATAGAATGATCGTATAGAGGAAGATGAAAATGGAAGCCGTACCCAGGTCACGCTGGATGACGAGCAGTAGCAAAGCCAAACCCATGACGACTGCCGTGGGTGCGAGTAGCGGCAGTGGACGAAGACTCAGAGGCAGGCGGTCGGCCAGATAGGCAGCCAGGAAAACGATGAACAGGAGTTTAAGGGGCTCGGTGGGCTGTAGATAGATCCCACAGCAACCCAGCCAGAGATGCAAACCGTCACCATTGGGGTTGGTGCCAAAGAAGAGTGTAAGGGCAGTGAGTAGCAGCCCGCTGGTCAGCCAGAGATATTTGTAACGACGTAAGAAACCCAGTTCGGGGGAAAGACGAAGCCCGAGTAGAAAGACTACTCCACATACCAGCAGCCAGGCAGTTTGGCGCAGACCAAATCCGGGAACAAGACGGTAGATGGTGAGAGTGCCCCAGCCAGCCAGCAGGGCGGCGATGGGAAGAACGTACGGGTCGGCTTCGGGCAGGTGGCGGCAGGACAAGAGATGCGCTGCGGTGAAGATAACCAACCAGGCAGCGAAGCCCAGCCAGTGGCTCAAGCGATAGTCTACCGCCCAGGTTCGGGCACGGGCGGCTGGCGCCAGGGTCAGGACGAGTGAGTAAAGAAAAAGAAAGACACCCGCCAGGCGAAGCAGGCGGGATTGGGTTTGAGCAGGGGTTGATGTGGCAAGGAACGGTTTTATAAAACTATTTGTCATTCACGAGGCAGGGTTGGATTTTCTTATAAGGAATTGCGATTATATCTAATTCTACATCCATTTTTATTGTTTACTTCTTGGTATTTTCACTTCAAATAATTTTCCTCGATGCAGGAAGGTATTTTTTAACTAGCAAATCCAATTTGTTGCGCGTGGCAGGCGGGATGGCGGAAGGGTCGGTGATGACGGCGGCTGCCAGGGCTGAGCCGCAGGCACAAGGGCGTTCCTCATGCAAAGATGTCACCAGCCGCCGGATGGCCGCTTGGGCTGCCTGCGTATTATTATTGAGCGTCTTTATGACCATTTCCACAGTTACCGGCGCTTCACTAACATGCCAGACATCGTAGTCGGTCACGTGAGCCATCACTGCATAACACATCTCAGCTTCGCGTGCTAGGAAGGCCTCCGGTGCAGTCGTCATGCCGATTATGGACATTCCCCATAACCGGTAAACGTTAGATTCTGCCTTAGTCGAGAAACGAGGCCCTTCGATGATGATTAATGCTCCGCCCTTATGGACCTTTGCGCCGGTTTCTATTACTGCGGTTTCCAAAGCCGCTGACAGATCAGGGCAGAACGGGTCGGCAACCCCGACATGCGCTACTAATCCCTTTCCGAAGAAAGTAAGGGCGCGGCCTCTGGTAATATCAAAAATCTGATCGGGGATGACAATATGACCCGGAGCATAATCCTCACGCAACGAGCCGCAGGCGTTGATGCTGACTATTCGCTCCGCACCGAGCGCTTTCAATGCGTAGATATTGGCTCGATATGGTACTTCAGTCGGCATGATGGGGTGGCCGATGCCATGCCGGGCGAGGAAAGCAACCCGTTTGCCTTCCAGCGTCCCGACCGTAATGGGTGCAGACGGCTTTCCAAAAGGCGTTTCGAGGTCATGTTCGATTGTTTCGGTCAACCCGGTCATACGGTACAGGCCGGAGCCGCCGATGATGGCAAGAGAGGGTTTTTCAGGCATGGAGTAACTCCGAAAAGACATTTGCTCAAGCCGCCCTCTTTGGCGGCTTTTCCTGCGATTGGGACAGCGCAAGGAGCGATTAGATTTTCTTTGCCGGAGGCATTGTTGTGTCACCGGAGAAGGATATGACAAAGGTAGTCATGCCACATTTGAATTCGTCTGCAGACATGACGACGGTGGGCATGGTGAGCTTTTCCTGGTTCAGCAGGGTTCCGTTGGTAGAATCCAGATCTTCCAGCCACCACTGGTTATGATGAAAACTCAGTCGAGCGTGTCGGGCGGAGACGGCTTCGTCATCCACCGGGTATTCACAGGCGGAGTCGCGGCCGACAGTCACTTCAGGTAGGACGAAATGCCGCGCCTGCTGTGCATGTTCACCGCTGGCGATGGTCAGGTTGATGGGCGGCACTTTGCGGGATGCCAGGAGCGCCCCCTGTTGTTTTATATCGCGCCACAGGCTGGTTAAAGCCAAGCCCAGGAACGCATACAGGCTGACAGCCAGCAGGAGTCGCAAGGCAAGGACAACAGGTCCGCTCATTTCTTTACAGTTTTCTTCTTGTTATTGTTTTTCGTATGAAAAGGAATAGCAGGTGGGTGGTTTGCGGAGAAGGCTGGTAATGGATCGGTCGTTTCACTTTCCGAGCCCCTACCGGTGGGAAGATCCTGACCGAAGACAAGGGCGACACCGGCCAGGGAAATCACATCGCCGGGATGTAATATGGACATATTTGTGCGCTGCCCGTTGACATATGTCCCGCCGGTGGAGTTCAAATCAAAGAGGGTGAAGAGACCTTTGGCAACCCTCAATTGTGCATGGGTGCGCGAGACGCGTGGGTCGTCAATGATAATCTGGTTATCCAGACGGCGTCCGATGTTGATGACTGTGCGGTCGAGGGTAATAATCTCCTTCCCACCCAGGATCAAGTAAGCATTTGGGGGAATGGTATTGGTCGGCGTCTCTGCCAGGGATTTGGTGGACATTCCCCGAGTCTCTGCGACGTCTTCACTGCTGAACGAAGCGATGATGTGGGTCTCGTCGGGAGCCATATCCTTGTCTGCAGCGGTATTAACCGTTGTTTTCGATAAAAAACGATATCCTGCCTCTTCTCCAGCGGTGTGGAGGGCTTCTGCAAGATGCTTGACGAGGCGTGGCTCAGTATGCCAGCGGGCGAGTGTGGAGGGGTGGGCAACGATCACATACATGTCGGGAGCGAAGGTTATCCCATTTTGATCTTTGAGGCTATTGCGCATGGCATTAGCCAAATGATGATAGACCTTGTCTTCGGCTTTGTAACCGGGCAGGTATTTCAGCATTTTGACTTCAAGTAGGATTTGAAGACGAGATTCAAGTTCGTCAAGCGATGGCATATTGTGATTATTATAGAGGGGAGAGAAAGATTCCGCAAGCCTGGAAGTTGCAGCATAATCATGAAAAGACCCGGCTCTTTCTTATAAAGCCGGGCTTCATATTGCTAGATGGAGGATAAATTTAAGTTGATATTTCCTGTCCGCAGTTGGGACAGAACTTCTCATCATGTGTCAGAACGTAACCGCACTTGGGACAGGCTTTGGGTTGGGCCTTGCCGAGTGGCGCTCCGCAGGCGGCACAGGTAGAAGTACCGACATGGTTAGCTGATCCGCAGAATTCACAAGTGACACTACTGAGGCGTTCGGAGAGTTCCTGGCTTGCCCCTGCTGCACGGACGACATTGGCGATGATCTGCCAGATTTTTTCATTCAATTGTAGGCTGCTAACATCTTGTGCAATGTCATCCAGGCGGCCTAGCAGGTTCAGGGGATTGAGCAGGGCGGAAATGGCCGTCTGCCCCAAACTGGCAGCTACACCCAGCCATTGTTGCTCGCCAACCTGAACCATGACGCCATCTTCGATCTGCTGGAGGTTGACGCTCACCGCAGTCCTGCCGCCGGAATGTGAAAACTGCGATGAGGCAATTTGAACGGTCAGGTTCCCGCTTTCGCCAAGTAACTGGGTTTGTGTATTGCCCTGGTTGAATTCGGACATCAAAGCCTGGGCAATGTCGGTTGGGGATAAATTTCCGTGGAATACGCGTCTGTCCATAGATTTCGATTATAATCGTTTTGCCCAGGTGGGCAATGCTCCACTTCCTTCTACGGAAATTTCTCTGACAAGTTGCGCCTTATGCAAACCTTGATAAAAATTGGACTTTGGATTCTCTTCCTTCTTGGATTTGGCAGCATTCTCTGGTTCATACCAACTTGGACTCCGGCTGCGGCTCAACAACCGACCGGCAACGTTCCTACAGTGACTGGAACCGCCTCCGGCCCGTTCATCACGGTGATCAACCCGGATGGCGCCAATGTCCGGGCTGGACCGAGTTCGTTTGATTATGCTGCAATTGGTTTCCTTGTGCCGGGGGAAACCGCCCCGGCCCTCGGACGGTCTCCAGCTCAGGAATGGATCAAGATCATCTATTTGGGTGCACCCGGTGGGGTGGGTTGGGTATATGCGCCATTGGTGTCACTTTCGCCGGGTTCTCTACCAATCCTCGAACCACCGCCAACAGCGACCCCGCGCACCACACCAACCATTAATCCAACCTTTGCGGCTGCTTTCTTGGTTCAAACGACGCCCACTCGTCTGCCCACTTTCACTCCACCACCTCCGGTAGCTACCCTTAATTTTATAGCGGCGGAACGGACAGGATCACGCATTCCGACGGGTTTCGTCATCCTTATCCTGGCTCTCATTGGAATTCTCGGCGCACTAATTTCGTTCTTGCGCGGCAGGTAACTGCTTCGATAAAGCGGCGAGACCGGGATAATCCCGGTCTCTTTTCTTTTCTAATTCTCGTTGGTTCCGCACGTTCCACTGTCACAGGAACAGGATTGTGCCGCATTAGGGTTATCCACCAAAAAGCCCTTGCCACGTTCATCGTCAATATAGTCAACTATTGCACCAGCCATGTATTGGATGGATGTTTCATCCACCAAGACTATGAGTCCCTCGCTTTCAAAGGAAGCATCGGTTTTGCGAGGTTTATTGTCGAGTGCCATTCCATACTGAAACCCGGAACATGTCTGGCCGGTGATATAAACTCGCAGAGCGTAACTATCGTCCAGGTTTTGTTGTTGACGCAGACCGCGTACAATATTCAGCGGCAGAGGGTGTGAGCAAAACGGTCTGGGTTTGAATTGGGGTTGTCATTAGGTCCTCTTCTGTTCAAATTTGACCCATACTATCAGGATTAGGAAGTTTTGTCAATTCAAGCCAGAAGCAGGTATAATCTCGCCAGTCAAAATCCAGTTTCCTTGGTATTGTCGTGTGGATGGTTTGCACAATAAGGATAATCAGGCCGAAGCCGCCTGATAGCCCCATACCTTTACCACCCTAACGGGAATACTCAAGGCTCCAATTTCCAACGATAAGGAGACTTTCATGCGAAAATTCGCTCTGCTTGTGTTTATGATGTGTGCAACTCCTCTTCTGTTTTCAGCCTGTGGAAAAGCCTCAGACCCGGCCGCGAAAGCCGTTGAAGGTTACTTCACTGCTCTTGTCAATAAGGACGCCAACGCTCTCTCTGCCCTCTCATGCGCCGATTGGGAGCCGAATGCCCTGCTCGAATTGGATTCTCTCCAGGCGGTCACCACCCGGCTGGAAAATCTGGCTTGCACCGCTGCTGCTTCGGATGGTACAACCACGCAGGTCAATTGCCAGGGAAAAATCCTCGCCACATACAACAACGAAGATCAGGAACTCGACCTTTCAGTGCGTACCTATAATGTAATTCAGCAAGGGGGCGAATTTCTGGTTTGCGGTTACAAATGAAATTTCATCTTTTCACGCGAGAGAATCTTTGGGCATTGTTCTTTTGTCTGATTCTCATTGCCCTAGTTATCCTAACGGTCAGTAGCGCACCTGTCTGGGTGTATCAGGGCTTTTGATGACCCTCGCCCTCATTCTCATCTCCATTGCCGTTGCCGCGATGTTGGGCTTGGTGACGCGAAACCGCTGGCGCATCCCGCTCTTGCTGGGGATTTCCGCCCTGGCGGTTTACGTGTTTCAACCGGTGCTGCCGGTGCGCGGACTGGACTTCTGGCTGCCCACCGCAACCCTGGCATTGACCACTCTAACATGGATACTGATCACATCGCCTGAACAGCGTTCCTGGCGGAACAATTGGTTGGCGCTCGCAATCCTGGGCGCCATTGTGTTGGTTCTCGGTTTAACGCGTTACATGGGTTTCTCGTTGCATCTGACAGCCTCTCGCCCTCCACAGATTCTCCAAATCCTAGTTGGGTTGGTATGGTTTGCCCTGGTGGCTTTCCTGGTGATGCGCTTGAACACACCCGGAAAAGGAGTGCTGACCAGCGCGTTCGTATTTATTATCCTGCTATTTCTTGTTTTGAAAGTCCCCCGGCTGGCAGCACTGGTCAGCGAGGGACTGCGCAGTTTGAATCACCAGTCCACCAGTCTGGCTTTGGCGCAGGATTTACGCTGGCTGGGATTCTCTTACATTGCTTTCCGTTTGCTTCATACCATTCGCGACCGTCAGAGCGGACGTTTGCCGGCCGTTTCACTATCGGAGTATGTGGTTTACGTCATTTTCTTTCCGGCGCTGACCGCTGGTCCGATTGACCGCATTGAGCGTTTCATTGGGGACTTGCGCCGCCCGCTGGCGTTGACTGCCGATGACCTGGGCGAAGCGGGAAAACGTCTCGTGCTCGGCTTGTTCAAGAAATTCGCCGTCGCCGATGCGCTGGCAATGATTGCCTTGAATGCAACCAATGCACTTCAGGTTCGCACGGCAGGATGGGCATGGATGCTGCTCTATGCCTACGCTTTCCAGATTTACTTCGATTTCAGCGGTTATACCGACATCGCCATCGGTCTGGGACGGCTGCTTGGCATCAAGCTGCCGGAGAACTTCAATGCGCCGTACCTCAAACCTAACTTGACCCAGTTTTGGAATAACTGGCATATGACTCTGACGCAATGGTTCCGGGCATATTTCTTCAACCCGGTAACCCGGGCGCTGCGCTCGGGAAAGAAACCACTGCCCATCCCGGTGATCATTTTCATCACGCAGGTGGCGACAATGGTATTAATTGGTCTCTGGCATGGTGTGACGTTGAATTTTGTGATCTGGGGATATGGCACGGATTGGGGCTTTTCGTCCATAACCGTTGGTCTGAGTTCACCACGAGTGCGCTTTGCGGCGTTGTCGCCACGCTGGCAGGCGGTATTGAACGTGGGCGGCGTGCTGCTGACTTTCAATTTGTCGCACTTGGCTTGGGTCTTCTTTGCCTTCCGGATCTGTCCATTTCGTCCATTACTTACGTGTATTATTTGGTCTGGCATAATATGAATTCCCGATTTCTTCGCAACGTCTTCCTTAAAGGCTTGGTCCTTTTTCTTCTGTTCGACTTGTCTTTTGCTGCCGTGAATTCTGCCCAGCTGGGAAAGCTTTCCTTCTATAATCATCTCTTTGCCGGCCGCCAGCGTTTTCCTTTTGGTGAAGATTCGTCCCAGTCCTACAACCTGAGCCTTTTCAACCTGGACGCCATGTTCGCTTCACATGTTATTGCCGACGGCCCGAAACCGACGGACGAGTACCGGGTCATCGTTATTGGTGATTCATCCATCTGGGGTACCCTCCTGCGTCCCGAAGAGACCCTTGCCGGTCAACTGGACGCAGCGGGACTATCCCTTTGTGGGAAGACGGTCCGTGTGTATAACCTGGGTTACCCGACCATTTCTTTGACGAAAGATTTAATGGTGCTGGATTACGCACTGCGCTACCAGCCGGACCTCGTTATCTGGCCCGTGATCCTTGGAAGCCTTCCCCATTGATAAACAACTTCCTCGCCCATTGTCGCCAACAACGCCGCTCGGGTGGACGAGTTTGATCGCCCGTTATAATTTGCCGCTCGACCCGAATGACCCTGCGCTCATCCGTCCTGGTTTTTGGGACAACACCCTCATCGGTCAGCGACGCGCCCTGGCAGATTTGTTCCGTCTTCAGATGTATGGTGTGTTGTGGTCTGCGACTGGCATTGATCAGACCTATCCCGCTGATTATCAGCATGCCCAAACCGATTTCAATACCGATATCACCTTCCATGACATGCAACCGCCGACATTGGATGAATTCACATTGGCTTTTGGGGTGCTCGAAGCTGGCTTGCGCATCGCTGGAGATACGCCATCTGATGCTGATCAACGAGCCAATGCTTATCAGCGTTGGTGAAAACAGCGGATTTGCGGTACAATTTTCTTTACCCGCGTTGGGCTTATGACCAGTGGCGGGAGATGATGTCGGCGCGAGCAGAGGCGGGTGGCTGGAATTATCTCGATTTGTGGAATATTGTCCCGGCAAATGAATTTACCAATAGTGCCATCCACCTGACCCCTGCAGGTGAGTCTATATTGGCTGGACGGGTGAAGCAAACCACATTACAGCAGAGTTGTCCATGAGACACTTCCCTTATATCGTTACATTATTTGTTTTCCTCGCTGCCTGTAGCAGCGGCGCGACCATTCCGGCAACGGAAACAGAAACGGAAACCACTACCAAGGTCCCGGTACCAACAACCTCACCCACGGAGACCCTGCAACCTGGCGAGACGCCCATCCCTACTTCATCCTCCACAGCCACGCTTTCGCCGGATGCCTGGAAATCCATGCCGGTCGTCCCGACGGGCGTGTCTAAGCACATGATTGACGTCTACCAGCGTGGCTTGGCGCTTGGCCGCGATCCGAATCGCTTTTCCAAATTTGGAGATTGTCAGAATGTGCCTTCGGTATTCCTGTCCATATTCGATACCGGGAATTATCGCCTGGGCGAACAATATGCATATCTCCAACCGACAATCGACCATTTCGCCGGTTCTTGGGAACGCACCAGTTATGCCGTCAAGGGTGGATTGAACGTGGCTGCCGTGCAGACACTTTACTTTACCGATCCGGTGCATTGTAAGAACGAACTCGCCGATGGTATGTGAGATACGCACGATACAATCCAACCTTTGTGCTGATTAGTTTCGAGACCTGGTGGGCGGGAAAACCTGCCACGGACTATGAGACCCGCTTGCGCTCTGTGGTGGAGTATGTCCTTTCACAGGATGTTGTTCCAATCCTGGCGACCAAAGCCGACAACCTTGAAGGCGATAACAGCATCAATTCTGCCATTGCCCGTGTGGCCTACGAATACGAAATTCCACTCTGGAATTTTTGGGCTGTCACCTATCCACTTCCGAATCATGGTCTTTTAAGGACGGTTTCCACCTGACAATCGCCCAGGATTATTTCGACGATCCGATCCGGATGCAGTCAGCTCGACCTTGGCGCAATCTGACTGCCTTGCAGGCCATTGACGCAGTCTGGCACGGTGTGACAGAACAACCCTGAACAACACATTAAATAACAATGAAACCCATCTTCTTCAATATTCTATTTGTTCTCATTCTGACAGCCTGTGGCGCTGCAGCGACTCCTTTGCCAGTTACTGGCACCCCATCGGTCACCCCTACTGCAGAACTGGCCCCGCCGCCCACTTCCATCATTTTCCCCACCCTCGCCCCGAACCCTACCGCCACCTCCGACACGCGCCTCCCGCCCGAGCAGTGGCAGAAATGGCCGATCGTGCCGTCCGTGACCGGGCGGGCCATCGAGATCTACCAGGCCGGTCTGTTGATGGGCACCAACCCGCATGCTTTCTCGAAGGTTGGCGATTGCCAGAATATCAAGGCTGCCTTTATGGGCTTTTTCGACCTGCCCGACCGCTACAACCTCAGCGATTACCAGTACCTCCAGGAAACGATCGACAATTTCTCCGGCTACTTCAATACCGACGGCCAGGCTGTAAAGGGTGGCTTCAACGCCGCCACCGTCCTCTCGCCGTTGTGGGCCAACCCCGAAGTTTGTCAGCCGGGTGAAAATCCCCTCGAGTGCGAACTTCGCGTCACCCGGCCCAGCATCGTTTTCATCAGCTTCGAAGTCTGGTGGGAAGGCCGCACCCCGGAGACATACGAGAAATACATGCGTCAGGTCATCGAGACGGTCATCGCCCACGGAGCAGTCCCCATCCTTGCCACCAAAGCCGACAACGTTGAAGGCGACCATGGTATTAATTTGACCACCGCCAAACTCGCTTATGAGTTTGACCTTCCACTCTGGAATTTCTGGCTGGCTGTCCAATCCCTTCCCAACCATGGTATGGACCCTGTCCGCAATGACGGGTTCCATATCTCCACTGCAGGTTGGAACACGCGCAGTTCCACCGGCCTTCAAGCATTGGATAGCATCTGGCATGGTGTGCGGAACGCGACCTCCACAAGCACCATTACCCCTACCGCAATACCCGAACCCACCCGGACTTCGAACCTGCTGCCCGTCCCCGTGGGCGGACCCAGCTTGAAGTCCAGCACCAACCGGATCGTTTTCGGTATTATGTCCCGTCAGAACGGAGTATACAACTCCCGGGGCGTTTACCTGTTCGACCTATCCTCACGGACAATAGCTCAACTCCTCGGTCCCGGCTTTAATTTCCAATCCGCTTCTCCGGATGGAAAATTTTTATTGGTCAACCAGGGCAATTTTCTTTACCGCACCGACGGCTCGACCTTGACCCTGCTCACCGACCAATTCTTCCCTTCTGGCAAGGCAGGCACACTCTGGCTCCCGGATGGAAATATAGCTCTTATCCTCCATCAAAATAATGTCAACTCGCTTGCGTTGATAAAGCCTGATGGATCCGGGCTGACGCCTCTCAGTCCAGATGCCGAACCCGTGGAGATATATCCATCCACGGATGGGACGCGTCTTACCTGGGAGAGCGGGGTGTGCAATTCCACCGGTCAGTGCAACCAGATGGGCTCCTGGTTGACTGACCTGGCTTCCGGGGAAAGCCAGTCGTTGAGTGGGATGTCACGGCCATTGGTCTCGCCGGTTGGATCGGTGATGGCGTATGCCTATGCTCCCGGTGAGAATAAAAGCAACCTGGCTTTTGCGTATTTCAGTGGAAATCGACCGCGCGAGTACCCGCTGTATGGCAATATCCTGGCTGACATGGCTTGGCAGCCCGGCGGCGGCTGGCTGGCAATCAACATGGAAGAGCGCAGCGACTACTCGGGGCGCGTGACCGGCGGCAATAACTACCTGATTAATCCGCAGGATTTCACCACGCGGCAACTCAAATCCGTCACTCTTTTGAACCCGAACATCGTTTGGTCCCCGGACGGTGCCTCGCTTCTCTGGCTGGGTACCGACTGGCAGGATAACTCTTACTCCATTCGTCTCTGGCAAGTGGATGTGGCATCAGGACAGGCGAATGATTTGAGCAATGCCCTCGGACTGTCGGGAAACGACTTTCTTTTTATTAGCAATGCAGCCTGGTTGGTGCGGCCAGAATAAATTTCGATTACAATAGGCCGTTCTCACTAATTTCACAATAAGGAGTTTCATATGACCGACGAAATCCCTACCATTCTGGCGAAATACATCGCTGCTGAAATCTTGAAACAACCCGACCGGATCATCAAATCGGACGAACCCCTGCTTTCCAGTGGGCTTGTTGACTCATTTCACCTTGTGGATCTATCCCTGTTTGTCGAGAAGAATTTTGGTGTGCGTATCGATGATGCGGAACTCAATGCCTCCTCCTTCGACAACTTGAACCAGCTGACTGCTTTCATTAAGGAACGCCAGTAATATGCCAATTTTTTCAGAGAACCTCCAACGCCATTACGAGCAGACACCGGAAAAAGTCAGCGTTACCATGCTCTTTGCCGGTCAGCCCGACCAACCGGTGACTTATCGCGATCTCATCCATGGTTCCTCGGGCTATGTCCAGACTTACACTCAAAATGGCATCCAGCCCGGCGATGTGGTCCTGCTCATCCTCCAGCATGATGTGGATTTGATCTATGCCTACTTTGGAGCTGTATTGCTTGGAGCCATCCCGTCCATTATGCCATTCCTGACAGAAAAACTCCTCCCAGACCGGTACCGAACCGACCTCGCTGAGCTTGTGGCTCACACCCGGCCGACAGCAATTGTCACCTATTGCGAGTTTGAGTCAGAGGTCCGCGCTGCTCTCAAACCTGGCGAAGACTCGGTGAAAGCGGTGATCATCAGCGACCGGGCTGAGGGTACCGCCAACCGTCCCTGCCTCCCCGATTTTGCCGCCTTCGGTGGACTTCGTCGTAAGGAGGAAGATGTGGTTCTGCTTCAGCACTCTTCCGGTTCCACGGGCCTGCAAAAGGGTGTGGCGCTCTCCCACCGCTCGATATTCAATCATTTGGATGCTTATGCTGAATCCATTCGCCTCACGCAAGAAGACGTGATCGTTTCCTGGTTGCCGCTCTACCATGATATGGGATTAATTGCCTGTTTTTTGATGCCCATCCTGCGAGGTATTCCAGTGGTTCAAATGTCACCCTTCGATTGGGTGCGTGCTCCCTATCGCTTGATGCAGGCTATCTCAACCTATCAAGGTACGCTTACCTGGCTGCCAAATTTTGCCTACAACTTCTGTGCGCAAAAAATCCGCGACCGAGAAATGGAAGGGGTGGACCTTACCTCTTGGCGCGCGACCATCAATACTGCCGAACCCGTTAAATGTAGAAGTCACGAGATGTTCTATGAACGCTTCAAGCCGTATGGTTTGCGCCTCGAGACACTTCAGACCTCGTATGGAATGGCAGAAAACGTTTTCGCCGTCACCCAGAATGATATGAGCAAGCTGCCATACGTCGAGGATATTGATCGCGAGTCGTTCACCTCCGATCTCATTGCACGTCCCGCCTTCGACGGTCGCCCTGTCATTCAGATGATGTCCTGTGGAAAACCAATTCCCAACACCGCTATCCGTGTAGTAGACAAGAAAGGCCACGATCTTCCGGAACGCCACATCGGCGAGATTGTCTTGAAAAGCAATTGCATGCTCACGAGCTACTACAACCGCCCCGACATCACGAAGAAGGCTTTCCTGGAAGGCGGCTGGTATATGTCGGGTGACTATGGTTATATATTCAATGGAGAAGTCTTTATTGCTGGTCGTAAGAAAGACCTGATTATCGTCGGCGGCAAGAATATTTATCCACAGGACCTGGAACTGCTGGCTTACGAAGTGCCTGGCGTTCATGCCGGGACGCGCCTCGGCCTTTGGTGTGTTCAACGAGGCCACCGGAACTGAGGATGTGGTCATGGTGGCTGAAGTAGATATCGACGACCCTGCCGAACGCCAGAAGATCGCAGACGGCATTCGCTATGCTGTGACGCGCGGTTCAGCGGTGGCGCTGCGCTATGTCCATCTGGTCAGGCATCCCTGGCTGGTCAAAACCTCCAGCGGTAAGACCGCCCGCTCTGCCAATCGGGAAAAGTTTTTGAAGGAAATGCAAGCAAAGGGACAGATATACTAAACAAAACCGCTGGAGGTTAATCTCCGGCGGTTCCTAAAGCCCAATAAGAAAAACCCTGACAGGTAATTTAGCTTGTCAGGGTTTATCGTTTACGTGTTGGATTAACCTGGTGTAATGCGATTCTCAAGCGTCCGGTTGAAGATCTCTTCCTGCTCTTCCTTGAGATTGGGTTTTGGTTTTCTTGCTTTTTGTAGATCTTTTTTATCATCTGCCCGATTCTGGGCTTTCTGGAAGGCAATCTGGAAAGCCGTCAGTTCGGGTTCTTTGGATTCCGCTTCCTCGACAGACTCTTCCTTTTTCTTGCCTTTCTTTTCACTGCGAGCCTTGCGTGGTTCGGCTTTTTTGACTTCAGCCACCACTTCTTCAGGTTTGGGCATTGTGGCTTTGATGCTCAGGCGGATTTGCTTCTTGCGGCGGTCCACATCCAGGATTTTAGCCTCGACTTCATCGCCCTCTTTCAGTACTTCGGAAGGGTTCTTGACGTAGTCGTGCGAGATTTCGCTGACATGCACCAAGGCCGGGGCGTTCAGCGCCGATTTCCACAAATGCTCCATACGTTTCCAGGCGGGATACTTTGCCTTTGACGACCATGTCTGGTTTCAGTTCGCGCCATTCAAGAGTCAAAGGCTCTACCATGGTTAGTTCCACACGGTCGTCGTGAACGCGGCGAACCCACACGTTAACTACCTGGCCGACCTGGACAATGTCTTCGACCCGGTTGACCGAGTCTTTTTGCAATTGTGAGATGTGGATGACGCCGGGTACTTTTTGCCCGATGTCCACAATGGCCCCCGCAATGGTGGTTTTAATGACTTTACCTGTCAGACGTGTCTTTGGTTGCAGCGCGTTTTCCGGCGCCGCGTTTGTTGTTTCCATATCGGTTACTCCCGTAATTTCTTGATTTGAGCCGAAGGCGGATTATACCTGCTTCGTGGATAACCGTCAATCACAATATACATTTTCCTGGCATAAATTGAAGGGTCTGGCATCAGCCAGACCTTTTCGGTGTTGACTTAATATCATGGTTTCTTTTTACATCCCGGCCATAAACGCCAATCCGATCGTTCCTGGACCGGCATGCGTCCCAATGACCGGCGAGACGGATGCAAAAACCGATCTCAATTGGCTTTAGCCGGCTGGAGGCGGCGTTGAGAGTGGCGCGCGCTTCTGCTCTCGGCATTGGCATGCAGCGTGGCCAGCCGGATCGGAGTCTCGACCTGCAACGTGCTCGGCAACCAGGTCGATCATCCGGTCTATGCGCCTTTCTCTTGGTGCGAACTTTTTCAACCAGATTCGATCCGTCCATCCCGAAGTTCGAGGATCGGCTTGATATTCAGTGCTGAACCCAATAACGCCTGAGCGCCACCGATGCGGCCGCCGCGGCGCAGGAATTCCAGTGTGTCTACAACGAAATAAACACCGGTGTGCTCGCGGGCTTTTTCTGCCAGTTTTTGGCATTCAGTCAGGTTGGTTCCATCTTGGGCAGCGCGGGCAGCGAGAAGTACATGGAAGCCCATCGCCATCGCCGTGGAATTGGAGTCAACAATGGCAATTTTATCGGTGGCTTTTGGCAGCATTTCACGCGCCTGGATGGCGGACTGCATGGTGCCGGAGAGTTTCGCTGAGATGAAAATACCCAGCACATCATAACCACTTTCCAGTAGTTTCTCAAAGGCTACTTTCATGTCAACAATGGCCACCTGGGATGTGGTTGGCATGACCTTGGCGGTCTCCAGTCGTTTGTAGAAATCATCCGGCATGATGTCCACCCCGTCTCGGAAAGTTTCCTCACCCCAGATCAATACCTGGGGCACAACGGTAATGGAATGTGCTTTCAGTATGGCATCAGGGATATAGGCGGTGCTATCGGTAATAACTGCAACTTTCGACATAATTTCTCCTTTGGCAGGAGATTCTGAGACACTCGATTATACACGAGGTATAACCCTGATACTTCCATTTGGACACGCTTTTCCTTGACCATCTGCTTGTTATCGGCTAAAATCTGTTCGCCTTCGGGCAATTGCTTTTTTAATGAAGAGATAACGTGTTCGAGACACTGACCGGACGACTTACCGACCTTTTTGACCAACTGCGGAAACGAGGCAAACTATCTGATGCCGACGTTGATGTTGCTATGCGGGAAGTCCGCTTGGCGCTATTGGAAGCCGACGTGCACTACAGCGTGGTCAAGCATTTTATCACCCGTGTGCGTCGCCGTGCAATTGGTGTGGAAGTCTCGAAGGCTCTCAATCCGGGCCAGCAGGTCGTAAAAATCGTCAACGAGGAACTGATCACCACGCTCGGGGAACCAGCTCCGCTCAACCTTTCTGGCGAGAAGCCGCGCATGCTGATGCTGGTTGGTTTGCAGGGATCGGGCAAAACGACCGCTGCCGGGAAACTGGCGAACATTCCTACGAGGGCAAGGAGAACGCGTTATGCTCGTGGCCGGAGATCCATACCGCCCTGCTGCAGTAGAGCAATTGCGGACCCTGGGCCAGCAACTGGATGTTCCGGTCTTTTTCGAGGCTCATCTCAAACCACCCGAACTGGCAAAGCGCGCCTTCCAAAAAGCGAAAAATGGTGGCTACACCGTTGTCATCGTGGACACAGCTGGCCGCTCCCAATTGGATGCTGATCCTTGATGGATGAACTCCAAGCACTTAGTGCAAAATGTGCCACCCGCTGAAACTCTGCTCGTGGTGGATTCGATGATTGGCCAGGAAGCTCTGCATGTTGCTGAAGGCTTCCGGGATGCCGTCCCGCTGACTGGTCTCATCATGACAAAAATGGATGGTGACTCGCGTGGTGGGGCGGCCATTTCCATCCGTTCAGTGACCGGTGTCCCGATCAAGTTTATTGGAACTGGGGAAAAACTGGACGCGCTGGAAGCCTTCCAACCGGAACGCCTGGCTTCCCGCATCCTGGGTATGGGTGACGTACTGGGCTTGATCGAAAAAGCTGAAACAGCCTTCGATGAAAAGCAGGCACAAAGGCAAGCGGAACGTCTTAGCCAAAGGCGAATTTACCCTTGAAGACCTGGTTGAAATGTTGCGCTCGTCAAAAAAGATGGGTCCGATGAGCCAGATGATGGATATGCTGCCTGGTGAAATGGGTCGGGCTGCACGCAATATCTCACCCGAAGAAATGGACCGTTCAACGAACCGCACAGAGGCGATCATCAATTCGATGACGCTCTCCGAGCGCCGAAACCCGGATGTGTTGAATGCTAGTCGCCGCAGACGAATTGCCCGTGGGTGCGGACTTGATGTCCAGGATGTGAACCGGCTGGTGAAACAGTTCCGTGAAATGCAAAAAATGTTCAAAATGCTGCAAAAAACCGGCGGACGCGGGCTGTCGCGTTTGTTCGGATGAGGTAAAATGTAGGGGTGGCGTTTGTCGTCACCCAGGGCAGGGTGTCTTTAGGCAATTTGCAAACCCTGCCCTGTCTAATTTGAAGGTTCTCAGCACTGCACGGTGCACTCCTTTCTGCCCCTCATTGTGCAGCCTGCTGAGCCAAAAATCTGAAAATATGTATTTGAAGGAGAAATTTCTGATGGTTCGTATTCGTCTTCGCCGTACTGGTCAAAAGGGCCAGCCGTCTTACCGCCTGGTCATTGCGGACAAAGAAAGCCCGCGCGATGGTCGTTTCCTGGAAATCGTGGGTTTCTACAATCCGCGCACTGAACCGGCTACTCTAAATATCAAAGAAGACCGCATCTACGAGTGGATGAGTAAAGGTGCCCAGCCGACCGAGTCGGTGGCACAATTGTTCAAAACGGCTGGCACCGCGGAACGCTTTGAGCGTTTTAAAGCTGGTGAATCTGTTGAGACTTTGCTGGCCGAAGCTGAAACAGCCAGGGCGGGCACGCATCACCACCAACAAAACCGGTAAATGATCATGGCAACGACTTCATTTGAAATAACGCAATCCCTATCCGTGTGGGCTGTGCAAGAAAGTCGTTCAACACACTAATATTGAGATGCTATGAAAGCACTCACAGAATATATCGCTAAATCCCTAGTAGACCACCCGGATGAAGTTGCTGTTGACGAGATCCGTCATGGCAACCGGGTAACACTGGAACTGAGTGTTGCCAAAGACGACATGGGTCGTGTCATCGGAAGAGGTGGGCGGGTGGCCAATGCCATCCGCACTTTGCTGCGGGTGGCCGCTGAGCGTGAAGGAAGCCAGGTCACGCTTGATGTGGTAGAACCCTGACAGTATGTCTGGTGCCAAAGAACGACCGGCAGGCCCGCCAACTGCTGGCGGGCTTGCTTTCTTGGTAGTTGGGAAGGTGCGCCGTCCGCATGGTGTGCATGGTGAAGTAGTGGTGGAAATCTATACCGATTTTCCCGAACGGTTAGTCCCGAAGAAAGCCATCTACCTTGGCGAAAAGCATGTGAAGTTGATCATTGCCAGCCGTCGTCAGCACAATGAAGGATTACTTCTTGGCTTTGAGGGACGTAACTACTCCCGAGCAGGCAGGCCGTTATCGAAACCAGATTCTCTCTATCGCTGCATCGGAGACGCCCGAACTACCCGAAGGCGCGTTTTATTTTCACGAACTCCTCGACCTGGAAGTAGTGGATGAGGCAGGTAACATCCTCGGTACATTGACAGAGATCCTGGAAACTGGTGCGAACGATGTTTATGTAGTGACGGACTCAAATGGGCGCGAGCTACTGCTCCCGGCGATCCCCGAGGTTGTTATGAACGTGGACCTGGACGCAAAAAAAATAGAAGTGCGTTTACTTCCTGGCCTTGTTGATGAAGAAGGTTTGAATTCGTAATCACAAGATACTGCGCAAATAGCTGAACCGAATTTTCTTCATTCCTTTCATTTTAGCCACTTTGGCTCAGAATTTATTCTTTGAGCAGGTAAACCCTGTAATTCCATGCCTTTCGATTGAGAAGAAACCATAGAGTTATGAAGAAATTGTGGAAGTAAGGGAACCGTGAACGATAAACGTTACTGGGTTGGCTTCAATCTGGTCAAAGGCATTGGGGCGGTACGCCTGCAAGCCCTGCGCGATCATTTTGGTGACCTGGCACTCGCCTGGCAGGCTCCACGGATGCTCTCCAGGCTGCCGGCCTCAGTGCTAAAACTGGCTGAGCGTGTGGCACAGGTGCGTTCCGGTGTGGATCTGGACAAATACCTTGCGAAGGTTATTGCCCAGGGTATTAGATCCTGACCTGGGACGACGAACTTTATCCACCGCGTTTGAAGGAAATTGATCAACCGCCGCCTGTCCTGTACGTACGTGGCGCATTAACAACCGAAGATTCCTGGGCCGTTGCCGTGGTTGGGACACGGCGGGTCAGCGCCTACGGACGGCAGGTGGCCGAAGAACTGGCCTCGTATTCTAGCTGCCAATGGCGTGACAGTTGTCTCCGGGCTGGCGCGGGGGTGGATGCGATAGCCCACCAGTCTGCCCTCAAGGCCGGGGGACGGACGATCGCCGTGTTGGGTTGCGGCGTGGACCGCATATACCCACCTGAACATACCCAGCTCGCCGAGAAGATGATGGCAAGCGGTGCGCTCATCAGCGATTATGCCCCGGGAACACCGCCGGATGCCTCCAATTTTCCGCCGCGCAATCGCATCATCTCCGGACTTTCAATGGCGACGGTGGTAGTCGAGGCAGGAGAGACCAGTGGTGCGCTGATCACTGCCCAGTTTGCTATTGACCAGGGTCGGGAAGTATTTGCGGTGCCAGGCAATATCCTGGCTCCACAGAGCAAGGGTACGAACAGGCTGATAGCCCAGGGAGCGCGCCCAATGCTCTCCGTCCATGACCTGCTGGATGTTTTGAACCTTACCCGCGTCACCGAACAGCGACTCGTGCGGAAGGTCCTGCCCGCCGATGAAACCGAATCGAAGCTGATGAGCGTGCTGACCCATGAACCCCTGCACATGGATGAGATCCGCAACCAGACCGGCTTGCCGATTGAGCGTGTCTCAGCCACACTGGTAATGATGGAACTCAAAGGACTGGTGCGCCAGGTGGGCGGTCTGAATTACGTAGCAGTGAGAGAGGAACAGGCCGAGTACACGCCTTAAGTTATGGAACAACTTATGCGGTCATCATGGCTGGCGGCGGTGGAACCCGTCTTTGGCCTATCTCACGAAAGAAACATCCCAAACACGTTCTACCATTGCTGGGAGAGCGCACCCTTTTCCAGATCACCCTGGACCGTCTCGAAGGCTTTGTTCCCCCGGAAAGGGTTTGCATCGTCACTACTGCGGAACAGGAACAGGAACTTAAAACTCAGGCTCCGCAGCTTCCGGAGGCTAATTTTCTGATTGAACCCATGCCACGCGGTACGGCCTCGGTCGTTGGGTTGGCAGCAGAGGTTTTGGCAAAACGTGACCCACAGGCTGTGATGCTTGTCTTGCCTGCTGACCATTTCATCCGCAATCGCGAGTTGTTCCATCTGGTTATACGTACGGCAGTCCAGGTGGCGCGAAAGGATTATCTGGTAACTCTTGGCATCACTCCTACCTTTCCGGCCACTGGCTATGGATATATCCAGCGTGATGATGTACTTCCTGAAAAATTTGATCACCCGGTTTATCGGGTATTGCATTTCACCGAAAAACCGGACGAAGCAACCGCTCGTATCATGCTGTCAGATGGTATCCATTCCTGGAATTCCGGCATGTTCATCTGGCGCGCCGACCGTATCATGGATGAAATTTCCAGCCAGATGCCGGACCTGAAAGTGGCACTTGACCGGATCGGGGCAGCTTGGGGCACGTCAGAGCAGGAGATTGTCCTCAGGTCCGCATGGCCGCGACTCAAAACGGAGACGATAGACTACGGTATCATGGAACATGCTTCCAATGTTGCCGTACTATTAGCCGATGGATTGGAATGGAGCGATATTGGCTCTTGGGATTCCCTGTTCGATGTGCTCATACCGGATAAGGACGGAAATGTGGTTGTCAATGGCGAATATATGCCCCTTGAAACGCATAACTCCCTGGTCTTTTCATCCGGCAAGAAACTCATCGTTACGATTGGCGTGGATGATTTGATTGTGGTTGACTCGGGTGACGCACTGCTGGTCTGCCGCCGTGACCAGGCCCAACAGGTGCGTCAGGTTATCGCAGACTTGAAAAAATCGCAGCGTGAAGATTATCTTTAGGAGGTAGCTCGTGGAAGCCTATTGCATGAAGTGCAAGACCAAACGGGAAATTGTTGAGCCTCAAGCGTTATTCAACGCCGCAGGTGCGCCGGTTACGCGCGGCACCTGCGGCGTATGCGGCACCACCTTGTACCGAATCGGAAAAACAGATGCGCACGAAGGAATGGTCAAGCCGGAAAAAGTTGACAAGCGTAGTGGTAAATTGGTCATCGTCGAGTCCCCTGCCAAGGCTAAGACGGTGGGACGTTTCCTTGGAAAGGGTTACACCGTCCGGGCCTCGGTCGGGCATGTGCGCGACCTGCTGCGCTCGCAGTTATCGGTGGATGTGGAAAACAACTTCGCCCCGAAGTATCGCGTTCCGAATGAGAAGAAAGCTGTCGTCAAGGAACTCAAACAACTGGCAAAAGAAGCCGCAGAAATCTACCTTGCAACCGACCCTGACCGGGAAGGCGAAGCCATTTCCTGGCATTTGATGGAAGCCGCTGCAATTAATCCGAAACTGGCCAAGCGTGTGGTCTTTCACGAGATTACCGAGCATGCCATCAACGAAGCATTCTCAAACCCGCGCGAAATTAATATGGAGTTGGTCAATGCCCAACAGGCCCGGCGCGTGCTGGACCGGCTGGTTGGATATAGCATCAGCCCGATCTTGTGGGAAAAGGTGCGCAGTCGCCTTTCAGCGGGACGTGTGCAATCCGTGGCTTTGCGTTTGATCGTGGAGCGTGAGCGCGAGATTGACGCATTCAACCCGGTGGAATATTGGTCCATCGGGGCGGAATTGCGTCCGCAGGGGCAAAAGCAGACTTTCATCACCAAACTGGTGAAGATTGATGAAAAAGACCCCGAATTGGGCAATGAAGAAATCGTCAAGCCCCTTTTGGTGGATATGGAAAAGGCGCCTTATATTGTCACGCGAGTCAAGCGCGGTGAAAGGCGGCGCAAACCATCCGCGCCATTTATTACGTCCACGCTCCAGCAGGAAGCCTCCCGCAAATTGGGTTTTACTGCCAAGCGGACAATGGGCCTTGCGCAGGGACTCTATGAAGGCCAGGATGTGGGCGAAGGCGGTACAACAGGTCTCATCACCTACATGCGGACTGACTCGACCAATATCGCCGAGGTGGCGCGTAATGAGGTGCGGGCGTACATTGCCCAACGTTATGGTAATGATTTTCTGCCAGAAAAAGCTCCGGAATATACGAAGAAAGTCGCTGGCGCCCAGGAGGCCCACGAAGCCATCCGCCCGACATCGGTTTTGCGCGACCCGGATAAGGTCAAGCCATTCCTTGATCCAGCCATGTTCAAGCTCTATCAACTCATCTGGCAGCGCTTTGTCGCTTCGCAAATGGAAGTCGCAGTTTATGACACTCTCTCGGTGGATGTGACCGGTCAGGGGTCCGACCATGCATATACGCTGAGAGCAGCTGGTTCGGCGGTTAAGTTTCCTGGATTCCTGATCGTATATGAAGAAGCGAAAGATGAGGATAAGAAATCTGAGGAAGAAGATGAGATGAATGTCCGTATCCCGGCCTCGATTGCTGAAGGCCAGAAGCAGGAATTGGTGCGGCTTATCCCGGAGCAGCACTTTACCCAGCCGCCGCCGCGTTATTCTGAAGCATCGCTGGTGCAGATACTGGAGGAAAATGGCATTGGGCGCCCATCCACATACGCCCCTACGCTTTCGACAATTCAGCAACGCGGCTACGTGGAACGCGTGGATCGGCGGCTCATTCCAACCGAGACCGGTATTCTGGTCAACGATCTGATGGGGCAGTATTTCCCCGAGATCATTGACCTGACCTTCACCGCCCGTATGGAGGAAGACCTGGATAAAATATCAGAAGGCCAGGCGGATTGGGTCAAAGTGATGGATGCGTTCTACAAGCCCTTCTCTGTCACAGTGGCAAAGGCTCAGGCTGAGATGCCTGTTGTCAAGACCGGCCCGGAGCCAATTGGGCGAGCCTGCCCGGATTGCGGTAAGGAGCTGGTCATCCGTTATGGGCGTTATGGCAAATTCATCTCCTGTTCCGGTTTCCCGGAATGCCGCCATACCGAAGCCTGGCTGGAGAAAATTGGTGTGATTTGTCCGAAGGATGGCGGCGAAATTGTATCTCGCAAGACGCGCAAAGGTCGAATCTTTTTCGGCTGTGCTAATTATCCCAATTGCGATTTCACTTCTTGGAAACGTCCGCTTGCCCAACCTTGTCCAAATTGCAAGGGAATGCTGGTCGTTGCCAATAAACGCGAGGCGCAATGTCTGGCCTGCGAAGATACTTTCCTTCTGGATGATGTCGTCCCGGAGACTGCTTAGGAGGTTATCATGATTTGGTTGTATCTAGATCCTGGTTCAGGAAGTTTTCTCATTCAACTGCTGATTGCAAGTATTGCTGGTATTGTGATCTTCGTTGGTGTCAGTTGGCGCAAGGTCAAAAGGCTTTTCAACAAGAACAAGCCTGAAACCAACGTAAACGATGACGACGACGAAAACGATGGCGACGACAAGAAAGATTAATCTCGGCAGTTCATTTCGAGACCCGAGCGGATTTCTTTTCACCTTCGGGGATGTTTTGTACCGGCAGGTGAACCAAGCCTACGCCGAAGATTACACGCAGCTGATGGACTCAGGCCTGTACGATAAATTGGTCAAAGGTGGATTTCTCATTCCACACACTGAATCGGACACCCAGCCTGCTGATATTAATTTATCGTTCAAAGTCCTTTGCCCTGAGATGATACCGTTCATTTCGTATCCATATGAATGGTCATTTGGGCAGTTGAAGGATGCGGCCCTGACCACGCTGTCCATCCAGAAACGTGCTCTAAGGTTGGGCATGTCGCTCAAAGATGCCAGCGCATATAACATTCAATTCCTCAGGGGAAAGCCTGTGCTAATTGACACGCTTTCCTTTGAAACGTACAAAGAGGGCGAGCCGTGGGTGGCTTATCGGCAATTCTGCCAGCACTTCCTGGCGCCTCTCGCGTTGATGGCTTACCGGGATGTACGTTTAAACCAATTATTGCGCATATACATTGACGGTGTTCCACTAGACCTTGCCAGCCAATTGCTTCCTGGACGCACCCGTTGGAATTTGGGAATTTCGACCCATATCCATTTACATGCCAATGCGCAGAAACGCTATGCGGATACTGCCGTTACCGAGGCACGTGGTGGACGCAAAATGAGCAAGAATGCTTTACTCGGACTGATTGAGAGTCTCCGTGCCACCGTCCGTAAGTTGGAATGGAAACCTGCCGGGACCGAATGGGCCAATTATTATGCAGCCAATAACTACACCGGTTTCGCTTTCGAACACAAGAAAGTTTTGGTGGGGGACTGGTTGTCGAAAATTGCTCCAAGGACCATTTGGGATCTGGGAGCGAACACAGGGATATTCAGCCGGGTTGCCACTGAGACCGGAGCATATGTAATATCATCTGATATTGACCCAGCAGCGGTGGAGGTGAGCTATCGGCAGGTCAAAGAGAGCGGCGAACAAAATCTCCTGCCGTTGGTTCTCGACCTGACCAATCCTAGTCCATCAATTGGTTGGCAGAACCGGGAGCGCAACTCTTTCTTTGAACGAGGACCTGTCGACGCAGTCCTGGCGCTGGCGCTGGTCCATCACCTGGCTATATCGAATAATGTCCCATTGGAACAGGTGGCGGATTGTTTTGCCAGTTGTGGGGAGTGGTTGATTGTCGAATTCGTACCGAAGAGTGATTCTCAGGTCCAGAAGCTGTTACGCAACCGTGCGGATATTTTCGGTGAATACACACGAACAGGGTTCGAGTCAGCGTTTGGGAAGTGGTATACCATCCAGTCATCCAGCGCCCTCCGTGATTTGGAACGCTGGTTATATTTGATGAAACGAAAATAAGTCAGGTCTTTACTATTCTTTGGAGGATTGCATATTTATCTGAATCACCTAGTCCTGCTTAAAAATATGAGCCCCTGTTGATGGATGTTCCTTAATATTCGGACCATTTATAGAATATCACAATAATAAAAGCCTGACGAAATGTCTTTGTTCTATCATGATGACGATTCGGATCCAATTTTACCTTCTAGCGATCAGAAGATACCATCATTTTGTCTATTGTTGGGTGGTTACACCCATTAGCGCACCATTTTCCGAGAATGTTAACACCATGGAAATAGGAGTTGGCTAATTTGGTAAGGTTTTGTATAATTAGCGTGTTATTCGAACCAATTAAAGGAGCTTTCTATGAAAATCCTTGACGTCTTGAAGAAACCGTTCGTCGCTGCGACGCTGGGGTTCGTTATGGGTTTGTTTATAGGCTTGGTGGTGTTGGGGTGGGGATTATGGCCGGTGCAGTGGACGAACGCGGACCCATCTTCGCTGCGATCTGATTTGCAGGATGATTACTTGCGCATGACGATAGACTTATTTATAAGTAATCCCGTAAAAGAGCTTGCCGTTCAGCGCTACCAGGCGCTTGGTGCGGATGGACCGGCTGTTTTTGAGAGAATCAAGGCGAAGTATCCAGACCAGAACGCCATTCTGAATTTTTCCAAAGTGATTCAAGTCACCGCATCCACGGCAACAGCGACCCCAGGAGGCGGGCAAACGCCTGCGAGATCGGGCGGATTATCCGCTCCCTTGATCATCGGTGGTGCACTAGTCCTTTTTGCCATTCTGGGATTTGCGGTTTTTAAATACTTGATCCCTCTATTCAGTCATACCACATCTGATAGAAAGGTTAACGGGAGCGTAGATATACTACCCAGACCGAAATGACCGATTATTCCACCAAGGGCGACGAACAGCCAATTGCTCAATTCATGACCACTTACGTTTTGGGCGACGATCTGTTTGACGACTCCTTCAGCATCGACTCGCCATCCGGCGAATTTCTGGGCGAGTGTGGTATTGGCATCTCGGAAACCATAGGTGTTGGAGAACCCAAGAAAGTGACTGCCTTTGAAGTCTGGCTGTTCGATAAGAATGATATCCAGACTGTGACAAAGGTGCTGATGAGTTCGCGTGCTTTCAACGATGTGGCCACTTTCCAGCGACTTCAAGCTAAAGGTGAACCGTTCATGGTGGAACGTGGCAAGCAGGTGGTGTTGGAGACAGCCGCATTGCAACTGGTTGCGACTGCTTCGGACATGGAATACGGTCAGGGAGCCTTGCCCGAGGACAGTTACTTCGAGCGCTTGACCCTGGAGATTGCTGTCTGGCCGAAAGCAGCGACCCCGGCTTAGAATCATCTCGGGCGACCATAGGGTCGCCCGTTTATATTATTCGATTTTCAGGATTTTTAATTTAATTTTCCCGTCAGGTGTTTCTGCTTGCACCACCTCGCCGACGTGGTGATCCATCAGAGCGCGCCCGATGGGGGATTTGTGGGATATCTTCCCGGTGCGTGGATCGGCTTCCTGGGCTCCGACCATATGGAAAACCTCCGGGTCGAAACCCTCTTCCTGGACGGTCACGCGCACACCGACCGCGACCACATTTTTGGGAATCGTCGTTGCTTCAACGATGACAGCATTGCGCAGGACGAATTCCAATTCCTGGATGCGGCCTTCAAGAAAGCCCTGGTCCTCTTTGGCCTTGTGGTAGTCGGCATTTTCCGAAAGATCACCCATCTGGATGGCGTTGCGTAGGCGGCGTGCCAGGGTCTCTCGTTGCGGACCTTTCAACTCTTCTAAGTTCGGCTTGAATTTTGGCGGCACCATCAGCGGTCAGGTAAGTGGGGGGCGGTTTAGGCATCTCTCTCTCGCAATGCGGATATGGTTTGAAATATGGGTCGTAAAGCTGGGCGGTTCTGGCTGTCTTTACTGCTTACTTCGTGCGATGGAAGACTGTGGTCTTCTATTTCCTCGAACTGGCGGGAAAACACCATCCTCTCAATTGAAAAATGAGTTTATCGTGGGATGGGCAGGCTGTCAACAATGCAACCGCGTGCCGGGATTTTCCCCTTCCAAAGCAAAGCGAATATTGTCCGGTTCTTCGCCAGAGAATACAAGCACTTCGAGATCCGGGACCTGTTCCACCAGTGCCAGCATCTCGGTGACTTTGGCCCGCATCCCGCCTGTTACATCAGCTCCGATAGCTGCTTCCCAGACCAGGGGCTTGATGTGCAAAAACCTTGCGGCGTCATTTCCCCGATTAGACGTGTCCTGGCAGGGAAAGTCTTCCCATACACCGGCTTCCAGCCCGGCCAGCAGGATGCGGTCGGGGTGAAGCTGGCGAGCCAGATGAGCGAACAAATCTTCGGTGGAGAGGATCGTTCCGCCTCGGGCTTCGTCAAAAACCACATCGCCGTGGAGAACCGGCAGCAAACCGTTTGCCAGCGCGGCTTTCAGAGGAGTTAAGTCCCAGGCAGTACCTGCCCGTCGTGAGCCGTCACTGCTGAGATGGGAGCCAGGGTTACAGCGGGGAGACCGGAATTGCGTAATGCCTCTATGACGAGGCGGTTCAGAGCCGAGGCCAGATACCAGACTTCAGCAAAGCCTCGCCATGCTTCGGGTCCAGAAACGCCACCGCGGGTGCCGAACTGGCTGGCTGCCTGGTGGCCGAAGGAACCGGAGCCGTGTCCAAGGATTAGGCGCAGGTCTGTATTTTCCTGCAACGCAGCGGAAATCTGGATAGCCAGGTCGGCCAGCGTTTCAAGACGAGGGGTATAAGGGCGGGTTTTATCGGTGATGAGCGACCCACCAAGTTTGAGAAAAATGAACATGGAAAAAATGTAGCACGTTCCGCGGCGGGCGTCAAGAAGGTATAATCGGATCAGATGAACCTGGATATTCACGATGCGGTTATCATGGCGGTAATCCTCACCATTCTGGGCGCACTATTCAGCATATGGAGTGGGTTCCGGCCCATTCGCAAAGGGCGCAAGGTGGCTTATTACCGATTACGCCGCAGGCAGGTGGCGACGGTTGGCGGACGATCATTTTTGCGGTTGTTTTGGTCGCGTTTGCCTTCCTGTTGGGTCGATTTGGTGAACCTTTGACCTACCAGTTACTTCCCGCCCAGCCCATCACCTTCGCCAACCCCAACCATTTCCCTGACTCCCACCATCAGCTTAACCCCGACGATTTCGCTGACACCTACCATCACGCCGACTCCGGAGATCAGTTACACTCCAACGGTCACCGGGACGCCGTTCCTTCCGATTGCCATCGAGGCGCAATTTGAGAGCTCGGTGACACCCAATCCAGCGGCAATTTTCAGCCCGCTGGTATTTTCGTTGAATGTGAAAAATTACAAGGCGATCAACCCGCAAATTGTCTTTCTAAACCCGCTCACACGTGTTTTCGTTACCTATACTTATGAGCGCATGATAGTCGGTGTCGAGTGGACAGCAATTTGGTACCTGAACGGTCAATTGTTGAAATATGAGACAAGCGCTTGGGATGCTAAATCTGGAACCGGCGGTTCTGGTCAGTATGAATTGGATCTTCCGGCCGAGCAATGGCTCCCCGGAAAATACCAGTTGATTTTCTTTGTCGGGACAGACTGGAAGGTTCTTGGAGAGTTTCGTGTGATGGGAGAACCCCCGACTGCGACAGTCTCACCGAAACCCTCCCTCACACGCACCCTGACACTTACCCCCAGCGTGACCAACACTCGTCTGCCCACGTGGACGCGGCGTCCCACCGATACTCGCTGGCCAAGCCAGATACCCACGAAGTAAAGAATTAGCGAGGTTTATTCCTCGCTTCAAATTATCTTTCCAACCTTTTCTGAATAGTTTTATTGGACTGCATTAATATTTATACCTGAGTTGTTATTCCTCCATCCTCATTGGCCGCTTCACAAGGGTTTGTATAATAGTGAAAACATAAACTATTTTAATACCTGTCTCTTGATCTATAAATGTTCAACATTTGATCCAATTAGTAAAAAGTCATAATTTCTTGCAAGGAGAGGAAGAAAATTCTTGAGAAATTTGAGCTGCCAGCCGGGCATTGTTGAGTAGAAGAGCCAGGTTGGCTTTCAGGGAGGCGCCGCCGGTCAATTCAGCCATCCTCGCTAGGAGGAAGGGGGTTAACGATTGTCCCTGAATTCCCTGTTCATGGGCTTCACCGCGGGCTTGCTGGATGGCGCCGTCCACTTCTTCACGGGGGAGTGCTTCCTTGAGCGAAAGCGGCTGGCAGACCAGCACGGCGCTTTTCATACCGATCTTCCAATGTTCTTTGGCAAACTCGACGATTTCTTGGGGTGAATCCAATCGTGCGCTTACGGGTAGTCCACTCTGTCGCGAGTAGAAGGCGGGGAATTCGTCCGTCCCGTAGCCTAAGACCGGAACGGCCATGGTCTCCAGATATTCCAACGTGGCGGGTAAATCCAAAATGGCTTTTGCTCCAGCGCAGACGACGATCATCGGTGTATCTGATAAGGCCTGCAAATCGGCGGAAATGTCCAACGTCTCCACCTCGTGGACGCCACCGATACCACCCGTTGCGAAGACCTTGATCCCAGCCTGATGCGCTGCGAACATCGTCCCGGCGACGGTGGTTCCACCGCTTTCCTTTTTGAGGATGGCGATGGCAAAGTCCCTCCGGCTGATCTTGCGGACGTTCGTCTCGTTTGCAAGTCGCTCCAGTTCTGCATCAGTTAACCGACTCGGATAATCCCATCCAGAACTGCGATGGTGGCGGGCGTGGCGCCGTTTTCGCGCACGACAGCGTTCCATATCTCGCGCCAGTAGAAGGTTTTTCGGTTGCGGCAGTCCATGTGTAATAACGGTCGATTTCAGTGCGACTACAGGGAAGGACATACGTAGTGAATGGTTGATCGTGGAGGAAACTTGATGGGGAAGTGAAAGAGGATCTGTCATATTATTTGCTGATCATTGTTATAGGAAATGGCTGGCGGTCAGATTGCTCATCGTACCATCCAAAGGTGCCAGGATAGTATCCGCTGAAGGTCTCTGAAGGGGGCAGGGGATCCCCGTGGAGCGTTTGCTTCCATGCTTATTCAGCAACCCGTTGGCACATGGTTTATTCCTGCCGGCACCGAGTTGTGAGGTTTATGGGTTGCCTCGAAGGATGTACCGGTGCCACTCGCTGGAAATTTCTGGACTTTCAAACTATTAAAAGTGCTGAAACAGATGAAGCACTCATTAATAATCAAGAATAGGCAAGTATAAACTCTTTTTGACCATTACGCTGCTGCTTATGCCGCAGTTGGTTCTCCCCCTTCACCTTTAATCGATGAGAACCCGCTTTGCGAAGTCCACTGTAGATCTCGTTAGGCATCCATCTACTCTGCCAGGCTTACTGACTGTAACTGATTTTCGCCGTGCTCAACGAACTCAGCGGTGATGATTTGACCAGAAAAATTATTTCATAGTGGTACCCCGAGTTTGTGAAGAGTTTGGATGAACGCGTTACCTTTATTTCGAAGAACCACCGGGTGGATGATAAAGAAAATCCCTTGCCATTTATATCGCAAGGGATGAAACCCAACGCAATTGCCATTCTCTCTAAACCCTTAGGAATAAATCCCCCATGGTAATGAATGTCCTTTTATCTCATTCGTATTATAAATATTGAATAAGAAAGATTATATGCATGTCTGGCATTATTCTGGTAACGATAAGAAATATACCGGTTTGAGGGGAAGTCGCTGCCGTGCTTCAAGATTCAATTTATCATAATTCTTCACCCATAAGTCAACAAATGCTTCTAGATCAATTAGACGTATATATGGATGAGCGTGCGCCAGTGCCTCCTCCTTTACCTGATTGGTAAAACCGCTCGAGGAAACCAATATCCCATAATCATCTGGTCCAAGAACCGATAACATGGCTCCCAGACCTTCCTGTGTCATAACTTGTCCTTTATGACTTACATGAATAACAATCCTTGGTTCTTTGGCTCCCAAAGGATCTGAAAAGGCGATTATATCAATTTGTCCTTTTTCTTTTTGGGAGGGAGTGACCCAGACCACAGAATAGCCAATTGCTTGAAGAAGGTCGCAAGTTAAGGTCTTGAATTCTGCCGAAGACATCCCTTGGATAAATTGATAAATTTGTTCCCAGGAATTTTCCTCTGCTTCATACTTTGTTATCGAATTAATATCGCGTAAACGTTTTTCTTCGCTTTCCTTCCATTCTTGATACTGCCGAATGGCTTCTTCGAAGAATTGTTCGGCATCAACATACTGTTTGCTGGCTTTTCGACCTTTATCGGTAATATACCAGCGGCCCTTTCGTTTTTACCAGCCAGCCAGTTTTAACAAGCGGGATAGTCGCAACTCGAATTAGAACTTCGTATCTTGGTGAACTTACCGCAAAAGGAAAATAACCCCTTTCATATTCTGATAACTGTGAGGATTTTCGAACATGTTCAAAAATATCGTGAACGGGTAATCCATCAGGCTCAAACCACAACAATTCAAAAACACGCCGTAGGATCTCTCCCATTCTTTGTGTGGTGATATCAGGCATGATTCAAATCCTTAAACTCTGAATAGGGCGAATCTCCTGTGTTGATAATGAAATGATCTGGTCGTTTCTTTCTTCCTTGTTTGTATTATATTATAAGACTGCGGATAAAATTCTACGTGTGCTCAACATTTTCGTAAGCCGGCAGGCTTTGATGTTCTAATCAATATGGCATTAAGTATTGGCTTCCGCAGGCTTCATTGCAAGAAAGGAGGGGGAGGCAGGGTGATCTCTCAGGTTTGAGAAAGAGGCCGGATCAATCCTTCAAAAGGCCGTATTTCTGCCGGCTTTGTCTTGTATATTCGACGATAAGTTGATCAGAAATGGCTTTCTTTCCTCCCATGATTAAATAACCTGGAGCCCAATAATCATTGGAGAGATTTCTCCTGCTTGTATGGAGGAAAATCATCAAATAATCGTTTGGAAGTCTCTTTTCGAATGATATCAATATGCTCGCTCAGTGCGATTGTTGGAGGGACGCTGGCTGTCCACCGTAAATAATCTGGATTGGCCTCCAGGAACTCAAGTCGCCATCCATATGAGGTGTAAATCTCTTTCATGCAGACCGAAACCAGATTTACCCGGTCCTTGGTTAGATGGTGCGAACCGAATCGGGGAATAAGCAGGCAGGAATACGACAGATTATACAAACCATCTGAAACAGGTTCAAGAAGGATCGTCGTTTGATTCTCCTCTGACTGTTTATACTCCTTGGCGATACCATTTTTATAACCCCCGCTGCCATGAACTGATGGCAACAGTCTCTCAGCTGGCTCTGGATTCTTCAAGTCGCCAAATAAACCTTCATTTTGATCAGGGTCAGTCTTTATTAAAGATTGACCAGCCAGGTGGGCGGTAACAAATTCGTTGAAGGCATAACTTGAGGATCTTATTTCCACATCATCACGCTCAGTATTGAACAATGATTCAGTAAATTGCTTCCGTGAAATCGGTCTCTCTTCAATTTTCCCCTTGTTCTCCACGCCTCCTGAGGACAATGCTTTGACCTTCCCCTCTGCTCCATCCGGGAGCAATAAAATGTATGCCAATTCATTTGTCTGTGTACGGACTATGGAAAATGGAATTTCAGAGTCGAATACCAAGGCAAGAATCACACCCATCGCGACAAGAGTTGCATAGAGTGCATGTTCGGTTTGGGTTGTTTCTAATTTAATGAAACGCATAAGATCAGTCTTATTCTTTCCGTCCCAAGCCTTTGTAATTAGGTGATCCACTTCATGTACGGAGTTCTTCTGAAAGCTGACCGGTGTATGACCAGAGCGCATTATTTTGTATTAGAAGCACTTCCTGTGCAGAGGATTTTTCAATCATGCGAGCGAGTTGCCGGGTTGCTAAAGCTGCATCATTTACCCAGGGTAACGGCGCTCTGTTCCCATATTTCTCTTCATCCAAATCAATGATATTGGATGAAATGACTTCCTTGCCAGTTTCAAAACCGAGAGCAACCAGGAGATTGTCCAACAAGAGCGGCTTGCGAAGAAACTTCCAGGGTTGAATTGCCTCCAAATCAGTCGGGGGTTCTTCTTTTGAAATTATTACAATTTCTATTGTGGGGTTGATTCGCCGAAGAGCACGTCCAAGGTCCAACACCCGCATCTCCCCCATTTCCATGTCAAGTATGGCTTGTTTGCAATCCTCGTGTTGTTTAAAATACGAAATGGTTTTAGAGGCATTGGAGAAGTGTTCACAATTGGACACCTCCTTGAGACTCTCACAGATTATTTCCCCCATCTCTGTAAGGGGAGTCACCACAAGGATTGAGGACTTATCCTGTGGATATTTTGGAATTTGTAAATAACCTTCTTTTTCAGCGGTCATGGTTGCCTCCAAACCATTTGGGAAGTAAAAGTAAATCCCAATTTGAAGTTACAAAAACCTTGTGTGATCATCCAAAATATTCATGGTTATAAATTATATTACAACATAGTATATATATTAGCATATAACTGAGAATTTTACAATATGGTAAATACATCTATGAATAATTTAAATATAACATATTTCAATACTGTATACAAATCAATTAATAAGTTATTATCAGAATATATATTTGGCAAAACAGATAAATGTTGACGGTTGAATAAATGTATAACATTAGTACAAGCGCAGTATATCTTGTAAATACATTTCTGTCAAAGAAAAATATTTCACATGCATTATTCTTGTTTGTATAATATAATATAATAATAATTAATCTACAACTCAAAATGGTTATCAGAAGAAATAAGTGAGGCGATCATCGGCAGATCCATTACGAAACCCATTTTCATTTCAGATTCTCTTTGTTGACACTCTCACAAAGACTTCAAACAAATTCTTAAAAATTCTTCCGCTGTAATAACCTGCATAATGGATTTATCCCGATTTACCGATCTTTTGGAAAGAGCCTTCTTGGAATTTAGAATCAGGCAAACGCGCCAGCGTTTGTCTGTTTCGTTGAACAGTTTTGCCAATTATTTAGATTTCAGCCCTCCCATCGTAAATCAGTGGTTAAACGGAAGTCGTCTCCCTTCGCAAGGAAATGTAGAGCGCATTATTCCGAAATTAGTTGAACTACTGGACTTGGAAGTCTACGATGTCCTTGGTCTTCCGCGCCCTGATCAGGATCTTAACGGATAAGCCAGGCCTGGCCTCTCATAAAAAAAGAATATCGTCAAGCGCTTGCCGAACAAGCAGAAGAATACGCTGCCGAAAAGGAATTGGATTTGGTTGCGAACCAACCTCCTTTACCATTAAGTGAACCTATTGCGCATGTTGTCGAAAATGACAAGCCTCCCGCGCCCGCGATAACTTCTTCGGTTGTGGGTGATTTTAATCCCTCAGAACAAGGCCCAGGTTCGATACCTGCTTAATCGTCCTCTTCGGTATTCGTATCGTATGCGAGCTCTTTGAGGTGGTCGTCATCGTATAATATATACGTTCCAATGCAGATCGATAACTACATGTACCCTCAAAGTATGAGCCGCCTGCCTTTTCTGGAAATATAGATTCCATATTCGGGGATTAGCGTAAGTAGTATTCAGGAACATATAATGTTTAGCGTTGATTTCCATTGCCATACAATATACTCAAAGGATTCCCTCACTCGACCGGAGAGCTTGATCGCGGCCTCTCACAAACGCAAGCTAGACCGTGTCGTCATCACCGATCACAACACTATCGCTGGGGCGATCGCTGCGTCGGCTTTAGACCCGGAGCTGGTTATCATCGGCGAGGAGATCATGACCACGCAAGGCGAGATTCTTGCCACCTATGTGACCGATGAAATCCTCCCTGGACTCTCCCCGCAGGAAACGATCACGTGTCTTCGCGATCAGGGCGCGTTCATCAGCATCTCACATCCTTTTGATTTCAGTCGCAGTGGTGCATGGAAGTTGGAAGACTTGCTGGAGATAACCCCTCTTGTGGATGCAATCGAAATCTTTAATGCGCGTAGCATTACTCCCGGTTCAAATAGACGAGCTTTAGAATTTGCGTACCAATACGACCTTGCCGGTACGGCTGGATCGGACGCACACACCACCTTCGAGTTGGGAGCAGCCACGATGGTACTGCCTCAGTTCGTTGGTCCGGATGAGTTGAAGATCGTAATCTGTGAAGGAAAAGTTCACGGCCACCTGTCGCCATTATGGGTCCATCTCTTCTCTCGATACGCTCATCTCCACAAAAAAGTTGTATAATACGCCCGATGGGGCGGTGGCGGAATTGGCAGACGCTGCGGACTTAAAATCCGCCGGTGGTGACACCGTGTGGGTTCGACCCCCACCCGCCCTACAAATATGGCTTAAAAGGCGAAAAATCGGCTAAAAACCCTATATATGGGGACACTCGGCACACACGAAAGAAGTGTGCCGTAGTGTCTTTAATAGTCGAGACCCAGAGGACTCTTCAAGTTTCTACTGTTGATGATTACCTGCTAACCTGGTTGGAAGCTTTCTTAATTGATCGTAAAGCTGCGGGGGTTGCATCAGGTACTTTACGCTTCTACCGCCAAAAGATCAAACTATTTTCGGATTACTGTGATGCCCAAGCCGTTAAGCAGATCGGTCAGATCCATCCATCCTTCCTTCGTCAATACCTGCTCTATCTTGAAGAATCTGGTCATAATGCTGGGGGAAGACATGCCGCCTTTCGGACGATCAGGGCTTTCTTCCTGTGGTATGAAGACGAGGTGGAACCGGAAGGGTGGTCAAATCCCATCCGTAAGGTGAAAGCTCCGAGAGTTCCAGTGGAACCATTAGAGCCGGTATCCTTTGATACTGTAACCCGGATGATCAAGGCTTGCCCATATAATACTTTCACCGGCGACCGGGATGCAGCTATCTTGCTTTGTCTGCTGGATACAGGTGCAAGGGCCAGTGAGTTCCTATTCGTCAATCTGGAAGACATCAACCAGGCGCGTGGGGGCATTCTCATCCGGCAGGGAAAAGGACGCAAGCCTCGCACTGTATATATTGGCAAGCAGTCAAAACGGGCGCTCAGGCGATACTTGAGACACCGCCACGATGACAGCATCGCTCTGTGGGTTACGCATCCACGCTGTGGTTCTGAGCGTTTGGGTTATGACGGGTTGCGGGGTATTCTCACTCGCCGAGCGAAAGAAGCAGATGTAAAAATTTCTTCATTGCATGATTTCAGGCGTGCTTTTGCACTTGCAATGCTCCGAAATAGAACAGATATCTTCACCCTGGCAAAATTGATGGGACACGAATGCATAAGCGTTTTACAACGATATCTTAAGCAAACCAACCTGGATACTGAAGAAGCTCATCGACGAGCTGGTCCGGTGGATAATCCAGGATTGTAAACAATGACTTAGGAATATGACCCATGGTAGTCTGGAAAGCGAAGCAGAATCTCCAAATATTGGAGGAACGCAAGAGAAATGTTCCTATTGATGGTATTGCTCAAATTGATGACGACATCAATTATGATTTGAGGAGGAATAAAATGGACTTTGGGACCTATTGCGTTATTGTAATGGTCGGGATACTCTTTTAATTGCGTGGATAGAAGATCAATCGAATAAGTCAAAATGGAAATGAATGATCGTGTGTTCACATTATCCCAGATCAAAAGTTATATATTTCAAATGGCAGGGGCTGTCCCTCCTTTTGGGACATCCCTTTTGTCAGCAATTGGGATGGCGAGGATCGTTGCCCCTTTCCCCAGCAGGCAAAAAAGAATTATTGTCTCTAGGGGAAATAGGTTATATACTGACTATATCTATCAAGTAAATTGATATGTTGCGTGACTTTTTTTGAATCATAGTTGAACCGCATGGTCAATATTTCCGCAAAATAGAGCGGTCCGCAGTTGTTTTAGAAAGGAGAAAAATGAATAATTCCTACCCCAGTATCTTCAACGACGTGATTGGTCCCGTAATGCGTGGACCGTCCAGTTCTCATTGCGCCGCCGCGGTCCGCATCGGTAGGATCGTCCGGGACTTGATGGATGGGGAGATCGAAGATGTGCTTATTGAATTCGATCCGCATGGCTCGCTGGCAACCACCCACACAAGCCAGGGTTCTGACATGGGTTTGTTCGCTGGTTTATTGGGGTGGGAACCACCGACGAGAGGCTGCTTAAGCTCCGCGGAGGCGATTCGAGCAAGCCGGGATCAAACGTCAAATTCAATATCACCCCCATAAAGGCCGACCACCCCAACACATACAAAATGACGGTCTCTAATTCCAGGGAGAGTCACACTCCCTCACTGCCATATCCACCGGCGGAGGTATTATCGAAATAATCGAGATCGATGGGATCAAGGTTTCATTGGCGGGCGACTATTACGATACCCTGATCTATGTTGGATCGGACGGGGACCAGTTACTGGCGCACTTGAAAGAGAATATACTGGCGGATGAAATTCACATCTTGGGAAATGAGAAATACACGGTTTGTTGAGATCAAATCTCAGGAATTTTTGGCTCGCGGAAACCACCTTCCGAATTGCGCTCCAAATTCGATATCCACTCCATCAAACAAATCGCACCGGTGCTGCCGGTCTTGTCGCACAGGGAGATCAAGGTACCCTTCATCACTTGCGCCGAAATGATGGAATACAACCGGGATAAAAATCTCGACTTGTGGGAACTGGCTGTCCATTATGAGCGCGCCAGGGGAGCCATCACCGCGGAACAGGTGCATGGAAAAGATGACAGACATTCTCGACATCATGCAGAACGCCATCCACCTCAGGTCTGGCAGGCACGCAATATGCCGACCGGATCCTGGGTTATCAATCCGGCAATTTCCAGACCCAGATGGAAAATCACCGCCTGATTGATGGAGGAGTGTTGAACCGAATCATCATGGATACCACCGCCTTGATGGAATCGAAGAGCGCCATGGGCTTGATTGTTGCGGCCCCGACAGCAGGGTCTTGCGGTGGGCTGCCGGGCGCCTGCATCGGAGCGGCCGAACGCCATGGGTCTTTCCAAGGCAGACCTGACGCGAGCCATGCTCGCCGGAGGGATGATCGGCGTTTTTATTGCTGCCCATGCAACTTTTGCTGCGGAGGTCGGCGGATGCCAGGCCGAATGTGGAGCCGGATCAGGGATGGCTGCTGCCGCCCTGGTTACTCTGGCAGGCGGGTCAACCCAACAGGCGGTTAACTGCGGCCTCAATGGCACTCCAGAACGTCCTCGGTATGATCTGTGACCCGGTTGCCAACCGGGTGGAGGTGCCCTGCCTTGGTAAAAACGTGCTGGCAGCCAGTAATGCTCTCGCCTGTGCCAACATGGCTCTGGCCGATTATGATCCAATCATCCCCCTGGATGAAGTAATTCAAACCATGGATGCAGTCGGCAAGATGCTCCCCTCAGCTCTACGCTGCACAGGGTATGGAGGGCTGTCCATCACAAAGACTTCGAAAGAGATCGAAAAGCATTTGGCTCAAAAAGACGAGTGAAGCTAAGGATATTCAGTCTCTGTCAATGGCACAAGGATAATCTTGCCGCTAGAAAAAGCAGCCCACTGCCGGTCTGGACCAGTAGATAATTCGGAATTTCTTGGTATTGAGTAGGGATGGTTTTCTCTCGGCTCAGAAAGGATATGTATAGCAAGTTGCTTTGCGTTCGAAAAAGATCACGCCCCACCACGGGGCGTGATCTTTTTTTTAGTCTGTAAAGGCGGAGGTCTAAAGATTGCGTATAGATTAATATAGGAAAATGACAACTAGACGACTCTCTAAATATTAGTCTCTTCATCTCCTCGAATGCCTCTGATATATGGGGAAATGTGCCTGATTTAACAAATTAAATCCATATTTAGGGCTTTGGAAATAAGGGTTCCTAATTGATGCCTAAAATCCGTATGTTTTGCCATCGGTCTGGAAAAATAGGGGGAGTGAACCAATTTAGACCAGTCTGGGTGGTTTTGATATTGTACTATATCGAAATTCTCTTTTCAGAAATCTTGGTCATTGTCTAATTGAAGAATAGTTCCAAAATAAAACAAGAATTAACATAATCCATTGTTTCGCATGGGGCTTGTTACTTAATCACCAAACTTAGGATATAACTGATCAGTGGTGCGACGACAAGTGCAGGGAGAAAACTTCCTATCCGGATTTTCTTTATTTCCAACAAGCTACTGATACCAATTCCAATCAAAAGTATTCCGCCAGTGGCAGTCATTTCGTTCATCATTGAATTACTCATGATGGCATTTGCTTGAGCTGCCAGAAGGCTTATACTGCCTTGATAAGCAAAAACTGGTAAAGCAGAGAATAAGACCCCAATCCCCATTGTAGAGGCAAAGGCTATGGAAATAAAGCCATCAAGAATTGATTTTATTGATAGAGTGAGATAATCGCCGCGCAATCCATCGCTAATCGAGCCAAGAACCGCCATCGGTCCAGTGCAAAACAACAATGATGCACTGAGAAAACCGCGTACAAAACGGCTGGAGCTTCCTTCGGAACTGCCTGTAAATCTTTTTTCCAACCAAATCCCCAAAGATTGAACACGGGTTTCTATTCCCCACCACTCTCCCAGAAGCCCACCAACTATTAATGCACCCAATACAATAAGCGAATTTTCAGTTTTCAAGAACATCTGGAAACCGATAGCTGCAGTGAATATACCCAAACCTGCAATAACCGTGTTCTTTAGATTATCTGAAAGCCGGCCTCCAAAGAAAATTCCAAGCAGACCACCGACAATGATGGCGGTGACATTGATTAATGTTCCAGTCATTTATTTTATTTTCGAAAAATGAGCGATCATTACTCTCCTTGCGGTAAAGGTGGCAAGGATTGCATACCAAATGACTGACCTGCACGTAAAGTGATCGCTCGAAGTTCCTGACGTAGTTCCTTTGTGATCTTTGTTGGTTGGTAACTCGAGATAAGCTTTTCTACTCGGTCTCGTGCCCGCTCAAAAGTCGATTTCTCTCCTCGGCTTTTCCAACCTTCATAGGAAGCCCTGTCAATTACTTCAGAGGGCAGGTACTGTTCCTCTCGATACCACTTGCGAGTATGCGGTAAAGTCAAGAAATCTCCTTTATGCCCACTCTTCTGCATTAAGGAAAGCGCAATCGGATTGTCACGAACCTCAATTCCTTTCACAAAACGTTTAGCCATTCCAATCATTTCAGCATCGATGACCAGCTTTTCAAAGCTCAAACACAATTCAAGATCCAACATACCACAACCTGAAATCATATTTGCTCCAGAAAGCGCTGCAATAAAATTACTACCCATGGACTCCAACCCACATTGTGCATCGATAATCTTCGTATCGCTCATGCCCATGTAAGCATGTGTTGGCAACCCCAATGCTTTCCCGATTTGTACACAAGCTGAACTGATCATCCAGGTTTCGACTGCCCCCATGGGTGTTGATCCTTCCCGCATGTCAAATATCGCCGGTGAGCCTCCCCAGACAATAGGTGCACCCTCTTTGACCAATTGATGGATTACTACTCCACTTAAACTTTCTGCAGTATGCTGAACGACTGCTCCAGCAAGTGTAACCGGTGCAGTTGCCCCGGCAAGAGGCATAGAAATAAGTTGCGCAGGGATGGAGAAACGAGCGCAATCGATTAAATTTTGGCAGGTCGTATCACTCCAAAGCAAGGGAGGGGACGGGCAGACATCAAAAACGGCAGTAGGTCTTAATGCCAAAGCCTTGTCACCGCCAGCAACGGCTGAAAGCATTTCTTTCATCGTCCACCAAGTATCTTTACGAAATGCTCCAGTGATAATCGGTTTATTCATGTAAATCAGAGCCAAATATAAACGGTAGAGATCGCCAATTTCCGGGGTGACATCCGAGCATACAAAAGCCGTGCTTTGAGCATCAATCTGGGGAAGGGTCTCTACGAGTTTGACGAATTTAATTAAGTCATTGGTTAAAGGTAAACGAGGTCGTTCAGTCTGACTTTCGATGATGGTGAGCCCTCCCGACCCTGGATCGAAATGGATCTTATCTCCAAAATAGTGAACCGCGGGATTACCATTCAGGTCGAATAGCGTAAACTCATGTGGGACGGTTTTCAAAGCCTGGCGGGTGATCTTTTCAGGAATCCAAGCCACCTGAGCCTGAAAGTCTACTTTTGCTCCAGCATTCGCTAATATTTCCAATGCTTCTTGATTATGAACCCGAATCCCGGGATTTTCCAAAATTGCAATCCCTTCAGAAATAATTTGATTGACCAGATCGATATCAAGTAATTCCACCTTTGGACGTACCATATCAGGCTCCTTTGATAAATAATTTCTGTGAATGAGGTATCGGATATTCCAGGGATGAGCACCGATTTACAAACCAAGAATTTGCTTGGCGACCGCGACAGCGCCAATGGCATCTTCGGAATATCCATCCGCTTCGATTTTCTGGACCCAGTCACGAGTCACAGGCGCACCACCCACCATTACCTTAACTTTTTTGCGTAAGCCCAACTTATCCAATTCATCAATCACTTCTTTTTGCTTGACCATGGTGGTTGTTAAAAGAGCGCTCAAGCCGACGATATTAGCATCAACTTCCTTAACTTTAGCAATAATCCTGGCTGCCGGGACATCCACACCCAGGTCATAGACCTGAAAACCAGATGCCGAGAGCATCGTTCCCACTAAGGATTTGCCAATCTCATGGATGTCGCCTTCCACCGTCGCCAGTACGACCTTCCCGAGCATCGTTCGATGCACACCGCGTTTTTGCATTTCCGGCTCAAGGGTGGCGACCGCAGCTTTCATCGCTTCTCCTGCCATCACTAGTTCCGGGAGAAAAGCCTGACCGCTGGCGAAACTTTCTCCTACCTGGTTGACACCAGTTACAAAACCTTTGGTAATCGCCTCCAGCGGGTCAATGCCAGCGTCAACAGCCTCCTTAGCAAGGGCACTAGCAGCATCAAAATCGCCATCCAGGATACTCTGCGCCATTTTCTGAAAGAGTTCGTTTTCCATAGTAATCTCCTTGGTCTTGAATTCTGAGGTTGTAACGAGTAGTGAATATAATTACAAGTCCTTATACCATTTTTCGCAGACCATTTTCATTAAAATAATTCTTTTTACTGGTCGATAATTGATTTCGCTTGGGTATTGTATTTCCAAAAGAATATCTTTTCGAAGCTCTTCTTCGTGTCTAAATTTTCTTATCCATTTAAGCGATTTACAATCCGGTTGCGAGTTTCTGCGATGTGGAAGCGCATGGCTTCCTGCGCTTGTCCTTTGTTATGTGTAAGAAGTGCATCCATTATCTTCTTGTGCTGGCTTGGATCGGTCAGGTAGGGGTCGTTGATAAGCATCCTTTCCATGTCATCCATTAATTGCTGAATGAGCGTGGCCAGGCGGTTATTTCCGGAGAGTTGGGCGATGGTAAGGTGAAATTCTCGGTTGAGGGCAGAGGAGGCAGATTTATCAGTAGTGATCATGGAAGCAGTTAACTTTTCTTCTGCCTCGTTGTTTTCCTGCAACCGTCGAATGTCTTCGGGAGATAATCGGCCGGTTGCCAGACCTATCGCTTCCACTTCCAGGATGATTCGTAAATGGAAGGTCTCCAGGATATCTTGCAAAGTTGGTTTGGTGACCATATAGCCGACGCGGGGCAGGGAATTCAGATAGCCCGCATGTGTGAGCAACAATAGCGCCTCACGAGCGGGAGTTTTGCCCGATTCAAATTTTGCAGCAATTTCTGCTTCGTTCAAGATTTCCCCAGGTTTCAGTACACCCGTGATGATCGCTTGGCGGATGCGTTCATAGACTATATCTTTTTTAGACGGTACCGCTATCATGCTTATATTCCTTTCACTTTGTTCTTGACATTCTATTGATAGTCCTTATAATATATCAGTTATTGAATTTAAGCAAGGGCGTTTTCTCTCTATAAACGAAAGGAACGAGCATGAATACTAAAAAACCTGTCTACCCCTACATCCCTAATTCTGTACCAGACGTGAAAGCGGAGATGCTACGGACAGTGGGTGCGTTGAGCATGGACGAATTGTATGCGGACATTCCTGCCGACTTGCGTTTCAAGGGTAAACTCAACTTGCCAGACCGACTCCACTCAGAGGCTGAGTTGATCCGTCATGTGGATGGTTTGCTCAACAAGAATCGTTCTACCCGCGAGACGCTCAGTTTTCTTGGCGCAGGCTGTTATCAGCACCAGGTGCCAGCTGTGTGCGACGAGATCAACTCCCGCGGCGAGTTCCTCACTGCATATGCCGGCGACCCGTACGAGGATCACGGACGCTTCCAAGCTTTGTTCGAGTACGAAAGCATGATGGCTGAACTACTCAACATGGATGTGGTTAACGTACCAAATTATGATGGCTTCCAAGCTTCGGCAACAGCCTTACGCATGGCGGCACGCATCACCGGGCGGTCAATCGTCCTAGTCCCGGTGATTATTTGTGCTGACAAGCTTTCAAAGGTGAAAGAATACCTCGAACCTGATATCGCTATCGAACGCATCCCTTTTGACCCCAAGAGCGGCTTGCTTGACCTAGCTGTCCTGAAGACTCTTCTAAGCGAACAAATCGCAGCCGTCTACTTTGAGAACCCCGGCTATCTGGGCCTGCTCGAAACCCAAGCCGATAAGATCAGCGCTTTAGCCCACAACGCGGGGGCACTCAGCGTCGTCAGCGTGGATCCACTCTCACTGGGCGTGATCCGGCCCCCAGTCGATTACGATGCTGACATTGTCTGTGGGGATATCCAGACCTTGGGCGTCCATATGCAATACGGTGGAGGGAACGGTGGCTTTATAGCTTCTAATGACGATGTCAAAACCGTGATGGAATTCCCTTCTCGGCTGTTTGGTGTTGCACCGACCATCGTGGAAGGCGAGTACGGCTTCGGTGACGTGGCCTACGAGCGCACTTCCTTCGCATTGAGAGAAGAAGGTAAAGAATGGGTCGGTACTGCCGCAGCATTATGGGGCATCACTGCCGGTGTCTACCTGGCTCTGATGGGACCGCAGGGTATGGTGGAGATCGGCGAGAGCATCATGCAGCGCTGCTGTTACGCCATGAAAAAGATTGCTGCTATTCCCAATCTGAAGGTTACTTTTAACAATACGCCACACTTCAATGAGTTTGTCGTCAATTTCGACAAGGGGGGTAAGACGGCGGTAGAAGTCAATCATGCCCTATTGGACCGGGATATCTTCGGCGGCAAGGACCTATCGGATGAGTTCCCTGCCCTGGGTCAGAGCATTCTTTTCTGCGTCAGTGAAATTCATTCACAGGATGATATTAATCGCCTGGTCAGCATCCTAAAGGAGGTGGTGAAATGAAACCAATTAACCCAAAACCATCCCCGCGCCGATACCACCAAGCAAGTTGGGATGAGCCGGTCATCTTCGAACTAAGCCAGCCAGGCCAGCGTGGTGTTCTGTTGCCGCCGGTTGAGACAGAGATCGAGCAGGAGGTAGGCAACCCGGCTCAGATGCTACCAGACCAGCTACGGCGCACTGTCCCACCAGCTCTACCTGAGATGTCACAGGTCCACGTTTTGCGTCACTATGATCGCATCTCGCAGGAAAACCTGGGTGTGGACTTGATCATCGACATTGGGCAAGGTACATGCACGATGAAATATAGCCCCAAGATCAACGACCAGTTGGCGCACACACACAAATTGACCGAGCTTCATCCTCTGCAGGACTTTTCCACCGTGCAGGGAATCCTGGAGGTAATGTACCGCTTGGAGGGGATGCTTAAGGAAATCTCCGGTATGGACCGCTTTTCGTTACAACCGGGGGCAGGGGGGGCAGCGATCTATGCAAATATTTGCATGATGCGAGCCCACCACGCCTCCCGCGGCGAAGGCAAACAGCGCGATGAAGTCATCACGACCATCTTCTCACACCCCTCGAATGCTGCAGCAGCCAAGGTAGCCGGATATAAAGTCATTACGCTTTATCCTGATTCAGAAGGGTATCCAGACCTCGAGGCACTTAAAGCGGCTGTCTCAGAAAGGACTGCTGGCCTGTTGATAACCAACCCTGAAGACACCGGAATATTTTAACCCCAAGATTGCAGAATTCACGCGTATTGTCCACGAAGCGGGGGGAATATGTTCTTATGACCAAGCAAATGCCAACGGCATCCTTGGAATAACGCGGGCTCGCGAGGCTGGGTTTGACCTGTGTCATTTCAACCTCCACAAGACATTCTCGACACCGCATGGTTGCGGTGGTCCAGGAGCCGGCGCCAGCGGGGTGACAGAAAAACTAATCCCATTCCTGCCCGTTCCCACCACAGAGTTCGACGGTCAGAAATATTACCTGGATTACAACCGCCCCAAGAGCATCGGCAAGATACGCCCGTTCTATGGTGTGACTGCTAATATCCTAAGATCATATGCATGGATTATGAGCCTGGGTGCAGACGGTTTACGAGAAGTGGCTGAAATTGCCGTGCTCAACAACAATTATTTATTGAAGAAAGTACTCGAGATCTGCGGCGTCAGCGCTCCTTATGCCAAGGGCAAACGACGCGTCGAGCAGGTGCGTTACAGTTGGGAGCAATTGACCCAAGAGACTGGCGTCCACTCGGAGGAGATCGAAATCCGCGTGACCGACTTTGGCATGCATTACTGGACCAGCCACCATCCATTTGTCGTCCCCGAGCCAATGACCCTTGAACCAACCGAGTCGTACTCCAAAGCAGATTTAGATGAGTACGTCGCCGTGCTCAATCAGATCTCCGCCGAAGCCTACACCTACCCTGAGATCATCAAGACTGCTCCGCATAACTGCACTGTCCATCAAACCCAACAAGAGCCTTTCGATAATCCCGATGAGTGGGCCGTTACCTGGCGGGCATACCGGCGTAAAACAGGAAAGAAATAAGTGTGACGAATGGAGCACAAGCGATTGGGATTGATCGTCAACCCCATTGCCGGGATTGGCGGACGGGTGGGGCTGAAAGGCAGCGATAGTCTTGATATTCAACAACGCGCCCGAATGCTGGGCGCAGTGCCGCTGGCCGGTGAACGAGCTGCCTCTGCATTGGAGCTCCTTCTTCCACTATCAGAAAACATCGAATTACTGGTTCCTCCTAAAGAGATGGGAGAAACGGTCGCGCGCAGCTGTGGATTTAACCCGCAGGTCATTCAGACCTCTGGTCTGACAAACAAGTCTCTTGCCCCTTTTCCTATTGGTAGAGGAGAAGGTGGAGACGAAACCACCCCTGAAGATACCCGTTGCTCAGCCCGAACCATGCAGGAGGCTCGAGTCGATCTAATTCTGTTTTCCGGTGGAGATGGGACAGCCCGCGATATTTACACCGCTATCGGCAATAACTTCCCGGTGCTGGGCATTCCCGCCGGCGTCAAAATCCAATCGGCGGTCTTCGCCACCACACCACGAAGCGCCGGAGAATTGGCAGCGGAATTCCTGCAGGGCAAGGGAGTCCGCCTACAAGAGGCCGAAGTCGTAGACCTAGATGAGGACGCTTACCGGTTGGGGCAGATAGTTACCCGCCTGTACGGCTACTTGAAAATCCCCTACCGGCGTGAGGTCATCCAGAATCAGAAAGTCCCTTCTCCGGCTAGTTCAGCGGTTCAAATGCAAGGAATTGCAACAGATGTAATCGAACAGATGAAACCGGATTTAGCATACATTTTAGGACCGGGTACCACCACACGCACCGTTGCTGAACAGATTGGTTTACCCAAGACCCTTGTCGGCGTAGATATCATTACCCACAACGAACTTCTTGCGGCTGATGTCGGCGAACGGCAGATCCTTGAAATGCTGGAACGCCGTCCACTGGGTTTAATCATCACGCCCACAGGTGGGCAGGGATTCCTGTTCGGGCGTGGCAACCAGCAGATAAGTCCCGATGTGATTCGCCGAGTGAGAGATGAGAATATCCTAGTCATTTGTCTTGCGTCCAAAATCGCCGCACTGCTGGGGCGTCCACTCCTAGTGGATACTGGCGATTACGAACTCGATCATCTGCTAGCTGGATACATCAAGGTGATTACTGGATATCATGAGAGAATTATTTACAGACTGATAAGTGGTAGTTGAACTGTTGTCAAGGATTGGCGGTCTAGCAGCACGGAGGGTAAAACAACACTCGTGATGATAATAAATTTGAAGTCTCTGTATCTGATTGAATCTAATATGTTATCTAGGTCTGGCCTCCTTTCAATTCTGAGAGAGTATCCTTGACAAGAATAAGCATAGACCAAATCTGGATTTTATGCGATAGCGGTGGTAAAAATATACCGATAAACTGGGCTGAATATTAATTTATTGAAGGTTGTATAGTGGGAAGTAGGTAGATTGGGTGTCAACAAAGGATATAGTTTTTGTAGTATCCAACCTATTTGCACACAAATTGCACCAGAAAAACACTCGAGAAAGGTGGCTCGTTTCTTTCCAACAAGATCGCATATTTTCTCGCCATATAAATTAGTAACTGATTTTCTCAGCAAAACATGTAGGTTGTGTTTGAGCTTATTGTAAACTTTATGTTTCATCCAAGGGGAAAGCCTGCGAGGAACTGGGAATGGGCTCCATCAGCGAGCACCTGGCAGTGGATGCGACCAACACACAGGCTGAGGTGCAGGTCAGGAAGTTGGAGTACCTTTCCTTAACTTCGAATAGACGATACTTCAATAATAATATCGGCAGATCTTTGTCCTTACTCATTCGACAATGATAAAACCGTGACACCTCAAAATCCCCAATTGACAGAAACATAAAATTTTAGTATCAGGTTTATAATATGTTATCCCACCTCACCATAATATCGCCCGGAATTTCTTGCTATTGGATGAACCAGCGGCAGGTTTAAATGATGAAGAATCCAACGACCTATTAAAAGTAGTTAATGGAATCCGTGAAGATACAGAACTTGGATGTGGAATATTAATTATTGATCATGACCTGCGGTTGATTATGCGCCTTTGCGATAGTGTCCATGTTCTGGATGAAGGAAAAACAATCGCCGAAGGGTTACCAAATGATGTTCGACATATTTTTGCAGTGATCAATTCCTAACTTGTAAATTCTAAAAATTTAGATTAAGCGCATTCGAAAATGTTGCCCTCAAAATAGTTGGCCTCCTGGTATTTAAAACGGAAGTAAATTAATGATGGATCGCCTGACTACAAATAAATATAATTTTCTCTTAAATAAAGGAAGGATTTTATGAAAGGTCTAAATGGTAAACGTGTCCTAATAACTGGGGGAGCGGGAGGGATTGGAACGGCTACAACGATTCGCTTTATCGAAGAAGATGCTCGAGTTGTAATATTTGATATAGATGAAAATGCCTGTCAAAGGATTGAAAAGAAACTCCCATCATTAGTAAAATGCATCAGAGCTGATGTGACTTCACAATCATCACTAGATTTAGCATTCAATAAACTAATTGATGCAGTGGGTGGTCTGGACATTCTAATAAACAATGCTGGTATAAGTTATCGACATAATTTTGTTGACATTTCTGTGCAGGAATGGGAAAAGCTAATCCAAATCAATTTGACTGGCGTGTTTTTTGTTGCTCAAAGAGCTGCCAAACTAATGTTATCCTCTGGTGGAGGTGTAATCATAAATATGGGGTCAACAAATGGTTTGGTAGGTTATCACTATTATGGTGATTACAATGCATCAAAAGCCGGTGTCATTGAACTTACTCGATCCATGGCTTTGGAGTTAGGACCTACAATTCGTGTAAATGCTGTGTGCCCGGGATTTATTATGACACCTATGCAAGAAGCAGAATATACTGAAGAAATGCAACGAGCTTTTTATGAAAAACTTCCCATGAAGAGATTGGGTCTTCCTGAAGATGTCGCTTCACTTTTCGCTTTTCTTTCCTCAGATGATGCTTCTTGGATAACAGGTCAACATTTCGTAATTGATGGAGGGGAATTGGCAGGTGGTTTAGCAAGCCAAGCCTGATTACTCTAAAGAAAAGGCCCTTTTTCTTCTAAGTCAAGGTATCCAGATTCGAATGCTACTTTCGGTGTTCGATTAATACAAAGCTCAGCGATAATATGCGCTGAGATAGCAGTATGTAAATCTTATACAGTGGAATTATACTTCGACTTGGGGGGACTTCCCCGCGATATCGTTCGAGCAAAACCTGCGTATGCACATTCTGTGGATGATTTAACAAATCGGCAGGTGCTCCTTGCTCGACCAGTTCACCATCGTGTATCACAATGACGCGATTGGCCACATCACAGGCGAATTCCATCTCATGAGTGACGACCAGCATGGTCGTTCCTTCTCTGGCGAGGGATTTCATCACGGTGAGGACTTCGCCGATCAATTCCGGATCGAGGGCAGAGGTGGGTTCATCGAAGAGCATCACCTTCGGCTCCATCGCCAAGGCGCGGGCGATGGCCACTCGCTGCTTCTGGCCGCCGGATATCCGATTGGGATATTCATCCTTCTTGATAATCATGCCGACGCGCTCAAGATTCATTTCAGCGATCTTGATCGCACTGGCTTTATCCATTTTCTTAACCGTCACCGGGCCTTCCATGACATTTTCCAGGACGGTCATATGGGGGAAGAGGTTGAATTCCTGAAAGACCATCCCGCTGCGCAGGCGGATCTCGTGGATCAACTCGCGCAGGTCTTTCCCTTTTTTACCAGCGGAAATACAGACCCCATCCACTTCAATATCCCCACAAGATGGCTCTTCCAGATAATTGATACAGCGTAGCAGGGTGCTCTTCCCGGCGCCGCTGCGTCCGATGATGCAAACGACCTCTTGAGGGTAAATTTCGAGAGATATTTTCTTAAGGACCTGAAGCCGTCCAAAGAATTTATCAAGATTGGTGATTTTAATGATCGGCAGCATACCTTACCTCTCACCGCGTGACATGCGTGCTTCCAGGCGACCCTGGAAATAGGAGAAGACCAGAGTCATGACCCAGTAAAAGACCGCGGCTGTGATCAATGCTTCCAGGTTGTGGAACTGGGCTCGCCCGACTTTTGTCGCCCGCCACATGAGCTCGTGAACAAAGCCGGTGGCTGATACCAGGGCCGAGTCCTTCAGCATGGCAATGAACTCGTTGCCTGTCGGGGGAATGGCAAAACGCAGCGCCTGAGGGATTACGATCCGGCTCATGGTCTGACCGGGTGTCATACCGATCGCCAGAGCGGCCTCACGCTGGCCCTTGCCAACCGAGCTGAGTCCGGCACGGAAGATCTCGCTCATATAGGCACCATAGTTCAATCCAAGCGCAAGCACGCCAGCCCACAGTCCCGGTAAAATAATCCCAACCTGGGGGAGCGCAAGGAAAAAGAAGAATATTTGCAGGTACAGGGGTGTTCCGCGAATCAGGGACACATAGAAAGTGCATATGGCGTAGAACGGTGGAAATTTCGAGAGCCTGCCGAGTGCAGCCAGAAGGGCTAAAATGGTCGCGAGGAGGATCGAAAGGGCTGAAATACCGATGGTGATCCAGACGCCGCTGGCGATGAAGGGGATATTTTCCTGGATAAAGGCTCTATCGAGATGGATCGTTTTGATGGTAAAACCATCCAGGTGGATCTTCACGCTGCTGAACAGGAAGACCAGAATAGCCAGTATGACGATCCAAGAAATGACGACGCCGAGATTGAAGCGGTGTTTTGCCCTCACTTGCAACTCGTAGATCAGATCGGCCTGGGATTTGGGCGCGGCCATCGTGGAACTTGGAGCAGACATTGTCTCACCTTCAATTGGGGAAAAAGCATGGAAGCGGCATTCTGCCGCTTCCATATCGAAAAGGGTCTGGTTACTTGGGCGCCTGGGTCATGTCGACTTGATACCATTTCATCGACAGGCTGGTCAGCGTTCCGTCGCTGTGCATGGCGGTGATGGCCGTGTTTAGCGCAGAGACGAACGAATCGATCGGCAGGCTGGAAGACTTGTCGACCGCGGCTGCCAGGCTTTCCCGGTAAATCGGGCCACCCAGTTGAACGACGGGGAAGCCCGCCGCGATGTTTGCATCTACCACGGTGTTGGCGGTGACATATCCGACGAAGTCATTGCGGCCAGCGTTGATGGACTGGGCGCATTCCTGATCGGTGTCCAGTGGCACTTCCTTTATATTGGTGGGGGGTTGGACGAAAACATCCGCTGCAGGTAGGTCGAAACCCTGCCCGGTCAGCCAGGATTTATAGGTAGTCGATGCAGCTACGCACAACGATTTACCGGATAGGTCGGCAAATGTGTTGATTCCGCTGCCCGTTTTGACGGCGACCACCGCGTAGTAATAGTAATAGGGGACAGTGAAGGTCAGCACCTTGGCTCGCGTACTGGTGATCGTCATCGAACCGACGCTGATATCCCATTTGTTCGCCCAGCTCCCGGCGGTGATCATGTCCCAGCTCGGAGTGGCAAAGCAGGTCTCCACACCCAAGCGCTTGCCGATCTCGGCAGCCACATCCACGTCAAAGCCTTGCATCTCAGCAGTGGTCAGCGTGTCCGATGGGCATTTTGTGGTTGAAGGTCGTTTGCCTTGGGTATTGAGGAATGATTGGGGTGCGTAGTTCGGGTCGGTTGATACGATTACGTATCCCCGTGATTTAATTTGGGCGAGCAAATCCTTGGGTGCAGAAGCCTGACTTCCGCAAGCAGTCAACACAATGACAACCATAACGATTAGACTAATCAAAACAGTTATCTTTTTCATGATCCTCTCCTCGTGATGAAAATAAATCTGAAGGCTCTGTATCTGATTGAATCTAGTATGTTATCTAGGTCCGGCCTCCTTTCAATTCTGAGAGAGTATCGTTGACAAGAATAAGCATAGTCCAAATCTGGATTTTATACAAGAGGATGGCCCCATACATACATCCGTGTTACCAGGGGCCACATTTTGCTAACATAAAAGGCTCGGTATGAAAGGAGCAGTTTAGTAGATAAGCTTGAAATTGTTTATCTTCCACAGACGGGTTGGTTGATAACTCCACCTCCTTAATTATTGTTACTTATTTGTTCAGCAATCTCTTTGTTGGTAATCTTCTCAACTGCAAGACCGATAGCCTCAACCTCTAAGAGAATCCGTAGATGAAAAACCTCCAAAATGTCCCTTGTTATTATTTTTGTCACGATATACCCGGTACGAGGTAAGGCTTCTAAGGGTTTATCGTGGGTTAAGACAATTAATGCCTCTCGATTAGGAGTTTTTCCAATGTGGTACTTATTGGCAAGATCACCTTCATTTAATATTTCGCCTGGTTTAATTTATCCTGAAATGATGGATTTTTTATTTTTTTATATACAATAGACTTTTTTGTTGGGTTGCTCATTTTTCCATTGGCAAACAATTAATTATGAAGTCAGATTCAAGTGATATTTTCAACTTTTCTTCGATGGACTCAATGCGTCAGATTCCTTATCGTATCGATATCTTTACGAATAGCAACTTCTGATGGTTTAGCTCAGTAGCGCAGCCGCTGTCCTCTGCGACCATCGCCCACAACAGCGCAGGGGCGCTGTGGCTGCCACCTGTCCAATGCAGGCTTTGTTAGCCCGCCAAGATGATCTCCCGATGCTCGATATCATGCTTCATCATCACTTCGATCAAGTTCTGGATAGTACCCATCTCATTCCAAGGATACAACATCTCAATATTCCATTTTTCGGCTGGCATTGTCACCACGAGCAACTTTAGTTGGTCGCATGATGCCTCATACTCTGCCCAAACCTGCTCGATATTCCAATTGCGCCGCGTATCGACGGCTAAGCTATTGTACTCATCATATTTCTCCTCTGGGATGCAGTAGTACTCGCAGCCCTCGGCATGCGCTCGTAGCGAATGTGCCGCTTCGCCATTCCATACACCAAGATGTCCTACTACATCCCGGACTTGCCATGTCGAGTTGTCGTTGTAGGCAACACGTTCTGGGTCGATGCCAGAGAGCGCCAATTGTGTCTCTCGCCGTGTCGCATCGATTAATTGCACCATGAGCTTGCGTTCTTCCTCAATATTCGAATTCATGGAATTTTCCTCTCTTATACATAACAACCTATTGTCAGGATAGTGGCGGGCTAACTAGGTGCTCAGCCGTCATTGAGTAGACAAATCCACGATTAGCCTGGAGTTGCACCGCAATCGTGGATAGTGCAGGTAATAACCCAAATAGGAACGTGAGAAATACTTAAACGATCCAACAAAAAAGGCACAACTAAATATATCACTTGAAATCTTGCAATTGGTTGATGTAAGACTGTTTCAAGATTAGAGCCCGGAGCTGATAGCGGGTTGGTTGATGGGGGAACAATTGCCGGAAGTCAACCAAAATGAATCATTAAATTTCTGTAGACAAGAGCGCTAGGGAACACTGCACAAGTATTTATGATGATAAAAAAAGCAATTGAGATACTCTTTTATACTTCCAAATGCTGCACTTATAAATTGAGCACCAGAGGTATAATATACCATTAGAATATTATAAATATATCTTACTGATACATCAAGAACTTATATAATTACAAATAATGTGTGGGCTTTTTCTCACATCTTGCCGCGAAAATGTTGGCAAAATCTGACCGCAAGGCTTTGGATTTACGATTTTTTTGCGTTGTATTATGAAACAAATGTTTCCTCTCTATGTGGGAAACATATTTTGCTGTATACTACATTTAGAAATTCTCAGTGTCATAATAGGAAATTTGACACCCAGCGGACTCTATCAAAATCCATATTTTTCTATCGCCGAGCGCACCTAATATATAGGGAAAAAAACTGAAAATCACTCCGAAATGCCATATATGGGGCCTTGAAAAAGAGGGATAGAAACGCGGACTTAAAATCCGCCGGTGGTGACACCATGTGGGTTCGACCCCCACCCGCCCTACAGAAAGCCTTTTTAGGCGATTTTTGGCTAAATACCCTGTATATGGGGGCATTCAGCGAGAGAAAAATTTTAAGAGTCCTCTGTGTGTCGAATTTCTCATGACTCACTCAGGATTTCTTTATTCAAATTTAGTAGTAATAATCTTCATGCTTTTTTAGCTTTCAAGAGCATATTGACAACCCCAAAGTCATCCATTACAGCTTCATCCAAGTGATCATCACCTTGCTGCCTCCCTGGGGATCGGCATCCGGGGTGAGCGTCACCAGCCAGCCTTTGATCATCCAGCCATAATTGACGTGCCCGTTTGCGTCGGGCGTGGGGCTCTGCTGGTCTGTTCTTTGCCAGCCAGACTGGATCAGTTCCTGGTTATAAAAAGCAACGATCTCCTCTGGTGTGGCTGAGGTATGGAAGGTAATGTATTTAAGCCCGCTAGTGCTCGGATCCGCCGCTGCTATATCTAGGTTTGTTGCCCCGGGATAGATGCTCAGGCCCGGGGGCAGTCCCAGCAAGGCCATGTCCGGTGTGCCTGCCGGGCTGGGTGTTTCCTCGATCTGGCTGGCTTCAGTCGCATCGGTGGGGAAGGGTACAAAAAGGCTCGAGTTCAAGCACCGGAGTAGGGTATGGCTGGCCTGGAGTGAGAATGATCACGCCATCCGATACACTCACCGCTGCCTTGCCGCCCAAGCTGACCGGGCTTCCAGAAGCAGGCAGCGCTGCCGTAGTGGTCGGGGAAGCGCCGGGTTGCGCCAGCAGGCTGCAGCTCAGGGCCAGGAGCCCCGCGATCATTATAAAGAAGATAGCCGGGTTCAGCAGCTGGTTTTGGTTCGTCTTTTTCATGGTTTCCCTCGCTTTCAGCCGGGCCGGGATCATTTGGCCCCCGGGGCGCCAGTCACATCAATGACCAGGTCTTCTTCGACCTCGGCCTGACCCTGCTGCCCGGTCGTGTCCAGCTCCAGTGGGCCGATATGCCCGTCGACACCTGGCTGGAAATCACCAAACTGGTAAGAATCCTCCATTGAACCGATGCTGATCTTGCGATCCTGGTGGAGCAGGTCGAAACCCTCCTTCCAGAGCGGCAGCGGGGTAGCCACATTAAAGCTAAAGTTCATCGCCCCCGTATCGCACTTCCATTTGGGCAGGCCTTGTTTCAGGAAATGGGGATCGAGCACCAGGAAAGCGAACCATTGCGGGTCCTCGCCATCCTCGTTTATCGTGTAAATCTTGCCCTCCACGTCCAGCCTGCCGGTGCTTTCGGAGGTATCGATGGAACAATATTTGTTCAGGTCAGTGCTTGTGCCGGTAAAATCGACCTTAAAGCTGCTAAAGCCGAGGTCACCATGACCCTGGAAGGGCTCCATGACTTCTTTCTCGTGCAGGATCACAGTGCTGCTCACCACTGCTTCAATTGTGGTGCCATTTTCCACGGTCCAGGTCAGCGTGGATTGAAAGCTGAGTTTGAAGGTCCCGCACTCCAACAACTTGTCTTCTTTTGTCTGCATGGTATACTCCTGATCCCCAAAAATAGCGAGTTCACGAAGTCTTCGGTGCATGTTGCTCAATTCGACTATATCCTGGTTGGCGAGGCAGCGTTTGTAGGCCTGGTTGAAGGCATTCTTGAGCCCCTTGATCAACAGGCTATTGCCGACCTCACTTCTAGTGCCGATCTGGTCTCCCAAGCCTAGTATTGCAACTCCTTTATCCCATTGTAAGAAAGCCTGACCGGCAGGATCAAGCTTGGTGTCATCGGTGGTGGCTGCCTGCAGGTCGGGTTTGATATGGTTATCAAACAGGTCATCCAGGATTTGGACGATCTGGCTGCTGTCACCATCATTGATGTACTTGTCGATCGCGGCCGACATTTGTTGTTGATTGGCATCCGTCTGCGAAGCAGTCGGCTGGGCAGCCTGCTGGTTGATGCTGTTACTATCGCCGCTACCGGCGCCATGCCCGCTGAACGACAGGATCGGCAGGGTGATGGTCTTGCCATCGCCAAATGCCGGGGTAAGGTGGAAGCCCTCGCCCTGCCCATAATAGGCGATCCCAACCATCTGCTTGAGATCATATCCATTGGGAACCGTGATGGTCAGCGTTGCAGGCGCGAGCAGGACCGTCCCCTCCGGTTCGAGCTGTACACCGGCGATCAGCCCGCCCGAGAGCAGCATCCCGTCGATGCTGGCGATGGGGGTCATGATGATCTCCTGGTCACTGCTCAGCGCCCCCTCGGGGATGTCGAGGGTAAAGACCACGCCGCTTGCCAGGGTCAGACCAACCTGCCCGCCCTTCTCCGGGACGAGCACATCGACCTTATCCTGCTCGTCCAGGTGTGGGAACACTTGCCCCGTGGTGGCCACAGGCTTTCCACTTGGGCTTGTCGAGCTGCTGGGATTAAAACTGCAGCCTGGCAATAATAATATTGCCAGGCTGGTGATCATAAGCGCTGAAGAATAATTGAAGGTTCGTTTCATAAAGGTCCCCTCCTTGCTTGCTCGGAACCATTCCGAAAGAAAGAGGCTCTGGAGTTAGACCGATTCGTACTTCACTCCAGGAAAAGCCGCCCGGGAGACTCTTCATTGATTATCGCGCTAATTGGTAAAAAAATGAAGAGGACAATCAGTCCCCACCCCGCATCCGCTCAGCCCAATTGGAAAGAATAGGGCGGTGGCGGAATTGGCAGACGCTGCGGATTTAAAATCCGCCGGTGGTGACACCGTGTGGGTTCGACCCCCACCCGCCCTACAGATTTGGCTTATTGAGGGCAAAATCGGCTAACAACCCTGTATATGGGGGCATTCGGCACACAAAAAGGATTGTGCCTTATGTCTTTAAAATCCGAGACCCCGCGGACTATTCAAGTTTCTAAGGTTGATGATTACCTGCTAACTTGCTGGAAGCCTTCCTCATCGATCGTAAAGCTGCAGAATTGGCAGAAGGGAGTTTACGCCTTTATCTACAAAAGCTAAAGTTTTTTGCAGACTTTTGTGAAGCCCAGGCGGTCCAGCAGATCAACCAGATTACCGTTTCTTTTCTACGCTATTTTCTTTTTGTCATTTAGCCTGCAATTTACGGACATCTACAGAAATTGCATATTGACAAAGGGGAGGTAAATGATGTAATATATTACTGACATCGTTGTCGACAACGATGTCAGATGAATGAAATGATTCTTGGATTATTTTTCTTGGTTCAGAATTAGCGCTTTATAATGAACAGCGACCCACCCAAGAGACAGCTCGTTCGTAAGTCGAATAATCACCTGCATGCCACCCTGCGGGATGTGGCTAATTTAGCCGGCGTATCGACCAAAACCGTCTCACGTGTCGTAAATCACCAGGGTGAAATCAGCGAGACTACGCGCCAGCGTGTTCAGGCCACCATCGACCAGCTCGAGTACCGGCCGAACGTCTTGGCGCGTAGTTTAATCCGCCAGCGTTCGAATACTCTGGGAGTGATCGCCTGGGGAATTGATTATTTTGGACCTTCGCGCACCGTAGTGGGGATCGAGCAAGAAGCGAATGAATTGGGTTATTCCTTGTTTCTAAACTTGATGAGTCATCCAGATGATGATCACGAGCCGATTTTGGACACGTTGATTTCCCGTCGTGTTGAAGGCATCATCTGGGCCATACCCGAAGTGGGGGGCAACCGGGAGCTGGATTTAGACCAGTCGCCTTGATCAACTTCCTCCCATCGTTTTCCTAAGCATGGAATCCCGCCCGGGAATTTCCGTGGTGTCGGTCGATAATCGTAATGGTGCCAAACAGGCTGTGCAGCATCTATTGGAGCAGGGTAGGCGGAAGATTGGCATTATCACCGGCCCAATGACCTGGTGGGAGGCACGCGAACGATATGCAGGCTGGCAGGAAGCATTGGGAGAGGCGGGCCTGAAGGCCTCTCTTTCCCTGGTGGTTAAAAGTGACGACTGGTCAGCAGTGAACGGCGAGCGGGGGATGCGCACTCTCTTAGCGCAGGTGCCGGACATTGATGCCGTCTTTGCAAGCAACGATCAGATTGCCCTGGGCGCATTGAGCGCCACACATCAATTGGGCAGGCGTGTGCCTCAGGAACTGGCCATCGTGGGTTTCGACAACATCCCTGAGGCGGCCTTCTTGTGGCCTCCATTGACGACAATCTATCAGCATCTGGTTGACTTAGGCCGTGTTGCTGTAAAAAATCTGCATGAAATGATCGTATCGCGCCAGTTACAAAGCGAACCGCTGCCGCCATCATTCACCGTGCTGAAGCCGGAGTTGGTCGTCCGCGCCAGCTCTTCGATTTGAGACTGCGAGGTCATTTCTTGGTGCCATTTTTGGATTTTACTTCTCTCGGTTAGGAAATAAAGGAGGTATCCCAAAACAGAGAAAATGCCATCCAGTAATTTACATGAAATGCACAGATTCACAAGAGATTTCTAATAAACTTTCAAATATGCTATAAGGAGGCTTAAATGTTCAAGAATATCTCACGGATTGTATCCGTGATCGCCTTACTAACCATCGTTCTAGCTGCCTGTGGCACGGCGGCAACACCGACCCAGGCCCCAGCTGCCCCGGCGACCCAGGTCCCGGCTGGCCCAGCCGCTACTGAAGGCGGCGCTCCTGCTGCTGAAGCCAAGTGGTGCTCTGGCACCAAAATCGTCTTCTTCCCGGGTGGATCAGCCGGTGGCGGCTTTGAGACCGTAGTCTATAACGGTGCTCTCGCTGCTGCCGCCGATACGGGCGCGGATGTGCAATACATGTGGTCCGACTGGGATCCTGCAAAGATGATATCCCAATTCTCGCAAGCCGAAGCCACCAAGCCTGATGGCATTGCCATCATGGGTCATCCCGGCGATGAGAGCTTTTGATTCCCTCATTGATGATGCTGAGGCACAGGGCATTATCGTAACCAGCATGAACACGCAATTGCCGCTCGCGCAAGCCAAATACAGCGCCAAAGGTTTCGGCTACGCTGGAGCCATTCTCTACACAGCAGGCTACGCCCTGGGTCAGGAAGCCGTTAAGGAATCAGGTTTGAAAGCGGGTGATAAGGCCTTCCTGTGGGGTTTGTTATCACAAGCAGGCCGCGGTGAGCGCACTAAAGGCGTAAAGGATGCTCTTGAAGCAGCTGGACTGACAGTGATCTACCAGGAGATCGACCCCGCCACCAATGCGAGCGCTGCTGCTGGCGTGCCGGTCTTTACGGGCATCATGTCAGCCAACCCGGATATTAAAATGGTCATCACCGATCACGGCAACCTGACGGGCACCGTTCAGACCTTCCTGGAAGCCGCCGGCAAGCATCCGGGCGATGTCTTTGCTGCAGGTTTCGATGCGTCCGGTAACGCTGTAGAAGCCATCAAAGCGGGCTGGCTCCAGTTGGTGATCGACCAGCAGCAATGCCTGCAAGGTTACTTCGGCGTCCTGCAGATTTGTCTCACGCATAACTACGGTTTTGCCGGTCTGCAGATCGACACTGGCGCGGGTTTTGTCAACAAAGACAACGTCGATGCACTGACTGCGTTGGTAGCGCAGGGGATTCGCTAAAGCAGAACCGCTCTCTACTTTCTAACGCTTTTCCTCTCTGATGGATCAGCGATAGAATAAACAAGCAAGGGCTAAGTGGCTCGCAATGAATTCCTTGCTATTTAGCCCTTGCCATTGTTATAAAATTGCGGGATACTGCTGCAAATGATCTATCAAACTCTGCGAATGGAGAAAACTTTATGGAATATCGCCTAGAACTCAGGAATGTATCCAAATCCTTTGGAGAGGTCCGGGCGCTTGAGAATATCAGCTTTCAGTTGGGCCAGAACGAAATTGTTGGTCTGCTGGGTGATAATGGCGCCGGAAAATCCACTTTGATCAAGATCATCACCGGTTACTACCAGCCCACTTCTGGTGAGATTTTTTTCAATGGAAGGAAGGTGGATCACCTCTCGGTTCCCAAAGCCAGAAAATTAGGTGTGGAAACCGTGTATCAGGAACGCGCACTGGCCGAATTGCAAACCCTTTGGCGCAATATCTTTCTGGGACGCGAACTCTGCAACTCCATGGGTTTCCTTGATATTCAACGGATGAGGGATGAAACACACCGACTGATGACCCAATCCATGGGTTTTACCTCCCATGCTGTCAGTCCGGATTCCAAGGTCGGTAAGTATTCAGGTGGTGAGAAGCAGGGCGTTGCCATTGTACGCGCACTTTTTTTCGATGCTGAAATCATCATTCTCGACGAACCAACCATGGGTCTCTCGCTCAAAGAGACTGCCAAACTGGTCAACTTCGTGAATGGCATCAAACAAGCGGGTAAATCCGCCATCTTTATCGACCATAATATTTTGCATGTCTACAATGTCGCCGACCGCGTAGTGGTGATCGACCGCGGCCGGATCGCTGGTCAATTCATGACCAAGGATATCACCCTGGACAAGTTAATGGAAAAAATGGTTCGAGTTGCAGAAATTGGCAACCTCGACTGACATATAAGGATGGATGTGATGAGTTCTCAAACTGAAGGAAACTCTTCTGCAGTCAACCAGCATTATAAGGAAACTTTCACCCTCGCGAGGTTTGCCCGCACCTATGGTGCCCAACTAGGTATTCTTGGTGTCTTTATCACCTTGTGGATAATCTTTATCGTCTCAGCCCCCGAAACCTTTCTAGCCCCCCGAATTTATTCTGCCTTCATGGCCTCCATCCCCTTCTTTGCCATTATGGCCATTCCCCTGACCATAGTGGTCATCGCCGGCGAGATGGACCTCTCGTTTCCATCTATCATGGCCATGGGCATGGTGGCGTTTTCTTTTACTTACAATGGAACGGTATTCATTGATAATGTTACCATCAGAGTATTCCTGGCAATCATCGCCGCCTTGCTGGCCGGAACCATTATTGGCTGGATCAACGGTTTGATCGTTGTTAAGTTTGGAATTCCTTCGCTCGTCGCTACCATCGGTACGCAATTCTTCTGGCGGGGAGCAGTGCTGGTTCTAACGCAAGGTTCGAATTTCACTTTAAGTTATATCAAACAAACTTTTCTTTACCCGGCTCTGGTCGGCAAAATTGGCGGATTTTTACCCATGCAGATGGTTTGGTTGATAGTGATCTCGATCCTCGGGTGGGTGCTGTTAAACCGCCATAAATTTGGCGCACACATCTACCTGATTGGTGACAATGTCAAGAGCGCCGAACTGATGGGCGTCAACACCGGGCGTACTCGCATCCAGGCTTTTATGCTGGTAGGCCTGATCTCAGCCTTTGCCGGGGTGATCGCCAGCTTTTATGTCGCCTATTTTTGGCCCAGTCTCGGTGATGGATACTTGTTGAGCACCCTGGCTTCTGTATTCCTGGGTGGGACCTCCGTTTTCGGTGGCGTCGGCACGATATTAGGATCATTCCTTGGGGCGTTCATTATTGGCGCTATCGAAGCGGCGACAGTAGCCGTCGGTCTGACGGGGTTTTGGACCCAGTTGATCTACGGTTTTATCATCGTGCTCTCAGTGATCATGCACACTTATCTGCGCAAGCGGACAGAGTGATCTGACCCCGCTTTCATTTATCCACCATCTATCTTTGTAAATCAATCTCCCCTCATTGATGTTTCTGTATCGACGGGACAGGAATAATTAGGTGAAGGGAGATTATGACTAATGACCCTCTTCGTCAACGAGTTCGACCTTCCACTCTCCAGTCACCCGTATCTTGCTGCTGTTCCCCGGCCAGTAGAGATGTGTCCAATAGCTACCACCCCGCAACACGGACGGGTTCGTCCCCATTGTGACGATAATATGATTCGGCGTATAGTGGGCAAAATAAGTCTCGCGGTTGACCGGTGGCCGTCCCAAGGTAGGATCCAATGCGACCCAGCCGACGCCGGGCATGTACACATCAGGCCATGCGTGCTCAATTTTAGCGAGGGCATTCGTTCCCTGATCCAGATACAGCAATCCTTCGAAATAGCGCGCCGGAATGCCTTGTGCCCGGCTAAGTGCTACCAACAAAGAGGTGTATTCGGTGCAGTCAGCCCCCATGGGTCCCAGTGCCGCTTGCGCTCCCCAATTCCTTCCATTGGAGGTATAGACCAACTCATTGCCTATGTAATCATAAAACTCCCGCACCTGCTGGCACATATTTCTTTTGCCTTGCGACAGTTCGCTCGCGAGAGCCACTATTTGAGGATTAGCTGATTCGATATGCAGCTCAGGCTGGATGAAATCATTCGGAAGGTCCCCTTGGCATACTGACAAATCGTACGCTAATTCGTTGACGGCTACCCGATAGTCAATCTTTACCGTTTGGGTTGTGCCAGCGGGCTGCCTGGAAAAATCAAACTCAGCATAATGGTTGCCATATTCGTCAACCACCAACTCATAATCTCTGGGTAAAATCTCCATTGACAGTACCCTCTGATAAGGAGGAAAGTCTCGGATCAATGCTACCCAAATATTCTGCTTCTCCGGCTGACCCAATCCCTCATTGACGAGCGCTAATTGCTGGTGGACAATATATTCACGTTGATCCAGGATAGTCACAAGAGGGCTAGGGGTTGTACTTGCAGGGATCAATGAACCCGCCTGTGGCTGACATCCCAGCAAGAAGATTAATATGGTGAACCTAAACAATATTCTGGAAAAACTTTTTATGCTGCCTCTATTCAGTCCAATTGTATAACATAATGACCAATAGCGCAAAAAACGAGTGGTACAGCAAATCCTTTACACATTTCTTTGACCAACCTGGGAATCTGCGCCCTCCGGGTGAATGGCTTTCTGGATTCACGTAATCTGTGGTGTTATCATCATCCAAACCGTTGCCTTGCAGGCTGTCCTGCGAAGATGGGCTAGCTAAGTGGATGAGAGCAAGATGACGTCCCGCGTAAGGGTTATGCAATCCCTTGATCATAAAGAACCCGATCGCGTACCGATCGATCTGGGTGCGACGATCGTCAGTTCGATCACCAAGAAGGCTTACATTGAACTCAAACAGTATCTTGATATGCCCGTCGGGGAGATCAAGATGCTGGATTATGTGCAGCAGCTGCCCTATGTCGATGATGCATTATTGGAGCGGTTCGGCGTTGATTTCCGCATGGTGGAATTGCCTGCTGCAACGACCGCCGGGGTGGATATTTTCGAGGAAGGTGCGTATGATGCCCTAATCGATCGCTGGGGCGCAAAATTGCACATGCCTAAAAAGGAAGGATTGTATTTTGATTGGGTCGATTTCCCGATCAAGGAAACAACGATGGCTGCCCTGGATGCCTATCGCTGGCCTCAGCCTGATCCAGCAGAAGTCAACGCGCAAATGGGTGTGCTGGCGAAAAGCCTGTACGATACCACTGATTACGCTCTCGTGGGTAGCGCGGTGATCGGTGGAGGCATCTTTGAACAGCCTGCCCGGATGATTGGCTTGCAGAGCTTCCTAATGGCCCTGGTCACAGCGCCGGCTTTTGCCGATCGGTTGATGGAGAGTATCACCGATATCTATATTGAATCCTGCAACAATTACCTGGAGCACGTTGGCCCCTATATTCAAGTTTTTACCTTTTGGGATGATTTAGCCGGGCAAAATGGCTGGATTATCAATCCCGAGATGTATCGAAAGATGATCAAGCCCAAACAAAAACGCCTGGTTGAAGCCATCAAGAAGAAGACAGAGGCGAAGTTGTTCTACCACAGCTGCGGGGCAACGCGCGGTTTAATCCCCGACCTGATCGATATCGGGTTTGATATCCTGAATCCAGTCCAGGTTTCGGCAAAAGGCATGAACACCCGCGAACTAAAAAAGGAATTCGGACAGGATATCGTTTTTTGGGGTGGCGGTGTGGATACCCAGCAAGTGTTGCCATTCGGCAAACCACAAGAAGTCGTCGACGAGGTGAAACGCCGTATCGATGACCTCGCTCCAGGTGGAGGTTTTATATTTGCAGCGGTTCACAACATCCAGGCATTCGTTCCGCCGGAGAATATCGTTGTGGCTTTTGATACAGCGCTGCAATATGGGTAGAAGTCACCGTTCATCCATTGGTGAATGAAGAATATCTGCCCTTCGAGGAATAAACTTGATAAAGCACCGTGACCGCGTGTTGACTGCACTCAACCATGAAGAACCCGATCGTTGCCCGATGCAAATCAGCTTCACCCCTGAGTTTGCCGCCCGCCTGGAAGTCGATTTGCGCTTAAAGGGACGAGGATTGCACAATCCGCATGGGGGTGGTAACACCTACGAGTTGGAGCGCACCCTGGATGAGGATATTCTCTTGACTTCTGTTGGTTGGGTCAATGGATATTATCAGGAAGGCTACCAGGATGTAGACAGCTATCAGGATGAATGGGGCGTGACCTGGAAGACAGTCGAATACGAAACCCCGTACGGAAAGGGAAAGTATACCGAGCCGTTTGGCCATCCGCTGGCTGAGGATCGAGCGTTGGAGACATATCTTTCACCCGATCCAAATCGGCCAGAGCTCTATCAGGAAGCCCAACGTGTCCTGGAGGAATTCAAGGATGAGTACTGGATTGTCGGGGTCACTCCGACGACCATTTTCGAATCTGCGTGGGCCTTGCGCGGTTATGAGCAATTATTGATCGATATGGCCACGAACCCGGACAAAGCCAACCGGGTGCTGGACATCCCTTATTCCTATCACAAGCTGGTTACGCAACACCTGGTGAGGTTGGGAGTGGATATGATTTGGCTCGGCGATGATGTCGGCGGGCAGAACGCCATGCTGATGTCTCCCAGGATGTGGCGTCAATACTTTAAACCCCGCATGGCCAGTTTAATCGCCTCGCTGCATGCCATAAATCCTCACATCAAGATCGCCTACCATACCGATGGAGTGGTTTATCCGATCATCCAAGATTTGATCGAAATCGGCCTGGACGTGTTGAATCCAATTCAACCGATTGCCATGGATCCGGTGAGATTGAAGAATGAATACGGAAAGAATTTATGCTTTTGGGGATCAATCGATATCCAGCAGACCCTTCCCTTTGGTACACCGGAGCAGGTTAAAGCGGAAATAAATACCCGCTTGAAAACGATCGGACGGGGTGGCGGACTGTTGATCGGACCTACTCACAATTTACAGCTCGATACTCCACTCGAAAATTTCTGGTCCATGCTCGAGACCATCCGTCAGACGCCATATAAGATGCTTATATAAACGCTGGAATTAATAACAAAGGAAATTTATTTTTGCTATGAACAAACGGGAAGTCGTTCACACCGTGCTCGAAGGGCGTACACCACCATACGTGCCCTGGTCATACGGATTCACAAAGGAAGCCGGGGCTAAGCTGGAAGAGCATTTCAAACCGCTGGATGTCGAAGAAGTTCTTCAGAATCACATCCTAAAGCTGGGCAGCGATATTGGCTTTTTTACCGATCTGGGAGACAACCACTTTCAAGATGTTTTCGGCGTCGTTTGGGACCGCAGCATTGATAAAGATATCGGCAATGTAGCCGGGTGCGTCCTGCCAGAACCGACTCTGCAGCACTACTCAATCCCTGATCCTCTTGGCCATCAGTTTTTTAGAGATATTCCCACTCGCATTGCCCAGTACGGGGACCGCTTCCGGGTTTTTCAGATTGGTTTTTCCCTTTATGAACGGGCCTGGACATTGCGCGGAATGCAGAATCTGTTGATGGATTTTTATGATCATCCCGAATTTGTCCACAGCCTGTTGGAATCAATCGCTGATTACAACATTGCTCAAATCCAAGAGGCGTTAAAGTACGAGATCGATGCTATTTATTTTGGAGATGACTGGGGGCAGCAGCGCGGCTTGCAAATGGGACCGAAGATCTGGCATCAATTCATTTATCCGGTGCTCAAGAGGATGTATTCGGTTGTCCATGCAGCCGGCAAGTGTGTTTTCATTCACTCCTGCGGGGATGTGGATGAAGTTTTCGATGATTTGATCGGGATTGGGCTGAATTGCTTCAATCCCTTCCAGCCCGAGGTGATGGAGATTGAGGCATGTATGGAGCGTTACCGTGGGCGTTTAACATTTCATGGCGGTTTATCCACCCAGCGGACATTACCATTCGGTACGATTGAAGATGTCCGGATGGAAACTAAACGATTGTTAAACATGGGTGCGCGCGGAGGCTACATATTTTCACCGGCTCATGACATCGAGGGGGATGTACCCCTTGAGAATATGCTGGCATTTATTGAACTTGTTCAAAACCAACCCGGTTACCAGGATCATTGAGAGGAGTAGGCCTATGAGCATTCTGGATGATCTATGCATGACTGTGATAAATGGCGATATGAATGCCACTCAGAACCTGGTGCTAACAGCCTTGTCGGAAAATGTCCCTCCCGAAAAAATCCTCACGGATGGGTTGATCGCGGCGATGACTGAGGTTGGCCGGATGTTCGAAAATGGTGAATTTTATGTCCCCGAGATGCTCATTTCCGCCCGGGCGATGAAAGGCGGACTGGCGATCCTGCGCCCCCAACTGGCAGCTGCAAACATACAGGCAATTGGAAAGGTTGTCATCGGCACTGTCCAGGGTGATTTGCATGATATTGGAAAAAACCTGGTGGGGATGATGCTGGAGGGTGCCGGGTTCGAGGTCATCGATCTTGGCTCGGACGTTTCGTCGGAAAAATACGTAGCGGCGGTGAAGGAGCATACCCCTGATCTGATCGGTTTATCTGCCCTGCTGACTACTACCATGCCGCGTATGAAGGATATTGTGTTGGCTTTGCGGGCAGCTGACCTGCGGGATAAGGTCAAGGTGATGATCGGTGGCGCACCGGTGACGGAACAATATGTAGCGGATATCGGCGCAGACATTTATGCCCAGGATGCTGCCTCAGCGGCCCAGCGCGCTCGGCAACTGTTGCAAGAATAAGAGGTTTGTTTTCCATCTAGCATTGGAGTGAAATGATCGGTAATGACATCTGGTATCGTATTTGACATCAAGGAATTCACGGTCCACGATGGCCCGGAAGTCCGTACCACTGTCTTTCTAAAAGGGTGCCCTCTTGCCTGTATGTGGTGCCATAACCCCGAAGGCCAATCCACACAGCCTCAAGTTATTCGAAGCTTGTCGGGTGATCGGGTCGCGGGCATTGAATATTCAGCCAGGGAATTAGCGACACAATTAAACCAACAAGCCGCGATCCTGCGAGCAAATGATGGCGGCATTACCTTTTCGGGTGGTGAACCACTTTTCCAGGCAAACTTTGTTGCTGAAGTGATCGAACTCCTGGATAGCTTGCATGTTGTCCTGGATACCTGTGGTTACGGTCCGCAGCAGGATTTTCACCTCCTCCTGGCCCGATCGGACCTAGTCTTCTACGATTTGAAAGTAATCGACAGGGAATTGCATTTATACTACACCGGTTTCGATAATGATTTGATCCTGAATAACCTGCAGTTGCTGAGTAAATCGGGCAAGCCTTTTATCATCCGGGTGCCCCTGATACCTGGCGTTACAGATACGGATGAAAACCTGACAGGTATTGTCAAAACCGTTGGGAAATTGCCCGGTCTGGTCGAGGTGAATTTATTGCCGTATAATCGGGCCGCTGGTTCAAAATATCAATATGCCGGGATGGAGTTTAATCCAGATTATGATGAAAAGCGTCCAGTGAATATCAACACGAAAATCTTCGAACAAGCCGGACTTAAGGTCAAGAGCAAATGAATGAACGGGTGGAATTTTTAAAACATAGGATAAGAACCGGTGAACATAAGGTTCTCCGCCAGGGAAAGTCAATTAACCTTCTTAATCGAGTGCGAAAAAGAAGGCCTTTCCTGGACCCGGCGCGTCTCCCGGCTGGTGCACAGGCAGTGTGAAGCCGAATGTGTTGTCCTTGAGCCTGAAGAAAAATCGTCTTCACACGCACCGTCCCGGGTGTCCCGCCGGTTTACTCGGCGGCTGATTGGTCGCGCTTAGCTGCCGGGCGACTCTGCATGAGCTTGGACCGGTCAGCAACATCTGTGCGGACTGGGATTTACTGCTCTCGCAAGGGCTGCTGGGAAGGCGGGAAGTGGCAGTAAATACACGTTCCCGACTGGCAGATGACGCGAGTGCGGTTGAGTTCCTGGACAGCACTGTCGAAACCATCGACGCCGTGCTGGAACTAGCCTCACGATATGCGAAACAAGCCAGTTTGCTTGGCAGGGATGACCTGGCGGCCGTGCTTAAATCGGTTCCAGCGCACCCGGCCCGCTCTTTTCGTGAGGCTTTGCAGTCGCTGCGTATGTGCCAGGCAGTGGTTTGGCTTGGAGGCAATTACCATGTTGGCCTGGGGCGCTTCGACCAGTACATGTGGCCTCTCCTCCAGTCCGACCTGCAAGCGGGCTTTCTTGCGATCCCGGATGCGGAAGAACTTCTGGCGGAATATTTTATCTCGTTAAACAAAGATAGCGATTTATACCCGGGCGTCCAGCAGGGGGACAACGGTCAATCGATGACCCTGGGGGGGGTCAAACCCGATGGCTCACCGGCGATCAACGAGCTTACCAAAATGGTACTAAGGATTGCTTGCGACCTTGAGTTGATAGACCCTAAAATCAACCTGCGCATCTCCCCTCAGACCGATCTGGAACTTCTATGCCTGGCAAGCGAGCTGACGCGCAAAGGGCTGGGTTTCCCCCAATACAGCAATGACGATATCGTTATTCCGGCGCTGGTTGCACATGGATATGACCTGGAGGATGCGCGTGATTATGTCGTCGCAGCCTGCTGGGAATTCATTATCCCCGGGCGCAGCATGGAGATCGTCAATATTGGGGCGGTTTCTTTCCCCGCTGCTGTTGACCAGGCGATCCGGGTCGGTCTTGCCGATGGTATGGAATTTGACGGTATTCTTAGCCGCACCGCTGAAAACATTCGCACTCAGGTAAATCACCTGGCAGAAGTCTATTCCCATCTGCTGTTGCCTCCCGCGCCGTACTATTCGGTTTTCATGCACGGCTGCCTTGAAAAGGGACACGACCTTTCGGAAGGACTGAAATATAACAACCTCGGCATCCACGGAGCTTGTTCTGCCAATGCCGCGATGCCCTGGCGGCGGTCAAGAAATTCATCTATAACGAACACAGCCTAACCGCGGAGGAAATCCTGGCTGCCCTTCAAGCAAACTTCGAAGGGTATGAATCCTTACGCCGCAAGCTGGACGAGGAGGGGCCCAAAGTCGGGTCCAATGATGACCGGGCAGATGCGTTGCTGGTAAATTTGTTTGAAGATTTTGCGACAGCCTGTGAAGATTATGGTCATACGCCAAGGGGTGGGATTCTAAGACCGGGGACCGGCTCGGCCATGTACTACATCTGGCTGGCCAGCGGACATGAGGGGATGCGTGAGCCGGTTGTAGCGGCGACTGCCGATGGCCGGGTGAGCGGCGAACCTTTTAGTGCCAACCTGGCTCCGTCGCCCGGAGTGCAAGTCCGGGGTCCGATCAGCACTCTGCAGTCATTTTCCAAGATTGACTTCCATCGCGTCTGCAATGGAGGGCCGATCACCATGGAGCTGTCCAATTCTGTCTTTTGCGATCATAAATCGATCCGCAAGGTCGCCATGCTGGTGCGCATATTTGCCCAGCTTGGCTGCCAGCAGCTGCAGCTCAACAGCCTGAACGTGGAGACCTTGCTGGACGCCAAGGCTCACCCCGAGAAGCATAAGAACTTGATCGTCCGCGTCTGGGGATGGAGTGGTTATTTCTGCGAGCTGGCTCCTGAATATCAGGATCACATCATTGCCCGTAGTCTTTACCAGGTGGATTGAATTTCATAAAGTTGTTCTGATGTTTTTTAGGAGGTATGTCAATGATCGAGCTAAAGGACTATGAAGTCTGGTTTGTAACCGGAAGCCAAGAATTGTACGGCGAACCGACCCTCAAGAAGGTGGCCGAAACTCCCAGAAAATGGCCTCCGGCATGACCCAATCAGGAAATCTGCCGGTGAAGGTGGTTTTCAAGCCGGTGGTCACATCGCCGGATGCGATCTATGCACTCTGTCCGGAAGCGAACAATGCAAAAAATTGCATTGGCCTGATTACCTGGATGCACACATTTTCTCCGGCAAAAATGTGGATTGCCGGTTTGAAAGCCTTACAAAAACCATTGCTCCATCTGCATACGCAATATAACCGCGACCTGCCCTGGTCTGAGATCGACATGGATTTCATAGATCTCAACCAGTCTGCCCATGGCGACCGGGAGTTTGGCTTCATCGGCAGCCGTATGCGCCTGGAACGGAAAATCATCGTCGGTTTCTGGCAAGATGATGATGTTCTATCCGGCATTGCCACCTGGATGCGAGCCGCCGCAGCCTGGCACGACGCCCAGGGGGCTCGTGTGGCCCGCTTCGGCGACAATATGCGTGAAGTGGCCGTCACCGAGGGAGACAAGGTCGAGGCCCAGCTCCGGCTTGGGTATTCGGTTAATGGCTACGGCGTCGGCGACCTGGTCAAGGTTGTCAACACTGTGAGTGATAATGAGATTGATCGCCTCGTTGCCGAATATGACGACAGTTACATCGTCGCCAAAGAATTACATCCCAAAGGCAGCCGCCGCCAGTCATTGCGCGAAGCAGCCCGCATCGAAATCGGCATGCGGTCATTCCTCGAAAAGGGTGGTTTTAAAGCGTTCACCACCACTTTCGAAGACCTGAATGGGCTGGCCCAATTGCCCGGTCTGGCCGTTCAGCGTTTGATGGCAGATGGCTATGGCTTTGGTGCAGAAGGCGACTGGAAGACGGCTGCCCTGGTGCGCGCCATGAAAGTCATGGGCGCTGGCTTGAAGGGCGGCACCTCCTTCATGGAAGATTACACTTACGACCTCGAAAAGGAAAACCCGAAGGTACTTGGCGCGCACATGCTCGAAGTCTGCGCTTCGATCGCCGGATCAAAACCCAGCCTGGAAATCCACCCGCTTTCGATCGGCGGCAAGGACGATCCAGCCCGGCTGGTATTCACTGTGCCCAGCGGATCGGCGGTCAACGCCACACTGCTCGATATGGGCAACCGCTTTCGCATGGTGGTGAATGAAGTGGATGTGATCCAACCCGAGAAGCCGCTTTCGAAACTGCCGGTGGCTAGCGCGGTTTGGGTGCCTCGGCCCAACCTCAAGGTCGCCGCGGGAGCGTGGATTCTGGCTGGCGGTGCCCATCATACCGGTTTCAGCCAGTCGGTCACGCGCGACCATCTAGAAGATTATGCTGGCATGGGCGGTTTGGAATTCCTGGTTATCGACAACGAGACCAGGCTGGCCGACTTGAAGAAAGAAATCAAGTGGAACGAAGTGTACTACCTGTTAGCGAAAGGTTTCTAATCAGGATGGTGGAAGGTGTGAACGAAATATCCAGAAAACTCAGCCTGCTGCGCAGTCTGGCAGCCAGCCAGGGCGTGAATGCGCTCCTGCTTCAACGCGTGAGCAGTGTTGCCTGGGCTACCGCCGGGGCTGTAGTCTACGTCAATACTGCCCGCAGCGAAGGTGAGGCCTCATTACTCATCACCGAGGATAAGCAATTCCTGTTCACGAACAACATCGAAGCCCCTCGTCTGGAAAAAGAGGAAGGGCTGGTCATTCAGGGTTGGGAATTTGCCATTGCGCCTTGGTTTGAAACAAACCATGTTTTACAGGAATTGACGGGCAAGTTGAAAATGGCAGCGGATGGTCTCTTCCCGGGCGTTCCGGACCTCTCGAGTGAGGTTGCCCATCTCAGGGCAAACCTGAACCAAATGGAGGGCGAACGATTCCGGATTCTGGGCCGGCTCTGTGCCCAGGCCATGGATTCTGCCATCCGCCCCGTGCGCCCCGGTCAGACCGAATTCGAGATCGCTGGTATTCTGGCGGGTGAAATCGAGCGCCGCGGTGTACAGGCCATCCTCATTCTGATCGCCACTGATGAACGCATCTTCAATTTCCGCCATCCCATTCCAACTTCCAAAAATCTGGAGCGTTATGCCATGCTTATCGTGTGCGGTCGCCAGCATGGATTGGTCTGCTCCATCACGCGCCTGGTCCATTTTGGCCGCCTGCCTGAAGAAATCAAGAAGAAAGCGCAAGCCGTAGCCCGAATTGATGCTGCCATGATCGCCGCCACCCGCCCGGGACGGAGTCTGGGGGAGATTTTCCAGACTGCAATGGACGAGTATGCCCACACCGGTTATCCCGATGAATGGCGTTTGCACCACCAGGGCGGACCCGCTGGTTATGAGCCGCGCGAGTACATCGCCCGGCCCGGCGCAATTGAGGAGGTTTCGCTCGGTCAGGTGTATGCGTGGAACCCATCCATCACTGGCACAAAATCAGAAGATACGATCCTGGTCAGGGAAACCGGCAATGAAATCTTGACCGCTATCCCCGGTTGGCCGGTTACTATAGTGGATGTTGACGGGGTTTCCCTGGAACGACCAGCAGTTCTTATTATCGATTAATGGTTATGAAAACCATCCGGCTGCACTCCACCGGCGACTTGCGCCAGCATGAAGAACCAATGCCGAAACCCGGCCATGGTGAAATATTGGTGCGCGTAACGGCTGTCGGTATCTGCGGTTCGGACCTGCACTGGTTTGGCGAGGCTGGAATTGGCGATGCGAAATTGAACCAGCCGCTCATTCTCGGTCACGAGTTCGCGGGGGTGATCGCTGAAGGCCCGCGCCAGGGCGAACGGGTGGCGGTTGACCCCGCCATTCCTTGTAAGGTTTGTGAATTCTGCCGTCAGGGGAATCCCAACCTGTGCATCAATCTCCGTTTCGCTGGTCACGGAATGGAAGACGGTGCTTTGCGTGAATACTTGTCCTGGCCAGATGGATGCTTGTTCCCGCTGCCAGATTCCCTTTCAGCACGCGGATGGTGCCATGCTCGAACCGCTTGGCGTGGCGCTCCACGCCGTCGACTTGGGCAAGATCAAGGCTGGGATGAGCGTCGGCGTTTTTGGCGCCGGTCCGATCGGCTTGCTGATTACGCAACTGGCGCGTCTCTCGGGGCACAGGCTGTCTATGTGACTGACATTCTCCCTCACCGGCTGGATACCGCCCATGCTTTGGGAGCGACCAAAGCCATCTTTGCGGGAAATGGTAGCGAAATCACGGAAATCATGGCTATCACCGGCGGTCGCGGAGTGGATGTGGCCTTCGAGTTCGCCGGGGAGAACGAAGCCGTGGAGGCAGCAGTAGCTGCGGTCAAACCAGGTGGACGTGTGGTCCTGGCTGGCATCCCGGCTGATGATCGGACATCCTTTTCGGCCTCCGTTGCCCGGCGCAAAGGATTGACTATCAAACTGGTGCGGCGGATGAAGTTCACCTACCCGCGCGCCATCCAACTGGTAGAAAGTGGGCAGGTGGACGTGCGCTCGCTGGTCACGCACCACTTTCCTCTCGAACAACGCTCAGGAAGCCTTCACGGTCGCCCAGCGCCGGGAAGGATTGAAAGTCATCATTGATATCTTGACTCGGAGGTGTCCTATGACGAAGTATGCAATTGGCGTTGACTTCGGCACCGAATCCGGCCGGGCCGTCCTGGTGGACGTGGCCGACGGCCGGGAGGTTGCCACCTCCGTTTACCCTTACTCGCACGGCGTCATCGACGAGAAACTGCCCGAGAGCGGTGTCCGCCTCGAGCCGGACTGGGCGTTGCAGGACCCCGAAGATTACCTGCGCACTTTCCAGACCACCATCCCGGCAGTGTTGAAAGAGTCCGGCGTGAACCCGGCGGATGTGATCGGCCTGGGCGTGGACTTCACCGCCTGCACCATGCTGCCGGTCAAGGCCGACGGCACGCCGTTGTGCGTCCTGCCCGAGTTCCGCGCCAAGCCGCACGCCTGGGTCAAGCTGTGGAAGCACCACGCCGCCCAGCCCGAAGCGGACAAGATCAACGCCACCGCCCGCAAGATGAAACAGGAGTGGCTGGACCGCTACGGCGGCAAGATCTCGTCCGAGTGGTTCTTCTCGAAAGTGCTTGCAGATCCTGGACGAAGCCCCTGAGATCTACGCCGCTGCCGACCGGCTGCTGGAAGCCACCGACTGGGTCATCTGGCAGTTGACTGGCGTGGAGACGCGCAACTCCTGCACCGCTGGCTACAAGGCCCTGTGGTCCAAGCGCGAGGGCTTCCCGGATAAATCCTACTTCAAGGCGCTCGACCCACGGCTGGAAAACGTGGTGGACGAGAAAATGACCCGCGTCATCCAGCCCATCGGCAACCGCGCCGGCGGGTTGACCGAACAGGCCGCCGAATGGACCGGTCTCAAGCCCGGCACGGCGGTGGCCATTGCCAACGTGGATGCCCACGTGGCCGTCCCGGCAGCCACGAGTTACCGAGCCGGGCAGCATGGTCATGATCATGGGCACCAGCATCTGCCACATGGTGCTGGGCGACGAGGAGCACGTCGTTCCCGGCATGTGCGGCTACGTGGAAGACGGCATCATCCCCGGCTTCTTCGGCTACGAGGCCGGGCAATCCTGCGTGGGCGACCACTTCGCCTGGTTCGTGGAGAACTGTGTCCCGGCTGCCTACGAGCGCGAAGCCAAGGAACGCGGCATTGGATATCCACCAGTTGCTGGAGGAAAAGGCCGCCAGACTGAAACCCGGTGAATCCGGCCTGCTGGCGCTGGACTGGTGGAACGGCAACCGCAGCGTCCTGGTGGATGTGGACCTGACCGGCCTGCTGCTGGGTGCCACCCTGGCGACCAAAGCCGAGGAGATCTACCGCGCCTTGATCGAGGCCACCGCCTACGGCACGCGCGTCATCGTGGATACCTTCCAGCAGAACGGCGTGCCGATCCATGAGCTGGTGGCCTGCGGCGGCCTGCCCGAGAAGAACAAACTGCTGATGCAGATCTACGCCGATGTGACCGGGCGCGAGATCAAGGTCAGCGCCTCGAAACAGACGCCTGCTCTGGGGTCCGCCATGTTCGGGGCGGTGGCAGCTGGCAAGGCCGCTGGCGGGTACGACTCCATCTACGCTGCTGCCCAGACCATGGCGCATCTCAAGGCGGAGACCTTCAAACCCATCCCCGAAAACCAGAAGGTCTACGAGAAACTCTTTGCCGAATACCTGCGGCTGCACGATTATTTCGGTCGCGGCGAGAACAATGTGATGAAAACCTTGAAACAAATCAAAAGCGAGGTAAAACATGCTGGATGAATTGCGCGCCGAAATCTGCCGTCTGCATGCCGAACTGCCTCGCAACAATCTGGTTGCCTGGACTTCCGGTAATGTCTCAGGCAGGGACCTGAAGACAGGCCTTGTGGTCATCAAGCCGAGCGGCATCCGCTACGAGGACCTGACCCCCGAGAATATGGTCGTGGTGGACTTGGACGGCAAGGTCGTGGAAGGAAAGCACAAACCATCCTCCGATACCTTTGCTCACGTTTACGTCTACCGCCACCGTCCCGACGTGAATGGCGTTGTCCACACTCATTCCACCTTTGCCACCGCCTGGGCCGCGGCCGGCAAGCCCATCCCGCCGGTGCTGACCGCCATCTGCGACGAGTTCGGCGGGCCGATCCCGGTCGGCGCGTATGCAAAAATTGGCGGGGATGAGATCGGGCAGGAGATCGTCCGCTCGATCGGGGACAGTCCCGCCATCTTGATGAAGAACCACGGCGTTTTCACGATCGGAAAAACACCCGGAGGCAGCCGTCAAAGCCGCCGTCATGGTCGAAGATGTGGCCCGGACCGTTTTCTATGCCCTGCAACTCGGCCAGCCGGACGAGATCCCTGCTGAAGAAGTCGCCCGCGCCCACCGCCGCTATCTCGATGAGTACGGGCAATCTAGTTGATTGTTTTTCATTCGACAAATTCATCTTCTTAATTGGCAAGAGCCAGGCTAATCGAGCGCCCAACGTTTGTTTTTTCCTCTATCTGAACTTAATCATCGGCTGATTTGAACAGAATAAGAGCTACTATGCAAGTTATCCTAAGTGTGAAGTTGATTATTATTGTAGACTAAAGCAAAGGTCCGATGAGTGTATTAATTCAAAATCGACACCCCAGAGGACTCTTTCAAAATCCATATTATTCTCTACTGAATGCACCCAATATATAGGCGAAAAAGCTAGAAAATGCCCTTCAATGATCATATTTATGATAGCGATTTTATAGCTAACATCTCGGGACTTAAAATCCGCCGGAGGTGACACCGTGTGTGTTCGACTCCCACCCGCCCTACATATTCAATATCCCAAGATGCATTTGATGATTTTGGAATATGTATAAATTGTCAATGGGGGCTCTTTGTAGATAACTGTGGGTATTTCTAAAGGGGAATCATCAATAAAATCTATGATCCAGATAGAACCAACTAATGTTGACCTGAAGTTGGCAGATCAATCGAATAAGGCAAAAGGGAAATGCATAATCGGATATTCACATATCCCAGAACGGAAGCAATTATTTTCATTATAAAGGTCTGTCCTTCCATTTGTTATAACCTTTTTCGTTATAGCGATGGAGAAACAGGGGTTGTTGTATAGTTCACTAGATAATGCTATACTTTTTGTAACGCCCTAAAAGCTGTTGATTCTTGCCGCAGGGTAAATGGTCGCTTAGGAAAATAACAGGGGATTTAATATATGGCCCACTCATGGCCAGTCAATCTATCCTTACACCGATCTGATAGGTTTAAAAAGCATTGTACAGAAACGCGATTTAAGACTGATCATTTGCGTAATATAGTTGTACCTGCACTGTTCCTTGACTATCCAAACGTTGATCGCCTCATAAAACACCAGAAGGTCAGAAAACAGATTAAGGAATTCTTCGACAATAATCTTGACGCCAAACGAACTCAGTAATCACGTCCGGCCACCCAACCCTGTGTGGTAGCTGGCGTTGACATCCCCTGTTCCCCCACTTCCCCATCCTTACCTAGATCCTCTCAACCCTTGCCTCCAGCGCCATGCGAAAATACCATACCCTTTTTTTATTCTTATTCGTTGCGTTTATTTTTCGCATCGTGTGGAAACTCACCACTCATTTCACTTACGAGGACGCATTTATCACATTCCGCTTCGCGCGCAATCTGGCAAACGGGCTTGGTTTCGTATACAACGCAAATGAACGTATTTATGGTTCTACTACTCCGTTTTTTACAATCCTTTTGGCGGTGTGGAGTAAGGTCTTTCCAGAATTAATCGTCTTTGCCGCATCCCTGTTCGGTTTATTATCCGGCTTGGTTTCCATTGTTCTGGTCTGGAGGCTGTTGGACGAAATCCGGATAAGCAGAGCCGAAAGCCTCCTGGCAATAGGAGTGCTGGTGCTGTCGGATAAATTCTGGATCCACGATATGGGCGGCATGGAAACACCACTGGTCATCTGTGCCATGATGGCATCCTATTTTATGCTGGTGCGGAACAGGTCAACCTGGGCAGGGATATTTGCGGGAATCCTGCTGTGGATACGGATCGACGGGGTATTCTGGTTATGCATTCTCGTCCTGGTGGCATGGATCATCAGGCGGAAATTCCCACTTAATTTTATTTTACCTGCGATCCTGGTCTATCTCCCCTGGCTGGTTTTTGCATCCCTTTATTTTGGATCTCCAATCCCGTACACCATCTCAGCCAAATTGGTGGCGTACTACAATACCGGAATGCCATCCGTTTTGAACCGCATCCTGACTATCGTAAGCTGGTTGAGGCCCCTTTCTTTGCCAAATCTTTCTCCCAGCCTTGTTTTGTGCGTGGCAGTGGTCACGATGCTATTTTCGATCACCGGCACGGTGGCTTATTGCCGCCAAAAATGGCTGATGGTCATGCCGGTCTTTTGCTTGGAGGAAATAGTACGCCTCGTCGTGATGGGGGAAACATTCGAGCCGCGCTATTTCATGCCTCTCTTCTGGGGATTGATGATCCTGTTCGGTTTGGGGGTGCATACGGTCTGGGGATTTTTTTCTCGCCGGTTCCATCCAAAACCCATGCTCGTTTTTTCAGCAATTGCCGCCTACATCGGTATTTCACTGTGGTTTTCAGTACAGATGGCGCGGATTATCAAGGATGTGCAGGTTTTCGTGTACGATTCATCCCTCGAACAGATCGGTCTGTGGTTGGAAAAAAACACTCCATCATCTTCCACAATATTCCTGGAGCCGCTAGGCTATGTTGGATTTTACTCAAGACGCCACATGATCGATGAGGTTGGGCTGGTCTCTCCGCAAGTCGTAGCCCTGAAGGAGGAGGGTTATTCCACCTTTGCTTTGATTACATCCCTAGACCCGGACTACGCAGTTTTGCATTGCGATGATGGAATGCGGGCATCAGATGTTTTTCTTGCCCGTTATTCCAAAGTAATCGAATTCAACCCGCTGGTTTTCGATCCAACCGCTCTATCGAATTACGATTCGAATTTAAGTAAACTTGCAAGGCAAACCATAACGAGGCAGCGGGATGCCTGTTACCAAATATGGAAGAAGTAAAGGGATTACTGTTCCAGGCGGGTCGCACAGGTGTAGTGATCGCCATCCTTGGCAGAGCTGCCTACAACGCGATTACAGCGTATGGGTGGCGACTTTAACCACTTGCTCGAAAATTTCTGGGCAATCAAAATGATCGTGTCAAAATGGCACCAGCGAACATGCCTATACAACTTGTAATCCTTGCCCTCACGCCAAATGAGAACCCTTGGAAGAGCAGAAGATAATCACCCCCCAACAGCGCCTCCAGCGAACAGCAGCTGTGTCGTTGTCGCTGAGTCAATTCGTTGTGCGGCCATTACGCAAAAACCCAGCAATGCCATTCGCCTTTACTGGGTGTGTAATTGACCGAGTAATTAGCCGAGAATCTGATTCTACCCCTGGGAGCAGGTATCCAATGTGCAGTCCGGGGCTCGTATGGGCGAATGTTAACGGAAAAGGAATTTTATCAATCTCTTAGTTTGAGTGGAAGGAGAACCTTTATTAGCCGCCTCCAAGCCAACCGGCGCTGCAATCGGTACCATACCCAAACTGCCTGGCGGTGTTCGTGGGGCGATGGCGGGCGGGGGCTGTAAAGCAAACGGTTATAAAGGTCAGTCAACCACTCCAGGTCGGTGAGCAAAGCAGTCATCGCCGGGCTCGATTGTTTTTGTTTTGTCAGATGTCTCAGGTTGGTTCTAAAAACAGCTGTAAATTCAAGGGGAGACGCGCCGCGTTCCTCTCTATCTGAAAGCCTCTTCCCTGGCGGTAAAGGTGGTGGAAGATGATCGAAACGGCACGTTCGGCGGGAACCAGCAACAGGATCGAGCTTTCAAAAGGAGTAAGGAAAAGGATCAGGAGGCAAACGATCGTCACCGCCAGGACAGGAGCAATATGGTGGAACCATTCGACTGAAAAAATTCTTATAGCACCCTCACCGGTCTCCCGGCCGATTGGGACATTGACCTGCGGCTTCCCTCCGCCATCAGGACCAGTGATGGCTGCAAGACCGGCGGTCGGCTCGAACTCCACCCAACCGTAACTGGGGAAATAGATTTCCACCCAGGAGTGAGCATTGGCGGCAGTCACGGTGAACTGACCGCGTCCATCGTCGTATTTACCGCGAGTAAAGCCGGTCACCAGGCGGGCGGGAATCCCGGCAGCGCGGGACATCACGGTCATGGCGCTTGCATAGTAATCACAATACCCTTTTTTCAAATCGAATAAAAAGAAATCCACTGCATCGCGATTCAGCGGCGGGGCCGGGACATCCAGCGAATATGGAAAGGTATGTAAATAGGATTGGATGGCTACAACCTGGTCGTACGGTGTTGGCTGAGTAGCGGTCAGGTCAAAGGTCAAGTTGATCACCCGTTGTGGGAGGGCAGCGGGAAGCTGCAGGTAACGATTGCTGATCGTAATGGGGTAGTTCGTTCCGGCAGAACGGAGTTGGCTGACCGAGATGTTGGGCAAGCGGGATTCGGCGCTGTAAACGGACGCCTCTGTCTGGGCGCCTATCAGGTCTCCCGCATCTCTCCAGATGGCTTGAGTGGGCTGGTCAACGGACAACAGCTCTCCGCTCACGAAGACAGTATCGCTCGAAATCCCGACCCGCTGGACTCGCTGCCGGAGGATTAGGTAGTTCTCAGACAAGGTCTGATCGATAAACGGTTGGTTAGCTCGGTAATCGGCAAGAGAAGCGGTTTCCGCCGCCCAACCTTGACCGGTGTAATCCTCGAACGTCTGGCTGCGCCAATAGAAGGGGATGGATACAGGCTGGCCAAGGGATTCGGCCGCAACACCCTTTGGGAAGGTAATGTTACTTTCAATACTTATATAAAACATGACATCATCGGAGAGCTTCACCCCCGCACCGATCGGATGCTGGCTTGTGATCGATACTGAGGACGGACTGCTCGTTCCCCCGCCTGCGACGGGTGTTTGTTCTAGGCCAAGCGATTTCGGCCAGTCCGCGGTTTCGGCGTACCTCGAGCAGGTTCTGGACGGCGTGGCTGAGGTCCTGGATGGAAAGCGATGGTGAGAGGATACTCTGTCAACATCAAGACGATGCTAATACTGAGGACGGTCGCGGCCAGGCCGGGTTCCAGCTCGACCCGATCCATGCGGGATGCCTGCCAGCGGTTTCGTGCGGAATGATATCCTTCCACGGCTTGCAAGAGCAGTAGGCATCCGCCCAAGTAAACCAGCCAGATTATCCCGCGTGTGGAGTTGACATAGTAATAGTTATATGACAGCAGGGCGGTTACCGGTAGCAATCCTAAAAAGGCCGCTCCCTTACGCCGGATGAACCAGGCTGCCCAAACTGATACCAACCAGATCTCCGAGCACCACACCAGGTTCGTAACAACAGGATCGATGATTACCACACCTTCCAGTATTCCTCGAACCCAGACTGTTAAACGGGTAGAGAGCGCCATAAAGCCCAAGGTTAGCCCGTGTCCCGCTTCGAAAAGAGGTCCCAGATCCAGGGGCATGAACACAGTCTGGTGCCAAAATACAAATCCAACCAACTGGCGGACGATCTGATCAGCTAGGATGGAACAGATACTCCAGCAGTCCCTGCAATGGGATCACCATCCGTCCTGCGGCGAAAACTAACCAGATTGCACCGATGACCACAGCCAGCAAGCCGGCCTTCCATGCCAGCCAGCCCGCACGTGCTAGCAGCCAGCCAGCCAGGATTCCCAGCCAGGCTGTCGAGAGGACCCAAATGAAAAGCAGACCTCTGACGACATCGAACAAACCGCAGGCGAGGCAGACCAGGGCCAGACAGAGCAAGTTGATGCGCAAGAACATCAGCTTATCGATGCGCATCCACAATTTGCCGGCTGTGCGCACCAGAAAGCGATGGATCATCCGAGTTTCCTCCAGGTGATATTTTTCGGCTGTCGCACCGGGACGGTTTTACCTGGTCCGACGATGCGCCATTCCCATTGCCCTTGCGTGCCGGGACGGGCTTCGGGTCGGTTCAGCAGCTCCCGCTCGACGACGGTGTGGGCGATGCCGTAATAATTCAGCAGGCGACCTGCTCGATCGGGACTAGCAGAGCCGCCGAAGGAGAGGGGATTGAGAAGGAATACGGTAGAGGCAATCTGGTTGTCTGACATTCGCAGAAGTGGCGCAATCCATTCGGCTGTAACATTCGGGGTGATGAGGATCAGGCTTGCGCCGCGTTGCAAGGACCGGTTTTCTATGGTGAGCAGGTCTGCAAGTGAGGATTCGCCAGTTGTCGCTAGTGCGAGGGAACGCAGGATGTCCATCAGTTGTCCGGAATGGTGCTGCGGCGGGATCCGTGCCAGCTCTTTCCCGCAGTACACTAGCCCGACAGCATGCCCCTGACGCAGACCTTTGTCAGCCAGCGAGGCAGCCAGGATGACCCCGAGTTCCACGGTTGAATCAGAGCCCTCACCAGTCTGAATACGCTTGTCAAGATCCAGGAAGATCCACCAGTCACTGGAGGGGGTGTGTTCGAACTGGCGAACATACAGCGAATCACGGCGCGCCGAGGTCGGCCAGTGAATGGATCTCAGCGGGTCGCCGGGGATATATTCTCGGACGGTATCGACGCTCACGGTGGTCTCCAGGGCAGAGCGGCGCGCGCGCCGGCTTTCGCCACCCGGCCACCAGCAGCAACCTCGATGGAAGGTAACGGAAACACGGGTGGCAGGACTAGCAAAACAGTCGAGTTGGACACGCGGGTTTCGACGGTAAAAAGACCCAGTGGATCACCACTACGCAGGCTGGTCGGTCCGATTGTGTAAAGTCCACGGCGGCTGCAGGTCCCTGCGATCTTCCACTGGGTGGTATCCTTTCCGCCTATTGCTGTCACACGGCTGGAAAGGTAGCCCGGCAGGGTGGAGTGGTCTTCCACCTCCAGCCAGAGACCGGGAGCCCATTTATTATTCGAAACGGTGAAACGCTGCTCCAATCGGTCCCCGACCTGCGCCCAACCATATCTCATTTCCCGTTCCAGGCGCAACCCATACGCAAGGGAACGCGCCCACAAGTAACTGAACGTCCAGCTGCCTCCAAGAATAATGAGCAAGACCACCCAAGTCCGGCTCGGCCAGAAGAGTTGCAGGAGGAATAGGAATGCTGCCATAACCGGCCAGAGACGGGAATGGGGGCGAATCGTAGCGAGAGGAGGAGGGCCATTCACGATAGGCTTCTTTCGAGCTTGATAGGTATTATATTATGCAAGAGGTGAAGACAGAGGGCTTACACTCAACGAATATTGCTCCCTCTCGTTTTCTTTTACGAAATCGGTTCGCGCTGCAGACTTAAGAACCGTCAGTGGTGACACCGTGTGGGTTCGACCCCCACCCGTCCTAAAGATATGGCATAAAAGGCGAAATTCCGACTAAGAACCCTTCTTATGGGGGCTCTCGGTACACACAAAAGGAGTGTGCTGTATGTTTTTATAGACCGACAACCCGCGGACAATTCAACTTTCTGACGTTTATGACTATCTATTAAATTGGCTTGTGGCTTTCCTCATCGATCGCAAAGCAGCATGAGTTGCTGAAGGGATTTTGCGCTTCTATCGTCAGAAGATCAAGCTGCTTTCGGATTACTGCAGTGTCTACGCGATCAAGCAGACCGGTCAGATCAATCCATCTCTTCTTTGTCAATATCTGCTCTACCTGGAAGAATATGGTCATAACGCTGGTGGGATGCATTTTGCATTTTGAATTTTGCGAGCTTTCGTAAACCGGTATGAAAATGCGGCTGAGCCAGAGGGGTGGAACAATCCCACCCATAAAATAAAAGCTCCGAAAGTGCTCACAGAGACCTTGGATCCCTTTCCTATAGAAAAAGTATTTCGCATAGTCAATATATGTAAAGATGGGACTTTTTCAGGGAATTGGGATGCAGCCCATGTTGCTTTGCTTGCTGGATATCGGAGCACGGGCTGGTGAGTTCTTGACAATGGATTTGGACTGTCTCGGCCAAGCGCGCGGAACTATACGCATCCGGAAGGGGAAGGGAAGTAAACCACACATGGTCTAGCTAGGGAAAAAGTCCAAGTAACACATACGGAAATACTTGGGCACCGCGAAGATTGCGATTTCACATTATGAGGACTTATCCACGTTTTGGTTCGCACCGATTGAGCTATGACGGCCTGCGGGAAGCACTCACTCGGGGAGCAGCCGATGAAGACTGAAGAGCTATCCCTGCACGATTTCAGGCGAGCCTTTGCTCTTGCAATGCTCCGGAATGGAACAGATATCTATACTTCAGCAAAATTGATGGCGAAGGAGAGGATTTTGGTTCGTCAGCGATATCTCAAACAGGCTTATCAAGTTCCCGAAACATGGCAATGCCGAAGTCGGAACCTAGATAATTCTGAATTCTCCTCATCGAAATGCACAGGTAAAATAGGGAGGAAGTGACAATAATTACGTGACACAAGCGATTTTTTATGCCATAATCTTAAACGACTTATTTAGTTATTTCCCTATGAAGGTGTTTTCAGGAGGAGAAAATGTCAAACAAAATGCTTTTAAATGTCGTTGGGGTTCTGGTGGCTGTTGTAATGGTTGCCAGTCTCTCTGGCTGCGGGACAACCAAAACCGGGGCAGGTGGGTCGACCGTCACCATTCTCATTGCGGAAGATCCGCCATCCTTCAACCCCATTATTTCCGATACCGGCTACAACTCGCTGGTGATGAAACTGGTGTTGCTCGGCATGACCGGCATTGACCCGCAGGGGAACATATTCCCCGAACTGGCAGCCGAACTACCGGCCGTTAAAAACGGCGACGTAGTGGTTGACGAAAACGCTGGTACGATGGAAGTGACTTGGAAAATGCGGCAGGACATCCAATGGGCGGACGGCAAACCCGTCACCTCGGACGACGTAGTCTTCACCTGGAATGCGATCAAGGATCCGAATACGGGGAGCTGGATCCCGGGCATTGACTACGTCGACAGCCTGGAAAAAGTGGATGATTACACCTTCGTGATCAAGTACAACACTATTTATCCCGGCTACCTGACCCAACTGGGCGGGGAACAACTGGTCATCTGGCCAGCGCATTATCTGCAATCCGGAACAGGGCTTTTCTTCTTGGGATTGCGGCCGCCAGCCATTGAGCGACGGCCCGTATATCCTGAAAGAGTGGATCACCGGCGACCATCTTTCCTTCACGCGTAACCCCAAATACTATCAGCAGGGAAAGCCGGCAATTGATAATGTCGTCGTCCGCGTTGTTCCAGATGCCACCGTGCGCAAGACGATGATGATCAACGGCGATGCAGATGTTGACATGTGGGTCACCGAGCAGGTGATCGCCGACTTGAAGAATTCCGGTAAGGTTGGGGTCAGTATCAGCCCCAACAACCGCTGGGTGGTGCGCCTGTTTATGAACGAGGCCGCCAAAGGCACCGTGGATCCGGTTGTCTCTCCCCACCCCATCCTCTCCGACGTGCGCGTCCGCCAGGCCATCCGCATGGCGATTGACGTGGATACCATCTCCAAGCAGATATTCTACGGATATGGCGTCCCGGTCTGGACCGAGTTCTTCCGCCCACCCTACGCCTGCGACATTCCGCGGCCCAAGTTCGACCTCGAGGCTGCTAAAGCCCTGCTAGAGCAGGCTGGCTGGACGGATACCGACGGTGATGGCGTCCGTGAATGTCACAGCTGCCTGAACGCGCCGGAAGGTTACAAGATGGAGATGGAATTCATCACCTACGCTGAATTCGGCGAACCGATGACATTGACACATCAATTCATTGCCGAAGCGTTGGGCAAAATTGGCATGAAGCTTAACCTTTCGGTCGTCCAGGGAAGCGTACTGTGGGCTGACTCAAAGAGCGGTGGTATCGAGCAGACCGGTAACTTTGACATTGATCTTTGGGACGACGGTTACGGTGGTGTTGATCCCACCGACTTCATAACGGAACTGTATGGGAGCGAGTCGGCCACGCCCGACTTCGGTTGGAACATTGTCCGCTGGCAGAATGAAGAGTTCACCAACTTGCTGAATGAGATCTATACCCTTGACGAAAGTCATCGCAAGGAGACTTTTTGCCGCATGGCCCAGATCCTTGATGAACAAGTCCCGGTCATCCTGATGTTCTCAGCCGTTAACGCAGATGCATACTCGTTGCGCCTCCAAGGCGTCCAATCCTCCACAAACGACCTCGTCACCTGGAACATCGCGGACTGGCAAATCGCTAAATGACGACCTACATCGCCCGGCGCCTGCTGCAGACCATCGCATTACTGTTCCTTCTCAGCATCGTGCTGTTTGCGTTGGTCAACCTAGCGCCGGGCGGTCCCCTCGCCGGACAAGGACAGAGCCGTCACGTCAATCCAGAAAAGGCTGCCATCCTGAAACGGCAATTCGGTCTGGATAAACCCCTGCCAGTTCAATATATTATCTGGCTGGTAGGGAATGACTGGATGCGGGTGGATGCAAACGGTGACGGCATCCTCGACAGTTACGGTACGCGCCAGGGAATCTTGCGGGGTGATTTTGGCTTTTCATTCCGGACCCGGCAACCGGTCCTGATCGAGATCGGACAACGCCTTCCGAATACCATCTACTTGATGGTGATCACCATGCTCCTGGCATTATTGATTGCCATCCCCATTGGCATCCTTTCGGCGGTCCGCCAATACTCCACTTTCGATATCACCGTTACCACCTTTTCGTTCGCCGGGCAGGCTATCCCCGAATTCTGGCTGGGATTGCTCCTGATCCTGATCTTTTACGCCTGGCTGAAGAATCCGTTTACCGGAGGACCTTTGCTGCCAGCCGGGCGGCATGACCTCGGTCGATATCAGCGGCTTCTCGCTAGGCGACCGCATCGTGCACCTCATTCTGCCCGTCGCTACCGGCGCCTTGGGCTGGGTTGCCTGGTACTCGCGCTTCCTCCGCTCCAGCATGCTGGATGTCATTCATCAGGATTATCTCCGCACCGCCCGCGCCAAAGGATTGTCTGAGCGGGTGGTTATTTACAGGCATGCCCTGCGGAATGCGCTCATCCCGCTTATCACCCTGTTGGCCCTCGACCTGCCATACATTTTCACCGGCGCGGTATTTGTCGAGATGTTGTTCTCCTGGCCGGGCATGGGTAGGCTCTATTACCAGGCTGCGCTGCAACGCGATTATCCACTCCTGATGGCCGTTCTGATCATCAGCGCGGCCTTCATCATCCTCTCCAACCTGCTGGCGGATATCCTGTACGCTTACCTGGATCCGCGAGTGCGGTACAGTTAACTCCGCCAGAATTTATGAGCCAGAAGACCATCCCCAACCTCAAACCTGTCGAACAGATTTTCGCCGAGCGAGTGCCTCCTTCTACCAGCATGGCAGCCACTATCTGGCGCCATTTTCGCAAACACCCGGGTGCGATTGGCGGTTCGATCGTCTTTCTCTTGATCTTGATCCTGGTCCTTGCCGCGCCGCTATCCACATTCAACCCGGAAGAATCCAGCATGGCAGAACGGCTGCAGCCTCCTTCGTTGCGGCATTTGATGGGCACCGATGCGCTGGGCAGAGATCTGCTGACGCGCGTCCTTTACGGCGGGCGTGTCTCGCTCTCTGTAGGTTTGTTTGTGGTGGGCATCTCGCTCTCCATCGGCGTCCCGGTCGGTGCTCTGGCAGGATATTATGGCGGCTGGCTGGAGTCGATCCTGATGCGCATCACTGATGCCTTCCTGTCGCTCCCGTCATTCCTGGTTCTAATCCTGCTGGGTGCCATCTTGCGCGAAGTCCAGATCCCATTCCTGGAAAGAAACAATGTCCTCGTCATTGCCTTTGTCATCGGCATTCTGATGTGGATGACCTTCGCACGGCTGGTGCGGGCGGCTTTCCTCACTATCCGCGAAATGGACTATGTTACTGCCGCACGCTGCCTGGGCGGATCGGATTACAAGATCATTACTACCCACATCATCCCCAACGCCATCGGTCCCATTATCGTCGAAGTCCACACTCGAACTAGGTTATGCCATCATCGAAGAGTCTGGATTGAGTTTCCTGGGTTTTGGCATCCAGCCGCCAACGCCCAGTTGGGGCAACCTGCTCAGCAATGCCCAGGAAAATTTCACCAAGTATCCCTGGCTGGCAATCTTCCCCGGACTGATGATTTTTTTCGTTATTATCTCTTTCAACTATATCGGCGATGGTTTGCGTGACGCGTTTGATCCTTACAATGTACTGAAGAAAGTCGGTGAAGTCTAAACAAGCGAGTGGTGAAATCCGATAAAGGAGAATTTTCATGGTCATTCAACGACCTGCCCTTGAACCCCTTCGCACTGCCTACCGGCTGCGCTACCTTACCGATGCCCAATTGGACTTGCTTCAGGAAGCCACTCTCACCATCCTCGAAAATGTCGGTGTGCGCTTCCCCTCGGAAAAAGCGCTGGCAATTCTCGACGCGCATGGTGCAAAGGTGGACAAAACATCCCAGATCGCTAAATTCCCTCGGAATTTGGTGTTTAAAGCGCTGAACACCGTACCGCGTTATTTCACCATGGGTGCACGCCTGCCGGATTTCGACCTGCACCTGCAGGAAAATGTCACTTACTTCACCACCGACGGTTGCGGCGTCGAGACTGTGGAACTTGATACCGGTCTGCGGCGACCTTCCCGCAAAGCGGACGTAGGCATGATGGCGCGCGTTGCAGACTACCTATCGTCAGTGGCGTTCTATTGGCCGATGGTCAGTGCCCAGGATTTCGGTCTGTCCTCACCGCTGCACGAGATGGACGCCTCCTGGAACAACACCATCAAGCATGTTCAGAGCGAGACTATCATGGGTGAGATGCCGGCACGCTACGCGGTCGAGATGGCGACCATTATTGCCGGGAGCAAGGAAGAATTGCGCCGCCGCCCAAACTTTTCGTTGGTCGTCTGCACCATCGCCCCACTCGTACAGGACAAGGAGGGTATCGAGGGCGCTTTGGTTCTGGCCGAGGTGGGCGTGCCGGTAGGTTTTCTGGCCATGCCAACACTGGGGACAACCGCTCCAGCCACTATGGCAGGCGCACTGGCAATGGCGGATGCCGAGATTATCAGCGCTGCTGTGCTGATGCAACTTGCCGCGCCGGGCTGCCCGGTCTTCCACTCGCTCATGCAGGCTTGGGCGGATCCACGTACTGGTTCATACGTCAGTTACCCGCTTGACAGCCGCGGTCGCTATGGTGTGGTCGAGATGGCGCACCATTGGGGTATGCCATCACTTGCTGCCTGCTTCGGCACCGACGCACCCGCTCCCGGCACCTGGCAGTCTGCGGCAGAGCCCGCATTGGATACCTACTTAGCTGGATTGGCGAGCCCCGAAATAGTCACGGGGATGGGGCTGTCAGAGACCTATACGTTACTGTATCCCGAACAACTCCTCATGGACAGCGACTTGTATCACCGGGCACGCTACTACCTGATGGCACTCGATATCAACGATGAAACCCTCGCCATGAATGCCATCCAAACGGTTGGTCCAGGTGGGCACTTTCTGGGACAGAAACATACCCGCCAGCACATGCGCGAGTCCATGCTGCGTAGCATTACCCAAGAATTGGATGCCCGCAATCATTACCGCGACCCGCACGAGGTGGCCCGAGAGCGTGTGCGATGGATCCTCGAGAACCACCATCCTGAACCGCTGGAAGAAGCCAAGCAACGCGAACTGACCCGCATCCTGTCCGCGGCGGAGAAGGAGTTGGGCAATGGTCAGTGAGACACCGCCCCTTCAGCCTATCCACCCGGCTTATCACTTGCGCATCCTCAGCGATAAACAATTGGATCAACTCACTGGCGGGGCGCTGGAAGTTCTGGATGAAGTCGGTGTGCACTGTCCATCAGAGAGAGCACTAAATATCTATGCTGAGCATGGGGCACGTGTGGATTTTGAAAAGCAGATCGTCTGCATACCTCCCGATGTTGTGAAGAAGGCTATGAGCTATGCACCACGTTTTTACAAGATGGGCGCACGCTCTGCTGCACATGATATCCAGCTGGATGACAAGACCCTCTTCTGTGCCACGGATGGCTGCGGTATCGAGACAATCGACTTCACCACGCGCCAGCGTCGCAGCTCGACAAAGGAGGATGTTGCCAAAATGGCGCGGGTGGCTGATTATCTTTCCTCCATCGGCTTCTACTGGCCGATCGTTAGCGCCCAGGATTTTCCGGAAACCGCCCCGCTGCATGAATTGGAGGCAGCATTCAATAATACTGTCAAGCACATTCAAACCGAGACCGTGATGGGTGAAGAAACCGCCCGTTATGCTGTGGAGATGGCACGGGTCATCGCTGGGGACAATGAGACCATGCGCGCCCGTCCGCCGCTTTCGTTGCTGGTCTGCTGTATCTCGCCGCTGGCACAGGACAAAGACGGATTGGAATCAGCGTTGTACTTCGCCGAGGCGGGTTTGCCAGTTGGCTTTATGTCTATGGCCACCGCAGGCTCCACTGCTCCCGCTACACTGGCTGGGACAGTTGTCATCGGTGACGCGGAAATTATTTCAGGTCTGGTCTTGATCCAGATGGCGGTTCCAGGCGCGCCAGTATTCCATTCCTTCATGCCCGGCGTCATGCACCCGCGTACCGGCGGTTATCTAAGTTCCAGTCGTGAGGGGAGCCTACTCTACCCTGTCGGCGTAGAAATAGCACATCGCTGGGGTGTGCCCACGCTGGCGGGTGTTTTCGGTACGGATGGCCAAATTCCCGGCTGGGAGTCCGCGAGCGAGGCGGCTTCGTCCCTGATGTTATGTGCCCTGACCGGCGCGGAGACTGGCAGCGGACTGGGTCTGCTCGAATCCTGCACTCTGCTCTACCCTGAGTCCATCCTGCTTGATGACGATCTCTATCAGCGCGTCCGAGTGGAAATTGCAGGCCTGGAGGTTAATCCTGAGATGCTGGCAATGGATGTCATCAAAGATGTGGGACCGCGCGGCTCATTCCTTACACATCGCCACACACGGGACAACTTGCGCCGCCGCCTGTATTCTGATCTGACTGGACAGCCTGCCACGAGTGGCAGTCTGCGGGATGTGGTCGAAGTGGCGCGCGAGAAAGTCAAATGGATTTTGCAAAATCATCAGCCTCAGCCGTTGGAGGTTTCCCAGCAGCATGAACTAAGACGCATCTTGGAAGCTGCTAATCATCTTATAGGAGGCAAATCATGAAAGTTCTTTTGATCGGGGTGGGAGCTGTCGGCGAGGCGATTGCCATCACCGCTGCCAAACGTCCGTGGCTGGAGAAATTGGTCCTGGCGGACTACAATTCCAATCGTGCTCATTTCGTGGCGAATAGGCTGGGAGGTCCGGAAAAATATCCAGTTGAAAAAGTGGATGCACGGGATACTGCGCAAATTATCGCTCTGGCTCGCAAGCACGGCGCAAATCTGATCATGAACGCAGTCTCTAATATCTATAACCACTTCATCTTCGACGCTGCATACGAAACCGGCTGTACCTACCTCGATATGGCCATGGAAGATTTCGGTGCGAATATGGGCAGTTACCAGTTTTCACATGCCACGCAATGGGAAGAGAAAAACTGCCTGGCGATCCTTTGCACGGGCATGGATCCAGGCGTTTCGGATATCTTTGCCAATTACGCTGCGAAGCATCTGTTCGATGAAATTGACGAAATCGGCATCCGTGATGGCGCAGCCCTCGAGATAGAAGGGTATGAGTTCGCGCCAGCCTTTTCACTGATTGATACCATTGAAGAATGTACTGACCTGCCTATCGTCTGGGAACGCGGGCGAGGCTGGCACGAAACCGAACCGTTTTCCGAACCGGAGGTCTTCGATTTCCCTGAAGGCGTCGGTCCCATTGAGTGCGTTAACATCGAACACGAGGAAGTGGTTCTCATCCCACGCTGGATCAAGTGTAACCGTGTCACCTTTAAATATGGTCTGGGTGAAAAGTTCATTAATATTATCAAGGTCATCAAGATGCTTGGCCTGCACAGCCCGGATCCCATCAATGTCAAAGGCATCCAGATCGCGCCGCGGGACGTGCTTGTTGCTTGCCTACCCGACCCAGCCTATCTTGGAGATCGAATGACCGGCAAGACCTGTGTCGGCACCTGGGTTAAGGGCACGAAGGACGGGAAACCACGCCAGATCTATCTGTACCAGGCCACCGACAACGCCGAGAGCATGGCAAAGACTGGTTGCCAGGCAGTTGCCCTGCAAACAGGTATTGGGCCGGTCATTGTCATGGAACTATTGGAGAAAGGAATTTGGAAGGGGAAAGGCGTACTCAGTCCCGAAGCCTTCGACCCCGACCCATTCCTGGCTTTGATGTCAGAATTCGACTTCCCTTACGGATTAATCGAGATGTAATGGCAGTCGGACAATTGTTGTTTATCATTAACTCTACGAATTTTGACATAGGAAATAGATCCAGACTAATAGGCACAATCGACAATGAAAACGCTTCTGCAAGTACTTTCGGATGAAGATCGCTCCCGCATCCATGAGCAAACCCTGAGCTTGCTCGCCAAAACAGGAGTGCGCGTAGACACCGAGCGAGGACGCGCCTTCCTGCGGCAAGCCGGGGCAGAGGTAAACGAAGAAACGCGCCGGGTCCTTTTTCCGTCCTCCCTGGTCGAGAGCGCCTTGAAAGCTGTTCCACGCCAGGTCACGCTTGGTGGACGAAGACCGGGATGGACTTTTCCCCTCAACGCTGGGGAATGTACTCTCCAAGCCGATGGAGCTGCAGTCTACGTTTATGACACCCAGACCGGCTTACGCAGGCCGGCAACCTACGACGACTGGCTTCTTGCCACACGCCTGATCGAGGCCTTGGATGAAGTCGGCGTGTACTGGGCAATGGTCGAGCCAACATTCTCAGAGGGTTCGCTAGGAGATTTCGTCTGTTACTGGCGCGATATTTTCCGCTACTTTACTAAACATGTTCAGGACTGCACTGTGACCGTTGAGCAGAGTCGCTGGATGCTGGAAGTACTGCAAGTCGCCTTTGGGAGCAGGGAGGAAGTCCATCGATTACGACCTCTCTCCTTCCTGCTCTGTCCGTTCTCACCTCTGGTCATCGAATCAGAATACACAGATGCTTACCTGGAAACCATAGGCTGGGATATTCCATTGGCGGTAATGCCTATGCCTATGATGGGCGCGACCGCCCCTGGTAGCCTGGTCTCGACCATTACACTTGCCAACTGCGAAGTGCTGGCCATGCTGTGCCTGGTCGAGGCCGCTGCTCCGGGAACACCATTCATATACGCGGCCGCGCCAACGGTGATGGACCCGCGCTCGGGGAGGTTTTCAGGTGGTGAGATTGAGAATGCCCTTTTGGGAGCGGCAGTAACCGAGATGGCCCGCTATTATGGCCTTCCCGCAGAAAGCACCACTGGTAGTTGCAGCCATCATATACCTGGCATCCAGGCCACTTACGAACGATCGCTTAATTGGTGTCTGCCGATTCTTTCCTGGCCAGACATGATGATAGGTCCCGGTCTCCTTGCCGGTGCAATGACCCTCAGCATTGAGCAATTGATGTTGGACGTGGAGGTCTATCGTCGCTGTCGACGGTTGCACCAGGGGGTCGTTGACCGCGAAGGGCAATGGCTTGAGGCAATCATTAGCGAAATCAGTCCGGGAGGCAACTTTCTTGCCAAGCCCTCCACGCGAGACGCAGTACACAGCGGTGAGTGGTACCTCGAGCGGATGGGCGTCCACGAGACTTATGAAGCTTGGGAGGCAGCCGGAAGACCGGAGCTCCTATCCCAGGTCCGCGAACAGGCTGAAAAGGCGCTCCAAGAGAATCCACCCCTGCCGTTCAGCAAAGAGGTTGAGCACGAGTTAGATAAGATTGAAAAACAGGCACGTCAGGAAACAGGCCGCAGGTGATCGCGGATAAATAGGGAGACTATTGTTTATGAAATATCTTTGCCAGTTGCTATCGGAAAATGAACGGGAGAAAGTCCATGCGGAAAGTTTGCGTATCCTGACCGAAACCGGAGTCCGGTACCATGGTGAACAGGCGCTCAAGCTCCTCTCACAATCCGGAGTAAAAGTAGACTGGGATACTAAGATCGCTTACATCCCCAAAGAACTAGTTCAGCAGGCATTAAAATCTGTGCCCAAGAACTTTATCTTGGGTGCCCGCAATCCGACTTACGATTATCCCTTACCTTCTTCGGTTTCTCGCTATTGCATAGACGGCACCGCTGCCTTTGCCCAGGACTTTGCTACCGGCGAACAACGCTACGGCACACGCAAAGATATCGAAAACGGTCTGCGCGTCTTCCAACAAATGGAAATGGGCATTATGGCCTGGGCGCCGGTATGTGCGGCAGATACGCCCGCCAATATACGCCCCTTGCATGAATTTTTCACTATGGCCAAATTCTGTTCCAAACATGGGCAGCATGAATTGCATCGCGTGGAGCAGGTTCCGTATCTCATTGAAGGATTAAAAGCCATCATGGGAAACGAGGACGAGGTCAAAAAACGCCACGCTTATTCGCTCATTTACTGCCCGGTCGCGCCACTCATGCACGACGGCGCCATGTTGGACGCGTATATCGCTCTCGGTGAAATGGATTTGCCGGTCATGATCATGCCCATGCCTGTCACCGGTACGACTGGCCCCGCTACTCTATTTTCGAATATTTTTGTCGCCAATGCCGAGGTGCTTTCCTCGATTGTCATATATCAACTGGCTCATCCTGGACGACCGCTGATTTACAGCAGCGCTACAGGGACAATGGATTTCCGCAACGGGGCTTACCTAGGAGGCACACCGGAAATGGGTCTGATGTCTGCCGCGCTGACTGAGATGGCACATTTTTACGGTCTGCCATCGTCCTCGGCAGGTTGTACGTCCGACGCCAAACAGCCTGGGCCAGAAGCCATCATGGAAAAGATTTTCACTACCATTCCACCTGTCCTGGCTGGTTCGAATGTCATCGTCGGCTTCGGAGAGATCGAGAGCGACCAGCTTTTAGTCCTCGAGCAGATTGTCGTTGACAATGAGATTGCTCACTACTGCGAACGTGTCGCACGAGGTATCAACACCGATGAAGGTAATGTGTTGACCAATGATGTGATTAAGATCGGTCCCGGTGGTAATTTTCTGGCGCTCCGCAGCACGCGCAGCGCGGCACGCAGCGACGAGTTTTACCTAGCCAACCTTGTGGACCGTCATAATCGGGATGCCTGGCTCGATTTGGGAAAACCGTCCATGTATTCGAAAGCACACGAGAAAGTTAACGAAATCCTGAACACCCCGCTGATGGACCCAATACCTGAAAGTGTGCTCCAAAAATTGGACGATATTTTAAATGCTGCCGAGAAGGAAATCAAGTATTAGTGCCGCATTAATTATGATTGACAGAATCCATTAGTAAGCCGGTTGGATTGGAACCAACGGTCAAGGGGTCATGATGAGTACTCACCGGAAATCCATAGTTCCCAACCTATCAAGAATTCTCTTCTATATCCACAGCCCAGCAGGCAACCTGGTGATTCAATTCGCTATCTGTCAAGTCAGGCTCCTCCAGAGAGCATTGGGACATTCTTATTGGACAGCGCGGGTGGAAGCGACAGCCTGAAGGCAGGTGGATCGGGTTGGGGGTTTCGCCTTGCAAAATAACCCGGTTACGACGCTGGCGCGGGTTCGGTACGGGAATAACTGAGATGAGTGCCTTGGTATAGGGATGCTGGGGATTGGCAAGCACTGCGCGGGCAGGTCCTATTTCCACGATGCGACCGAGGTACATAACCGCGATACGGTCAGCGAAGTAGGCTACGGTGCTCAGGTCGTGTGTGATTAAAACGATGCTCACGCCGCATCGGTCACGCAGGTCGCGCAACAGGTTGAGGATCTCAGCGCGGATCGAAACATCAAGCATTGATACAGGCTCATCAGCTAGCAGGAGTTCAGGCTGGAGCACCATAGCGCTGGCGATCACTACCCGTTGGCGCTGTCCGCCGGAGAGTTCATGAGGGTAGCGAAGATAGTAATCCTCGGCGGGACGCAGACCGGCCTCTTCAAGGGCGCTCTTGACGCGAGCGATGCGGTCGTCGCGGCTGCGCCCTATCCTGTGCACCACCAGCGGCTCTGCTACGATCTCGAAGATGGTCGAGCGTGGGTTGAGCGACTCGTACGGGTCCTGGAAGATCATCTGCGCCTGCTGGCGGAGACGCTTCATGGACATGTGTGGGAGGGTCAAGTGCTCAGGCGTGCCAACTTTACCTGATTCCAAGGAGATGAGCCCTGCGCGGCTACGGCGCTCGTGTACGCCAACCAGTTCATTGTGAAAGAGGATTTCGCCGCTAGTCTGCTCTTCGAGGCCAATCAGCGTGCGTGCGATGGTGGTCTTACCGCAACCCAACTCACCAACGATGGCGATCACCTCCCCGCGGTGGAGCGAGAATGTGACTCCGTCCACAGCCTTAACATAATCAGGCGACCGGCGGAGAAGGAAGTCTCCCAACGATTGGCGGACTGGAAAGTATCTATGGAGATCGCAAACTTCCAGAATGGGAGCCTCGCTCATGAAAAGATTGCCTCCTTGCCCTGGCAGAGATGACAGGCGGCATAGTGCGCATGGGAAGTTTCGATCATGGGTGGGGTGACTTTGTCGCAGGGTGCGGTTTTCACGTCACAGCGCGGGTGGAAACGGCAACCCGTGGGTAGGTCGGTGAGGCGCGGCGGCATCCCTGGGATAAAAGCCAGCGCATCGGAAGGCTTGTTCAGGTCTGGGAAGGCGGCGAGCAGTCGCTGGGTATAAGGATGTCGGGGTTGGTTGTAAACCGAATCCGCGGATCCGCTTTCGGCTACTTTACCACCATACATCACCACGACCGAGTCGCATACTTCCGCAACCACGCCCAGGTCATGCGTCACCAGCACAATCGCTAGACCGAGCCTTTTTGGATATCCTTGAGCAGTTCCAGCACCTGCGCCTGGATCATCACATCCAGTGCTGTGGTTGGTTCGTCGGCGAAGAGCAGGGCAGGCGAACAGGCCAGCGCCATGGCGATCATCGCCCTTTGGCGCATTCCGCCTGAATATTGATGAGGGTACTGGTCGCGGCGGATGTGCGGGATGCCAACCAGCTCCAGCAGTTCTCCGACGCGTTTTTCAGCGGCGTCGGGGTCCATCAGTTTGTGCAACAGAATGGCTTCGCAAATCTGGTCCCCAACCCTCATTACCGGGTTGAGAGCATTCATTGCACCCTGGAACACAATCGCCATGTCTTTCCAGCGGTGGTCCCGCATTTCACGTTCGCTCAATGCGAGCAGATCATTCCCCTGAAAATAGATATTGCCTGAGGTGATCCGCCCGTTGGAAGGAAGGAGCCGCATGATGGACATCAGCACGGTTGTCTTGCCGCAGCCCAATTCACCGACCAGCCCAACGGTCTGACCAGGCATGACATCGAACGAGACATCATCGATGGCGCACGCGATCCGTTTTTCAGCCAGGAGGAACTCAGTCGTCAAATGGCGGATGGAAAGCAAAGGCTGCTGAGGTCATGACTTCTCATGTTTTGGGATGGCTACCATGTTTTGTTCCCCTTCCAGGTGATGCGCGGTCAAGCGCGGGTTAAGCATTTCTTCCAGTACATTGCCGAGCAGAACGCATCCGAGCGTGACCCACACGATGGCCAGGCCAGGCGGCAGGTAGAACCACCACGCGCCATTGGTCACCGCACTGCGGTCGAAGGCAAAGTTGAGCATGGTTCCCCACGATGGCTGGGTAGGGTCACCAAGCCGAGGAATGCCAGCCCCAATTCCACCAGGATGGCAGTGGAGAGGACCAACACCGTGTTTGCCACGATGAGCGGCATGATCTGAGGCAGGATGTGCTTGCGGATGATGTGTCCGTGACCTGCGCCAATAGCACGCGCCCGCGCCACGAATTGACGCTCTTTGATTGTCAGCACCTGGGAGCGAATCAGGCGAGCGGTACTGGTCCAATACAGCAGACCTATTACCACCACCAGCACTGTCAGCGGGGAGATGTGTAAATCCATCTGGCGCAGGGTGGCAACAAGCACGAGCATGAGCGGCAGGTCGGGTATGACCAGCAGGACATCAGTCGTGCGCATAAGCAGGTTGTCCACACGCCCGCCAAAGTAGCCCGCCAGAATCCCGAACAGGCTCCCGACGAACATAGCGATAAAACCTGCCAGGAAACCCACCGTTAATGAGATGCGCGCCCCGTAGACCAGTTGCGTCCATATGTCGCGGCCTGCATCGTCCGTCCCGAGTGGTCCATGGACGGAGGGAGGCGCATAGGTCAGGCCGCGGCCGTTCACATCGCGCACCACGTCAGTGGGAGCGTATGGCGACAGGAGGGGCGCAAAGATGGCGACGAATAGAGCCGTCAACACCAGGAACCCGCCTAAAAGCCCAAGCTTGTTGCGGCGGAAGGTATGCCAGAATTCCCGCAGGTTGCGCCTGAAAAGGATCCATCGTTCGTTCAGGTCAGGCCTCCTTCACGCGTGGGTCGAGGACAACGTACAGCGTATCAGCTAGCATATTGGCAATGATGACGCTCACGGCCAAGAGGAGGAAAGCGCCCTGTAAGAGCGGATAATCCTGTTTGACCAGCGCGGTCTGGAAAAGTTTCCCGAGCCCGTCATACGAGAAGACTGTCTCGATGTAGATCGCTCCCGAAACTGTGAAGCCGAGGTTGAGCGCGATTAACGTGACGATCGGAAGCATGGCATTTTTAAGCGCATGTTTCCATAACACCTGCCAGTGACTCATGCCCTTGGCTTTAGCGGTAAGTATATAATCTTCGCTGAGTACTTCGAGAATGGACGAGCGCATGATGAGCATATACTCGCCCAGGTACAAGATAGTCAGTGTTAGTGTGGGCAGGAACAAGTGACGGGCAAGGTCTGGCAGGACGGTGATGAGTGGTTTGCCGGTGTTGGCAGGACTGACGATGCCTGCTGTAGGTAGTCCGAACCAAGCACTACCCGCGGCGAGAAAAATAATTCCCAGCCAGAAGGTGGGGATTGCCCAAGCGATCAGTGAAAAGGTTAGCGCGCCCACGTCAATGGCGGTCTTGCGTTTCCAGCCCGCCAGAAGTCCCAATACCACACCGAGCACAATGGCAAAGACCTGTCCTAGGCCAATTAAAAGAACTGTGTTCCACAATTTCGAAAGCAGAATCTCAGCCACAGGTTGCCGCAGGGACCAGGAGACACCCAGGTTGCCGCGCATCCATTGACCGAGTGTGTCGAAGAATTGATCGGGGAAGATGGGTTTGTCCAGACCAAATTGCTCACGCAATGACTGCTGGGTCGCCGCTGAAATGCGGACGTTGCGCCCGATCACGGATCTTACAGGATCCCCCGGCAGGATGCGAAAAAGTACGAAGTTAATGACGACCACCACCAGGATCGTGATCAACGACAGGCCAATTTTACGAAGGAGGTAATCGCGTCGGTTCAAGACGATAATGAGAATTTAGAATATGTGCGGTTCTTCATCTTTCCCATTTCACCTGCGGTGTTGTTGGAAAAATGAATGATGAATGATGTTACACCCAATTATTAAGCTGATAAAATCACTTCACCAGCTCAACATGGAGCAACGACACTCCAACTTCGATGCCGAGGGGCAACTCGATGAAGCCTGTGAAGCGGTCAGAGCGATAGGCCTGGAGCAGTTTTTCGTAGTAGAGGACGATGTACGGCCGGTCATTGAAGATCATCTCTTGCATCTTCCAGACGATCGCCTGGCGCTCGGCCTTGACCACGGCTCGCTGCTGGTCGAGGTAGAGTTGATCATATTCGGGGTTATGGTAGCCACTGTCGCTCCAACCGCCAGGCACGAACTGGTCGGTGGTCATCACACTGAGAATGAAGTCAGGATCGGGATCTGGTCCCCAGCCCCATATGACGAGGTCGTAATCACCAGCTGGTGTGGTGGCCGCGACCAGGCTGTCGGAGTCCACAGCCTCGGGGATTGCTTTCATTCCCGCCTCGCTGAACCAGTTTGCCAGCATGTCTGCAATGCGCGGATAGACCGAGTTATCAGACGGAAATTGCAGGCGGAACTCCAGGCGTAGGTTCCCTTTGGAGCGTACGCCATCCGCGCCTTTCAAGTATCCCGCCTCCTCAAGGAGGGAGCTGGCTTTTACGATGTCAAAAGGCAGGTCGCTGATATTCTGATTGTGCCAGAATCCGCCGCCCAGCGTAGGTGGAACAATAGTATCCGCGGGTGTACCCAGGCCTTGTAAGACGATGTCAACAATATCCTGTTTGTTGATGGAATAGGCAATAGCCTGGCGCACAACAGGATCGGCCAGGGCGTGGTTACCGGTGGGCGCGGGATCATTGTTTGGATCAACCGAGTTGATGATCAGCTCATTAAAGTAGCGTCCTGTCAAAGCAATCGCGGTTACTCCCGCGAAGCCTTTCACGGTTGCAAATGCACTGGCAGGCACCTCATTGAGCAAATCTACTTCACCTACCTTCAGAGCCTGGATCATGGCATCGGAGTTATCAAAGGTCTGGAAGATGACCTGATCGATCTTTGGTGAACCATCAAAATAGTCCCGGTTGGCGTCCAGAATCAACACTCCAGTATCCTTGTCAAAGGTGTTCATTTTGAACATGCCCGTGCCGACAGCCGCGAAGTTCGTAAAGTTTTGCAGATCTTCGGGGGTTGCAAAGCCTTCGAAATCAGGTGGATACACGGCATACAGGAATGAAACACGGTATTCCATGTTGGCGATCGGATAATCTGTGACGATCACCACCGTTGCATCGTTGGGAGCGGTCACTTGGCTGAAGCCGCTGGTGTAGTTGGAAGAGGCTGCCCAGCCGTCGGGGTTCTCCATGACCGCATTGATCGCCCAGGCCAGTTGACCGGCAGTGAAGGTTTTGCCGTTGTGCCATTTGATCCCATCCTTGAGATGAAACGTCCAGGTGAGCCCATCATCCGAGACCGACCAATCTTTGGCAAGCATGCCGACGTACTCACCATTGGTCCCTTCTGTCACCAGGGTGGAATAGACCAGGTCAAAGATTGTGTATGATTCGGTCAAGAAGGCATAGGCAGGGTTGAGCGTATCGGGTTTTCCCATCCACCCGATGTGCAAAACTGCCGAATTCACCGCGGATTTACCGCCTCCGCAGGCAGTTAGTAGAAAGGTCAACAACAAAGCAATAGACAGTAATTTCTTCATGGTCAGCCTCCCGATAGTCTTGTCTGGTGGATAGGTTATCAACAATTAGTATACATGGTTTTTATCATTAAAAATCACCAGGTTTCCTACCCCTGGCCGATAAATGAATTGTGGCAATAGACCTCCTTGCCATCGAAGAATGTGAGCAGTACCTGGGTGTGGTGGATCTTTGCCGGTTCTACGGTGAGGATATTCTGGTCAAGAATAATGAAGTCAGCTTTCTTGCCAACCTCCAGAGATCCGATATCGTTATCAAGAAAAGCCGCATAGGCACCATTTATATTAAAACTGGTGATCATCTCCTCCACCGAGACACGTTCATGGGGTATAAAAACACTATTAAAATCAGGGGCTGTAAATGTTCGATCATCGGCAGGAACCGTGCGGGTAACGCCAATTTCGATTGCCACCAGTGGATTGGGACAGAGAGTCACATTGTAATCACTGGCCGAGGCGACGATCACACCTTTCTCGAAGAAGCTTTTCATTGGATATTGTCGGGCGGCACGTTGCCGACCGATGTAATTAAGCGCTTGGTCGTAGTTGGCATCCTTAACAAACCAATAGGGTTGGGTAACTGCGACCACCTCAAGTTCAGCAAACCTATCAATATCCGCGGCATGGACCAGTTGGAGGTGGGTAATACTATGTCGAGAATCACGCTTGCCATTCTGCCGGCGCGCTTCGGCGAACCCATCCAAAGTGATCCGTGTGGCCGCATCTCCGATCGAGTGGACATGGATTTGAAATCCAGCCCTGTCCAGGGCAACGCACATCCGGTCATATTTCTTAGGCTCCCAGTTTAAAATTCCTCTCAATTCAGGTAGATGCAAATAGGGTTTCTCCAAGTATGCAGTACCGCCCTCCAGGACGCCATCCATGAATATCTTAACCGCGAGTATCTTAAAATACTTGCCTTGTTCCCGGTTTCGCATCTCGACAAGTTCTTCAACAATCCCGATAGAGTCTCCCGGTTCAACTTCCATGGCAGACGGGACTCGCAGCCTCATTTTTCCTGATTGCTCCCATTCGTGCAATGCTTGCATGTCAGTGAGGTCTTTCATGGACACGAGCGGATTGTAAACAGTTGTGATCCCGAGCGAATGTGCCTTTTTTTGGAAATAAGTAAAACCTTCCTGGACTTGCGCAACCGTGTAAGAGGGAACCGCTTTTTTCACCAGTTCCACGGCTGATTCACGCAATGTGCCCGATGGATTTCCATCAGAACCACGTTCGATAATTCCACTAGCAGGATCGGGTGTATTGGTTGTTATCCCTGCCACCTCCAAGGCTTTGGAATTAACCCATGCGTTGTGATAATCCTCCGAGAAGAGCACAACCGGTATGCCCGGAACAACTGCATCCAGAAGTTCTTTCCCGGGACCGTGATATTCAAATACTGCGTTAACCCAACCCCCTGCCTGAATTCCCGGCAGTTCGGGATTTGCAGACAAGAAATTCATAACGGCTTGCTGGTAGCCTTCAATATTGTGGATGCCATGAAGGATAGGTTCGTAAATTTCACAGACGCCGGAGGTGATATGGCAATGACTGTCAACGAATCCTGGCAACACCATTTTCCCCTGTAAATCGATCACCCGGGTTTTTGATCCGATCCATGCCTCCGCCTCGGCAGTTCTGCCGGTAAATGCAATCCGACTGCCTTTAACAACTAGGGCATCTGCCGAGAGGCGTCGGGGGTCCACAGTGTAAACATACCCATTGGTCAGGACGAGGTCAGCTTTGTTACTTGGGGAAGTTTTCATGGGTTGTTGGATGTGCGATTAACATATCAGGGTTTGGCAAAACCAATATTGGTTTATCCAAGTCTGAAGTCTGGTTTTGTATCTTCGGAGGATACCTCATATTTTCAATCTTATCAAATTAAATCGTGATAATATCTGATTTCCCTTGATTTGTCTGCAGGATCGGTGAGAGAATCCACAACATCTAAAAGTCCACCAGTATGGCACGAGCGTTATCGACCTTGTCTGCTATGGTCTCATGCAGTAATCTCGGATCGGTCCGGAACAATGTAACATTTACATTCGACCGTAGCGGGATTATTTCCCCTATTTACCCGCCATGATCTGAGTCAAGGGTTTTGCCAGGAGGTGACGGCATGCCCCGCCAGAAGTGAGCGCCGTGCGAGGAAGGATCAGCAAATGCAATAGAAGAGAATTAATCCTCTCAATTCCTATAGCTCGATATGTGCTTTGAGCATGCCGTTCTGTGGGTCGATTTCGAATGAGGTGAATCCCGCCGAACGGCATAGCTTTTTCATGGCTTCATTCTCAGGCGACATCAAGGCCATAATGCGCTTGATCTTTTCATCTCGGCCGATGCGCAAAATGCGCTCCAGCAGTTCCCTGCCCAATCCCTGGCCCTGGTATGCGTCGCTGATCAGCATGGTGAAGCGTGCTTCTTCATCGGTGCCGTGCAGCTTGCTCAGCCGTGCCACGCCGAGGATGGCCTTCTTATCGTTCTCTTCGCCTTCGACAACTAACGCGATCTCACGATCGTAATCATTATGCGTCATGCGCGCCAGTCGCTCATGGTTCACGCGCTTACTGAGTACCAGCGGTGACAGGTAACGCATGGTCACCGTCCGTTCCGATAGCGAGGCGTGAAAGCCGTGCATCATCATCTCGTCCTCAGCACGGATTGGTCGGATCATGACCTGCGTGCCATCCTTCATTGTCCACGGGGTGGCATACTGGGCTGGGTAGGGGCGGATTGCCAACCGGGGCAGTCCACTTTCATCATCGCCCTCGTGTATCAGGACACGCGCATCCAGCGCCAGCAGGCCATCCGGAGAAGCGATCAGTGGGTTGATATCCAGTTCTTTGATCCAGCGCTGCTCAGCCACCAGCTGGCTGAAATGCACTAATAGTTGATCCAGCTCTGCAAGTTCCACCGGAGGGCGCCCGCGCACACCTTTCAGTGCCTCGAAGATCTTCGTTCGCTCCATCATCCGGCGGGCCAGGGTGGTGTTTAGTGGTGGCAGCCCCAGGGAGCGGTCCTTGAAAACCTCAACGAGTTGACCACCCATGCCGAAAAGGATCACCGGACCGAATTGCGGATCGATGCTTGAGCCGATGATCAGCTCGTATCCTTCCAGCTTGACCATCGGCTGAACAGTCACGCCCAGGAAATCGGCAGCACTCGCTTTTACGGTCACTCCCCGCTGAATGGCTTTCAAATGCAGAGCGAACGGCTTGCCCGTCCTGCAGGTTCAACTGTACCCCGCCCACATCCGTTTTGTGCGTGATGGTTTCAGAGTGCAATTTCAGTACCACCGGGTAGCCCAGTTCTTCTGCTTTTGCCACTGCTGCCTCTGCGCTTCCAGCCACAAAGGTGGGCACGGTCGGGATCCCGTATGCTGACAGCAGCCCCTTCGAACTCCTCCTCCGTCAACAGCAGCCGCCCAGCACGGCGCGCATTCTGGATGATCTTGACCGCAGCTTCCCGATCGATGTCCGACCGCATATCCTGTGGCAGGCTGACCGTCTCATAGAGCGCCTGCAGGTTTTCAGTGTATTTCCACATGTAGGCAAAGGCTTCCGCCGCAGTGTCGGGATACAGGAAGGTCGGGACGCCGGCCTCGTTGAGCACCGCCTCGCCTTCGGCGATATCCTTCCCGCCCGACCAGGAGGCCAAGATGGGCTTTTCATAGCGCCGGGCATGTGCTTTGAGCGCTTCAGCGGTAGCGGTTGGGTCCGTCATTGCTTGGGGGGTGAGTACCACCAATAGACCGTCACTGTTCTCGTCCAGTGCGGCAACCTCCAGCGCCTGGGCGTAGCGTTCTGGGGAGGCATCTCCCAGAATATCCACTGGGTTGTTGTGGCTCCACTGGGGCGGTAGGATTTCGTTGAATTTCTCCATCAGCCTCTGGGGAGAGTTCTGCCAGTTTGCCTCCGCTGCCGATCAGCGCGTCCACCGCCAGGACACCTGGTCCGCCGGCATTGGTCAATATGGTCAGGTGCGGGCCGCCCGGGCGTGGCTGCTTGGATAGCACTTCTGCCATGGAGAAGATCTCGCCAATAGTATTAACCCGCAGGACACCGCAGCGCCGGAAGGCGGCATCTAGTACCTCGTCGGAACCGGTCAGTGAGCCAGTGTGGGAGGCTGCTGCTCGAGCCGCGCCTTCGGTGCGCCCCGGTTTGATCACGATGATCGGCTTCGCCAATGCCACCTCGCGCGCCGCTGACATGAACGAGCGCGCCTTGCCGATGGTTTCCATGTACATGACAATGCTGTTCGTGTTGGGGTCGTCACCCAGGTGATAGATCAGATCACCCCAATCGACATCCAGCATGGAACCGACCGAGACAAAAGCCGAAAAGCCGACATGTTCCTTGAACGACCAGTCAAGCACGGAAGTGCACAATGCCCCCGACTGGCTGATAAAGGCCACGCTTCCCGGTTGCGCCGTGGCGGTGGCAAAGGTCGCGTTCAGCCCGGTCAGTGGGTTCATAACTCCCAGGCAGTTTGGGCCGATCACGCGCATCCTTCCGCGCCGGGCGTGTGCCAGGATTTCCTCCTCCAGCCTGGCACCCTCAGCACCGACCTCCTTGAACCCCGCTGAGATGACGATCGCCCCTTTTACCCCCGCTTCCACGCATTCGGCAATGATCTCCGGGACGGTGGGTGCCGGCGTGACGATCACCGCTAGGTCCACCGGGTCAGGCAGATCGTGGATGCTTGCATAGGCCTTGATGCCTAGGATGTTGGCTCGCTTGGGATTGACCGGGTAGACCGTGCCTCCGAAAGGGCTGCTGATCAGGTTCCAGATCACGGTGCGACCGACACTGCCGGTCTTTTCGGTCGCCCCGATCACCGCTACTGTCTTCGGGGAAAATATGGGTTGGAGGGAGCGGGGGGTGTAGCGGTAGACATCATGCGCTGGGTCGAAGGGCATCTGTTGGTTTGGTTCCGGAGCATCAATCATTGGGTTATTCTCATTAAAACTGGGATTGTCTTTTTATAGGGTATCCATGCAAGGCTGCATTTGATTATACATGGATTACCACTGGGTGACCCTTCTATCTTGGGGTTTGGGGTAATGGCAACCGATCGCGAAGCATACACGAAGCGTGTAAAATCGCCTGACGGTATCCAGTGAAATTTAATTCTCCACCGCCAAATGAGGCGGAGACAAATCACAATCGGTTGTTTCAGCGATACGTATCGCCAATACAACGCCTTAAACGCAGTTCCTTCGTTGTAAGGGGAAATTGGCGTAATAGATCTGCCTATATCTCTACCATGGTGTGCTTCTGAAAATAACGGCAAAGGAAAAATATCATTCACCATTTGGGCGGGAGGAGAACCTCAGTAAGCTGTGCCCAGGCTAGCCTCCTCTGCAATCGGTACCATACCCATATTGTCTGGAGGTGATCGCGGGGAGATGGCAGGCGGGCGCTGTAGAGTAAATGGGCATTCAGATCGGTCAACCAATCCCGGTTGGTGAATAGGGCAGCAATCGCCGGGCTCGATCGTTTTTTTTTCTTGTCTTGTGTCCCAAGCGCATTATAAACACAGCAGTAAATTCAAGGGTTGAGCGCACCGTGTTCCCTTTGAAGTGAAAGCCTCGTCCCAGACAGTAAAGGTAGATGTAAATGATAGTTACGGCCCGATATCATATTGAGACGCTGTGACTTTCTATTTTAGAAAGAGGGATTTCTGTCTCTTCCGCGAAGTAGCGATTTAATGGACAATTGTATGAATTGACAAAGGAGACTCTATGACAAAAAAGTTCGTCCCTACCAAATTGAAACTTATCCGCCCGGTGCCTTCAGATATTGACATAGCCCAGGCATCGGACATCAAGCCGATTGCACTGGTCGCCGAGGAAGTTGGCATCTTACCCGGCGAATTGGAATTTTACGGCCCTTATAAGGCCAAAGTGAAACTGGAGATTCTTGAACGCCTGAAAGACATTCCGAATGGCAAATATGTTGACGTAACTGCCATCACTCCCACCCCGCTGGGCGAGGGCAAGACCACCACCACCGTTGGCCTCTCCCAGGCGTTGGGTGCCCATCTGGGCAAGAAAGTCTTCACAGCCATCCGCCAGCCTTCGCAGGGGCCAACCTTTGGCATCAAGGGCGGCGCGGCTGGCGGCGGCTATTCGCAAGTCATTCCGATGGAAGATTTCAACCTGCATCTTACCGGCGACATCCATGCCATCACCGCCGCCAACAACCTGTGTGCCGCTGCCATCGATGCTCGTGTGTTCCATGAAAGCGAGCAGGATGACGAGAAACTCTTCAATGCTCTCTGCCCGCCTGACAAGAAAGGGCAGCGCAGGTTCTCACCGTCCATGCTGCGGCGTTTGAAGAAATTGGGCATCAACAAGACTGACCCGAACGAACTGACACCCGAAGAGCGCAGCCGCTTCGCCCGCTTGGATATTGATCCGGACTCCATTACCTGGCGCCGTGCGATCGATACCAACGACCGCTTCTTACGCGAAATTGAAGTTGGTCTTGGCCCAGAAGAAAAGGGTAAAACCCGCCGACTGGGTTCGACATCACCGTGGCGAGCGAGATCATGGCCATCCTGGCACTGACCACCGATCTGCGCGACATGCGCGAACGGCTCGGACGGATGGTCATCGGCACCGACCGCAAGGGCGGAGCCGTCACCGCCGAAGACCTGGGCGTGGCCGGCGCGCTGACCGTTCTGATGAAGGATGCCATCAAGCCCAACCTGATGCAAACTCTCGAAGGGACTCCTGCTTTCGTCCACGCCGGACCATTTGCCAACATTGCCCACGGACAGTCATCCATCATCGCCGACCGGATCGCCCTCAAACTGGTCGGTCCTGAGGGATATGTGATCACCGAGTCCGGCTTCGGTGCCGACATCGGCATGGAGAAATTCTTCGATATCAAATGCCGCTACTCCGGCCTGATCCCGCAGGTGGTGGTGTTGGTCGCCACCGTGCGCGCCCTCAAGATGCACGGCGGCGGACCGAAGGTGGTGGCTGGCAAACCCCTGGCTCCCGAATACACCGACGAAAACCTCGACCTGTTGCGCAAGGGTCTGCCCAACATGGCCCGCCACATCCAGAACGCCCTGAAATTTGGCGTAAACGTGGTGGTGGCGGTCAACTCATTCTCCAACGATACCCCTGCCGAAGTGGAGGTCGTCCGCCAGGCTGCCCTCGAAGTGGGCGCCATGGATGCGGTCGTCTCCACCCATTGGTTGGATGGCGGCGCGGGCGCGGTCAAACTGGCCGAGGCGGTGGTCAAGGCGGCCGAAAAGCCCACTCAATTTCAAGTTCCTCTATCCGCTGGAACTCTCGATCAAGGAAAAGATGGAGATCATTTGCAAGGAGATCTACGGCGCGGCTGGTATCGATATCCTTCCCGAAGCCCAGGCCAAGATTGACCTTTACACCCGCCTCGGCTTCGATAAACTGCCATTATGCATGGCGAAAACCCATCTTTCCTTCACCCACGACGCCGCCATCAAGGGCGCGCCGACCGGTTTCATCGTCCCGGTGCGCGACATCCGCGCTTCGGTTGGGGCTGGCTTCCTTTATCCGTTGCTTGGTGAGATGCGGACCATGCCCGGGCTGCCCACCCGCCCGGTTTTCTACGATGTGGATCTGGATCTGGATACTGGCAAGGTGCTTGGTTTGTTCTAACTAATCGTTCATCGAGGGGCACAGCACTTGTCGCAGTTGCTGTCCCTACGATGATTACGAAAAAACATCGTCGCCGACTTTGTGCCATTCTTTGTGTATTAAAGGCTCTTTGATGGAAATTGATCGTCGCCGCGCTGACTATTTCCTCCGTTATTGAGCCTCTTCGCCGCCGGGAGTATTCCTCGCTTGAACTGACTGAGGCCTGCCTCCGTCAAATCGAGCGGCTCAACCCGGTGATTAATGCTTTTATCACCCCCACGCCCGAACTGGCTGTTCAAGCGGCTCTTCAAGCCGACGCGCTTCGTTCTCACCAGCCATCCAACTTGAATGACCTGGCACTGCTTGGCATTCCGGTTGCATTGAAAGACTCTGTTCGAAACAGCCGGAATCCGCACCACAGCCGGCTCAAGATTTTTTGCAGAAAATATTCCCGTTCAGGATGCTCAGGCGGTATTGAAACTTAAATTGGCGGGGCGGTCATCCTTGGCAAGACAAATACCCATGAGTTCGCCCTGGGTGTGACCGGGGTCAATCCTCATTTTGGGGCGGTCAAGAATCCCTGGGATACCTCGTGCATCACAGGCGGCTCCTCCAGCGGATCTGCGGCGGCTGTCGCGACTGGGATGTGCCTGGCCGCTTTGGGGACTGATACAGGCGGCTCCATCCGAATCCCAGCTTCACTGTGCGGGGTGGTGGGATTGAAACCCACCTACGGACGGGTGAGCGCCGGGGTGTAGTCCCGCTCTCGTGGAATCTCGACCATGTCGGCCCGTTGGCGCGCACTGTTCGGGACGCGGCGATATATGCTTCAGGTGCTGGCTGGATTCGATCCGCACGATCCCGCTTCGCTGGATGTCCCTGTGGACGATTATCTTGTCACATCTGAAAGACGGTGTCAAAGGTATGCGCGTGGCGTTGGCGGCGGGGGAGTATGTGGAAGCCTCTGACCCGGAATGTGTGGGCCGGTGTCAGGCTGCCGCCCAGGTTTTCAAGGAATTGGGTGCGCAGGTGGAGAAAGTGGACATGTCCTGGATCGCTGACCTGGCACAGGCCAATACCCGCATGACCCAGGCTGACGCGGCAGCCTTCCATCGCGAGCGCGTTGACCGTACACCCCGACTGGTTCGGCGCGGATGTGCGTCAGCGGCTGCAAACCGGTGCAGCATTGACTTCCAGCGAGTACTGCTTTGGCGAGACGAATGCAGGCTGAGGGTCGCCGCCGCTTCGAGATGTTTTTCACGAAATATGACCTGCTCCTGCTTCCAACCACTCCCATCCCGGCCCCGCCCATCGAAGGGACTGGCGCCATCGAGGCCGCCCGCCAGTTGACCCGTTTCACCTCACCTTTCAACCTGACTGGCCTCCCGGCGCTCTCCGTCCCTTGCGGGTTGCACCGGGGATCTGCCATTTGGGCTGCAGATTGTCTCAAAGCATTGGGGAGAAGCACAAGTGTTGCAGGCTGGTCATGCCTTCGAGCAGGCGACGAGACTGGCACAATTAGCCAGCCTGACTTCTTAGAAAATAAAGGGGATAAACATCTTTGTCTTTTTCATGTACCCGGTGTATTCCTCCCCGAATTTGACCAGGCACTCAGCTTCATCGGCACGAGCGGTGGCGTAGAGGAAAGCCGTAGCGACGACGGCACAACAGCCATCCAGCAGGGAGGGGACTTGAAGAAGATGCCCCAGGCCAGGTAAAGCAGCGAAGCGTATAGCGGGTGGCGGATGAAGCGGTAAATGCCACTCTGAACCAATTGCGTAGTCGCTTCGAGTGCATCGGTTGGCTTCCCGGCATGGCGGAGAAGATAAACTCCGTAGATGATGGGAACGAGCGATGCGAAGAGAAGAATCCACGAAACGATCTGATACCAGGCAAACGGATGGGCAAACCAGCCGCGCAGGTTCGATCAGGAACATGCCCAGGATGGCTTCCCAGGCGAAGAAACGGTAGAAGCCGTGCGAACCGGGCTGGCGCAGGGAGGGAACGGAAATCCAGACGATGAAAATGGAACCGGCGATAAAAAGGATTGTTTCAATCATGCGATTTCACTTTTGCAGGCAGGCAAGAAGTTCCTGTACTGCACCTTGCGGCTCGACTGGGTGAGTGCCAGCACCGGCACGGTGGCGATGGTATAAACATCGAAGAGATGTCCCGTTTTCCAGTGACGGGTCAGGATGCCGATCGCGTTGACATCGTTGGCGATGGCCTGCGCCATCTCGTCCGGACTTGCCGCCAGCCGCGCCGTCGGACGTGACTGGGGTGCCGCCCAGGGCGGTCTGTTCAAAAATCTGCTGGATATCCTCGCCGGAGGAAAAGACCCACACCTGCACCGGGGCGTCTGAGCCCTTGATCTCCTGCCAAGTTCAGGATCTGCCCGGTGAATAATCCGCGCACCTGTTCAGCAGGTCAGCGCTTTGATCGGGTTCTGGGGATTGATGATGACCAGGAGTATCCTCGCTGCCGATCTGGTAGGCGGGGGAGGTCGGGTTGGCAGGCTGTCCAATGCGGATAGCCAGATCTACAGATTGAGGATTCAGAAAGTCTGCAGCGCGCTGCTCGGCTGTGACCACATTTGTTGCCCGCGCAGGGATATAGGTCCGCCAGCCAGGGAGCAGCCGCAGCGGTGTACTGGACGGTGATGGTTCCTGCGGTGGCGGTGGTTGGCGTGGCGGAATTGCAGGAAGAAAAGCAGGAAGCAGCAAGAAATAAGAATGGCGAAAGATGCGTTTCATTTCCTACCAATCACGCAAAATGGCAGCCAGCAGTTTGGCGCGCTCGGGCAGGCTGTCCTTGAAGATGAATTCCCGTTCGGAGTGAGACTCTCCGCCGGCAGGTCCAAGTCCGTCCAGCACCGGGATACCCAGCGGGGCGACGAAGTTGGCATCCGAGGCGCCGCCGGTGCCACTGGCTTTGAGTTCGATATTCTGCCTTGGCGGCGATGGCTTTGGCCTTCTCAAAGGTGGTTTTCATCGTGTCGTTAAAAGGCATCGGCGGGCGGTTGAGTTCGCCGCGTCACTTCGATGGATGTGCCATCCAATACAGGTTTGAGCGCCTGCATGAGCGGCGGTGATGCGTTCGGCCTCGCCGGGCTGCATCACGCGCAGGTCCACTTCGAGGCTGGCCTCGTCTGGGACGACATTGGTCGCAATCCCGCCGCGGATCACGCCGACGTTGAGCGTGGTGCCTTTGCCGTAGTCAGTCAATTTCTGGATGGCGAGCACCTGATGGGCCATTTCTTCGATGGCGTTGCGGCCTTTTTCGTGGTCGCCACCGGCGTGGGCGGCCCGTCCCTGCACCCGGACGGTGAAATCGCCCACGCCTTTGCGCCAGGTCTTAACCGCCCCGTCCGGCATGCCGGGTTCGAGCACCAGTACCAGGGTGGATTCTCCGGCCAGTTTTTCGATCAAAGTCCGGGATGTCCCGCTGCCGATTTCTTCGTCAGAGGTGAACAGGGCGGTAATGGGGTGGGACAGGCTTTCCGGTCTCGAGCAGCCGCGGCGATGGCGGTCAGTGCGACGACAATGCCGCCTTTCATGTCCGACACACCGGGACCGAAAACCTTGCCGTCTTTTTCGTGGAAGGGCATTTTTGCCAGCGTGCCGACTGGGAAGACGGTGTCCATGTGGCGAGAGCAGGAGAATGCCTTCTTGAACCTTTGCCCCATCGTAGGAGAAGGACATGAGATCGCCAGAACGTCGGTATTCACGGAATGGTCTGCGGATGGACTTGACCTGTGCTCCCAGGCGGCGGCATTCCTCCGCAACGAACGCGCCGACGCGGTCCACGGCGGCTTTGTCGTGCGACGGGGATTCGGTCTCGACCAGCCGTTTGAGCAGGGTGAGCATGTGCGGGCGTGCGGTCTTTAAAGTCGAGCATGAGAACCTCCTTTAGAACACGGTCAAGGCGAGGCAGATCACCCCGACGACTGCGCAGTAAACTGCGAAGATGTACAGCGAATGTTTGTTCAGGTAGCCGAGCAGCCATTTGATGGCCAGCCAGCCGACAATTGCGGCGGTGACAAAGCCGACTGCCAGCAATGGCATGAACTAGCCAAGATCGGGCATTTTGAGCAGGTCAAGAGCTTCGTAGCCACCTGCCGCCAGCATGACCGGCACGGACATCAGGAAGGCGAAGCGAGCCGCGGACGGACGGTCCAAGCCGCGTGCCATCCCGCCGCTGATGGTCGTCCCGGAGCGGGAGGCGCCGGGAAAACTGGCCAGAACTTGGGCAATGCCGACGAACAAGGCGTCCAGCCAGGTCATTTTTTCAAGGCTGCGGTTGCGTTTGCCCAGCCATTCGGCCAGCGCCAGCACAATGGCGGTGATGAGCAGGCGGATGGCGGCTTCCAGCAGCTGGGTCTTGAACAGGGCTTCCACCACGGATTTGAGCAGATAGCCGAAGATCAGCGCCGGGATGGTGGCGATGATGATATACCAGGCCAGGCGTGTTGAGGGGCGTGGAGAACGGTTTGGCGAAGAAGGCTTTCAGGATTTCCACAGATCTTTCCAGAAGTAGACGATCAGGATAGGATCGTCCCGAGCTGGACCAGGACGAGGAAGACGAAAAGGCCTGGCGTCGTTAGCGGGGATGCCAAGCAATTTTTGCCCGATCAGCAGGTGGGCGGTGGACGAGACCGGGATGAATTCGGTCAGGCCCTGGAGGATACCGAGGAGAAAGGCGTGAAGAATATTCATTATCCTTTGATCAAATCCTTTTCTGTGAAATCTTCGGTTCCATGCCATGATCATTCTTTCTGCATTCCCTTCCCAATGTGCCAGCCAATCGGGGACCTTGCTCTCAAATGTGCCGTCTATGATGGATACCCGGATATCCTTGACGAGTTGGATCAGGGCATGCAGATTATGGATGGAAAAACGTGCCAGCCAATAGCTCTTTTGCCACAATGAGATGCCGCAGATAGGCACGTGTGAATGTCTGGCAAGTATAGCAGTTGCAGGTCTCATCAATTGGACGTGGATCGCGGGCGAAGGCCGCGTTCATCAGGTTGAGCCGCCCCTCGGACGAAAATGCCGCGTTGTGACGGGCCAGCCGGGTGGGCAGGACGCAGTCGAAGATGTCTACGCCGCGGAGCGATACCGTTGATCAGGTCTTCGGGCGTACCGACGCCCATCAGGTAACGCGGTTTGGATTCCGGAAGGAGCGGAGAGACCAGGTCAAGCGTGGCGTGCATCTCGTCTTTGGTTTCGCCGACCGAAAGGCCGCCAATGGCGATGCCGGGAAAAGGCAGGGAAGCGATGAATTGCGCCGACGCCGTCCGCAGGTCCGGATTGACGCCGCCTTGTACGATCCCAAAAAGAGCCTGGTCGGTACGTGTCTTTGCGGAAAGACAACGTTCAGCCCAGCGGTGGGTCCGTTCCATGGCGATTTTGCTGTAGGCGTGATCGTTGGGGTCGGAGCACTCGTCGAAGGCCATGATGATATCAGCCCCCAGGTTCTCCTGGATTTGGATGGATTTCTCCGGGGTGAAGCGGTGTGTGGAGCCGTCAATGTGACTCTTGAATGTTACGCCGTCATCGTCAATTTTGCGGGTTTGGGCGAGCGAGAAGACCTGGAAACCGCCCGAGTCGGTCAGCAAGGGCGCGGGCCATTGCATGAATTTGTGCAGACCACCCAGGTCACGGACGAGTTCGTCGCCTGGACGCAGGTAGAGGTGGTAGGTATTGGATAGAATAAGCGATGCGCCCAGTTCATCCAGTTGCGCGGGGGTGAGCGACTTGACTGTGGCCTGCGTACCGACCGGGCGCGAAGACTGGTGTTTCGAGATCGCCATGCGGGGTGTGAAAGATCCCGGCACGGGCGCGGCCTGCGCTGCCTTTGATGACATAGGAAAACATGCGGTGATTATATGCGATATTCTATTCTACTCGTTGTATTCTTTTTCTTCTGGATATTCCACACCGAGAGAATCCGATTCCACGTCGCGCCCGGCAGGCTTCTCGGCCAGGAACTCGCGATAGTATTCGTGCTGGATGACCAGGTCCATGATCTCGTTCGTGCCGGTCCAGATGGTGATCAGGCGCACGTCACGCAGCAACCGCTCGACCGGGAAAATATTGGTGTAGCCGATACCGCCAAGAATTTGCATGGCGTGGTTGACCACCGTCCAGGCGGTTTCTGTGGAGAATTTCTTGGCCTCCGAAACCAGCCGCCGGACCCTGTCTTGATTGTCGTCGGTTTCAACCGTCCGGCAGACGGCATAATCCAGGGCGCGGGCGGCATCCAGTAGCGTCAGGCTCTCAGCAACCTTGAAACTGACCCCCTCGAATTGGCGGATTTTCTGTCCGAAGGCTTGCCGTCGGTTGGCGTAACGGGCGGCAATCTCGATGGCAGCGCGTCCCATGCCGATCGCTCCGCAGGCGGAAGTCATCCGTTCCGGCACCATCATGCGGTGGAAGACCTGCGTGCCCTTTCCTATGCCCGCCTCGCCCCCGAGGACATTTTCAACCGGGACCGGTGCATCGTGGAAGACCAGCCGGCCCGTCCCGCCGCCGCGTGTGCCCATCAACCCGTAAACATGTTCCACTTTGACCCCTTCGCCGCGTTCCACCAGGAAAGCGGTCATGGCTTTCTTTGGATCGTCAATTCCTTCGACTTTTCCGTAAATCAGCAGCAGATCCGCGCCTTCAGCCCCGACTACGAAGCGCTTCTGCCCGGTGATGTAGAACATTTCCCCATCGCGACGGGCGCGGGTGGTGGCCGCGAAGAAGTCCGAGCCGCCGCGTGGTTCGGTCAACCCCTCGGCAACGGTCATCTCGCCGCGCAGCACCGGCTTAAGGTATTGTTCCTTCTGCTCCCGGCTGCCGAAAACGTGGATTGCCTCACCGACGATGGATACCAGCGAATAAAGACATGCCAGGGAAGTGCCAAGTGTACCGGCTTCCTCCAGGGCGACCAGTTCCGAAGTCCAGGGCAGGCCGCGTCCGCCCCATTTCGGGTCGAAGCGTAGACCCAAGAGGTTTCGGTGGGCAGCTTCCAGCAGAAACTCGCGCGGATAGGTCACTTTTTCCGAATCCATATCCAGCAGCAACTGGCGCGGGACAGAACGGACGAATGCCTGCATTTCGGTCCGTAGGGCTTTCTCATCAGTGGTCATCATGGATTCGATGGACATGCCAGCCTCCTTTGTCCGAATTAACCTGCCGGTTTTATTCAGCGATTGGGGAGCGAAGCCCGCTTAAGCGGACTTGGGATACCAGATTATGGTATTCTTCCGGCGAGGAAGTGACCGGTCGTCGCTGTGAAATCAAATTCAAATGTTGATAGTTAATCCTGTCGGGATGGATTACTAGATTTCAATGATTATCGTGCCAGAAGGTCAGAATGTGGCTTATTGCCAATCCAGGTCATTCACGATGGTCTATATTGGCGAGGCTATGCGCTGAAATGCTTGATGAAAACACGTCTGCGCTTGTGCTGTCTTTTCTCGTAATATTTCCATTGTCCCTGAACGTTTTGGTTCGTCTCGAGTTCCGGGTTGGATTCTACTTTCGTAATACCGAGTTTGTTGAATACGCCATGCATTTTGTTCATCAGGATGGCATTCACGCCTTTGCCCTGATATTCCGACCTGACAGCTACCAGGTACAGGTCTGCCCGGTCGTTCTTTCTAAGAGCTCTCAGGAGATAAATAAACCCAAACGGGAAGAGCTGTCCTTTTGTTTTTTGCAATGCCAGGGATAGTGACGGCATGACGACCCCAAAGGCAACCATGCGGTTGTTCTGATCCATGACCATCGGCACGAAGTCGGGGGTTACAAAGCCAAAGTATTGATCAATGTAAGCCTTGATTTGTTTTTCGGTCAACGGCACAACACCGTACAAATGGTTATATTCGTCATCCAGCAATTGGAAAAGTTCCTTGGCATAGTGGAGTAGTTCTTTCTTGTTGCGCAATTCCAGAATTTTAACCTTGTTGCGCCGCAGGGCAATATCTGCGATCCGGGCGATGGTCTCATTGGGTTCGGGTGGCACCGAAATCTCATATTCCATCCAGTCGGTATCTTTCATATACCCCAATTTTTCCATGTGTTTTGGGTAATAGGGATGGTTATAAATGGTGGCTAGTGTGCCAAGCTCATCGAAGCCTTCCACGAGCATTCCCTCCCGATCCAGATCAGTGAAGCCGAGAGGACCGTGCACAGCGGTCATGCCGGTCTCCTTCGCCCAGGCTTCGACCGTCCTCATCAGGGCTTCGGATACACTCGGATCGTCAATGAAATCAATCCAGCCAAAACGCATGTAGCGTTGTCCCCATTTTTCGATATGCCGCCGGTTAAGGATGGCAGCCACCCGGCCAACGATGCGACCGTCTCGATAGGCCAGCCAGTAGCGTGGCCTCGCAGTGTTCAAAGGCGGGATTCTTATCCCGGCGCAGGGTGTTGAGTTCGTCGAACAGGAGAGTTGGAACCCAATTCGGGTTGCCACGGTACAGTGTCGAAGGGAAAATGGATGAATGATTTTAGCTCTTTGAGTGTGATCACTTCTTTGATTTGTACATCCATGGAAATACCCTTTCCTTTCTTTTATTCGCGGCGGCTCCTGCGCCCCGAGCCCGGTTTCTTCGGTTTTTCAGGTGACACGCTTTTACTGGAAGGCAAAGTTATGGGGGTATGGAGGGTCTGCTGGTAGTACTCATCCAGCAGCATGGCGATGATCGGCAATTCTTCTTCGCTTTCCGCCAGGCTGCGGGCAAGCGGTGTAAACCGGAGCGAGCGTTCAGACTGGAGCTTATCCCGCCCGCGCAGGCGTGCTTCGAGCAAAGTGGTGGTACGTTCAGCTACTACTGCGGCTACGTCCGCGTCGGAGGGGATGGGACGTTCTTCGAAGGGGATGCTGTAAGTCCTGGCAATCTTGTCGAGCGTGTATTTTTCCAGCCGGTTGACCAGGGTGATGGCCACACCACTGGCTCCAGCGCGCCCGGTCCGCCCGGCGCGGTGTATGTAGGCTTCCAGCTCATCGGGCGGTTCGTACTGGATGACGTGCGACAGGGTTGGAATGTCCAACCCGCGGGCCGCAACATCGGTGGCGACAAGAAAGCGCAGAGTCCCCTGCCTGACCCGGTCGAGAACCTTTTCTCGGTCAGACTGGGAGAGATCGGCGCTCAACTCGTCCGCGTCGTATCCGAAGCGTTGTAAGACCACTGAAACGTAATGGACTCTTGCTTTGGTATTGCAGAAGATGAGTGCTGAAGTCGGGTTTTCTACCTCGATCAGGCGCACCAGGCTGCGATCCTTGTCCATACCTGACACAATGTAAAAGGCATGCTCGGTGTCTGTGACGTGGACATGGTCCGTGCTCAGGCTGAGAAATTCGCCGTCGCGGATGAATTCCTGTGCTGTGCGCAGAACTGAATCTGGGAAGGTGGCCGAAAACATGCAGGTATGGAGAAGGCGCCTGGGCAGGTAACGCTGGACTTCGCGCATGTCGGGATAAAAGCCCATCGAGAGCATGCGGTCGGCTTCATCATAGATGACCATTTTAAGGTGTTCGAGCGAGAAGGTGCGTTTAAGCAGATGATCGAGCACCCGTCCCGGCGTGCCGATGACAATATGGGTACCTGCTTTGAGCGCTGAGGTTTGCGTGCCGTAACCCACGCCGCCATACACCGCCACGGTCCGCAGGCCAGTCTCCCCGCAGATCTTTTCCGCTTCCTGCCAGACCTGGCGAGCCAGTTCGCGGGTCGGGACGAGAATGAGAGCTTGGCAAACCGGGCGGGTGTGGTCGAGGTGGGTCAGCATGGGTAAAAGGAATACGCCGGTCTTGCCACTGCCAGTGCGGGCTTGGAGCATCATATTTCGCCCCGCCAGCAGATAGGGTAGCGCACGCGCCTGGACCGGCACGAGCGAAGTCCAGCCGGCGCGCGCCGCGGCCTCACGCAAGGGTTTGGGCAGTTGTTCGTAACTAATATCAGGAAGTGGGTTGCGTGGCTCGTTCGGGAAAGAGGAAATGTTTTTATTCATGGAGGCATCACTACTAGAAGGGTAATGTTGTTACCAGTATATCAAAAGATGCCCTCACAAGGAGGGCATCAATAGGGTGCGTGATGGAGGTCGAATCTATATAAACCCCTTATGGGGGGAATAGCCCGATCCACAGGTGAGGGTTGCCTTTTTCAATACGCTCTACCCCTATATAGGACTTGATGATGCTGGTTTCTGGAAATACTCAGGGGAAAAATATCAATTGAACGGAGGGAAACGATGAAAGAGGTTGGTGAGGAAATAATCTGCTCCGAAACGATAAGGGCTGTCAGTCTTTGGGGGTAGCCCTTTTCGGCTCTCTATAAGGATGTTGGGGATCGTTTCCCCGTTCCCCAACTAGTGCGAAAAAAGGATAACGTAGAGTTGGTTCGAAGGTGTAAAATAAATAAATACGAGGAATGCCTGCCCGTGCAGTATTTGATTATCGAAGATTAGAGATAATAACAAATCGGGAAAATAAGAATCACTCTATGGAGTGTAGAAAAAAGGAATGCACTGATGTTACCTCTTGGTTCTAAAATCACATCTGAGACGCTCTGGTTGGGAACTCTCTACTTTGCCGCAATTGACGCGGTGTTTATTTCCATCTTGGCTTGGCGCATAAATCCTGCTACATTCCGTCGCATCAAATGGGCATTGGTGTTCACGGCTGCTATCTTCTGGAGTAGTCTTTGGTTATGGGGATTAGCCAACTTCTGGGATTCAATCTATCACTATGTGTTTCCGGTCTGGGCGCACTGGCTCATTCCACCAACCTTTGGGTTGCTCTATGCGGGCATAAGCCTCTTGTTTTGGTGGTTGGCTGTGCGGTTTCGTGGGAATGCGGTAGTGAACTTTTGTTTGTTGGGTGGATTGTGGGGGATGATAACGCATTTGTTCGCCGTTTCGATTGGGATAGTGACCAAACCGCCGGTCTTGCAGGGCGCCGCACCGGCAGCGGCGGTCATCTTCGCAATATTTGAGTTCATGCTCTATTGGTGCATTATTCTCACTATAGCCGTACTCTTGTATCATGTTTGGCGTGAATTGAGACACGTATCAGTCTAAAGTGGTGCGGCCTGACATCGGCTCAAACGGACAGCGTCTCCGCTGCTGGTTTATCATCCCTTCCGCCTTTCTGCCTATAAGCTGTTGGGCCACCAGTTAGGCAAGCGGTTTACGTTGTAAATATGAGGAATGTCAGGATATGTAGTTCAGTATTTCAGCTGATAGGAAATCTCTAGTAAATGGTTCCAGGGTATATAAAAGATTTATCGCCCTTCGCTCCTCAGCGGACCACGACGAAGTCCGCGTGAAGTGTCGCCAATGAGTCGGAACCAACCCAGACGTCGAAGGCCGCCGCTTCCTGGACCCACTTGCCGGCGTTCGTACTCCAATAGCCGAGCTCGGCCGGGCCGAGATGGAATTTGACCTTCTTTGTCTCACCAGGCTTGAGCGTGAGACGCTCGAAGCCTTTTAGCTCGCGCATCGGACGCGAGTCGCTGCCAGCCTTCTGATGGATGTAGAGTTGCACGACCTCGTCACCCACAACCGAGCCCGTGTTCGTCACGTCGACTGTCACCGCCACCGTGCTTCCCACCTTTACATGCGTGGTTGCAACCTTCAGGTTCGTGATCGAGAAGGTCGTGTAGCTCAGGCCAAAGCCGAAGGGATAGAGCGGTGTCGTCGGACCGTCCCAATAGCGCGAGCGGTACATCGGGCTGCCCTCGGGCATGTGCGTGAGGTTGCGCGCATAATAGAGCGGCGCATGGCTCGCCTTGCGCGGGAAGGTGACGGGCAGCTTGCCGCCCGGGTTGGTATCGCCGAACAGGATGTCGGCAATGGCGTGACCGCCCTCACTGCCGGGTTCCCAGGCCTCGAGGATCGCCGGTACGTTCTCAGCCGCCCAACCGATGCTCAGCGGACGACCATTCAAGAGCACTAGCACCACAGGCTTGCCGAGGGCCACGACAGCCTTGAGCAGGTCTTCCTGCCGCCCGGGCAGATCGAGCGAGGCGCGCGAGGCAGCCTCGCCGGCCATGTCGGCGTTCTCGCCGAGGACCATCACAATGACGTCCGCTCCGCGCGCCGTGACCACGGCTGTCTGGAACGCGGCTTCGGCCTGCTCGTGTGTCTGTCCTGCCTTCTTGGCCTCAGTCATCGCGTCGTCAAACAGCCACGCGATGTCGCGCCGGATCTCGGGGCCGGGGGCGTAGTCGACTTTTGCTCCCGGCAGCTTGGCACGGATGCCTTCGACGACTGTGACGGCAGCCGGTGTGTGATCGAAGACCATCCACGAACCCTCCGTGGCCTCCTTTGAGTCGGCCAGGGGACCGATCACGGCCACGTTCCTCAGGCTCTTCGCGAGCGGCAGAAGCCGGCCTTCGTTCCGCAGCAGCACCGTCGACCGCTGAGCGGCGAGGCGCGCTTCCTTTCGGTGCTCGGGTAGTGTGACAACCTGCGCCAGCTTCGCCTCGTCGATGTACGGCTGCTCGAAGAGCCCCATCTGAACCTTGATCGCGAGAATGGGTCGCACAGCCGCATCGATATCATCCAGCTTCAATGTGCCGTCCTTGACGAGCCCGGCGAGATACTGCGTGTAGGTGTTGCTGGCCATGTCCATGTTGACGCCCGCGCTCAGCGCGCGGAAGGCTGCGTCACGCCCGTCGCGCGCAAAGCCTTGGACGACGAGGCTCCCGACAGCAAACGCGTCGCTGACAACGAAGCCCTTGAACCCCCACTCGCCCCGCAGGATATCGCGCAGCAGGAAGTGATTCCCGCTCGCAGGGACATCATTGAGGTCCATGTAGGCGCTCATAAACGTCCCGACGCCCGCCTTCAATGCGGCCTCGAAGGGCGGGAAATAGACGTTGCGCAACAAGCCCTCGGGCAGGTAGACCGGATCGTAGTCGCGCCCGCCGTCCGCCACGCCGTAACCCGTGAAATGTTTGGCACAGGCCACGATATGATCGGGCGCACCAAGAGACGGCCCCTGGAAGCCGCGCACCTGGGCAGCCGCCATGGCCGCACCCAGGCAGGGATCTTCGCCGGCGCCCTCGACGATACGGCCCCAGCGGGCGTCACGGGCGATGTCAAGCATCGGGCCGAAGGTCCAGTGCAGGCCTGCGGCGCGAGCCTCCTTGGCCGCCACGGTCTGAGCCCGTTCAGCAACCGACGGATCCCACGACGAGGCCATGGCCAGCGGCACGGGGAAGATGGTGTGGTAGCCGTGGATCACGTCGAGTGCGAAGAGGAGTGGGATCTTTGATCGGCTCTCTTCGACCGCGATCTTTTGCAAGGCGTTGAACTGCTTCCTGTCGTTGAGCCACAGAACCGAGCCGGCACCGCCCTTCCGTATGACATCCTCGGGCTTCGAGCCCGGGACGACGCTTGCCCGAAATCTGGGTGAGCTGTCCGACCTTATCCTCGAGGCTCATCCGACCCATGAACGCCTCGACACGCCTCGCGACCTGGGCCTCTGATGGGGCAGGCAGCGCCGCATGCGCCGTTGATCCTGTATTCTTCTTGTCTTTCATAATATCTCCTCCTCGTGACGCCGTGCTCCGATCCCGAGAGCATGCCTGCCCCACACGAGCTGACTGTCCCTCCACCGGGCCAATATCAACGTCACCTGCAATCATAATGGCACGTAGTGCCACTGTCAACGCTCTATGCTACAATCCACCGATAAGTCGAGCGAGCCAGAAACTCCCGAGCGAAAAGCCAAGCCGTTTACCCAGGCGGTGCTGTCCGCGCCGCCGAGGCTCAAAGCGCGCAAGCAGAAGGTGGTCCAGACCTCAAATAAGCCATTGAAGGAGCCGTATAGCCACGTATCAGGCGGTTTCCACATTACGAGATCAAATAAGATTACCAAATGAATGGGTGACGAATCGCTCAAATATATTCCACCGGAAGGAGAAAGGGTTACCAATCCATGACGGATATCGCTGCCAATAATTCCGCTGCCCAACAGATGATCGAGAGAAATTACCGTTGGAATTTTATAGTCAACACCCTGGATGGAGCCAGTTTCTGGTTCGGGATGAGTTTTTTCTCTTCCACGATCATTCTCCCCCTCTTCGTGAGCCATTTTACCGACAGTCCTCTGACGATCGGCCTGATCTCATTTCTCGGCTGGGGGGGTATTTTCCTGCCGCAGCTATTTACGGCCAATGCTGTTGAGCGCGCCCCCCGGAAAAAGTTCTTCCCCGTGACTCTCGGTTTCTTCCTCGAACGCCTGCCCATTTTACTTCTAGCTCCCGCGGTATATTTCTTGGCAATCCGTCAGCCGATTATAACTTTGGTCATTTTCTTTGTGTTGTACACCTGGCAAAACGTTGGGGCAGGCGTGATCCTTGTCGGCTGGCAGGATATGATCGCCAAAATCATCCCTGTGGAAAAGCGCGGGCGGTTCTTTGGCATCTCCAATTTTATCGGCAACGGGACCGGCATCCTGGGAGCGCTGGCCGTACCCTTCGTGCTTGAAAAATTCACTTTCCCGATGGGTTATGTTTTTTCCTTCGCGGTCGCAGGGGGGATGTTCTTCCTTTCCTGGGTATTCCTCTCTCACACCGCGAACCGGCTGTCTACAGCAGCAAACCTCCGGTCTCGCAATTGAATTACATGCGTTCCTTGCCGGAAGTCCTGCGTAGAGATCGCAACTTCCGCGTGTATCTGCTGTCGCAGATCATATTTTCGCTGAGCGGGATGGCAACCGGTTTTCTGGTTGTGTATACCGTGCAGACTTGGAATTTGCAGGATGCAGAGGCTAGTGGGTTTATGATCGCCTTGCAGATCGGATTGACCCTGGCATACTTAATCTTTGGTTTTCTCTCCGACCGCAAGGGGCATAAATTAAGTTTGGAGATCTGCATGGCATTGAGTGCCCTATTGCTCGTTCTGGCGATCATTGCCCCCAGCCCCTGGTGGTTCTTCCCCATCTTCTTCTTGCGCGGAGCCGTTAACGCAGGTACTTTTATCTCTGGCATTTCCATTGTCTATGAATTTACCGACGCGGAAAACCGCCCTACGTACATCGGCCTGGCCAATACTATTCCGGGGGTGGCAGGCTCGCTCGCTCCCTTGATTGGTGGTTGGCTGGCCGGAGCAATGAGTTACCAGGCGATGTTTATTATTTCTGCGATCATTGGGACGGTTAGCTGGGTTCTACTACGGTTTGCGGTACATGAACCTCGCAAAATGAAATCCTCAACTAATATTGTATGATGAAGGCGACATATTCACTTTGCAGATGATACTTGGGCATAGCTCTTTGGATATAGTCAGCCACCATCTGCAATTGGTAAAGGTATATGCAAAGAATGCTCACAGACGGGCGTCACCTATTGATGATTGAAGAATGTACGGAAATAAAATAATAGGCACCTATTGCTGGCAAGGTTTACAAAGTTAAAGCGTTCGGTGAAAATTGAATATTCCAGGCTATTTAAAGGTTAGTCGAACTGTCACGTGTTGGAATGATTGGGGAAACGATAATCTACTTAATTAAGACCACCGCCCAGTATCGTATTGAAAAGCACATTTCAATGTAAAATATGGAGAAACATCTAATGAGTATGCCGCCCTTTCTGAAGTTTCTCCTTCGCCGGATCATCTCGATCCCCATTACGCTCATCATCATTACGATGCTGCTCTATGCAGGCGCGATGCTGACTCCCCCTGAGACACGAGTCTCGCTTTATTATCGTCCAGGTAATCCTAACTTGACAGAAGAGCAAATTGCGCATGCCAGCGAAAATTATATTAAGATATATCACTTGCGTGATCCATTTCTTATCCAGTATGGATACTGGGTAAAGACCTTCCTGCAGGGAACGTGGGGATACAGTCCAGTTTTGCGCGGAGATGTATTGCCGGCCTTGATCAAGAGGACACCCGCCACAGCCGAATTAACCCTTTACTCGCTCCTGCTATTTATCCCTCTTGGGTTGGTGAGCGGTGTGGTTGCCGGGTGGAACCAGCGCAAAGCGGCAGATAACATCTTCCGGTTGGCAGCATTCATATCCACTTCTTTTCCACCTTTTATTCTCTCAATCCTTTTGATCGCGATCTTTTATGTTGGCCTTGGCTGGTTTGCGCCTTCCAGGCTGGATACGATGCTCTCATTAAACCTGGAAGCGCAGGGATTTATTCAATATACAGGCTTGTATACGCTCGATGGATTGCTCAATAATCGCCTGGATGTTACGTGGGACGCCCTCCGTCATCTGGTCATGCCGGTGATTACGCTCAGTCTGTATCACTGGGCTACGCTTGGGCGTATCACCCGGTCGGCTATCATTGCCGAACGCAGAAAGGAATACATTATCGCTGCCATGGCACGTGGTGTGAAAGAAAGCACGCTCATGTGGAAACATGCCTTCCGGAACACGCTGGCTCCATCATTTACCAGTCTGGCTCTTTCAACAGCTTCGCTTATTACGGGGGTGTTTGTAGTCGAGATCATTTTTGCCTACCACGGGATTTCCGATCTGATTGTGAAATCCATGCAGGAAATTCCGGATCCCGCGGCTGCATTGGGATTTTCGGTTTACAGTGTAACGATCGTACTCCTTTTGATGTTCGTGATGGATGTGTTGCTGGCGGTATTTGACCCACGCGTACGCGAGGAAGTGCTGCATTCATGAGAAGCCTCAAGCGATTTTCTTCCCGCTGGCAGAATTGGATCGGGGTTCTCCTTGTGAGCCTTTTGGTGCTGGTCGCCATTGCCGCGCCGTTAATTTCCCCGAATAATCCAAAATCTCCCGGACCCTTCATGAAGGTTCAAGGGCTCAGGTCATTGGGTACCCAACCCCTTTCCCCGGCTGTCGTCCCGCCGTTGGGCACCCTGCCAGGGCAAATGGATGTATTCCACGCTTTGGTCTGGGGTACACGCGATGCGCTTACTTTTGGACTGGAAGTGTCCATCCTGGCTGCCTTTGTTGGTTTATTATTTGGTGCCATTGCGGGATATGCCGGGGGGGTTGTCAACAGTATTATGATGCGCATAACCGACGCCTTCCTGGCTTTTCCTATCATCGCAGGCGTCGTGTTCTTAAGCCAATTATGGGCTTCAGCAATTCTTGCTATGGGTGGATTTTGGGATTGGTGGGGTAAGGTTTGGGCGGTGATGCCTGGCATGCAACTTTCACCCATTCAAGTACTATTACAGGCAATTAGCCCGCTCATGTTGGTTCTTATCATGTTTTCCTGGATGCCGTATGCCCGCATCACCAATGCCCTTGTTATTACCCTCAAAAATGCGGAATTCATCCTGGCTGCTCATGCCATAGGGGCAAGATCATCCCGCATCATTCTGCGGCATCTGCTCCCCAACTCAGTGGCGCCTTCAGTAATATTGGCCGCCCGTGATGTGGGCAGCATGGTCATTCTTCAGGCCGCATTCACCTTCATCGGTCTGGATGGATCGTCCACGTGGGGTAACATTCTTGCCATAGGGCGTAACTGGATCCTTGGCTCAGGCGGGACCGTTTTTGCCTATTGGTGGGTCTATGTTCCAGCTACATTGGCGCTTGTCCTGTTCGGGATTGGCTGGAATCTGCTCGGAGACGGATTGAGTGAACTATTGGATCCGCGTGATTCTTGATTCACTCCAATAACACTTACTTTCTTTATCTGTACTTGCCCGTTTGATGGATGGGGACAGCATCTGATAAAAATAGAACTCCCTGTTGGGAGTCTATTGGGTGCCTGATCCCCTACGGGGACGATATGGGGGTCGAACCCACTGCGTAGCGTCCCCTTTTGGGGATCGCGTTGCATACCCGAAGGGTACTACAGCCTGATCCACAGTTCCAGGAAGACCATTTCCATTATGTCCAACCGCTATATATGGCGGTAGCATTTCCAATCAGTCCTATATATTGGGGGTTAGTCATGTCTTTTTCTCCATTATTTCCACATTTTTCACGCCTTCCATTCTGGTTGTTGTAAGGTTGCTGTATTTTCTTTAGTACAAAAGAATCGAAAGGCTACCTGGATCGTAGAACAATCAATCGAAAAGAGGTGTACCCATGGATACCTTTTGCCCTGGCATGATATTTGTTGTAATGATGATCGTGATATGGCTTGATGAGGCGGGGTTTTGGAAATGGCTCAAGAAGAAACTCAAATGAACAGGATGAGGGGATTAGAAAATGGGGGCTGGCGAGGAATGAATTGTTCCGAATAAGTTGGGGTTGTTCCTTCTCTTGAGATAGCTCTTTTCATCGCAGAAATTGGATATGGGGTCTTTGTGCATTTTCCTGCAAAATGGAAGAGTATCACATTCCATAGAGTGAAATGACCTTACTTCCAGAGCCGCTTGACCTTGCTCTATATTTTATCTATACTATAAATAACAATTTCAATATCATTGTGCTGTTTAAACGCCTATATAGTTCGGTGTTCAATTAAGCGTGCCTATAAGCTATTGCGCCGCCTCTATAATTATATGTTAGGCGAATGAGTAGATATGACAATCTGTACAGCTTGGATTAGACAACAAGCTACGGTTCAAGAACTTGTTTTCGCCACAGATAGTCGCCTTCGATCTTTTGGTTCTTGGGATTGCAACCCAAAGATATTTACTTTTTCTAGAACAGATTGTGCTATATGTTTTGCAGGAGATACCAAGTTTTCTTATCCAATGATAATTCAACTCAAAAACGCAATAAATTCAAATCCTAAAATAGAAAAAAGATTTCAACGACTTGGGGTTTTTAGGGATCTTAATTACAATATTGAACGAGATGCTCAAATACAAGAGCGATTACGAAATACCTGACGTCAGTTTTCTATTTGGTGGTTATTGTTGGCATGAACAAAGATTTATGTTGTGGAAAATCTCTTATTTATTGCAAGAAGAACGTTTTATTGACCAAGTAATACTACATCGTGGTGGGAATTTAAAAAAAGTTGTATTCATAGGTGACTATGCAGATGATGCACGAAATAGACTTAGGGGAATATTAGGAAAGCGTGAGCCTGATGATAACGATGGGCTTGATTTAGAACCATTAGAAGTTATTAGGGATATGCTTACAGATAAATCAGAACCGGCAAAAGATTATCACCTTATAGGCGGAGCACCACAAATGTTGAAGGTCTATCGTAGTCTAAATTACACTCCGTTCATTGTAAAGTGGAAAATCCAAGATATAGAACAAATGACTTTCTTAGGAAATCCGATTAGAGATTCAGAACAATTCCTTATCCAATAATTGACCCAATGACACTTGAGATAACGAATACGAACACTTTTAGATAAATGCGCCCAATCACCCTTCCACCGGACAGCGGCTTCGCCCTGGACACACCACAGCCGTTGAGCCACACTGGTAGATACCAAGCTAAGAATGATTAGACTCTGAAAACACAATATGAAATCTATTGGAACTTTCCCATTCGGACAACCAGTTCAGGAAGTTGTCCAGACAGATCGCACTCCCAAGGATGTATTTGTTTTAGGTGTTTATGCAAGTGCGGTTCATGCACGTTGGATAAATACCAGTAAAAAAACTGTCGTCAATGCACTTGCTGTTGCAAGCGAACCATATATATTTTGGCGTGGCGAAAAAGCAAATCAATCATTCAGAAAATTGCTATTCCAAAAGAGTTGGGGAAATTGATACCAGCAAATCAAGAACTCAACGGTCCTTCGGGAGTGGCTCTTGACGATTTGATATTGAATCCTTTGGGATTAGATCGACAAATGGTTTGGTTATGTGATTTATTGCCACATAGTTGCGTAAATCCTTCCCAAAGTAAAGCCATTGAACGTGCATATTTGCCGATTGCTCAAAGGTATAGATTAGTTAAACCTACGGTACCGCAAATTCCATATCTGCTCACTAATGAAGATCGTCGAAAAGCGATTTTGAAAGAGATAATAGAATCTGAAGCGAGAGTTCTAATATTGCTCGGTGACAAGCCTATCCAATGGTTTCTTTCTTACTATGATAATCATTGGAAGAGACTATCAGATTTTGGACATGATGCCAAATCCTACGGGCAATTGCACAAAGCAAGCGTGGGAGAAAAGGCGATAAATGTTTTGCCCCTTGCTCATCCTAGACAAATCGCAAAACTCGGACAATCATCTATTGTCTGGTACGATGTACATCAAGTGTGGATAAAGCAATCTGCGAGCGAGGTTGCCAATTCCATAAAAAAGGGCTAGCATTATCTCCAAGTAGATACTAGCTCCGCTGCCGCTGAGCCAATCCGTTGAAACTGTCGAAAAAGTATATAGAGATTCGCGTAAAAGGATAAGGTTCGGTATACTCCAGGTAAGCAAAAAGAGTGGAGAAACCGATGGCAATTGCCGATTACAATCCGAGCTCCAGCCGATCCGCGCATCGTTCCGCGCTCCGGATTTCAGCAATGGCCCTCGGAACGCGCGTAAAATCTTTTCTTACCCTGCCATATCTCATTCTCAATTCGTTATTGTTGTTTGTTTTCTCCGCCGCTTGGATTCGCGATTTTCTCTATTGGCTCCCCAAGGACGCCTTCGGGACCAGTCTGAATTATTGGGCTTATACCGACTGGCTGATCGATTATTCCCAGGGATTCATCCGGCGCGGGCTGTCGGGTGAAATTTGGCGACTGGTTCCGGCCGCGGTCCCGCCGATAGAATTCGTCGCGGTGTTTTCCTGGATCCTGATCCTGGCCATAGCGTTCGGTTACGTCCGACTGCTGGCGCGGTCCTGGAAAATTTTTCATCCATTGACGTTGTTCGGGCTGCTGTTCCTTCCTTCGCTGTTTCTTTTTTACCTCCATGACCACGACGCCATCGCCCGGAAGGAAATCCTCGGGTACGTCACGGTGCTTCTGCATCTGCTCGTCGTCGAAAAATCGTTTCCGCTCGGAGACGGCTCCGCGCTTCCGGATGGGAACCTGCGGCGCTACGTGCGGTGGCTGATGCCCGTCGCCGTGATCCTCCTCCCGGCAATCATCCTAGTCCACGAGGGAAATTTCCTGATGTTCGTCCCGCTGCACGGGATGATCACGCTGACGATCCTGCGGATGAAGGCCCCGCGCGACTTCACGCGGGCCGCCTTGTGGACCGGGCTGCTGTATCTCCCTGCGGCGATTGCGTTCGGCGCCGTATATCTGGCCGGCACACCGAGCTACCAGACGTTGCTTGGCATCTGCGAAAAATGGGCGGCCGCCGGCGCGCTGCGGGAAGGCTCCTGTATTTTGCCTCCCGATAAGCTCAGCGGATCGACCCTGCCCGGCTCCTTCATTCCTATGCAGTGGTCGTTGGCGAGAGCCGCCTACATTACCGGGTAGTTATTTCCATGAACTGGGAAGCCTGGATTCTGATTCTCCCGACGTTGGGAATTTCGCTTTGGTATCTCGTTCGGCAGGCGGTGTATTCCATTCTCCGTTCCCGGTCCCCGCAGTCCTTCTCCCCGAAATCGGCGCTGCGGTATTCGGGCTTATTCTTTTGCGAGTATTTCTTGATCCCGCTCCTGCTTTCCCTGCCCGTCTACTTCACGGCCTACGATTACGGCCGATGGTTCACGGTCACTTGCATTAATTTCTCCATGCTGGCGGTCTCGGTGAATCTGCCCTGCCGGGAGTTCGCGCTTCGGAAGAAGTCAGCCGATGAAGGATCCGCTGCCGCCGATTCGCGGGAGCACTTGGATAATCGCTTGGTCTTCTATGGCGTTTCGATCATCATTTGCATCCTGGCGTTGGTTCTATGGCTGCCCCATTATTGCTTGTTCAGTTGCGAGATTATCAGGAGCCCGCTCCAGTTTTTTTCTCATACATTTATTGCCCGCTAGGGGTATCTGCTCAGCCATCTTCCCCAAATGTAAGTAATAAAGATGGCTGAGCAGAAACGTTTTATTTTGTACTTTTTCAGAGCGAAGTCAAAGACAGGAAAGGCGGCCCGACATCGGCTCCCCCAATCCCCCATAGAACCCCAATAGTACTGTGGGGCCCCGCGAAGAACGCGAGACAGGCAGGCGGGGGACAGGCGAACGGGGACAGGCCAGCGAACAGCGGCTCCGCCGCTCCACGCAGGCACGGTTTGCCAGAAATGGTGGATAATTGAGAAAAAGTCTCGCCGGTCCCGCCGCTGCCAGTGAGCCATTTCGTTGGGCATTTCTAGGAATCGGTTAAAAGGTTATTTATGAGCAAACAACTTAAGACATTCATATTGTATTCCGGTTTAGTTTTGGCTTTTGCGGCCATAAGTTGGTTAAATAATGGTAATAAAATCAATATTCTTTATATTCTTTGGGGTATTAGTCCTACAATTGCTAGTAGTGTAAACTTCTTTCTGTAATTTCTACGAAATAGTAGGTCAGGTGTTATCCTCACGGTGACCAAACCAAAAGGAGAAACGCCATGACCTACCGAGAAGATTTTACCTTACCCGCCGAACTAATGGAACGGGTCAGCAAGCAAGGATTTGACATTCTGCCGGAGCTGATCCAGGTGATCATCAATGCGGCGATGCAGGCGGAACGGCAGCAGTACCTGAAAGCAGAACCTTACCAGCATACCGAAGAACGAGAAGGGCATGCCAATGGCTACAAGCCGAAGACGGTCCACACCCGGGTGGGCAACATCACCTTTGCTGGAGCCCAACAAACCTTGCTCGAATATCTCGAAGGATGGCTTGTTAGTATAAAATCAATGATCAGACCGCATACCTGGTTGCAATATCGAAGTGGTGTGCTTATTCATATAGCTCCTGTCCTCGGGAATATCACCCTAAAGGATTTGCAAGCGGACAGGATACAGCAATTCTATGAATATAAGCTGAAATCAGGATCAGGGAAAAGGACCGTGGAAATCTTGCATTCAATCCTGCACAAGGCACTCAAACAGGCAGTAAAAATGGGTATTATAGGTCGGAACCCAACTGATGCGACCACCCCACCACGACCAAGTGAGAAAGAAATGGAATTCTTGGATGAAGCCCAGGTCAGTCAATTACTATTGGCCGCAAAAGGTGATCGTAATGAGGCTCTCTATTATCTTGCCATTGCTACTGGTCTACGTCAGTCTGAGTTGCTCGGATTGCAGTGGAATGATCTGGATTGGCAGAAACAGACATTGGCAGTCCAACGTCAGGCCAAGCGAGAAGGAAGGAATGAAGGTTACTTTGCTTCGCTAAAAACACGGGCTAGTCGCAGAACACTCGTGCTTGGGAAGAAAATGATTGAACGGCTTAGAGAGCATTATGATCACCAACTTGATGAGATCCGAATGGAGAAAAATTGGGAGAACTTGGATTTGATTTTTCCATCCACAACTGGTACACCTCAGAATCAACCCAACCTGTATCGTCGCTTTTTAGACCTGGTAAAGCGTGCAGGATTACCTCGCATCCGATTTCATGACTTGAGGCATGCCGCAGCGTCCCTGATGCTCAATCATGGTGTACCCGTGATCGTTGTATCGAGAAGACTTGGTCATTCCAAGGTTAGCATTACTCTTGATATTTATGGACACATGTTCCCCGAAATGCAGAATGAGGCTGCTGAGATGATTGATGATCTCATCACACCCGTAGAGGTGGAAATTCCCAAGAATAGTGTGAAAGAATCTCTAGCAGTCTATGGGTAATATGCAATTGCACCAGAATTGCACCAGTTTGTGATTAGAATCTCTAGAGGTTGTGGATTATCCCTAATATATAGGGGCCTCTCAGTCGAGAGGCCCCATATTTAGGGGTGCCTGATGGGGGTCGAACCCACAACAGCCTGATCCACAGTCAGGTACTCTGCCATTGAGCTACAGGCACCACGAGCGGGGGCGATTATACCACCGGCACTAATGCCTTTCAAGGATGCGCCGAATCGATTCCGTCACCTCGCGACGAGCGATTGTTTCCTGCGTGCCGTCCGTCAGGTTCTTCACCGTCACTTTTCCGGCGGCAGCCTCGTCCGGACCGACAACCAGGACCGCACGCATCCCCATCCGGTCGGCAAACTTGAACTGCCTGGGCAGTTTGGCTGGCTCCGGGTAGCAGGTCACGTTGAGGCCAGCGCGGCGCAGGTCCGCGGCCAGGGAGTAGGAAGCAGGTAACAGGTCCTTGGAGAAGACTGTCACCAGCACTGAGGCGGGTGAGACTGGAAGAGACGGGAGCAGTCCCAATTCCTGTAAAATGAGGCCGATGACCACGTCGCCCATCGCAAATCCGACACCTGGCAGAGGATCGCCGCCCACATCGCGCAGCAGGTTATCATATCGGCCGCCGCCCAAAATTGCCCGCCGGACACCGCCGGTAATATCAAAGCCCTCGAAAACGATACTGGTGTAATAGAGCAGGCCGCGGACAATGTTCGGATCGAACTGGACATACTCTTTCATGCCTAGCGCTTCGAGCGCTGCGAACATCCTGACCAGTTCCTCAGACTTGCGCCAGCGCTCGTCTCGTCAGCGAGAAGTGATTTCAGCCCCTCAAGTTGCTCAGGTGTCAGGCCGATCTCCTGGCCGTCGGTATCCCATGTCCCCGGTTCCATTTTATCCCGGCGGTCCACCAGACCTGAAACGTCCGCTTTTGTTTCAGGTGGAATTCCAAGAATATCGAATTCAGCATCCATGAAACGGCGGTCATTAACGCAGATACGTGCTTGTGCCGGGGTAAGTCCAACTGCCTTCAGGAATGCCGCGGCAATTGCGACCAGTTCAGCATCTGCTTCGGGCGAGGTTGACACCCAGCAAATCAATATTCCACTGGAAGAACTCGCGCGATCTGCCGCGCCCCGGTCTTTCGTAACGCCAGAACGGTCCAAATGACCACCAGCGGGCTGGAAAGGCTAATTCGTTCTGGTCGGGCTGCGATCATCCGCGCCAAGGAGGGAGTCAATTCCGGGCGCAGGGTGATTTCATCCCCTCCGCGGTCGGTGAAGACGTAGGATTGTTTCTTGACCAGTTCCTCGCCCGATTTTGCGGCATACAGGTCAATAGTCTCGAGGAATGGTGCGTCCCATTCCTGGTAACCAAAAGACTCCGAAACGCCTCGTACTGTGTTATATAACCAGGTACGCACAGCCATCTGCTCCGGATAGAAATCGCGTGTCCCTTTGACGGGCGGGATGATATTCTTCATAAGAATTGCTCCGCTGCTCTCAAACTCTTGTTACCTGTCACCTGGTGCTCGGATTTTAGCATATTTCCCTTGCTTCTTACGTGTGACAATCCACTAACGGATAAGGAAAAAACGCACTGGCGTTTATTATGAGAAATACTACAATCATTCCATAATATAGGCTTATTCGTGTAAAGGAGAGACCGATATGGACCATGCGGAAGAAATTCAATCTGCCCTCCATAAGATTCCATGGTTCAATGTGCTGACGCCCGAACACTTCCAAAAAACATCGCGAAATTGCCCATTTGCGCCATGCAAAAGCGGGCGAAATTTTTTTCGTGAAGGCGATACTCAGGATTATGTTTACATTGTTCTGGAAGGTCGTGTGTCGCTGGATATTTTCGTTCCCCACCATGGCAAGGTTCGCTTTTACACTGCCGAGCCTATGATGTTTTTGGCTGGTCGAGCGTCACGCCTGGTATACGCCAGCGCACAGCCGGTGCGGTGGCGGTGCTGGATAGACGGTGGCGTGCATGGATGCAGAGAAACTGCGCAACCTGGCTGAGAAGGACCATGATTTCGGCTATCTTCTGATGCGCCGGCTGGCCAATGTTGTTGCCAGCCGACTGATGGTAACCCGTTTGCAATTGATTGACATGTTTGCCGAGCCGGCGGAGACCATGAATGACTGATAAATACCCTGACCATTGGAAGCACCGTCGCGCTTCCCAAACCTGAACTCGACCTCTTGATGGCAGACCTGCGCAAGAAGGGTTTTCAGACCGTCGGTCCGCATGTGCAAGAGGAAAGCATCGTCTATACCAAAATCGATGGCCTGAAGGATTTGCCGCGTGGCATTCTCAGCGAACAAAAACCGGCTTCGTACCGGATGATCCAGACCGGCAAGGACCGCTACTTCGACTTCATCCCCGGCGGTCAGTCGTGGAAGCAGTTCCTCTTTCCACCCCGTCACACGCTTTTCACAGCAGTGAAAGATGGCAAGTGGCAACTCAAAGAGAACGACGAACCCGCCCCGCGCTATGCCCTGATCGGCGTGCGCGCCTGCGAACTGGCTGCCATCCACATCCAGGACAGAGTATTCCTGCGCGAGGATTTCAGCGATCCCATCTACCGCCTCCGCCGCGAGGGATTGTTCATCCTGGCTGTCAACTGCCTGGACCCGGATGCGACCTGCTTCTGCGCTTCGATGGGCAGCGGACCACGCCTCACAGCCGGGTTTGACCTGTGTGTGACCGAACTGGATGAGGTTTTCCTGGTGGAGGTTGGCTCGGAACTGGGTCGCTCCCTGCTGGCCGACCGGAACTTTGACTTGCCTTCGGCATTCGTTCAGAACACTGCCAACCAGGCCATGGAACGCGCCGCCGAATCAATGGTCCGCACAATGGATACCAGCGACTTGCCCGGTTGCTGACCGGGCAATCTCGAGGCGGAACACTGGACCGAGGTGGGAAAACGCTGCCTCTCGTGCGCCAATTGCACCCAGGTCTGCCCGACCTGCTTCTGTTGGAATGCCACCGACCAGGTGGACATACTCGGCAAGTCCACCCGCCGTGAGCGGGTCTGGGATTCGTGCTTCAATCCGAACTACTCCTACGTTGTCGGTGGAAACACCCGCCCCAATATCCGCTCCCGCTACCGCCAGTGGTTGACCCACAAATTGGGCACCTGGAAGGAGCAGTTCGATGTGCTGGGCTGCGTGGGCTGCGGTCGCTGTATCACCTGGTGCCCGGCAGGGATTGACCTTACTGAAGAAGTGGCCGCCATCCGCGCGGAGGTGAAAGCATGACCACCACGCTCATCAATACTGCCGCGCACAGCGCCGGTTACGACGATAAATTGCTCCTGCCCCACTGGGCGGAAATCGTCAAGATCATCCCGGAGGCTGAAGGGGTGACCACTTTCTAGCTCAAGTTCACCGATCCCGAAGTCCAGAACCGCTATCATTTCGAGCCGGGACAGTTCAACATGCTGTACATCCCCGGCTACGGTGAAGCTGCCATCTCGATGAGTTCGGATCTCGAAACTGCCAATGGTCTGCTCGTCCACACCATCCGCCATGTCGGTAACGTGACCAGGGCTGCCAGCCGTCTCAAGGTTGGCGACGTGGTCGGGATCCGCGGCCCCTTCGGGACCTCCTGGCCGTTGGAAGCCATTGAAGGGCATGGACGTGGTCATCGCTTGCGGCGGCATCGGCCTGCCCCCGCTGCGAGGCGCCATTTATCAGAATCATCCGCAACCGCGAAAAGTACGGAAAAGTCACCCTGCTTTACGGGGCGCGCACACCCAAAGACTTGATGTACCCAACCGAGTACGAGGCCTGGCAAAAAGCCGACATTGACATGCAGGTGACGGTGGATCGAGGCGACGAGAACTGGACCGGCCGCGTGGGCGTCGTTCCAATGTGGTTCTACAACTTCCGGGTCGACCCGCACAAGACCGCCGTCCTGACCTGCGGCCCGGAGATCATGATGCGCTTTGTCATCTATGAAGCCCTGGCCCGCCGCATTCCACCTGAACAGCATCTACATTTCGCTGGAACGAAATATGAAATGCGGGCAGGGCGCCTGCGGCCATTGCCAGCAAGGTCCCTACTTTATCTGCAAAGACGGCCCGGTCTTTCCCTTCAGTGCGCTGGAAAATATCTTCAACGTGGAGGAGTATTAATGACTCTCACTCCGAAAGCACAATCAAAACCCAAGGTGGCCGTTTACAAATTCTCCTCCTGCGATGGTTGCCAGCTGTCTATTCTGAACCTGGAAGACGAACTGCTCGACCTGGCCTCCGCTGTGGATATCGCTTTCTTCCTCGAAGCCACCCGGACCGTGAAACCAGGCCCGTACGACATGGGGATTGTCGAAGGCTCCGTCACCACTCCCCACGAAGCAGAGCGCATCAAGGAGGTTCGCGCCGAATGCAAGTACCTGATCTCCCTGGGAACCTGTGCCACGGCCGGCGGAATCCAGGCCCTGCGTAACTTCGCCAAGGCGGACGAATATGCCAGGAGCTGTATACCCTCATCCCGAATTCCTGCAGTATCTCGACACATCCACCCCCATCTCCGCCCATGTACCGGTGGATCTGGAAATCTGGGGCTGCCCGATAAATAAGGGTACACGGTCATCGAAGTGCTCGCTGCTTTGCTTCAGAACCGTAGGCCTAATTTCCCGCCCAGTCCCGTCTGCCTGGAATGCAAGCGCCGTGGCATTATCTGCGTGGCAGTGGCGCAGGGTATCCCATGCCTGGGGCCGGTGGTGCATGGCGGATGCGGGGCTCTTTGCCCGGCGAATGGACGTGGCTGTTATGGCTGTTTCGGTCCATCCAGCGCCGGAAATTTCAGTGGATTGGTCGCCTGCATGATACCGCACGACCGCTATCCCAATGAAACGGCGAACCTGCTGCGCAGTTTCAGCAGTTATGCCCCGGCATTCCGTGCTGCAGCCGACACCGCCCTGAAGATCGCCAGAGGCAAGGAGACCAAATGAAAACGATTGAAGTTCCCGCCCTGGCGCGGCGTCGAAGGCGAAGGCGGCTTGTACATCGGTTTGAAAGACGGCAAGGTCGTCGAAATCCGGCTCGACATCTACGAGCCGCCGCGTTTCTTCGAGGGCTTCTTGGTCGGCCGTTTCTTTCAAGAAGTGCCCGACATCACCGCCCGCATCTGCGGCATCTGCCCGGTAGCCTATCAGATGAGTTCCGCCATTGCCTTGGAAAAAGCCCTGGCTGTGGAAGTCAGCCCGCAGGTCTATGCCTTGCGCCGCCTGATGTACTGCGGCGAATACATCGAGAGTCACTCCTTGCATATCTACCTGCTGCAAGCTCCCGATCTGCTCGGCCAACCTTCCGCCCTCGATCTGGCTGCTATTGCCCCGGATGTGGTCAAGAATGCCTTGCGGATGAAGAAGATCGGTAACGAGGTGCTGAAAACCATCGGCGGGCGGAGCGTGCACCCGGTCAATGCCTGCGTGGGGGGTTGGTACCGCTGGCCCGATGTCGCTCCGCTCCAGGCTCTGCTCCCCGAACTGGAATGGGGCCTGGAAGCTGCCAAAGAGACCGTCAGTTGGTCGCTGACCTTGCCCTACCCGGCGCTCGAAATTGATTACGAATTCGTCGCCATCCACCATCCTGATGAATACGGCGTCATGCACGGCGATGTTTGTTCGTCGAAAGGCAATACGACCTTCGTTGCGGACTTTGAAATGCGCTACTTCGAGGAACATGTCCAACGCTCGAATGCCCTTCATGGTCATACTGCCTTAGGTGGAACATATCTGGTTGGCCCGCTGGCGCGTTTGAATCTGAACCAGGCCCAGTTGTTTCCGGAGGCGCAAAAAGCGCTGAAAGAAGCCAAACTCAAACTGCCGCTTAAAAACCCTTACAAGTCCCTGATCGCCCGCGCTGTGGAACTGGTCCATTTCTACGAAGAAGCCATCCAGTTGATCAAGACTTACCGTCCGGATGGCCCGGCACACCTTGATTTGAAACTCAAGGCTGGCGAAGGATGCGGTATGAGCGAAGCTCCGCGCGGGCTGCTCTACCACCGCTACAAGATCGACGAGCAGGGGATGATCAAGTTCGCCAAGATAGTCCCGCCCACAGCCCAGAACTTGCCACGCATTGAGGCCGATCTGTTCGCTTTGGCACCCCGGCTGGTTAAAATGGAGCAGGAAAAGGCTACCCTGACCGCTGAGCACCTGGTGCGTGCCTATGACCCGTGTATCTCGTGCGCGACGCATTTCTTGAAGTTAAGAATAGAAGAAGTAGGTTCCACTTAATGCTTGACTTGAGAAAATGAATATCTTGCCGCCAGGACGCTGTCTTGGCGGTAAAATTTACCCATGAATATTCTCGTCCTGGGAATCGGCCAGTCCCTGCGCGGAGACGATGCTGCCGGGCTGGAGGCTGTCCATTTATGGCAGTCCAGGCATCCAGAAACCGCTGCCGGGGTGCAGGTGGAATACTCCGAATTGCCGGGGCTGGCCTTGCTCGACTTGTTCGTGGGGATGGACGCCGCGATTCTCTTGGACGCAGTCCATTCAACTAAATCTGCCGGGTCGCTTATCCGACTTGGACCGGACGAGTTGGCCAGTTTTACTCCGCAAGCCGGGTCTTCCCACGGTTGGGGTCTTGCCGAGACCCTGCAACTGGGTCTCGCGCTAAACCCTGCGCTGGCGCAGGTCCGCATGACGCTTATCGGGATTGTGGGGAAGGATTTCAGGTTGGGTACGGGTCTCAGTCCCCAGGTCCGCAAGGTGATGGGGAAGGCAGCAGATATACTAGAGAATGAAATCCAAAATTATTTGATTTATCAATAAGCGGAGGCTGTTCAGTCTCCGCTTATTGATGGATTTCAGTTCATCTTCTATGCTTTCGGTATTCCAATCTGGATCATCCCTTCCACCACCCGGACTGGATAGGCTGGAATGTCTACTATTGCTGGCAGGGAGGTGGCTTTTCCAGTACGGATGTCAAAGCGCGCCCCGTGACGTGGACAGATGATTTCGTTCTCTTCGATCTCCCCGTCACCGACCGGCCCGTTGTCGTGGGAGCAGACATCGCCAATGGCAAACAACTTTCCGGCTAAATTGAAAAGTACGATGGATTTTCCACCTAGTTCGACAAAAAGCGCTCGCCATCGGTTAATTGGTCTGCCGGTGCGATTTCAACGTAATCGAGTTTGGAGCCATCGAGTGGGGTGTAATTTAACATGAGATCGGGAGTCTTATATATAAGGACCAGGCTTGATTTCCTGATCAATGATTACCTATTCCACTAATTCATCACTGGCTTCACCCAAACCGTAAACACCCGCCTTGAGGACTTTTAAAGGTAGCAGGGCACATTTCAGGCGTACTGGCCCAAGTTCGATACCAAGCAAATCCAGGACGTTTTGCTTGGTTAGTCCTTTAACTTCATCCAGCGATTTTCCAATAATGGACTCGATCAGTAGGTCCGCGGAAGCCTGCGAGATGGCACAACCCTTGCCGTCGAAACGGCCTTCGGTTACTTTGCTTGATCCGTCCACTCTTAATGAAATTTCAATATGGTCGCCGCACAGGGGGTTATCGTCTTCGAACTGGATATTATTAGGGTCGAGATGGCCGCGATACTGAGGGTTTTTATAATGGTCAATGATGATTTCGCGATAGAGGTCTTCCATGTAGTCTCCGTAAGTGCTGAATAGCTCAAATGATAATCCCGCTGAGTATAAACGCTGAGCAGGGGCATTGCAAGGGGAAATGGTAAAAAACTTATTTTTCTTTTCAGTCACCCAGGGTATTTTGCTTGAGGTATTATGTGTTAGAATTGCATGTAAGCGCTTACATATAACTCATTGAATTTAATATACTTTTGTTTTAGAGGAAAATACTATGAAAGTAGCTGTTATCGGTGGAGGCTCCACGTATACCCCTGAATTGGTCAACGGTTTCATAATCCGCAAGGATCAATTTCCATTAAAAGAACTATGGTTAATGGACATAGATGCTGCCCGGCTGGATATCGTCGGTGGATTTGCCCGACGGATGGTGGAAGCCAGGGGATCGCCGTTCAAGATCATATTGACCACCGATCAGCGTGAGGCTGTAAAGGGTGCGTCCTATGTGATTACGCAATTGCGTGTCGGCCAGATGGAAGCACGCCGAAAGGATGAATACCTGGGCAAGCGACATGGTTTGATCGGACAGGAGACGACCGGGGTGGGGGGCATGGCCAAAGCTCTTCGTACGATACCGGTCATTCTCAAAATTGCCCAGGATATACGCGAGGTTGCTCCCGGAGCGATGTTGGCGAATTTTACTAATCCATCCGGCTTGGTGACTCAGGCTTTAATTGGATATGCTCCGGACGTGACCGCAGTCGGTGTATGCAATGTCGCGATCACCACCAAGATGTCAATTATTGAAGATCTTGAGCGGACCACGGGGAAACACATTGATCCCGAACGCGCGGAGCTCCATACACTCGGGCTGAACCATCTTTCCTGGCACCGGGGTTTCACCTTGGAAGGAGAGGATGTTTGGCCGCAAGTGATCGAAGGTTACATCACCTCGCTTAAAGCGGTAGATGACCCCGAATGGGACCCGCGTACGATCGAGGTTCTGCGCATGATCCCGAATTACTATTTGCAGTACTACTATCATACTGATAAAAAAATAGCTTCCCAGGAAGGTTGGCCGCCATCACGGGCAGAGGAAGTGATTGAGATCGAGAAGGACCTGTTGCGCGAGTATGCCGATCCAAACCTTAAGGAACCCCCGGCTGACTTGATGAAACGTGGCGGAGCTTACTATTCTACGGTCGCAATTCAATTGCTTGCCGCTCATTTCAACGATTTAGGCGAGACGCACATCGTTAATACTCGTAATAATGGAGCCGTGAAAGAATGGCCTGTGGATTGGGTTCTGGAAATGCCGGCAAAGATTAGCCGCAAAGGCGTGGAACCGATTCCTGTAGAACCTCTGCCGCCCGTATGCTTTGGTCTGATTGCACAAGTGAAAGCGTATGAGTTGTTGACAGTTGAAGCGGCGGTTCACGGTGATCGCAATGCCGCGTATCAAGCCCTGCTTGTCCATCCGCTTGGACCAAAAGCGGATAAAATCCCTGGGGTCCTCGAAGATATGCTTGAAACCCATAAGCCTTACTTGCCGCAGTTTTGGAAGAAGTAGAGTTGTGTGAAAGCCTCTGAAAAAAAACCGCCGCATGCTGATTTTATGCGGCGGTTCTTCCTAATTTGTCTCAGTCACTTTCCTGATCGAGCGTGGCTTTTCGGGGTTGATACTTTTCGCCTGCGTGAGGTGGTAAACAAAAAGTTGAGCAGGAATGATGCTGATGATGGGCGTGAGCCATTCGGGTATCCCATTCGGTATTTGGATCGGGGCTTGCGCCAGCGCTAGCGCGCCCTTATCGTCTGAGATAACGACCAGTTCAGCCTGTTGGTCCTCTCGCAGGCTGCCCAACATCTCCAGCAATGAGGCGAAGACCTTTCCTTGTGGAGCGACCGCCAGCACCGGGAATCCGCCCTCCACAACGGCAATCGGTCCGTGCTGGAAATCGGCGGATGAATACGGCTCGGCAACGGTGTAAGTCAATTCCTTGAGTTTCAATGCCCATTCGAAGGCTGTGCAGTAATTGAAACCTCGCCCGAGCACAACACATTGGCGCATGTAGCGATAGCGTTCTACCAGGCGGGAAATCAGAACATCCTGCTTGAGCACCTTTTCAGCCCAGCCTGAGACTTTTCCCAATTCGCGCCAGTTGTTTTTGTCGTCTGAAAGAGCGGCAGAGAGCATCGCGATCGCCATCAATTCGGTCGTGTAGGTCTTGGTCGCGGCAACGGCCTTTTCCTCACCCGCCTGGATATCCAGGACGAGATCTGAGGCATGTGCAAGGGGCGAGTTGGGGGCGTTGGTAATGGATAAGGTCAGACAACCTTGGCGGCGTCCCTCCTCTATGACGCTGATGATATCCGGTGAATGCCCCGATTGGGAGACACAAACAACCAGCGCGCCATCCAATTTGGGGGGACGGTTGTAATATGTAAACAAAGAGGGCGTCGCAAGTGCCAGGGGTAGTTTGTTTTGTGCGCCCCACAGGTAGTTGGCATATCGTCCGGCATTATCCGATGTGCCCCGCGCTGCCAGAAAAACGTAGCGGATATCACGCTGGCGGATGGCTGCGGCGATTTTCTCGACCGTTTCCCGCTGATTGTGCAGCAAACCATCCAGACGTTCAGATTGCTCAAAGATTTCGGATAGCAGTGTCATTAAGTCCTCCGGTAGAGGGTTATCGGGGATTATACATGGATGTGTCTAAGTCTATTACAAGTTCCTGAAATATGACTGTTCAAGATTGGCTTAATTGTGCAAGTCGCAATTAAAAGTATAAACGAAAAGGTGTCTCCCTGCTTGAATTTCCAAAAACCGGTCAGGATATGGATGGAGAAAAAAATCCCCGGCATCTTTAAAGATGATGGGGATTGGTGTTAATAGGAACCGTACAGCGGGATTTTTGCGCCATTGACCATACCAGCCTCATCGGAGAGCAGGTATAGTATACCGGCAGTCAGTTCATCCGGTGTTGTCCAGGAGGCATTGTCGGCTGAGGGATCCGTGACCTTCTCTCTCTTGGCGTCAATTGTTTTGGCCTGGAGCAGATTGGCGGTGACACCGGTACCTTTTAGTTCCTGAGAGAGGGTCAGCATCAAGGCCTCCTGACCGGATTTACCGATGGCGTATGGCCCGCCTTTGGCTTTTGGTCGGGTTGCAAAAGGGGATGTGACCATGACGACGCGTCCCCAGCCGTTCCTGACCAGGTGCGGGATAAAAGCCTGCGAGACATTGAAGCTCGTCCAGACGTGCTGGTTGAGCATGAAAGTCAGATCGTCGGCGGGGGCTTCAAGCAGGGTTTTGCCACCAGTCCAGCCACCGACCAGGTGAAGAAGAATATCAATCTTGCCGAATTTGGCAACGATTGCCTCAGCAGTGGATTTCGTCTCGGAAGGATCAAGCAGGTTCACGGTACTTGCGAGGAAGCGGCTTTCGGGTAGCGACAGGCTGCCAGACAGCGTTCAGTTTGTCAGGGTCCAAATCCAGCAGAGCCAGATTTGCTCCAAGCGCGGCCAGTTCTTTGGTCACGACAGAACCGAGGCCACCGGTGGCGCCGGTGATGACTGCAACGCGGTTTTCAAGAGTCATATTTCCTCCGGGTGTTTAACGGGTCCGCGGAACGCTCCGGGAATAGGTCTGATAGATTTTACTGATCAGGTTTATTTGCTCGCCGTTCATGCCTTCTATGACCGGGAGGTCGGCCTGTTCGGGCAGGTGTTCCTTGCCGAGCATAGTCAATCAGGTGGCCGGATTTCAGCGCCTTGGTCTCCAGGTAGAAGCGGTTGTACTGGTTGGGCTGCATGACATGCGGGATGCGTCCGGTGACTTTGATGCCATTCTTTGTCAGGTCTTCAATTTTCTTTGGGTTGTTGGTGATGAGCTGGATCGATTTGACTATGAGTGACTCGAGCATGTGCGCCGCCACGCTGTAATCGCGCTCATCGTCGCGGAAGCCGAGGGCGATGTTGGCCTCGACGGTGTCGTAGCCATGTTCCTGCAGGCCATAGGCGCGGATCTTGTTGATCAGCCCGATGCCGCGGCCTTCCTGGCGCATGTAGAGCAGGATGCCTTTGTCCATCCCGCCGATCATGCGCAGAGCCGTTTCGAGCTGGTCGCGGCAGTCACAGCGCAGCGAGCCGATCACGTCGCCGGTCAGGCATTCGGAATGGACGCGCACCGGCACATCCTCGGCATTGGTCACGTCGCCGCGCACGATGGCGACATGTTCTTTGCCATCCTTGTTATTGTAAAAGGCGACGATATGGAACTGGCCGAAACGGGAGGGCAGTTCGGCAATCGCGGCGATCTTGACGCAGACGTGGTCCTGGCCGACGCCATCACAGGCGTGGGCATCGGCCTTCATCGAGCAGTTCTTTGATTTGCATGTGGGTAAGTCCCATAATTTACTCCATTTGTTCAACATAATAATGAACGAGGATTCCGCCCTCATCATCGAATTTCTTCACCGATTTAAGTTTCAGACCGGGAGCCTGCTCCGCAAGAAACCCGGAGCCGTCAGCCAGCGTTGGGGCAGAGGTACCGCCGAAGATTTTTGGCGCGATGTAAATGGTCAGTTCATCCACCAAGCCAAGGCGGAACAGTTCAGCAATAAGCGTCCCGCCTCCTTCGACCAGTACCGAGCGTATGCCCGCCTCGTGCAGCGACCGGAATACTGCCACAAGGTCAACACGTTCCTGCCCCATTATGCGGGCCGTGACCCCCTTGGTTTCGAAGGCTGCAAGTGCTTCCAGGTGGAGTGCAACGGGTGGTGAAAAGATAAACCTGTGCTGGACCGGAATTTAAGAAATTCTCTAGGGGCTGCCCTTGTCGGTTTTCCGTTTTTGCCGGGGACTGACCCTACCCTGATAAAAGGGATTTCCGATACAACTGCAACTTTGGCTGGGTTTTCTGGCCACCCCTTGCGCAACCGCTCGGTGCGTAACTCGGGGGATTTCACTGTCAATTTCGGATCTTCGTTCAGCAGAGTACGCCCGCCGACAAGGACGGCGTCCACGCTGGCCCGCAGGCGATCCACCCTCTCTTTGTCTGGGATGGACGAGATGGCCGCACCTTTGCGGGCGGCGCTGTCGATCTTTCCATCGGCGGTCATGGCGACGTTGACGAGAATGTGCGGGCGGTTCATCGGAATTATTTTAACTGGTACCATCGTGAAGTACCATAAATGTTTTATTAGAGTTGTCTTATGGTACACTCTCCAGCCATGGGAATAAACCGCCGCCGCGCCATGATCGAGGCGCTCTTTGCTGTTGTGGTATGGGGAGCCTCGTTCGTAGCCACCAAGGTCGCCCTGCGTTATGCCAGCCCTGACGTGGTGGTCTGGCTGCGTTTTGCGATGGGCGTGGTCATTCTGGGGATCGCCGTGCTGGCTGGGCGGAAGTTCGCCCTGCCCGAAAAACGGGACTGGCCTTATCTTGCCCTGCTGGGCTTCCTGGGCATCACCTTCCACCAGTGGCTGCAATCCACCGGACTGGTCACTGCGCAGGCCACGACCACCGCCTGGATCGTTGCCAGCATCCCGGTCTTCATGGCGCTGCTGGGCTGGCTGGCGCTGAAAGAAAAACTGCTCTGGCTGCAGGTGGCGGGGATTCTGATCTCCGCCTTCGGGGTACTGCTGGTGGTCACGCGTGGCGACCTGGTCCTGCTCGCCTCGGGTAAATTCGGGACGGTGGGGGATTTCCTCATCCTCGTCAGTGCGCCGAACTGGGCGGTCTTTTCCGTCCTTTCACGGCGCGGCCTGCAAAAATACCCGGCCACATTGATGATGTTCTACGTGATGGCTTTCGGCTGGCTGTTCTCTTCCATCTTGTTTTTTGCTCAGGGTGGACTGAGCCAGATAGGAAATATCCCTTGGGATGGTTGGGCGGGTATCGCCTTCTTGGGGATTTTCTGCTCCGGGCTGGCTTACATCTTCTGGTACGATGCCTTGCAGGCTCTGCCGGTGGCGCAGACAGGGGCTTTCCTTTACCTGGAACCGGTGGTCACGGTCATTGTCGCCGCGCTCATCCTGGGGGAGCGCCTGTATCTTGCCACTCTGTTGGGCGGCGTTTAATTTTGACAGGGGTTTGGCTTGTCAACCGAAAATACGCGAGACGGGAAGTATAAGGGGATAATTCCTGAAACTGAGATTCGATTTTCTTCTTTCGGACATACAGCAATTTTTCGACATGCGCAATGATCTGGTCCTGCGCATCCAGCACGTCCACCGCAAATGTTGGCTCGATTTTCTGACCGCGATCTGCTTCCAGGCGGATTTCTGCGATATGTTCCTGGGGAATATGAAATGTGGCTGTCACAGTGTTACGCCCCGGTTGCAAGAACTGGATGCTGGCAGCCTTATCCCAAACGATGTAGTCTTGGCCCAGGGAGCGTATCAGGATCAGCGCGAACCAGGGATCGCACATGGCATATAACGAACCGCCAAATTGGACGCCATAGATGTTCCGATTGAATGCGGTCAACTTCATCTCAACCTGGATGGTGTGTTCATCGATGGTACGAGAGCGAATCCCCGCGCCGAACAGGGGTGGATAGAAATTAATCAATCGTTCACGAAATCGAGCCAGGAAGTATCCAAGGAAATGAGCCTTATTTTCTGCCTCAAAACGAGCACAATCGTGAATATAAATCTCTTTTCTACTTATTGTTCCTTTTTGACGATTGGAGTGATCGACGCAGCAAGAGTTTTTCCTCCGCTGTTAAAAATGCCGTCTCCAGTGCGTTTTCCTGCGCCAGGCGGATTTCCGCTATCGTCAGACCGGCCTTTGGAGCTGCCACGTTGTATTCGTAAGGCAGGTCAATTCCACTGATACCCGGGTCGTCGGTGTTGATGGTGGCGGGGATGCCATGCTCGAGGAAGGTCTTGAGCGGGTGGCTGGCGTAATCCGGTACGCAACTGGTTTGCACGTTGCTGGTGAGGCAGGACTCGATGCCGATGTGGTGCCCAGCCAGATAATCCATCAGTGTCGGATCTTCCACGGCACGGATGGCGTGGCCAATGCGCTCCGCACCCAGTTCACGGATTGCCTGCCAGATGGACTCCGGACCCGGCGATTTCTCCGGCGTGGGCGGTGATGTGCCAGCCGGCATCACGGGCGCGGCGGAAGTGGTCCCGGAACCAGTCAGCGGGAAAGTGCGCCTCGTCTCCTGCCAGGTCGAGGGCGGTGATGTGCTCTGCGCTGGCTCAGGAGCGCTTCCAATTCCTTGCGTGCGGTATCCGGACCGTAGGTACGGCTGAGGATGCCGATCAGGTTAACCTTCAGGCCGAAGTCGTGTATTCCTGCAACGATGCCGTCCACGACCGCCTCCACGACCAGGACCGGATCCAGTCCATTCACCTCTGCCATGAACCAGGGGCTGAAGCGCAGTTCGATGTAATCCAGCCCATCCTGTTTGGCGTCTTCCACGTTCTCGTATGCCACGCGGCGGCAGGCATCTGCATCCACCAGCACCCCCATCGGCCACTGGAATTTGGCGATGAAAGCCATCACCCCCGGCTGCGGGACTGTAACCTGGACGTGTGGGCGCAGGCTTTCCACCTCCCAGGCAGGCAAGGGAAATTGTGCTGGCGGCCCAGCTCGAGAATGGTCCGGAGCCGGATATTGCCATCCAGATGGCGATGCAGCTCTACGAGGGGAAGAGAGGAATCAATCACCGATTTAGAATTTAAAGCTGTTTTCCCGGGGGCTGTATTTATCCATGATTCGCTGGATAATCGTGGCGTCGTGTAGAGGCAATCTTTACGATTTCAAAGCCAATTTCGTAAAGTCCAGTTTGAAGTGGATCAGGCTGGCACCATCTTGTGTATGCCGAAAATTCTATGAAATCTTTATCGGCCACATCTGCGGTCGTATTGATGCGCAGCCGATATTCTTTTTTACCGGGAGCGGCTTCTGGCTGTCCATTTTTAACCCTTGCAGGGTAATATCTCCCAGGTGCCCAAGCATTAAATTTGAGTCAGCGTCAATGATCCGTAAATAATAAGAAATACTGCGTCGTTCAGATTTCCGCCGTTCCGCCATGGTTATCTCCTTTCTCAAGAGAAAATCATAATAGTTTCCCGCGTTCGTTAGTTGAGCACGTCTGTTATGGCCGTGAAAAGGAAAAATATTTTGGATATTAATCTACTTGAAGTCAAATGGCTGTATTTATTTCTGCCACACTCCTGTTCTTGTGGATCCGGAATCTAATCCGAGGTCGTTTGATTTTGCTACACTTCGCGTAGCCAGGAAATACCAAAAAGCAATCTTCTATCCCTGCGGTAACTCTGGTGAAAATCCCGAGGACTTCACCACGCACCGCAATAGTCTCCCGGCATGGTGATCTTTCCGGAATCTGTATAAGTATACTGCTTTTTCGTTCGGGTTTGTGATTATGGAAGAAGGAAATGTCTCCATTTCCCGAATTATTCTGTTCTTACAAGGAATTTCTAAAATTGACTTGACCTATAGCGAATGGGCTTACGTGCCTGATGTGGCCTGGTTGCCAGATTCGAGCGGGGTTCGAGTTATCATCCCTGCGTCAGACCCGCTCGGTGACCCGACGGAAGTCACAACGGTCTGGAATGTGCCAGTATCTGAGTTTGCAACAGTTTTAGATACTTTTGTCGCCGCACCGGCCTTCGCTTCCGCACCGGTTATTTCACCGGATGGAAGCATCTTGCTCTATTTGATGGAGAGCAGCAGCAACTATACTCTTCAGGTCCGTCAGGTTGGTGTATCGGATACCGGGTACACATCTGCTGAAACCGGCCATATCGGTATCGTGAATATATCGCAGGATTCGTACCCGAATTCGTCTATTGGCTCTCGCAGCTTTCAAACACTTACATCGGCGCTGGTGGAGAGCTGCATTACCGCTCGGTGGAAGGGGACAGAAGCCTGATTGACGCAGGTGTCATTGAGTACAACTTCGGCTTCTGGATTCATTAACCAGCCTGCATTGACACGGATTTGCCCTACCCGATACGAGTTGGGCAAATTTCATTCAGGCCTGTAGAATTCTGATAAGATGATGTTGACCAGCGCCTTGACTCTCCTCCCGCTGGAGGCTGTATAACTATACGTGGAGGCTTCCGCATATGATCCGGATCGGAGACTTCTCCAAACTCAGCCGTGTGTCCATCAAGGCGCTGCGCTTCTACGACGAGATGGGACTGCTCAAGCCAATCTCTGTAGATCGTTTCAGCGGTTATCGTTTCTACGAATATAACCAATTGCCTCGTCTGCACCGCATCCTGGCGCTTAAGGACCTGGGCTTCTCGCTGGAGGAGATAGGCCATCTCCTCGCCGGAGACCTGTCTGCCGAGCAGATGCGGGGCATGCTGAAATTGCGTCAGGCGGAGATCAGGCAGAAGGTCAGAGAAGAAGCCGGATAGGCTGGAAGAGGGTGGATGTATGGCTGAGACAAATAGAACAGGAGGATACCATGTCTAAGTATGATGTTGTTATCAAGAAAGTGGATCCTGTCAAAGTGGCATCCGTGCGAGGTGTCGTTCCAACTCCACCCGAACAGGGTTCGCTGTGGGGTGAACTAGAAAGCTATCTTCTAGCGCAACATATCCGTCCGGCAGGCGCATGCTTCTCGCTTTACCACGATAAGGAGCACAAGGAGCGCGGCTGGGATATCGAGGTGTGCGAACAAATCACCGACGATCTAAAGCCGGGCAAAGGTGTGAAAGTGCGGACCCTCCCGGCAGTTGCAGCAATGGCCTGCACTGTACACGCTGGACCGTATGTTACGATAGGGGAGGCTTACGACGCCATCCTGAAGTGGGTGGACGAAAACGGCTTCCTGGTGACGGGTGCTGGCCGCGAGATCTATCTCCAGGAAACAAAGCCTGCTGGTAACCAGAACGACACCGGCGCGGTGACCGAAATCCAATTCCCGGTGGCAAAAGCCTGAACCCGTTCGTTACCCCTTTCCCGTCCCGATGGAGGGATCGGGACGGGAAATAAGCAAGGATATTTGTAGCTGTAAAATTGGGATTTAATGTAAAATAGATTCAATGCCAGTGTCCATCAATATCCTTTTCCTTGCTGCTGAGGCGGAACCATTCATTAAAATTGGCGGTTTGGCCGATGTCGCCGGGTCGCTGCCTTTGGCGTTGCGTGCTCTCCCATCTCAGGCCATGGGCGCTGTCCCTCTGGATGTCCGGCTGGTGCTGCCGCTCTACCCTACCATCCGAGCAGAGGCGGCCACCATGCGCCCAATGGCGGATTATTCAGTTTTCCGACACGGTGGAAACATCCTGGTACATGTTTTTGAAATGTCATTAGGGGGAATGCCGGTTTACTTTATCAACGGCGATCCGATCACAAACACCCCTTCCGTCTACTCCGCGGACCCGGCGCTGGACCGCGAAAAATATACTTTCTTTTCGCTCGCTGCGCTGGAGATGACCCGCCATCTGGATTGGCAACCAGACATTGTCCATGCCAACGATTGGCATACCGCCTTGGCGCTATACGCCTTGCGTTCCCGCTCTACTGACCTTGTGCTGGCGCGCCTCCGCACTGTATTTACTATTCACAACTTGCCTTATATGGGCGGCGACGGCTCGGATGAACTATCTTCTTACGGCCTCTCACCGCTCAACGACGATTCATTGCCGAAGTGGGCGCAGACTCAACCGCTACCTCTCGGATTGTGGTCCGCGGATGCCATTGTCCCGGTCTCACCGACTTATGCGCGTGAAATCCTGACCCCTGAATTCGGCTGCGGCCTGGATCCATATCTGCAGACCCGCACCAATAGTATGACTGGCATCCTGAATGGTCTCGATGTTAATTATTGGAATCCGGAGACAGATAATGCTCTTGCGGCGCGTTTCACTTCCGTTGAACTCCCTTCCCGCGCGGCTAATAAAACCGCCTTGCAAAAATCCCTTGAACTAAAAGAAGACGGTCATATCCCGCTTCTGGTGATGATAGGACGGATTGACCAGCAAAAAGGCGTGGATATTACATTCGAAGCCATGCGCCAGATGGCGGACAGAAACTGGCAGTTTGCCATTCTCGGCTCAGGTGACCCGGCGCTCGAGAATGCTGCCCGCAACCTGCAGGCGGATTTCCCTGAACGCATCAGGGCGGTTATCCGTTACGACGCGGCACTGAGCCGCCTCCTCTACGGCGGAGCGGATATGTTCCTGATGCCCTCTCGCTACGAGCCCTGTGGCCTGGCGCAGATGATTGCCATGCGTTACGGCTGCGTCCCGGTCGTGCGCGCCACAGGCGGATTGAAGGACACTGTCAAGGAAGGCAAGACCGGCTTCCTGTTCCAGGAGGCTGAGACCGATTCCATGGTGGAAGCGTTGCAGCGCGCCCTGACCGCCTATGCTGGGATGGAGAAGTGGCAGAATTTCCAGCGTAATGGGATGAAAGAAGATTTCTCCTGGTCCCGCTCTGCGCGCCAGTATGCCACGATTTACCGTTCATTAGTATCTGGTTCGAAAGAAATATGATCCTACGAGGTGACGCATGAAAACACGAGCAATAATCTTGGCCGGTGGGGAGGGGGCGCGCTTGAGTGTGCTGACCACCAAACGCACCAAACCTGCTGTACCCTTTGCGGGCAAGTACCGCATCATCGACTTTGCGCTTTCGAACTGTGTCAATTCGGATATCTTCGATATCATGGTGCTGGCGCAGTACCGGCCGCACTCCCTGATCGAGCACATCGGCGCAGGCGCGCCCTGGGATCTGAATCGCGACTTCACTGGCGGCGTCCGCATCCTGACCCCTTATAAAGCCCGTTTCGATTCAGATTGGTTCGAAGGCAATGCGGACGCCGTCCAGCAGAACTTCTCTTTTATCAAACGGGGTTCTCCAGACCTGATACTCATCCTGTCGGGTGACCACATCTACACGATGGATTATGACACGATGATTACTTTCCACATGGATCACCAGGCGGATTTGACGATCGCCACGATCCGCGTTCCGCTGGAGGAGGCCTCCCGTTTCGGTGTCCTTACTGGTAGATAAAGAGTACCGCGTCAAATCCTTCGTCGAGAAGCCAGAGAATCCTCCTTCGGACCTTATCAACATGGGTGTTTATCTGTTCAACCGTGACCTGCTTGACCGGGTTCTTTGGGAAGATCATCTGCGCGAAGACTCCACGCACGATTTTGGCAAAGAGATCCTGCCACGCCTGGTCAAAAGCAAGCGGCGGGTAATTGCCTTCCCATTCACCGGCTATTGGATGGACGTGGGCACCATCCTGTCCTATTGGCAGGCGCACATGGATATGCTTTCTCCGAACCCGCCTCTGAAACTATACGACCGCAGTTGGATCATCCATACCCGCACAGAGGAACGCCCGCCGGTCCGTATCCCCCAAAACGCTTGCGTTTTTGCAAGCATGATCTCGGATGGCTGCACCATCCAGGAAAACGCACGTATTGAAAGCAGCGTGCTCTCGCCGGGGGTGATTGTGCGTCCCGGAGCGGTGGTGCGTGAATCCATCATCTTGACAGATACGGTTATTGAAAGCGGGGCGGTTATCGAGCGCAGTATCCTTGATAAATACGTTCATGTCGAAGAGAATGCCCGCGTTGGTGGCGGCATCGCCAATCCCGACATCCAATTGGCTGTGGTCGGCAAGAACAGCATCATTCCGCCTGGCATGATTGTCGAACCGGGGGCGACCATCGGCACCGATGTTATTGCCTCCGATTATCCTGGCCCGGTGGTAAAATCGGGCGAAACTATTCGAGACAAAGAGACAACCTTATGAAATTTGAGCGCGCTTCTGGAATTCTCCTCCACCCCACTTCCCTGCCCGGTCCTTATGGAATTGGCGATCTAGGTCCGGCTGCCTACCGCTGGGTGGACTGGCTGGCTGGAGCGGGCTGTAAACTCTGGCAGGTGCTCCCTCTTGGTCCCACCGGATACGGTGATTCGCCTTACCAGAGCTTTTCAGCATTTGCAGGGAATCCCTATCTAATCAGCCCGGATTTCCTGTTGCGCGACAATCTGCTCCATTCGAATGACCTTATCGAGAAATTGGACTTTGATCCGAAACGGGTGGATTTTGGGCTTCTTATTCCCTGGAAATTAAACCTGCTCGAGCGGGCTTTTCTCCATTTTTCTTCGGATCCTCGCACTAGCCGCGCCGAATTTGATTCTTTCTGCGCAGAAAATGCCTCCTGGCTGGAGGATTATGCACTGTTTATGGCGATTAAAGAAGCCCATGGCGGCGGTTCGTGGGCTGGCTGGCCGGAGAGTCTCCGCAAGCGTGATTCAGTTGCCCTGGATGAAACCCGGAAAATTCTGGCTTCTTCGATATTACGCTTTACTTTTTATCAGTATGTCTTCTTCCGCCAGTGGAATGCTTTGCGTGATTATGTCCACCAAAAGGGAATACGCATCATTGGTGATATCCCCATCTTTGTTGCGAATGACTCCTCGGACGTGTGGTCGCATCCCGACCTGTTCTTCCTTGATGGGGATTTGAAACCTACCGTGGTTGCGGGTGTTCCACCGGATTACTTCTCCCCGACCGGTCAGTTGTGGGGCAATCCGCTCTACCGATGGGAAACGCACAAATCTACTGGCTATAAATGGTGGCTGGAACGCCTGCGCTCTACTCTGAGACTGGTGGACATCCTCCGCATTGACCATTTTCGCGGTTTTGCCGGTTACTGGGAAATTCCGGCTGGCAAACCGACTGCTGAAATCGGGCGTTGGGTTCCGGGTCCGGGGCAGATTTCTTAATACGATAATGGCGAGTCTGGGCGCGGATCTACCCTTTATCGCTGAAGACCTGGGTGTAATCACTCCGGATGTGACTACCCTGCGCGAGCAATTTACCTTGCCTGGAATGAAGGTTCTACAATTCGGTTTTTCTGGCCCGGATAATCCTTTCCTACCGCACTCCTACTCGCAGAATTGCGTTGTTTACACTGGCACGCACGACAACGATACTGCCCGCGGCTGGTATGAATCTGCTCCAAAGGATGAGAAGGATTTCGCTCGCCGCTACATGGAGACCGATGGCTTAAACTTTGCGCAGAGCTTGATCCGAACAGCTTGGAAATCTACAGCAGTCTTCGCCCTTGCTCCTATGCAGGACTTTATGAATCTTGGCACTGAGGGCGCGTTTCAACTACCCGTCCCGGCTTGGCGGCAATTGGGAATGGCGCATGACGGAGGCTGCTTTAAGTAGGGAGTTGGAAGGAAGAATACGGGATCTGAATTGGTTGTATCAGAGGTAATTAAGACCATCCCGTCGAAAAAAAGGGGATGGACCCAACTATCCAAATCGAAATTCTTTCGGATTAAATCCATTGGTTATTCCGCACATAGCCCGCCAGAAGAGAAATCATTTCTTCACTTCTCTCCCCGACAGCCAAATCCCCGCCATTATCAGCACCGCCCCACCGATTTTCACCCATCCCGGCAGTTCTTGAAAAAAGAAATATGCTAGGATGGTTGATCCAACTGGCTCACCGAGTAAGGCCACGGATACAAACGAAACCGGCAGGTACTTTTAACACCCAGTTGAAAGTCGAATGTCCGAATAATTGTGGTACCAGCGCCAGCAAAGCAAACCAGAGGTACGCCATAGGGGGTAGCCCGATTGGACTTTCTCCCATCCCAAGCATGAGGACGATTAGCACTACTGCAGCCATCCCGTAAACCACAAATATGTATGGGACGAGGCCCAGCTTTGCTCGCAATTTTCGCCCCACCAATAAATAACCAGCGGCCATCCAGGCTCCGGCAAGCGCCAGGAAATCACCTAGGAAGGCTGTTCCACTGAAGAAAGTCCACAGCGACGGGCAGGTCAGTGCACCCGCTTGCCAGGTACATGCATCGCTCAGGCCGACGATGACTCCGCCCGTTAGCGCAAGGCTCAATCCGATCACTGCCGCCGTCCCAACCCGTTCGTGCAGCACCAGCGGGGCGAGTAGTGCCACCCATAGCGGTGTGGTTGACACTAAAACAACCGAACTGGCAACTGTGGTGTATTCGAGAGATGTGATCCATGTGGCAAAGTGTAAAGCCAGAAAGAGACCCGCGAGCAGAGCTAAAAATAGTTCCCGGCGATCCAACCGGCGTAGGTCGGACAGATAACGTGTTAGCGCGATAGGAGCCAGAATCACGCTGGCAATCGTCAGTCGCGCCGCGGCAATAACGATGGAGGGTGCTCCTTCGCGCTGCGCAAAACGGATGAATATGGCAGCGGTGGAAGCGGCTGCTATGCCGGCAAGCAGACCCATTGTCAAGGTGGAGCGGCGGGGGGCGGGTGAGGATTTCATTGGATCCAAGTATAAGCGATGGGATTGCGTGGCGCAACGAATTTATTAGAAGGTTATAAGAAATCCCTGACACCTCTTGACACGCGAATCAATAATAGTACAATATACATGAAGATTATCATAAATATTCACCTTCGAAAGGAGATTCTCTATGTCTTTCCAACTTAATCCGCTCCCATACGAATATGATGCGCTCGAACCATTCATTGATGCTCAGACGATGCAAATTCACCACGACAAGCACCACGCCGCTTACATTACCAACCTGAATGCGGCGCTGGAGAAGCACTCCCATCTGGCAGAGAAATCGCTCGAAGCCCTTCTCACGAACCTCGACGCCGTACCCGAAGATATCCGCTCCGCAGTCCGTAATCATGGTGGCGGTACCTGGAACCACGACCTGTTTTGGCAGGTGATGGCTCCCCGCGCTGGCGGCGAACCGCAAGGTGGGTTGGCAAGAGCCATTGAGGCTTCTTTTAGAAACTTCGCTAATCTTAAAGCCGAGTTTGAAAAGGCCGCCATAGGTCGTTTCGGATCTGGCTGGGCTTGGTTGGTCAAGAAGGGTAGTAGGCTGGCAGTGGTCTCGACTGCCAACCAGGATAATCCGATGTCCGATGGGATGATTCCCCTCCTGACCTTGGATGTCTGGGAACATGCTTATTATTTGAAGTATCAAAACCGCCGAGCGGAATATGTAAGTAAATGGTGGAACGTTGTGAATTGGGCTGAGGTCGCCAGTCGATACTTGGCAAAGTAGATTTTCCAGTTCGATTGCTCACACCCGGATTCTAAATCCGGGCTTTTTGTTGCGTAATTTTATCAGGACAGATATAATAAGTCTATCTTTACCTTTATTTTCCAAAAGGAGGAACAAAATGACATATATTATTACCAGCCTGTGTTTGCGTGACCGCGGCTGTATCGAAGTCTGCCCGGTGGAATGCATCATTCCCGGCGAACCGGTTGAGAAGTATCCCTGGATGTACATTGACCCGGATACCTGTATAGATTGTGGCGCGTGCATCCCGGAATGCCCGTTTGCAGCCATTTTCCCAGAGGATGAAGTGCCATCGGCTTATTCAGCCAAGGGAGGTGAATTTATCAGCAAGGTTGGTCTAAACGGCCACTTCGAGGGCACTAACCACAACAGTGTGCGTGTAGTGCTAGATACAGTGAAGCAACTTTCCACTGGTGAAGTGGTCAATCTGCGTGATGATATCCAACCAAACTACGATTTCTTCAAGTCCGGTCCAGGTTACGGAGCGAAAGACCAAGACAACGGAATGTAGCGTGCTCCAATCATGAAATTGAGCCATATTTGAAACCCGGTTCCTCCTAGGGACCGGGTTTCAAATATATCGGAATAGGGAAGGTGTTCCCGAAAACAAATGGTGATGTACGTATTTCATCCACCCAGCATCCATTTATTTCTACAGGAATTCCCAATGACCCGGATTCTTTTTGTGTGTATAATAAAAAAATTGAAGGATAATGGGTAAACGATGATCAACGGATAACACTATTTCCTTCAAACAATCAATTGATTTTCTCATCACCTCCTTTTCCAGATTCCCGTTCACAGCCATAACCAGGTACGTAGCAGAATATCGAATCCTAACGGGTGAAACCCTAATTGTGTTACACTCTTCTCAAAGATTGAGGGCATTTTATACCCTTCATGTTAAGGAGTTATTATGATCTTCGATCCCACGTTCTTAAGCGGTTTTACACTTGTGCTGACCGGTTTTTCCGGAGCCTTTTTGGTGGCTCTTTGGGTGGCGCTGGTGGTCTGGACCTATCGCGATATTCGTGCCCGCCACCGTGACCGATTAGTTCATTTTCTGGCGGCGGCGCTGGTGGCGTTGTTGAATTTGCCTGGCGTGCTGGTTTACCTTGTCCTGCGTCCTTCTCGCACTTTGGTAGAGGAATACCAGCAAACTTTGGAAGAGGAAGCCCTTTTACAGACCATAGAAGATCAGCCTGTGTGTCCTGGCTGTGAGCGGCGCATTAAAGATGATTGGGTGGTATGCCCAGCTTGCCAGACGAAACTGCGCAAACCCTGTCACTCCTGCGGTCGGTTAATGGAACTGCCCTGGAATATCTGCCCGTATTGTGGCACTCCTTCGCCAGGGATGCGCAAGGAAGGGGGGACGCTGGAGGATGTGGCGAGGGGGTTGCATGTGGAGGATGACAAATAGTTTTATGACAGGGAGTTGTCAGGCGTCGTCTGCTCACCTCTTCTTATTATCCCTATCAGTCCGGCAACAGCCAAAGTACCCCTATCTAAACCAGCCACTTCACAAAAATGTTGGTGGAATATTAAAGGTTGTATTTTTACTGTATAATGCTAATACAAACCCAGTTTGGAAGGAGTATCCTATGAAGCGTGGACGTATTATTCATTTATTTAGCGTTGATAATCATTCATCGCTGTGGCTGCCTGTGGAGTATATTTATGGCTGCACCGAACTCTCACAACTCAGCCTCCCGCATCTCAGGTCACCCCGCAAATGCAATTTGTGGATATTGTTACGGCTGGCCAAAATATTTCCCCGGGTACGCCGATTGCTGAGGCGATGTTGAGTTCCATCCAAATCCCTGATACTGCACTTGTTCAAGGACTTTTTACCAACAAAGCTGACCTCGTGGGCATGTATGCCAAATATTCGATTGCCCAGGGTGTCCCGATCACAGATGCGATGGTTACTTCGACCTCGGGCAATGTCAATCTCCCGGCTCCTCCTGGGCTCCTTTTATCCCGCAGGGGTTGACAGCCGTGGCTATTCCCATCACGCGGCTCTCTTCCGTGGCTTACGGTATCCGCGATGGCGATTATGTTAATATCATCGTGACCATGTTGCTGGTGGATGTTGATCCCACAAATCAGAGCATCCTGCCCAATTTTACTGCTAGTGTCATGTCCCCAGGAGCGACCCAAGCTGGCGTTCAATTAACCGCGGTGATAACTTCTGGTGGAGAAGGATCGAGGCAGGGAAGTACGGTGTTGGACGAAACTCTGAATAAGCCTGTTTACCTTGTCCCATCTGAAGGGCAGCGTCCGCGCCTGGTTACTCAGATGATCATGCAAAATGTCCAAGTGCTGCATGTAGGTTCTTTCCCGCTCCCTGGTGAAACGGTTTCTGATCATGGATATATTGTCCGCATCTGGATCAGCGGCAACCGCAACCCCTGCGCCCGCCGGGCAACAACCGGCAGTCAGCTATCACGCCGCCCAGATATGATTACATTGATGGTTTCACCGGAAGATGCAAACACGCTTGTATTTCTTATTTACAGCGGTGCGAAAATCACCCTGACGCTCCGCAATCCCAACAACACCGGGACCGGCTGTGCAGACCGACGCAGCCATGCTGGAATATCTCTTGACACAATACAATATTCCAGTGCCGGCAAAATTGCCTTATGCCGTGCAGCCGCGCCTTGATAACCTCCTGAGATCCTAAATTGCCTGGCGACACTGACGCCGCACCTTAGAGAGATTTCTTGAATACTCCAAAGAGGTCTAAGGAGAATAGGAATGGCTGATGGCGAAAAGATTTCGCGTCTTAATTGTGGATGATGTATGCCGAAACACGCGAAAACGTGCGAAAGTTATTACAGTTCGAAGCGGATATCGAGGTGGTCGCTGCTGCGCGAACTGGCCGGGAGGCAATCCAACTATCGCAGGAAACCAATCCCGATGTTGTTCTGATGGACATCAATATGCCCGACATGGATGGCATTGCTGCCACGGAAGAGATCCGACAGAAATTGCCAGCCGTTCAGGTTGTGATCCTTTCAGTTCAAGGATGATCTAGAATATATGCGGCGGGCAATGCAAGTTGGCGCACGCGATTTCCTTACCAAACCACCCAATGCCGGATGAACTCGTCAGCTGCCATCCGTCGTGCTGGAAAGATGGCGCGTGAAGAGCGGTTCAAATCCAGCCAGGTATTGTTGCGGCGACAGGGCGGTTCTAACTGACGCAGGAAAACTGGCAGGTTGACCCCAAGGAAAATCATCCTGGTCTATAGCCCAAAGGGCGGGACAGGATGCACAACGATCGCAGTGAACCTCGCAGTCGCACTTCACAACGAGGAGACACGCGTTGTAATTGTGGATGCAAACCTTCAGTTTGGAGATGTAGCCATCTTCTTAAATGAGCAGGGGAAAAATACGATTATTAGACCTTGCTCCGCGTGTCGACGAATTGGATCCTGAAATCGTGGATAATGTCATGATTAAAAACGCTGCATCAGGTGTGCATGTCTTGGCATCGCCGTCTCGCCCTGAAAATGCCGAAAAAGTAAATGCAGACCAATTCGCGAAATTGCTGCGCTATTTGCGTCAACTTTATGCGTATGTGATTGTGGATAGCAGCGCATATCTCACGGATGTTACTTTATCGGTGCTGGATATCGCCGATGCCATCGTGTTGATTGCCACTCAGGATATCCCTTCGATCAAGAATGATCGTTTGTTCCTGGATCTCCTGCTGACTATGAATATTCCGACTGATAAAATAGCTTTTGTGATGAATAAGTTCGACAAGCGAATTGCGATTTCTCCGGAAAAAGTAGGCGAGAACTTAAAACAGGAAGTGTTGGCTGTTATTCCACTTGATGAACGCACGGTGATCCCAGCTGGTAAATCGGGGTGTTCCATTTATGCTCGATAATAAGACCCAACCGGCTCTCAGAGGGATCTATACATTGGCTGAAGCATTACGGGCCAAACTGATCAAGCGAGAAATGGAAGAGTCAGAGGCAATGGCTAAACGGTAATTGGTAATTAGGAGGTAGTGATGTCTTTACTTAAAACGGATTGAACAAGGGCAAGGGAAACCTTCCGAACAGTTACCTGGGCACTCCTCAGGCTTCTGGTGGGGATGCATCTCGCCTATCCATCTCTTGCAGGCTCGCAGAGTGAGCGCGCCAAGCGCAACACCCCAGGCTGGAACATACTTTGACTTGAAGACGCGTGTCCAAAATCGGCTTTTAGCTGAACTTGATCCATCGATGGATATTACTAAAACTGACGATGTCCGCAAGACGATTCAGGGTTTGTTTGAGCAAATCCTGAGCGAGGAAAATATAGTCCTTTCCAGGCCCGAGCGAGCTCGCCTTTTTGAACAGATAACTGCTGAAATCCTGGGCCTTGGCCCCTTGCAGACCCTTCTTGAAGACGAGACAGTCACGGAAGTGATGGTGAATGGGGCAAAGAACATCTATGTTGAGCGCAAGGGTAAAATTCATCGTGTGCCGGTGACATTTGAAAGTAATGACCACGTGATGCGAATCATTGACCGTATTGTTGCTCCACTTGGGACGGCGTATCGATGAATCCAGTCCGTATGTGGATGCACGACTTGGCGGATGGTTCCCGTGTAAATGCTGTTATCCCGCCCATTTCTCTGATCGGCCCGACACTGACCATCCGTAAATTTTCAAAAGTACCTATTACCCTTGAGCAGTTAGTTCAATTTGGTACTCTTACACCAGAATCACTTCAATTCCTCAAAGCTTGTGTTGAAGCGAGAATTAAATATTGTTATTTCTGGTGGTACTGGTTCTGGCAAGACTACATTCCTGAATATCCTTTCTGGCTTTATCCCAAGTGATGAACGCATCATCACCATTGAAAATGCTGCGGAACTGCAACTTCGCCAGGAACATGTTGTCACTCTCGAGTCTCGCCCGCCTAACATTGAAGGTCGCGGCGAAATTACCATTCGAAACTCTGGTTGTTAATGCCCTCCGCATGCGTCCAGACCGGATCATCGTCGGAGAAATCCGCGATGATGCAGCGCTGGATATGTTGCAGGCCATGAACACTGGTCATGATGGCTCGATGACGACCTTGCACTCAAACTCCCCGCGTGATACTCTGTCGCGTCTCGAAACAATGACTATGATGGCTGGAATGGAGTTACCGGTTCGAGCCATCCGTGAACAGGTTTCATCGGCAATTGACTTGATTGTCCATCAGGAGCGCATGCGTGATGGATCGCGCAAAATAACGTTTATCACCGAGGTTAGTGGCATGGAAGGCGATGTTATTACAACAACAGATTTATTTATTTTCGAGCAGACTGGCATGGAGAACGGAAAAGTTCTCGGCCATATGCGACCGACCGGGCTGCGCCCGAAATTCATGGAGAAGATCGAAGCAGCTGGTATTCACTTGCCTCCCTCAATCTTTGGCGTCGGTAGCAGGCAAAGATATTAGAGAAGGGAGCTGGGTCGATTTTTGGATAGGTGATAAATGACTAATATCTTTGCTTATTGGCGGCGGTGTTCTTGCCTTGGTGCTACTGGTTGTTGGAATTGTTGTTTCAGCGACCAGTGATAAGACATCAATGGATGATCGCCTAAACAAATATCTTGAAGAAGAAAAAAAGACAGATGACCGAGGAATCCAAAGGGCGCGCTGACCGATTGGGTAAATAAACGTGTCGAGAAATCATCATTCGGCGAACGTATTTCCCGCGAATTGGCTCGCGCTGATTTGAAATTCAAACCGGGCGAATATATGGCCCTTTACGTCATTGCGGTCATGGGCGTAGGCGTTGATTGCATTTTTGCTCGGTGGAAGACTTCTTATATCAGCCTTATTGGAGCAGGAATTGGTGCATTGCTGCCTCGAATGTATGTCAAAAACCAACAATCGAAACGATTGACTCGCTTCAATGATCAATTACCTGATATGTTGAACCTGATGGTAAACGGCCTTCGGGCAGGCTTTTCTACATTACAGGCCATGGAAGCCGTAAGCAAAGAGCTGCCTCCTCCCATTTGCGATGAGTTTAGACGGGTGGTGCAGGAAATGCAACTGGGTATTCCCATGGAGAAGGCCTTGGCTAACTTTGCTTCGGCGTATCCCGAGCCAGGACCTTGATTTTCTTGTCACTGCCATTAATGTTCAGCGGGAAGTCGGTGGCAATTTGGCCGAAATCATGGATGTTATCTCCTATACGATCCGTGAGCGTGTTCGTATCAAAGGTGATATTCGCTGCTCTAACAGCGCAGGCGATGTATTCTGGTCGTGCTCTTGCGTTAATGCCCATCGGTCTTCTTGTGCATCTTGTGGTTCTTGAACCGCAGTTATGTGATGGAATTCTTTAATAAGGATAATATTTTGTGCGGTGGAATTGCCTTAGGAGGCTGCAGGGGTATTGATCGCCGTTGGATATTTTGTGATGACCCGTATCGCTAATGTAGAGGTGTAACATGCTTACGACAATTATTATTCTCGTGGTAATCGTTGGAGTGATCACCGGTGCAATTGTACTGGTTGTGGCTGGAATCCGAAAATCGAGATCTCAGGAATAGGATCCTCTGGCCGAACGCCTGGCTGAATACAGCCAGCGCGGCGAGGCTGTGTCTCTTGAGGAAATTGAACTTTCCCAGCCTTTTTCTGAACGCGTAGTAATGCCAATCATGCGCCGCCTGGGTGAAATTTCATCCCGCTTTACTCCTCAACATGTTCGTTGAGCAGACGCGGTTAAGGCTGGAATTGGCTGGGAATCCCGGCCGGATGGATGCATCCACCTTCATGGTTTTGCATTTTGTATCCGCCGGATTGTTTGGTGGGTTGGTATTCCTGCTTTCTCTTTTTTCAAAAACATTTTCACTTCCCATCAAGTTGTTGATCGTATTGGCATTTACTATATTGGGTTACTTCTTCCCGGATTTGTGGATTAGGAGCAAGATTAATAGCAGGCAGAAAGCAGGTCCGCAAGGCAATGCCGGATGCTCTTGATTTGTTGACCATTTGCGTGGAAGCAGGCTTGGGTTTTGACGCGGCCATGTCCAAGGTTAATGAAAAATGGGACAATGAATTATCTTTGGCATTCGGCCGGGTTATTCGAGAAATCCAATTGGGTAAACTACGCCGTGACGCTTTGAAGGATATGTCTGATAGGCTGGGTTTGGCTGAAATGACCAGTTTTGTGGCTGCAGTCATTCAGTCTGAAATGTTGGGCGTCAGCATGGCGAAGGTTCTGCGTATTCAGTCTGACCAGATGCGTATTAAGCGCCGCCAACATGCTGAAGAAGAAGCCCATAAAGCGCCTATCAAAATGATCTTCCCGATGGGAATCTTTATCTTCCCTGCCTTGATGATCGTGTTGCTGACCCCGGCTGGTTTTCGGCTCTACGGTTCGTTGAAATACTTTATATAGGACGGCCGACAGGACGTGTATTTGAAATATTGGCTAAACCAGTGGATGTGGGGTGGTCTGGACTGGCTGTTTCCACCAGTTTGTGGGGGATGCAATCAGGCGGGATTCCGCTGGTGTCCGGATTGCCGGCAACAGGTTCAGATCATACCGGAACCTGTCTGTCAGACCTGCGGCTTGCCGCTTTCTCGACCTGGTCAATGCCCTAGTTGTAAAGAATCAATTCCCCCGTATGAAATGATGCGTTCCTGGTTGGTTTTTGAAGGTCCCATCCGTCACGCATTGCATAAACTAAAATACCGCCGGAACATGGCTCTTGGCGATGCCTTGGCAAAACACCTTGCAGAATATGTTGGCACGCTGAGATGGCCAGTGGATTTGGTGGTCCCGGTTCCGTTGGGGAAAAAGCGGACAAAAGAACGCGGCTATAATCAGGTTGGATTAGTGGCAATGCCGCTGGCAGTGGTCAATCAATGGCGTTATGCCCCCCGGGCACTTGTTCGTTCCCGCGAAACCAGGTCTCAGGTCGGGTTGACCATCACTGAGCGCAAGGAGAATGTCTCTGGTGCGTTCCTGGCGGACGCGGCATTGGTTTCTGGGGCGACTGTCCTGCTCATGGATGATGTTGCCACCACTGGAGCCACGCTTTCGTCTTGTGCAGCAGCTTTAATGGATGCAGGCGCGAAGTCTGTATATGCATTGACACTGGCCCGTGCGTTACCGCATCACGGTTTGAACAATGTTTGAGTACTACAGCCCAAATCTCACAGGAGGAACCTATGGCAGTCGAAGTGGAAGTTTATGCACGAAACATGGAAATAGCTGACAACTTGAAAGACTATGTCACAAAGAAAGCCTCCAAATTGGATCGCTACCTGAATGAGATTGAGCACGTTAGAGTGGATTTGGCTATATCAAGTCAGCACGCAGTGCCAAGGATCGTAATGTAGCCCAGATTACCGTGCGTGGGCATCGGGCTTTATTACGCGTCGAGGAACGCAGCGACGATATCACTGCGGCTTTCGATACATGCCATTGACAAAATGCAGCGCCAACTTGGATCGCTTCAAAGGCAAGCATTTCCATGGCCGTGGTGACGGTCGATCTGCCTCCGATGTTGTCCCGTTATTCCCGCTGAGACAAGTGACAGAAGAGGAACAGGTTGTTGCCCGGCACAAGACTTTTGACCTGATCCCGATGAGCGAAGCTGAGGCACTGGAGCAGATGAAATTGCTCGGCCATGATAACTTCTTCATCTTTTTCAATATCGAGACGAATTCCATCAATGTGCTCTACCATCGCCGCGATGGCACCTACGGGCTGATTGAACCAAAAATCGGCTGATCGTCGCGGCCCATATATCCCTGGCCCGGAAAAATTCCGGGCCGATTTTCTTGTGAGTGACCTATGGAAAATATTGATTTTGACGATAACATTGCCGATGGAATGGCTGCCAAGAGCAAGATAGATATCAGCGAAATTCAATCTGCTGTCCAGAGGATTTTGCAGGCTATCGGTGAAAACCCGGACCGTGACTGGTCTTAAACGCACCCCCGAACGAATTGCTCGCATGTATGCCGAATTGCTTTCTGGTTATCAGATGGACCCGGTGGAAGTGGTCAATGAAGCCTTGTTTGAGGTCAAATATGACGAGATGGTCATCGTGCGAGATATTGAATTTTATAGTCTGTGCGAGCATCACATGCTGCCATTCATGGGGCGCGTGCATGTGGCTTACATCCCGGATGGCAAAGTGCTTGGTCTTTCAAAAATTCCCCGCATTGTGGATCTTGTATGCTCGCCGCTTGCAAGTCCAGGAGCGCATGACCCGTCAGATCGCCGATTTCATCCGTGACTTGCTCCATCCGCAGGGAGTGGCGGTTGTTGTAGAAGCGCTGCACTTGTGCATGAGCATGCGCGGCGTGCAGAAACATAATGCCCGCCTGACTACTTCTGCCATGCACGGGGCATTTCGGGCCAATCTGGCCACTCGGCAAGAGTTTCTCGAAAATATTAGCAGAGGTGCTTCACCGCTACAGATCTAGTTACTGCGTTCGATTTCCACCCCAACAGCCTCGGTACCTGTTACAGCGCCAGGCTTCTCGACTCTTACCATCACTTTCTGAACCCCGGGCTTGTTGCAGGCATAAACTAGCGATATCCTCCGCCAATGCTTCCACTGTGAACCGCCGCGCCCCCTCGACCAGGGCGCGGATTTCTTTTGCCAGTTGCGAATAGTCCGTGCAGTCAGCGATGTCATCGGATTGCGCGCCGCTACGCGTATCCGTAAACAGATTCACGTTGACTACAATCTCGCGAACCGTCTTACGCTCCCAATCATTGACACCGAGAATACCTTGTATACGTGATTTTAAATCAGTATTTTATCCATGTTGTGCTAAAGCCCTTTTATTCTAAACTATGGATAATCAGTTTACCATATTCCAAGCTGCAGGTATCCTATGCTCTTCTCAAAAACAACTTTCATAGGTATTGACCTTTCCGGCGGGCGCCACCCATTTACATATGCGGCTCTTGATGAAGACTGCCAGTTGGTAGCGCTGGCTGCTGGAGAGGTTGAAGAAGTGCTCGCTTTCCTGGGTGGCCAGCAGGCGACCTTGGTGGCGATAAATGCGCCGCACTGCCCGAACAAAGGGTTGGTTCGCAAGAAGCTCGAAAACCAAAGCCTGACTCCTGGTCATTTGCGTGGGGCTGATATGCGACTGGCGGAGCACGAATTACGTGAGCGTGGCATCTCTGTCTCACCAACATCGTCTCGACCAGAGACTTGTGCAGCTTGGATGCAGACGGGTTTCGATTTCTATCGCAAGTTGAATGGGATGGGGTTTAGATCTTATCCATCTGAAAATGCTACCCACCAGTGGTTGGAGACGCACCCGCACGCAGCCTACTGTGCATCTACTCGGACAAATCCTGCTTCCAAAACCGACCTTGGAAGGTCGTTTGCAGCGGCAATTGGTTCTTTACGAGCAGGATATGGGCATCAAAGATCCGATGGAGTTTTTTGAAGAAATTACCCGACACCGGTTATTGAAAGGTGTATTACCAGAGGAATTTATTTACTCTGCCGAAGAATTGGATGCGATGGTGGCGGCCTTCACTGCGTACATGGTCAGCCAGTCGACCAGGAGAGGTGGTTTGGGTTGGCGATAAACAGGAGGGGCAAATTGTCTTGCCGGTTTCTGGATTGAAGGAAACCTATTCATGAGAAGGTTCCTATTACAACATAAAAGGCGGCAGATGATTAACTGCCGCTTTCGTATTTAATACTTTCAATCACAATCGGATCACAAACCCGCAATACTCACACGTGATGCTATCCATACCACGCATCACCACCTTGGTGATATTCCCGCCACAGCTTGGGCACTGACTCGGTGCGGCCTTAACCTTGTCCACCGCCGCTTGATCAATTGCCATGGTCCGTGCCCATTTCGAAATCTTTGCTCTTGGCACGGTTGATTAATTGCTGCCAGGTGGCGTTGTCCTGCCAGATGTGGAAGTGGGCCACTTCTACCGGCTGCACCGCTGGCGAAACGAATCTCGATGTGGTCCTCGTTTTTAAGAAGTCCTTGCTTGCTGGTTTCCACCTTGTCCACCAGTATGACCGGGCATTCAATCTGCAATTGCTGCACTTTCTGTTTCTCGGTGGCAACAAACAGCACTTTCTTGGTTACGATCTCTTCTTTTTGCTCGAATAGGATGCGTTGATCGGTCAAGTACAGAACCCCTTCCGGATCACCCTTTTGTTCTTTGCCGGTTTTGCACCAGACTGCCTTGATTGCCGCAATCCCGCCCTCGGTGGGCAGCAATTGGAAGGTCGCTTCCGCTAGTTGTGTGACAAGGTATTCGATTTCGGTCAAATGCTGAGTGAACCGGGAGACCTGGTTGTTGAACTGGTCGTACATCCCTTCGATAGTTCTTTCGATAGCCGAGACTTTGTCCTCCAGCATATTTACTGCGGACTGCATTGAACCGAGCAGTCCACGTGCCGCTGATGGATTGCTGGCAGACGCCGTCAATTGGGTCATTTGCATTTCGATGGGGCGTATTGAATTTACCAGGGCAGATGATTGCATATTGATTTGCGATTGCAGGTTCGGGTACAGGAGTGCCCACGATTCTACAAAAGCCTGCGCCTGATTTTCAATATCTTTCTCAAAGACGTAACCGCGTGTCCGCAAGCTGGCAATCCGCTGGGGGAGAGCCATTGACGGTGGTCTGTAAATCCTCAACTGCGTCACGGGTCTTCGTCAAGCGGACACTTCCTTGCAGGTCGCCGACCTTGGATTGCAGGCTGCGGATGTCATTGGCAATTTGTTGAGCGGGGCTGGGAGTTGCCATGGTTCCTCCTGATATGAGAGAAGGGTTAGGATGATCATGTCAATTATGGCACACTTAGCCCTGAATGACAATTGATTTTCCAATCATATCTGCATGGTAAAATCAATCTGGCGGGAGTTGAATCTAACACGCTACAGCATTCCAGAAAGAACGGTAATCCGAACGGAGAATCAGATGAAGATAGCTGTTGCCTGTGACCATGCTGGTTTTCAACTGAAATGGCCAATATTGGAGATGGTGCGCGCTGCCGGACACGAAGTCTTTGACCTGGGGACTGACAGCATAGATCCTGTAGATTACCCCGACTATGCTGAAAAACTTGGCCTCTTCATCCAGTCGGGACAAGCTGAACGTGGGATCTTGCTATGCGGTTCAGGCGTAGGGGCGTGTATCGCCGCCAATAAAATGAAAGGCGTTTATGCTTGTGTCTGCCATGATACCTATTCCGCGCACCAGGGAGTTGAGCATGATAACATGAATGTGTTGTGTATCGGCACACGTATCATTGGCCCTGAATTGGCAAAAGAAATTGTCCAAGCCTTCCTCACGGCCCGCTTTATTGGCAATGAACCGGGGCAGGAACGCCATGCCCGGCGGGTCGGGAAAATCAGAAACCTTGGAAGAGCGCAAAAACGATTTTTGATATAATCAGATAATCAGGTATTTATCCGATTGTATTTTTACTCGAGGCGCCATAATGATTTCACCTATTCAGAAACTCCACAAACTGGGACAATCGATCTGGTATGACAATATACAGCGTCGCCTCCTTTCAAAAACGCCTTATGGAAAGAACGGCGAAATGGCTGCTATGATAGCACGCGGCGACATTCGTGGTGTTACCTCCAATCCCTCCATCTTTCACAACGCGATCGCCAAAACCAACGATTACGAATCGGCATTAATCCCCCTGGCTTGGTCGGGCTGGGGTGCCGAACAGATTTTCTGGCAGCTTGCCATTGAAGACATACGTGATGCCTGCGACCTGTTCTCCGACCTCTACCGTACGACAGAAGGGGCGGATGGTTACGTCTCCCTTGAAGTTAATCCGACGTTGGCGCATAATACCAAGGGGACACTGGCCCAGGCGAAGCATCTCTGGAAAAGGGTGGACCGCCCGAATTTGATGGTGAAAATTCCTGCCACACTCGAAGGTCTGCCTGCCATTCGGGATTCCATTGCGGCAGGTATAAATATCAATGTGACGCTGATCTTTTCGATAGAGCGCTATCGCGCTGTTATGGATGCCTACCTGGCCGGTCTTGAAGCACGTATCGCAGCCAGGTTACCAGTTGACCATATTGCTTCGGTCGCTTCCTTCTTCGTATCCCGGATGGACACGAAAGTGGATGGTCTCTTACCCGAAGGCTCCACACTGCGCGGTAAAGCCGCCATTGCTTATTCCAAACTGGCATACGAAGAGTTCCGCAAAGTATTTGGTGGTGAACGCTTTGCCCGTTACCAGGTTGCCGGTTGTCGTCTTCAGCGCCCGCTCTGGGCTTCAACCAGCACCAAGAATCCGTCTTACCCCGATACGCTTTATGTAAATAACCTCATCGGACCTGCCACCGTCAATACCGTTCCGCCACTGACCCTTGAAGCATTCCGTGACCACGGCATAGCCAAGGCCACTCTCATGAAACACCTCGGCGAAGCGCGCAAGGTTATCAACGATTTGGAGTCACTGGGTGTCTCGATGGACAAAGTAACTGCGGAACTGGAAGTTGAGGGAGTAAAGTCGTTTTCGGACGCATTCATCGCCTTGCTCAAAACGATTGATGAACGAAGTTCCGTCGCCGAAAGCGCACTCGGACCTCTGGCTGCTCCCGTTAAGCGGCGTGTCGCCAAATTAACTACAGATGCAGTTCCCACCCGCCTCTGGTCACACGACCCGACACTTTGGGTCGCTGACAGGGTTGGTCGGGATGAGATTGGGAATCGCCTCGGCTGGCTGGATTTGCCGCGCAATTCCCGAGCATCTCTGAAGGAGATTCACGATTTCGTTTCCCAGGTCCACGCTGACGGATTTACGCATGTTTTACTGCTCGGTATGGGCGGCTCTTCCCTTGCGCCTGAAGTGCTCTCTATCATCTTCTCTCCATTATTGGAAGGTGGATTGGCTTTCTCCACGCTCGATTCAACTGATCCGGTCCAGGTTCTTGCTGCTGATAATGCATTTCCACACGAAAAGACTCTGTATGTAGTTTCATCTAAGTCCGGTGGAACGGCTGAGGTCAATGCCCTGTTCAGTTATTTCTGGGAGCGCACCGGGCGTGATGGCAGTCATTTTGTCGCCATCACGGATCCAGGCACTCTCCTGGATGCGTTGGCTAATGCCCACGACTTTCGTAAAACTTTTAATGCGGATCCATCTGTAGGTGGACGCTATTCGGCGCTGACCCATTTCGGGTTGGTCCCGGCGGCGCTGATGGGCATTGACCTTGACCGTTTGATCGACCGCGCTGCCTGGATGATGCGTCAGTGTGCTGCCGATGTACCCGAAGCGCGTAATCCCGGTTTGGTCTTGGGCGCAATCCTTGGCCAGGCTGCTGTGGACGGCCGTGACAAATTGACCTTTCTGGCCGACGAAACGGTCGCACCTTTTGGCGTCTGGCTTGAGCAGTTAATTGCTGAATCGAGCGGGAAACTGGGAAAGGGTATCCTTCCAATTGTTGGCGAACATGTAATGGACCCAAAAGAGTACAGTGCTGACCGGTTGTTCGTCTACTTACGCCAGGAGGGAAAGTTGGATGATACAGTAAAGGTGCTGCAAGACGCTGGTCATCCGGTATTGGTCTTCAACATAGGGGACGCTTATGAACTGGGAGCCGAGTTCTACCGCTGGGAGGTGGCAACTGCCATCGCCTGTGCCGTGTTGGGCGTTAATGCCTTTGACCAGCCGGATGTGCAAGATGCGAAAGATCGCACAAAAACCAAAATAACCGCGTATAGCCAATATATGCACTTCGACGAAGGCCAACCACTCTGGGAAATAGATGGAATGACGGCGTTCTCTACCATGGACCTAACCGGAACAGGCCTGAGGAAGGATTTGCGTGCTTTCTTGAGAAGTGCCCGGAAAAACGATTATGTTGCAATTAATGGCTATTTACCGAATAATCCTGAAATGACTGCTGCTCTGGCAGAATTACGCATCGTCATCCAGGCAGAAACCGGCTGTGCTACCACAGTAGGTTTTGGACCGCGTTTTCTACATTCCACCGGTCAACTGCACAAGGGCGGTCCGGATTCGGGTTTGTTCCTGCAAATCACCGCCGAACCGGTGGAAGATTTGGAAATACCAGGGCAGGGAATGAGTTTTGGCATGTTGGAACGGGCGCAGGCTCTTGGCGATTACGAAGCTCTGGCAGCGCGCGGACGGCGAATTTTGCGACTGAATTTATCGTCGTCAAAAGATATAAACATGCTGGTCTCCTCGCTGAAATGATAGCGCGAAAACTCAGAAAATTGTTACTATCATAGAGGTTCTCCTCCTGGGGGCCTGTCAAGCACAGACGCTTTGACATCCACAATTACAGGAACAGTTATGCCGGCGGTGTCGGCTACGTACACCACAATCGCTCCCACTCAAACAGGCACGCCTTCTCTCAATTCAACGGTATCCCCGACCCTGTTCCCCCTGCCAATGGCAGATGCCTCCATAGTTGATTGCAATGAACGTCGGCCTGCTGATGTTGGTTTACTGCCGATTGTGACAGGCTCCTTTGGACTCGCACATGAGTATGTTCCCGGAGACCTGGTCATACGCGGAAATTATCTACCCACCAGAGTGACTCTCCCCGACCTGGCCACTTGGCGGGTTCGGCGTCCAGGCGGTTTCGGTGGCGGCGGGTTTGGGTGGTTGGTAGTTATAAGTAGAATAAGGAGGTGAGCCAGCGTCTCCTTATCGATTAATCCAGATTCCTCGCCTTTCAAAATTGTATAGATGCATTTCTCGCCATTAAAGTATGATAGTAATAGCATTCATATGAAAGCACGATTCTTATTGAGCGTTTTGGCTGGCTGCTTGCTTCTGGCGGGATGCGTGCTCCCTCCCGAGTTTGTGCATTTCCTGCCATTCGGCCCCACTAATACTGGCGACGCAGTCCTATATGCTGTCAAAGCTTATCCTGGATCGGCAACCCTCACTCCATTTCAGCCGGTAGAGAATACCACAACTTTTACCCCTTCCGCTTCGGGGACCCTGACTTTGACACCGACTTCAACAGAGACATTGACTTCTACCAAAAGTCTTACCTCAACCTGGACAGGAACACCCACCAACACATCCACAATCACCCAACCTCCAACCATAATCAGATCCTTTACAGTCACTCTCACACCCATCGCATCGAAAACACTCTCCATTGCGTTCAAACCAACCCTGACCAGAACCCCCACCCGAACCCGGAGTACGGCCAACACATCGACGGCCTCTCTGACTCCAACAATAACGGACACTCCAACCATCACCTACACGGCAACAATAACCTGGACGCCGTCTACATCACCTACACCATCCCTGACATCGACAATTACGAACACCCTTCCCCCCACGGCGTCCCCCACGATCACTTCCACCGGGACAACCACCTTCACCCCTACGGCCAGTTTTACTGCCAGTCCGTACCTCAGTCCGACCTTTACGGTTTCTCCGACGGTTACAGATACCCCAACTCCAAGCTTCACCCCAACTGTCACACCTACGCCGACCAACACCCGTACTCCGGGACCGACCTATCCCCCGACCGCCACCCGGCCTGGCTGCAACCCTGTCTATAACAGCGGCTACGAGGATCAGATCGTCACCCTGATCAATCAAACCCGCATTGCCAATGGTCTGTCCGCGCTGAGGGTGAACAATTCGCTGATGACCTCAGCGCGTGAACACAGTATGGATATGGCGGTCAATAATTACGTCTCGCATACCGGCTCGGACGGCTCAACCCCCTGGCAACGCATGCTGCGCGCCGGTTATGTTGGGCGCTGGGGCGGAGAAAATATCTATGGCGGCTACAACACCTCGCCTACGCAAGCTTTCACCTGGTGGATGAACAGCACTCCGCACCGGGACAATATCCTCGGTCAGTATTACCGTGACGTGGGTGTCGGCTATGCCTACTGTAGCACCAGTACCTATCGAAATGCCTACACCATCAATTTCGGTGCTCCCTGATCCAGATGTCAAACCTAAGAAAGGGGGTTGGTGTGAATTATTTATATATGGGAGAAGCTTGAGAGGAAATTAATTTGCTTGAGAGAATCATTCTTTTCCTAGGAATTACTCCCGTCAATCGCCAGGAGTTTTTTTACTTAGACAGGATTTTGCTTCAACGTTTTCTTTAACGAATATGTCGCCAGTATCTCGAACACCTTCATCACTAACGGATTGTTCGCCAACGTGCCAATGAAGGCTCCTTGCAGATTGGCGAACGTACCAGGCAGGGATGGGATGCTTATGTGCAGATCGAAATCCACTTCGTGGTCGCCTATCTGGTAGGTTGTCCGTCCTGTTCTATGTACCTCGGGAGTGCTCTCCAAAAACTCACGCAAGGAATATCGTTCCGAATCAGTCAACCAAGCCGGTATATCCGAAGTGGCCTTGAAATTGCAGATATACGCCATATCTTCCAGAAGGGATTTTTCCTCCGGGGTCAAATTGCTCTGCCGTGAACGGAAATAAACCACATCCGGGTCAGTGTGGACAAGCGGCTGAAGCCAAAGGCGGTTGAAACTGGTCCGCAGCGCGTTACGACCACCCGGTCTGGAGAAATTCATAAGCAGATTATCGTCAAGATGGGAGGTGAAGTGACCGGCCATATCCGGGCCAACGCGGATCCCGTCACACAGCCCAATGGACGGCAGGATGGGCGCACCGCATGTTAGCAAGTAGGCATCCCCTAAAGCTTCGCGGATTGTCTTTAGCCCGTTGCGGTAAGCGGTCTCACGCGGTATGTCCATATAACGCTTCCCAGGCAACGCCCCAGCGTAAAGAAAATCAAGTTTCGCATAGTCATATCCCCACTCACGTACTTTTCTCATCAGGTTAGCCAGCCAGTCCAGTGCGGCGGGATGGGTGGTATCAAGAGCGTAGAGAGGCTCTTTCCAGTTGAATCCCGCGGAGACCAGTCTGCCAGTTTTGTCGTGCAGTAACCAGTCTCGGTGCTCGCGGTAGACGCTCGATGAGGGAACGATGAGCAAGGGTGCCAGCCACAACCCGGCCTTCCGCCCGGCTCCATGGATATGGGCGGCCAGCCCGTCCATGCCTGAGGAGAATTTCTTGTTTGGTTCCCAACCGCCGATGCCGACCTGCCAGCCATCGTCAATTTGGAAGACATCGAATGGCAAATTCTTATTGCCCTTAAAAGGACCTATGTCGGAAAGGATTTTCAACACCTGCCTTTCAGAGATCTCATTATAAAGACTGTACCACGAGCACCAGATACGATTGGGTGCTGAACGGGAACCAGGTGACGAAGTCCGTATATTAAGCTCTTTCCCAAACCGTTCCCCGAGTAGTTCAGCGTAGCGCGACATGAATTCGATCTCATCGCCGGTGGCGAGAAACCATTCGCCATTACCCGTTTCATACCGACCGACAAGCGACTGTCCATCTAGCGTAACATGGCTTTCTAGGCCCAGTGCGCCTAGGAAGATAATCTGTCGATCTGGGAGTTCCACTGCTCCGTACCAGGAACCGTTCGGGCGTAGGTCGTTAACATATGCTGGATCAGCTACTCTCGGCTGCTGGTTTTTTGGACGTATCGGACGGATAGGGCGATCCGTTTCCACCCAGGCGGTTAGTGACCAGGACTGCCAGCCGGAGTAGAGGTACCGCACGGGTACGGCTGGTAATTCTAGTGACACGCACGTACCGATGAGAAAATATCCAGCCTCTGTCTTGATGGATTTTTCGGCGCTGATGGCTAAGTGATCGAGAATGTTGCTGGGCATGAGGATATCCTTCAAGAGAATGTTTCAGGTCAATAGAAAAGGACAAGAAAAAGAGCGACACACTTCATCGGAATAAATCGGGAAGGAGATTCACTCCAGTATACCAAACGGTGTAGACCTTGTCCGTCCGTTGTTTTTATGGCATAATTCCGTCTATAGTGACCCAAAAAGGCGATGATGGGAACGAGTATGCCCCGCACTGCTGACAGCGAGCCTGGAAATAGTGTGAGCCGGGTCAGCGGGAAAGGCTGAAAATCCTCCCGGAGCCGCGATCTGAAAACGCAGGAGCAAGTAAGCAAGCCGGAAGCCAACCGTTACGATGGCAGGGTATATGCCGAAGTGCCGTACCCGTGAGCGCCTGTTTTACAGGAAGCAGAGTGGTACCGCGCGAGTCAGTGGACTCTCGTCTCTGAGATGAGGCGAGAGTTTTCTTTTTGGTTATGCGTAATTTACGATTGCTGAGGTACATATGTTCAAACCAGTTTCTCCCAAACTCGATGTGACTGCCCTGGAAGAGGGCGTCTTGAAATTCTGGAAAGCGCAAAAAATCTTCCAAAAGACCATTGAACAACGTAAGGGCGCGCCGGAGTATGTCTTTTACGAAGGACCGCCGACCGCCAATGGCAAGCCTGGACGTCCATCATGTGGAAGCGCGCGCCTTCAAGGATTTGTTCCCGCGCTACAAAATCATGAACGGTTTCCATGTCTCGCGGCGCGGTGGTTGGGACACGCACGGCCTGCCGGTCGAAATTGCCGTCGAGAAGAAACTCGGTTTCAACAACAAACAACAGATCGAAGAATATGGCATCGAGAAGTTCAATGAACTGTGCAGGAAGTCGGTCTTTGACTACATCCAGGATTGGGAAAAACTGACCGATCGCATCGCCTTTTGGGTGGATTTGGGTGACGCTTATGTCACCTACACCAACGAATACATCGAGTCGGTCTGGTGGATCTTGAAAAACTTCTGGGAGCGCGACCTGCTTTTCAAGGGCTACAAGATTGTCCCGTATTGCCCGCGCTGCGGCACGCCGCTCTCGGACCATGAAGTGGCCCAGGGTTATGCGGATGCCACCGACCCGTCGGTTTTTGTGCGCTTGCCTTTGGTGGATAAACCCGGCACATCGCTTCTGGTCTGGACAACCACTCCCTGGACACTGCCCGCCAATGTCGCTGTGGCGGCCGGGCCTGAGGTCGAATACGTGACGGTGGAACGCGCCCTCCCGGAGGGTGGAACGGAACGTCTTATCTTGGCTGAAGCTCTGCTGGAGAAAGTCTTCCGGGGAGAGGAAGTCAAGAGTGGTGGAGCGATTCAAGGGCAAGAAATTGAAGGGCGTAAAATACCACCCTCTATTCACCTTCATGCCCGTTGGAGAAACCAGCGCATTATGTGGTGCTGGGCGATTTCGTCACCACCGAGGATGGCACAGGATTGGTCCATATCGCTCCGGCTTTCGGTGCGGACGATTTGGAAGTATCCAAAAAATACGATCTGCCCGTGCTGATGACTGTCGGCCCGGATGGGGGATTCCTGCCGCAAGTCACACCCTGGCGGGGTGTCTTTGTCAAGGATGCCGACCCGTCCATCATCGCCGACCTGGACAAGCGCGGCCTTTTATTCCGGTCAGAAACGTGTACACACACCTATCCCTTCTGCTGGCGCTGTGATACGCCGCTGATTTACTATGCCCGCGATTCTTGGTATATCCGCACCAGCGCATTCAAGGACCGGCTGGTGGAACTCAACCAGCAGATCAATTGGGTGCCCGAACATATCAAGGATGGCCGCTTTGGCAACTGGCTCTCCAACAATATTGACTGGGCGCTCAGCCGCGAGCGTTATTGGGGCACGCCGCTGCCGGTCTGGGAATGTCCGGACTGCAAGCATCGTGAATGTGTCGGCTCGGTGAAGGAACTCTCCGAGAAAGCCGGGCGTGATCTCTCGACTCTTGACCTGCACCGTCCGCACGTGGACAACGTCAATTGGGTTTGCACCAAATGCGGCGGGAAGATGACACGCGTTCCCGACTTGATTGATGTCTGGTTCGACTCGGGTTCGATGCCGATGGCGCAGTGGCACTATCCTTTCGAGAACAAGGAAAAATTTGCCAGGCAGTTCCCAGCTGATTACATCTGCGAGGCCGTTGACCAGACGCGCGGCTGGTTCTATACCCTGCACGCCATCAGCACCTTGCTCTTCGATCAACTGAGCTTCAAGAACGTCATCTGCCTCGGTCATGTCGTGGATGCCAATGGGCAGAAAATGTCCAAGAGCCGCGGCAATGTATCGACCCTTGGGATGTGCTCAATGCAGTCCGGCGCGGATGCCTTCCGCTGGTATTTCTACACCTCCGCCCCGCCCAATGCTGAGCGCCGTTTCGCGCCCAGCATGGTGACGGATGTGGTCAAGAATTTCACCCTCACCCTCTGGAATGTCTACTCGTTCTTCGTCACCTATGCCAACCTGGATAAACCTGTTTTAACCCTCGCTCTCTGACTCAAGGAGTAGACGGGAAGCCGGCAACGATCTCGATCGATGGCTGTTTTCCTCGCTGAACACCCTTGTCACGTGATGTGACGAAGGCATATGAGACATACGATGTCCCCGGCGCAACACGGCCCATCGAAGCCTTCGTTGAAACACTCTCCACCTGGTACCTGCGTCGCTCCCGCCGACGTTTCTGGAAGTCCAGAATCGGATTCCGATAAACAGGCCGCTTACTCCACGCTTTATACCGCACTGGTGACACTGGCGAAACTGCTGGCGCCGGCCATGCCCTTCCTGGCCGACGAAATGTACCGTAACCTGGTCTGTTCGATCGATGAGAAAGCTCCCGAATCTGTCCACCTGGCAAAGTGGCCCAAGGCGGATGAATCCCAGATTGACGAAACCCTCAACCGCGAGATGGCTCTGGTGATGAAGCTGGTCTCGCTGGGGCACAATGCCCGCCAGAAAGCCAATCGCAAAGTCCGCCAGCCGCTGGCCGAGGCCGCCTTTACTCTGTCCCGCCCGGAAGAACGTCATGCCGTGGAGACTTACGCCGACCTTATCACCGATGAGTTGAATGTCAAGAAAGTCCGCTTGCTGGATGCCAGCGGTGAGGCTGTCTCGTTCGCGGTTAAACCCCTGCCCAAGCAACTTGGACAGAAATATGGCAACAAATTCCCCGGGCTGGCGAAGGCCATTTCTGCGCTGGATGCGGGTGTTGTTGCCCCCGTCTTTCTTGCCGGACAGCCAGTGAAGGTCACATCTGAAGGCCAGGAATATAGACATCCTACCCGAGGAAGTGGAAGTTCGTGCCCAGGCAAAAGAAGGTTTTGCTGTTGCCAACGACGGTGCATATCTGGCTGCCCTGGTCACCGACCTGACGCCGGAACTGGTCCGCGAAGGTCTGGCGCGCGAGTTCGTCCGCCGGGTGCAAGACTTGCGCAAGACCGCCGACCTGGATGTGGCTGACCGTATCCGGGTCTATGTGACGGCGACACCGGGGCTGAAAGAAGCCATCGAGGCCAACCGGGACTATGTCAACACTGAAACCTTGACTGTGGAACTAATCTTTTCCGATCCAGGTCTTGACTTCCGTGAGCGTGACGGACGAGTTCGACGGGGAAAAGGTCACGATTGGATTAGTGAAGAATTGAACTTTTGCTTAGGATTTCATGTCGCGGACAGTCCCTTTTCTGATCTCGTCAATAATTTCTACGAGTTTGTGAAGCCGGTGAATGTTTGGATAACCTGGTTTGGTGATTGTGCGAACGGCCGTCCACCTTTCCTGAATAAACGGATATTCAAAATCCAAATAAAGAAGGAAATCCTTCAATGGGACCTAAACTTACCATAGCATTCGTAATCGGGTAGTTTCTTTCCTGGCATTTGTGGTTCAGTATCTCGCAAAACAACCTGGATTTGAATGGCTGTTTATTTAATGAGGATATTGACCATTCGGTCTATGCTCTGCGTGGCGAATGGAATTTTACTGAGCAAGTACCTTACCGAGATACTATCAGTGAATATCCTCAAGTACCGCCTTACATATTTGATTTACCTTATATTTTGTATCATCTTGAAATGCCCCAATTTTTGGGATATTGGTTTTACAGTTCCCAATTTTCATTTCTGACATTATGCCTTCTTTTTGGGACAATTGCCTTCCTCAATTAAATGCATCCAAAGTGCAAATGGTTGGCTTTTTTGATATTGTTACCTGCGCCAATGTTTCTTTTCATATAACTGTTTTGATATTCTGCCAGCATTTCAATGTTTACTTTCATTCTCCGATGGGAGCGTCGCACAAAAGAAGACACCGATGGGCTAATTCGCCAGTACTTTCCCAAGGAAACTAATTTCTCAAAAGTCACCTTCAAATAAGGTCTTGCTGATGCAAATATACTCAATCAGCGTCCAGGAAAATGCCTTGATTTCTTCATACCTTTTGATGTATCCTAGGAATAGTCTGTTGCCCTGACAAGTTGAATCCAAACCCCTCTAAATGAAGAGAAATTTATATTTCCTGCACGGGATTGTTTTAGCGATTGGATGTCCAATTATTCTTTACGGGCATCCAATCCCTAGCGGAGAGTTCGCTCCAACAAGTATCATCCAGCCTTCCTTGTTATCCGTCTGCCTCTATATCATTGTTTGTGGTGTCACATTCATAATATTACGGAACGCAAACGCTTGCGGACTAATCGGGTCAATTGCTATTCTTGGTATTTTGTATCCATGGCCAATTTTTGTTTTCATCCTTTCCGCTCTATCAATCGGAATTTCTATCCAGTATATTCGAAGAAAGAAAATTGGTTTTGGCGATATTCATTTGTTGATGAACATGATAAGTATATTAGTGGTTGGTTATTTTGTCGGTCAATTTGCTGAAATCCATCCTCATGATACCTTGGGCGGACTATCGTAATATGACATCGAAAATGGTTAACGCCTTGTATGTCCCACCCATTCCCCGCCAGAAACCAGATGTCTACTTTATCATTCTCAACGGATATGCAAGAGCGGATGTCCTGAAAACTCTGTATAGATATGACAATTCAACTTTTATCAATGCCCTTGAGCAGCGTGGTTTTATCGTGGCTTCACAAAGTCGCTCAAATTATCCAAGAACACTCTTATCCGTGGCTTCATCCTTAAATATGCAATATCTGGATCCTGTATCTGAAACAATGGGGGAGTCGTCGTCGCTTTGGCCGGTGAGCGATATGATCCAGCATAGTACAGTGCGTTTTATTTTCGAGAAGAGTGGATACCAGACCGTTTTTTTTGCTGATGAGTGGGATTATTCAGACATTCGCGACGGGGATGTTTATGTGAAACCAAGCGTTTTATTTCTAAATGCTTTTGATCAAGCGATTATAAACCACACCAACCTACAAATCATTACAAGTATCCTGCCCGTACCGTTTGTATCCTTGCCTGATTATAATTCCCACAGAAGGATTATTTTGAATGATTTCGCTAGGCTACCGGAGATCGCCAAACTAACCAGTCCAAAATTTATTTATGCTCATATCGTTGCGCCTCATCCACCGTTTGTTTTTGATAGCAGAGGAGAGGCGGTTGATCCAAATTACGGTTATACTCTTAATGATGCACAAGATTTTTTTGGTGATACCGCGCAGTATGAGCAGAGCTATTTGGAACAATTAACTTTCGTCAACACGCAAACCCTCATTATGATTGACGGTATCCTGGCTAACTCGAAAACTCCTCCGGTAATCATCATCCAAGCCGACCATGGACCCGCGATTTTGCACTATTATTTCACAATCGATGAATTGTCCATATTTGAGCGCTATTCAATTCTGAGTGCCTATTATCTTCCCGGTGTCGATCCGAGGGAAGTTCCTCAGGATATCTCCCCGGTGAACAGTTTCAAATTCGTATTTAATAGATATTTCAATGCAAACTATGGACTTTTGCCCAATCGGCAGTACTTTCCCACCGGCATGGTCTTATACCAATTCCAGGATGTGACCGATAAAATCCCTGAAACTCAGAAAGTCCAGCGGTTGAAAAAGGTGACGATTGGACTATTGAAAAGAGCGTAATAATTAGAATGATACGATAATCGTATTCTTTGTTCTATCCAATAATAAACCTTCCTGAGAGTTGATGGAGCTGGTTAATGGGCATTAAGAAAATTCTATACGGGTCTTATGTAATTGGTAATTTAGTAGCTGCAATTTACTTCATTGTTTACACAGTATTTTACTCCGGATATGCCCCACTAGATTTCCCGGTCTTTTACGGTGCTGCTCGAAATGCCCTCAATGGTTTATCAATATACACTTATTACAGCATACACCATTTTCCTTTCTGGTATTTCCCGTGGACAAGTTGGATATTTATCCCTTTAGCGTTCTTTTCGAGACAGGTTGCATGGATCATTTATCTTGTGATCAGTTTCAGCGTCGCGTTTCTGGCCGTTTTTGTGCTGGCGAAACATGTTCAGCGATTCAGCCTCTTGGACATCCTCTACATGTTTTCAATGTTGCTTTGGATGGGTTGGCTCGCTTTTCGTGTGGGGCAAATGTCATTTTTAATTCTGGGGGCAACAGTATTGGTCATACTCCTAATCGGAAAAGGTCGCTCTATTCTTTCAGGGCTATTAATCCCTCTTCTTCTCATTAAACCCCATCTCTTTATTATCTTTATTCCTCTGGTTCTATGGTTGGGCGGAAAGAAAACTCTAGTTACAGGTACACTAGTAACGCTTCTCTTAATTGGCATCGAGACCGTGATTACACCTCATTGGGCGAGGCAAATGCTGAGTTTACTCGTGGAAGGTGCAAAAAGGGTGGATGCCACGCCTTTTTGGGATTTTTCCACTTTCCCTACATTGGTGGGATTATCGCAAAATTTTTCTGGAACCGCTAATCTGCCATTTACCATTATCCTGGTAGCAATTTCTGCATTTATAGTCATAAGGTTTCGTTCTTTACCGAAGATCCCATTGTTGTCGCTGGCGATGGCAGCTTCTTTATTCTGTGCACCAAGATCATATGCATACGATTTGGTTATGCTGATTCCAGCTATGATTTGGCTAAGTGAAAAATGGTCCATTAAGACGGCTTTGATTTGGGCTGCTGCGGCTTTAATTCCGATGCTCTCGCATTTCTCAGCAGGATCCTATCTTGTGACTCTTATGGTATTTGCGCTCAGTATTTATAAAGCATATACTATTGAGAAACAAAGCGGGATATTCAGGTCTTTTCTTGGAATGCGCAAGAATGCAGCCTGTTAGCGGGTAAATATCTTGGATAAATGGTAGCGATATGGCAGTTAGAAGTTTTCAGGTCATTTTGTATTACTCTCAAAAGTGAATTTCTCTTGAATTGACACCATCTCGAATGGGCACTTTCAAGGTCTATGAGTAATATGGCAAGACTTTTTCTTGGAATCCGGTTATGAATAAAAAACAAACATATTTTTTGGTCGCTATTTTGTTGGTGATATGGCTCTTATTTATCAGCATCCTAATATCAAACTTGAGTAATAGTCCCGATTATGTACGTTGGTTCAATGACCACAATGACCGGTGGATTTACATGCTGCGCGGCGAATGGTTCCCGCAGCACAGCCTCCCGTATGTGGATGTGCCAAGCGAATACCCGCAGATTCCCACATATCTCTTCGGCTTGCTTTATCTATTTATTCCAACCTCTGACGTGCAGAGGGTTTATTTCCTGCACAGTTCTATTTTTTCTTTGCTCATGCTGGTCTTTCTATTTTTTACCATCCGTATGCTATATGCAATGCTTTCTGACGGAAGTGGCTGGCTTATCTGATGCTCCTGCCTGGGACGTTGTACTTCACCTACAATCGTTTTGACATCTTGCCGGCTTTTTTGGCTCTCTGGAGTCTTATGGTCATTAAGGCGTCAGAAATTCGTTGCAACTGGAATCCTGCTTGGGATTGGCACGTTGACGAAATGGTATCCGGCTTTACTCCTGCCGGTCTACTTATCGTATGATTACGCTTTGTATAAGCGTGTAAATTGGAAAATGATTTTGGCCTTTACTGTCACCGTGTACCTTGATTGCTCTCCCTACACTTCTGACGGGTGGCCTGGCTGCGTTTTTGAGTCCTTATTCTCCTCCATGCCGGTCGCGGTTTTGAGCAGGTTTCTTTTCCCGTGCTGCTCAGATTGCTTTTCTGGAATATTGGGCTTATATCCCAGCACCGTACTGTTGACCTATATCTTTCTGGCGTTGCAATTTCTCCCTACGCCACTCAGCCTGTTTGCCCGCATTGATACGGAGGAGAAACTGCTCCAATGGAATATCTTGGTTATTGGAGCGTTTATCGTGTTCTCGCGCATTTACTCCCCGCAGTGGCTGCTCTGGCTGATGCCTTTCCTGATTTTGGCGGTGCGCAATTGGTTTGATATTGCTTGGATAATTGTCTATAACCTGGTGACCTATCTGACTTTCCCTCATGGCGAGAGACTTGACGGCTTCAATTCCGCTTTCTTTAAAATCGGAGGTGCAGCCACTGCGGCTATATTGATGATTGTGTTATCGCTAGCGATCGCTCGTGCAAAGGTAAAATTCTCGTGGAATTTTCTTGACTTGGCTGGCAGGAACCGTTAAGGCGCTCTGGCATTCCTGGTTGGCAAAGAAGGCATCTTGAAACGGCAAGAAACATAAGATGTGGCTATCACAAAGGCAGTAAGGCTCGAAAAATACGAGCATCTGGTAAGGTTGGGATTGTTAAGGTAATTGTCCAAATAATTTGTCCCATCGGTTCTTGTACTAAATTTGTGATATTTAAGGATGAGCAGAAGAGAAAGGTGAAGGAATGCCCTTATTGCATTAGGAAGACCTTTCAGAACGGTAGACATGTGAGCAAACCTTTTCGATGTATTTTCTGTCAAAATGTGCGTGTGGTTCGGTTTTTTTTATTATCGTTCTAGGCGAATTTTATCTAGTAGATTTCTTCCATCGTAAAATCATGCAGTTTGCCATAAATAATCGGTTGCTTTAAGAAAGCCCTGTCTCTTATATACATTACTATTGATAACTTAAGTAGAATATGCCAAAGTGCAAATGAATATCCTCTATATTCGAGGAGGACCCGATGACTGAAAACAATCGTGACGTCTTTGCTTAGTTAGGAGGAGACTGTTTATGTGGAATACTACCGCTATATAGCGATATAGGTCTATATCCAACTATCGGAGAAAGGTCATTTCCCAGTATCTGGAATTAAAAGTCTTGTTGTTGGATACCCGAGGCTGAATGTTAAAGAAACAAATCTTAACCTTCAAAATATCCTGCTGGTGATTGGTATCTCCTTCCAATTAGTCTGGATATTCAGCCTTATTCTTGCCAAATATGTCTCTCAGGTTGAAAAAGGTGAGGTGGGTCTGGATTTTCTTGTCTATTATTCAGCTGGCCATATTATCCATTATGATTTGCCGGTTCATCTTTATGACCTGCAGTTACAGCACCAGGTCCAGGCATCCATCGTCCCGCATATTAGTCAGGAGCGTTTTTACCCGTATAACCACCCGCCAATTCTTGCCCCTCTCCTGGGATGGGTGGTAACAAATGATTATTTGTCATCCTACATAAGGTGGATTTTGTTCTGATTCTATTTCAAGGCATCAGCTTGGGGGTACTTATCAGGTTGATGTATTATTTAAAGTGGGGAAGAAGAGAAATCTGGTTGACTATTTTGTCGGGGGTGCTTTTCTACCCGGCGATAGTGGCATTCATTAGAGGACAGGATTCCTCATTCCTCCTCTTGGGGGTTTGCTTGTGGGTTCTTGGATCGATGACCTCGAGGGATGGGGTGGCTGGTTTAGGGTTGGCACTGGCATTGATCCGCCCTCAAGTAGCGCTGGTTCTTGCTTTACCATTTATTTTCAAAAGACGGCGCGTTTGGTTGTGGTTCATGATTTGGGGTCTTGCCATTCTTATTCTTTGTTATATATTCATTGGACCGGTGGGGTTATCAGGGTTTGTCAAAGTATTGGTTCTTAGCGGGCAAGGGCTCGGTTTTGATGTGGAGAAAATGGCTACATTGATGGGAGCCATCCTGCGTTGGTTTCCTGGGATTGACCCGGTTGTGCTTCATACCATAGGTTATTTCGGTTATGCTCTTGCAATTCTTTTTTTGTGTGTTGTTTGGATAAAGAGTACCAATATTGGATTTATGCAGATTAATATTGCTATTCTGACCGCTATCCTGTTTGCACCTCATTTTCATGGACACGATCTGACCATATTATTGGTCCCCGCAATTGGTGCTGCCTATAAATTTTCCGAAAATAAGATATTGGAGTTGAAATATGCAACTCTATTGCCGATGGCTGTATCTATTCTCCTGATCATCGGGGACATGGGAACAGCGATTGTTATAGTATATCTGGTTATTTTTTCCCTGGCATTCATCTCCTGGCGACCAGAATGGTTGGTTAGCCTCCGACATTGAGAAAGAGGGATGATGTCCAGCAATTTCTGATTGGGTCGGCAATGATGCGATGAAGGTGAAAAAATGATAAGCAAGGTTGTCTTTCCTCTTACTCCCGATCGCTGGGACGACTTCGAGCAGCTCTTTGGTCCACGCGGAGCCTGCGCCGGCTGCTGGTGCATGTACTGGAAACTGCCCCGCAAGGATTTCACTGCCGGGCAGGGTGACCAAAACCGTCTGGCACAGAAAGAAATCGTCGCGTCTGGTCGGGTTCCGGGTTTGCTTGCTTATGTTGACGGAATACCGGCCGGATGGGTGGCTGTTGAACCCCGGGAAAACTACCCGGTGTTGAATAATTCCCGCATTCTGAAACCTCTCGACGATATCCCGGTCTGGTCAGTGACTTGTTTCTTCGTTGCCAAAAAATATCGCAGCCAGGGGTTGACGGTGGCTTTGTTGAAAGCCGCGATAGACCATGTGGCGAAAATGGGTGGAAAAGTGGTTGAAGGCTATCCGGTGGAGCCGCGCCAGGCAGGGAAGATGCCGCCGGCGTTTGTTTATACAGGGCTGGTTCAGCCTTCAAACAGGCTGGTTTTACGGAAGTCGGGCGCAGGTCCGAGACGCGGCCGATTATGCGCTATTACATCAGGTAGTAAATAATCTCCCGCAAGTTCTATACTTGCGGGAGATTAATCTTGGTACATGCCGAAAATATGCTTTCCGTGAGGTAATCCCCACCAAGAACAGCTGGTACAGTAGTCTACGGATAGATCATGAATTCAAGCCTTCGAGAAGGTTGGCAGGTAACACTGCTGTTCCAACAATACCGGGACCGGTATGCACGCCCAGCACGGGGGAAATGCGCAGGATTTCCATCTTTTTAATGTTCAAGCCGCTCGCTCATGGATTTTGCCAGCGTTTCGGCGCTCTCGGCGAATCGTCCATGCAGAACCGTGGCCCAGATTGGGATTGATCCATACATATCCGCAATATGGTCCACGATAACGCCCAGGTTTTGCGATACGGTGCGGCCCTTGGCAACGGTGCTGTACTTTCCATCTTTATGATCGACGTGGATGATTGGTTTGATCTTGAGCACCGAACCCATCAAGGCCTGAACGCGTCCGATGCGTCCGCCACGTGCCAGGTATTCCAGCGTTTCGAGAGTATAGATGACCTCGGTGTTTTCACGGATTTTTTCCAGCCGTCTCCAGGATGGCTTTCAAGTTCCATCCAGCTTTGGCCGCTTTGGCGGCTGCCAGGACCTGGAAGCGTTCTCCACCGGAGAGGGTCATGGAATCGAATACGTTGACAACGGCTTCTTTGATGTGTTCAGCGCCTACGCGGGCTGAGTTGATTGTCCCGCTCAGACCGGATGAGATGTGGATGGACAGGATGTTTTTGCTTGTCTCGGCAATTTTTTGATAAATATCATTGAAAACCCCGCTCGAAGGTTGTGCTGTGGAGGGAATTGCCGGGCGCATGGCTTCCAGCCGGTTGTAGAATTCATCGGCAGTAATGTCTGCGGAATTGACTTCCCCTTCTGGAAATTGAATATAATAGTGGTGCTTGGATGATGCCCAACGCTTCCAATTCTTCGTTGGGCAGATCGGCTGCACAGTCGGTTACTATTTTCATTCTTGCTCACTTTCATAAATTTTGATAATTATATTCGGATTTGAAAAGAAAGACCAGTCTTGTTACAACTCATCTGACATATGAAGGACGCATTATATATTGAATCTTGATGATCACACACAAACCGGTACTTAATATATCAATCTATCAACGAAGGGCTATTGCCCCCGTCCTCACCCTCCTCGTTTGGCGTAAAATGTCCCATGCGCTATTCTCCCCTCTATGCCGATATATATAGAAAGCGTGAGTTGATAATTAGCACAATAGTGCTATAATCAATTTGGATGTAAATATCGATCTTGGGGTATTATCCCCGCCAACATCATCCCCGAATACCGTCCCGGAGTTTTTCCGGGAGAGAGAGCGGGGGGATTCTTGGCGTATTTTCTGAAGAACCTTAAAATCTGAAGATTACTTTGAAGGTCGCCCCTGGTCAAGACAGTATCTTTAACTGAGATAGCCTCAAGTTGTTGCACACTGAGGCAACGTAAGCCGCCAGCAGCAGCTTTGGCAACTAGAATGGCTAAATCCGGTTTCATCGAAGGTTACGCGACATCGTACCCGATGGGTAACCATCCCTTTGGGATGAGTCGTAAATTCTTCTCGATTGGGAAGATTGCCCCGTTGCTCAATCGGGTATTCGTTCCGCGTGGAATTCAAAAAAGGTGACTTTAATTCGGAATTTTCGCAACCGATTAATGCATTTTCATAAATATTTCACGAATAGGGTTTTTCCCCCGTGGTACAAACTTCATCCTCGCAAATGCCTTCTATTAGCTGACGAGTTGAAGGGAGAATAGTATCGAAACCAGATTTAGCTAATCCCAAAATTCACAAATTTTTGAAAGAAGCAGTACAATCGCTCCCATGCAAATTCACCAACCTGTCATTACCACCAATGGCGGTATTCGCGCCACATGGGTCGAAGTCAATTTAACTCGTTTAAGCCAGAATTTACAGGCCATTCGCGCCCACGTTGCTCCTGCAAAAGTGATGATCATTGTAAAGGCTAATGCATATGGACACGGCTTGGCTGAGGTGGCGAAGCATCTTTCTTCCCAGGCTGGATTATATCGGTGTGGCGGTGTTGGAGGAAGGGATTTTCCTGCGTGAACTGGGTGTGACTGCTCCCATCCTCGTCCTCGGCGGCATCTGGGGTGACCAGATCCCCCATTACCTTCAGCATGATCTGACTCTGACAGCTTCTTCGGTGGAACGGTTGGAGCAGATTGACGTGGTCGCCGGGCAGATGGGCTGTGAAGGCGAAAGTGCACCTTAAGATTGACACTGGGATGGAACGGATCGGGGTCCATTATTACAGCGCCCACACAATCCAGGAGACTGCATTGAAGTGTGCCAATGTTGAAGTGGAAGGGATTTTCTCCCACTTTGCCAATGCGGATTCGCCCGACCTGTCTCATGCCCACCTGCAAATGGAACGGTTTAACCAAGTCTTGCGTTTCTATGAAAACCACAGCCTGCCCATGCCCATCCGTCACATGGCGAATTCGGCTGCAATTCTCCAACTTCCGGAAAGCTATTTTGACATGGTGCGGCCTGGGATCATGCTTTATGGGGTATACCCCTCTTCGGAAGTAGCGCGCACTGTTCAGGTCCAGCCGGCACTCGCCTGGAAGTCACGCGTGGTGTATTTCAAAGTAGTCAAGCCGGGGCATCCGGTCAGTTATGGCTCCACTTGGCAATCTGATCATCCGGTACGAATTGTCACGCTCCCGGTTGGATATGGGGATGGGTATTTCCGCAGCCTGTCGAACAAGACGCAGGTCATTATTCGTGGTAAGAAATATCCGCAGGTGGGGCGTGTTTGCATGGACCAGATGATGGTCAATATCGAAAGCTGATTCAGCCTTCAATGGCGATGAGGTGACACTTATCGGTGAAATGGGTGGCGAGGCGATTACTGCCCAGGATTTGGCTGATTGGGCTGGTACAATACCGTACGAGGTTTTAACGAATATCAACACGCGTGTACCGCGCGTTTATATCACGGAGGAAAAAAATTAATGGAGTCTCCCCAACCGACAGTCCGGGCGAAGCGTTTAACCAAGGTGCAGTGTTACAATTTTCTGAAAAATCACTGGTTTGATTATCTCATCCTGTTCTTATTTGGTGGGGTCATTATCGGCTCTTGACCAATGGACGAAAGCCCTGGTGCGGGCTAAAATCCCACTGGGCACCGATTGGTTGCCGGATGGACTGGCATGGTTGCTGCCTTATGCTCGTATACGCCATTGGTATAACTCCGGCGCGGCATTTGGCATTTTCCAGAATGGTAACCTGGTTTTTACCATTTTGGCAATAATCGTCATCATTTTGATCCTCTATTATTTTCCGCGTACGGAGCGGAACGATTGGTGGCTGCGCGTGGCAATGGCAATGCAGTTCGCAGGTGCTGCAGGAAATCTGATTGACCGGTTGGTCTTTGCTCAGGTTACCGATTTCATTTCCGTCGGTAATTTCGCAATTTTCAATATGGCCGATGCAAGCATTTCTATCGGTGTTGCGGTGCTGTTGCTGGGTGTCTGGCTTAAGGAACGGGCTGAAAAGAAACGCACGCGTTGCAGCTTACCCAAAGATGGTTAAATGGCTCAAACGAAAGAACGGGCAATCCGGGGAAGACGAGGCACAAGAGTGGGTGATCGGATTGAAACCTTTCATTTATAAGGAAGACGACAATCAGCGGTTGGATGTTTTTCTAACAACCTGCCTGCCGGAATTTTCCCGTTCACGAATTCAGGGACTGATCAAGGACGGGTTTGTCAAAGTGGAAGCCGAGACTGTAACGAAAGCAGGGCGGGCTTTGGAATCTGGCGAGCAGATCGAGATACGGATTCCTCCCGCCGATCCCAAGCGGGCTGGTGGCAGAAGATATCCCGCTCGACTATTGTTTTTGAGAACGAGGATTTGGTGGTGGTGAATAAGCCAGCTGGGATGGTGGTCCATCCTTCGCCCGGGCACGACCAGCGGTACTCTTGTCCATGCCGCCCTTGGTCATATTCCGGAACTTGAAGGTATTGGCGGAGAGGAACGTCCGGGGATTGTCCACCGGCTGGACAAAGACACCTCTGGTCTGATTGTGATTGCTAAAAACGAACGGGCACACCGCTGGCTGCAGGAGCAGTTCAAATCCCGTAAGGTCGAAAAAATCTACCTGGCACTGGTGGATGGCAAGCCGCCCACACCTGCCGGGCGCGTGGAAGCCCCGATTGGACGCAATACCACCCATCGCAAATTGATGGCGGTTGTTCCGCTGGATAAAGGCCGTGAGGCCGTTAGTGAATATCGCACGCTGGAAAGTTTCCCTGCCCACACCCTTGCTCGAAGTCCATCCACTGACCGGCCGGACGCACCAGATTCGTGTTCACATGGCATTTTTAGGTTGTCCGGTCGTCGGCGGATATGGTCTATGGAAAGCGAAAACCGACAGTGGAATTGGACAGGCATTTTCTCCATGCATACAGATTAAAGATTATTCTTCCCGGCGAGAAACAGACCAGGATTTTTGAAGCTTCTCTTCCTCAGGAATTACAAATCGTACTTGAGCATTTGCGGCAAAAGTAGGAGTGATTTATGGAATTCGTTGATCTCCGTTCTGACACTGTTACCAAACCTACACCTGCCATGCGTGAGGCCATGGCGAAGGCGGAAGTCGGCGATGACGTTTATGGCGAAGACCCCACCGTCAATCGTCTGCAGGAGATGGCGGCTGAGATGATGGGCAAAGAAAGCGGCTTGTTCGTTGCTTCCGGGACGATGGGTAATCTAGTGGGGATTTTGGCTCACTGTCAGCGTGGCGATGAGGTAATCGTAGGCAACAAAGCCCACACATTTTTGTATGAGGCGGGTGGGATTTCCGTGTTGGGCGGCGTCCATTCATGTCAATTACCCAACCAACCCGATGGCTCACTGGCGCTGGAAGATATCGAAGCAGCTATTCGCCCGGACGACCCGCATGACCCCATCACCCGGTTGATCTGCCTTGAGAATACTCATAACCGTTGCGGTGGCACATACCAGACCCAGAATATATAAAAAGGGTGAGCGAATTTGCTCATGGGCGCGGATTGTTATGTCCATCTGGATGGAGCGCAGGATATTCAACGCCGCTGTTGTTCAGGAGATTAATGCGAAGGAATTGGCTGGGCCCAGTCTGATTCGGTTACATTCTGTCTGAGCAAAGGGTTGTGTGCGCCGGTTGGGTCGGTGTTGTGTGGCTCGAAGGAATATATCCGTAAAGGCACACCGTCTGCGGAAGATGCTGGGTGGCGGGATGCGCCAGGCTGGGATTCTGGCTGCGGCTGGGATTGTCGCACTTGAGACGATGATCGGGCGGCTGTCGGAGGACCATGCCCGAGCCAGGAATTTAGCCGTTGGCTTGAAGGCAGATTCCCGGTCTTGTTCTTGATCAGGAAGTACCAGCGACGAATATGGTTTTTTTGTCCTTGAGCCCGGAAGTAAAGTCGAATGCAAGTGAAATTGTTGAAAAACTAAAGAGGCATGGCATCCTGGTTGGTGATACAGGTCAGCGGAGTTTCCGCCTTGTTTTGCATTACTGGATGGATGATGCTGGAGTGGAAAAAACCGCTCGCAGGCGTTTCGCATACTGCAGAAATGCAATGAGCTTGCTATAGTGAAAATTTCCGAATTTAAAGTTTGCGGATGTTGCAAGGTCGCTAGCTGAACATTCTTTCTTGCGTATAATGGAAATTTCTGGAAATTCGGAGAGATGGTATGCAGATATTCGTTGGAGATGATTGACCGTTTGGCACAAGAGTATTCAATCAAAAATACAAATCTCAAGCCTGCGCATAGGATTAATATTAGGCACAGGTTTAGGCGGAGTGGCAGAAGCGATTCAAAACCAACAATCATTCCTTACAAGAATTGCCAGATTGGCCTGTTTCCACCGTGATGGGCCATACCGGGCAATTGGTTATCGGTGAGTTGGAAAGTCAGCCGGTTCTGGCAATGCAGGGACGAATTCATTATTACGAAGGTTACACAATGCAGCAAGTCACTCTGCCGGTGCAGGGTGATGCAGCGGTTGGGAATAGAAATCCTGATCGTAACAAATGCTGCCGGAGCCATTCATCCGGATTTTATTCCCGGCGATGTGATGTTGATCACAGACAACCTGAATCTGACTGGGATGTCTGGCCTGAATCCGCTTGATCGGGCCAAATTTGGATGAGTTCGGGCCGCGCTTCCCTGATATGAGTCAATCTTATGACCGTCAGTTGTGCGACCTGGCACGTAAGGTTGCCAAGGAAAGACAATTTACTCCTCCGCGAAGGCGTCTATGCCGGGCTAAGTGGTCCGTCTTTTGAATCTCCTGCAGACTTACGTTTTTTGCGTATAGCCGGAGCTGACGCGGTTGGCATGTCCACCGTCTCAGAAGTGATTGTGGCGCGCCATGGTGGCACCCGGGTTCTGGGTTTCTCCGGGATCAGTAATAAGGCCAATCTGGATGGGAATACTATTACCTCTCACGAGGAAGTTCTTGCATGCCGGCCGGTTGATTGTCCCAAAGTTGGAAACGATCATTCGAGGCGTTTTGCGATTACTTTAGTGGGTGGGATGGCAACTATTTTGCATTTTTTACCAGTTATGCAATTTTAATTTACCTCCTCCTTGTCATAGGAGGCTGATGTTTGCATTCGCAGCCTGGTACGGGCCCGGCGTGAGATGAGTGGATCCTTGTATGGCCTGGAACGTGAAACAGCCCACCGGCATACAAGCCAGGCAGTAGCTGCAATTTCACTGATTGTCTTTCTGGCTGTTGCGGAACTGGTGTTGATAGTATTTCTGGCACCAAACATGCCGGCTTTTTCCCTGCTCGTCACTCCGACTCTGAATCCGTTGATCACGACCACTAGTACTATCCCGCCGGAGTTATTGGCAACTATTGGTGTTATTACCCCTGTGTCTACTCCAACGGCCTCAAACAGCCGGATGTATCCCTGGTCAAATTATGATCACTTCACCTAAACCCGGAGATATCGTAAAAGGCCAGGTTATATTGTTGGGAACGGCCGACATTCCTAACTTTGGATTTTATAAGTTATGAATTTTCTCCCTTGGAACAGACGTTTGGTCCACCATTCAGGCCGATCGTAAAGTAAATCAGGACTGGTGAGTTGGGACGCTGGGAAACCAGCGAGGTTACTCCAGGCGATTACAATCTTCGCTTGGTTGTCATAGACAATCAAGGTAATGCGCTCCCGCCTTGCATTGTCCCGTTGCGAGTTGCAGCCCCATGAGGTGACGCATGCCCGAAGTCCAGATACGTTCCGCAGTTGCGACCGATTTATCCGCCTTATGGCGATTGACCATTCCTGCCAGACCGAATATGTCTGGCAAATGGATGTACAACATGAGGACGGCCAGATTGGTGCTATTTTTCGGGAGATTCGCTTGCCGCGTTCGGTATCGGTCTTTTACCCGCGGCCGGTTAGTGCGTTATCCGAATCCTGGAACCGCCGGTCTGGGGTGCTGGTGGCGGTCATTAGTGGGACAGACAGTTGGGATATGTCCGCACGAATGATGTCAATCCTTCCTGCGCACTGCTTGGTTGATGGATGTGGTAGTCGCTCCCCGTTTTCGCCGCCAGGGGATTGCGAGTGCACTGGTGTTGGCAGCTCAATCCTGGGCGGTGGACCGTAAAAATCGCCGGGCTTTACTCGAAATGCCATCGAAGAATAATCCAGCCATTCGATTTGCACAAAAACTAGGATATGAGTTCTGCGGGTATAATGACCAGTATTACGAAACACAGGATATAGCGCTGTTCTTTGGACGTTCCATTCGGTAGTTGTACGGAAGGTATGAATGTTTAACGGTTGGTTTCAGGATTTGCTGGTGGGGATAAGAACGATCAATGATATTCTCACAGCCGGGATCGCCATCACGGCTTTTTCGTTATTTTTATATGCGCTATCATTCAATTTGCGTGACCGGGTGGCACGTTCGTTTGCCATCATCCTGTTATGTGTGGTGGTGGTTTTTACTTCTGAAGCATTGGAGAGTTCGGCCGCTTCTCCGGACATAATTACCCTTTTCCTGCGGTTGGAATGGTTAGGGATCATTTTTTTACCTCCCGCTTATTTGCATATTGTCTGATGCTATTCTTGTTACAACTGGTCGTCCTTCGCGTGGGCGAAGGCGTATAGCCGTCCGAGCAATGTACTTCGTTTCGACATTATTCCTAATGCTGTTGGGATTATGGTTATCTGCTTGGTCCAATGGTAATGACAGGCCAGCCTGCACCCCATCTCCAGCGTACCAGTCTGGACAGAGATCTTTACAGCTTATTATGTGATTACCATGGTCCTGGCTTGGGTTAATTTTGGACGTGCTTATCGCCACACATTGACCCGTTCAGGTCGCCGCCGCATGATTTATCTGTTGGCAGGAGCCACTGCTCCTGCACTTGGGTCGTTCCCATATCTTCTTTATGGTTCGGTTCTGGCGGAAAGTCATCCCTATCTCTTTTGGGGAATGGCCTTGGTCAGTAATTTGCTGGTGGGTGGGTTGATTGTTATTATGGCTTATGCGGTAGCTTTCTTCGGCGTTTCCTGGCCTGACCGGGTGGTAAAGAGTAGATTGTTCAAATGGATCATGCGTGGACCCGTTACCGCCTCCGCCGCGCTGGGTGTGATGACCATCGTCCGGCGTCGTGGGTGAATTGTTTGGGACGATTTATTCCGGTGCAGTTCCAACCGCCATGGTAGCGACAGTATTGCTGATGGAGCATACCATTACGCTGGTCGCTCCGCTTTGGGAACGTTTGATTTTTTTTGGACGTGACCGTGCCGATCTGGCCTTACTGCAAAACTTTGAAGAACGGCTGATTACGCAAAATGATTTGCGTCAATTTTTGGAATCTGTACTGGCTGCTGTGCGTGACCATTTACAGTCACCGGCAGCATTTGTCGCTGCATTGGATGGAGACAGAACTCTCAATGGTTGTATCAACGAGAAATTTGCCACTGCTTAAAGAATCCAACCTTTCGGAAGCATTGCAGGTGGTCACTCATGAGGGGAATGGGAATGGCGACGAATATATTTGGGGTGATTACTGGTTATTCCCGCTCCATCAACCACCAGAGACCGTGGAAGGCGAGCCATCCTTGCTTGGTTTATTGGGGGCTGTGCGTCTGCCCGGAACAGGCCATTCTCACTGAGCAGCGCCAGGCTCTCAAACTTCTTATCCGACGGGCTTCTTTGGCCTTGCAGGACCGTCGTTTGCAGAAAAGTGTTTTCCGCTCTCTGGAAGACCTCCGTCCACAAGTGGATATGTTCCAGCGCTTGCGAGCAGTCGGCCGTTATGACAGCAAGACTAGCCTGCTAGAGGAGGCATTACCTCCTGAATCGGATATGGCGGAATGGGTGCGGGATGCCCTAACACACTACTGGGGCGGTCCGAAATTGACCCAAAATCCCCTTCTTAATCTTCAGATTGTCCAGACAGGCTTTGAATGAGCACAACGACAATTCTGCCAATGCTTTGCGGTCCATCCTGCGCCAGGCAATGGATAATGTCCGCCCGGAGGGAGAACGACGTTTTACCGGGGAATGGATCTTATTTAATATCCTTGAAATGAAGTTCGTTGAGGGTCGTAAGGTACGTGAAGTCGCTACCCGCCTGGCAATGTCCGAAGCGGACTTATATCGCAAACAAAGGGTTGCGATTGAAGAAGTGGCGCGTGTGATCCTCGAGATGGAGCGCCAGACACAGGTACGGATTATGGGAAGGAGGTTGGACAAGTTGAATGGTGCATAATCAATTATCTGAAAAAGATGTCCCGATTTATGATGATGGGTGGTGGGCGTCGGTTTTGGCAGAAGAAGAAAGTCGGGCTATACAAGCCATGGCTAAACCTCCGAAGGTGGAGGAATCTGCAAAGCCATCTATTGATTGGGAGCGGGCAATGTCGCTGTATCAGCCAGGATGGAATTATCGAACTGACTGTCACAGGATATAACCGGGGAGGCTTGCTGGTTGAAGGGGAAGGGTTAAATGGCTTTGTACCATGTTCACATCTGGTGGACTTGCCCATTCAACCCAATGAAGACCGCCGCGAAGATTGCCTTTCTGTTTATGTCGGTCGGACATTGCGGCTGAAAGTGATCGAGTGTGTGCCTGAAGAGGGCCGCATGGTCTTTTCAGAACGCGCCGCTCGTGCGGAGGCTGGCAAACGCCCGGCACTTTTCAGCACCATCCAGCCAGGTCAGCATATTCACGGTGAGGTGACCAATATTACTGAGTTCGGGGTGTTTGTGGACTTGGGTGGCGTTGAAGGACTTATCCACATTTCCGAACTTTCCTGGGGACGTGTCTCTCATCCCGGATCAGGTGTGCCAGGTTGGACAGCAAGTCGAAGTCCAGGTGATGGAAGTTGCGCCGGAACGCTGCCGGATTGCACTTAGCTTGAAACGGTTATTGCCAAATCCTTGGGAATTTGCTCAGGAGCGATACCCGGTAAATGCGATTGTCCCGGCAGTTGTGACAGCACTTGGCACCATTTGGCGCGTTTGCCCGCCTTGAAGAAGGCTTGGAAGGGCTTGATCCACGCTTCGGAAATCCCGCTTCCTCCCAATAAAACGATCAAAGATATCCTTATCCCGGGACAGATTGTGCAGGTGCGGGTTCTTCAAGTGGAGGCCTCCCGCCAACGCCTTGGTTTAAGCATGAAGATCAACTGATATGCCATCTGCATCTCGTAAGTCCCAATCGCAATCTGAAGACAATCACTCCAAGACAGCCCAGTTCCAATGACTGGGTGGATCGCCTGGCCCGGTTTGAAACCCACTTCGGGCGTTTTCTTTGGGATATCCTCGGCGTTATCCTGTTGGCCTTTGCCTTGATGACCCTCTTTGGGATTTTCGGGTTGTCAAAAGGTACGCTTCTTGAAAAATGGGTGTCTCTTCTTGAAATCTGGCTTGGTTGGGGGAGCTTTTTGGTTATATCTTGCAGCCGGAGCAATGGGCTTGTTGGCTTTTCGCCGCAGTCGCCAGCGCGGTGAAAGTACGCTGGGGGCAGGTGATTGCTCTGGAATTGGCAGTTTTTTTAACGCTGGCAGTACTGTCAATTCTTAGTGGCAACCGGTTGACTGAAGGGAATATGTGGGGCGGGCAAATTGGCTGGGGACTTTCAATGTTAGTGGTCCAGTTTCATTGGTCCGATCTGGGGCGGGTTGGTCATCTTCTTGTGTTGGGGACTTGGCATTGATGGCCGCTTTTCGTCTCTGGCATCCCCTCGAAGTTTGGTTGTTAAAACTATCTGGTGAACCTCTTGCGCTGGTCCGGGAACTGCTGCACCAGAAATTCCGGTCGTTTCCCCACTTCCAATGGATAAAACCTGTTGCAAGTTCTGTCAACGGCACCAGGAAACCCGCCCAGAAACTACCACCGGAATTTCGCAAGTCATTCAAAATTCCCGAAAAACAGGACAGCCGACCGGCCTCACCTCCGCCGCGTGGAGAACGCCTACCTCCGCTGAATGTGTTGCTCGGTGAACAAGCTGTCCGCCCAGACGAGCGGACGATTAATCAGACTGCGGGGCAGATTGAAAAGTCGCTTTCTGAATTTGGCATCCCGGCCAAAGGTGGTCGGCTTTCGAATTGGGCCGACGGTCACGCAGTTTGCTGTTCAACCAGGGTTTATCAAAAAGGGTACGGAAGAAGATGCCCAGCAGATTGAAAGTCCGCGTGGCGCAAATTGCCAGTCTTCAAAAGGACTTGGCACTGTCTCTCTCCGCTGAACGTCTGCGTATCGAAGCACCAGTTCCGGGGCGCGGATATGTGGGTATCGAAGTACCGAATCCGCGTTCTTCCCTGGTGCGTCTGCGCCCGCTGTTGGAGACGGAAGCCTTTTACAAAGTTGGTTCACCCTTGACGATTGCGCTGGGGCGGGATGTCTCAGGCAATCCACTCGTGGCAGACTTGGCGCGTATGCCGCATCTGCTTATCGCCGGGACGACCGGTTCGGGTAAGTCGGTTTGTATTGCTGCGATGGCGGTGTGCCTCGCCATGAATAATGCCCCTGAAGATTTGCGTATGGTGATGATCGACTCAAAAATGGTCGAGTTGATCCGTTTTAACGGTCTGCCGCATTTGTATGGCAAGGTTGAGACGGATATCCAGCGTATCCTGGGTGTGTTGCGCTGGGTGGTGGTGGAGATGGAGCACCGTTACAAGTTGTTGGAAGCCGCCAAAGCCCGTGATATTGATGCTTATAACCGCCAACTCCAACGCCGCAAGGATGTACAGACACTGCCACGCATTGTTGTCTTGATAGACGAGATGGCTGATCTGATGATGTCGGCTCCCGACCAAACCGAACACAATCTGGTCCGCCTGGCGCAAATGGCGCGCGCCACCGGCATTCATCTGGTGGTTGCCACACAGCGTCCCAGCACGGATGTGGTGACCGGTCTTATCAAGGCCAATTTCCCGGCGCGCTTGGCATTTTCTGTGGCCTCAGGTGTGGATTCGCGTGTTATCCTGGATTTACCCGGTGCAGAGACTTTGCTCGGGCGCGGCGATATGCTCTTCCTGAATCCTGAAGTGGGCAGCCCCGTACGCGCTCAGGGGGTGATGGTTACTGACCAGGAGATCGAGCGCGTCATTTCCCACTGGCAGAAGACGGTGCCGCAGAAGGATGTCCGCCCGCCATGGGAGTCAATGCTAAACGAAGCAGCCGACGAAGGCAGCGACGATGTATTAATTGAGCAGGCGATCACCGTGCTCAAGAAGGAACAGCGCGCCAGTGCTTCCATGCTCCAGCGGCGTCTGCGAATTGGGTATCCGCGAGCCGCGCGTCTGCTGGATCAATTGGAGGAGACAGGGGTGGTGGGACCCTCCATGGGCGGCGGACGCGACCGCGAAGTACTGCTCGAACCGGACGATGAGAACGGGAACTCGCCCGTGGATGATAATACCTAGTGTGGTATGATTGCCCAGTTTTGATACCAGTCCTAAGAGGAATTCCATTGACTCAACCTTCCGAACAAAAGAAAATGACATTTGCCGATAAGATGCGGGTCTGGTTCCGTTGGTATTTGAACCCGATAGCTGGTTTCTTTAATCGTCTCGGTATCCGACCAAATACAGTCACTTTGATTGGTCTCGTGGGAACGATTGGCTGCTGCCGTGTTGATTGCTTTCGGTCACATGACTTGGGCTGGCATCTTGCTGTTGATCATGGGTCCGGTGGATGCCATGGATGGGGCATTGGCACGCCTGCGTAACGAAGCCAGTGATTGGGGTGCGTTTGTGGATGCGGTTACTGACCGCTATTCGGAACTATTTCTTTTCCTTGGTTTCCTTATTTACTATATGCTCCAGGCAAATGCCGCTGGTGTGATTTTAGCATACCTGGCGGCAGCCGGGTCGGTGCTGGTATCATATGTCAAAGCGCGTGCAGATGCATCGAAACTGGATGCAAATGTTGGCTTGTTAACACGCGTCGAGCGTTATATTGTGCTTATCCCCGGTTTGATTTTCAACTTGCCATTGCTTGTCTTGATTATTATTGCCATCCTGGCAAATTTTACGGCTTTGCAACGTATTCTTCGTGTGCGGCGGGATGCTCATCGTCGCTTATCTCAATCTCAGGAGTAAATCATGCCAACTTTACCAAACGGTTTTGATATTCCCATCCCATTTCTCAACCAATCCTTTCACATTTATTATTATGGGATTTTAATCACGCTTGGCGTGATTGCTGCCGCTTTCCTGGGACAGGCGGAGGCGAAGCGCCGCGGTATGAATCCGGAATTTATTTGGGATGCATTATTCTGGGTTGTGCTGGCCGGGATCATTGGTGCGCGTATCTGGCACATCCTGACACCTCCGCCTTCGATGGTCGCACAAGGGATCACCACCAAGTGGTACTTGATGCATCCGCTGGATATGCTTAACATCCGCAACGGTGGGTTGGGCATCCCCGGAGCAGTGATTGGCGGGGCGCTGGCATTATGGATTTATTGCCGCAGGAAGAGAATCTCATTCCTGACTTGGGCGGATGTGGTTGCGCCGGGCGTGGCGCTGGCACAGGCTATTGGTCGCTGGGGTAATTTCTTCAACCAGGAACTTTATGGTTTACCCACGAACCTCCCTTGGAAAATCTACATTGACCCTCTCCACCGTGTGGAAGGTTATCAGAATTATGAGTACTTCCACCCACTGTTCTTGTATGAATCATTATGGAATGTGATCAACATGACTGTGTTGCTCTGGCTGGCGCGCCGCTTTGAGAAATGGTTGAAACCAGGCGACATCTTCCTTATCTATATGATAATGTACTCCATCGGGCGCTTCAGTCTTGAGTTTCTGCGCTTGGACGCCGCGCAGGTGGGCGGTATAAATTTCAACCAGACATTTGTAGTAATTGTGGCGGTGGTTGCGGGAGTGTTCATATTCCTCAAACATCGCCCCCGGCGTGCCTAACGTGTAATGATCCAGACCGAAGACCTGAGTAAACAATTTGGCGATTACTGGGCGGTGGATGGCGTCAGTCTCGACGTTTATCCTGGACAGGTGCTTGCGCTCCTTGGCCAGAACGGAGCTGGGAAAACCACCACTGTCCGTATGCTGACCTCAGTACTGGCTCCCACCCGGGGACGGGCGCGCATAGCCGGGTTCGACGTGGTCCAATCCCCGGATCAGGTGCGGGCTTCGGTCGGCGTGCTGACTGAACAACACGGTTTATACCTGCGCATGACTGGTTTGGAATACCTTGATTTTTTTGGCAAGGTTTATCGTTTAGAGACGGCAGCACGCCAGAAACGAAGCTGGGAGTGGATGGAGTACTTCGGTTTGGCCGAAGTTGCCAAACACCCCATTGGTCAATATTCGAAGGGTATGCGCCAGAAACTGGCGCTGGCACGCACATTGATCCACGAACCGCCCGTGCTTTTGCTGGATGAACCAACCTCAGCCATGGATCCCGAATTTGCACAGTTGGTGCGGAATGCAATTGCCAGTTTGCGCACGGAACAGCGCACCATTATTATCTGTACGCACAACCTGGTTGAGGCTGAAATGCTGGCAAACAAAATCGCCATCATTTATCGAGGGCGAATTTTGACCAGCGGGACGATGGATGAATTGAAACGAAACTTGCTGGGACCGGCTGAGTACGAGGTGCGGGTGCAGGGCAAATGGCCGCACGGGACCCTGAACCTGCCTCCGGGTGTCACTCCACTCGAGACCAGTGATACCGGCTCCCGGTTTCCGTGTTGAAGAACCCGCAGATTTCCAATCCCATTTTGCTAAAAGAATTGATGAAACGCAAGGTGGAAGTGGTGGCGTTACAGGAATTGCCCCGCACCCTCGAACAGGTCTATCTGGCTGCCATGGCGCAGGTGAATCGTGCCTAAAAGTTGGAGGGACGATCTCCGCATGGTTTGGCTGGTGGCCTGGCGCGAATTGCGTGACCAATTACGCGATTGGCGCATCATATTTCCGATGTTTGTGCTGACGCTGGTCCTGCCGTTCTTGGCCGATTTGGGTGCGCAGGCTGCCATAAACTTTACGACCCAATATGGAACACCGCTGGTTGCCGAGCGGCTGGTGCCGTTCCTGCTCATGGTGGTGGGTTATTTCCCGATTACGGTTTCGCTGGTGATTGCCCTGGAGTCGTTCGTGGGTGAGAAAGAGCGCGGGACGATTGAACCGCTCCTGGTCAGCCCGCTCAAGGACTGGCAGCTTTTCATCGGGAAAATTGATTGCCGGGACGGCTGCACCGCTGGTGACTTCTTACCTGGGGATCACTGTCTACATGATCGGCCTTTATTTCCAGCGTATCCCATTCCCCGATCTCAATCGGATGATGCAGACGCTGATCCTCACAACCGTTCAGGCACTTCTGATGGTCAGCGGAGCCATTCTGATTTCTACCCAGGCCACTTCAGTGCGGGCGGCCAATCTGATGGCTTCGTTCATTGTTATCCCGATGGCATTGCTTATCCAGGGCGAGAGCATTATGTTGTTCTGGGGCAACGACCAGGTGCTCTGGCTGGCGGTGGTTGGGGTGGCGGTCTTGACGGCGCTGTTGGCGCGTGTCGGCATTGCCCATTTCCAGCGTGAGGCTTTGCTGGGGCGCGAAATTGATGTTCTCAATTTGCGCTGGATCGGACGGACTTTCTGGCGGGCGTTTCAAAGGAGATGCCAGATCCTTGTGGGGTTGGTTTAGAGTTGAGGTCTTGAGAACAGTTCGGAAACAGATTCCCATCCATAATCCTGACGGTTGGTATCGGTTTGATGGCAGTTGTGGCAGGTTATATTTGGGTACTTCGAATTCCCCAAAATTATGGATCAATTTAAAGCAGGTGATCTTTCCAGCATTTTGTCCTCCGGGATGGGTGTACCGGTGGCCAATGTTGGAATTTCCTTCCCGGCGATCTGGGGGCACAATTTGCAGGCTATTGTTGTTATCCTTCTTTTGGGCTTGTTCTCTTTCGGCGTTCTGGGTGCATTGGTTTACCTTCTAAATATGGGGATCATTGGGGCGGTACTGGCGTTAATCCGGGCAATGGGAGGGTCGCCGTTGAAAGTGGGCATGTTTGGCATCCTCCCCCACGGCATCTTTGAAATCCCAGCCCTGATTCTTGCCAGCGCCGCAATTTTGTATATTGGGATCGTGCTGGTGACGCCGCGCCCTCAGCAGAACCCTCGGTGAGGTGCTCATCGAAGCAATCGCTGATTGGACAAAGATTGGTCTTGGTCTGGTATTGCCATTATTGACCATCGCGGCAATTATCGAAACATGGGTTACTCCTGTGCTATTGATATTTGCCTTGAAAATAGGGATAGGCTTAATAGAAAGGCACATAGGATGCTAAAACTATTTATTTTGGGAAATGCATTGCTATCCCCGAAGTGTCTAAATTCCATGGCAGCGGGATCAGTAACTAAGCTGAGACTAAGCATATATTTATCCGTATCCGACGGAAATTGCCGCTGAGTCCAGCTCTCCGGCTAGACAGTGAATTTGGTAATATCACGAAAGATTAGATTATTAAATATTAATAAATCAATACCTGGTGCTATAATCGCCGGGGGTATGTTTGGTTCTTTACCATCCATGGATGAATTGTTCCCATTCAGCGTTTTCCTCCAGGTGTCGTCCGAAGATATAGTAGGCACTGGCAGGGGGTTCCTTCGGGGCATGCAGCAAGGACATATTGACCTCCTCCAGTTTCCGTCCACCCTTGCGATGGTTGCAGGATGGACAAGCGGCTACCACATTTGTCCAGATATGTTCACCGCCCAGATGTTTGGGCCAGACATGGTCAACAGTCAGGTCGTTGGAGCGTCGTCCGCAATACTGGCAGGTGTATCTGTCTCGGCGAAAAACCTCCCGGCGGGTCAGTTTGACCTGAAGGCGTGGGCGGTGAATCATCTGTTCCAGGCGGATGACGGAAGGTATCGGAATGGTTTGTCTAACTGTCTGAATATAGCCGCGGCCATTCATGACCAGATCGGCTTTCCCCAAAAAGATCAGGCCAACAGCGCGGCGGGTGTTACAGACATTGATCGGCTCAAAATTAGCGTTAAGAACCAGAACTGGCGCATTCATAGCGCCTCCACATTGGCGTGAATTATACTCCACACCTGACAGGTTTTATGAAAGGAATATACTATGCGTATAATCATTGCTGGTGGTACCGGATTTATTGGAACGGCTTTGACGAAATCTCTGCTTACAGAGGGACATCAAGTCTGGATATTGACTCGCAATCTGCAGACGGCGCAGCTGGCTGAGGGAGCGCAGGGCGTTGGCTGGGATGGACGGACGACCACCGGATGGGGAGAATTGGTCTCCCAGGTGGATGCCATCGTTCAATCTTGCAGGAGAGAGCCTCGGGTCCGGACCTTGGACCAGAGCGCGAAAAAACCGGATTCTCTCCAGCCGCGTGGAAGCTGGGCAGGCAATAAGCGATGCCATTCGTGCAGGCCAACCCACGACCGAAGAGTTCTAATTCAGGCTTCGGCGGTTGGATTCTATGGTCCGCACGGTGCTGAACCAGTGACTGAAGAATCTGCTTCCGGTCGTGGCTTTCTGGCGGAAGTTTGCAAGGCATGGGAAGCTTCCAGTCAACCGGTCGAAGAGTTAGGCGTGCGGCGGGTCGTTATCCGCACTGGTGTTGTACTCTCAAAGAATGAAGGCGCCTTGCAGCGCATGATGCTGCCTTTCAAGTTATTTGCTGGCGGCCCATTGGGAAATGGCAGGCAAGGCTTCCCTTGGATTCACCCTGCAGACGAAGTGGCAGGCATCCGCTTCTTGCTGGAAAATGACAAGGCGCTAGGGCATTTTCAATTTATCTGCACCGGAACCGCTCTCCAATGCCGAATTTGGACATATTCTGGCAAAAGTGATGCAGACGCCCTTATTGGCTGCCTGTCCCGGCCTTTGCATTGCGTTTGTTACTTGGGGAAATGTCCACCCTGGTGTTGGAGGGACAGTATATGGTCCCAAAGAGACTGCAAGAACTTGGATTCCGTTTCCGTTTTGAGACTGCCGAAGCTGCATTGCGGGATTTATTTGAGGGATAATATTCTAATATAGAAGGCTATACATATCGATGCGCAACCCTAGACGGAATATATCTGGCATGGTAGAATACCGCCCGCTGGAATTGGGGGCTCGTCTAATGGCAGGACGACTGTCTCTGGAACAGTTAGTAATGGTTCGAATCCATTGCCCCCAGCATGAATGATGGCGATTAACAGCCCCATAGCCCCCGAATTTGAGGGCTTTTTGGTTAATCAGGTTCCCATTGGAAGCAAATCGGCTCCAAGTTTGGCAATATTTGGGAAAGATGCTTCTTATTGATGAAACTGTCTTCTTCGATCTCTCATAGGATCGGATCCGCCATTGGTGGCTTGATGCTGCCTTGGCTAGTGGTGGCGGGTGATCCGGGAAAATGAGTTTGTTGCTATGCCAAGCGTATGTGTGGTGTAGAAGGTGATGCGGAGCAACCTGCGAGTATGATTTGCGAGGAGTTGAGGAATTTCTTGGAGGCAAAGATTGCATAGGAGGATTGGACCGAAAGGCTGTGGGCGAGAAGCGGTCAACAAGCTCTTGCTGCCTGCCTTTATTCTTATATGATCCGATTCAAGCAGCTGCTCCCGGATACCAGGAAAACTTTGCCGGACAACCAAAATCGCCCGGGAATTTGCCAGGCGATTTTGGGTAATATGGTCTAAACAAATCTGGTTATTTGCTCACGCAATCGCCTGGGTGCGTGGTGGATGGTACCCACACACAATCCGCATACTGTAACTTACAGGTCTCGCGGGTGGTGAATTGCGAGCACAAAGCTACAGGCGTGGCGGTGAACGTAGGCACTTCGGCCAGCACCCGTAGACCGGAAGGATCTTTGGATGGTGTACCCGAGCTGGCCAGTACCCAACAGCCTTTCGAGGCTGTGATCATGATCCGGAACCAGTCGTTGGCTAGGTTGCGTCCATCCATCAGGTAAGATTGGCCTTTCATCGCAACATCAAACCAAGGAAAGGAAATGTTCGGTCCGAAACGGCAATAAGCATTGAAATTCGGGGTGAAGAAGAACACCAGCGGGGTGGGTGTGAATGTGAGTTCCACCGGCGTGGGTGTGAAAGTGGGTTCCACCGGGGTTGCTGAAGGACCTATTGGTGTTGGGGAAGGGCCTACCGGTGTCGGAGTGGGGCAGGTACCGTTTACATCGGTGATGAATGAGAACAAACCTGAGGCCGGGCCAAGCGTTGTGCCATTGATCGGAGCGATTTTCCAGAAGTACACGGTGCAGTCTGCTAGCGGCTCCCCTGGCCCCCAGCACGTGGACGGGTTTCCGGTGCCACCGCTCAGACTGGTATCAGCAAAGGTCACGTCGGTCGACAGGTCGACCCGATAACCCTCTGGCAGGCAGGGGTTTGGATACTGCCAGATGAGCGTTGGATTCAGGTTGTTGATAATTGCGTAATTTACTGGCTGGAGCAAAGCCGGCGCCACAAGTGCGGCCGTTTCACACATGGGGCCGGTAAAGAAATAGCTGAAACCGGCATAAGGGCCAGCCGTTATTCCATTCATAGCTTGAACACCCCAGGCGTACTCCTTCCCTGGCTGCAAAGGACTTCCGGGACCCCAGGTAGTGGATGGATTCCCGGTGCCTCCGCCGAGGTTGTCGGTGAAAAATGGTCCGGTCTGGAGGTCGATGGCATACCCTTACGGGTTGCACGATGCATCCGGATAAGACCAGCTCAGCGAGGGCGATAGCGAACCCACCACTGACCACATTGCCGGGCTGGTCAGTATGGGAGCTTGCAGGCTGGCGGTTGGGCAGGTGGGCGTGCCTGAGGGAGTACAACCGCTGAGTATCAGAAATAGGACAATTGCACTAGCAAAAAGGAACATCCATTTTGAGTTCATCAGGTTTCTCCTAAAAGGTTTGATAATAGTTAGAGTATAGATAATATATTTAACGAGGTCAAGTGGTTTGCGAAAGCTAGTCATTTCTTAGGTCCTGACATAGCCGAAGATGCACAAGGAGCGGTGGAAACGCTGGCAATTGCTCTTGCCAATCGAGCAGGAGGTCTCTGAGCGGGTCCGACAGGGGGAATACCAACCATCGGATTTCGGATCGATTGGGGGTCTCGGAAGAGAATATGAGGGCAAATGTGGGCACTGCGCGGGTGTAGTTCAAGCTGCACAGGAAGGTGAAAATCCCTTCAGCGACTTATTGAACCGGGTAAACCGCCCCACAAGGTGCTTCACGAATGGCGACTAGAAGTTGCATCAGTTGGTCATGCTGGAGGAGCGCGATTTCCCCGGCGGGGAAGGATTTATTTTCGTAGATGCGGACGCGCAAACCTAGACCACCCCCAGCGGTGGCTCACCTGAAAGGCTACGTTCCTTACCCCCCTGTTCCTCCCCTGGCAGGGGATTGTTTTTATTAAGTGGGCAGGATACCCTGTGTGCATGATTACTTCCATCAAACCCAAAACCGGCAGCTGGGTCCTCCTGGTTGGCCCGCGCAGCATGAACTCCACAATGCTCAATGCCATTGCCCGCCTGGGGGAGGGAGGATTTCTGCGTGTCCTGGATGGTGGCAACCGGTTCAACGCCTATAAGGTTGCCCGAGCAGCGCGCGGGCGGCCAGATGTCCTGAACCGCATCACGGTTTCACGGGCGTTCACCTGTTACCAGGTGCTCTCGCTTCTGGAAAGCACGCCGGCGATCCAGGTCCCCTTTGTCGTTCTGGATATGCTCAGCACGTTCTACGATGAGTCTGTCCAGATCGGGGAACGGAAACGGCTGTTACGTGCCTGCATTACGCACCTGGAACGGCTTGAACGAGGTGCAGGCGGGGTGGTGAGCGTTCACCCGCCGGCCGTCCCGAGCCAGGCAGCCGTAGAACTGCTGGGCCTGCTCCAGGCATCGGCAGCGGACACTTACTTTATCCAACCGGTTGCGCCGGCTCCTGAACCGATGAGGTTATTCTAATGGGACGGACACTTCCTTCCGCCACGCAAGTCTTCATGCAGGAGGAGGCACGCCTTTGCCCGCTTCCGGCGCGCCCTGCGAAGGGCGGACCAACTGGCTCTGGACGACCTGTTCACTGCTGCCCGCCAGCACCTGGCGGCCGCGCAGTATGCCTCCCACGCCCTGCCCTTCGAAGTCTTTCCTGCTTTCAATGCTGTTGGAAGAGCACAAGGAAGTCATGCGAATTGAGAGCAGCGGATGGAAGAAATCCTCTCCAGGCAAAAATGACAACGACGATCACAGGCTGGCTGTTTGACGTCTATCCGAACGAAACGAACCTGACCCTCTGGCTGATCGGAGAGGATGGGAAGCGGTACCGCTTCGTTCAGGATTTCGCCGCGACGGTTTATGCCGCCGGTCCTTCCCCACGCCTCCGGGAGCTTTGGAAATGGCTCAAAGCGCAGGCGGTTCCCGTGCATCTGTCGCGCACCGAACGCAAGGATGTATTCCAGGGGATGGTGGCCGTCCTGGCTGTCGAAGTCTTGCAACCGGTAAAGCTGGATGAATTATTCCGAAGCATGGTTGCTGCCTTCCCCGACCTGACCTACTACGATGCGGATATTTCCTTGCCGCTGCGCTATGCGGCGGCTTTCGGTGTCTTTCCGCTGGCGCGCTGCCGGCTGGAGGTCCGGGGTGAGAAAGTGATGAGCATCACTCCTCTGGATACACCCTGGGACCTTGAACCTGAACCGGCTCCTCTGCGCATCCTGTCGCTCGAACCGGACTGCGACCCGGCGCATGGAGAACCCAGGGCGATCATTGTCTCTTATGAGCACGTCCGTTATTCCCTGCCGCTTGAGAAAAGGCATCCCGCTTCTGATCGGCCTGGGCGCCGACCTCAGGCGCTATGACCCGGACGTGATCCTGACCTCCTGGGGCGATACCTGGTTGATGCCGCTGCTGATGGAACTTTGCAAAGAGAGCGGGATCGCGCTGCCTTTGAACCGGGATGAAAGCCAGGCGGTGGTGGAACGGAAAGAGCATACCTATTTTTCGTACGGCCAGATCGTCTACCGCGGCCGGCAGGTGCAGCTGCGCGGCCGCTGGCACCTCGACCGGCACAATGCCATGCTGTGGAACGACTATGGCATGGAAGGGGTGCTGGAGATGGCGCGTGTCACCCGCCAGCCGGTCCAGGATGCTGCCCGGCTCTCTCCGGGCACGGGGATCTCGTCCATGCAATTCGTCACCGCCCTCCAGAAGAGCATTCTCATTCCCTGGCACAAGAACCAGGCGGAGACGCCCAAGACCGCCATGGACCTGCATGCGGTCGGATATGGGTGGGATGGTCTACCAGCCCACGGTGGGACTGCACCGGGACGTGGGCGGGATCGATTTCGTCTCGATGTATCCGGGCATCATGGTGAGGTTCAATATTTCGCCGGAAGTGCCGCGGGCAGGGTACGGACTTGGAACCTGCTCCAGGCGAACCGGGGATCGTTCCCATGACGCTGGCACCGCTTTTGAACAAGCGCTTGGCGCTCAAGTCGGCTCTGCTGACTCTCCACCGATGGGATTGCCGCCGGCCTGTCTATCAGGCACTGGCAAGCTGCACATAAATGGTTGCTGGTCACTTGCTTCGGCTACCTGGGCTATAAGAATGCCAGATTCGGTCGCATCGAAGCCCACGAAGCGGTGACCGCCTACGGCCGTGAAGCGCTGCTGCGTGCCAAGGAAGCCGCCGAAGACATGGATTATGAGATCCTTCACATGTACGTGGATGGGCTGTGGGTGCATAAGGAGGGCTGTAAAACCCCGGCAGATTTTGAGGTGCTGTTGGCAGATATCACCGAACGGACCGGCCTGCCGATTTCTCTGGACGGGGTATACCGCTGGGTGGTGTTCCTGCCGTCACGCGTGAATGATAGGGTGCCGGTGCCCAACCGCTACTTCGGCGTTTTCCAGGACGGCTCGATCAAGGTGCGCGGCATCGAGGCCCGCCGCAGAGATACCGCGCCGTTCATCGCGGAGACGCAGATGGCCATCATGGAAATCCTGGCAAAGGCTGAGGATGCTGATGCACTTGAAGGAAGTCTACCCGCGGGCTCTGGCTTTTGTGCGCAAGAAGATGGATGCGCTGAGCGCCGGGCGTGTGCCGCTGGAGAAGTTACTGGTGTCGCAAAAACTGAGCCGGGAGTTGGGCGAGTATTCTTCCCCCTCGCCTGCGGCGCGGGCGGTGCGACAATTGGAAGAAGCCGGGAAAGCCGTGCGTCCGGGGCAGAGGGTGCGCTTCCTATATACGCGCGGTAGGCCCGGGGTGCGTGCTTGGGATGCGCTGGAACCACCGGACCCGCGCAGCGTGGACGTGAGACGCTATCAAACCCTGCTCAAGCGGGCGGTCGAGACGGTCTTGGCGCCCATCGGTCAAAGTGTGAATGGTGGGAAAGACGACGAGTGTCTATATCTATTCCCAGAAAAAAATGCCGAGCCGCTGGGTGAGGGGGGCACCCAACAACTCGACTTTTCGAGTATATCCAAAGTGAATAATTCTGTCAATGGAGGTCGTTGACGGGATGAGTTTGACAGGGCCAGAAAGATCATTGAAGACGATTTGATGCTATACCTCTGAGAATTAGAATTAAAAAATAAGGAAAGGCACTCTGCGAATTGAAGTGACTGATTGGATAACACAACGGGGTTTGCCTTTTGAGTTATTTCTATTCCCATTTTCAGATTGGCAGGGCATGATAATAAATACTTCCGAGGTTCAACCTCGGAAGTATTTACGTCTAGATATTTCCAGGTTCGAGTTTACGGCGAAACCAGTTGCGCCACTCTTTGTTTTCCCAAACAACCAGGATGGGGGAGGCGTTGAAGATGGATGAATATGTGCCGGAGAATACGCCAACAAGCAAGATGACCACAAAATGGCGGATGCTTGCGCCTCCAAAGAGAGCCAAAGCCAACAACGTGAACATCACTGTCAGTTGTGTGTTGATCGAGCGGTCGAGGGTCTGGACAATGGAATGGTTGACAACGGTCTTGAAGTCAATGCGGCGATAAATGTTCGAGTTCTCGCGAATGCGATCGAAGACTACGATGTCGTCGTGCACCGAGAAACCGATAATGGTCAGCAGTGCGGTCAGGAAGAGGGCATCAGCTTGCCAGCCGAGGAAGTGGCCCAGGATGGCTTCCGCTCCGAGTGTTACCAGGATATCGTGAATGGTGGCAATGATGGCAGCCGTACCATACCTGAAAGAATTTGGCACTTTACGAAAGGCGATGGTAATGTAGATTAGGATCGCCAGGGATGCCAGAGCCACCGCTCCAGCAGCGCGGATGGCGATTTCCTGACCGATTACCGCACTAACCTGGGTGAAGTTCAGTAATGATGACGTCCTGACCGCTGCCAAAGCGATCCTTCAATGCCGCCACGATCTCGCTTTTCATTGTGTCGTTGATCTCTTTTGAGCGAATAGAAAGCGAATCAGTCCCAACCGGTTGGACCAGGGGATCGGAAATGTCGGCCTGCAGAGTTGGACATTGCGTTGTAAAGAGCCACGACATCTGCGATGGCTGGTGGCTGCCCGGAGGCGAACTTGACCTCCAGCAAGCTTCCGCCTGTGAAGTCGATACCCAGCGGCAACCCCCAAAAGATCAAGGCAAGGACGCCAGGGATGATGACCAGCAAGGAGATGCCGAAGTACAGGTAACGATATTTAATGAGATTCATTATGGCTCTCCTGAATACCGAACCAGCGGGGATGTTCGGTGAATTTGATATTATCCAGCACGACATGCAGGAAGGTGCGGGTGACAATGATGGCCGTGAACAGACTGACCAGCACACCCAAAGCTAGGGTCAAGGCAAATCCCTTGACCACGCTGGCTCCGAAGGCGCTGCCAAACCAGAACAGGATGATGCAGGTGATGAGAGTGGAGGAGTTCGAGTCACGGATGGAAGGCCAGGCACGCTTCCAAGCCCAGGTCAATGGCCTGGCGTAGAGTGCGGCCTGCGCGCAGTTCTTCCTTTAGACGTTCGAAAATGAGGATGTTGGCATCCACGGCCATACCAATACTTAGAGATGAAACCTGCAATACCGGAGAGGGTTAGAACAACCGGGATGAGTTTGAAGAGCATCAAGCGATGACCGCGAATGTGACCACAGCGCCAGATCTGCGATGAAACCCGGCAGGCGGTAGTAGATGACCATAAAAAGGATCACGATCAGAAGGCCAATGATACCCGCGAATTACACTGCGGTTGACGGATTCTAGCTCCCAGCGTCGGCACCCACTGACTGGCTCTCCACCACTTTGATCGGGATCGGTAGCGAGCCATAGCGCAGTTGGATGGCGAGCGTATTGGCGCTGTCCTGGGTGAAACTGCCCTGGATGATTCCTTGCCCGCCAGTGATCTTGTTATTGATGCTTGGGATGGAGATCACCCGCTTATCCAAAACGATTGCAAGATATTGATTGATATGGCTGCCGGTAAAATCAGCGAACAGTGGTGGCGAATTCGGATTTCAAGGTGAAAGCAATATACGAACCCGACCAGTGATGCGGCTTGCACGTTGACAGAACTGAGTGCTGCGCCGGTCATGACAGTGTGGTAAATGGTTGGCGTAGGGGTCGCAGTTGGAGCTGGGGTCGCCGCCTGGAGTTCAGCGGATTGGTGGTGGGGGTTGTGGCCGGGGTGTCTGTTGGCTGGGGGTGTCGGTTGGAGTAGTGGTATCCGGAGGTGTCCCGTTGTAGTCGTAGATGAGGTGGATGTTCCGTAGTCGGTCTGGATGATTGTCCCGCGTGCCACGGGTGCGGTACCCATATCCACAAATTCGAGCAAGACCGGTCTGTTGCAAGTGAAGCGATCGACCTGTGCCGGGTCCTGTAAACCGGGAAACTCGGCAACGATGCGGCGTGGCGGTGCAACTTGCATAACCACTTCGCTTACACCCAGGGCATTGGCACGGCTTTCCAGGATCTGCCGGGTGACATTCAGATCGTCCGAACTGACCGTTGCATTGGCAGGTAAATCGGCTTCCAGCAGCACTTGCAGACCGCCGCGCAAATCAAGCCCGAGCTGGATGGCGTGTTGCGGTCTATGAGACTTGTTTGGGAATTGAAGGGGTTGGCGATGGTGATTTGCTTGCTCATGTCCACCCAAATTGCCAGTGCGATCAATGGGATGATGAGAAAGAGCCAGTTATATTGGCGACGATTCATAAAACACTTCTCCATTCACAAAAATGCCAGCCTTTGGCTGGCGGCGGGGGTGATTATACTCCGATTGAAAGGTCATGGGTAGGGGAATCCTCAATCGCCCAGCGTTACACGCGGTGGATCCGGTTATTAAGAAACTCCACATACAAGATCAAGGACTTCTCCGATTCCCAGTGAGATCGGTATTCAACAACAAGTCAGCATGTTCATGAGCATGAGTCAGCCGTCTTTGTTGTTCCTTCCATTCGGTTTCGGTCCAATTCAGCTTTCGTCGTTTCCCACCTACCGAGCAGGATGCTTGTAAAAAGATCAAAATATCAGGTCTTGGTAATACGCTGCCACATGTCTTGACGTAAGAATGCTCCTGCGCAATGGCGCGTGCCCGATAGCCTTTCCGGCGCAGACCTTCAGCCAGGGTTGTTTTTCCCGCACCGCATGGACCAACGATGCCGATTAGAGGTTGCGGGCGTACCTGGGGGTTCCTTATTCAGTTGGATAATCATTGTTGTCATGAAGTAAATGGTTCGACAGCTCCGGTCCGCTCAACACTGCCATTATATTTCCGGTCACCAAGCAGCACGCTGGCGGTAGGATGGATCTCGGACTAGTGGTTAATGCGTAACAGGATGGATTTGAGGTGATTATTTTCTTCCATAGAACCAACCATCCTCCCGGCTCGATAGGATTTGGTGGTATTTTTAACCGGAAGTCTGAATTATTTGCCTTCGATTTGAAATGGGGTTTATCACATCGGCAGCCGGACCGTCATGCGGCGAACATCGTCCCCCCGCCGTTTCAACACTTTGAGTACCACCACGCTGATATCATCTGTGGGGCGGCCTTCATCCAGATTGACTGCTTCTGCCAGGAGCGTGTCGGCGATGGCTTGTGGGGAGGGGTCCTGTTCTTCGAGCATGGCTTTGAGCGAGGTGCAAACATCCATTGGGCGTCCGACTCGTTCTCCGGCATGGATCAGCCCGTCTGTGTAGATGACGATGACCAATCCTGGCTCAACTGGTATTTCGCTGATGACCGGCCGGGTGTTGCGGGCGGTTCCGATTGAGTTGGATTCAGAACCAATGCAGTCAATTTCCTCGCCGCGGGCGATGAAAAAGGGTGACGGGTTGTTGCGGGTGATGACGACTGTCCCGGTATGCAAATCCACCGAGACGATATTGAGAGTGGAAGTGACTTTGCCTTTCTTGTCCGTGTAAAGCAGATCCGAAGCTGCCCGTGCCGCAGCCCCGTCGCGCACACCTTCGGCCAGCAGGCCGATGACTTTGCGAACGACCATCATCGAGACTGCTTTTGCGCCGCGACCCGAAGTCTGTCCATCGGCCAGCACCACCGAAAGACCACCGTTGGGCCGTTCCACCACTTCAAGCGTATCACCGCTTTCGGTGACGGCGTACTTGTTTGTTTTTGCGACGGCAATCTGGACTTCCATGCCCCCATTTTACTCCGATTTAGCCTGTCATTGCTAGCAAAGCGAAGTAATCCTCCAGCCTATTTCTTTTCCGCCACAATGACCAGCACCTTGGCTGCCTTTCAATTCAACAATCTCGCTCCGGACATCGAACCCGGTGTGGGCGAATCGGTCTTTTATCGCTGCCGAGACTGGCCCTGGCTTGCCCGGTGCTTCACCACTGACCCGGAACAGCCATGCCAGCCAGCCGTTCCAGCGGACGCGTCCCTGTGATCCATGCCATTGGCAGGATGATCAACTTTCCGGCCGGTACGAGCACACGTCTGAATTTCTTGCAGCGTTTGCGGATCAAAAATGTATTCAGCAGGGAAGGTGGCATACCACTGAATTGAACATAGCGCTTCCGCAAAAGGAATGCTCTGCGCGTAGCCACGAAATAGACGGGAAACTGGTCCCCTTTATTTCGGAGGCGGCCGGCTTGCCTGGCGCGCCATCTGGCGAGATTCGTCCAGCCCGAATGTCGGAAGTCTTTTCTCGTTCAGGGATAGCTGCAAATGTCCGGGGCCGAAACCAATTTCAAGCACGCGCCCGTTCAGGTAGGGGAGCGCTGATCTGCACCCAGTCCTGCCAGCGACCCAGGGAGACAACTGCAGCGACGAAGTCGTATGTCCAGGCGAACTGGTGGTAGAGGAGAGAATAGATGGGGCGGAGTAGGAAGAAAATCAGGCGCATTATCTAATCATACACTACTCCTGGGATGGATTTTTCCATGAGACAATTGGTTTGTTGAATGACAGGGTAGCTTGCGCGATCATTCGTGTTCGGGCAGTAATGCCAGGCGGAGCGAAATAAAAACAACCAGCGCCACAAGGATCAATAGAAGTGCAATGGGTTGAGCGGCATTCAGACCAAAACCTTCAAACCGCTCATAAACAAGCACCGGGACGATTTTAGGGTGGTAGGCCAGGATGACAACTGCCCCGAATTCGCTGATGCCGCGCGCCCACATCATGACTGCCCCACCCAGAACTCCGCGCCAGGCCAGCGGCAGGGTGACGTAAAAAAGGCCTGCCATTGACTTGCCTCCATCGATGAGCGCTACTTTTTCATATTCTTCGTCCACAAGGGCAAAGGCCTCACGGCTCAAATTGACCAGGAATGGCAGGCTGACAAACAACATGGCGACGACGATCCCTGCCAGGTTATCAGTAAAGGTGATTCCCAATGGCGAAAACCATTGACCCAGCAACCCGCGCCTTCCAAAGACCAGCAACAGGGCAATTCCGGCCGCAGTATGCGGGATGACCACTGGCAGGTTAATGATGGCTTCCAGCAAGCGCTTACCGCGGAATTTTCGGCGCGCCAGCAGGTAGGCCAGCGGTACGCCCGTGACCAGGGCCAAGGAGGTGGCGATAGCCGCTGCGCCAAAGGTAAGCCCAATGGATTTCAACACTTCTGGGTCTCTGAACGAAATAAGGAAATCGGCGGGAGTTGTCGAGAGCAGCGTGCTGACCAGCGGCAGGACAACGAACAGGACGAGCAGCCCTCCTGCAAATGAAAAAAGCAGGTTGAAGATCAGACTCTTGTGGTTCAAGGACTCTCCGTAGCAGTGCAATACGGCTGCAAGTCTGCTGGGATATTTTCGTAGTTTTCTCCGATGGCGGGGTCGAACATGGGGTGGCTGTCTGCCAGCATGATGGCACGGCCCTCGGAATTTAGCAGAAACTCGATGAACAGGGCGGCTTCCTGAGGATGGGGGGCGTTGCTCGGGATGGTAATGCCGTACCCGATCCGTTCGCCGCGAAACACCGGTTTTACCGAAGCAAAGCGCTGGAAGTCCAAGTTGACCTGCACCGTGTTGTATGTGTCCGCATAGCCTTCCGCTCCCAGGTTGATGGCATCTGGCAATTGGACCATCTTGAGGTCCGTGCTGCTGGATCACCTTTCGTACTCAAACGCATAGTCCAGGTCGCCCGATTCAAGCAGCGCGATCAACTCCATGCTGGCGCCACGGAAGACAATATGCGAACCGGCTTTGGTTTCCACAATTTCAGGGACTGTGATCGTTGTCAGGCTGTTTTCGCTGAAGATTCCCAGCGGGAAACTGAAATGCCCTATTGAACATATCCATGAAGATCGTGGGGTTCTGGTAATACTTCTGTGCTAGTGCAAAGACCATCAGGGCTCGATAACCGGACGGCATCGAAGCGCGGGTCGGCCATCCCCACTTTGACATCCGGGCGGCTTAGGATGGTGAACCAGTTGGCGGCATTGATTTCGTTCGCATACAAGCTGTCTTGCTGGTAGGCGATCGCCAGGTGGTTGCTGGCAAAGCGGATGTACCAGTCTGCATACGGCAATCCGGTATCCGGGTTATCCGTTGCATACATCAGCATGGGGATGAGCGATGCATCCGCTGTGGCGACCACGTCGATCGGTTCGTGGAGTTCGGTGACATGCCGGATCACCTGGATGCTGCCATGGTATTGCGCTTGGACGTCAATATTCGGGTACTTGTCCTCAAAAGCCTTCTCAAGGTCACCAAACGGGATGATAAGACTGCCAGCGGCAAAGACCACCAGGGGTGTCTTGGAGGAATTGACAGCCGATGTCCTCGTACAGCCGCTGGTGAAGATGGTCAGACAGATGAGGGCGGTGAGGAGGATGGAAGGGATGGTTTTCATGTGAGAGGCGGTTCTAACGAATGTCAGGTGTGAAGTTCAAGGAATCTGCCCCAACAATTTTCAATTATAAACGATACAGAAAAGGTGGGCTTGCAAGGAGCCCACCCTTTGAGTTGTGTTTGTTGACTATTATTTCAATGTTATCGATACCAGGCTTTTGACCCAAGACTTACCGGATTGTCCAGGCATGGCGGCATTATAGACGCCGGGGGTGGCAGGATCGAAGGCGACCAGGCAATCTGTGCAGGCCTGGACAGTGGCGAGGTCAAGATCGTTGGTAAAACCATCACTGGCAGTAAGGGTCACGGTCGCGGCACCGGCCTTAATGCCAGCCTGATTGAGCAGGTCGTTCAATCGCACGCCAGTATAATCCGCTGCGCCATTCTTGGGGTGCACCAGGTTGAGCGTGACCACGGTCATGCGTGCAGGGCAGAATCGGTCAGTTGGAGTTCGTTATTGACTGCGCCTGTAACTGTCAGCGTGACAGGTTCTGTTGTGGCAGTTGGCGGGACTGCAGTGGGTGGAACGGTAGTTGGTGGGACTGCAGTGGGCGGGACAGGCGTGGGGCAGCCGTTGCCGCCGGACCGCAGGCGGAGAGCAGGATGGCCGCCAGGGTAAAAACGGACAGGACGAGCAGTATGGTTCGTGTGTGTTTCATGTTCTCTTCTCCTTAATAAGGTTGAATTGGTTCGCCTCTCAGGGTTTTTCTGCGAGGACGTAACTCCGGGTGACGCGGCAGGATGCCGCTTGGAAAATAAGCAACGATCGGTCAAACTCTCCTGATTGTCTTCTATTTCACTTCGATCTGGATAACGTTCTTGACCCAGGTACTGGTTGGCTGGTCTGGTAGAACGATCATATAGGTGCCGGGCGTGTCCATGAATGCAAGCAAGGCCTTGGGACAGTCCCGTACATCTGAAAGGTTTACTTCGGCGGAGTAATTATCCGAAGCGGTAAAGATTAGTTTTTCGGCTCCGTCTTTGAGACCAGCTTGTATCGAGCAGGGGATTCAGCAGAACACCCTGGAAATCTTGCGGTCCGTTCTTCCCTTCTGCATTGATGGTGACGATTTCCATTGCTCGCAGGTCGGCATCCGTCAGGGTGAGTTCCTGGTTCACCATACCTGTGATGGTCAGGCTGCCCGAATTTTCAGGGACAGTAGCTATCGTTGGAGTGGGTACGGGTGGGACATTTACAAGTGATCTTGGCGATCTGTCCCACCATTTGGTTTTTTTGCAGATCGGAACCAACCAACCGCAGCGGGTAATACTGCTCGGGTAATTCCCCATCGTTGACCATGAAATGCCACCAGGATATTGTTATTCTCTTTGATGGTCTGGCTGTCCAATGTGATGGTATACCCGTCTGCCGCCAACAATATCAACGGTATAACCGGCATCCGCCAGGGTATGGTTAAAGGCATTTTCTGTGTGACTGTCACTGTCATCCACTTCGCCCACCAGCAGCCACAAAGGCACACCCACCCAGTTCTGTCCATTTTCATCCTGCCAGCTGGTGCCATGACAACTGGGTGAACCGCAAGACTGGAAGGAATCCCGGGTGACGGGGGACGAGATCGCGCCTTGTAAGATCCAGAGTCCAGGTTTGTCCGACCGGTTTGACCTCGACCTTATTCACCCATTTAACCGACCAGTGACCGTCAACCACCTGGTTGTTGTTGGCACTGACGACCACCAGTCTCAACGTACCCTCCTCGGTTGTATTCAATGGCTGGCCGTTATGCTCATAAGCAATGATGGCAGTTAGCGGGTCATGAGTGGTCAATTCATTGCCCGTGGCTGGATCGTAAGCGGTAAAAGCGCCGTTCATGACTTGATCGTATGAGAAGGTCATGCTGTATCCATCTTCGGCGGTGATTGCAACGCCCATGGACGAATCAAAGGGTACGCCCAGGACATTCACCAGGTCCTTGAGCGCCACACCTTTGAATGGCTCGGGGATGGTGATTTTCCCGGTGCTGCTCTTGATGCCACCCTGTCCTTCTGTAACTGGCAGGGCCTTGAGATCGGCCATGCTGAGCGACATGCCCGCCAGTTTGGCCCCACCAGTGCCAGGACGGTGCCGGTTGGTTCGGAACTCTCGAGTGTCTCAGTCGGTACGGAGCTGACGGGTGTCTCGGTCGATTTCGGTCCGCAAGCGGAGGCGGAGAGGGAGAGGATGAAAAGCAGTGACAGGGCAAGAATAGAAATGCGATAACGGTTCATTGATATATCCTCCTCAGAGTGGAATTTGTTCGCCGGTGTGCGTCGTATCATAACCGGTCAGAGCTTCGACGCCTCGGCGGAAGGTACTGGTCTGTAATAGTATCCAGGAGCGGAGCAAGCAGCTTGTTCTGTTCCTGTGAAAAAACAATATCATACCGTTCATGAAAGAGCGGGAGGAAGTCCAATCCAAACTGGTGGGCAGCAGCCCGCAGTCCGAGAGCTACATCGGCTTTGCGAATTTGGACCAGGCGGGCACACTCGGTATGGGTGCTGACGGCGTTATCGTAACCGTGGATACTTTCGGTGGGGATGCCATCTGCCTGTAACCGGCGGTCGAGCCAAAGACGCGTTCCGGAGCCGGGATTGCGGTTGATAAAGGTCACCTCTGCCCGCGCCAGGTCTGCCAGCGAATGGATTGCTTTTGGATTGCCAGCTGCGGTCATCAATCCTTGTTCGCGGTGAGCCAGGGTGACGACTTGCATTGCCCGGTCAGGGAAGAAATGGCGGATAAAGGGCAGGTTGTATTCGCCGCCTGGGTCGAGCAGATGTGCACCGGACAGGTTGCACAAGTTTTGGCGCAAGGCTGACCAAACCATCCAGGCTGCCCACAGGGAGAGTGAGGATATCCAGGCGTTCGGAGAGCCGATCGGGCAAGAAGTTCCACGGCCAGGTCATGACTGCCCGAGAAGACGATAACCGATCGAGCTGGATTATCTGGCAGGATGAGTTCCTGTATCAGGAATCCACTGGCGCAGGCGCGGTAAAACTTTTCCACCACACCGGATTGGACTTGCGTTTCTACCAGTTCTACTAAGCCGGCGGCTTCCAACTGCTTGAGATGGTGGCGTACCCAGGCCGGGTGCTCACCGAGGGCTGTCTCCCAGCATGGTCAGCGAGGCAGGACTAGTCATCAACTGCCGTAAAATAGCAAGCCGGCGCGGGTCCGCCAGGAGTTTAAGTTGTTCGAATGATCGCAAAGGCTGGATTGGTAGCATAGCCGATAAATATTTCCTTAACGGCTAGGAGTGTAGCAAAAAAGGAATAATCTGTCAATAAGAATAGAGACTGATTTTCTCTTTTTAGAAAACCAGCCTCAAGCTCACAAACAAAACAAGGGTTTGGCTACTAGAGGCCAAACCCTTGCATTCGAATGTGCTGTCTTACTCGCCGGTTGAGCTTGCCGGGCGCTTGCGTGTAACGGTCTTCTTGACGTTATCGAAGGCTTCCTTACCGCGGGTCTTGGCCTGATCGGTGAATTCAGTCGCCTTAGACGCGACTACTTCGGCCTGTTCTGCAGCCTTATCGCGTAATTCGATGCTTTTATCTTTGATGAGGGCGCGAGTTTCTTCTCCTGATTGAGGGGCGAGGAGTAGGGCGGCAACGGCACCCGCTACACCGCCGACAACGAAACCAATTAGGAATGCTCCAAAATCATCATGATCAGACATTTTATATCTCCTTTTTGATAAGGTGGTTTTTTGGATGGACTATCTTTTACTGCCGAACATGTCGAAAAATTTACGTAGTCCGGCCAGATAAGAATTGAGCTTGATCACCGGTTCGACCAGGTTTTCGCTCAAGAACTCGGTTGTGCCTCGTAAAGTATTAACGGTTTCGCTTGTGGATTGTAGAATGGGCTTGACTTCGTTTTGTAGCAAGTTTATCAGACTAGCAATTTGGATGACAAGCACAACGAGGGCCCCACCAATAATCAGCAACTCAAATGCCATGAAGATGATAAAAATGTCGCGTACGTTAGTCGCCACATCTGGATATTTCGTCAGTGCAATGATTGCTACAATAATCCCTGCCAGGATAATAATTACTGCAATACTAATTCCTGCCGTGATCCAGCGCTGTTTTAGAATCGCGGCTCGGTTACCTGCTTCTTCTTCCGGTGAATTTACCTTAGTGTATTCAGCCATACAGAGCCATTATAGCACAATCATGTTTTCCAACTCTGAGACTGTCCTGCCCATGCCATAAAGACAAGATTACTGCAGGTTAGTACTAAGTGTACATTCCCCAATCAAGTGCACCGGGATCTTCCATCAGGGAAAAATCCCACGGCTCATAGCCCAGTTCGATGGTAACAGACATCCCCGTTCCCTCCTGTGCTTTTTGTTTGATCATTTCCAGCATGCTCGGACCATATGGACAGAAAGGTGTTGTCAATAACACGTACAATTTTGCCTTTCCGTCCTCTATACTTACTTTACGGACAAGACCTAATTGAAGAACATTAAGCATAATTTCCGGGTCTACAACTTCAGCCAGTTTGGCGCGCAACGTTGATACGAGGTCCGGGTGCGTATCGTAGATGTCCCAATGGATGGGGTTGGTAGGGGCGTCATCGCTCATTTTGTTATCGCATCTCCCTGGACGACATAGGTACAATGTGCGTCGCCGCTCAAGATGCACTGGACTTTCTCTACTGGTACAGCCAGCATCCTGGAGATGAGTGTTTGATCAACAGTACATACTTCAGGGTGACTCTGGCCAATATGTAAATAAGGGCAGGTTATCTCATGTATTTGATATTGGTTGCCATCTTTTTCCCACTCCACATTAAAACCTTCTTTAGTCAGAAGGACTTTAGTCAGGTCAAGCCGTTCTTCCATGCTAAGACCTTTCATCTGGTCAGTATAGTCTTCCGCCATATCACTTGCCATTTGCGAGAAAAGTTTGCTGACCATTGGCTCCGGCATGGTGGATTTCAACTGGTCAAGGAGGCGCGAGGTGAGACGCAAGTATCGGGTAGGGAAGTGCTCGGTGCCGGCCTCGGTCAGGAAATAGACCAGACGCGGTCGACCGACCCCATGGCGTTCTTCTTCGTTGCTTACCAGACCCTCGACCTGTAAATTGGTCAGGTGGTGGCGCACCGAAATGGGGTTAATCCCAACCGCCATCCGCCAGGGCGTTGATAGTTGTGTGTGGCTGGCGCAGGAGGGTTTGTAAGATTCGATCGCGTGTGCTATTCATCATTGCCTCATTTGACTGTGATAGAGTATAACAGTCCTGTTCCGTCTTGTCAATATACTAGATAATTTATATAAATATTGACATATCCGTCCCAGAGTGCTATAATCTCGCCGTCGCATGTAAAAGATTGGATCAGGAGTTTTTATGTCTGAATTAGTCATCAAAAACCTTCACGTTAGCATCGAGGATAAGGAAATTCTCAAAGGTGTTGATTTGACGGTAAAGCAAGGCGAAATCCATGCCATCATGGGACCCAACGGGACAGGCAAATCCACGCTGGCGTATACGCTGATGGGACACCCATCTTACACTGTGACGAGTGGAGAAATCTGGTTTAGAGGCAAAAATCTCCTTGAACTTACCACAGATGAACGTTCCCGCCTCGGGCTGTTCTTGGCTTTCCAGTACCCGGTCGCCATCCCGGGCGTGACTGTGGCAAATTTTCTGCGTTCGGCGGTCAATTCTCGCCGCCGCCTCGTCAGTCCTGAGGATAAGGGTATGCCCATCCTGGAGTTCCGTAAAATGCTCAAAGAGAAGATGGAGTTGCTCAAGATGGACTCGGCTTTCGCGGGGCGTTACCTGAATGATGGTTTCTCTGGTGGTGAGAAGAAGCGCGCTGAGATTTTGCAGATGGCAACCCTCATGCCAGAAATTGCGATTTTGGATGAGACAGATTCTGGTTTGGATATCGATGCTCTGCGCATCGTTGCAGAGGGAGTCAACGCACTCTCTGGAGAAGATCTTGGTGTGCTGGTCATCACACATTATCAAAGATTGCTGAACTACATCAAGCCGCAGTTCGTCCATATAATGCTGGGTGGGAAGATTGTCGAATCGGGCGGTCCAGACTTGGCACTGCAACTGGAAGAACGCGGTTACGAATGGGTGCGTGAAAAGTACGAAGAAACCCCAGTCTGAATTATTATTGGTTCTTATTAGTGTCAATTTATGGTGAGATTATATGAGTGAAGAAACCAAGATATTGGAAGGGATTGGACAATATAAATACGGATTCCACGATGCGGAGAATTATGTTTACAAATCGCAAAGAGGCTTGAGCCAGGAAGTTGTAGAAAATATTTCGCATATGAAGGGCGAGCCCCAATGGATGCTTGACTTCCGGTTGAAGGGGCTAGCGCATTTCCTTGCTCGGCCCATGCCGACCTGGGGTGCGGATATTTCGGGCCTCGACCTTGGATAATATCTTCTATTACGTAAAACCGACAGAAGGCTCGAAAGGTTCATGGGATGATGTTCCGGATACTATCAAGAACACTTTTGACAAATTGGGAATCCCCGAAGCGGAACGCAAGTTCCTGGCGGGGGTGGGTGCTCAATATGAATCCGAAATGGTATATCATTCCATCCTCGAGCACCTCGAAAAACAGGGTGTCATTTTTCTTTCAATAGAAGATGGTTTGCGCCATTACCCAGACTTATTCCGCGAATACTTCGGAACGGTTATTCCGATTGAAGATAACAAATTCGCAGCGCTCAACTCTGCTGTCTGGTCGGGTGGATCATTCGTTTACGTGCCGAAGGGTGTCAAAGTGGATCTGCCTCTGCAGGCTTACTTCCGCTTGAATATTGCCAATGTAGGGCAATTCGAGCGTTCGCTAATCATTGTGGATGAAGGTGCCCAGGTACATTATGTGGAGGGTTGCACGGCTCCCCAGTACACCACCGACTCGTTCCATAGTGGTGTGATTGAAATCATCGTTAAGAAAGGAGCACGGCTCGCGTTACAGCACTATCCAGAATTGGTCTACCAACGTTTACAACCTGGTTACCCAACGAGCCAAGGTATATGGAGATGCCACCCATGAGTGGGTGGATGCGAACCTCGGATCCAAGGTCACGATGAAATACCCATCTTGTTATCTGATGGAACCGGGCGCACATGGCGAGATGCTTTCAATGGCTTTTGCCGGTCCGGGTCAGCATCAGGATGCTGGATCGAAAATGATACATTTTGCCCCAAATACGACCAGCAAGATCATTTCCAAGTCAATCTCGAAGGGCGGCGGGACGTTCTTCTTACCGCGGTCTGCTCAAAGTCCATAAAGGTGCAGCGGAGTGCGGTCCAACGCTACTTGCGATGCGCTCATCCTTGACCCGCAATCTCGTTCGGACACTTATCCGTATATAGAAATTGATGAAGATGATGTCACCATCGGGCACGAGGCCTCGGTTTCAAAAGTGGGCGAGGAGCAGTTGTTTTACCTGATGAGCCGCGGCCTGAACCAGGAAGAAGCCACCTCAATGGTTGTCTCTGGATTTATCGAACCGTTGGTGAAAGAATTACCCATGGAATATGCAGTCGAGATGAACCGGTTGATCCAACTTCAAATGGAAGGGTCGGTGGGTTGAAATGGAAGAAAAACAAAGAGTTATTGTCACCCGAATCTCGTCGCATGCCGAAGCCCCAGTAAAGACATTTGCGCTTCACTAGCGGTATGGTTCCGACATCAGGCATCTTGGCGGATTATCGTCAGAAAGCTTGGCAGACATTCAACCGCTTGTCCCTGCCAACAATGACTGAGGAAGCCTGGAGGCGAACCGATTTGCGTGAATTACCTGCCGAGTTCAGTACACCTGCCCATTGACGGATTGTTCCAAGATCTTGCACCTGTCCCGGCAGGCCTGCTCAAACCTTTGACGAATGAAAAACATGGTGGTCAGGTCATTCTTTTACCCGGTGGTGCGAAACCATACCTCAACCCAGATCTGATTGAGAAAGGCGTAATCTTTACGGACTTGCATACCGCCGAAAACGAAAATCCGGAGCTGGTTTCCCGGATGACCGGGCAGATCGTCAGTCCAGAAGAAGGGAAATTTGCTGCTTTGGCGGGTGCGCTTGCCCAGAATGGAGTGGTTCTCTACATTCCTAAAGGAGTGACAAGTTGAGCAGCCATTAACAGCCTCCTGTGGGGTCCTGGTGTGGATTTGGCGTATCTTTCGCATATCCTTGTCTGGGTGGATGAAGGTGCCTCAGTGACTTATATTCACGAGGCAGCCTCGCCGGACGAAAACGGTCCTGCGCTCCATGCCGGGATCGTTGAGATAAAGGTCAGTGATAACGCCTCACTGCGATTTGTCGAATTACAGTCATGGGGACGGCATGTCTGGAATTTTTCGCATGAACGCGTCAGCGTAGGTCGGAATGGCAACCTTGACTGGATTTTTGGTGCGATCGGCTCGCGATTGACGAAAAACTTCTCAGAGTTGGATCTGGTCGGGGAAGGTGCGACCGGTCGCATGTCCGGTTTTTATTTCACCGATGGAAATCAGCACTTCGACCATGATACCCAGCAAAATCACCTGGCTCCTCACACTACCAGCGATCTGTTATTCAAAGGTGCTCTGAAAGGCCACAGCCGTTCTGTTTGGCAAGGGATGATATACGTCGCTGTTGGTGCGGAAAAGACGGATGGCTATCAGGCTAACCGCAATCTAATCCTCAGCCCGAACGCACGGGCTGATTCCATCCCTGGTCTGGAAATTCTTGCTGACGATGTTCGCTGTTCGCACGGAGCGACAGTCGGTAAACTTGAACAGGAACCCCTGTTTTATCTTATGTCGCGCGGTATTCCCGAAAAAGAAGCCGAACGATTACTCGTGGAAGGATTCTTCGACCCCATTATGCAACGCATTCCCTTTGAAGGTGTACGCGCCCGCTTCCAGCAGGCGATCCATGAAAAGACGGCCACCCAATGACCACCAAAGTGCTTGCCAACGATCGTACTCATAGCTACAATAAGAAACAAAAGAAATTATCCAGGGAGGCCCGATGGCACAATTCGCATTTATGCGTTCACCCGGCTTGGAACACAGTTTCGAAGTCGGTGATACGGTGGAAGTATTTTGCGACCACGAAAAAAGCAGCGAGCGGGTTCGCGGCTGGCTGAAAGGGATTGTCGTTCAGGTGGACAATAAAATGGTTGCAGTTCAATTCCGCTCAAATGTCTTTCTGACTGACGGCTGGATGGTTCCGGACAAGATTCTTATGGTATCCGATTACATCAGAGCATATCCGCCCGTCTGGTACACAAAAAAAACTCGGTAGCAAAGAAATTCTCGAATATTAATTCTCGCTGACTAAATATGTCTCTCGAACGCCATATACCATTCGAAAGGATTTCCCCATCTTGGGTCGCGAAGTACGACCTGGTATTCCCCTCGTCTATTTGGATTCCGCGGCGACAACTCAAAAACCCCTTGCCGTCCTCCAGGCGATGGACGAGTTTTATCGCCGCAATAATGCAAATATCCACCGCGGGCGTCCATACTTTGGCTGAAGAAGCTACGGCGATGTACGAACAAGCCCGCCAGCGGGTGGCGGATTTCATTCACGCCTCATCAGCGAGCGAGATTATTTTCACTCGAAATGCAACTGAGTCCATCAATCTTGTGGCTATACACCTGGGCACGTTCCAACCTAAAATCTGGGGAATGTGGTCATCCTGACTGAAATGGAACACCACTCCAATCTTGTACCCTGGCTGCAATTGGCAGCGGAACGCGGTGTAAACTGGAATTTATCCCTGTGACAGGTGAAGGTTTGCTTGACTTGGAAGCATACCGCTTGCTCCTTGAACGAGCCCCAAAACTGGTCGCGTTTAGTGGCATGTCCAATGTCTTGGGACGATTAATCCTGCAGCGGAAATCATCCGCTTGGCGCACGAAGCTGGAGCGTTGCTCTCGTGGATGGCGCGCAAGCCGTGCCTCACCTTCCAGTGGATGTGCAGGCGCTCAACGTGGATTTCCTGGCTTTTTCAGCTCATAAAATGCTGGGTCCGACAGGCATCGGGGTGCTTATATGCAAAAGCAAAATTACTTGAAGCCATGACCCCATTTCTAGGTGGCGGTGCCATGATCAAGACGGTCCATCTGCGCTCGTTCTTGCCAAACGACATCCCACATAAATTCGAGGCCGGGACACCGGCCATCGCCGAGGCGGTTGGGTTTGGCGCTGCGGTGAATTACTTGACCGGGATCGGAATGGATGCTGTGGCAGCCTATGAGCAGAAGATGATCGCTTACACATTGGAACGACTGGAAGAAATCCCCGGCGTGCATGTACTGGGTCCGGCTTCTGAAAAGAAGGGCGGTGTTGCCGCGTTTACGTTGGAAGGCATCCATCCACATGATGTTGCTCAAATCCTAGATCACTCTGGTGTGGCGGTACGTGCTGGTCATCATTGCGCTCAACCGTTGCACGAGAAATTTGGCATTACTGCCACCACACGTGCCAGCTTTTATATATACAACTTGAAAGAAGAAGTGGATAAACTGATAGCTGGAATTTATCAAGTCAAGAAATTATTCAACTAATCTGTTATTAAATTCTAGGATTACCCGGGGACTTGCCTGAAATGGTATCAAACCAAAGTAAACGCTGGTTAGTCTCTTTTCCTGTAACACCGCAAGCGAATGAAGCCCTGGCTGCTTTTTCACCAATCATGCGGCAGATATTGTTTAACCGTGGGTATGCCACGGACATTGCCGCGCGGGCTTACTTGCGTGCCGAGGCGAATTTCGATCCTTCGCCGTTCCAGATGACCGGTATCCCGGCGTCTGTAGAACGAGTGCGTTTTGCTCTCGATCATAATGAACCAATTGCCATTTATGGTGACTATGACGTAGATGGAGTCACCGCCACTGCTTTGCTCGTGCAAGCTCTACGTGCCCTGGGCGGGAATGTGCGTGGTTACATTCCCAACCGTTTCGACGAAGGCTACGGTTTGAATAATGAGGCGCTCTCCGCTCTTCAAGGAGATGGCATCAAACTGGTCATTAGCGTGGATTGCGGAATCCGTTCACCCAACGAGGCCAGCCATGCCCGGGCTATCGGCCTTGACCTGATCATTTCAGACCACCACCAGCCAGCGGATGGCGATCTGCCTGCGGCATTTGCCGTTATCAATCCCAAACAAGTTGGGGATATATATCCTGATAAAGATTTAGCTGGAGTGGGGGTGGCTTATAAGATTGTGCAAGCAATTATGGAATCTATCGGGATAGCCTTGGAAGGTTTTAAAGCAGATGACCTGCTTGACCTGGTTGCGCTAGGAACGGTTGCTGACCTGGCTCCATTGGTTGGAGAGAACCGGATTCTTGTTCGTAAAGGCCTCCAAAAACTCCGCAAGACAAAGCGACAGGGACTATTCTCTCTTGCGGCGGTGTCGGACTTGCCTCTGTCCCGTATCACAGCAACGAGCATCGGCTTTATACTTGGACCGCGCCTAAACGCAGCCGGAAGGTTAGAATCAGCGCTGGCTGCCTTTGAATTACTGACCACCACGGATGTCAAGACTGCCGGTGTCCTGGCGCAGCAACTGAATGTACAAAATCGTCAGCGACAAGAGATCACCCGCAAGATTCAATCAGATGCCGAGGCAATCGCCCTGGCAGATGATCCTGAAGCGGATTTGTTTTTTGCTGTCCATCCTGATTTCAATGCTGGTGTTGTAGGTTTAGCGGCGGCGCGGATGGTAGAGACCTATTACCGTCCAGCAGTGGTTGGCCAGATTTCTGCCGAGACCACGCGTTGCTCTTGCCGTTCCATCCCTGAATTCAATATTACTGAAGCCCTTGACCAGTGTAAGGATTTGTTGATCCGTCATGGCGGACATGCCGCGGCTGCAGGATTTACCATACGCAATGAGAATCTGGAAATACTCAAGGCGCGACTGAAATCTCTTGCGATCGAACAACTGCGGGATCGAGATTTACGTCAAACATTAACAGCTGACATCGAAATCCCCCTTGCAGACCTTAAGCCAGAGTTGCTCAAGTACCTAGATCACCTTCAACCGACCGGTTATGGCAATCCGGAAGCAGTGTTTATTAGCCGGGATGTGCGTATCACCAATTCGCGGACTGTAGGGGCGGAAAGTAAACACTTAAAGCTAGTGATAACCGACGGTCACATCACCTTTGATGCGATAGGTTTCCGTCTCGGTCATCTCCGGTCCGAGTTACCATCACGAGTTGGACGTGCTATATACTTTTGAAGTCAACGAATTTAATGGACGGACATCTATGCAACTTAATTTGAAGGACGTGAAACCTGTCGGGTCATCCTGACTGGAAGAGATTCGGGCTCGGAAGTATGTCTTTATGAATGAGGCTTGTCGTCCAAGGTCTAGTAGCAAATTATTCAAACATTCCTGGATAAATCCGTTTTATCCTTTCCCCAAAAGGCGTCATTTAGAATAACTTTCGCATAGAGATTCAACAAAAATGCAACTGATGTTACTAACCATTTCAGGAGAAATTGCTCTAGAGATATTTGAGTACTCCCAGAGAAACATCAGCACCTATAGGTTAATATGAAACCCAATGTCCTTTCATCATCAATCAAAAAATCTGTATTTGAACAAAGCCAAGACAGCCGCAAAAGCATCTTTAATCATAATTTTCTTGCCTTCAGAATAATCTCGTGGGTTGAAGGAGATTGGCACTTCGAATATCCGCACTTTTTGTTTGAGAATTTTAGCAGTGAATTCCGGCTCGAAATCGAAGCGATTAGCGCGGAATTTGATGTTTTTCAGCACTTCCCTGCGAAATACTTTGTAACCGGTTTCCATATCGCTCAAGATGGTGTCATATAGCAAATTCGTTGTAAGTGTAAGGAGTTTATTGGCAACCATATGCCAGAACATAGTTACCCGACGTGGCCCTCCCAGGAAACGCGACCCGTAGACCACATCTGCTTTCCCCTCCTCGATGGGCTTGAGCAGAGCAGGATAATCACGCGGATCGTATTCCAAGTCAGCATCCTGTATGATAACCACATCGCCGGTTACTGCAGAAATGCCTGTACGGACCGCCCCACCTTTACCCTGGTTCTGCGCGATGGTAGATAACGCGAATACCCGGCCGGCTTTCCAGCGTGGCGAGCAGTTCGCTGGTCCCGTCTGTTGAACCATCGTCCACGAGAAGGATTTCGTTGGCGAGTTTGGTCGCCAGAACACGTTCCAAGATCGTATTGATGGTGTAAATTTCATTATAAATAGGGATAATAACTGAAAGGTTCATGTACCGATTATAAACGAAATGCAATACTGTAAGAAAATCGACGTGCTATAATTCATCTGTATTCTTAATCCGGAGGCTGCTATGACTGTTGTGCAACGAACTGAATCCTCTACCCAGGGAATTTCATTTGTTCCTCCGCCGATGACCAAGTTGGAAGATACTGGCCTATCGTTGCTCTGGTTGCAGGATTTGGCATTAAAGATTTTTTATTTTCAAGGCTATCTTACTGGCTTTAAGGCTGCCGAGGAGATTTCCCTACCTTTTGCAGGGATCGTTGATCAGATTCTCGAAACACTCAAACGTGAAAAACTTATCGAGGTCAAATCCTCGCAAATGGGCTTGGGGGAAGGTTCATATCAATATGCCATCACTGGTGCGGGTATCGTCCGTGCCCGCGAGGCTTTGGAGCGCAGCCAGTATGCGGGTCCTGCGCCTGTCCCGATAGAAGTCTATAACGAATCCATCCGCCACCAGAGCCGCGGACGGGTGGCGATCACCAGCCGGACAATGCGCCAGATTCTTTCCCAGTTGGTCCTATCCGAAACTACTTTCCAGCGGCTTGGCCCGGCAATGAACTCAGGCACATCAATTTTTCTTTATGGGCCTCCTGGCAATGGCAAAACCAGCGTGGCAAAAGCGTTTGGCAATCTTGTTATGAGCCAGACGATGTACATTCCATATGCACTTTATCTGGATGGGCAGATGGTCAAACTGTACGAATTCGGTTAATCACCAACTGGCGCCCGATGTCGAATTCCCATCCAACTGGGACGGGCGGCCTGCGCACAACTGGTCGACGCGACCCGCGCTGGGTAAAAATTCGACGCCCGTTCATCATGGTCGGTGGTGAACTGACCTTGGAGGGTCTCGATCTCGTCTTTGACGATACGAACAAATTCTACGAGGCTCCATTCCAGGTCAAAGCCAACGGGGGGATTCTACTGATCGATGATTTCGGCAGGCAGCAGGTGAGACCGCGCGATTTGCTCAACCGCTGGATCGTCCCACTCGAAAACCGCGTCGATTATCTGACCCTTCACACCGGTCGCAAAATCGAAATCCCATTCGACGTGTTGGTGGTATTTTCCACCAACCTGCCGCCTCGCGACCTGGTGGACGAAGCATTTCTACGCCGTCTGCGCCATAAGATTGAAATATCAGATCCTTCCTATGAGGATTATCGCGAAATATTTAAGCGTGTATCCCAGCAGAAGGGCATTCCATATAACGACCAAGGGTTGGCCTATCTATTGCAGGAGTACTACATCAAGCGCAATCGAAAAATGCGCGCCTCCCATCCGCGCGACCTGTGTGATCAGATTCTCGACATTGCCCGCTATCTTTCCACCGAACCAACGATGACAAAGGAAATGATTGACCGTGCTTCGCAAGCCTACTTCGTGGATATCTAAAATGTGGACATGATTTGCCAACCCCGATTGTTATTGCGCCATCGCGGCGATAAAGCTTATGCTCCGGAAAATACTCTTTCCGCTTTCAAACAAGCTGCCGAAAAGGGTGCGGATGCAGTTGAGTTCGATGTGAAATTAACAGCGGACGGCACAGGTTATCGTCCTCCATGACCAGACGGTGGACCGCACCACGAACGGGACCGGGAACGTTGCCAAACTTCCCCTCGCAGCTGTTACAGGAACTGGATGCTGGCGTGCAGTTTCCCGGGCAGTTTCCCGGCGAAAAAATTCCCACCCTCGATGAGGTATTCGAAACGGTTGGAAAACGAGTTTACATGAATGTCGAATTGACCAACTATTCCACTCCGAATGACGCGCTGGTGCCGAAGGTGGTGGAACTGGTCAAAAAACACAGGTATGGAAGAACGGGTGCTCTTCTCGTCTTTCTTTCGCCCGCAACCTGCAGAAGGCACGCCTGCTACCTGCCAGAAGTCCCGCGTGGACTCCTGACATTGCCCGGTCTGATGGGCTTCTGGGGCCGGACCTTTGGTTGGCGTGGCGATTACGCTGCTCTGAATCCGCACTTGACGGATGTAAATGCTAGGGTTGGTCGACTGTGTCCACGCGGCTGGGAAACGAGTCAATGCCTGGACGGTTACTACTGAAGAGGATATTAAGCGCATGATTGGCTTAGGCGTGGACGGTATCATTACCGATGATCCGGCGCTGGCGCTCCGCCTGCTTGGGAGAGGTAAGTAATCCCCTCGGAGTTGCTTGATCATGCTGAAGTATCGCTAAACATAACATCAGTTAAACATACTCTATTACCGCATTCGATTAAATATGATTATTCGCCGTTTTCTTCCAATTCTTTCTATTGGTTTCGTTGGTGTTGTCCTTTAACCCGACAGTCGCTGCACGTACATCTGGTTCGTTCCAGAAAACTGATCCAGACGAGAAAGCCCGTCAAATGCTGGCAAAGATGACGCCGGAGGAACGGGTGGGGCAACTTTTTTTAGTGTCCTTCATTGGTTCTACTGCGGACCAAAATTCCCAGATTTATGACTTGATCGCCAATTACCATGTTGGGGGAGTGGTTTTACTGGCCGGAAATGATAATTTTGTGGCTGCCCCCGATACCGTTTCTGATGCCTATCAAGTTGATTGCCCAATTGCAAAATGCCAGAATGGCAGGCCTCGCAAGGCTTACCCGCGGGCACAGACATACCGGCACACCCACTACTCCTGCACCGACGCCCACCTCTACCCCGGCTAATTACATTCCCCTTTTCATTGGCATTTCCCAGGATGGCGATGGTTATCCCAATGACCAGATCCTCAACGGTCTGACGCCTCTCCCTGATTTGATGGCACTGGGAGCGACTTGGAATCCGGCACTGGCTGAACAGGTAGGTGCGGTTGCCGGGAAAGAACTTTCCAGCATTGGGTTTAACCTATACTTTGGTCCTTCGTTGGATGTACTCGAATCACCCGGATCCACGCTGGGGAACGGGCTGGGTGCGAGTGCTTTCGGTGGTGATCCATATTGGGTGGGGGCGATGGGGAGCGCTTATATTACCGGTTTGCATACGGGCAGCAACGGACGATTGATGGTTATCGCCGATCACTTTCCTGGTCGCGGCAGCGCTGACCGTCCTGCCGGAGGAGAACCAGCGACAGTGCGCAAGTCGCTTGAGCAATTGAAGCAAATTGAATTGGCTCCATTTTTCTCTGTTACAGGGAATGCTTCTACTCCCGAAAGTACTGCTGATGGTTTGCTGGTTTCCCATATCCGTTACCAGGGTTTCCAGGGCAACATCCGTTCGACCACGCGCCCGGTCAGTTTTGACCCGCAGGCACTTTCCCAGATTCTGTCTCTCCCGGCTTTCGCCACCTGGCGTGCAGCAGGAGGGCTGATGGTCAGCGACGACCTCGGCAGCCAGACAGTGCGCCAATTCTATGATCCAGGCGGACAATCCTTTTTAGGCTCGGTTGGTGGCGCGGGATGCATTCCTGGCCGGGAATGATTTGCTTTTCATGGGGAATATTGTTTCCAGTGACGCGCCGGATAATTACACGACGGTCATCCAGTGCGATCGAGTTCTTTGATCAAAAATATCATGAAGACCCGGCCTTTGCCCAGCGCGTGGATGATGCGGTAGTTCGCATTCTTACTGCCAAGTATCGCACTATACGGCAATTTTTACCCGGCAGTCGTAATCCCGCCGTCGGAGGGATTGGCAAACCTAGGACAATCGCAGGCGGTGACTTTTGAAGTTGCCCGTGAGTCTGCGACGCTGGTCAGCCCGGATATGCGGATCTTGAATACAGTCCTCCCATCACCTCCTGCGGTGGGTGACCGGATTGTTTTCCTGACCGACACTCGCCTGGGAAGCCAATGCAGCACTTGTGGAGAGGAATCCATGTTGGCGGTGGATGCATCTGCAAAATGTGATCCTGCGTCTCTATGGCCCAAGGCAGGAGGGCAGGTGCGGCCAGCCACCTGATTTCCTATACTTTTACAAGTTTGGATGCAATCCTGGAGGACGGAGTGGGTGACATATCCGCTGGAAAATTCCCTTACGCCAGGCAGATGGGTGATCATCAATATGCTGGATGCCGAACCTGGTGAATCTCAGACCAATCTTCTGCGCCGATTCCTTTCTGAGCGGCAGGATTTGTTGCGCGATAAACGGATTGTTGTGTTTGCGTTCAATGCCCCGTATTTTCTGGATGCCACCGATATTTCCAAGTTGACAGCTTATTATTGTCTTTACAGCAAATCCGCACCGTTTGTGGAAGTGGCGGCACGTCTACTTTTCCGTGAACTTTCCCCAGTGGGTTCGTTGCCAGTATCTGTCCCAGGGATTGGATATGACCTGTTCACTGCAACCACCCCCGATCCAAATCAAGTCATCGGGCTATCCATGGATCATGTCACCTGTTCCTGCCCAACAGCATCGGTAACACCTGAAGCGACTCCCACGCCATCATTTCCGCTGTTGGTGATACCGTTTCGGTGCAGACAAGCGTCATCCTTGACCATAACGGTCACCCGGTCCCGGATGGGACGGGGGTACGCTTTAATATTGTGTTGAGCGGGGAAGGGGGAGTTGTCCAGCAGATTGATGCGGTCACGGTACAAGGTGTGGCAGGTGCCTCGTTCAGCATAGATCGTCCCGGACTGCTCGAAATCCGGGCAGAAAGCGATCCGGCGCTCACCTCGGTGGTCCTGCAATTGAATGTTTCCAACGAAGGCTTCAGTGTGACGGTCGTTGCACCCAACTCCAATCATCAGTACCACCCCTACAGCAGAAGCTCATTGTCACCCCGGAGAGTACACCTTCACCACTCTGGCAGAAGGGACATCCGGGTTTTGGCGGTTGGTTTGGTATGATGGTTATCCTGGGAGGACTTGGGCACTTTTGCTTACTGGTTTGGAAAGCGATATATGACACTACACGCTGGGCGGTGCGCTGGGCATTGTGTATTGTCGTTGGAGGATTGCTGGCTTATACCTATCTTGCCGTGCGCCTGCCAGGAGCGACGGTTTATCTTCAAAGAAGTGGATGGCTGGGGATAATGGGGGTTGTCATCCTGGGCGCGGTGGTTGGATTTGGAGCCGCTTATACCTGGCAGCGATTGTCTACGGGATCAACGAAGCCACCAGACTGACGATCAACAAACCAGCCGATACCCAAAGCAAAACCTGTTCGGTTTCCCTTTGAGAGTTGGAGAAGCGAATTCTGTATGCGCACTGATCCTTGCGGACGAGGAGGTAGTTCGCGCGTTCCGATCAAGAATTGTCGGAGATCCTCTGCGGTTGCTGGGCGGTCATCGGGGTGCAGTTCCATCGCCCACAAGATGGCGCGTTCGGTGCGGGGGCTGATGGCTGGGTTGAGTTTGCGAGGCGCTGGCAGGCTGGAGGGGTGTAAAAAGCGTTCCCGGGCATCGGTTGGTGGGTTATTTGTCAGCAGATGATAGAGGGTGCAGCCGAAGGCATAAATATCACTGCGGATATCGGTGTGCAGGCCGTCGCCGCCGTATTGTTCAAGCGGCGTGTAAAGGGCGGTGCCGCGTCCCTGGATGACAGTGATGGTCATTTCATCCGGGACGAGGGCTTTGACCAGACCAAAGTCCACCAGCTTGAGCAGACCGTTGGGGGTGATCTTCAGATTGGATGGTTTCACATCCCGGTGGACGAGCGGTGGGGTCTGATTGTGAAGGTAGGTGAGGGCGTCGGCCAGTTGGTTGGCCCAGCCGAGCACATCTTCTTCAGCCAGAAAGGAGTTGCTCTTGCTTGGCATCCAGCATCCGGAGGCGCAAATCTTTTCCGGGGATGTAATCCATTACCAGATAATCGCGCTGACCGATGGAGAAGAAGTCTGAGACTTTGGGCAAGTTGGGATGGTCAAGGCGCGCTAAAACGGTGGCTTCGTGCAGGAATTGCTGACGAGCCTCCTTGAGCAGTTTGGCAGGTACGGTACGGTCGTGTTCGACTTCTTTGAGCGCACAGCGGCGTCCTTCCAGACGCAGGTCGTCGGCCAGGTAGATATTACCCATGCCTCCCTGACCAATGCGCTCGCGAATACGATAACGGCCGCGCAGCACCTCTCCGGTTTTTAGCGCGACAGGCATATCGGTCCGATTCGCAGAGAACAAGAAGATTAGGTGCGCATGGCTGGCAGATGTTTCGGCGTCGTTTGACCAGCGTTGCGTATCCGATTTACAATCAGTTATATTATAAGCGTCTTTTGGTATCTTGTTGTATAATCCATTTCTCCAGGAGTAGATGCGATAATGGAAGGGAACTTGGAAGAAGCTCCTTTATTGATTGGACAAACCGGCCCTCTGAAAGGTGAGCGTTGGGTCCTGAATAAGATATTCACGATCGGGCGCGAGTTGACCTGCGAAGTGGTTATTCCGGATAGGCAGGTTTCACATTTCCATGCCCGCCTGACGCCGACGCTTGAAGGGATCGTCCTCGAAGACCTGGGCAGTAAAAATGGCGTACATCGAAATGGGACCCCGGTGGTGGGACAGGTGACTTTGCAGGATGGGGACATGGTGCAAATTGCGCTGGCCCAGCAATTTCTCTACTTGACTTCGGATGCGACCGTCCCGTTGACGGATTCGAGGATGCATCTGGACGCTTGCGGCTGGATCTGCGTTCCCGGAGGGTGTGGGTGGACAACCAGTTAATTGATCCGCCGCTTTCAGCCTTGCAGTTTCATGTGCTGCAGGTGCTTACTGACCACCAGGGACAGGTAGTGGACCGGCATCAACTGGTCAGTGAGGCTTGGGGCGAAGAGGAGGCAGTTGGAGTTTCAGACCAGGCGCTGGATGCTCTCCTGCGCCGTCTGCGTGACCGGATTGCGACGATTGATCCGGCGCATACTTACATCGTATACGGTACGCGGTCATGGCATCCGGCTGGATAATCCGCCAGCCTATTGAATAATTAAAAGACTTCCGCGATGTTCACTCTGCGGAAGTTCTCGTTTTACCCCAAGTTTTTCTTCATGATGAACTTCAGAATTGCCCGGTAGATGACCTGGAGTTTTTCCAGCATCTGAGCCTCCTCGCCGGCTGTTTTTCCGCCAGCTTGTTCCTCGCTACGCGAGAATAACATTGGCGACGATGGAACTGAATTCAGGGGTGATTTCAGCGGCATGTTGTTCGATCAATTTGTTTAATGCGGTTTCATCCGGGGCGGCGAGCATTTCTTCCAGCAAAGCCAATTCGGAGGTGGGGCGCTGGCTTGTTGCAGCACGGCTACAATCTGCTGGAGTTTTGGCATCTACGACGGCGTCATTCTTTTTGTTGGCATCCTGAAGGCGTGATTGAGCACCTGGACAAAAACATCGTTTATTTCATCCAAATGATCGGAAGTAGCCTGCTGGATGTTTTCGGCAGCCAAAAATTGATTGAGCAATTCCTCGGCGCGTTTGTATTCTTCCTCCGCACGCTGGTCAATCTTGCGGGTAATCTCAAGCAGTTTTTCACGCAAGGTCTCCAGTTTTTTCCGTCCTCGCCGGACCTTTTTCGATGCGCTCGGTAAGACTCTGGAAGAACAGATAATCCAGCCCCGGCCGGGTGAAGCTGACCAGGGCATTCAGGCGGTCATCGTTTGGGGCTTCGATCAGGATGTTAAGCAGTTTCTCGCGGTCGAGTCCCTTCCCGGCAGCTTGCAAGGTTCTCACGGCTTCCTGGATTTCGTTTGTTTGAGAAGCAACCTTGCGCCCATATTCGGTTTCGGCCAGGAGTTGCTTCTGGATCTCCTCCATTGTACTGGTGGCCTGTTCCTGGCCGGAGGAGAGCGCGCTTTCCATCAGGCGGCTGAAAATGGAGAAGAATTCGGCATCGAACAGCGCTGCATTCTGCTTGATGATTTCTGAACGTACCTCCGCCGTGGTTGCACCGAGCAAGCGTTCCACCAACGAAACACGTTTTTGCTGCGACTGGATCATTTCCGGCGTGATACCCGTCCGCGCCAAGGATGCGTTCGATGAGACTCTGATAGGTCAGGAAACCTTGCGGTCGCAGGAGGTAGGCTTTCCGTTTTTCGGGTGGTAGACGATTGGTGACCTGGGTGATGAGCGGACCGATGAGTTTTTCCTGCTCGTTGACGGGCATCCCAATTCTCCCGGGAAATAGGTGAGCAGGAGTTCTTTATCGGCGTCGTGGTAGACGATGGGGGTGGCCAACGGGCCATTGTAGCCACAGGACTGGCAGACGGCAAAATTGGAAACACTGCCCAGGAGACGCTGTTTCGCGCCGGGGTCGGAGGTAACATCGAAGAGTTGCTCGATCTGGGCGACGACCGGCTTGCGGCAGCGCGGGCAGGAGATCTGGGTTTTTTGAGGAGGCATGAATACTCTCGATAAAGATGAGAATGGTTATTGCTGGCCAACGGCCTATCTTACCCCATTTCACGTAATCGCGGCAGGGAAAAACAGATGCGGGCGCCGGAACCAGGCTGTGGGTCCACCCAGATGCGCCCGCCATGGGCTTCGACGATGGCTTTGGCAAGATAAAGCCCCAACCCGGCGCCTTTCGTTTTGCGAACGGCCTGGTCTGAGCGGTAAAAGCGGTCGAAGATATATGGGATGTCGGCTGGATCGATGCCGGGACCCTGGTCGCTGACGGTGATGATCACCTGCTCGGGGCGGACCTGCCCGCTGATGCGGATTTCGCCTCTGGGGGCATATTTGATGGCATTCGAGACCAGGTTGGAGAGAACCTGGGTGATGCGGTTCTCGTCGGCCAGGATGACGGGAAATTTTTCGGGGAAGTCCACCACGATGGTGTGATGGTGGTCTGGGTGCGGAAACGCTCCGCCAGGCGTTCGGCCAGGGTCGGGAGGGAGATATCGGACAGGTTCGGGGTCAGACCTCCAGCCTGCAACCGCGAAGCGTCCAGCAAATCCTCGATCATGGTGGCCAGATGGTCGGCCTCTTCCTCGATCACGGCCAGGCTGTCCTTGATGATGTGCTTTATCCCATTTGGCGTCTTCGCGGCGCAGGGTGCTGACGTAGCCTTTGATGAGCGCGACGGGTGTTTTGAGTTCGTGGCTGACAATGGAAACAAAGGTGTTCTTGATTTCTTCGGCATTGCGGAATTGGTGATGTCGCGCACGGTGGCGATGATATTGCGCAGAGTCCCGTCGGCAGCGAGCAGCGGGGCGTAGGTGATGCCGACCGGGAAGGGCGGCGGTTCCGGGCGTTGCAGGTCGCCTTCGACGTAAAGGTAGGCGTTGGTGGTCAGCGGCCAGCCGCCGGCTTCGGCTTCTTCGAGGGTCAGGCCTTCGGGTCGGCGTGCCCAGCGGATGATTTCGGCATGGGCTTTCGACTTGAATGTCCGCCGTGGATGCCCATAAAGTTTTTCGAAGGCGATGTTACAGCGTTCGATGGTATGGTCGGCGTTGAGGATGAGGATGCCATCGGCGGCGGAATCGAGCAGGGCGTCGAGGCGGCCTTTTTCATAACTGACCTGGCCGTAGAGTTGGGCGTTGAAGACGGCGATGGCGGCCTGGTCGGCGAAGGATTGGAGCAGCAGTTTATCGTTGGCGGAAAACAGGTCGGGGTAGCTGCGGAAGATGAAGATGACGCCGATGACCTGTCCATGCGCGGCGAGGGGAATGCCGACGCCGTTCAGCAGCCCCATGCTGGCGGTATAGGTCAGTTCCTTCAACATCCGGTTGAGTTCGACCAGGTTGAGTTCGGCGGCTTTTTCTTCGGCCAGCAGGGGTTCGAGGTAACTCAGGAAAGCCGGGGGGATGCCGTGCGCCGCTGCCACCCGCCAGCCGTCGGTCTCTTTGAGGGCAAGGATACCGGCCTGCCCGGCCAGCATTTCGATGGAAATGCGCAGGATGCGCGCCAAGAGTTTATCCAGGTCGAGTTCCTGGGTAAGGGCGCGTGCAATTTCGAGCAGGTAGTCGCGTTGGCGAACGCGGAAATCAGGAAGCATGGTTAATGATTGGATGTCGTCAGAGAATAATCGGTATTTTATCACTGGGACAAGGAGGATTTGTTAGATTTATGCAATCAGTCTGTTGGACTTATGTAAAAAAACTCACCCCAAGTCTCAAATGTGAGATTCAGGGTGAGTTTACAAGCCATTCTTATGCTTCTTACTTTACTTCTTTTTCTGCCAGGGCTACAGCTTCTTCAAAGATTGCCAGCCCTCGTCCATCTCGGCCTTGGAAATGCTCAACGGCGGGGCGATGCGGATGACGCTCTTGCCGCAACTGAGCAGGATCAAGCCGCGCTCAAAAGCCAAGTCCACGACTCTTGTTGCAAAGTTCTTCGGCAGGGAGCTTGCTCTTGCGGTCTTTGACGAATTCGACGCCGATCATCAAGCCGATGCCGCGCACGTCGCCGATGCGATGGGTGGCGGGCCATGATCTCGTGCAAGGCATCGAGCGTGTATTGGCCGACGTCGGCGGCATTTTCCAGGTATTCGTTTTCGATCAGGTCGATGGTCGCCAGGGCAGCCGCGCAGGAGATGGGGTTGCCGCCGAAGGTGTTGCCGTGCGCAGCCGCGCGGCCAGTCCATGACGGAATTGCGGGCGATGCAGGCGCCGAGCGGCATGCCGGAGGCGATGCCTTTGGCGGCGGTGATGATATCCGGTTCCACATCAAAGTGCTCGATGGCCCACCATTTGCCGGTGCGGCCCATGCCAGATTGGACCTCGTCGGCGATGAGCAGGATATCGTGTTTATCGCACAGTTCACGCAGGGCGGGGAAGAACCCGGGCGGCGGGACGATGTAACCGCCTTCGCCCTGGATGGTTTCAACCAGAATGCCGGCCACTTCGTCCGGCGGAAGGATATGGCCGAGGATCTCTTCCTCGATGTAGCGGACGACCGTCTCGCCGTAATCCTCGCCAGACTGCCGGTCGAGGATGGGGCGGTAGGGATTCGGGAATGGAGCGTGGACAACGCCGTTCATCAGAGGGATAAAAGCCGCGGTGATAGGTGGGCTTGCTGGCGGTGAAGGTCACCGCGCCCATCGTGCGCCCATGGAATGCGCCGGTAAAGCCGATGAAATTCGTCCGCCCGGTGTGGTAACGGGCCAATTTGATGGCGGTCTCGACAGCTTCGGTGCCGGAGTTGGTCATGAACGATTGGGCTTCCTCTCCAAAAGGAGCAATCTCGTCCAGTTTTTCCCCCAGGGCAATCCATTTTTCGTGATAAAAATCGGAGGAAATATGGATGAACTTTTCGGCCTGATCCTGGATGGCCTTGACCACTTTGGGATGGCTGTGGCCGGTGGAGACGACGGCAATCCCGGCTGCAAAATCCAGGAAGCGGTTGCCGTCCACATCCCAGACTTCGGTGCCTTTGCCGTGATCCATGACAAACGGGACCCCACGCGGATAGGATGGCGAAATGACAGCCGAATCGCGCTTGATCAGCGCCTTGGCTTTTGGCCCTGGTAATTTAAATGGTTCCATGAGTTTCTCCTTTTGTGAAATATACAGCTTTGGAAAGTCGAATGTGTGCCTGAGCGAGGGCGCCGAGCAACCCAGCATCATCGCCCAATTGAGCAGTTGCGATCTGCAAGCCATCCAGATAAGATTTATCCATGACGTAATGTTTCATGGATTCTTCGATAGGATCAAGGATCAACCGACCACTCCGAGATACACCACCACCGAAGATGACAATGGATGGATTGAAGATGTGCAGGAATTCTGCCACTGCCTGACCGATAAAGCCACCAGCGCGGACGAAGGCTTCTTTAGCCATTTCGTCGCCTTGTTTGGCGGCCTCTGCCACCTCGCGAGCGCTGATCTCAGGTGTGGAGCGGAGGATCGAATGACCGGCCGCATGCAACCTGCTCTTTGATATATTTCGCAATCGCTGGGCCAGAGGCGACGGCTTCCAGATGACCTGATACACCACAGGAACAAACCGGTCCGCCGGGGAGGACGGTGACATGCCCGAGTTCGGTGGCCATGCCACGACTACCTTCGATGAGCATATCGCTGCTGATGACACCACCCCCAATTCCAGTGCTTATGGTGAGATAAAGAACATCGTGGTGACCCTGGCCTGCTCCGTATTTCCATTCACCGAGAGCAGCAAAGTTGGCATCGTTCCCTAGGTAAACTGGCACTTTATATCGCGTGGAGAGAATTCGGCAAGCGGATAGTTTGTCCATGCAGGAATATTGGGGGTGGAGATGATTATGCCTGTGTATGGATTGAGTGGACCTGGAGCCGCAACAGCTATTGCATCCACTGGTCCATTTGGCCAGACAGTGTCAATCAGGGCAGTCAAGCGCTCGATAACACCGTCTTCCATACCACGCGAAGCGGTACGTTGTGAAGTGATGGGTTTTGTTCCAGTACGGGGAAAAACTGCAACCCGCATCTGGGTACCGCCGATATCTATGGTAATAATGAAATTCATGGCGGAAATTATAACATGCTGATGGCCGGTACATCCATTCACGAAATCAGTTCTTTGGGAATCGATATCTTGATTCCCAAGTATTTCAACATCTGGTTGACTATTCCCCTAAAGACTGCTATCATCTTCGTGATGTTTAAGCATTATAGCTCTCGGCATCGTTCGATTTGGCGAGAAATTTCCGGATTATTTCGTTGGTTTGTCCCGGGTATTGGCGTAAAACGATGGTTTCTGGTCTTGTTGGCTGGAATTACGCTCATAGGGACCGGTCTGGCAATTTTCTTGCTGGAAACTTACCGCTCTGCCCCCGAAACCTGGTGGCTGCCGGTTATTTCCTTCATTTCCTTACGTTTCCTAACGCGTCCATGGCGTATTATCATTTTTGTAGGGATAGGGTTTGGTTTGGTCGGTCTGGGGATTTGGAGACTAAACCATTCCCTGCTTATGCCATTTCTGCGGCCTGGTCAACAGCTGGTGGACCAGGTAACGGATTACCGTCGTCGCGAGCGCGGGCCACAAATTGTTGCCATCGGTGGCGGGCATGGGATCGCCACCGTCTTCCGCGGTCTGAAGGGGTATACCAATAACCTGACAGCGGTCGTATCGGTGGCGGATGATGGCGGTTCATCGGGTGAATTACGGCGCAGTCTGGGCATCCTTCCACCGGGCGACATCCGCAATTGCCTGGCGGCGCTCTCTGATGATGAAGCCCTGTTGACACAACTGTTCCAGTACCGGTTTGGAGAAGATACTGGCTTGGGCGGGCATTCATTCGGTAATCTGTTCATTTCTGCTCTCTCCGACATTACCGGCAGTTTCGAGAAGGCGATTGCAGAATCAGGGCGGGCCCTTTCGGTCCATGGGCAAGTGCTCCCAGCCACATTACACAATGTACGGTTGGTGGCCGATGTCAAGTTACCGAATGCTCAGACCGAGGTGCGGGTGGAAGGTGAGAGCCAGATCCCACAGGCGGCAGGGCGCGTGAGCCGGGTATGGCTCGAACCAGACAATGTTTCAGCGTTCCCGCCTGTAATCCAAGCAGTTCTGGCAGCGGATATGATCATCATCGGACCTGGCAGCCTGTACACCAGTATCTTGCCCAATATCCTCGTAGGCGACCTGCTTGAGGCGATCAGATCCAGCCGGGCGCTAAAAATCTTTATATCCAATGTTGCAACACAACCAGGCGAGACGGATATGTATACTTCCGGGGATCATATCCGCACCCTTGAGGAATTGGTTGGCACCGAACTTGTGGATATTATCATATGTAATTCATGGTATGATGAAAAATTAGAATAATGGCATGCAGTGGGTTCGGGTGGATAAGGCTCTGGAAAGCGATGCGCGTTTGTATCTATCTGACATTGCGGACCACCGGCAGCCGGGACATCACGACGCGGTAAAACTGGCTCAGGTATTGATGGATCTATATAATGAGCGTACCGGGCCGATTGCGAAGGAACAAGCAACGCAATAGCGTTGATATAAACTTCAATCTATAAGGAGATTACATATGACTGTCAAAGTAGGAATCAATGGTTTTGGCCGCGATTGGCCGTCAGGTTTTGAAGGCCATTCGGGATTATTATCCCGATGCATTGGAAGTCGTTGCCTTCAATGATATTGGCGACATGAAAACCATGGCGCACCTGCTCAAGTACGACTCGAATTATGGTCGTTTTGACGGCACGGTTGAATTTGCTGAGGATCACCTTCTCATTGATGGCAAGAAAGTTACAGCTTTCAAAGAGACTGATCCATCTGCAATTCCATGGAAAGACCTGGGCGTGGAGATCGTTATTGAGTTCCACTGGTCTATTCACAATCAAGGAAGACGGTGTCAACAAGAAGGGCAAGACCGTCAAGGGTGCGGTCAATCACATTACCGCTGGTGGCGCCAAGAAAGTCATCATTTCCGCACCTGCTGAAGGCGAAGACATCACCATCGTGATGGGTGTGAACGACGACAAGTATGATCCGAAGACCCACCACGTGGTCTCGAACGCCTCCTGCACCACAAACTGCCTGGCCCCAGCCGCTAAAGTTGTGCATGACAAGTATGTCATCAAGCGCGGCTTCATGACCACCATCCATGCTTACACCAATGATCAGAAGATTCTGGATATGCCGCATTCGGACCTGCGCCGTGCGCGTGCAGCAGCGATGAACATCATCCCGACGACCACCGGCGCTGCCAAAGCCATTTCCCTGGTCATCCCCGATCTGAAGGGCAAGTTTGATGGTTATGCCCTGCGCGTGCCGACATCGACCGTCTCCGTGGTGGATTTCACCGCTGAACTTGAGAAGTCCACTACCACCGACGAATTGCGCCAGGCCTTCCGTGATGCCGCCAAGCTGCCGCGCAATAAAGGCATTCTGCAGGCGATGGACGAGCCACTGGTTAGCATTGACTACAAGGGCGATCCGCACAGTGCTTCCGTGGACCTGCCATTCACCAGTGTTCTGGGCAAAGCCGAAAACAATTTCGTCAAGGTCGTGGCCTGGTACGATAACGAATGGGGTTACTCTGTCCGCACGGCAGACCTGGCTGCACTGATGGCGAAGATCTCTTTAGGTAATCAGAAAGTAATAATCAAGTAATCGGTAGGCTTTGATCGTCTGCTTGCCCATTTTCCAAATTTCTTGAAAAGATGGAAGTATCTATGAATAAGAAGACCGTAAAAGATATTGACCTGAAGGGCAAGCGCGTCCTGATGCGCGTGGATTTCAACGTCCCGATGGAAGGCGGAAAAGTCACCGACGATAAACGCATCAAGGCCGCACTTCCTACGATCAAATATGTTCTCGACCAGGGCGCATCCCTGCTCCTTGATGAGCCATTTAGGACGCCCAAAGGGTGGATTTGACCCCGAATTCAGCCTGAAGGCGGCCGCAGATGTTCTGGCTGGTCACTTGGGCATCCCGGTCCAGATGGCGCCGGATTGTGTTGGCCCGGAAGTGGAGAAGATGGCGAAAGCGCTCAAGCCAGGCGGAGTGCTCATGCTGGAGAATACCCGCTTCCATCCCGAAGAAGAGAAGAATGATCTGGAATTGGCCAGGAAGATGGCTGCACTCGGTGACGTATACGTCAACGATGCATTCGGCTCCGCCCACCGCGCCCACTCCTCGACCGAGGGCGTGGCGCACTTCCTGCCGGCTGTTTCCGGTTTCCTGATGGAACAGGAACTCGAATATCTTGGCCGCGCGACGGCCAACCCCGAACATCCTTACATTGCCATTCTCGGCGGCGCCAAGATCAGCGACAAAATCCTGGTGGTGGAAAACCTGCTTACCAAATGTGACAAACTCATCATCGGCGGCGGCATGGCGAATACTTTCCTGGTCGCAAAAGGCTTGAACATGCAGGACAGCCTGGTGGAAACCGGTTCGGTTGACACAGCGAAAGCCATCCTGGCGAAATCCGGCAGCCGGATCGTCCTGCCCGTGGACGCGGTCATCGCCGACAAATTCGAGGCGGAAGCCAACAGCCAGACCGTGGATGTGGACAAAATCCCCGCCGGCTGGCGCATGATGGACGTCGGTCCCAAGACACTGGAACTCTACAAAGACACCCTGAAGGGCGCCAAACTGATCGTCTGGAATGGTCCGGTGGGCGTGTTCGAGATGCCCAAGTTCGCCGAAGGGACATTTGCCCTGGCGAAAATGCTGGCTGAATCCGGCGCGACCACCGTCATCGGCGGTGGCGACAGCGCCAGCGCGGTCAAGAAGGCGGGCGTGGCCAAGCAGATGACGCACGTCTCCACCGGCGGCGGCGCTTCACTGGAGTTCCTGGAAGGCAAGGAACTGCCCGGCGTGGCGGCGTTACTCAACAAATAAGCAGAATATTCAGGACGGGCCAAACACCCGTCCTGAATATTAAAAGTTCGCTGTTGGTATTGGATAGGGTTGTATGTCAACAACCTTATTGGCACCTCATGCAGCCTTTCCCAGGTGACAAAAATCATAGAAGGAGAAGCGCTCAAGGGTCATTTTTCGGGTGCTCCGACTAACATGGTTATAAAAGACTAAATTATTGCCAAAGCGCGATCAGAGAAAGGAATATGCCATCATGCGAACACCATTTGTGGCTGGAAACTGGAAAATGAATAAAACCATTGCTGAAGCGCGTGCACTCGTCGCGGAGATGAGCCCGGCATTGCGCGAGGTCAAAGGTGTGGAAAAGGTTCTCTGCCCGCCGTTCATGGCGCTATTCCCGGTCGCTGCACTCCTGCAGGGCACCGATATCGGTCTGGGGGCGCAGGACATGTATTGGGAAGCCAAAGGAGCATTCACCGGCGAAGTTGCGCCGGGAATGGTAGCGGAGTTCTGCAAGTATGTGATCATCGGTCACTCCGAACGCCGGACATATTTCGGCGAAACCGACGAGACGGTGAACAAGAAAACCGCTGCCGCGCGATGGTCAAACCTGATCCCGATCGTGTGCGTGGGCGAGACCTTGGCCGAATACGAGTCTGGGCGGACAGCGGAAGTGGTTTCCCGCCAGGTCCGGGAGGGACTAAAGGGACTCGACCTGAATTTGCAACGCAGATCGTTGTCGCCTACGAACCGGTATGGGCCATCGGGACCGGGCGCGCCTCCACCGGTGAGAATGCCAATGCGGTCGTCCGCGATTTCATCCGTAAGCCACTGGCTGAAATGTACGGTGAAGAGACGCGCACAGGCCATCCGCGTGCTCTACGGCGGTTCGGTGACGGCGGCCAATGCAGTTGAGTTCTTCGGCCAGCCCGAGATTGACGGTGCGCTGGTCGGCGGGGCGAGTCTGAAAGTGGACGAGTTCGTCGCCATCGTGCGTGCAGCTGCAAAAAAGTCCAAATAAGAAATAGATGATTATAGAAGAGTGACGCAAATGAATTATCCTTCGCGTCACTCCTATTAGAATCTGGATTGATCAATTGAGTTACGTTTCAGCATTTGATGGTTTGCTCTGGCTATTGGTTGCGCTGTTGTTGTTTATTTTTCTCCAGCGTCTCCTGCACCGCGAAATCCAGGCGTTCTTCCTCATCCTGACCCGTCCGACCGGGCGTGACGCAGGTGCTCTTCGCCCTGATTTTCTTCCCGGGCGTACTGCTCCATGAACTCAGTCATTTCCTCATCGCAAAAATGCTCGGTGTAGCAGACGGGGAAATTCTCGCTCATCCCTCAAGCACAGCCGGATGGAAAACTGCGCCTGGGTTACGTCGAGACCGCTTCCGGGGGCTTTGTGCGTGATGCGCTGATCGGCGCTGCCCCGCTGGTGACGGGCAGCCTGTTTGTGGCTTATGCAGCCATATATCAAATGCACTTGCTGCCGCTATGGGATTTGATACGCAGCGGCAGATTGGGGGACGTTCTGGGCAATGCTGATGACTGTGCCAAAGTCTCCCGATTTCTGGCTGTGGTTCTACCTGACCTTTACCATCAGCAGCACGATGATGCCCTCGCAGTCCGACCGGCATGCCTGGCTGCCATTGGGAATATTGGTTGTGGGGCTGGTTGGTAGCCGCGATCCTCGCCGGCGCGGGACCATGGATGCTGGCGAACCTGGCCCCTCCATTCAACAAGTTCTTGCAGGCGCTGGCGATGATCTTCGGGCTGAGCGGCGTGCTGCATATCCTGTTGATCTTCCCGTTTATTGTTATTGCACCAGATTTTGAAAAAGTTGACCGGGGTGGATGTGAACTGAAAGTTTTGATCTATTGAAAGATCGGACCAGCTTGTGTCAATCATCTCTTTTATGAAGGACAAAAATTCGAGAGAACCAATTGGCATCAAATTACAATTCACTTCATGCAAATCCATCACCCCGTCCCAAACTGACGGTCGCCGGCATCCCCCAGACCCGGGGACGATATAGCCACGTTCGTTCAGGTGGTCGTCAATGGCAGCCAGGTAAATGGGTACATCCGGATGAGCCTTTTGCATGGCGGCAATCCCTTCCGGCGCGCCGATCAAGGCCGACGAACTTGATCTTCTTCACGCCCCAGCGCTTTACAATATCGGTGGTGGCAACCGCTGAACCGCCGGTAGCCAGCATCGGGTCCAGGATGAGACAGACGGATACGGTCGGCTCGACCGGCAGTTTGTTGTAGTATTGCACGGGCTTGAGCGTCTTCTCGTCCCGATACAGGCCGATATGCCAGACCTCGGCGGTGGGCATCAATTCCCAGATGCCCTCCACCATCCCCAGCCCGGCCCGCAGGATTGGGACGAGACCGATTTTCTCTTTCAGTTCTGCGCCGGTCATCGAGGTGAGCGGCGTCTCCAAGTGGTCGGGGAACAGTGACCAGGTCCGCGGTGGCTTCGTAGGCCAGCAAGGCGGCAATCTCGCGGACGAGTTCGCGGAATTTTTTGGGATCGGTGTTCCTGTCGCGCAGGCGGGACAGTTTATGGGCGACGAGCGGATGTTGGGAAGCAAAGACGTTTGGCATGGCTCCTCCGGTTGCGTTCATTATAGCCGAGCTCACATTGTAGGGCTTTGAAAATACCCATGATCAGGCGGATTCCCAGAGAACCATTTTGTGGCTTGACGATTTAGCGGTTAATCGGGTATTCTACAGGCAAAGGTGGTAATACTTATGCCGTATCAAATCCTGGTTGTTGACGATAATGATATGAATTTGGTCCTGCTGGCAAAAATACTGGAACTGGAAGGCTATCAGGTAACGATTGCTCACAACGGCATGGAAGCAATTCGATTGGCTGAGCAAAAGATGCCCGACCTGGCAATCTCTGGACGTGATGATGCCGGAAATGAACGGGTACGAATTGTGCCGGAAAATGCGCCAACCGCCATTCAGCACGAAAATGCCGATCGTGATGCTGACTGCCATGAGCAGCGATGAAGACCGGCACAGGCGCTGGAAGCTGGGGCGAATGACATCTGGTCCAAGCCATTCGATATGGACGTATTCCGACGGCGAATTGGGGAGTTATTAAAAGAGGACTAAATTGTGGAATATCGAATGCGACACCCGATTTTCGTTATTCTTCCTCCATCCTGACCTGTATCTGCCTAGAGGGTCTCTACGCCGACCAGACAGCTGGATCGTATGCCGGCAGTTCACAGCGCAGGGGTGCATCAGCGCGATAACCTAGGGCGTAGCCAGCCTGCATCAGCTGGTGGATCTCGCTCGTGCCTTCGTAGATCACCGCACCCTTCGAGTTGCGCAAGTAGCGCTCCACATCATACTCGTCGCTGTAGCCATAAGCTCCGTGGATCTGAACGGCCTCGTTGGCTGCTTCGAACGAGGCGTCGGTGGCGAACCACTTTGCCAGCGAAGTCTCACGTGTATTGCGCAGACCTTGGTTCTTCATCCAACCTGCCCGCAAATACAACAGGCGCGCCATTTCGTAGGATTGCACCATTTTGGCGATCTTCTGCTGAACGAGCTGCATCCTGGCGATCTCACGACCAAAAGCGTGACGTTCTTTGGCGTAGCGGATACTCGCCTCCAGACTGGCGCGAATCAGACCAGTGGCTCCCGATGCCACCGTGTAACGCCCGTTATCCAGGCAGCTCATGGCAATCTTGAAGCCTTCGCCTTCTTCACCAATGCGGTTGGAGACCGGTACGTGCACATCCTGAAAGGCGATCCAGCCTGTTGAACCAGCACGCACCCCCAATTTCCCGTGGATATCGCCGGTGGTAACACCCGGACGGTCGAGTTCCACCAAAAAAGCCGAGAGACCTTCATGTGGGTCTGCTGCCCCGATTTGTGCGCCCCACCCACAGGCAGTGGTGAGCTTTTGTAGCCAGCGAAATCCACATCTTCTCCCCGTTCAAGACATAATCGCTGCCATCGCGCCGGGCAGTGCTGACAATCGCCGACACATCAGAGCCAGCCCCAGGCTCGGTCAGTCCGAAGCAGGCGATCTTCTTACCCTGCGCTTGCGGTGTTAGAAAATGCTGCTTTTGTTCCTCGGTGGCCCATTGGAATAGTGCCATGCTGTTCAACCCGACATGCACCGACATCACAACCCGCAGAGAGGTATCAACCACCTCCAATTCCTCGCATGCCAGCCCGAGAGCAATATAATCCATGCCCTGCCCACCATATTTCACTGGCAGGCAGATACCCAAAATACCCAGCTCGCCCATGCGCGGCAGAACGAAGTCCGCCATTTGCTGCTGCCGGTCGCATTCCTTGATAACCGGCGCGACCTCTTTTTGTGCGAACTCGCGCACCATTTTTTGCACCATCTGGTGTTCCTGGGAAAGAGAGAAATCAGCTATGCAAACATTATAACAAGATCAACCCCATGAGGTGATAAAATTTCATTAAGGAGGACCAAATGATAATCTTGGTATTCCTATTTCTTTTCAGTGGCATGTTCCTGGCAGTTATTTCCGTTCCAATGATACTGGGAAAAATACCTCCCAATGGATTTTACGGTTTTCGGGTGAGGAAAACAATGGAAGACCCCGAAATCTGGTACACTGCCAATGCGTATAGTGGAAAATGGCTTCTGGTAGCCAGCCTAGTAATGGCCCTGGCTACAGTTGGCCTATACTTCGTTCCAGGTATTTCACTTGACATTTATGCGTACACCGTCCTGAGTGTTTGGATATTTGCGTTTGCTGTTATGGTCATTGTATCCGTCCGATATTTGAATATCTCTTTAATACGTGCGGTTTCTAAAATAATCAGGGCGACCTACTTGGGTCGCCCTGATTTTATTAGTTTCGAAACAAAACACTGACAATCTCATGTCCGCGTACGGGGATGGATACACGCCATCTTTATCAGGTTTCAGCGTTGCCAGTTTTTCCTCTGCCAGATTCACCTGCTCTACTTTCTTGAAACGTTTCCAAGGTTTTAGTGTCACATGGATCGCTTCACCAGTGATATTGTAGCCGCGTACCAACCAGCCATTTCCGTCCTCGCTTTGTTTGATAGCGCTGACTACAAATGTCGCTGGCTCGACTTTCACAAACGATCCAGAAGCAGGCAGCGTTCCACCATGCAAATCCGTGCAGGCGAGCCGCATGGGTGTCTCGAATGCGTATGCCTGTATGAAGGACTTCTGCCAATCACCCGCGTGTGGAATAATGGAATAGTCGAACTGTCCAAATTCCGGGCATCTGTGCCCCGGGTGTTTCCAGGAATGGACCGGCATGTCCATTGCGGGTGGAGAAATCGTCTCGCGACAACCAGCCTACGCAGCGCAGCAAAGTAACGGCGATCTCGGCGTTCCCTGCTGAGTCCTTAAGGACTTCCACCTCTGTCAGGCCGCGGTTAGCAATCGTCAACCCGAACTTGCCATCTGTAACGCTGGAAAACGCTCGCTGCGGTACCTCAGGTCTGGGCTGCTCTACCCAGGTCTCATCGAAGGCTGGAACACCGATTTTGCGATCGACAACTTCGAAGTGTCCATCGTGGGAACTGGTCTCGGTAGCGAATGGTGCTGGAAAGTGGACGCGCAGGCGATGGTCGCGGGCGCGGTTATCGACTGTAGTGCGTATATCCACGCGCGGGACGCCGTTCGTAAGCGCGACAGTTGTTGTGATGGGGATTGTGGTCTGCTCGTTCGAGCGCGATTTCCGGTTCGGTGCGAGGGCGAGGGGTGTGGTAAGTTCCAGTTCAAGGTCGAGTGTTTGCTGAACAGGGCCGCGGTCGATTCTGACGCGCAGTAAACGAGCAGTGGTCATACGGTCTGCGGCAGGAGGGGAGTAGTTATATTCGTCGCCACAGTCGCCTCCGTCCATGGAAGCGGTTTAATCCGTGATAAATGAAGCTGGTATGCTTTTCCAGGACGGTGAGAGTGCCATCTTTCAGGGCTTCCACAATGAAGCAGTCATTCTCGATTTTATATGGTGGTCTGGCGTAGCGCTTGCGAGTGACCAAGTTGTGAATAGAAGGGCAGACGAGACAATGGTAGCAACGCCTTCATCAGCAGGCTGAGTTGGATGGGAGGCTTTTCTTTATCGCGGCGGGCGCGCACCCATAAAGTCCGGTAGCCAAGACCCGGGACGTCCGGCACTGACACAACGAACTGCGTGGCAGAAGTGGAACGGGCGCGTACATGATAGGTGCTGATGGAAGAGTCTGCGAGATACACCTTCGATTTCTCTCCGCTTGGTATTCCAGACAGCGAGATTGGGTTCGCCGTCTATCTGCCATGAAAGTCTCGATGAAAACCTCCGCGCCTGAGCGGCGGACCTTGATATCTTGGATATTCATCCCGGCTGCATGGCCATCAGCGATATTTGCAAATGCAGATTGTAATCCCCTTGGGTCGAGAGTCATATTGATGATTTCATGGCTTCCCAGTCCATGCTCCTGATAGGGCAGGGAGGCTCCATTCTCTGTCACTAGATCAAATTCGGTGCAATTGGGGGGAAGTTCGATGGTGGCGCTGACGATGTCGGTGCGGGCGGTGGATGAGGGATTAAAAACAACGATGGCTGATTGAGCCTCGCCGATCGATGGCAGATTATCGAAGGCGCGTTGTGCAAGGTCAGTTCTCACGAACGATGCAAGGCTTTCCAGACTCTGCTTCGTGATTTCCTCACCGATCTGCTCAACCTGGTCGAAGCGGATTTTCATTTCCTCATGGACCGGTCAATCGAACAGCCGCAGATGGAATCGTGCGGATGGTTTTCCATCAGGAGTCGCCAGGCTTGACGGATAATGGATGATGGACATTTGATCATGGTCTTTGGTTGGTCGTTTGTGGTCACGAGTGAAGCAAATGAGCTGAACGGTTCCACCCATTTTCCCAGCAGTGTCTCACAGGCGTGGTTGCGTTGTTTGATCCATATCCGAGTGGAGAGCACACCTGGCAGGAGATGCATCCGTTTGCAGGCGCGCAACTCCCCATCAATCGTTGGGAGTTCCACTTCTTGCTTTTTGATTGAGGCCTGGATTGCCGCAACATATTGAGGAAGAGTCGAATGGATCACGTGGGTGTTCTGAAGCATTTCATCAGCATAGGCAATGGCTTCAGATGTGTTACGCGGAGGTTCCATGTGATCTGTGCCGTACATGATGAGCAAGTCAGAGGTGATGGAGACCGCTGCAAGAGTATTGGCTTTTTCATCAAGCATGCTGGCAAAACGTTCGAGGTTGTCAGCGGGCAGATCGGCGCCATTCCCATATCCTTCGCGCAAATAGGCCATCAGTACGCGCGATCCATCGGGAGCCTGCCACCAGAATTCAGCTGGTCCGTCATACACACCACGCCAAACGGAGGCAACCTCGATCCCAAACCCACGTAAGATCTGGGGTATTTGCCCGATGTGACCGAATGAGTCGGGCATATAACCAATCATCATTTTAGGGCCAAATTTCCGGGCAGTGCGGTCTCCCTCTGTAGGTTGCGAATGTGCGCTTCGGGACCAACCAGGAACATATCCGGCAGGATGTGCCATGGGCCGATGATGATCCGTCCATTGCGTATGTGTTCACGGAGAATGGTTTCTTTCTCCGGGCGCATGTGCAGGTAATCATCCAGCACAATGGTCTGACCATCGAGCATGAAATATTTGAATTCTTGGTCATTCTCAAGAATGTCGAGCATACCATCCACCAGGTGGACAAGTTTTAGACGGAACAACTGGAATGGCAAGTACCACTCGCGATCCCAGTGGGTGTGTGAAACAATGTGCAAATTGCGCATAGTCACTCCGATATCAGTTGTTTCAGGATCTCTTCCCAATGAGGAAATAGCAGCATGTGTCCCTCACCCGGACAGATTATAAGCTTACTGTTTGGGAGGAGGGCAGCAACCGTCTTACCCATTGAAACCGGCGTGTCCACATCCTCAGTACCATGCCAAACATAGACCTGAACGTGAATGTCCTCCAAACGGAAATCCCATGGGCGGACAAGCAGGCGAGCTTCAAGAGCAAAGCCACGTGTGCCCTGGCACAATGCCTCGGATTGGCTGGCATAGTTCAACTCCAGGACGCCGAGGCCAGCGAGTACTTCGCTATCAGCCTCGGGCCGGTCCTTGGCACCGCGGTCGAACAGGTAGGATGGATTATCGTGTCCCTTGCGGTAGAAATACCAGATCAACAGCCTCCAGAGCGGCCAGGGAGTAAAGCGACCGATGGAAAATGCCAGCCGGTTAAGCGGCGTCATTGTATTTAAGGCATTCTTTGCACCAACCGGCCCAGGACCGCACAGGACCGCAGAACCGCGCACGCGCTCGGGTAAGGCATAGGCACAAGCCAGGGAATAAGGTCCACCCCCCGAATGACCGACAACGTGGAATTTCAGCACGCCGAGTAAATCAGCCAGGTCGTAGACGTCATTCGGCCAATCTAGGATGCGGCGTCTTGGCATGTAATCTGAAAGGCCGGAGCCAGGGCGATCCATACAAATAAGATGCACTCCTAAGCGGGTTGTTATCTCATCCGGTGGGCGGAAAAGGCGCGAGCCGGGAACGCCATGGAAAAAGAAAACGGGTTTTCCATCCGGATCGCCATATTCTGCGTAGCCCAGAGTGCGACCATCATGTAGGATGATAGTGCTCATTTCGCTTCTTCACTCATTCTTTACAGGTTGACTTTCTCGGCAGTTAATGCCTTTGCTTCTTTCATTGCTTCTGCGCGGTTGGTGATCGGGAAGCGGTTATTCAGCGGACTGATTCGCGCACCCAGGGCAGTAGGTTCGTAAATACCCCAGCGCGTCAGCCAGCGGACACTGCCGGTCAGCTCGACGGCATCTTTGAGTTCGGCAAGTGTTTCCTTATCCCAACCTCCGAATAATCCGTACAGGAACATATAAAGGGGGAAACTTGGCAGGATGCCGATGAAGAAAATCAGTACGCTGGTAATCTGGTCACCTTTCCAGATGAAACTGTTGATAATCCACAAAATACCATAATGGACCGCTCCAGCCAGCAGCGGTGCGACCAGTGATTGCCAGATATAGAACCGTTGGGGGAAGCAGACTTTATGGTTGATAATGTAGGCGGCGATGCCTTTGGAGAATAATCCCACAAAGTAAGCGATAATCAGCCCGGTAACCTGGAAACCGCGCGATCAGGAAGAATGCCAGTGCCACGCGGATGATCTGCTCCGAGAATACCAGGATGGATTTGAGCCAGGGTTTGTTGGCACCCAGTTGGACATTATCGCCCACCCAGGAGGGGAACTGGACTGCGCCCCAGATGGTCAGCGGGATCACATAGACCGCGGCGCGCTGGAATTCAATCCCAGTTGAACCAATGATGAATTTTGGCGCCACAGCCAGCAGGACTGCACCGATGAAGGCGCTGGTCAAGCCGTTGTACTTGTAAGCCATCACGCTATAATACTGGCTCAAGATGCGCTTCCCGTTGGAAATAGCCTCCGAAATGGCCGGCATGACCCCATCATTGAGCGTCTGGGTGACGTTGAAAGCGAAGATGAAATTCTGGGCCATCCCCCAGTTTCCCCAGATCTCGGCATAATTGATCAGGCGTGCTTGGGTGATGGCAATTTCCATCGCCTGCCCGAAGGACCAGGCGGCCGAGCCGAGCATCTCAAAGACGCCAAACTTGAAACTGGTTTTGACCACGTCCCAATCAAAATGAGCCAGGAACAGGATGCGCGCGTTGTATCCCACCCGGCGATAGAGCCACCAGCCCAACAGAAAGGTCAACAATTCCGCTGCGTATGCAGCGATGCCCATACCGAGCAGACCCCCCATCGCTCCGCCAAAGACAGGGTGAGTTCGCCCCCAGGCGAACATGATGGTAACAAAGACCGGCTGGACCAGCATAGGCAAGACAACGTTCAATCCAATATCGAGCAGGCGGCTGTAGTCGAGTCGCTGGAATCCGGTCAGTGCGTGGCGCATCACCTGGTAAAAGCCGGGAATTTGTATGAAAGAATGGATAATCACACTCCAGGCATACAGTGCGTATGCGGACCTCGGAGCAAGCGTGCTTGCCAGGCCGATCACCAGTGCCACTTGCACCGCGCCCGAAAGCGCCTGCCACCAGACAAACACCTGTCCGTACTGGATGCCCTTCTTCGGGTCGTGGACGCGATGCTCTGAGAGATACTTGATGAAGGCGATACTTGTTCCCATGTCGAAGAAGGTCCAGGCTAGGTTGAAGAACTGCGTCACACGGCCCCAGATGCCCAGAGCTTGTGCCGACGGAAGGATAAAGGAGGGCAGGATCAGGTTCTGGTAAATGATGAGGGGGATAAAAAGGATCAGGCCGATGCTCAAGGCGACCAGGAACCCACCGAGCGGACGGTGAAAACCAACTTCTTCCCATTCCGTCTTCGCTTCCCGTACCTCGAACTTGGCGCGGTCCGAGACGATCTTATCCAACTCCTCGGGATGTTTCAGGCTGTAGCGCCGAACCACGAAGAATGCCCCAAAGGTGGTGATGATCAGCAATCCCATGACAACCAGCAGTATATTTCGCTCGGTGGCATGCGGGACAGGGGAAGCCGGGTAATCGGCAAAAGAGAGCGGAGGCTGCCCTGCAGCGCGTTCGACGAGGTGATAGATCAGGTAGTTAAAATATGCCCATTCCTGGATCTGGGGATTGAAAGTCGTCGTTTTCTGAGTTTGTGGGTCAGTGTAATTGGTCAGGAAGGCGTTGAAGATATAAATATTCGGCTGGTTCCCAGCCCATAATATCCAGGCGCCACTTTCGTAAGCTGTGACTAGCGGCTGTACGGAAGAGAGTGGAGTTACTGTCTCCAGGCGATCCCGAACTTGCGGAGCGCCATTCCAGATGATCTGTTTAACGAGTTGGTCATTTACCTTGATTTCGGTAAGACTGATGGCATCGGTCTTTTCTGCAAGCATGACCGGGATGCCGCTGATTGTTTCCACTTCTGCAGCGGATATATTCGGGGCCGAGAATCAGTACCAATCCCGCACCGCGCTGCACCTGGGCTGCAATCACTGCAGGATCCGGGATGATGCCGTTGAGCACAACAACATCCGCTTGGGTCGGATTATTCACGAAGGTGAAAGTTCCCCGTGGGGCAAGGGTCAACGCGGTGTAGACACTATTTTTCTGCGGACCAGCATAATATATGCGGATTGAGGTGCCGGCTGAAACCGGTCTGGCAAAACTGAGCAGGACGAGCAGAGTGAGCAAAGCTATGAAGAAGCGACGCATATCTGTTCTCCTAGTCAATGGGAACTTCCTGCCTTCTCCCAAGAAGGAATCCGGCGACGATGGTCAAGATGGTTCCTACGAGGATGTAGGCGAAAGCAATGGAACTTGGCGGGGTGAGAGCGAAGATAAAAAAGTATACCAGAATGGGCGCAATCTGGATCGGCACCTGAGCCATTGGTACCACATTACTGGCTTGTGCAACTTTAAAGGCCAGTTGATTTGCCAGGTAATAACAGTGGCACACATCGTTAGAATAAGTGCGGCGATTGTAAAAATGATTAATTGGAGATTTGTACCGTATCCGCTCAAGACGATGACGATCAGTGCAAGGAGGGGATTAATCCAGAAATCGGAAAGACAGGCGAGGAAGCCATTCGCCAGCGCGATCAACATCCCTTTGCGGTTTTTGATACGCGAGGCAAGGCACCGAGTGGTGACACTGAATAGGAGGAAACTCGTTGTGAATGCGGCAATCCTTTGCAGCGCGGCATGGTTTGCCAGCGTGGCTCTGACTTGTGCCGAATTTATCGCCATTCCGCTCAGACCGAGGAAGAGGATACCGAAAATCATCAGGCCAATACCAATGATTTCGGAAGTGTTCAGGTATTCATGATTCATTCGTACTGAGCCGACAGCTAAAACAACCAATCCGCTTGCCATCAAACCTGGTGTCAGCGCTGGACCGATCATACTCTGAGCAAGCATGTAGGCAGCTGTACCACCCCCCAGTCCAAATATCACACCCGCTACCCAAATGGGACTTTTCACCAGTCGACAAAGGAAATCATTTTCCTGATTGTCATTCCGAACTTGGTTGACGACGCGTTTTTCGAGAAGCTGTCCAAATTGTGTCAGGATACCGCCGAATACACCAAGGGCCACACCGGTAAAGTAGTGTAAATTCATTATGAATACTCAAAACCGTTTTCTTGGATTATCCTGGCAAACCAACGTCCGCTGTCCTTGATTATGCGCTTTTGAGTCTTGAAATCCACGTAAACCAGCCCGAAGCGCTGACCGTAACCCAGCGCCCATTCGAAATTATCCATTAACGACCAGTGGAAATAACCTTTCACCGGCACACCTTCATCCATAGCGTGATGAACCTGAGCGATATGGTTGCGCAGGTAACGGATTCGACGCTCGTCACGCACGCGGCCGTCGAAGTCCATTCCATCCGGAACCGGGACACCATTCTCGGTGATCATAATATCGCACTTCGGCTGGTAGTCTTTCCAGATACGTATTAGTAGTTCGTAAATGCCTTCGGGATAGATTTCCCACATACCCGAGTACTCATTTCCTCCCGGGTGGATCTGTGCGGCGGCAACGACTGGGAATTTCGGATCATGTTTAGCGACTGTGCGCGTATAATAATTCACACCCAGCAAATCCAACGTTCGGATCTTTTCCAGGTCGCCTGGTTTGATCAGCGAACCTGAGAGCAATTTACCAATAGCAAATTCTTGGATCGGAGAAGTGCCTTTAAGAAGTGGATCGAGGGTGGCGCGGTTGAGAACCATGTCCATCCGTGAAGCAGCACTCCGATCTTTCTTTGATTGCGAAGCGGGGTGTATTGGATTCAGGTTCAGCGTGATGCCCACCTTGACCGGCTGTCTTGCTGAGGCGCGGATGGCTTCTGCAGCCAGTCCATGCGAGAGCAGGAGATGGTGCAAGGCTTTGAAGGCAGCCGAGACGTCTTTTATACCAGGGGCATGTTCCCCGGCAAAGTACCCGGCCATGGCGGCCACCCAAGGCTCGTTATGCGTCATCCAGACTTTGATCGCGGTCGCTCAGCCGTTCGGTCACAACGCGAGCATATTCAGCAAAGGCGTAGGCGGTGTCCCGGTTCGGCCAGCCACCTTTATCCTGCAATGCTTGCGGCAGGTCATAGTGGAACAGGCAGATGTAAGGCTCGATTTTGTACTTGAGTAATTCGTCCACCAGACGGTCGTAGAAGTCCAGCCCAGCTTGGTTGACGATACCCGTCCCGGTTGGCAGGACGCGTGACCACCAACCGAGAAACGGTAAGCATCCAGGCCCAGTTCCTTCATCAGTGCCACGTCTTCCTTATATCGGTGGTAATGATCCACGGCCACGTCACCGGTCTCGTTGTTAACGATGTGATCGGGTGTGTGCACAAAGGTATCCCAGATGGACGGACCTTTCCCGTCTTCGTTCCAGGCACCTTCCACCTGGTAGGATGACGAAGCGCAGCCCCAGACGAATTCTTTCGGGAACGCAAGAAATTTACCCACGGTTCACTCCAATGAAAGGAATAAATATGGAAAAAGATAACCTGCTACCATATTTGGGACAAGGATACAGGAAAAACCCGTTACGCACAAGCGACAATAAACACATATTTCTGGTTATAATCTATTCATGACTGACGCATTGAATTTTCCGGCTGACATTTCACGGCAAGGCCGCCTCCTCGATCCGGAACCGAAACCAGACGACCGGTTGGATACCACCCTGCGGCCTCAATTACTCTCCGAAATGATCGGGCAAGAACAGGTGAAGGAAAACCTGGCCATCTTGATTGCAGCCGCCCGTCAGCGCGGCGAAGCCCTTGACCATGTCCTCTTTTACGGGCCTCCTGGCTTGGGCAAGACCACACTGGCACATGTCGTTGCGAACGAGATGAAAGTGAATATCAAGATCACTTCCGGCCCGGCGATTGAACGGGCGGGGGATTTGGCCGCCATCCTGACAAATCTTCGTGCTGGTGATGTGCTGTTCATTGACGAAGTTCACCGCCTCGGTAAGGCCGTGGAAGAGATTTTGTACCCGGCAATGGAGGATTATGCTCTTGACATCATAATCGGCAAGGGTCCCTCGGCGCGGTCCATTCGCTTGAAACTGCCACGTTTCACTGTGATCGGCGCGACCACCCGGTTGGCACTGATGACCGCACCGTTAAGAGCGCGCTTCGGCGCGGTTTATCGCTTGGATTACTACGATATCAAGGCCATACAGTCCATTGTTCAGCGTGCCACAGGGAAATTGCACGTGGAAGCGGATGAGGGCGGTATCGAAGAAATAGCACGCCGGGCACGGGGAACCCCCCGCGTTTCTCTTCGCCTTCTGCGGCGTGTGCGTGATTACGCCCAAGTGCGTGCAAGCGGGACAGTGACCCGCGAAGTAGCCCGGGAAGCCCTCGACCTGCTTCAGGTTGATCCGCTTGGTCTGGATGACCTTGACAGGCGTGTACTGAAAACCGTGATCCAAAAATATAATGGCGGACCGGTGGGATTAAACACCATCGCCGCCGCTATTAGCGAGGAACCAGAGACCATTATGGACGTGGTCGAACCATACCTATTGCAACTAGGTTTCCTAGACCGCACACCGCAAGGCCGTGTGGCGACAAAAATGGCCTATGAACACTTAGGGGTGGAATATAACGAGCAGACGCAGCCTAGATTGTTGTAAAACAGACGCGCCTTCAGTCGTTTCATGTTAATCTCAAACTCAACAATTCTTCAACCTCCAGTCGCCCGGTGAGCGGCTGCTTGTTCTCTTTTACCCATTTCCTCAGCGGCTCTACCCATTTCACAAGCGCACGTGCATCAGCTGGGTAGTGACTGGGGCGCGTGCCAATATTGGTCCATTCGATACCCATCAATGCGGCATCCCAGTCCTTCCAAGGCACTAGGTCTGGTGGGACCGAGAAAGTTGCCAGCGGTGAGAAAAATATCGGTTTCCCAACCGGAAACTGCGCCCGCATTTCTATCAAGTATTCCAGGCTGTCTTGAGTATTAAAGATTAACCATAACGGCAGTAAGCCTGCCTGCCGGGCAGCGGTGGCGTCGAATTGGCTGAACATTTCCACCAATACTCCCGCCGGTTGGCGGCCTTCTTTTTTGAGGAGTCTCAATGCTGCAGCAAAGGCCAGCCGGGAGAAATCGTTCGGATGGAGTAGAGGAATACGCGTGAAGCGATAACCCTCCCGTCTACAGAACGCCTCCAGCGCGGTGTCCAGACCCGGCTCGGAACCCCATTCTGATTCGGGACCGCATTCCACCGGGAAGTCTGTCAATCTCCAGTCAGTAAACTTCAATCCTGCCTTGCGGGCATAGGTCCGAATACGGTCACTGCCCTCAAGGAATTCATCCGCAGAAATTCCTCCCCAGCCACCCACCTGGAACACGCTGCGCGGTCCCACCCGATAGCGCAGCCACGAGGCTCCGCCTTCCAGGTAGACCACTTCACCCCCTGGTTTCAGGCATTGACTTGATGAACTCTGCGTATGCTGGCGGGAGGTCGAGTAGTTTAAAGCGCAAGTGATTGACGAAGCGCGTCATCCAGCCGTCATGGATCGGGTCATAATGCTGGATGGTCATCAGGCCCGGATTTTCATCAGCGAGGCGCAGGGCGGTTTCCAGGGAACGGTGCAGGTATTCGTACACATCACCGGTTAGAGAGCCGCCTTTAAGCGTGGTGACAAAAGCCTGGGGCAGGAACGGACCTCCCAATGCCAACGACAGGTATGTGGTTGCGCCACCGAGTGCCGCCCCAACCGTGATGACTGGGAAAGGCCCCGACAACAGTGCATAATCTCCCAGTCGCTGGCGAACAAGATCGTCAACTGAAAATTCATCCATCACATTTGGATGCAAGCCATTGATAGTTTCAAACCGGCTGATGGTAAAACGCGCCACAGCCTGCGGTAGTGTGCCCAATATGGTCAAGAGCAATTTTTGCCAGCCGGGAAATTCATAGTTATCACAGAATTCGCCACGCAAACCAGCCGCGATCGGCACGAGTCACGATAGGGGATGAATTCTCATTGGATTCGAGTGCAGGCATAGGACCTCCGGGGAAGAGTATAATATTCTACAACAAGAATCAAGGAAGGTGACTATGGATATTGCAGTTGCTCTCGGCGGCGGTGGAGCGCGTGGATACTCCCACATCGGTGTACTTCGCCGCCTGGAACAGGAAGGTTTCCGGGTACGTGCTGTAGCTGGTACTAGTGCGGGTGGTATTATTGGGACGTTGTATGCCGCCGGTTATACGCCGGACGAAATGGAAGCGAGGCTTGTCAACCTGGATCAGACCAAGCTGTTTGGCCGTTCTAGCGGTGAAGGTCCGTCCATCTTGGGCTTGGGTGGCGCAACGAAGGTTTTGGAAGAATTGCTCGGTGACCTTACATTCGAGAAACTGAAACTGCCTTGCGCGGTTGTAGCCGTGGATATCAAATCAGCGCGAGAGGTCGTTTTAAGCGCAGGTAGTGTCGTGGATGCCGTACTGGCGACCAGTGCCGTCCCAGCCATTTTCCCACCCAAGCAAATTGGAGAGCACCAATTGGTTGACGGTGCCGCTCTCGACCCTGTGCCTGTGTCTGTTGCCCGTTCGCTGGCTCCCAATCTACTGACGGTTGCAGTTGTCCTGACGCCGTTGTTGGGGAAGGAGCGGAATCTGCTATCGTTGTACTTCCCTACGCGCATCCCAGCGCCAATTGTGGAGCGACTCAGCCATTTCCGTTTGGCACAGGCCCTCAGTATATATATCCAGGCTGCTGACGCGGGGGCGCGTATGCTGACCGAACTGCGCCTTAAACTTGATGCTCCAGATGTGATCGTTCGACCAAATGTGGAAGGAATCGGTCTGCTCGATACGGTGGATGTGCATAAAGTAGCCCAGCTGGGCGAGGAAGCCTTGGACGCAGTTCTCCCTGACCTAAAACGGGCTGCCAACTGGACGAACCGTTTACGCAGGAGATATTTCCCGCATCGGCTTGAGAAATAATGCATGGCTCGTGATATACGAAAATACGCCCGCCAGACCAACCTTCGCTTGATTGCCGGGGCATTGGCCTTGCTTTTCATCGTCGGTGACGGGTTGATCTATTTATTTTATGGCTCTCCCGCCGCGTTGATGGGTTTATTGTGTATTCTAGTCGGAGTGGCACCAGTAGTTCTAGTGGCGCTGATCATCCTGCTTATGGATTGGATTACCAAACGTGCCAACCGTGATTAAAGCTGAACTCTTGGAATTCCGAGGATGGATATATTATTTCCTCCCGGCAACTTCTACCCCATCAAGGTATATGGCAATGTTCAATGGCTGGACACGTAACGAAAATCTCATGTGGATCTTTAACCGCAAGGTCGTAGCACAGGAGGCTGTCCTACATTCGAGCTGTGTTAAAATTGATTGAAGAACATAATATTACATGGAAAGGAGAAGAAGATGAAACTCAAAGTTTCTCGGTTTGTGCTTGTTCTTGTGCTTGCACTTTTAGCAGCGGCCTGCGTGAAATCAACAGGCCCTACACAAACCTCCCAACCTCCCGTCCTCGGCACGTCGGTGTCCCCAGCTGGTGATTTGGTTATCACCAGTACCACCTCCTTAGTTGATTCTTTCGGTACCTATCGCGTGGTTGGTCAGGTTGTCAATAATAGTACCTCGGTACTAACTTCGATTGAACTGGCCATACAGATCAAAGATGCCTCGGGTAACTCATTACTTAAAGATGATAATGGCAATATGTCGTCCAACGCGATCTTCTACCCGATGCTTTTCACGCTTGCTCCAGGTGAAGCCTCCCCGTTCGAATATTCCTACGATACCACGAATGGTACGCCAGCCTCATTTGATGTGACAATTAGCGGCCAGGTATCTGGCAATGCAAACCGCGCCTCCCTGAAATGGGAAAATGTCCAGCTTGTGGATGATGGTACCGGCTCGTATTATCTTACTGGAAAACTGGTCAACACAGGCAGCCAATGGGCTCACATCAAAGGCCTAGCAGCCGGTGTCTTGGATGATTCAAATAATTTACTCTCTGCAAATTTGGCCTACACTTACGCGACCGAGCTGGCCCCTGCAGGCGATACGAATGGATATGATCGGACTCCTTTTGAAATCACTTTCCCCATGTCGGGAAGCTTGAAAAATTGGAAACTTTATTGGGATGCAGATGTGATTGATACTGTGGCTGGTTATCCACTGGAGGTTAAAATCACCAACACATATTTCGATCAGGACGGTTCTGCCCGAATTGTCGGCTGGATCACCAATAATTTCACCCAGACGCTCAATGTTTCCACAGTGGTTGCGGGTCTTTATGCTGCAGATGGTACGGTTTTGGATGCTGGTAATTCTATTATTCCTGTCCCGGTAAAACCAGGCGCGGCAGTCCCCTTCAGTATTTCATCGAGTTTGGTACCGTTAACCAAGAACCCAACCAAGCTGCTCTGGTGCAAACTTGCTCAGTGCAGGTCGATCCATATTTTATATCCCCAGTGTCCTCTGAATTCGTTGATCTGAACGCAGACACCGAAACGCCGCAGAAAGACGGCGCGACCTGGATAATCAACGGCAGCGTTACCAATACAAGCGGCAAGAGTTTAAGCAGCGTTACGGTGATGGTCATGGTAATGGATGCCCAGAACAAACTGGTTACGATGGAATACACTTCTATCAATCCAACAGGTGATGCCATTGCTACAAGTGAGCAGAATCCCTATTCGGTATCTGTTTACCTGAATCCAGCGGCTGATGCATCCGGCTTCACTACATCTACAATGGTTATTGGGGATGTAAAATAATATCTGCTGATCCAAAAAAATATTCCGCCTACCCAATTCGGCTAGGCGGGATATTTTTGTTATTTTCGTATTATTTTGACGGTAAGGTAAAAGAGAAGAATATTGCCCAGCTTCTCCTTCCGCGGATTTTCCTAAAGACTCTTTTATTAAGCCGCTTCTAAGGTACTGGTTGACTTCCTTCCTGTTTACGGTTATCCTTGGCCGCATGACTTCATCCAACCGACCTGTTTCACGACGTGATTTTCTGAAACTGGCTGGCCTCGGCTTGGGCGCAATGGCGTTGCATCCCATGCCATCCAGGCTGGTATACAACAGAATTACAAACGGCTGTTCTATTACCTGATTTTCCTCAAGCTGATTTACTGGGGCGCAATTGCACTGCCGATACAAGCCTTATGGGGTGGAACGATCGATCATGACAACTCGACCGACGTAACAGCGATAAGGTCCGTGATGCTCATTCGTGACGAAGTTTTTCCCTGGCTAAAAGAAGTCAGTACTGCAAACATCGACGTACAATCTCCCCAACCAGCGTTGGGTGGAGACTCCCGAGGGATACATCCATTCCCTTTATCTTCAGCCTTGTCACAATCTTCCCAATACACCACTGTCGGCAATTGCCGGATGGGAAAGGGTTTTTGGGCTGAAGTAACCGTCCCCTATGTTGATCTTTATCATGGAAAATCCCGCTCCAATCTCAGGCTGGATGCGCGACCATGTCGCCTATAATTTACAGCCGCGTCTGTACTATTCGCAAGTCATGTGGATTGACCAGATCCGGACATCGGATGCAGGTACGATCCAATATCATGTCAATGAGAAATATGGGAATCCCGGCGACCTCTTCTGGGCAGAGGGGGCGGCTTTTCAGACCTTTAACCAATGAAGATGTCTCGCCGATCAACCCAGATGTAGACCCTGCAACCAAGAAAATCGTAGTGAACCTGAGTTACCAGACATTAACGTGTAAAGAAGGCGATCAGAAGTCTATTTTTGCCGCGTCTCGACGGGCATGGAGGAAGGTTCGACGCCACTGGGTGAGCATTCCATCTGGCGAAAGCTGATATCCGTCCGCATGGCAGCCAATACAATGGCTTCCAGCTATGACCTTCCGGGGATTACCTGGACAACATTTTCTAGGTGACGGGGTGGCTATCCATGGCGCGACTTCGCATAACGATTTCGGTACAGTGCGGTCGCATGGATGTGTAAATTGCAGACCGGCAGATGCGAAATGGATCTTCCGCTGGTCGCAGCCAGAGGTTGGGCTTGAAACAGGTGAAATCACATGGCACGACTGGACGGGCGGAAGTACACACGTGATCGTAGAAGATACTCTTTAATGGTGATGAGTGTAAATGAATAATTTCAATGTGACGATCGGTCTTGCATTTCTGGCAGGCCTGGCGTCTTTTCTTTCGCCCTGCGTCTTGTCGCTCGTACCTGCCTATATCGGATATTTAGGCGGGCGTGCCGCCGGTGGCGAATCGTCCGGAAAGAACCGCTGGGTGACTTTTACTCATGGTCTGGCATTTGTGCTCGGTTTCAGCCTGGTCTTTATTCTATTCAATATCATTGCCTCGGCACTTGGACTGTTCCTCTATGATGTGCGCACCTGGCTGGCAAAAATAGGTGGGTTAGTCATCGTTATTTTTGGCTTGCATATGATTGGCGTTTTCCGCATCCCTTTTTTGGAATATGATGTACGCGTCCACTCCCAGGTAGATCGCCGTTGGGGTTACGTCTCATCGGCGTTAATGGGTATTTTCTTCTCTGCTGGCTGGTCTCCATGTATCGGACCGGTATTGGGCTGGATTATGACCTTCTCCGTGAATGGCGGTTCAATCGTCAAGGGGACAACCCTGGGAATTTCATATTCCGCAGGGTTGGCAATTCCGTTCCTGTTGGCTGCCCTGGGGATTGGTTGGGTGAGCACTCTTCTGCGCCGCTACAGTAAAGTAATGCGCGTGGTCGAAATTGTCATGGGGATACTCTTGATCGTGGTCGGCATCCTGCTCTTCCTCGGCTCATTCAATGTATTGGCCAATTACATTCCTCTCTTTAATTTCGGTCTATAAAAGTGGATATAGGCCATGTGTGATTTAGTAAGTTATTTTACAGATAAGAGTGAGATCATCGGTACCACCGTTGATTTATCCTTGAGGAGATACTTGTTCGACCAAAATCAGTACATGATAGGCATAGCCAAATGATCACTGTTACCTTATATACCCGCGCTGGTTGTGAACTATGCAAGCAGGCTGAAGAAGATTTGAAAACCTTGCAGGAAGAGATCCCGCATCAACTGGCGATTCTCGATATTGATTCCGATCCTTCTCTGCGGGATACTTTCGCTCTGGAAATCCCTGTTGTGGAAGCTGGGCCATTCCGGTTGAAAGCGCCTTTTACCCGCCAGGAATTGCAGATGACTCTCGGTGCAGCAGCGGACCGTCGGTTGCAATTGGAAAATATTAACGATAAAACATTCCAGGTGAACACCTCGCGCACTCAGATCGATCAGCAAAGCGGACAAAATATCTTACTGGATATCGAAACATTACCTGGCTATTTTCAACTTGTTCCTGATACTTGTACATAGGGATCCCATTCCTTGCACCAATTTTCAAGAAGGTCGGATGGAATACACCGGCTGAGGTGATATACAAAATCTACAGTCCACTGTGTCACCAGTGGGCTTTCCGCTCGTTTTTCTTGTTTGGTGAACAGGCATATTATCCGCACGCCGCGGCAAAAATCCCCGGTGTGCTGACATTTGAACAGGTCAGCGGCATCACCGACTTGACCGATCCCAGCCGGCTCCAGGCGCGGCTTTTCGAAGGAAATTCACTGCTCGGCTATAAGGTTGCCTTATGCGAGCGGGATGTTGCCATCTGGGGCGCGATGGCTTTATTTGGCGTGGTCTATGCCCTCACCGGACGGAAACTGCCGAAATTGCACTGGCTCATCTGGGTGCTGGTCGGGCTGGGACCGATTGGCTTGGATGGCTTCTCGCAGTTATTCAGCCAAATCCCCAACACGTTTATCCAATCCATCCTGCCATATCGTGAAAGCACCCCGCTCCTGCGCGTGCTGACCGGTTTCTTGTTTGGTCTTACCACTGCCTGGTTCATGTTCCCGCTCATCGAAGAGAGCATGGCTGATACACGCCGTCTTGTTGGCCAAGAAGTTTGCCGTTCTCAAGAAATAAACTTTCGTATGCCTTTTCAGTCAAACGGCGAAATCCGTTATTTTCAATTCGAGCAATTGGGCCAGAGGTCTAACGCCATGCCATTTTTACCCGGCGGGGAGGCGTCAGTCCGGAACCATGGGCTGCGCTGAACCTGGGCAGCACGGTCGGTGATGACCTGGAGCGGGTGCGGGAAAACCGTCGACTCGCACTGGAAACCCTTGGAGTGTGAACCGGCTTCTGTTTATGATGTCTGGCAGGTGCATGGAGTTGAGGTGGTAATTGCTGAAGCCCCGCGGATCCCGGAGTGCGCCTCATCTGCAAGCGGATGCCATCCTGACGGACAAACCGGGATTAACGCTGATGATGCGTTTTGCAGATTGCGTGCCGATCATGCTTCACGATCCTGTTCGCAAGGTGGCGGGTATTGCCCACGCCGGCTGGATGGGCACAGTGCGCGGCACGGTCCGTTTTGCAGTGGAAGCGATGCAGAAACATTATGGTTCAAGCCCAGCTGATATTCAGCGCAGCGATTGGCCCATCCATCGGTCCAGACCATTACGAAGTTGGTCCGGATGTAGTCATTCAAGTGCAGCAAGCCTTTGGGAGCTATGCTTCGAGTTTGCTCTCTGTGAGCGGCGGATCACATGAAATTCGATCTATGGGCAGCCAATCGCCTGCTCCTTGAACAGGCAGGGGTGCGTCATATTGAAGTGGCCGGATTGTGTACCGCCTGTCATACTGAGGACTGGTATTCGCACCGGGCGGAAAAAGGGCGCACCGGGCGATTTGGTGCAATCATTGCATTGGTATAATCCAGACATGGATGAAGCCCTGATTCTACATTATTCGTGAACGTTATCAACGTGTGCTCGGTCAGATTGCTGATGCAACTGCCCGGTCCGGGCGCGAAGACGGGAGCGGTACGACTGGTGGTCGTAACCAAATCTCAGCCTCTGGAGATGGTCCGGGCGGCAATCGCGGCAGGGGTGTCCATTCTGGGTGAAAATTATGCAGAGGAAGCTGTCGCCAAAATCGTTGCTCTCCCGGAAACTGCGGTAGAATGGCACATGATCGGCCACGTTCAGAGCCGTAAAGCCGATTTGGTAGCCAGACAATTTTCCATGCTGCATTCACTGGACAGCGTCAAACTTGCCGGACGGTTGGACCGGTACTGCTGATGCGTCAGATCGGACGCTGCCAGTATTGTTGGAGGTCAACGTCAGCGGTGAGGAGAGCAAATTTGGCTTTCCAGCATGGGATGAGCACCACTGGCCGGACCTGGAGCCTGCGTTCGAACAAATTATGACATTTCCCCGCCTGCGCTTATGCGGACTAATGACCATGCCACCCTTCTTCGATGATCCAGAGCAAACGCGCCCATACTTTCAGCATTTGCGACGTTTGCAGTATTATTTGAGGGAGCACTTGCCTCAGACCGATTGGACAGGAACTATCGATGGGAACCAGTGTGGACTTTATTGCTGCCATAGAGGAAGGAGCGACTTATGTGCGAGTGGGTCAGGCAATTTTTGGGCCGCGCCCGGTATAAGAGGATAAATGGTTTATATCATTATCAAGAATAATCAGCACACTGGCTAATCTGATCGTTTTACTGGTGATCGTTGATACGATACTTTCTTATTTTCTCAGCCCATACCATCCGATGCGCAACGCACTGGATCGTATCCTTCAACCATTGCTGGCACCTATTCGCAGGGTTGTGCCGTTGGTAGGGATGTTCGACTTAAGTCCGGTGATATTTAATTATATTGGTCGAAATCCTGTCATATGCTCTGATCAGTTTTCTTTACTGCTCTTTGAGGTCACATTATGGGATCAATCGGTCTTTTCATTTACATGATGGTAAGAAAGGTGCGGCCCTGGCGGTGCGTGTTACCCCGCGTGCCAGCAAGAATGAAATTGTTGATATCTTGAGCGACGGGACGGTTAAAGTCCATCTGACAGCGCCGCCGGTGGAAGGGAAGGCCAATGCGGCGCTTCTCAAGTTTCTGGCAAAAGTGCTGGATGTGACCGGTTAAGCAGCTGGAAGTTGGTGGCTGGAGCTGGCGGACGCGACAAGTTGATTTCAGTGATCGATATGGACGTGGTTACACTCCACAACAAGATCGTGGATCACATCGGGTAAAAAAATCTCCTGCAGAATGTCTGCGGGAGATGTTATTGTCGACAATTTTACGGAGATGAGGTATACAGCAAGTGGTACATGGCGTATATTTCGTAGATGCTGCGGATATAGTTACGCGTCTCTTCATAACGGATGACTTCCACGAACAGATCGGGATCCGGTCCGGAAAGGTCTCGCCAGATGGGGGCAGCTTCAGGGCCGGCGTTGTAAGCGGCTAAGGCTGGGTAAAGATCGCCATTGAAGCGGAGTCGTCTGGTCATTAAGGTAAGATCGTGCCCAGACCAATGCTAATCATCGGCCGGATAAGATCCCCAGATGTGTAATTGGGGGGCCAACCAAGGTTATCTGCAATGAATTGCCCTGTGTCGGGGGTTATTTGCATCAGCCCTATTGCGTATGAGGAGTGTGCAGACTTATCAAAGAGACTTTCCTGCCGCATGACGGACAACAGGAAGAGGGGATCAAATCCGGTTTGTTGGGCGGTAAAGGAGGATGAGTCTTAGATAATACAACCCATAACGGACATGGTTGAAATAGGCAGGCGCAGCCAGCGTTTGGGATTGGGTGTCTCATTCCGGCCAGGGTGAGCACCTGGCGGAAGGCAAAAATCGCCGGGTAGTACTGTCCCAAGTCGAGCAGGTAATTTGCCAGCCGATAACAATCAGCAGGGTCTTGCCTCAACGGCAGCTCGTAGATTGTCAAATTCCAGCCGGGCTTGGGTTTCCAGACCAAGCGTCCAGAACTCGGTACCACGGATGAGACGCGGGTCAGCGAGAAGCGCGCCGGGATTATTAAGATCGGTATCCGATGGCAGGTTGAAGGTGACGCGCAGCCAGGATTCGGCTTCGGTGCGTTCAGCGGTCAGGTTTACGGTCAGGTTGACAGCAGGGAAGCGGATTGAAGGCAGGACGATTAAAGAGCATATCCTGGGCACGCAGGCTGTAATAATCAGTCGGGTCGAGGGCGCGGTTTGCTGCCAGGTAGCCTGTGCAGAGGCAGTATCGCCCAGAGCTTGTTGCGCTTTGCCAATCCAGAACTGGGCGCGAGCTTGGTCTTCCATATTCGTGGAAAGGATGGAGTCGCGCTGGAAAGAGATCAGGGCATCGTTATATTTCCCGAGGCGGTAGCGGGCAATCCCTGCCCAGAAGAGAGCCTGTGGAACGAGTTCGCTTCCAGGATATTCATCGGCAACCCGATCCCAGGTTTGTGCAGCATCTTCCAATTTCCCATTGCGTTCCTGGATGCGACCAGCCTCCACCAGGTAGATCGGGGCGTTTGCGTCGGTGGGTGCCTGTTGGACAAAGGTGAGCAGGGTCTGTGCGGCAACATCATACTGACCGAGGTAATACCACTGTGTAAAGGCAAGCCCCGGGAGGGAAATGCTTCCATTCCAGGCGGCTGCCCAATGTGGATTATCCGGATAGTTCTGGATGAACACATCCCAAGCCTGGACCGCATCTTCATATTGACCCAAGGCGAATAAAGTAAGTGCTTTGTAATAAACAGCTGTGCCATCATTCTGGGGATTGGCGTCAATATAGCGCTGGAAAGCATCATGAGCATAGCCATATTGACCTGCGAAATAATCCACCAGACCACGGTTCATATCATCAACCGGAATGCCGGCATTCACCAACGCCACCAACGCTGATACGAATCGTAGAGCTAAGGGGTAATTATCCACAGCATGGAGGAAGCGCTGATAGGCCTGATCAGGTTTGTCCGAGTGAAAGGTAGATCTGACCGGAAAGCAAATCCATCTGGGCTTTCACATAATCGTTTGAACTTGCCGCGAAAATCGAGTCATACATTCCCAGGGCGGTGGTCGTATCCCCCAGGCTGACATATGCTTGGGCGATTTTAATCTGCAAGGCGGTATTGTCCTCGATGCGGGGAGCAGCCAATGCAGCCTGGTAAGCGGCAATGGCCTCGGTATCATTTCCAGCTGCAGCATAGGCATCGCCACGTTGTTCCTGTACATAAGCATCAATCACACCGGGACGCAGCGCCAGATAAATGGTATAAGCCTGGGCGGCTTCAGTATATCTTTCAAGCGCCATGTAAATTTCACCCATCAGAAAATATGCGCGGATTGCATTTGGAGAAGCTGGATACTGGCTGGTCAATTGCCAGAGGGTTTCCAATGCGCGGCCATTGTTTTTGATGGCATATTCGACTACGTCCCAATCCCCATAATGCTGCTGCTCGCACATCTGGATCAGTGGAAGTATCCAAAGCCGCCTGGTATTCGTAGAGCGCCTGATCATAGTCGCCATTAAAAAGTGCCTGTTCGCCAGTTTCGATGCGGACTTCAGGAGTAGGAGTCGGCGAGGGAGTGAATGTGGGCAGGGGTGTATCGAAGGGGTAACACCTGGCGGGAGGAGTCGGGCTGAGGGTGCCTGGTGGGGGCGGGGATTTGCCCTGGCACACAACCAGTCAAAAGGACTACCAGACATAACCCCAGCGACAATCGTTTGGTGATCATAGTAACCTTATAGATCATAGTAACCTTATAATTGAGAAAAGAAGCCATGTCAATGCTTGTCAATCTGGCCGTCGGCATGATAAACTTTGTCGGTACTGATGGCGCCCCTGCGTGGGCGTCTTTTCCTGTGAGTCCATGCGAACCATTTTCTGGGATTTCGAGAAGCACGTACTTTGCATGATTGACCAGCGCCGCCTGCCTGCTGCGCTGGAAGTTGTCTACCTTACATACTCATTTAGAAGTGGCTGAAGCCATCCGTAATATGACTGTGCGAGGTGCGCCCGCCATCGGAGCGGCGGCGGCATTTGGGTTGGCGTTGGCTGCAAACGAATCACGTGCTCAATCACCTGCATCGTTGCTTTCTGACCTCGAATCCGCTGCCGTTACTCTCAAAGCCTCCCGCCCGACGGCTGTCAACCTGGCTTGGGCGGTGGACCGTGTCCTGCGGGTTATCAAGCGGCACGAATGGTTCTGCCGATGATTTGCGTTTCCTAGTTCTTTCTGAAGCTCAAAGCATCGCTGATGAGGATGTGGACATCAATAAGCGTATGGGCGAACACGGCGCGACGCTGATTGACGATGGCGATACCATCATCCATCACTGCAACACCGGCGCGCTGGCTGTGGTGGATTGGGGCACGGCGCTGGGCGTCATCCGCACTGCGCACGAGCAGGGCAAGCGTATCCACGTGCTGGTGGACGAAACCCGTCCACGTTTGCAGGGTGCGCGTCTGACAGCTTGGGAGTTGGGGCAGTACGGAATTCCCTACGAAATCATCTCCGATAACATGGCCGGATATTTCCTGCGATCCGGCCAGGTGCAGAAAGTCTTTTCGGTGCGGATCGGATTGCCGCCAATGGCGATGTGGCGAATAAAATTGGCACGTACATGCTGGCACTGGCAGCGAACGATAACGGCGTGCCAGTCTATTCGGTGGCCCCCACGTCTTCAATTGATATATCGCTCGCAGAAGGAAGACTTATTCCCATCGAAGAGCGCGACCCGGAAGAAGTATTAGGGATACAATTCCACGGTGAGCGTGTGACCCCGGTGGGGGCCAAGGCTCGCAACCCGCCTTTCGATATGACCCCCAACCGTTTGATCACTGCCATTGTGACCGAGAATGGGATTGTAAGACCACCTTTTAATATTAACCTGCCGAAAGCTCTTCACATAACCATGAAATCATTAAGACATAAAGAGCAATGAGACTTTTTAGTCTTGGTGCCTTTGTAGCAGAAAATGAATTTAGAAGGAATCTCTGAAATGGATATTCTCTTAACTGGCTCTGTTGCTTACGATTACCTGATGACCTTCCCCGGCCTGTTCAAGGAGCAGATCCTTCCCGAACGGTTGGAAAAGATCAGCCTGTCTTTCTTGGTCGATTCCATGTCCCGCCAGCGCGGCGGCGTTGCGCCGAATATCGCATACACGATGGCGCTGCTGGGGGAGCGCCCGCGCGTGATGGCGACGGTGGGCGAAGACTTTGCGAATACCGCTCAATTTCTCGAAGATAAAGGCGTGGACACAACTCTGATGGAGGTTGTGCCGGGATTATTCACCGCCTCGTTTTTTGCCACCACTGACCAGTCCAATGCGCAACTGGCTTCGTTCTATCCAGGTGCGATGGGTGTCGCGTCAAGGCAGAGCATCCTTCAAGTCACGCCACGCCCTGACCTGGTGATCGTCTCGCCGAATGCTCCGGATGCGATGACCAAGTTTGCCGCTGAGTGCCGCGAGGCCAAAATTCCCTACCTGTACGACCCATCCAGCAAATCCTGCGCCTCGAAGGCTCGGAATTGGCACGAGACATGGAAGGGGCACATTTCCTTTTTGTCAACGATTACGAGTTCGAATTGATCTCTAAAAAAACCGGTTGGGACATGGCGCAGATTCTCCAGCATGTCAAGGTTGTGGTGGTGACGCGCGGCAAGGATGGCGCGGACTTGTACACACGTGGCGAACAAGTGTTCATCCCAACTGTCCCAGAACGTCAAATCGTGGATCCGACTGGCGTAGGCGACGCCTTCCGCGGCGGTTTCCTGGCAGGGTACGCCCATGGCTTGGACTGGAAGCTTTGCGGAAGATTGGCTCGCTGGCTGCGGTCTATTGCCTGGAGCAAGAAGGGTCCACAGAACCACGTATATACCTGCGCCGAGTTCGTAAAGCGCTTCCGGGAACATTTTGATGATGGTGGTAAACTAAATGAGTTGGTAGGTGATTAATTGATCAGGGATTTTCCTAATTCCTTTTCTACCTGATGCTAAATTGCCTAATCCGAAGGAGAGACTATGAGCAACTTTGATATTAAAGATATCAACCTAGCCGAAGGCGGGCGTCGGCGTATCGAGTGGGCCGAGCGAGAAATGCCTGTCCTGCGCTTAATCCGTGAGAGATTTTCCAAAGAAAAACCACTCAAAGGCGTACGACTTTCCGCCTGTCTGCACGTCACCAGCGAGACCGCCAGCTTGGCGCGGACACTGGTGGCAGGTGGCGCGGACCTTGTCCTGACAGCTTCCAACCCGCTTTCCACCCAGGATGATGTGGCCGCTGCACTGGTCAATATGTACGAAGTGCCGACCTTCGCCATCAAGGGTGAGGACAATGTGACCTACTACAAGCACATCAGTGCAGCCCTCGATCACAAACCCCACATGACTATGGATGATGGCGCTGACCTGGTTTCCACCATTCACAAAGACCGTCGTGAATTGCTCCCGGGTATCATCGGCGGAACGGAAGAAACCACCACCGGTGTTATCCGCTTGCGCGCCATGGCCGCGGATGGGATGCTCCAATTCCCGGTCATTGCTGTGAACGATGCCATGACGAAACACTTCTTTGATAACCGCTACGGCACCGGACAATCCACACTGGATGGCATCATCCGCGCTACCAATGTCCTGCTGGCTGGCAAGAATTTCGTCGTAGCTGGCTATGGCTGGTGCGGACGCGGCCTGGCATCGCGAGCACGCGGCATGGGATCGCTGGTCATCGTCACCGAAGTGGATCCGCTGAAGGCCTGGAAGCTGTCATGGACGGTTCCAGGTCATGCCGATGATGGAAGCAGCCAAGATCGGCGACATCTTCTGCACCGTGACCGGCGACATCAACGTGATGGATACCCGTCATTTCGAAGTGATGAAGGACGGCGCGATCGTTGCCAACTCCGGTCACTTCAACGTGGAAATCAACATCCCCGGTCTCCAGGGATTGTCCAGAGGCGATCCGAAACTTGTCCGCCCGTTCGTGGAACAGTACGAGACGAAAGATGGGCGCAAGATCAACATCCTCGGCGAAGGCCGGCTGATCAACCTGGCTTCCGCCGAAGGGCACCCAGCCTCGGTGATGGATATGTCCTTTGCCAACCAGGCTTTGGCAGCTGAATTCATGGTTAAGAACGCAGCAAAACTGGAGAAGCGCGTCTACTCCGTCCCCGCTGAAGTGGACGCTGAGATCGCCCGCATCAAACTCTCTGCTATGGGCGTAAAAATAGACAAGCTGACCCCAGAACAAGTCAAGTATCTGAATTCGTGGGAAGAGGGGACATAAACGATAATGTGATGCAAAGAGATAAACAACCTCGCAGACCAAAATCCGTGAGGTTGTTTGGTTTTGCGTACTGGCGCAAGGTGGTTAGCCAGTTGTTAGCCAGATGATAGGCGAGAATTTGGGGAAGGGGGTAGAATTCATCTCTAAAAACATCAGTGTATCATCGCCACACATTCCCAAACCAAAAGGGTTGCCATGTTATCCAAACTGCGCGAACCTGTCAACGGTTGACTCATCTCTTTGGCGCGATTGCCGCTCTCTTCGGACAAATCGCTCTGCTTATCGTCGGCTGGTCTGGAACAGCGAAGATTGTATCCCTATTGGTATACGGTCTCAGCTTGATCGCGTTATTTTCTGCCAGTGCTACATATCACCTGACTAAGGCCAAACCGGCCATTCTCCAAATCCTGCGAAAACTGGACCACTCTGCTATCTTTTTACTCATTGCCGGTACTTATACGCCATTTTGCATTATTGCCTTTACTGGATTTTTCGCTGGGGCTTGCTGGCAATTATCTGGGCTATCGCGGTGGTGGGGATTGGGGTCAAGATTTTCTACGTCAATGCTCCGCGCTGGTTGAATGCGTCTGGGTATGTGTTGATGGGTTGGTTGTGCATTTCCGCGGTGGGTACGATGCTTACGACGTTGCCGGTCAGCGCTATGATATGGTTGATTGTCGGGGGCGTGGTATATACAATGGGGGCTGTCATTTATGCAACGAAAATCTTCAATTTTCTTCCAGGAAAGTTTGGTTTCCATGAGGTCTGGCACATATTCGTGTTGCTGGGTGCGCTGGCGCATTTCGTCTCTATTATGGCGCTCTTGGTTAAGCCTCTTTGAGAGAGTTCCAGTGTACTTCTAAAAGTAACACTCGCAAATACCGCTCGTACCACAGTTCCCTACTCTCTATTGTGTTTTACCCTTTTTCTCCGCGTAATCGGAATACTTACCGAAATACTCCTTCACTTTCCCATTCTCAAGGGCTAGGATACGCCCCACCGTCCGATCGAGAAAATAACGATCATGAGAAATAACATACCGACAAAATCATCCAGGGCATTCTCTAATACTTCAGCGGATGAAATGTCGAGATTGTTGGTCGGCTCGTCTAGCAGGAGGAAGTTCGCTTCCGAAAGGACCAGCAGCGCCAGTTGCAGGCGTGAACGTTCGCCGCCTGAGAGTGTGCGTATCTTCTCACTGGCTTGTTTGTAAGTGAACAGGTAACGGAGAACGAACGCCACCGCGTCGAATTCGTTCATCTTTCCGGACAGGCGGACGGTGTCGATCAGCCTGCTCTCGAAGTCCAACGTCTCATGCTCTTGGGAATAATAACCAACCTTGATACTGGGACCGATCTTGATCTCGCCAGCGTCCGGCATTTCCATGCCGAGGATAAGTCGCAGGAGAACAGATTTACCTGACCCATTCGGGCCGATCAACCCAACCCGCTCCCCGTGACGGATAAGCAAGCTGACCCCATCTAACACAGGGCGGGTGTAGGATTTATGAAGGCCTACAATTTCCAGCACCTGGTTCGAGCCGCGCCAGCCGTTGAGTTCCAATCCCATTTTATGTCGTTCGAGAACGGGACGATCGAGCCGTTTTATTCTTTCAAGGCGGGTCTCCATCGAGTGTACGCGGCTGGCAAACTTGTCGCTCACCTGCACCCATTGCGAGTAGCGTTTGAGCGCCATTTCCATGCGGGCGATGGTTCGCTGTTGGAGAAAAAACAACTGCTCGGAACGTGCCAATCGTTCCTGTTTGTCAAGAATATACTCGGTGTAATTTCCCGGAAAGGTAGTCAGGTGCCCGTCTTCGATCTCGGCAATGTGAGTCACAACTGCATCAAGAATATAGCGGTCATGCGAGACCAGCACCACTGCTCCAGGATAATCACGAATGAGCTTTTCGAGATAGGCCTTACCAGGCAGATCGAGGTGGTTATCGGGTTCGTCCAGCAACAAGACATCGGGGCGCGCCAGTAGCAGCCGCGCAAGGCCGATAAGTTTCTTTTGCCCGCCGGAGAGAACACCGATAGTCTTTCCAAAGTCTCCTTCAATCAAGCCCAAACCACGTAGCAGGTCCCGCACATAGATCTGGGTACGAGGTCCCTCCTAAAGCTTCATATTCGCCCAAGGCTTTTTCGTGCAGCTCAAGGGTCCGGGTGAGGTTATCTTTGTCTTCGTAAATGGACGGGTTGCCCAGCTGTGTCTCGATATTCGACAAAAATATTTCAAGGGCAGCTATGCGCGGGCAGCCATCCAGCGCCAGTTGGAAAACCTGTGCAGAAGGATCGAACTCGGGTTGCTGGGGAAGGTAACCGACAGTAATACCTTTTGCACGGGCAATTGTTCCACCCGGCTCAAGGTTATATTCCCCAACGATGAGTTTGAAGAGGGACGATTTCCCGGATCCATTGGGACCAATTAGACCAATCTTCTGGTCGTGCTGGATTTTCCAGGTCAGGCCGCTGAAAATCGTTTTGGCACCCAGGATGAGGGTGGCATTGACAAGGCTGATGGATATCATATTCTCTCGTGGCCTCAAAACCAAAACTGCTGCAGGGGCGTCTGCAGCAGTCGGATAAGCGATAATTGATAAGTCTTCTAGAACGAACTCTCCAGCGTGCAGGCGCGATTCAATAAGGTAAGCACGTAAGAATAACCGTTGATAACGAGGACGACAAGCTGTGAGTTGATAGCGTCTTTGTACAACATGGCAGCAAAATTATTTCACAGACAAGCCTTCCTCTACCCAAAAATCCCACAATCTGATAAGATACAGACCGCACGCCGATTTCCTTCGATAATGCTCAGGACGAGCCTCGGCCCCTCAGGTCGGGGTTTTTTATCGCTTTATGCCTTTCTTAATCTGCAAACCTTTGAAAGTAGAATTATGCTTAAAGAACGAAACGATCTCCGCAATATTGCTATTATCGCCCACGTAGACCACGGGAAAACCACTCTAGTCGACGGTCTCTTGCGCCAATCTCACACCTTCCGTGATAACCAGCTGGTGGCCGAACGTGTCATGGACTCCAACGATCTTGAACGTGAACGCGGCATCACCATCTTGGCCAAGAACACTGCTATCACCATCCCCGACCCTGAAACGGGTCAGGTGGTCAAAATAAACATAGTGGATACCCCCGGTCATGCCGATTTTGGCGGCGAGGTGGAACGTGTCATGAATATGGTGGATGGCGTTTTACTCCTGGTGGATGCCGCCGAAGGCCCTATGCCGCAGACGCGTTTCGTGCTCAAGAAAGCTCTCGAAATGGGCCATAAAGCGGTGGTGGTCATCAACAAAATTGACCGCAAGGATGCCGAACCAGAACGTGTTGTCAACCAGACCTTTGACTTGTTCATTGAACTGGGAGCTACCGACGAGCAGGCGGATTTCCCCATTATCTATACCCAGGCAACCACCGCCCAGGCAGGATTCTCCCCGACCCTTGGCCCGGATCTCCAGCCACTGTTCCAGACTATCCTGCGGCACATCCCCGCCCCTAATGTGGATGCGGAAGCGCCTTTACAAATACTTGTGACCACACTTGGTTACGATGATTACCGCGGCGTGACCGCCGTCGGTCGGATTCATGCCGGAAAGATCAAAGTTGGGCAGCCATTGGCACGTCTGAAGATTGACGGTACGAGCTACACCGGAGCGTGCTCGTTATTTGTATGTGCACCAGGGCTTAAACAAGATCGAAGTGGAACAAGCTGAAGCTGGTGAAATCATCGCCCTGGCCGGACTGGAGGGGATTGCCATCGGCGAGACTCTGGCTGATTCGGATAACCCGGTTGCCCTGCCAACCATCAAAGTGGAAGAACCGACCGTTCGCATGACATTTGGCGTAAATACATCGCCATTCTCGGGAAAGGAAGGCCGCTGGAGCACCTCCCGTAAGTTGCGAGAGCGCCTGTTCGACGAATTGCGGACCAACGTTTCTCTGCGCGTGCAGGAAACCGGAACCGCTGAGACATTCCTTGTCTCCGGGCGTGGGGAATTGCATCTTGCTATCCTGATTGAGACTATGCGCCGGGAAGGGTATGAATTTCAGGTATCCCGTCCAGAGGTAATTTTCCGGAAGGCCGAAGATGGAACCCAACTAGAGCCGTTTGAAGAAGTCCACGTCGAAACCAGCCCCGAGACAGTGGGGGTTGTGGTGGAAATGCTTGGAGGAAGACGTGGCAAAATGATGGATATGCAGGATACAGGACAGGGGAGTACTCGGTTGGTTTATATTGTGCCAACACGCGGTCTGCTAGGTTTCCGTTACCAATTCCTGACAGCCACTCGCGGCATGGGTGTGATGAATACGCTTTTCCACGGGTATGAGGAAATGGCAGGACCGATGGCCACGCGTTCCACCGGTTCGTTGGTAGCCTGGGAAATGGGCGATACCACAGCCTACGCTCTCAAAAGTGCCGAGGACCGCGGGACTTTGTTCTATGGTCCGGGTGTGTCTGTATACGAAGGGATGGTTATTGGCGAAAATGCCCGCCCTGGGGATATTCCGATCAACGTCTGCCGGAAGAAACATTTAACCAACATGCGCTCGTCGCACGGAGACATGGAAATACGCCTGACGACTCCACGCCCAATGAGCATTGATGAGGCGATAGAGTACCTGGCTGATGATGAACTGCTCGAGGTTACACCCCTTTCGTACCGCATCCGCAAACGCATCTTGAATACCGATGAACGTGGTAAACAGGATAAGAAATCCAAAGAAGCGTTGGAAGAATAATAAATGTGGCGCAGGAATTTCTCTTGCGCCACTTTTGTTCTTTATTGCTTTTCCCGTTAAGTCTTTACCCTGACCACTTTTCCACCGGCCATCTTTTCAAGGGCAACAGGTGTCATTTCAAAAACCGCATTCGGCGTCCCTGCCGCGGCCCAGATTTTCGTGTATTGCAACAGATCCTCATCGAGGTATGTTTCCAGCGGTTGATCGTGCCCGACTGGTGGCACACCACCGATGACGAAATCCGGTCGTGGCGCGAACGAATTCCGCGTCCGCGCGCCCGATGGATTCGCCTGCGTATTGGCTGATGCGGTTCTCGTCTACGCGGTTGGCGCCGCTGGTAAGGACGAGAACCGGCTTGCCGGAAACTTGGCCGCGAAAGATGAGAGATTTGACTATCTGTCCGATTTGGCAGCCGACGCGTGCGGCGGCATCGGCGGAAGTACGCGTGCTTTCCTGAAATTCGATGATCGTGCAATCAAACCCCAAGATTTGCAGTGCCTTCTGGACTTTTAGAACAGAAGGGTTGTGGGTTCTCTTTATATTACTATCCATTTTTCCTCGCGGTGATAATCTCGACGGGTAATCCCCCCATTGCCTGTTCACAGGCTTCGACAGGCTCAAAACCAGCCATTTCGATAATTCTGCGTACGTAAATAGAATGACAATCTACGAGGGTAGGCATCTTAGCATGGAACCACTCGTAGATTAATACCGCTTGGCAATCTTTCTTCTCCAATGCAACCACGCCTAGTCTCCCATTTTCGAGGAGCACACGCTTGCACTCGCCCAGCACAAGTGGGAGTTCGTGCGTGCCAAAGAGTTCCAGCGTGAAACTGATAAAGATTGCATCGAAGAAATCATCTGCGAAAGGAAGTTTGGTCGCATTGCCGAGATTTATTTTAATCCGATTGGATAACCCTGCGTGAAGGATTCTTGCATTCGCAACTTGATACATCCCATCCGAGAGATCAATCCCATATACTGCACCGGTTTTAGAGACCGAATGTGCCAGAGCTGCCAGACCTTTGCCGGTACCGAAACCGATCTCAAGCACCTTCTCCCCGGCATTGACCTTTAACATCCACAGTCCGATTTCCGTAAACTTCTTTTCGCTGCATGTGAGCAGGTCAGAGAAGTGACTCAGGCGGTTGTAATTGTTTCGAGTGTGGGAATGATTCATCGTAAAAACGCTGCATCCTGTCCGGCCACCGCATCACGGATGTGTTCGACGTGGTTATGGAAGAGATCCATATCCATCACCTCGCAGACGGGGAACCAGCCCACGCCAGTGGTCTCATTGCTCAAGTTGGGTTCTCCGTTGAGAAGTTCCAGTTCAAGATTAAGTACAACGATATGGGCCTGGTTGCCATCAGGATAGACGACTACGTGATGTGGATCTGAGTGCACGCCTGTCAGATGGATGACACGCAACCGCAGCCCGATCTCCTCCCAGACTTCGCGCGCACAGCCCTCGGCGACTGATGCGCCTGCCTCGATCATCCCGCCGGGCAGGCACCACATCCCGTTGTCATTACGACAAGTGAGCAGGATTTTCGAGTGTTCCACATCGGACAGTATCGTTGAGCATCCCAGACAGAGTTTACCCTGTTTGCCGATGTATTCGCCATATAGGATATGAGTCATGTGTCAATTATACAGGTTGAGAATGGACTCATGCCTTTTGTTGTGAAAAATCGAAAACAAAAGAGTGATCCGTTATTGTGCCAACGAGGTGGTTAAAATTGGTTTTGTTTCAGTTATCTAAGACTGAAACCTTGTTTTTTCAATGCAGCGCGTAGTCCTGTCCGCATTGCCTGCGAAACGCGTCGGGCAGAGTGCTCCATCCAGCCATATCCTTCCATTTCTTCCGGTTTGCCAGGAACTGGTACCTGGCGCCCCTTGTAAAGGCCGGTGTTTATCATAGTACTATCATATGCTAAGAGCTCGTTATCCTCGGTTGTGCGATTGTAATTCTCCCAGTGCAGCGCCAACTGGACCGGAAGGCGCGGCTTGACGTTCTCCTGTTGAGCGGGCCAGCCGAGAGTCATCCCGGCGATGGGGAAGGTCAATTTCGGCAAGCCGAGCAGATCGATAACTTCAGCAGGATTGTTGCGGACGCTGCCGATGTAGCATATACCCAATCCAAGCGATTCGGCAGCCAGAGCAGCATTCTGAGCCGCAATTGACGCATCTACAGCCGCGATAAGGAAATTTTCAACATATCCCGTCACTTGGGTGTAGCCGCGCAGTTGGCAAACATGTTCGAGGCGTGCCAGATCCGCGCACAAGACCAAGAAGACCGGGGCTTCACGGATGTGGGCCTGGTTACCGCATAATTTGGAAAGGCGGACGCGGTTCCCGAGGTCCGTCACTGCGACGACGCTGTATGTTTGCAAATTGGACGAAGAGGATGCACACTGTGCAGCGGCGATGATGGCTTCAATGACAGAGACAGGAAGCGAATCCGGTTTGTAGTGGCGAACGGATGTATGTTTTTGAATGAGATTAAGAGTGGGGTTTTCCATGAGTTCTCCGTCAAGTTTAGGTACCACATTTTATGCGAAAAGACTTTATTTTGTCAAAACTACCCCTTGACAAACCAATGGACATATTAATAACTTTGTAAAATAAAGTAATAATTATGGAAAAGGAGAAAAATATGGTAAACCAACTTCACCTTAAAGAACTGGAGTGCCAGGCGTTCCGTTCGATTTACCAGGACGGCTTATGGGACTTGTACTTTGGCCTGATCGTTATCTGCAAGTCGATCTTCGTCTACCGCCTGGCATCGGGTTACAGCCCGTTGAACATTGTCCTGGCATTGAGTGCCATGGCTGTGTCGTACTCTCTCTTCTGGACGGGGAAGAAGTACGTTACCTTGCCGCGTATGGGACAGGTCCAGTTCGGGGCGCAGCGCCAGAAGCGCAAGCGTACAATGATGATTGTCCTGAGTGTAGTAGTTATGATCCAGGTCGTCCTTGTGTCCTTCCAACTGCTGGCCTGGGCGAATCCCGAGGTGGGAGATCGATTCCGTAGCCTCATCCCGAACAGAAATGTCATAGATCTGATTGTGGCTTCAGTCAGAGCGCTGATTGTAGGTCCGAGCATGATCCTATTTGCCCTGCCAATCTTCCTGATGATATACCTGAACCATCCGATCTATCCAATTATTATCGGGACGCTGATTGCCCTGCCCGGGTTGGTACTGTTCGTCCGCTTCCTGCAGAAGTACCCGTTGCGCCGGATGGAGAAACCCCGTGAATAGACCAGCGGTGAACACTGATTTGGAATCCCTGGCTGAGATCGACCGCCTTGTCCATGAGCCAGCCCGGGTGGCGGTAATGGCTCTTCTCTACGTCGTCGATAGTGCAGATTTCATCTTTCTGATGAACCAAACTGGTCTGACTTGGGGCAACCTATCCGCACATATAAGTAAGCTGGAAGAAGCTGGGTACTTGGAGGTGCAGAAAACATTCAAAGGTAAGCGGCCTAACACCATGTTGCGGCTTACTCCACAAGGAAAAGAAGCCTTCCGGGACTATGTAAAGAAAATGAAACAGGTATTATAGGATTTTAAAAGCTAAGATGACGCCCCTGGTGAAAAGGTTGTTGTTCTTACAAGAGTATTTCCAGTTCGATTTCATCACGGATGGGCAGGCTATCTGCGTCCAGGAGGGGGATCTGGGGTTTCAGAATACGGCTTTTAGCGATTGCGTTGATGCGCACAGCAGAGATAATAAAACCGCGTTTTTGGTAGAAACGCAGGGCAATCAGATTGTTGTTGGTTGTGACAAGGAACAAGCGTTTACATCCAGTCCGAATGGCAGTTTGCCGGGTCGCTTCGATGAGCGACGTACCTACGCCCAGGCCCTCGCGCCATGAGTTGAGCGTAACGATTTCACACTCGTTCCCGATGAGATTATATGTTAATACGCCGATGGGTTCCTCATCGACAAAAACAGCAAAACCGGGCAAGTCAGCGGGATGGAAAACCTCACCATGGACGACTACTACCTCCGTAAACCATTCATTGGCTATAACGCGGCAGACCCAGTCATGGTCGGTAGATGTAAGTGTGCGGATTTGAAAACCAGGCATCAAAATTGGTCTCGTTTAGTAAATTCGGAATTATTGCACAATAATCTTGATAAAGAAAACCTCTCCAAATGGAATGCCTTTCGCGTCAAAGGCCTGCCATTCACTAAAGTATTCCCCTGTCTCAAGCGGAGCAGTAAAGAATATCCGTACGATAACTTGCATCCCAGCACGAGCCGGGTAGAGCGCCTGTTCAGGGGATGCACCCATTGCATCCCCTCCGACTAGCCGCAGGCGATAACGGTTGTCCCAGTTACAGGAACCGGAATTCTGAAAGAGCCATTGTTTATCGATCGCACTCCCGGCTGGGATAATGGACAAGTCGGGAATGGTCATGTCTTCAATAAATGTCAGACCATCACTACAGGCTATGGTGGGGGTTAAGGCAGCTGAATAAGATGATAAAACTGTATCGGCGGGAACAATAGAATTTGTAATGGAAGGAGTTGAGAGCGGTTTACTATTCGTCCCGCAAGCAGACAAAAACAGCCACAAATAAACACAGATGGACACAGTAATAACCTTTCTGCACTTTCCTGCGTCCATCTGAATCATCTCGATGAAAAATTAAAATCAAACTTCTTCAGACGATCCGCCACTGGAATCATCACTACCTCCTGCGACGAGTGGAATGGCAACTTCGCCGCCGCTGGCACGCTGGCGTATGACCAGTTCGATTTCATTGGCCAGGTCCGGGTTCTGACGCAGGAACTCCTTGGAGTTCTCGCGGCCTTGCCCGAGGCGGGTTTCGCCATATGAGAAGAACGCTCCGCGCTTATCCACGATCTCAAGTTGGGTTGCCAGGTCAATCAGGTCGCCAACTTTGGAGATGCCTTCGTTGTACATGATATCAAATTCAGCTGTGCGGAATGGGGGTGCGACTTTGTTCTTGACCACGCGTACGCGCGTCCGATTGCCAACAATTTCGGCTCCGATCTTGATGGACTGGATGCGGCGAACATCCAGGCGGACAGAGGCATAGAATTTAAGGGCATTACCACCTGTCGTGGTTTCCGGATTTCCAAACATCACCCCGATTTTCATGCGCAACTGGTTGGTGAAGACGACCGAAGTCTTGGTCTGGTTGATGGCTCCAGAGAGTTTGCGCAGAGCCTGGGACATCAAACGAGCCATGGCACCCATCTGGGCGTCACCCATATCGCCTTCGATTTCGGACCTGGGAACCAGTGCTGCAACCGAGTCGATGACCACCAGGTCTACTGCGCCGGAGCGGACGAGTGTCTCGGTAATTTCAAGAGCTTGTTCACCAGTGTCAGGTTGCGAGACGAGCAGGTTATCAATATCCACACCGCATTTGGCAGCATATGCCGGGTCGAGGGCATGTTCCATATCCACATAAGCAGCGGTCCCGCCCATTTTTTGTACTTCAGCAACAATATGCTGGCAGATGGTGGTTTTGCCGGACGATTCCGGACCGTAGATCTCAGTGATACGTCCGCGTGGAATACCGCCAATACCCAGTGCCAAGTCGAGAGAGAGCGAGCCAGTCGGGATGGCGTCGATGGTCATTTTTTGAGCTTCTCCCAACCGCATGATGGAGCCATCGCCGTAGCGTTTGACAATATCTCCAAGCGCTTTATCTAGCATGCTACGGCGACCTTCGTCCATCGTGGAACCTGCAGATGTGTCAGATTTGCGAGCCATAATATTCCTCTCTATCCTTGAATTGGGTCGAGTATAGCACAGATGTTCGATACGTCAAGAGTTCAAGGGATACCGGTGTCTGGATGTGGCAGGCGGTGTGAAGTCGTAGCCGTCTGTATCCATAGAATGAAAAATACGTGATTTGACCCGGAAGGATTTGTATATTAACCTTTCTGTTCAAAGCACCATAAGGGATGTTGAGTTCATAAACACCGGCTGGTAAGTCGCCCAGAACCACATTTTCATTGTAATACGCATCACTGTTGACGGTCAACGGCCCATAAGTCTTGACTGAATATTGCTTCTCCGTGTCGAGAGATTTTAACAGTACCAAATATGAATCAAGCTGTTCTCCGTAAGTGCTCATCACCCGGCCAACCAAGACACCATACCCTTGTGGCGGTGATATCCATAATTCCGGATTGCGGGTCTTCCAGAAATCGTTCTCTCCAAGCCGAACCTCGAAATGGAGATGAGGTCCGGTGGTCATCCCTGTATCTCCAACATGGCCCACCACGTCACCAGTATTCACCCATTGACCAACAATCACATCCACTTCTTCCATGTGGGCATAGACAGTGTATAGAGGCTGGTCCTTGTACCCGAAGTCATGACGGATGGCGACAGCCAGGCCATATGGATCTTTCAAATTGTACTTTGAACCAGAATAAAGTCCAATTCCAGCCCAAACAACCGTTCCAGGTCCGGCAGCCAGCACCTCGGCACCGCGCGGAGCTGGCAGGTCAATTCCGGTGTGGATTACGTCTGGCCCGAAGAAGATGCCGCCATAACGGTAATCCCAGATTGGGTCGCCTGGATAGGTCGGCGGCAATGGGAGCAGCGAAATAGAAATGGTCAAAAGGCGAGAGTGCCCAGGGAGTTGGATAAAGCGGTGGGCGATATTCCGCTCCTTTGGCAGGAATGACGGTTGGGAAGAATAATTGCATGGCACTGGTTGTCGCGGTTGGAAATGGGACGGGAGTTTCAGTCGCTGGCGGTGGCGAGGAGGTTTCGGAAGGCAGTGACAGTGTAATCTCAGGCGTTGAAGATGGGTTGGATCGTCAGGAGCAGTGCATAAGATCGGGAGATTGGATGGCAGGTACAGATGTCGTTTGCACACGTGTGGTGAGCGCAGGCTGCCAAGTAATATCGCAAAAAAAAGGAACTGCAAATCAAAAACGGGTTTCATGGATAAGGTGTGGATGGTGGGACGTACCGTAGGTGTCTTTGTAGGAGTGGGTGAACGATACCAGAGCGGAGTCCGGGTGGGGGTGCGGGTGGGTGGGATGACGATAGTCGGGGTGACCAGCACTTCGGGCGGATAAAGTTGCAGCATGGCAGTACGCCAGTCCAGACCTTGGGGAAAGACCAGTTCGTTGAACCGGGCTCCAGCGTAATATGTCCGCCAGTTGGTCAGGGCAGGCAAGCGTTCCCATCCATACTGGGCTGGCAAGAGTGGTCAAGTCAATCCAGTAACCGCTGGGAATGGAATTCATTAACTGACCCCCGTTCTCATATGCGGACGAACTGGTGGTGCGGGCGGAAAAATCCCAAGGCACTTGAGTAAGTGGCATTCCCTGGGAGCCATCCTGGGCGGCGGTACGCAAGTAGATGCGCCAATAGATCTGTTGACCAAAATCTTCACGGACGACAACCATCCAATTGGCTTGAACGAATACCGGGTTGAGCGTGAAGGCCCGCCCGGTATAAAGCCAGTCCTCGCCCAAACCAGGGTCGAGTGGGGTGGTGAGTGGAACATAAGCGTTTTCCAGATTGCCGAGGGCATCCCAACCGGTTTGTGCCGCGACCTGGGCGCGCAATACCTGAAAGAAGTCTCCTGCCGGTTCAGTCAGTTGTGGATAGAGTGCAGTGACATCTGATAAGTGTAACAAGCGAGGCGCGTCCGGAGGGTGATATTTGGTTGGGAATTGGTCCCAGGACTGAATGGAGCGGGCTGCGTGACCTGTGCTGCAGCCTGGAAGGGACCTGGCAATGTTGCGCTTGTGGTGCCATAGGAAAATCCATACAGTGCACCGGGGAGCAGCACTGGCGGGATACTGATCGCTCCAGCAGTGGTATACCCGGTTAGAAAAGTCTGATTGGGGGTAGGCAGGCGGCTGGCAACGTTGTTATTATCCTGCCAAACAGGCCAATCGCCGGAGCCAGCCCAGCGCGCTGGGGCATTGGGATTGTGGGCATCCCAGACATAGAGGCTGGCTAATCCTGAATCTGGATCAGTGGAAGCCCAGGCCAATTTGCTGCCATCTGGAGACCAGGCGGGGTGCGCCTCGACCGCCTGTGGATTGTTACTGATGTTAATGAAATTCCCGGCATGATCGAGGTCTGCGATCCAAACCTCAGGTTCACCAGAGCGGTTCGAGATGAAAGCGATCTGATCGTCCAGCGAGAGGCGACCAGGCGGGGGAGGTGTCGGCGGCAGGGTTTTGGGTCAATTGGATGGGAGCCTGCCTAGGGTTCGTAACGGAGTGGAGAAAGATATCCAGGTTGCCATTCATGTAGCTTTCGTAAGCGATATAAGCCCCATCCGGAGACCAGGAAGGTGCAGCGTCGTATTCAGGAGTATCTGTCAACCGGAGAATGCCACCACTGGCCAGATCCAGAAGATACAAGATCCCAGTAACCATTTCGGCGAGACGAGAAAGCCAGCCAATTTCCATCCGGGCTGAGAGCCGGGGTAATATCGTCCCAAGCATCTGCGGTGAGACGGGTCAGCGGCAGGGTTTGAGGCGAATATGCAAAGAGATGGAAATAGCCGCCTTCTTCCAGGGACAAGAAGAAAACACCCTGCGGTGTAGAAGTGGCGACGACCGTCTCAGCGGTGGCGGTGATAACATAAGGTGTTTGGGTTGGTATCTTCGATGGTGGGCTGGGGCTGCGTAGGGGTGTCGGTGGGCATCGTGGTAATGGTGGGATCAGGTGTGGGGTAGGACCACAAGCTGGGAGGAGCAGCAAAAGCAAAAGGCAAAGAACAGAAAAGCGGAGATGGGGCGAGGAATATGTGGCATTTTATACCATGGGAGATGGGATTTCAATATGAGGTCGCGGTGATCAAATTCGCCCAGGTCGGGGAAAGAAAGAATGACCGTGAGCTTATATACTCCGCTCGCGGATTTACTGGATTAGGAATGTGCAAGGTTAGTTCAGGATCCCATGACCGGCTCGACGATACTTGTGTTGGCAACGACCTTTCCAGTTGAGTCGGTTAAGATCAGGTCGAGATAAGGTTTTTGCTGGAAAGGGGTAGATCCAAAGCAACCGTAAGCGTTTTCCATCGGGATAAGGTTCAGCGCGCAGGTCTGAGCAGACGGTATCTGCAGGTGGCAGTCTCTCGACATTCGGGTCGGTAAGGAAGAATTCCATGCTGTCATTATAACCAGAAACCTGTTTTCTCACCGCTCCCCCTACGGTATAATCTGACCATGACTCCAAAATTGACTCATCTTGACAACTCCGGTCGCGCCCAAATGGTAGATGTGGGAAACAAACCTGAAACTGAACGTCTGGCAATTGCGCGTGGAGAAGTAGTGATGAAACTGGCAACCCTGGACCTGATCCGCAGCGGGATGATAAAGAAAGGAGATGTGTTGACTGTGGCGCAAATTGCCGGAATTTCCGCAGCCAAGACGGACCTCGGAGCTGATCCCATTATGTCATCCTTTGCCCATCACCCATATTGACGTGGCACTCTCCCCCGATGATACCCTGCCCGGCGTGATCATCACAGCTTCGGTCAAAACAACCGGTAAAACCGGTGTCGAGATGGAAGCACTGACTGCGGTCTCTGTGGCGGCGTTGACGGTTTACGACATGGCCAAGGCCGCTGAAAAGACGATGAAAATCCAGAACATCCGGCTTGTTGGAGAAACATGGCGGCAGGTCTGGAGATATTATAAACAAGTAGGGGTGATCTGGTGAGCCTCCCGTGTTATCAGTCTATGGAGTATACGAATGCACAAGGTAAAAGTATTGTTCTTTGCCACACTGCGTGATTATGTTGGTACGAAATCGGTGGAGCTCGAAATCCCTTTCGGATCAACTGTTGGCGGGTTGACGGATATGCTGGTGGCAACCTACCCTCGCCTGGAAAAAGTCAAAGACTTCAATGATGGCAGCCATCAACCGCGAATACGCTGCCGACGAGCAAGTCATCCCTCAAGGGGCTGAAATTGCCTTCTTCCCGCCCGTTTCCGGTGGATAGGAATTGGCATGGACTTCCCGACCATTATTTCCTCACCGAAGTCGGAACTCGACTTGAATGCCTACTTGCCCGGATCACACTCCCAACGACGGGCGCATCAGCTATTTTTACCGGGATGGTGCGCGGGCAGAACTACCCGGTGCTGCGCCACGAAACGGTTTATCTTGACTATGAAGCTTACCAGCCAATGGCGGAAACCAAGATGCGCCAGGTGGCAGACGAGATCCGCAAGAAATGGCCGATCGATCGAAGGCATCGTAATCGTCCAGCGAATCGGGCGGCTGTATCCCGGTACGCCCACCACATTGATTGCCTGCACATCTGCCCACCGCAATACCGGCGTCTTCGAGGCTGCGCGTTACGGAATTGACCGGCTCAAAGAGATTGTCCCGGTCTGGAAGAAGGAAATCGGTCCGCAGGGCGAAGAGTGGGTCGAAGGCCATTACCACCCGAAACCTGGAGAATGATGGAAATTTCCTGTACGAATTGCGGATCGTGCTTACCCACCGGAGGGTCTGCCTTATTGCTGTCCGATCTGTGGCGGTCTTTATGATTTTCGCAATCCACAACCCTTTGACCCAGTCCCAGGTGGACCATGGTCAAGCCCGGAATCTGGCGTTACCGTCACACATTTGGCCTCCCTCCAGACTCCGAACCCGTTTCACTCGGCGAAGGCGGCACGCCACTGCTGTGGGCAGAAGTTTATGGGCGCAAGGTTGCCTTTAAATGCGAGTATCTCAACCCGAGCGGCTCCTTCAAAGATCGCGGCTCGGCTGTGATTGCAGCCTGGCTCAAATCTCGCGGTATTACGAAAGCGGTGGAGGATTCCTCAGGCAATGCGGGTGCCTCATTCGCGGCTTATGCGGCCCGGGCGGGTATAAAAGCCACGGATATTTGTCCCCGAATCCGCTTCTGGTCCTAAGCGCAGACAGATTGAAGCTTACGGCGCGGAACTTGTTCAGATCTCTGGATCGCGTTCAGATGTTGCTAATGCTGTCAAGGCAGTAGCAGATGGGGGAGCAGTATATGCCAGCCATGCATATTTACCCTTCAATCTTCCCGGTTATGCCACCGCTGCCTACGAGATTTTTGAACAGTTGGGTAACAAAATGCCGGGAGCAATTGTCCTTCCAGCAGGGCAGGGTGGACTCTTGCTTGGTCTAGCGCGGGGATTTGATGCATTGCGCATAGCCATCCAATTCGTTTAGAAACATCCAAAAATCATCGGGGTACAAGCACGTGCATGCGCACCGTTATGGAAAATGTATAACAGCGGGAAGCGGAGGGGATGGAACTGGTTGTGAGAATCCAACACTGGCGAAGGGGGTGCGGGTTAGCAATCCAGTGCGGGCGGATGCAGTGATCCTGGCAGTGATCGCAAGTCACGGGTCAATATGCGTTGTGGAAGAGAATGAGATAATTCCGGGTCGCGATGAACTTGCCGTCTTGGATTTTATGTGGAGCCGACTTCCGCAATCGTCTGGTCTGCATTGGAACAAACCATCAAGGATTTACCCGATCCAGTAGTTGTCATTCTAACTGGTTCGGGATACAAGTACGAGTAAAATAAAGTAAGCAAAGGAATTTACACATGACAGATATCCAATCTTTTGGCAAAAAACTGATCAGCAACCTTGAGAAAGTCATTGTCGGTAAACGGCAGTCGATATGAATTGATCGTCATCGGTTTGCTTTGCCAGGGACATGTGCTAATCGAAGATGTGCCGGGGGTTGGTAAGACGGTATTGGCACGTAGCCTGGCGAAATCCTGGGGTGCTCGTTCAATCGTTTGCAATTCACCCCTGATATGCTTCCCAGCGACGTGACCGGCGTTTCGATTTACAACCAGTCAAAGCGGGTATTTGAATTCCGTCCGGTCCAATTTTTGCACAAGTGGTACTGGTGGATGAAATCAACCGTGCCACACCCAAGACTCAGGCGGCGCTGCTCGAAGCAATGGAAGAACGCCAGGTAACAGTGGATGGCAAGACGCATCCCTTACCCAGCCCATTCATGGTCCTGGCAACACAAAACCCTATTGAATATGAAGGGACATTTCCCCTCCCCGAAGCGCAACTGGACCGGTTCCTATTACGCGTCCGATTGGGATATCCCAAATCCGACAGATGAAATCGAGATTCTCGATCGCCAACAGTTGCGTCACCCCATCGAGACGCTGAAATCGGTGATTAAAGTAGATGAACTAAAGGAAGCGATGGAGGTGATTAAAAAATATATGTCTCCGACGCGATCAAACGCTATGTGGTGGAATCTGACCAACCGCACACGTCAGAATGAGGATGTTTACCTGGGTGCAAGCCCACGGGGAAGCCTGGCGCTCTTCCGTACCGGCCAGGTTGCGGCTGCCTTGGACGGGACGTGATTACGTTTTACCGGATGATATTAAGCGAATGGCGGTACCTGTGCTGGCACACCGGATCATTGTTGGGCCGGCAGCTCGTTTGCGGGAATTAAGCGCTGAGACAGATTGTGCAGGAAATTGTTGGATAATACTCCGGTACCTGGCGGAGATTTCGAGGAAATCCTCCAGAAAATGAGACCGACCCATTGCCATGCGCTGGTTCTTGGCTGGAATTATTTATTTTCGGCCTGGCAGGCTGGGTTGTAACAGGTCTGCTGCTTTACGCGCGCCTGGCATACTAGGTCTTGTGTTGGTCGTTGGAGCAGGAATCTTTGCATTATTTTCGATGCGCGGAATTCGCATTGAACAGGCAGGCGCGTATATTGCGGGCCAGCATGGGTGATGTATTTGAAGAGCATTTCGAGGTCCGGAATTCTACATGGCCGGCTTGTCTTTGGTTGGAAATCATCAACAAATCCAATTTACCAATGGCGGGCGGTTCCCGTCTGTTGACGGGCATTGGCCCTCACCAGCGGCGGTTTTATACTGCCCGGACATTACTTTATCGGCGGGGTGCTTTTTCGCTTGGTCCAACCAGCATGGCATCCGGAGACCCATTTGGTCTTTTCGCAATTCGCAAGCAGGTCCAGCCAAAAGATACACTGGTGGTTTTGCCGATGACTTTTCCCAATCACCGATTTTCCCCCGCCCCCCGGGCTTTTACCGGGTGGAAAAGCCATTCGATTGCGAACATCTGATGTTACACCCCATGCTGCCGGTGTGCGCGAATACGTCCCGGGCGATCCAATGAAACGCATCCACTGGCCAAGCACAGCCCATCGGGGACGGTTTATGGTCAAGGAATTCGAGCAGGACCCACAAGCAGACATCTGGTTGTTTTTGGATGCACAGGAGGAGATCCAGGCTTCGATGCCCGAAACAAGCGGTTGTTATTCAGTGAAGAGAGCTGGTGGTTGCGCCGCCCAAGCGTGGCGTTGCCTCGCGATTCATTCGAGTATGTCATCAGCGCGGCAGCCTCGCTTGCAAGATATTTTCTCATGGACCGGCGGGCGGTTGGTCTGGCATGTGCTGCCGGAATGTCCACAGTTGTCTCGGCAGAACGTGGTGAACGCCAGGTCAATAAGATCATGGAGACACTGGCGTTCCTCCAACCAGATGGGAAAATGCCTTTGCTTGGATTGGTCACGATGCGGGCAAAATTGCTACCCATCGGGACAGGTGTTATCCTGATTACTCCCTCGACGCGAACCCGAGTTGTTACTGGCAGTGGAGGATTTGCAGCGCCGCAAACTTCGCCCGGTAGTTGTGCTGATCAAGACTGAAACTTTTGGTGGGAAAGGTGAGAGCGAGATCCATTATTGCTGGTTTATTGAACCGAAATATTCCGGTTTGCCCGGTCGGTTTTGGTGAGGATTTATCGGTCAAGTTGACGCTCCCGGTGATTTATTTCCAGCGCCCGTATTTACCGAAATCCTACTTTAATGTCAAGATGTGACTTTTTTATGGATTTAGTGATGTATTTCACGAAATAACCGTCCACATTGCACTAGACGTTCTTGGCAATCCACTTGATACTTGGATTGATAAGAAGAGGAATCGAACATGAAGACATTTTCTAGACATTTCCGACCATTCGCCGGAGGAACTTCAGGACATCCTTGACTTGGCAATCCGTTTGAAGAAAGAGCATTTTTCTTCAGGCAATTCGCCGTTTTTTAAAGGCAAGGTGCTGGGGATGATTTTCCAGAAACCCAGCCTGCGGACACGAGTCTCCTTTGACATGGCGATGCGTCACATGGGCGGTGATGCATTGTATCTCTCTCCGAATGAAATCGGTCTTGGCAAGCGAGAGTCCATCGCCGATGTGTCGCGTGTCCTTTCAGGATACGTTCAGGCCATGATGGCGCGCGTTTTCGAACACGCTCATGTACTGGAACTGGCGAGATGGTCTTCGGTGCCGGTCATCAACGGTTTGAGCGATTACAGCCATCCTTGCCAGGCGATGGCGGATGCCATTAACCATCGAAGAGAAATTTGGCAAAGCAAAAGGCCTGAATGTGATCTTCGTGGGAGATGGGAATAATGTAGCCGTTTCGCTGATGCAGATTTCGGTCAAACTTAGGCTGGAATTTTACAATCGCCAACCCGGAAGGCTATGATATGCCGGCAGGAAGTGTCGAACAGGCCAAAAAGGTCGCAATGCAGAACCGGGTCAACACTTGCATCTTCTACGAGATCCCGCATAAGGCAGTGAAAAATGCCCAGGTCATTTACACTGATACCTGGACCAGCATGGGCCAGGAAGAAGAGACTAGCCAAACGTGAAGCTGGTCTTCCCACCTTACCAGGTCAATGCCAAACTGGTTGGCGAAGCAGACAAGGATGTCATCGTCATGCACTGCCTCCCGGCTCACCGCAACCAGGAGTTGACCGATGAGGTGGCTGACGGTCCGCACTCGGTAATCTTCCCGCAAGCGCACAACCGTCTGCATGCCCAGAAGGCGATTCTGGCACGGTTATTCGAAAGGCTTGATCCTTTGATGACGTCTGTAGAACTTTATATTCATTACGATAACCGTATCGCCTCTCGACTGGCACCTCACGAAAGATGAAACCATAACACAGAATATATTGAGATCGAAGAACAATATGGTGCCCATAACTATCATCCTTTGGACGTGGTGATTCACGCGGTGAGGGGGTATGGGTATATGATGTGGATGGCAGGAAATACTTGGACTGTCTGTCAGCATATTCGGCGGTAAACCAGGGACATATCCATCCGAAAATCTGGCAGCGCTGGTCGAACAGGCCGGGAAAATCACCCTGACATCGACGGGCTTTCCGCAACGATCAATTGCCTCTTTTTTACAAAGAACTCTCCGAAATTACCGGTTACGAGATGTCCCTGCCAATGAACTCAGGGGCAGAGGCCGTGGAGACTGCGCTAAAGATAGCCCGAAAATGGGCGTACCAGGTCAAGAAAATTCCCCGCCATCAGGCTGAAATCATCACTTGCGCTGGAAATTTCCACGGACGCACCATCACCACCATTTCCTTCTCCACCGAGCCGCTTTACCGGGACGATTTTGGACCATTTACGCCGGGATTTATTACCGTGCCTTATGGCGACGCGAATGCCATAGAAAAGCCATCACGCCAAACACAGCTGCCGTCTTCCTCGAACCCATCCAGGGGGAGGAGGAGTAATTATCCCACCAAAAGGCTATCTTGAAGAAGGTTGCTGAAATATGCAAGAAAAATAATGTTTTGTTCATGGCGGACGAAATCCAGACAGGTCTGGGTCGAACCGGGAAACTGTTTGCCGCATCAGCATGAGGATGTACGTCCGGATGTGACCATCATCGGAAAAGCCCTGGCAGGAGGCTTTTATCCGGTCTCAGCAGTGTTATCCGACAAACAAGTGTTAGGGTTGTTTACTCCTGGTGAGCACGGTTCAACCTTTGGTGGAAACCCTCTGGCTGCAGCCATTGCGCGTGCGGCATTGAAGGTCATCGTTGAAGAGAATCTTTGTCAGCGCGCAGCAGGAAATGGGCGATTATTTCATCGAGCAGTTGAGCGAAATTCCCAGTCCACACGTCAAGGAAGTACGCGGCAAGGGCTTACTAATCGGCGTTGAGTTGAATGAAAAAGCTGGCGGTGCCGACGTTTCTGTGAAGCATTGACAAAACAAAGGTATCCTTGCCAAAGAAACACACGAACGTGTCATCCGGTTTGCCCCGCCGCTGGTGATTGATAAAGAAACCATTGATTGGGCGTTGCCCTTAATCCGTGATGTGTTGAATATGGAATAGAATATCCGTGCAACCATCGAATAAAATCCTGTCGCCGTCAGGAAAATCCGAAGATAATCTACCGGTTCGGACGAATGGGGAAAATACCCGGTTTATCTACTAGATATCTGAATAGCATTGGAGGCATGCGAATGAATATATGTATCCCAAAAGAACGCCGCCCGTTTGAATTCCGTGTGGGGCTTTCCCCCATGGGAGTGGAAACCCTAATTCAGACATGGACACACAGTCTTCATTGAGCATGATGCCGGGCAGGGAGCAGGCTTTCCTGGATAGAGAATATGAGAAATTGGGGGCGAAAATTGCCTATGCCGTGGATGAAATCTACGGGCGGGCGGAACTCCTGCTCAAGATTGCCCGTCCGCTCGATGATGAATTGGATATGCTCCAGCCGGGCACAACGATTGCTGGTTTCCTGCATCTGGCATCTGCCACAGCAGAAGAAAATTGATGCCCTGTTGAAGGATAAAATCACAGCCATCGCTTACGAACAGATCGAAGAAGCGGACGGCTCTCTGCCTGTCTTGCGGCCGTTCAGCCAGATTGGCGGCGCCATGGCAGCAGAGGTGGCTTCACGTCTTATGCAAAGCGACCACGGCGGGCGTGGCATTCTGCTGGGCGGCATCCCTGGTATTCCACCTGCCGAAGTGGTTATCATCGGCGCCGGTACATCCGGTACCTACGCGGCGCGCGCCTTTAAAGGCCTGGGCGCACATGTGACGGTGCTCGATAAAGACCTCAACGCGTTGCAACGAATCAGCCAGATCGACCCGAATTTCATCACCATGCTTGCCACGCCGCACAAAATCGCCCGTGTCTGTGAATATCGCGGATGTGCTTGTGGGTGCGGTCTTGGTGCCGGGTGCCCGTTCCCCTATCATCATCACGCGTGAGATGGTAAAGAAAATGAAACACCGGTCTGATATTTATTGATATCAGCATTGACCAGGGCGGGTGCAGCGAAACCTCCCGCCCGACAACCCATGAACATCCCATCTTATGTGGAAGAAAATGTGGTGCATTATTGTGTTCCCAATATGCCGGGCGTCGTGGCGCGGACTGCCACTTATGGTTTTGTAAATGCAGCCATTGCGTATATTCTGGAGATTGCAGATCTGGGCGTGGACAAAGCCATCGAAAATCCTGCCATCGAGGCTGGCGTCAATACTTATAAAGGTGAAATGCGCCACCTTTCCCGCCTAACGAATAAAGAATAAGGAGAATAAGATGGATTGGAATAGTATTTATCAATCGCGCGTGACAACAGCGGAGAAGGCAGTTCAAGCGGTCAAATCGGGGAATCGCATCTTTATGACCGGCAATGTATCCAGTTCCGCAGACACTATCTGGCTGCCCTGGTGGCATACGCGCCTAACTTGAAAGATGTGCAGATTTGTCAGGCGCTTTCCGTCGGCCCGGCTGACTATGTCAAGCCGGAAATGGAAGGCCATTTGCGGGTCAATGCGATGTTTATCAGCGCCAATGTCCGCAAGGCGGTGCAGGAAGGCCGTGCAGATTTCACGCCGGTGTTGCTCTCTGAATTTCCTCTGCTTTTCAAGAATGAATACCTCCCTGTGGACGTTGCATTTCGTCCATGTCTCCCCGCCAGACGAGCATGGTTTCTGCTCACTGGGCGTGGAAGTCGGCCTAACCAAATCTCCGGCAGAATCTGCAAAAATCATCATCGCCGAAGTCAACGACCAGATGCCGCGAACTCTGGGCAACTCATTTATTCATGTCAGCCGCCTGACGCATATCGTCCCGGTCAATTACCCGATCCCTGAAATGCCGATGTCTGGTGAGGCTACCGACCCAATCAGCGAACGACTGGCCGGTTACGTGGCAGATCTCATCCCGGATGGCGCCACCATGCAGATGGGTATTGGGGCCATTCCGGATGCGGTCTTAAAATTCCTTTTCCATAAAAAAGACCTGGGCGTACACAGCGAACTGATTTCAGATGGCGTTATTGATTTGGTTGAGGCTGGCGTGCTGACAAGCGCCCGCAAGACCTTGCACCCCGGAAAGATCGTGCTTGGTTTTGTCCTTGGCTCCAAACGCCTGTATAGTTGGGTGAACGACAACCCGCTGTGCGAATTTCGTCGCACTGAATATGTCAACGACCCGTTTGTCATTGCTCAGAACGACAATATGGTGGCCATCAACTCGGCCATCGAAATTGACCTGACCGGTCAGGTCTGCGCAGACAGCATCGGCCCAAAGTTCTTCAGCGGCATTGGCGGCCAACTCGATTTTATCTATGGTGCTTCCCGTTCCAAGGGTGGGGTCCCGATCATTGCCATGCCCAGCACGAACGTCATGAAAGATGGCACGCCTGTTAGCAAGATCGTGCCGATGCTCAAGCAGGGTGCGGGCGTGGTCACGGGCCGCAATCATGTCCATTACGTTGTCACCGAATATGGCGTGGCCGACCTGTATGGTAAGTCCATCCGCCAGCGGGTCAAGGCGCTCGTCGGTGTTGCGCATCCCGATTTCCGTGCCGACCTGGAAAAACAGGCCAACGAATTGAACTGGACTTAGTTATTAGGCAATAGTTGGAGCCGACTCTGCAAAGAACGATAAGGGCGGCCTATGAGCCGCCCTTTGGCATATAATATGAGGCATGGATAGAAAAGCGAAAATCGTAGCCACGATGGGACCTGCCAGCCAGGACGAAATCCTGTTTGAAAAATTGCTCCTGGCCGGGATGGATGTTGCCCGTCTGAATTTTTCGCATGGGACGCACGAATCCCACGCTGCCCGGATACTGTCCCTGCGCGCTGTTGCGACGCGTCTGGGACGGCCATTGGCAATTCTCCAGGACCTGCAGGGACCAAAGATCCGCGTCGGTGTGTTGCCCGAGCCTCTGACGACTCGTGGCAGGTCAGAAGGTCCGGTTATACCCGGAAGATGGTGATAAGCCGCGCTGGTGTTTCCATCCCAGTCGATTTTCCACAACTTTTTGAAGCGGTCAAACCCGGCGACCGCATCCTGCTCGATGATGGGCGGCTGGTTTTGATGGTTCAATCCGTACGGAGAAAAGCAAGTGGAGGCGGAAGTAAAAATCGGCGGCGAATTGTCCTCCCACAAGGGCATCAACCTGCCCGGTGTTCTGCTGGACATCCCGGCATTCACCAAGAAAGACGCCGAAGACCTGGCCTTTGGTCTTTCGCAGGAATGTGGACATTGTGGCGATGTCTTTTGTCCAGACTGCGCAGGATGTTAAAACGGTCCGGGAACTTGTCAAAGCAGGGAGGTGAGAACAGCCCGCTTATTAATTGCCAAATTGGAGCGACCAAAAGCACTGGATAACTTGGAAGAAATCCTGGATGTGGTGGATGGGGTGATGGTGGCACGCGGCGACCTGGGGGTTGAGATGGCTCCGGAAGATGTACCCGGCGCACAGAAGCGCATCATCCAGGCGGCCAACCGCAAGGGTAAACTCGTCATCACTGCCACTCAGATGCTCGAGTCGATGATCCATAATCCGCTCCCGACGCGTGCAGAGGCTTCGGATGTAGCCAATGCGATCTACGATGGGACGGATGCCGTTATGCTCTCCGCAGAAACAGCGGTAGGCGAATACCCGGTGGAAAGCGTGGTCTTGATGGATCGAATTGTCCACCAGGCCGAAGAAAATTATGATCAATGGGGGCATGGACAGGTAGCTGGAAACCGATGAGCATGACGATGCTGTTGCGATTGCCCGACGCTGCAAGAGAGCTGGCCAAGGACCGTGACGTGGAAGCGATTGCTGTCTTCACCCGCACCGGACGAACAGCCATCCTGATGTCGAAAGCTCGTCCGTGCGTTCCAAGTGTTGGCCTTCACGCCTGTTGAGGAGACATACCGGCGAATGGCACTGGCCTGGGGAGTGACACCTTACCGCATCCCCTGGGCGATACAATGGAAGAAATGATCGTCCATGTGGAAACCGCCCTACGGGAACGCGGTCTCGTCCAGTCCGGTGGACAGGTGGTGGTTGTGTCGGGATTCCCGGTGCGCGATTTCAGGCAGCCGAATATGGCGTTGTTGCATACGGTGAGATAGTAAGACTGACAAAAGTGGAACAACTCCGAGTATTTGTTCGGAATTTAACTTATTCAATGATTGATTGTCTCAAGCGCTTGATTTTGCCTTTGCGTTTCTTAGAATCAACCCGTCTCGCTTGCGATGCCGTACTCGGATTTGTTGGCCGTCGTCTTTTCGGACTTATCAGTGCTTTCTGAATTAACGCCACTAGGCGTTGTTCTGCATCAGAGCGGTTCCGTTCCTGTGCCCGGTACCGTTTCGCTTCGATAATCAACACACCGCCTTGTGTCATCTTTTTCCCAGCCAGTTTGACCAGCCGGGCTTTAACCTCTTCGGTAAGTGATGGGGAATTGCTTACATCGAAACGCAACTGTGCCGCAGTGGCAACTTTGTTGACGTTTTGTCCGCCTGGGCCAGAGGCCCGCACGAAAGTGTAGGTCAGTTCGTCCTCAGGGATTGAAAGGTTGGGAGTGATTTGGAGCATGGGTACATTTTACCCCCCTCAACGACTCCCCTTGTAATGATGACGTTGTTAAAGCAAAATGGGGGAGATTTCGGTTAAAGGTCGGGTGGAAGCGGGACTTAGAACATCATCGCATTGATTTTGTCAATGGTTTCAAGGGCAGGACGCAGGTCCGGTTCAGTGAGACGGTTGAGAGGGACATTCACCAGGTTGAAAGTATCGGTCAAGGTGGGCTTGGACTCGTCTATATAAAGCAGTCCGGTCACTAACCAGTCATTTTGTTGGGCACTTTCCAGCATCTGGAAGGCATTTGCCCGAACAGTGGGATCATAATCTTTTTCAAGTTTTTTCAGGAGCAACAGTCGAACCATCGTGCATGCTGACTTCGCGCACGGTGCCTTCCGCGAATTCACCTTGCATTTCAATTTCGTCCAATGCCGGGATGAAGGAAATATCATGCAAGGGGGCTTCGTGGTCCTTCCCCCAGGTGTAGGAGTGGATGGCGTTATCCTGGTTATTGAAGGTAACACAGGGACTGATAATGTCAAGTACTGCCACGCCATGATGGCTGAAGAGCAGCTTTGAGCAATTCCTTAACCTGTTTGGCGTCTCCGGCGAAGGAACGTGCCACAAAGGTGGCATTGGATGCCAGGGCTTCCATGCAGATATCCACGGGCATATATTGATTGATGCCCTGGTGCTTCAGGTTTAGACCCACCTCAGCAGTTGCTGAGAATTGACCTTTGGTCAGTCCATAGACACCGTTATTCTCAACGATATACACAATCGGTGCGTTGCGGCGAACCAGGTGTTTAAAGCCACCCATCCCGATGGAGGCAGTATCGCCGTCGCCAGAAATGCCGATGGCTCGCAATGAAGTATCAGCAAACAGCGCTCCAGTGGCAAACGAGGACATACGCCCATGCAAGCCATTGAAACCGAAGGAGCGGTTCAGGAAATAAGCATGGGCTTTTCGAAGAGCAGCCAATGCCGCTGAACTTCATGATTTCTTCCGGGACGATATCCAGGTCGTAGCAGACAGTGATAATCTGGTTGGCAATGGAATTGTGTCCACAGCCCTGACAGAGCGTGCTGGGCAGGCCGCGGTAATCGTTTTTGGATAAGTCCGGCCTTATTGGTTTGTGAGGGAGTGGGTGTGGTCATTATTCACTTCTCCTGTGCCAGGATCGTCTCTTTTACCCATTTGGCGGTCAATGGCAGGCCATCACTATGGCAGGCTGAACGGAACTTGGGAGCTTGGTCGGGTAGATACGGCGCTCAAGATCTGGCGCAATTGACCATCGCGATTGGCTTCAACAATATAAATATGTTCATATTTCTTGATGAAATCCTGGACTTCGTCCGTGATAGGGTAGGGCCCGCAGGCGAAGAAAAGCGGATTTCGGACCTCCGGCCTCCTTCATTAAAGCAATGCTTCTTCAACCGCCGGTTCTGTTGAGCCATAGGAAATGATTCCAACTGTGGCGCCTTTGGCAGGCTTTGATAACGGGTTTCGGGACGAGGGTCCGAGCGGTATCGTATTTTTTCTTAAGACGGGCCATGTTGTTTTCCCAGGTGCTTGCATCTTCAGTGTAACGGGCATTCTCGTCATGGCCAGTTCCTCGCCCGAACCAGGCTGCGGAGGGATGCTTGTTACCAGGAACGGTACGAAAGGGGATCCCGTCGCCATCTGAATCCTTGTAGCGGCCCCAGATACCGTTGAGTTTTTCAAGATCAGCTTCCCAGAGGACTTTGCCGCGCTCAAGCGGGGTATCGGGATATTCGAAAGGTTTCGTCATCCACTGGTTCATACCCAGGTCGAGGTCGCTCAACACAAACACGGGTGCTTGTAGATGTTCGGCCAGATCGAGGGCTTTCCAGCCGAATTCGAAACATTCCTGCACAGAGCCAGGCAGCAGGATAATATTTTGTTTATCGCCATGACTCAGGAAATAGACCTCTGTCAAATCGCCTTGGGCGGTACGGGTTGGAAGACCAGTACTGGGTCCAATGCGTTGCACATCCCAGATGACAACCGGTACTTCGGCAAAGTAAGCCAGCCCGGCATACTCCGCCATCAGGCTGATTCCAGGACCGGAGGTCGAAGTCATGGAGCGCAACCCGCCCCAGCCCGCTCCGATTGCCATGCCAATCGCGGCCAATTCATCCTCAGCCTGCATAACGGCATAGGTCTGCTTGCCTTCAGTGGTCTTGCGAAATTGCGGGAGAAAAATATTGAGCGATTCTGCCAGAGTGGAGGCCGGGGTGATGGGATACCAGGCAGCGAACTGCAGGCCGCCATAAATGGCGCCCAAGTGCAGCGGCAGTATTTCCGTCGGCCATGACGAAGACCGGAGGTGGAATCCATCTGGGCGACGGAATATGGATCGGATTTTTTCAGGTTTTGAGCAGCCCAGTCGGCGGCGGTTTTGATCGTACCGAAATTGGAATCTACTGGCTTGTAGCTTTACCTTTGAAATGGAAACTCAATGCCTGTTTGATGGTTTCCATGTCAATGCCAAGCATTTGTCGCCAGAATGCCAACATAGACCATGTTGGCAATATAATCTCGCAGATGATGGGGAGACGTTTGCGGCGCGCGCAATTTGTTTGACCGGCATTGGATAGATGGAAATATCAGTGCGGGTGATGGGTAGTTTAATATCATCAGCATAGAAAAAAGCTCCGCCTGGTTGGACAGAAGCCAGATCCCGGGCGAATGAGACCGGGTTCAAGGCAACGACCAGCTCCTGCTCGTCACGCCGGGCAATAAATCCATCTTTGCTGACACGGATGGTGTACCAGGTGGGCAAGCCCTGAATGTTGGATGGAAAAAGATTCTTGCCGGAGACTGGGATGCCCATTTTAAATAAGGCCCGCAATAATGTAACATTGGCAGTCTGCGATCCGGACCCGTTGACAGTGGCGATGGTAATTGAAAAATCATTAATAACTTTTTCAGTCATGACAACTCCTGAATATTTAGATGCGAAATTGGATAAAAAGAGGCCGATTGATAATAAATCAGACCAGCGAGTGGGTCAAGGGGGATTATAAAATTCATAAAGATGGTCTACGCAGCAAGTTTTGCGGATAATTCAGACCTACTTAAAGCAAAATATCTCGTTGTGACAACGTAGGCTTCAATTTTCAATATCCAGCTGCGGCGCCTTGGCAAGACAGCCTCGTCAATGTCAAATCTGGGATGATGATGACCAGCATCCAGTCCTTTTTCGGCATTGGCCGAACCAATGAAAAAAAGCAGCCGGGCACTTTTTCTAGCACATACGCAAAATCTTCCGAACCCATCGTAATGTAATTGCAGTGTCCATGTCCTTTTCAGGGAAAAAACGACGGGCAACTGCTTGGACACGCTCAGTAGTCTCGGGATGGTTGATCGTGGCGGGAGTAAGAATCTGTTGATCAATTTCTGCCTGACAGCCCATCCCTTCGGCAATCGAATGGACCGTCTTCTCAAAGCGTTCCAATACCCGTGTCCGGACCGCTGGCTCGAAGGTGCGGATCGTCCCGGTCATTTCGACCGCGGGCGGGATGACGTTAAATTGCTCGCCGCCGTGGATAGTGCAGACACTGACAACTGCCGTTTGCAGAGGTGCGATATTGCGGGCAACGATCCCTTGCAAGCGCAGAGATAATCTGTGCCGCAGCCAGGATCGGATCCACGGCCAGATGAGGTACATGCGCCATGTCCGCCTTTCCCATGCACCTTGATTTTGAAGATTTCTGCTCCTGCCATGACCGGACCAGCGGAAATGCCAATCCAGCCAACCGGCTTTTCATTCCAGACATGCAAAGCCAAAGCAACATCTACTTTGGGATTTTCCAGCACGCCATCTTCGATCATTTTTTCTGCACCACCCATGCCTTCCTCAGCAGGTTGGAACATGAACTTAACTGTTCCGGATAATTCGGCTGCGATGGGCGTTGAGTATTTTAGCAACGGTCAATAGTACAGCGGTGTGACTGTCATGCCCGCATGCATGCATAACACCGGGATTTTGGGAGGCATAGGGGGCACCGGTCTCCTCACGGATGGGCAGGGCATCCATGTCGGCACGGACGAGCACAACTGGGCCTGGTTTTGTTCCTTCGAGCAGGGCCACTACACCCGTACCACCAATCCCGGTATGCACTTCCAGCCGAGATGCAGTCAATTCCTTGGCGACAATTCCCGCTGTGCGGACTTCGTGGAAGCCGAGTTCTGGATGGGCATGGAAATCACGGCGCATGGATTGGGTGTATTCGAATAAGGCCTGGGCTTCAGAAAGAAAATCGGGCATCCGGACACCTCGCTTGTCATAATGGATTGGATTGTCACTATGCAAATTTAAGCACGCGGAAATTTCTCTTCGTAACGTGGGGCTTCATCGGTGCTGTCTTCGGTATGGCGAGAACGCATCCGCTGCTCGAATTCGAGAGGGTCACCTATCTGGGATTTGTGTTCTTTCAGTGCGTTAATCTTCACTTCCCAAGTGTCGGTTACATCCAAGGTGACTGTTGGATTGGCAGCCAACGAGACCCATACTTCGCGTGGGGTATGTGGCTGTAATCCTTCATCCTTAAGCAATTCGGGAAAAAAGTGACTGTTCCCAGCCGCGGGAAAGACAGCGTCCAACACAACCTGTCCGGCAGCACGGTGGTCGGGATGGTTGACCCGTCCGAACCAGGAATAGAGCAGGGTGGGGTCGCAGGTGACGAGAATGTCGGGTTTTTCGCGACGGAGGAGACGCACAATTTCCCGGCGCAGATCTAAGCTGGGGATGAGATAACCATCTTCCAGCTCCAGAAAATGTACCGATCTGGGCTCCAATGATCGCTGCAGCATTCCGTTGTTCCGCTTGTCGGATGGCGCATCAACTGTTCCGGTGTTATATCTGGTCCGCCGCCCTTATTGCCATTGGTCAGCAGGAAATAATGGATTGCGTGACCAGCTCTGGCCCAGCGGGCGAGTGTGGCTCCACAGAAAAATTCCGGGTCATCCGGATGAGCCAGGATGACCAGGATCTTTTGGGGTTTCTCCCAGGCATCAGGAGCTTTTTGATTATCTTCGTGCTCATGCTTTTCTTTTTCAGGATTTGGGCAATTCTCACACGGTTCTTGGGATTTGCGCCGCAGTGCTTCCAATTCGTCCCAGGGTTCCACCTCTTCCCGTGCAAATTCCCGCCAGCCCACGTCGGGAATATCCACGCGGATGGTCATTTGCAGGGGGTTAACGTCAAGGACTTTGCCTTCACCCAGCGGGGTGACGACACGCTTATTCCGTTTGGGCAGTTCCTTGCGGGCGGCAGCATACTGCTCATATTCATAGACCAGGCAGCAGCGCAACCTTCCGCACATCCCGGTAATTTCGGTTGGGGTGAGCGAGATGCCTTGTTCTTTCGCCATTTTGATGGAGATGGGGCTGAACTCGGTCAGGAACATGGAGCAGCAGCGTGTTTCCATGCCACAGGCACCCATCCCACCCAGCATCTTCGCCACGTCGCGCGGGCCGATCTGCCGCATTTCCACCTGGGATTGCTGGAAGAGTTTCTGCATGTCATGGCGCAGGGATTTCAGGTCAGCCTTGTCTTCGTTCTCTGTGCTGAACATCAGGGTCAGGCGCGAGCCATCAAACGAGAACTCAGCTGCCACAATCTTGATCTCGGATAGTTTAAGATGTGCAGCGCGTTCCCGGCAGGCGATCATCGCCTCGAGTTCTTTTTGTGCCCACATACGGCGCAAAAACAAGTCGCGTGGGGTGGCGATGCGCTCAATGGGTTTCCAGGTTCCTTCAGAGGGGTGAAGCGGGTTTTCGACAATATGCGTCACCTCACCCAAGTTGCTTGCCCCGTGAGGTCTCAACGATGACATGATCGCCAACTTTGATCGGTCGGGACGGACGAGGCGTCAAAGTGATAGGATTTGCCAATTTGTGAAAAACGGACACCAACAATAAAAGGTTGCATGATGGGGATTATACCGTAGTGACAACTCGATGGATTGTCAATGGGAAATTAGATGATATTGATCTTTGGCTTGCTTTTTTGTTCCAGGGCTGTGACACTAACTCGGGCCGCGACTTGCGCAGCGATAGCTTTGAATGCTTGTGCAGCAGCCGAATTGGGAAATGACGTCACAATTGGTGCACCGGTATCACTGCTGATTCTCACTGACTGTTCCATCGGAACCGCGCCTAAAAAGGGTACTTTGGCAACCCGCGCCAGGTCTTCCCCACCACCGGAGCCAAAAAATTCGCCACGCATGTTTTCGATTACACCCAGGATCGGCACTTCGAGGGTGCGGAACATCTCCAGTCCGCGACTGGCGTCTTCGAGAGAAACGGCCTGGGGCAGGGTCACAATCACCACACCTGAGAGCGGCAGGGATTGCACCAGTGAAAGAGAGACATCGCCCGTGCCGGGGGGCAGGTCAATGATTAGGTAATCCAATTCACCCCATTCCACGTCAGACAGGAACTGACGAATGGCGGAATTGAGCATAGGACCGCGCCAGATAAGAGGTTGTCCAGGCTTGACTAAGAAGCCCATGGACATCACCTTGACACCAAAGGCTTCAGCCGGGATGAGTTTGTTCTCATTCGTACCTGGAATATCATGGATACCCATCATTGTTGGGATGTTGGGGCCATAAATATCGGCGTCCATCAGGCCAACATGCGCTCCGGCCTCTGCTAGTGCCACGGCCAGATTGGCGCTAATAGTGGTCTTGCCTACGCCTCCCTTACCTGAAGCCACTGCAATGGCGTTGCGTACGGGGAGCTGCATCAGTCCGCGTATACGCCCGTCAAGAGGGACGTTGGCATCCATCTTGATCTTGACTGTCTTTACGCCAGGGACGACCAGCGCGGCTCGGCGGGCAGCTTCTTCGATGCTGGTTTTAAGCGGGCAGGCTGGGGTGGTCAGGAGGATGGTAAAGCTGACTGTCTGGCCTTTAATTTCCAAGTCGTGGACCATATTCAACGTGACCAGGTCTTGGTGTAATTCGGGTTCCTGGACTTTGCTTAGAGCAGCCAGAATTGATTCGGCGGAGATTTTTGAGGACATGGTTTCCTTTGCATATTTATTATTGGTTTTCAGGGGTATTTGTGTTTTTGTTATGTAAGAACATATTCACTTCAGCCCTGGCCGTCTCAAACAATCCGGTTAATTCTTCATCCGAGCCGTGGAAACGTTTGAGGGATTGTTTTGAACAGATAATGCAACCTTGAATCGCGCGGTATGAATCTGCGTTGCAGGTGGCGCAGTTGTTCAAGCGTGCCATCATTAAAATTAATGCCATCTGTTCTGGGCTATCAGCTCCAGTCCTTTCCACAACTGCGACGAGCTCCTGCCATGTTTTTCCACGTTCGTTGCAGAGGGACGGGATGCCACGGGGAGGAAAGATCAAGTCGGTGTCAGGATTGTACATATCGATATCTATTCTCCTTGACCTGAGCGGGAGATTGACTTGGCAGCTCGTGCTGCATTTTCGCGATTGGCGTTAACCGGGCGGATACTATCATAATACATGGCCGACTTCGATAACCTGGTTTCATCGTATACGTTGCGATGGAAGGAAGCCAGTTCGTAATCATGATCCATTTTAATTGCATCAAATGGGCAGAATTCAGCACACAATCCGCAATTCATGCAGATATCCGCGTCAATACAGAACTTGGCTGGATCTGGAATCGGGCGACCTGTGGCTGGATCGGTGGACCGAACGATCCAGATGCACTGTGGCGGGCAGACTTTGGCGCAAATTCCGCAGGAAGTGCATCGTAAAGTCTTTTCCTCGTTCGGTCCTTCATCATATACCAGGAACGGTATAAAGCGGAATTCTTCCGGGACCGGGATTTTTTCTTCTGGGTATTGTACAGTGAAAATTCCGCGCGCATCTTTGCTACCGCGGTGGGCAATGCCCTTATCACTGTGGTAACGTTTACCCAACCAACTCAGATCGTCGAGGTAGGTTTCGAAAAAGCGCTTGAGACTGACACTGAGACCTTTTAAAATACCTTTTCCATACATATCGCCCATTGGTTTCTCCTACCGGTCCACTTCACCGAGAACAATGTCAATCGATCCGAGCACGGCTACCACGTCGGCCACTTTCTGTCCGATACATATCGGGCCGAAGGCGGTCAGGTTGATGAACGATGGAGCGCGTACGTGATAGCGCCAGGGGTTAGGCTTGCCGTTCGATATGACATAGAAACCAAGTTCGCCCTTAGGACCCTCGACCCGTCCATATGCTTCGCCAGGTGGGACACGCACCTGATACATCGGTTTTAGAGCCATCACCGGTCCTTCCGGAAGCTGCTTGACAGCCTGCTGGACAATTCGGATGCTCTGACGGATCTCGTCAAAGCGCACCATTAGCCGGTCGTAGATATCACCATTGGTGCGCACTACCACGTCAAAATCGAAGCGATCATAAATGGAATAAGGTTCTGCCCGGCGCACATCGTATGGGATGCCGGAAGCGCGCAGCAATGGACCGGCAGCAGAATACTTGATCGCGTCTTCGGCAGTCAGCACACCCTGCCCGATCCCACGTGAACGGATAATTTCGTTTTCGCTCAAGAAGCGATCAATTTCATCAATTTTGCGTGGCAGTCGTTCAAAGAACAAGTCCTTGATCTTCTGGAGAGTACCTTCCGGAAAGTCCCGGGCAACGCCGCCAAAGCGGAAGTAGTTGCACATCATACGCGAACCGGAAACTGCTTCGAAGATATCCAGGAGCAGCTCGCGCTCTTCCAGGGCATACAGCATGGGAGTGAAGTATGCACCCAGATCGTTGAGCAATGCTCCGATAGCCATCAAGTGGTTGGAGATACGGGTCATTTCAGCCATCATCACACGGATGTATTCGGCGCGTTCCGTCGGTTTGACATTCATCAGTTTTTCAACCGCCAGCGCATAGCCAAAATTATTGCTCATGGAGGAGAGATAGTCCAGACGGTCGGTGTAAGGCATGTTCATGATAAAGGTATTGCGTTCGCCGATCTTCTCGTGGTTGCGGTGCAGATAGCCCATCACCGGTTTCAAGTTGACAATTTTTTCTCCATCCAGCACAACCGCGATTCGGAAGACGCCATGGGTGGACGGGTGTTGTGGACCTATGTTGACAATGATGTGGTCGGTATCCAGGCCCGACCTCGTCTTTTTGATAAGTGCGTAAGGCCTCGTAAAGAGCTTTCTCAGGGTCAAAAGTCTGGCTTTCAGGGTTAAACCCATCCGGATAAGCAATATTGTCACCGTATAGGTTTTTACTCTCGGCCATGATCATTTTCCCGTCAGGCCAGCGCGATTTCAAGGGTTTGGCCTCTTCTTCGAAATAAGGCTCGTGCCAGTCTTTGCGCATGGGATGACCGGCAGAAACCTTCCCACATCAGGATCCGGCGCAGATCGGGATGACCGGTGAATTTGATACCAAACAAATCCCAAGCTTCGCGTTCCTGGAGTTCTGCCCCTGGATAAATGGAAACAAGAGAAGGGACTTCCATCGGATCTGACGCGCGGGATTTGGACTTTGAACACCACTCCCGCTCCACCAGTGGTCTTGTAGACGTGGTAGACCACTTCCATCTTACCTTCGGGCAAATAGTCCACTGCGGTAACGGATGAGAGATAATCGTAACCGAGTTCGTCTCTCAGCGAAGTAGCGAATGTCGAGCAAATTGGCATTATCTAACAATCCAGCCAGAGTAACCAGGGCGGGAATCGGGGTTAAGAACACCAGGGAAACGGGCGGACAGATCAAGAGCCTTGGCAGCTGCAGGAGAGGCCATGTTCGTCTCCTAGTTCTTTTCGCCGTTCTGCGATGAGTGTAATTTTGCGCGGATCAATCAGGTCCGGGCCAAGCATCGGCACAGGGATTTCAGCCAGATCTGGGCCTTTCTGATACCAGCGGGCAGTCTTGATGGGTTCACCCTTGATTTTTTCCTGGATTTTCATCAGGCCGTTGAGCAAGGCTTGCGGGGTGGGCGGGCAGCCAGGGACGTATACATCCACTGGGAGGAATTTATCCACGCCGGAGACGACGTTATAACCTTCCTTGAAGGGTCCGCCCCCTGAAGCGCAGGCGCCCATTGCCAAGCACATATTTCGGTTCCGGCATCTGGTTGTACAGGCGCACGATGATGGGGATCATTTTCTTCGTCACCGTGCCAGAGACAATCATCAGGTCGCTCTGGCGCGGGGATGGGACGCATGATCTCCATGCCGAAGCGGGCAATGTCATAACGGCTGGCTGCAGCGCAGATCATTTCGATGGCGCAGCACGCCAGTCCAAACATCAGCGGCCAAACGGAAGCGCTGCGGCCCCAGTTGTAAATTTTGTCAAGGCTGGTAATAGCTACCTGTGCATGCAAGTTCTGGAGGAATTTCATAATCAGGAGAATTCAATTCGTTCAATTCCATGCAGACTCTCCTTTGATGAAAATATGCTAGTGCAAAGCGGAAGGATTATAGCCGAGAGGTGACTTGCGTCAATTTAATTATGCAAATATATATTTGCATAATTGGTATAATAATCAGGATGAAACCTACAACTCGCTTGCGTATTCTTGACTACTTCCGTAAACACCAGACTGCTTCAGTGAGAGAATTGAGTCGCATCATGGAAATGACCGGTGCCAATATTCGCCATCATCTCGCAGTATTGGAATCAATCGAGCTGATAGAAATTATCGGTATGCGGAAAGAGGGTCGAGGGAGGCCGCGGCATGTCTATGGGTTGTCACGGAAGGTGCTGGGGGACGGGTTGGATAAATTAGCCGGGACGCTGTTCGACGTCTGGCTGGGCGGCTTAGTAGACGATAAGCGGGAAGCTAGCCTTGAGGTCCGTGGCACAGCGGCTGGCGGGCAACATGGATGTCAATCGTCCCGGTCACGAAACGGCTGGTTAGGGCGGTCGCGCGATTGAACGAATTACACTACCAGGCGCGCTGGGAAGCGAGCGCCGCGGGACCGCGTGCAATCCTTGGGCATTGTCCATATGCTGCAATTGTTGCTGAATACACCGAATTGTGCCGGATGGATGCATTTCTACTGGAGACAATGTTTAGTTCGTCCGTCACGCAAACAGCGAAATTGCAGTTGAACGACAAGGGCCTTCCTTATTGTGCTTTCCTGAAGGTTGGGAACTGATGAGTAATGGAATCTATTCACATTTGGTGAAGCGCTTTTGGATACTCTCGTTTTGAACATGGTAATATTCGGATGCGCCTTGCTATTCCCTTTCTGATGACTGACGAATAATCTGGCAAGAATGTTGACTTGTTACTGGTTGAAATCCGAATAAGGGATTTGATGGTCTTGCAAGGGTGCTATAATCATCGAAAATCGATTCAAGAAACCATGAGGAATAATATTCCAGAAGGATGGAGCCTTGCCAACAATAAACTACAAATACGAAAAGCGTCAAAAAGAACTGGAAAAGAAAAAAAAGAAGGCTGAAAAGGCACGGCTTAAAGAGAACAAAAAGAATAATAAGCCGGACACAAAACCAGCTCCATCTTCAGAATAGAAGAAGAATTCTTGTGTAAGGAAAGAATTTGGAGTGTTTTAACGGGGTTGGCCTTCCAAGAATACACCTGTCTAGCCTTTTATTGTGATGAGTCTTTAGACGATAGTTGTTTCGGACATCAGTTAACGTTGGGCACAGTTTCGCTATCCTTAAGGTATCGTGGATTGGACGAAATTTAACCGGAACAAACACAGGCATAATTATTTATGGCTGGAATTGTGCCCTCATTACTTGCTAGAAAAAGTCGGATCGATTAGCAAGGGTTGGGGCAGGACTCGATGCCCAAAATCATGGGATCTATCCATAAGGTAAATATCCAGAAGTAAAGTCATGTGTCGGAATGTGCGGCGAATCATAGACTGTGGAATAAGCAACGCTATGATATGGCAAAACTTTGGATCAACCACTGCAAATTATGAGCCATGGGGAATATTGCCAGCAGGGTGGTGGGACCATTTATCGAGACATTCGCAAATCTACTCTCTGCGCAAGGGTAAAACGTAAGTAGGTAGACCCGAATTGCTGAAATTGCTTGCATCTTGAATCTTCAATCTTCGAAGGTTTATGGAAGAAATGGAAATATTCCATGGATTACCCGCAATTCGATCATGGCACGTTCGATGATTTTTGTAAGAAACTGACGAAGGCTAGCTATGCTCCCGATACGCGAAATTGAAACGTTTCTTCAGCACACCCCTCCGCACTTTCAGGAAATCGTTCTGGAATTGAGGAATATTATTGCATCAGTTGCTCCAGATTCAAACGAGGTTGTCCGCTGGGGCGGGTTGAGTTATTTTCATAAGGGAGGCGGAGGTATCGTCAGCGCGGGGATCTGCCAGATCGGAATTCACAGCGACCACGTGCGCCTGGCAGTTATTCACGGAGCATTTATTGCAGATCCGTACCATCTCTTTGAAGGGACTCAAAAATACAAGAGATTTGTCAGGATAGAATCGTATGATAACGCTCCCTGGGAATCTCTCAAGAAGTTGATCGTGTCTGCATCGCAATTCGACCCACGGTCTATACAAAAAAATTCCTGAGATAGATGTCTCAGGAATTTCTTGGTTGGCATTCAGCGAGATTAGCCGGTGATCAAAGTCACGTTGCTGGCCTGGGGGCCTTTGGGACCCTGTTCCACTGTGAATTCGACCTTCTGGCCTTCTTCGAGGTTCTTGAAGCCTTCGCCCTGAATGGCGGAGAAGTGGACAAAGACGTCCGGGCCGCCTTCGCGGGTGATGAAAGCCATAGCCCTTGCTTCCATTGAACCATTTGACTGTGCCGATGATACGATCTGACATTGTTTGCCTCCTTAGGCAAAAAAGAAAATTTGGCGGACCCGGTTTTTCGCCAGAAGAGCTAAAACAAAAGGCCCACGGATTTGAACCCATGAGCCGATGTGGTTGCATTCCCAAAGCGAACTTACTGGTATCCTTAGGATACTAATATACCACTATGATATGGACAAGTCAATGAATATTTTAAATTCATTTACTCCACTGTCACACTTTTAGCCAGGTTTCTCGGCTGGTCCACATCCAGGCCACGGATGACGGCAATGTGATAGGCCAGCAGTTGCAGGGGAATAACAGTCACCACCGGGGAAAGCATCCAGGGACATTCCGGAACCCAAAGTACATAATCAGCCATTGAGGAGACCAATTCGTCGCCCTCTGTCGCCACAGCGATGACAGTCCCGCCGCGTGCCTTGACCTGCTGGATCTGGCTGATCATCTTATCATGCCAGGGATCTTTCGGGGCAATACATACTACCGGCATATTTTCATCAATCAGGGCGATCGGCCCGTGTTTCATTTCGCCAGCTGGGTAGCCTTCGGCATGTACGTAGGAGATCTCTTTGAGTTTCAGCGCTCCTTCGTAGGCAATTGGCATGTTGATGCCGCGTCCCAGGTAGAGACAGTCGCGTACATCTTTGAGAGCCCAGGCCACCTTCTCCACTTCCGCTTCTCGCGCCAGCGCACGCCCCACCACATCGGGGATGAGGCGCAGGTCAGCAACCAGGGTGCGACGGGTTTTCTCGCTCAACGTGCCACGCAGGTCGGCCAGCAAGATCGCCAGCATGTACTGGTCCACCAATGGGGCAGTAAAAGCCTTGGTCGAAGCCACGCCAATCTCAGGTCCGGTTTGCATCGAGATGGATCCATCTGCAACTCGCATTGCCTGCGAACCAACTGCGTTGACAATGCTCCACAGGATGGCACCTTTTCGTCGTCCCTCTTCCATGGCGGCCAGCGTGTCGGCAGTCTCGCCCGACTGGCTGATGGCCAAAGCACGCTATGCTTGTCAACGATGGGATCGCTGTAGCGAAATTCGGAGGCGATCTCCATCTGGCAAGGGATCCTGGTGATGCTCTCGATGAGATGCTTTCCGACCATCCCGGCATAGGCGGCAGTGCCGCAGGCGGTGATGGTGATCTTCTGGATGTTGCGGGCTATTTCAGGGGTAAGATGCAATTCTGGCAGGGAGATGCTCCCGTCCTGTGAAATCCACACGCCCAGCTAGAGTCTCGGTCAGGGAGCGGACTTGCTCGTGGATTTCCTTTTGCATGAAGTGTCGGTATTCGCCTTTTTCTGCGGCTGCCGCATCCCAGGCAATGATGTTGACTTTGGGTGTCACCAGCGTACCGTCCAGTGTTTCCACCCGGACTTCGGTATTGGTGACGATTGCCATCTGGTGCGACTCGAGGAAGATGACCTGCCGGGTATGCTCGAGGATGGCGGGGATGTCGGAGGCAATAAAGTTTTCACCTTCACCCAAGTCCGAGCACTACACCCCCGGCGTTGCCGATGCGGGCGCAGACGATTTTGTCGGGTTCATCGGCAGACATCAGCACGATGCCGTGCGCCCCGGCGATATCCCGGAAGGTGCGCCGGGCGGCTTCGGTCAGGTCCAGACCGGCTGCCAGGTGATGTTCAACAAGGTGAACGATGACTTCGGTATCGGTGTCCGAGTTGAAGTCCACTCCTTCAGCGGTCAATTCGTCGCGCAGTTCGAGGAAGTTTTCGACAATCCCATTATGGACCACGACCACCCGGCCGGTCGCGCCGAGATGGGGATGGGCATTACGCGCTGAAGGTGCACCGTGTGTAGCCCAGCGCGTGTGACCTATACCCGGCGTCCCGTGGATGGGGGAGCCATTCACCAGCTCGGTCAGGCGGGAAAGTTTACCGGCATCACGCCGGACCTCGATCTTGCCATCCTGAATGACAGCCATCCCAGCCGAGTCGTAGCCGCGGTACTCCAGCCTTTTCAGGCCATTCAAAACTATCGGCGTCGCGTCACGCGGGCCGATATAACCGACAATTCCGCACATGGGATTCCTCCGAAATTTCTTGTATTACGAGCGGCCAGCAGAAACCAAAACAATCTCCCGAATACGAAGGATTGCCTTGTTGCTGAGCTCCGTATAACAAAATGATTATCGCCGCATCCCGTTTTGTTTTGTCTTCCCGGTTGACCGGAGAGCATTGTGTGCGGGATTTTATTTCGGAGGGAAAGGTTGTGGGTTGTGGCATCCCCGGAGGACTTCCGCTGATCATTCGATTTTCTCCCGGATCATTCACCAGGATTGACTCTCCTTGCGGTAGAGAACCCTCATCCTCGTCATCCTTCGCAGTCCCATTTATCACTCGGGACTGCTTCAGGATCATGCGCCACCTTTCCCGTATTAAGACGATCGGTGTTTCCTCCTGAAATAAGGGTCAAAAGGATTATATCGCGCAAATTAACGGTCAAAATGTCGGTATTTTGTGAATTCCACGTCCATACCGCTTTACAGTTTCCTCATTGTTTGTTGACTATCATCCTCTACACTGATATGATTATCGTGGTGTTAACTGTTTCTATCGAGACTGAATCGCAATGATAAAACGGTTATTTTCTCGCATGAGAACCAAGAAACACGGGCAGAGTTTCGTGGAACTAATGCTCGTTACACTCATCCTGGCGCTGATGCTGTCCGGGGTGGTGGAATTTGGCTATCTCCTGAATAGCTACCTGAAAGTGCTGGACGGCACGCGCGAGGGCGCTCGTTATTCCAATATGGGTATCGCTTTTGAAGTCGATCCTTTCACGCACCTCTACGTTAGCCGCGAGGATTTTTATGATTATACAGCGATACAAACAATGCGCGTCATGTCCCCGATAGTGCTGAATGGCAATCGGGGCGATGATATCGTTATTTCTGTTTTTACTGTTGCTGGTTCATCCATTGTGCGCTGGCCGGAAGGTTACGCAAATGGCTGGAACTTGTGTGAACACCGCTTAGACCTTCTCCTTCAAACTGATTTGAGCCTTTCCGATTGGAGTTCTTGTTCGCCGCGCAGTTCACATTTCACCACTGCTCAGGTGCTCGCGCTCATGGATGCCAGTGCACCGGGAGCGGAGTTTTACTGGTCGAAGCTTACTATAATTATCCTCAAATTCTAAAGTTACCCGTGTTTGAGCAGGTGATCCCTGATCCCATTCTTGTTTACACCTATTCGATCATGCCCCTTGCCTCAGCCGAGCCGACACCGACTCCGTAGCCGTAGACCTATGTCAAATTTGATTAGTAGTACGAAGAAACGACTTATGAATAAGGAACGCGGCCAGGTTCTGATAGTGGTTGCATTGGCAATTGTCGGGATTATTGCGGTTATTGGCCTTTCGTTGGATGTGGGGGTGATGTTCATTGAAAACGCCCGTTTACGCCGAGCGGTTGACTCGGCTGCTTTGGCGGCTGCCCTGCAATTCCGCGAAGGCTATCTGATGAGTGAACTGGATACCTCTGCCAGGGAATTCCTAAAACTAAATGGAATTAATGATCCAAGCGCCCTCGTACAAGTTTGCAATGGTCCCGATTACGCTCATACTATTCCTGCTGCTTCGGGCATATGCCCCGGACCGAGTGAAATGGATCGGAAATTGGTTCGCGTTGTTGCAAGAGGGAACCGCTCATCTGGCGTTTCTACCGGTGATCGGGATTAACAGTGTCCCCATTGCAGCCGAAGCCATTTCAGAGACCGCCTCGGTGGATGTGGTACTGGTGCTCGATCGCTCTGATTCAATGACCTGGGGGGATCCTATGTTTACCCATTGGTGATCCAATGCGGGATCCCAGTGTGTGTAATTATGCCGTCAACCCTGAGGATGCGAGTTATCAGGGATATTGTCGTCCTTTCTTTGAGGTCAAAAGGGCCGCGGTCAGTTTTGTCGAACAATTGTACTTCCCCTACGATCGTGTTGCTGTCGTGACTTTTGACAAGGATGCGAAATGTTCGCCTGCACTTCTCCAACGTCAAAGCCGACATTATTAGCATGATCAAAGGTCTGATGGTTTTCCAGGGCGAAGAGACAGGATTCGACCCTACCGGCATAAACGCAATCTACCCAGCTGGGAATTCCCTCCCGCTGGTATGATCCCACCAACGTTTATTATGGTTTGGATTGCCCGCAAACCGATCCGACTTTACCAAGCTACTTATCCAAATTATCCCAGCCCTGCCCCGTGCACTACGACCAATATTGGTGCAGGCCTGTATACTGCCGGGGTGGAATATAATATCCCGCCTGTCCGGAAGAACTCCCTGTGGGTGGTCATTTTGTTAACCGATGGGGTGGCCAATGCAGGCTATGACGCAACTCCTCTTTATTTCTGCCCGGTAAGTACCTGGGGTAATTCGGATATACCCCCCAAATGCAATGACGGCAACAGCACTACCCGCCACGCCTCAGGAAGTGCTGACTTATGACGCCGAGGATTATGCCTATGATGGCGCAGATTTCGTTGCTGATTCGTCAGAATGCGCTCATTTATACGATAGGATTGGGTCCAAAGGTTACCCAACCCAGCACAGTGGATGGCACACATCTCGGCGAACTATTTCTCCAATATGCTGCCGATAAGGGCAATGGTGCCTACACTTATGCACCGGACACTGCAGGGCTTCTTCAAATATTTCGGGAAATCGCCCGAGAATATTGCCACCCGGCTGGCTCATTAAGGATGATGAATATGAAATCAACTGACCCGTCACCTTCCTTTTCTCGGAAACGGTTCAGATAATGCCAGCCGCTCTCAGGGCGTGGTTGAATTTGCCCTTGCTCTGCCCATCCTTTTAATGCTGCTCTTTGGCATCATTGACTTCTCGCTCCTTTTCTCAGCATGGCTCTTGATCCAGAACATGTCCCGCCAGGCGGTTCGTTATGCGGTGACCGGTGATTACAACCCTGCGTTTTGTACAGCCGGGTGCACTACAACCGCCGACCAGGATGCAGCCCGGCTGTTATCTATTCGGGAGCACGCAGGAAATTTCAAATCTGGTCTTTTAGTGGATAGCACGGCCATCCTGCAAACGGAACCTGGTTATCTGCAAGTGACCATCTGCTCCGGGCGCGACACAACTGTCCCCCCAGACAATATATCTAATTTCCAAGCCATCATTGGACAGATGGGATTTACCCATTATAGCGAATGCTTAAAATTAGATGACCACGGAGTCAGCCAAGGCCCCATGCAAGACCCAGGTGGCCCGAATGACACGGTAATAGTAATGGTAGACTTCAACCACCCGTACCTCACCCCTTTCCTGAATCAGATCTGGCCGATGATCCATCTTATCTCGGCCCAACGCGGGGTGGTGGAAAAATTCCGCGTATCCCGTGCATTAAGCCTGCCGCCCGGCGATTTTCATGGGTTCGCCCACGCCATCCAATACTTTCACCCCAAGCGATACCTTCACGATCACACCAACCTTTACGCCTTCGGATACCGACACGCCCACCTCCACGGCTTCCCTTACACCCACTCTGACACCGACGGCGACACCGGATTGTGGTTTGTTTGTAATCACCACAAACCATTTTTCTCTTACAAACTATCGGGGCCTCCCTCCCGCGTGCAAATATTTCCATCCGGAATTTGAGCCTCCAGGATACCTATATCCAGAGCCTGATCTTCGATTGGGAAGCCTACGATGCGAATATTCCTTCTCAAACACTCAGCAAAATCGTGTTTGGCGGAATAAATCTTTCTGCTCCTGGTAACCCGGCCAGCTCCCCATCCACATGGATGTTGATAGGTCCGCCAACATCAACTCATGACCTGAATGCTGGAGCGACAAAAACGTTCAATTTCGATTTTCAGAATTATGACGGCACATGGCCCGGCGGTCCCTACAACAATTCCTTTGGGATAACCGTTCATTTTGGCAATAACTGCGATGTTGTTCTTCACGCAGATCCAACACCTACATACACTCCCACTAGCACCTCAACGGCCACCCCGACGCCGTCGGACACTTACACGCCTACGCTCAGCCCGACTAAAACAAATACACCGACGATCACAAATACACCGACGATCACGAATACTCCAACCATTACCAATACACCGACAATTACGTATACGCCCACGAAAACCTATACGCCCTCGAACACCCGGACGCCCTCGAACACCCGGACGCCCACGAACACCCGGACGCCCACGAACACCCGGACGCCCACGAATACACCGGTGAATACAAACACAATCACACTTACGAGTACAAGGACGAACACCCGTACGCCGACGAATACTTACACGCCTACACTCAGCCCGACAAGGACGAACACTCCGACGATCACCAATACACCGACAATTACGAACACACCGACATACACCCGTACAGCAACTCGTACCTCTACACCCACAAACACCTTTACGGCGACCAATACGGTTCCCTCGCCTACGAGCACGGACACCTATACACCGACAAGAACTTTCACACCCACAAATACTCCGACGGCTACTTTTACGCCAACAGATACACCTACGGCAACGTACACGCCAACCCGCACGACTACGCACACACCGACACGTACTAACACTCCGATCACCCCTACGGCGACCCGTACGCCTACTATACCGCCGACATCTACGAAATGCCCAACTTGCTATGGGATTGTGGTACCACCATCTCTTTCAAGCAATCCGTTTGTCGCGGTGTACCTTCGATCGATCCGATTTTCCTTCGCTTACCATGTCCTCCTGATCCATTAAAATAAGTGCCGTACTTGGAAGGTCTGATCGAAGAATAGAATATTAAACAAGGAGGCCTGTGTCAGCTAAGGACACAGGCCTCCTGACTGTTTAATGGTTTTGTCGGGGTACATTCATCCTTGTGATGGTTTAACATACCCTGACGTAAATTCCAAGCTCCAATGCTGCAATTGACAAGAGGTTTCTTATATATGGATCTTTCGAAAAGGAAGACCGAATCCTGCTCTATTGGAGAATTCTGTTCCAAAAATTCCATGAATTTTCATGGAGCCGGTCGTTACAGGAGCGGGATCATTGTTATAATTTGAACAGGAGGATTTTGTGCAAAAATTCCTGCGCCATCTTTTTCCAATGCAGGTCCGGTGGAAAGGGATGCTGATCGAGGCTTTGCTCTTCCTGGCGGTATATATTATCTGGCTGTTCATGCGGTCTCCTGAATCCAGCAGCCGCCTTCTCATTGGCAGCCTGGCGGTGTTAGCCCCCCTGGTCACATCTGTTCTATTGACATATAAATTGCTCCCGCAGATCAACCCTCAGTCCCAGCGTACCTGGCGGTTTGTCGGATTGGCATTGTTGTGTTGGACGGCCGGGAATGGCATCCGGACTTTTTATGAAGGGATGCGTGGAGTTACCGCTTCCAATTTTCTCAGTGGCGGATGTTTTTAACTTCCTCGCTTACCCGTTCTTTTTTTATGCGTTGGTGCTCTATCCATTTGAGAACCGGTATGCGCCTTCACGTTTTCGTTTCCTTCTCGATGCGACAATTACATCAGGTGTTGTTGCTGCATTGGGCTGGTTGACCCTGGCTCAGACCGGTGCATCCATTGGCCGCGAAACATTGGTTCCGCTGGTTTATCCGATTGTCGACCTGATCCTGTTAATGATCTTGCTCAATATGCTTCTGGCTAACCGCAAAGCTCGCCGCACGACATTTAATATGGGGCATCGGTCTGCTGGCGTTCTTTTTATCGGATTATGTTTATAGTATGCTTGTTCAATTCGGCAGCTATCAGGCTGGAGGTCTGGGTAGTCTTGGTTGGGTTGTAGGCGGCTTGATTTTTTGCCTTGGGAGTGTCATCGAAGCTGATTCACCTCCTGCGAAGAGTCAAGGACGCAATATTCGGTTTCGATCTTGGCGCTCGCATCCAGAATATGCTACCAGTTACATTAGTTCTGGCCCTGTTTTGGTTTGTAATGGTGGATTGGCAGTTGAGAGGGGATGATATCGGTATTGGGACTTTGGATGAGCCTGCTCCTGGCCCTGGCATTGATCGTTCGTGTAGGCATACGCGCTGGTGAGGCTGAACTGTATAAATACTGGCAATTATTCAGCAGCCTGGCTGAACCGACTTTCATATGCGAGAAACACGGAAAAATCTTGCTGGCTAACCCTGCCATGGCTACAGGCACTTGTTTTGCGGGATGAGAACCAAGTGGTCGGCATGTCCCTGCGGGTCATCTTTGACGATCAGATCCTGCCTGCTGATTTACTGGACCGCGCCTCCCGGCAGGAATGTTCGCTTGAAATTTCACTCCACCCGAATCGCACACCTTTCCTGCTATCGCTGAGCCCAATCTTTTCCGATGGCCGGAAGGTGTTGATTGCCGGGTCGGCGCATGATTTGAGCGAGCAGAAACGCCAGCAGGAAGCTGTCCAAAAGGCCTATAATGAGTTACAAGTGGTTTATCGTCAGTTAGAAGAACTCAATGAACAGCTGGAGCAAAAGGTGGAGCAACGCACCAACACTTTGCAGGAAGCTTATGGCCGATTGGAAGCGCAGAATAAAATGTTACAGGAACTTGACCAGTTAAAAAGCGATTTTGTTTCGATGGTATCCCATGAATTGCGCACGCCGCTTACCAGCCTTAATGGTGGGCTGGAACTATTACTCAATCGCAAAGGTCGCTCTGCCTGCAGACCGGGAGCCTCTCGCGCTGATGAAGAACGAAGTTCAACGCCTGACGCGTTTTGTTGAAAATATATTGAACCTTTCTGCAATGGAAGCTGGTCGTTTGGAAGTGCATCCAGTGCCGATATTCCTTTCTGCCATTGTTGAGGATGTCCGCCGTGGGTTTAGCGCTGTCCCTGGTGCAGAACAAATCCAGATCAAGGCTACCAGCGGATTTACCGCCTGTTCTTGCCGATCCGGGCTTCCTGGAGAGTGTTTTCAACCATTTGGTGGATAACGCCTTGAAATATGCACCTCGTGGAGCAATAGTAGTAGACGCACTTCGACTGCGCGGCAGGTTGCGGGTCCAGGTAAGCGATATCGGACCGGGAATTCCAAAAGAAAAGCAGTCTATGCTTTTCCAACGTTTCCAGCGACTTGATGCTAAGGATTCGCAATCGGTCTATGGCTACGGCCTGGGATTATATCTCTCCCAACGTATGTTGCGCGCCATGGGATAGCGACCTTGCTTTTGAAGAACCTCCCGAAGGCGGTGCTCGCTTTTATTTCTATCTGAAGGTGGCTCGATGAAGACTAAAATTCTGCTGATAGATGATGATCTGACACTCCTACATTTATTGAGTCAATATTTACGAGAGTCGGCTTTCGATGTAATTGAAGCATCGAGTGGTCCCACAGGATTAACGGTTGGCTTATGGAGAAAAGCCAGATTTGGTATTGTTAGATGTGATGCTGCCCGGAATGGACGGTTGGGAAGTGTGTACCCGCCTGCGAGAACTGACCGATTTGCCGATCATCATGCTGACAGCTAAAACCACCGAGGCAGATAAACTGCGCGGTTTCCACCTTGGCGTGGATGATTATGTTACCAAGCCGTTTAGTTTTGCCGAATTGGTGGCGCGCATTCAAGCGGTAATTGGACGGGTGCAAAGTGAACAAAAAGAGACCGGTTATATCGCTCACGGCGAAATCCTTCTGGACATGAAGAAATTCCAGGCATCACTCGGTGGCCGGACCCTTGAACTGACACCGACCGAATTTCGTTTGCTCGAAGTCCTTGTGCGGCGCAAGGGCAAAGTGGCTTCGGACGAAGATTTGATGCGTGAAGTCTGGGGTGATTGCCGGAGTGATCCAGCGCTTGTCCGTCGATATATGATGATGTTGCGAAGAAAATTGGAGACCAGATCCGTCCAATCCAGTATGGATACGAACCGTGCGAGGGTTTGGTTATCGCTTGGGTACGGCTCCGCTGAAACCGCCGCAAAGTGGTGATAGCTCGGATAAAAAATAGAGCCGTTCGGCTCTATTTATTTGAACATGAACGCGACTCGGTTGCCAATTTTACAGAAATAGAAAATAGCATGCGCTTAAGATTAAGAAAGGGGCATATGGGATGGCGGTAAAAGCCTTATATTTTCTCGCGATCAGCATCCTGAGAATGATAGCCAGACTGACCAGTCCCCCTGCAAGGATTGCAAAAAAGAGGCAGGCAAAAATCGCACGCCAGCCAAGCAGCAACCCTAGGATCCCGGAAAGGTTTACATCCCCGAAACCAAGGGCTACTTCGTCGGAGGACAAGCCGCGCTTTTTCGACATGCGTTTAACGAACAATTCACCGACGAAATAGAAAACCAGCATGATCCCAAACCCAATCCCGCCACCCAGTACCGTGGATGTAATTCCGTAAATGATGGATTGGTTACTGCGCAGGAAAATGCCGATCCCCAGCCCTAGGACAGCGCCAGTCATACTGACAGGATGTAAGATCAGCCGGTGCTCCAAGTCAATCACCAGGACAACCGCCAGGTAAACCAGCAGAATAAATGCCAGCGGCAAGGGTAGCGATTTGGCTCGGGAAAATCCAGATCATGACCGGCGTCACGGTCATAACGGCTTGGACAATCAAATGTCCGCAGGCTGCGTCGTTTTCCGCAATTTGAGCAGTTGCGGAAAAGCAGGGTTTCGGTCCATTTAAATGGTGTCTGACACGCCGGGCAAACTGGACGGCCGAGCTTATGCGTGGCGGGAAGTAAATCAGCCAGGTAATTGACCAGCCAGCCGGAAAGCCAACCGAGAATTAAGGGGATAATGAGGCTGAAGTCCATGACTTGATTATAGCCTGAATTGTGAATAGGATCCTTATGGGAAAACAATGGCGCGCGGGCATTATAATTCGCTTTCATAACTACTTGGCGGAACAGTAAAACTACCTTACAATATTAGTCCGTCAAAATATACAGGAGGTTCCCGTGGAGAAATTCGTCATTGAAGGTGGAATTCCCTTGAAGGGTGAGGTGACACCGTCTGGCAATAAGAATTCAGCCCTTCCAATTCTGGCCGCTACTCTGTTGACGGGTGAGCCGGTTATCCTGCACAACCTGCCTGATATCCGCGACGTTCGAGACATGCGCCAACTGGTTGCCAGTCTGGGGGTAAAAATGGAAGACCTGGGGAACAATTCCTGGCGCATCACAGCCCAGACCGTCCGTCCGGCGGACCTCGACCCGGACCTGTGCGCCCGTATCCGCGCTTCCATCCTGCTGGCTGGACCGATGCTGGCCCGTGCCTGCGAAGTACATCTCCCGCCCCCCGGCGGAGACGTGATCGGCCGCCGCCGCGTGGACACGCACCTCCTGGCTCTCAAAGCCCTCGGTGCAGACATACATTACCGCCGGGCATTCGACTTCAAGGCCAAACACTTGAAAGGCGCCAACATTCTTCTGGACGAGGCCTCCGTCACCGGTACGGAAAACGTCATCATGGCAGCTGTCACCGCCAAAGGAACGACCGTGATTCGCAATGCGGCCTCCGAGCCGCACGTGCAGGAACTCTGTCAGATGCTGAATAATCTCGGCGCACACATCGCAGGCATCGGGTCAAATACGCTGACGATTGATGGAGTGGAGAAACTGCATGGGGGGGAATTTACGGTTGGACCGGATTATCTCGAAGTCATCAGTTTCATCGGGGCGGCAGTGGTGACGCATGGTGAATTGCGCATCCGCAAGGCTGGTCCTGCAATACCTCGACATGATGCGGATGGTTTTTCACCGGCTAGGCGTGGACTGGAGCGTGGAAGGCGAGGATATCATCGTCCCATCAAAACAACGTCTCAAGGTTGAAGCCGACTTGGGCGGGGCCATCCCGGAGATCAAGACTAATATCTGGCCGGCTTTTCCCACCGATTTGATGAGCATCGCGATCGTGGTTGCCACGCAGTCCCATGGCAGTATCTTGTTCCACAACTGGATGTTCGAAGGGCGAATGTATTTCACCGACAAACTTAAAGGTATGGGTGCTCAGATTATCTTGTGCGATCCGCACCGCTGTATCGTCAACGGTCCTACCCGACTATATGGCGAGAAACTCGAAAGCCCCGACATTCGCGCGGGAATGGCGATGCTTCTGGCCGCCCTCGCCGCGGACGGTAAATCCACCATCCGGAATGTCGGCCAGATTGACCGGGGGTACGAGCGCGTGGATGAGAAATTGCGCTCACTGGGTGCAAAAATTGAACGATCCACAGAGAAGTGAAGTTCTAACAAACTGCAATACAGGTTCAATACCACAAACTAAAAAGAGACACTTACAAGAAGTGTCTCTTTTTCAGTTCAGTTGATATCCGCTTACTGCTTCGGTTGAGTTGTCACTTCCATGAACTGCGTAACAGCCTCGCGCAGCATCCGCTCTGACAACGCGCCTACCTGACGATGAATGATTTTTCCGCCATAGATGAACAGCATGGTTGGGATACCCTGTACCCCGTACTTGGCGGCCCACTCCGGATTCTCATCCGTATTAACCTTGGCTACAACAAGCTTCTCGCCCAATTCCTGGGAAATTTTCTTTAGCATTGGTTCGACCACCTTGCACGGGCCGCACCAAGGCGCCCAGAAATCGACAATGACTGGTCGGGGGTTCTTCAGAACGGCTTTTTCAAAAGCAGCATCGGTTACATGAATAGGTTCACTCATTTTTCCTCTTTTATGTGGTGGTTTCACCGGGTTTTAAATAAATGATATTCGGATGTAATTTGGGATGATTTTCCAAGCATAATCCCAACTGAGCAGTATTTATCTTCCGAGAGCTTAATGGCTTGTTCTATATCCTTAGGTTTTATGCTCTTTCCCCAGATAAGGTATGTAATGTGAATGTGGGTCCATACCTTTGGGTAATCGTCGGCATGTTTACCGCTTACCCGCACCTGCATATAGGTCAGGTCAGCGCGTTTCTTTTGCAGGATAGCGAGAATATCTTCACCGGTGCACCCGGCGATGGCAACGAGCAATAATTGCATAGGGCTTACGCCCGGCTTCCCATCGATTGTGCCCATCTGGACGGTTCCGCCGGATGCGTTCTGACCGATGAAGGTCATTTCACCCTTCCAGGTTGCAGTGATTTGAGTTAAATCTTCACTCATTTATTACTTTGGCTCTGCTTTTGCGCGAGTATATCATAAAACTTAATGGCTCTGATTATTACAGTGGATTGTGCGAATATATATGCCAAAATTCCATGATTATGAGTTATTCGCTGATAGACTGGCCACGGGTTTGGGAAACAATAGTAAGATGCAAGCTGATGGTAAAAGTTGCATAAGATAGGTTTTGCATAATACATCAGCAGGTGGTGAACCTGTGGTGCATACCTTTCCTATGTTCTAGCAGAACAGGGTAATTTATACTTCCGGTACAGAGTCTTGTGAACATGCAGTACAGGGTGCTGTGTACTTGCAGTACAAGGTACTGTGTACTTGCAGTATAATCTTGCCGATATGCCAGATCTAATTTCTCGCTGGAAAACCGGACTCTCGCGCAGCAATAAAGCCACCTTTGGGCAGCTTGCCAGTTTGTTTGGTGCGACGGATATTAATAGCCAGATCTGGGAAGAACTCGAGTGTCTGCTTATCCAAGCTGATCTTGGGTTGGAAACGACCGAATCAGTACTCGACTCCCTCCGTGCCGCCGTGCGGAAACAGGGGTTGATTCAATCAGCCGATCTCCAGTCTTTGCTGGAAGTTGAACTCCGCCTTCGGCTCGATACGCCTTCCAGAACGGAATTTTTATCCAGACCGGCAGTCATATTGCTGGTTGGTGTGAATGGTTCCGGTAAGACCACCACGGTCGCTAAACTAGGACGCCGGTTTGCTGATGAGGGGAAAAGCGTCCTGCTCGTCGGGGCTGACACCTTCCGCGCTGCAGCCGTAGACCAATTGCGAGTTTGGGCTAAAAGATTGGATTTACCCATCGTGACCGGGCAGATGGGCTCCGACCCTGGAGCAGTAGTTTACGACAGTATCCATTCGGCAGTTTCAAAGGGGTATGATTTGGTATTGGTTGACACGGCTGGCCGTCTGCACACCCGTTACAATTTAATGGAAGAACTCAAGAAAGTGCAACGGGTGGCTGGAAAGGCGCTCGTAGGCGCGCCACATGCAGTCTGGTTGGTGCTGGATGCGACTACCGGACAAAATGCCCTAGTACAAGCGCGAGCGTTCAAGGAAGCTGTGAATGTGTCTGGGGTTATTCTCGCAAAACTGGATTTGTCGGCACGCGGGGGCATGGCTTTTGCAATTCAACGCGAACTTGGCTTACCGATTTTGTATGCCGGTTTGGGCGAGAAGGCTGAAGATCTATCGCTTTTTAATGCGGATGCGTTCGTAAAAGGGATCCTTAGCGCATAGTTTCGAAGAAAAAAAGGAAAGGAAATAAACATGCAAGATTTACATGATCGTTTGCAGACCGCTGGGGAAGTACTTCGGCAGTTAATGGTGCGTCTTTGACTTACCTGCTAAAGAATTTCGACTTGCTGAGCTTGAGAAGGAGATCGGTGCCTCAACTTTCTGGGATGATCCTGCTCATGCCCAACTGGTGAGTAAGAATGCAGCTGGTTTGCGCGAGCAGGTGATTGACTGGCGCAGTTTTGAGCGACGTTTGAATGACGTAACCGAATTGGCAGGTCTGGACGACGAATCGTTGCGTGTTGAACTGGAAGTTGAAATCTACACCCTGGAAAACGAACTGGAGAAACGTTCCTTTACCGCGATGCTTTCTGAACCCTATGATGCCGACGACGCCCTCCTCGCTATCCACGCTGGAGCAGGAGGCACCGACTCCCAGGATTGGGCTGCCATGCTCTTGCGTATGTACCTGCGCTGGGCAGAAAAAAATGGTTACCAGAACAGAAATCTTGGATTCGAGTGAAGGCGAAGAAGCTGGGATTAAATCAGCCACAATTAGTATCAGCGGGAAATATGCTTACGGTTATCTACGTTCTGAAAAAGGTGTCCATCGTTTGGTGCGCCTTTCACCTTTTGATGCTGCCCACCGGCGGCATACATCTTTTACTCTGGTGGAGGTTCTGCCTCAGGTTGCGTTCGATAGCCCAGAGGTCTCGATTGACCCGGCAGATTTAAAGATCGATGTTTTCCGGTCATCCGGTGCGGGTGGGCAAAATGTTCAAAAGAATGCCACTGCGATACGCATCACGCATCTCCCAAGCGGGATTGTGGTAACCTGTCAGAATGAAAGGTCGCAATCACAAAACCGGGAATTTGCCATGCGAATATTACGATCGCGCTTGCTGGAGATTCAAAAGGCCGAGAAGGATGAGGAGATTGCCATATTGCGTGGCGAATACACCAAAGCAGAGTGGGGCAGCCAAATCCGTTCGTATGTGATCCATCCTTATCAGATGGTTAAAGATCATCGTACTGACCACGAGACCAGTAACACCCAAGCGGTACTGGATGGCAACCTGGAAGAATTCATGGAAGCGTATCTACGCCAGGGCAGATAGTTGCAAGGTCAGATTGTTGGATAATCGGACTTGACGCTCGTAAGCTTCGCCGATATAATCAGCCCGCTTAATCGGAATCATATAAAGGAGTAAGGAATGCCCCCTCAACCAAAGCGTAAACTATCAAAAGGGCGTCGCGATCGACGCCGTGCCCATGATGCACTCGAAACCCCTAACATGGTGGCCTGTACCAATTGCGGAACGATGATCCTAGCACATATAGTTTGCCCGAATTGCGGTTTTTATAAAGGTCGTGAAGTAATCGAGGTTAAGAAAGAGAAGAAAAAGAAGTAAAGAGAATAACGGGCCGCGAATTCCACGGCCCGTCAGTTAATGGGGCAAGAATCTTTATTCTTTTGCGATCAAAAGATGCAGATCGGAACGTTTTATTGCGGAGAATTCAAAAGATACAAGGCATGCTATTGGGATTGGCATGCTTTTTTTTTATGATTATCTCAATAGTTCGAATAAAAAGAGACAATGGAATTCGTATTGAGAAGAGCATATAAATTATAATAGATTGTTAGAACTGGCATTTGTTCTATCGAGATAAATGATCGATATTAATTCCCTAAAATAGGAGTATGTTATGAGTTTGAGTCAAGTCGCAAGCTCGATTTCTGCCTCGCCGACCATTGCGTTGAACGAGGAGGCCCGGCTCATGCGCGAAAAAGGGGAACCGGTTATTCACCTGGGTATCGGTGAACCAAAGAATAAGACCCCCATCGCAGCCATTCTAAGTTCGGCAGCCAAGTTGGTCAGCGGGGACGTAAAATATGTGCCGACGGATGGGACGCCCTCCTTGAAGAAGGCTATTATCCGTTACAGCGAAGAAAATTACGATTTGGGAGTTGCCCCACAAAATATCATAGTCTCTGATGGAGCCAAGCAGTCTCTATTCAACATTCTCTTCACTTTATGTAATCCGCAAGACGAAGTGATTATCATCGCTCCATACTGGGTGAGTTACCCGGAGATGATTAAGATGATTGGGGCGATTCCGATTGTTGTAACGCCCGACGACGGTTCTTTCATACCCAGCTTCGACGAGATTGAGCGGGTTGTAGACTCGTACACCAAGGCTATCATTGTCAACAGCCCGAATAATCCATCGGGTATGATCTACCCGGAAGACTTAATCAGTAAGATTGTGGATTTATGCGAGCGCAAAGGGATCTATATGATTTGCGACGACATTTACCAAAAATTAGTTTTCGACGGAAAAGTCGCTTATCCGGCGTGCAAATATACCCAAAAAGACGTGGAAAACTCTAAGATCATTCTGGTGAATGGTGTTGCAAAACTCTATGGGATGACCGGTTTTCGTGTCGGTTGGGCGGTAGCGCCCACGAACTTGGTCGAAATTATGACTAATGTTCAATCTCAGACAACCACCTGCGTCTCGCCGGTTATGCAAGCTGCCGCTGAAGGAGCGTTAACCGGGATGCAGTCCATTGTCGAGTCACTGCGTCTATCCATACAAAATAATCGCGATGTGTTAATGCAAGAATTGCACTCGTTTACGGATGTGTATTGTGTCAAGCCACAGGGCACGTTCTATGCACTGCCTGATTTCAAGGCCTATTGTAGAAATAGCGTCGCCAAGAATTCGGTTGAACTTTGCCAGTTCCTTCTCAAGAAGGCGTTGGTGGTTACCGTACCTGGCAAGGAATTTGGCATGGAAGGTCATCTGCGCCTGAGTTTTGCCGGGACAGTCAAGGAGTTAACGGAAGGAATCGAGCGTATGAAGTGGGCGCTCGACCCGAATGCCCCCAGCGAAATTTATATTGGCGATCGGAAACTCGTCAGGGATTGGCTATAGAATCTAATTCCCCCTGTTTATTCCCAGGTTTAAAGGGGAATGATGGAGAGTAAATAATGAATAATATTCTGAACATAAAGACCCCCACAGAAGGACAGGCCGCGGCCATCCGGGCTGACTACGGATTGGATTACCTCGGCTTAAGCAACTTGCGCAAAGTTTACTGGAATCTTCCAACCGAATCCTTATACGAAGAAGTGATTTTTCGCGGCGAAGGCACCATTTCGCATCAGGGACCAATCGTGGTTAACACCGGCAAACACACTGCCAGAGCAGCTAGTGATAAATTCGTTGTCCGAGAAGCCACAACCGAAGATAATATCTGGTGGGGGCAATATAATCGACCATTCAGTTCTGAGAAGTTTGACGACTTGTTTGTGCGTCTCCAGGGTTATTTGCAGGGACGCGATGTCTTTGTTCAGGATTGCTACGGCGGAGCAGACCCCGATTACCGTTTACCTGTGCGCGTTATTACCGAGGCAGCCTGGCACAGCCTTTTTGCGCGTAACATGTTCATAAAACCTGCGACAATGGAAGAGTACCGCCGATTTGCACCAGAATTTACTGTCATTTCGGCTCCTGGGTTCAAAGCTTTTCCGCAGATTGACCAGACGCCAACAGAAACCTTCATCGTGCTCAACTTCGCCCAGAAGATATGCATCATTGGTAATACCGGTTATGGCGGTGAGATCAAGAAATCGGTCTTTACCCTGTTGAACTATTTGCTGCCCTTGAGGGATGGCGTGATGACCATGCACTGCTCGGCTAATGTAGGAAAAGATGGCGATGTGGCACTCTTCTTCGGCCTTTCAGGAACGGGGAAAACAACCCTTTCCGCAGACCCGAACCGAGATCTTATTGGCGATGACGAACATGGCTGGTCTGACAATGGTGTATTCAATTTCGAGGATGGCTGTTATGCAAAAGTAATCGAACTCTCGGCAAGTGCCGAACCGCAGATTTATGCTTGCACACGTCGCTTTGGGACAATACTCGAAAATGTAGGATTTGACCCGATATCCCGTTATCTTGATTTGGATGATTCTTCCCTTACCGAGAACACGCGCGCTGCTTATCCACTGACCTTTATCGAGAACTCCATCCCCGAAAAACGCGGCGGGCATCCAAAAAACATTATTTTCCTGACGTGTGACGCTTCAGGTGTGATGCCCCCGATTGCACTCCTTACCGTTGAACAGGCTATGTATCATTTTATCTCCGGCTACACCTCCAAGATCGCCGGGACCGAAGTAGGCTTACGGGATGAACCGGAAATCACCTTCAGCGCTTGTTTTGGCGGACCGTTCATGGTTCACAAGCCGGCTTACTATGCAGAACTTCTTCGTCGAAAGATTGAACGCTATGGCGTCAAATGCTGGCTGGTTAATACCGGCTGGGTGGGTGGACCATACGGCGTGGGTAAGCGCATAAGCATCCGATATACTCGCGACTTGCTCACTGCTGTCTTGAACGGAGCGCTGGAAAAAGTGGAATTCTATTCCGATCCGGTATTCGGTTTTGAAGTCCCCAAAACTTGCCCGGATGTGCCCGAAGAAGTAATGTATCCCTCGCGCTCATGGAATAAAGAGACTGAATACTGGAAGAAGTATAAGCAACTGGCATCTCGCTTTATTGATAATATGAAGAAGTTTGAAACAGACATGCCTAATGAATTGATTGCTGCGGGACCGAAAATCCGAACGGATAAGCCCCCATCTGATTAAGAAAGGTGGGGGTTTATTTTTGAAAAATTATTGACCGGCCATTTCAGAACCGGTTCTGCCGGATTAATAATACCGAGCTAGGAAAAGACCAAGAACGGGGTATTTACACCAGTTGTTTAGGGTTTATTATCCTCCCACGTCCATCAGTCGGGAATGAAAGTAGAATGAAATTTACCGCAATCTGGAATATCCCGTGGGCGGCATAAATCCATTTGAGGTGCGAGGAAATCAGAGAGCTCATCAAACTTATTATTCTGACAAAGGAATATCATCCTCCTCTTTTTCTTTCCCGTTCGGGTTTACCTGCCAAGGTTTGAACTGGGCCAGAAGGCGTCCTGGAATGCAACCCTGCATCAGTACACCTTTCCGTCCGTGTTCGAGGCGTTCTACCTGACCGAATTCGTGGAATAGAGAAATGAGTTGTCCCTGCTGATAGGGCAGACGAACCAGGATGGGGATAAAGGTTTCAAACAATGTGTTACGCAGCATGCCGAGCAGGTCACCGATCCCTTCACCGCTGCGGGCAGAAATGGCGACGGCTTGAGGGAAATGCTCCACTGCGCTGCGGGCGGCTGCAGGGTCAGATAGGCGGTCTATTTTATTAAGGACGGTTATGACTGGAACGTGTTCCGCTTTGATTTTCTCCAGTGTCTCGTGAACAGCTTCTGCCTGATTCATTGCGTTCGTGTGCGATATATCAACAACATGCAAAAGCAGGTCTGATTCTGCGATTTCCTCCAATGTGGCTCGGAAGGCAGCTACCAGCGTGGTGGGGAGTTTTTGGATGAATCCGACAGTATCGGTAAACAGCGCCTGATAACCGCCAGAGAGTTCCACCTGGCGGGTAGTAGGATCAAGAGTGGCAAATAATTGGTCAGCCACGAAAATATCAGACTTAGCCAGCCTGTTAAGCAGAGTGGATTTCCCGGCATTGGTGTAGCCGACAAGTGCCACAGATGGGATACGGCTGCGTTTGCGTTGGATGCGATGCCGCAGACGGCGAGCACGCACTTTTTCGAGCTCGTCCTTGAGATGGGCAATCTCATGACGGACGGCGCGCCGATCCATTTCCAACTGAGTTTCACCGGGACCCCGCAAGCCTACTCCACCTACTGAGCCGGAACGTCCTCCGCCGCCGCCTGCCTGCCGGGCCAGGTGCGTCCATTGGCCGGTCAAGCGCGGCAGATAATACTCATACTGTGCCAATTTGACCTGCAACTGGCCCTCGCTGGTATGAGCATGCTGGGCAAAGATATCCAAAATGACTGCTGTCCGGTCAAGGATGCGTACGTTCTCGCCAATGTGCTTTTCGAGCTCGCGCTGATGGCGCGGAGAGAGTTCGTTGTCAAATATAATCACCTGTGCCAGGGAATCCTCAGCCAGGGCTTTGAGTTCCTCCACTTTGCCGGACCCGATAAATGTCTCTGCGTTGGGCCGGTCCAATTTCTGAGTCAGTTCCCCAACGACATCCAGTCCGGCAGTATCGCATAACAAAGAGAGTTCAGTGAGAGAATCTTCGAGCGTCAGAAATTGACTCTGCCCATGCACTTCCACGCCAACCAAGAAAGCACGTTCACGCGGAGGGGAGGTTGGAAAAGGTTTATTCTTTGGCATTTACTACTCCTAACATAAATACCTGAATTGTTCTGATAAATAAGTTGAAAAGAAAATGTATAAGTGCCTTAAGGTGTTTTATGTGTAATTAAAACCGTAGAATTCAATCATAAAATGGTTTACCGAAATATTAACCGCGAAGCGACAAGGATCACGCGCGACTTATTTTTATCCAAGGTCCTTGGATTAATTCATCCACGCCTTCCCGCATGCCATGTTGTTGGTAGCGTAACGTATTCAGGACATGTGAAGTCCCACAAAATATCAAGAGGATTTTTACAAGGTTAAGCGCAAAGAGGTTTGAACAATGTAACAATCTATTTTTGGTATTCAATCCACGCCCATAATGTCACGCCTACGGCTTGCAGGCTATGTGCAGAGACCTTATCCGCAGTATCGGCAGAAGTATGCCAGTAGGGGTAGTCAAAATCAATAATATCTACTGCTGGGATTCCTGCCTCCAGGAAAGGGGTGTGATCATCAAGCATATTGTATTTTGGTGTAGCAATGAAATATTTCCCATACCCCAACTCCGCAGCTTGTGCCCAGATCTTCGCAGTTAATGTGGCATCCGAATTGCGTTCGATGAAAAGTTTCAAATCTGCATCACCGACCATGTCCACTATGACAACAGATTGAGGACGTTCCGTTAAAGTGGAAACGAATGCCCGCGAGCCCATAATCCATTGCCGATTATCCAGCCCGCCACTATCTTCGGCATCAAAAAAGACAAGCCAGACCGGGACGCTGTTGGATGGGAGAGAACGAGCCAGTTCAAGTAGAATAGCTACGCCCGATGCTCCGTCATTGGCACCGGGCACCGGTCTGCTGCTCCCCGGACCCAGGTCCTGGTCTGCCAGGAGACGACTATCATAATGAGCTCCGACGATTATCCGCGGCGCAATCTCCGAACGCGATGCGATAATGTTCTTGAATAGGAAAACCATCCCATTCAGTTGATTGAATTTGAACCTTCCAGCCAGATTTTTCCAATACTTGCTGGATATAGGTGATAGTTTCATCGTGGGCAATACTCCCTGGAGTGCGTGCGCCAAAGGATAATTGGGTAAGGACATCCTGATATGCCCTTTGACTGTCAAAATGGATGGCAAGTCGGAATGAATTATAGATTAACCAACCCGAAATGCTGATCAGCAGGAATCCAAATCCAGATAATAGAAAAATCTGCAATTTGCGTGTAGCCATTATATAATACTCATTTCTTATATTAAACTTATCTTAGTATGCTCCTTCCCGTTCTACAAAAAGGCATGACAATTCATTCGTATCCACTACAATAGGCGATCCAAGTCCTAGGTACCGGAATTGAAATTCATCGTTTGGAATTTCATTAGATTTGAGTATGCGACGTAATGGCACATTAAATCAAGTATAGTCGTTTCTGGCAGAGATAGGAGCTTCTTACCATGGAAGCTCCGCGCTGCTCTATTCATCATTGATATTGTACCATTTTAGATATTTCGAGTTTCATTATATAATCAATATCCCATTGTTATCTTCAGGAAAACTAGCTGGAATTACAGGGAACGCTTACAATTATAGAAAACTAAAATCGGGAGATATGCGATGACTCAAAAGGATGACCTGAAAACACGAGCAGTGAATACTCTGCGCTTTCTTTCGGTGGACATGGTGCAACAGGCGAACTCCGGACATCCGGGACTGCCCATGGGTTGCGCTGCGATAGCTTACACTATCTGGACTCGTCACCTGCGTCACAATCCTCGAAATCCATCCTGGCCAGACCGGGATCGTTTCATCCTCTCTGGTGGTCACGGATGCGCATTGTTGTATTCACTTTTGCATCTGACCGGTTACAACCTCCCACTTGAGGAATTACGGAACTTTCGGCAGTGGGGAAGCAAGACTCCCGGTCATCCTGAATATGGGCTAACGCCGGGAGTGGAAGTAACCACTGGTCCGCTCGGGCAAGGTTTTTCCAATGGAGTTGGGATGGCCATTGCCGAAGCGCATCTTGCTGCTGAGTTCAATACTCCGGACAATAAGGTTATCAATCATTACGTTTACGCCATTGTCACCGACGGAGATTTAATGGAAGGGATTACCGCAGAAGCCGCCTCGCTCGCCGGTCATTTACGCCTTGGGAAACTTATCTACCTGTACGATGATAACCGTATTTCTATTGACGGTTCTACGGATATTGCCTTTACTGAAGATCGTGCAGCCCGTTTTACCGCCTATGACTGGCAAGTACTGCGTGTCGCTGACGGGAATGATGTGGAAGAAATTGATGAGGCTGTCATAGACAGGCAAAAACAGACCCACGCCCGTCACTTATTGTGTGTCGCACAACAATTGGATTTGGTTTACCTACCAGGCAAGGCACTAGCAAAGCTCATGGAGAACCTCTCGGCGATGCGGAATTGAACGGTGCGAAGGAAAAGCTTGGTTGGCCGGTGGAACCGCGATTCTTACATTCCCGAAGATGTACACGCGCATTTCCATCAACGCATTGAAAAAGGACTGGAATGGGAGGACGGCTGGAAATCCGAAATGGACGCATACCGGATCGCACAGCCTGAAAAAGCCGCCGAACTGGAACGCCGTCTTTGTGGCGAACTGCCAGCAGGTTGGCAGTCGGCCATTCCTGTTTTTATTGCCGGACGGAAAAGGGATGGCAACGCGAGTTGCGTCTGGAAAAGTGATCAACGCACTGGCGGCAAAAATACCCGAACTCATTGGTGGCTCAGCAGACCTTGCCCCCTCGACTAAAACCTGGATAGACGATATCCCGGCGTTCGAACCGGAGACACCTAACGGGCGGAATTTCCATTTTGGTGTGCGCGAACATGCCATGGGCGCGGCCGTCAATGGAATGGCCGTGCATGGCGGGGTTATCCCGTTTGGGGCCACCTTCCTGGCATTTGCAGATTACATGCGTGAACCCATCCGGCTTTCTGCACTCTCGCATTATCCGAGCATTTGGGTCTTTACACATGACAGCATCGGAGTTGGCGAAGATGGCCCGACACACCAGCCGGTGGAGCACCTGGCAACCCTGCGGGCAATCCCGGGGATGACAGTCATTCGTCCAGCGGATGCTAATGAGACTGCGGTGGCCTGGAAAGTGGCTGTAGAACGCCGCCACGGACCGACTCTCCTGGCATTGACGCGTCAAAACGTTCCCACCCTCGACCGCAGCTTGTTCGCTTCGGCTGATGGCTTGGAGCATGGCGCTTACGTTCTGGCTGACTTAGGAGACAGTGAACCTGAACTAATCTTGATGGCGTCCGGCTCCGAAGTGAGCCTTATTATTGAAGCGGGCTTGCGGTTGTCTGCGGAAGCTGTATCGGTGCGGTTGGTCTCATTTCCCTCCTGGGAGTTGTTTGCTGCGCAGGAAAAGGAATATCGTGAGAGCGTTTTTCCAGCGAAGAAGAAAGCTCGGCTGGCTGTTGAAGCCGGTGTTTCGATGGGTTGGGAACGTTGGGTGGGAGAGATGGGAGCTATTCTGGGAATTGATCGGTTTGGCGCTTCGGCCCCCTCAGAGGTTGTGTATCGTGAATATGGATTAACAATCGGAAATATCGTAAATCACGCGCTCCAATTGGTGCGTTGACCAAATTTAGAGTAGTCGATATTAAAAATAAATTATTGACCCTTGCTACCCCGATTATCCTGGATATTTTGTGGTATGAAATATTTCCTCACAGATATCAATGCAGCCATGGTAAACTTGCACAATGACTATCCTGGACCATTTTTGTTGTCATTATTAGCCATTTGAACCTAGGCAATGTGTTGCCCTCCCAGTGGATGCGGATGCGTAAGTCAACAGACATGAAAGTTCTGGTTGTGTAGTTCTATGCCTGTCTCCCGCAACCAAAATATGTATTCGCGATGAACACCTGTTTCCGAATTGAACGGGTAATTGCTGTTCTTTTTATTTGCTATGCTTTAGAGATTGCATTTGGGTCTCAAAGCGTATTGGCGGCGGATATAAAACCCCCGGGTCCGGACCGTTTTACTATTGTTACAGAGGACTATACTTCTTACAAATGGTGGTTGACCAGTTATACTGATAATCAGGTGGCTTGCTCAATCAATGTGGATCACGAGGGCTTGCCAAGTAGGTTGGAAATCTATAACGCGTGCGAGAAGACGAACTACGATCAATGGTCTGCCACAAAAATATGTCAACCGGGCAAAACCTGCACTGGATATTACTTGCAATTTGTAAATTCTGAACCAGCCCAGCGGCAGGTTGGTGTGGAATTGCCGCCAGCTGAGGTATGGGTGTCGTTGAATGGGTGTGTCCCATATAATTCAACATTTCGCTGCGATGCATTACCCACGCTGGTTCTGACAGGAGAAGAACCAGTAGAAGGAGAGCATATTAGTGGTTTGGGGGGTCGAGTGGATGGAACTCCTTTCAGCTGTGACCCGGTTTGTCTGGTGGATTTGGTACCAACAGAGGAAGAGGGACAAAACTTTGAATTTTGGGCTTATTCAAGTTATGGGGATAGCAGTGAGTTATTCCAGGCACATGTGCGCGTTATGGCTTCTGATGATTTACAGGATCATGCATGGTATGTGGATGTACTGTCCACGCAGTGGCGGGGAACACCGCTGGCAGGCTGCTCGCAAACGTGGGATGCATTTCCACCCGTGGGCGGGGTTCCTGTTTGGCTCTCAACACCCCAGGAAGCGGGGGAAATGGCGACAAATATCCCTTATGAGTATCTGGCAGCGAATTTGATTAAGCAGGGAGTGGCAGATGCTTCGGCATGTATTGACGGCGGCCTGTTAGAGAATGGGATGCCCAGCGTGTGTGGGGTGGAGGCAGCACGCAATGCGGTGAATGATTGGCAGAATCAGTTTGATGACTTGATTTATAGTGCTGCAAAGGAGACGGGCGTTCCAGCACAATTGCTTAAGAACATTTTTGGGCGGGAAAGCCAATTTTGGCCGGGCGTGAATATAGGTCACTCAGAAGTAGGACTGGGACAGATGACGGATGCAGGCGCCGACACGACCTTGCTGTGGAATCACCCATTTTTCGAAAAATTCTGCCCAACCGTTTTGGATTCAGCTACCTGTCATCAAGGGTATCCAAACTTACAGGCCAATCAGCAGGACATTTTACGGAGTGCCCTGGTGAGGAAGATTGACGCTTTCTGCCCGGATTGTGCACTGGGAATTGAATTAAGCCGGGCCGAGAACAGTGTTGACATTTTCGCTGAAACAATCTTGGCTAACTGCGATCAGACCGGACTGATCGTTCAAAACACATATGGGGGAGCGGCGGGTCAATGGGCGGGGTTTGAAGACTTGTGGCGTTTCACGCTGGTCAATTACAATGCTGGCCCTGGCTGCCTAAACTATTGCAATTTGGGAAACTAAAAGGCTTAACGAAGTGCTCGACTGGGCGCATCTCTCCTCTCATTTGACCCCTGCCTGTCATGGTGCACTTGATTATGTGAATGATATCAGCGGCGGGAATCCTTAAAAGTACCATATCGAAAACAATTTCAGCAATAGTGAAAGTTGGGAATAATTTGAAGTGTCTTAGCTAAGCACAGGAAATTCGAAGAGAAAAAAATATTTCCGGTGAAGCTAAAACTACAGGTGAAAAGAATGATAACCCTCAAGGATACTCTCTACCGATAAAAGCAGCGAGTTTCGATATTGTTAATACGCATAGGTATAAAACCAACAAGTCAGGTCGAGTTCTTTAGTTCATAAGCTTATAAATTAGAACAATTGGATTATGAATATTGCAATGCAAGATGCATTCGTTCGGGTTATTGCCCCTGTGCTCTTCAAGTAGGGATGTAGTATTCGTTCCGCGCATTAATAAATAATTGAGACCATAATTCATTAACTCCCGTTGAGTACCTCTATGATTCTCAATAATCCTGGAGTCTCGAACAATACAATATACTTGCACACGGGTTAGACCATAGTGGTGGTGCCGGTCGACTGCTAACAAATCTCCTGGTTCACATTGAAATCGTGAAAAAACCGCCTTAGAATAGCGGTTTTATATAAAGAGCGGGTGATGGGACTCGAACCCACGATATCTTGCTTGGGAAGCAAGCGTTCTACCACTGAACTACACCCGCTTGATGCCCAAAATTATACCAGTGTTTTGATTATCAACTGTGAGAGTAGAAGATCATGCTTCCCTGGTCAACAATTTATTAGCAATTTCGAATAACGCTTCACCAGCTTCGCCCTGAGGATCTGCTATATGCAGGGATTGCAGTGCCAAGTCGGTCATTTGATCGGCGGCCTCCTGAGTGTAAAGCCGTGCCCCTTCAGCAGCCAATTGTTCGGCCAGACCAGTGACCTCCTCGGGTCGAGCCGGACCCTCATTCCAGCGTCGCGAAAACGGACCATTCTTTCCGAGGCCAAATAGAACTGGCAGCGATTTCTTCCCAGATACTAGATCAAACTCAGCGGATTTTCCTGTCAGCACTGAGTTGCCCCAGATCCCGAGCAAATCATCCTGCACTTGGAAGGCGAGGCCGAGGTAGTGGCCGAAATCGTGATAAGCACCCTGAGTGGCGTCGTCCAACTCGCCGAGTAGAGAGCCGATTGCACAGCACGCACCCATCAGGGCAGCTGTCTTGCTGCTTATCATCAGCCAGTAATCTTCAATAGTCAGGTCTTTGCGCTTAACATAGGACATGTCCAGGTACTGGCCGCGTGTAAGGTCGAGGCAGGTATTGTTGAGTATCTTTGTAGCCTTAAGCACTATCTCGGAAGAATGTGTCAGCGCTAAATTCAACATGGCTTGATTAGAGAGCACAAATAACGCATCACCAGCGTTGATCCCCTGTGGTATTCCCCACTTAACCCAAACGGTATCTCGCCCGCGTCGTTTGTCCGAGTTATCCTGAATGTCGTCATGGACCAGGGAAAAGTTATGCACAAGTTCAATGGAAGCTGCAGCCGGGAGGGCAGACTTCCAGTCTGCATTACAGGCGGCACAAGTAAGTAGAACCAGCAGCGGGCGGATGCGTTTCCCTTGCATTTCCATCCTAGAGCCTTCACCTGTCCAGCCCATGTGGAAGGTCAGCATCTCATGGAAAGGGATCGTTTGCGGCTCGTCTAGCCGGGCAACCTGGCGTCCGGAGTTCAGTCTCGATATCGGGTAGCATGATGGTTGATAATTCTAGTAGACTCATTTAGATCTCCCAAATACTGCGGATGGTATCTAAGCGCTCGAGTGGAGTCTGCCACAAATCCCACGAAATTACCAGACCTTCAGCGGTGCGCGCGGCCTTCAGGTCGTTATGCACCTGTTCCGTTGTTGAACTCGTTGACGCCACTAATTTCTATCAAGGCGATACCTGCTAGTAGGTTGGTGACGCCCAGGCGGTGGCCACTTTCGAGCTCGTGGGAGATAGCTCCTAACTCGAGGCCTGTCTTCTGTAATTCGGCTATTGTTGTTGGAATGATAAGTCCGCTGGCTTTAGCCAGGGACTGCATTGCTGATTGTTCGGATACTCCGCGTTTGGTCATCCAGTTGGCAAGCCCCAGCAACTCAAATGGGAGCCCTGCCGGACCTTGGACGCGTGGGTAAGTCATTATTTTAATCCAGTCGCAGGTTTTGTTAAGGGCGGGCAAGTTCTGACCGGTCATCCGCGTAAGGATGGGAGAAAAGCAATCCAGCCCAACAGAAAAATCGAGAGAACTTGCTTGTTGCGCCGCTGCTTGGACCGTCCGGGTGATGCTTTCTTGGCGAAAGTCAAGAAAAGACTCCAGCGGACTGGATGGATCGTCAGGGCTGGCAAGCAAGCTGCGGACGAAGGCCTCAGCGGGGAGCATTAGAATATAACGGCGAACAGTCTCCAGGTCCAAGTCCGCTTCGGTCGCCAGATTATAGCATTCTGGGCAAAAACAGCCCAAGCGGGCGACTGGATCCTCGGTGGGGGATGGGAAGCGAATTCTGTCAAAAAAGATACCTTTATAGTAACCGCGGGTAGCGATGCGGTCCAACCGTTCAAATAGGAATTCAGACGTGCTTCTGTGGTTAGGACAGAAGAAGAAGAATTCCGGTTTGCCAGCAAAGGCCGGGTTTGGAGCCCCATCGAGTCCGATGGTTGCCCAAGAGGGTGGAATACCATCGCCCAGACTCACAAGTTAACCAAGGCAGCCAGCGAAATAGATGGGCGTTCTGCCGGTAGGTCTCTTCCGCTGCGGCTTCTTCCAGGAGGGGTGGTAAATCCCAGCCGAGCAGGACAATTGAAATGGGCAGACGCTGGAAGGCTTCTCTCAAATGACTGCGAATTCCACTGGGGGTAGCGTCAGAAGGAGGATGTTCTAGGAATTGGACTGCGAAAGTTGTCATGGTTTGCACAGGAATATTTCCAAAACCGAAGAGTTCACCAAGATGAGGGCGGTATTATTGGAGGAGGCAGCCTATGCCCCTTACCAATAGCGGCGGGCTGCTCATGCACGGCGTTCCATTCTATGCGGCCATCCTCATAACCAAACCGTAAAATGGCAGGAGCAAAGGTTTTCCCCGGACTGAAATGTATACACCTTATCGAGAGAAATGTAAACAACTCGAGTGTTCGTGCAACTTGGAACTAGAGTATATTTACGAGGAAAGTAGTTTGCGGATGGAAGATCCTTTCAGACTCATGTTCTCTTTAATTCGCAGCTTCCCAATTTGCGAATATCAGAGAACTCCTGCTGCAAACATCGCGACCTGTAGTTGCCGCTGCGTCAATTTCAACAATTGGACTGTTTTCTCCGAACTCGTCGCGGCAGCTTTCAAGAACTTCCCTGCCATCCCGCCCAGGGTTGCACCCAAGGCGATGCACTTGGCGATATCGAGTCCGTTTTTGAGTCCTCCGCTGGCGAAAATGGTTATTTGAGGAGCGGCTTTCTTAACGTTCAGAATCGAATCGGCGGTTGGGATTCCCCAGTCAACAAAAGTCGCCGCGAGTTGGCGGGTAAACTCATCTGGTGCGCGGTGCATTTCGACTTGCGACCAACTTGTCCCGCCCGCACCGGCCACATCAATGGCAGTAACGCCGCAATCGGCTAGTATCTTTGCGGTTCTTTCGGAGATGCCCCAGCCAACTTCTTTGACAATCACAGGTACTTCTATTTTCTTGCAGATTCTCTTCGATTTTCTTTGCCAGACCGGCGAAATTGGTATCGCCACCGACCTGCACGGCTTCCTGCAAGGGATTGAGATGCAGACATGAGCGCGTCGGCTTGGATCATGTCCACGGCTCGGCGGCAGTCGTCGATGGCTGTAGCCGTAATTCAATTGAACTGCGCCCAGGTTGGCGAAGAGCAAAATATCTGGGGCAACTTTGCGGGCGATCGAAAAGGTTGTCGGTCAGGATGGGGTTTTCGAGGGCGGCACGTTGGCTGCCAACTCCCATCGCCAAACGCCATTTCCTGGGCGGCTTCGGCAAGACGCTGGTTGATCATTTCTGCTTCCTCCGTCCCGCCGGTCATGGACGAGATGAGGATGGGCGCATTGAGTTTTTTGCCGAACAGGTTGAGGGTCGTGTCAACCGCTTCGAGGTCAAGTTCCGGCAAGGCCTCGTGGACGAAGTGGTAATCATTCCAGTCCGCTGGTCAACCCGGAGAGGACATCCTGCTCCAGGTTGATCTTGATATGGTCGGCTTTCCGATCGGTCAATGGGCGAAACTTTTGCCATAAATTTGTGTTCCTTGTATTGAATTATAATGGCGAAACGATTACAATAGTGCCAGTTTAAACTCACAGGAGGCAGAAATGGCGAGCACATTTGATGAAGTAAAGGCAATTATCGTGGATTTGTTGGGCGTGGATGAGGCAAAGGTCAAGCTCGAAGCCCGCTTCCGCGAAGACCTGGAAGCTGATTCGCTTGACCTGGTCGAGCTCATCATGAAGTTCGAGGATGTTTTCGGCACCGAGATTTCGGACGAAGATGCCCAGAAGATCACCACAGTCGGCGAAGCAGTCAAGTTTGTCGATGCACAAAAAGCCAAGAAGTGATCTATTAGATTGTACTCCTGATAAAGACGCCGAAATCGGCGTCTTTATTTATTATTATCTTCCACCTATGGGAATGACGTCGGTTAGAATATGTACGTTCAATTGCCTGCCGTTGAACGAGAAGCATTTATGACTGATTTGACCATACTTATTCAGGATTTTATTCAGGCTCTGCGCAGCGGACAACTGCCGCAACTTGGAACTTGGACATACATTTTGCTGGCCGCGCTGGTGGCTGTTGAAGGACCGATCGCCACTCTTTTGGGCGCTGCGGCTGCTTCAGCGGGTCTCATGAAGCCAGGATGGGTGTTTATCGCCGCTGCGACCGGCAATCTCGTCTGCCGATTCGCTTTGGTATACACTTGGGTTATATCGGTAAAATAGACTGGCTTCTTCAAGATCGGAAAGAAATTGGGGATTCATAGGTTGATGTTCTGGCGAGCCTGGAAATTGGCAATGCGCAGACCATGCCGCCCGAATCCTTTTCTGGCGAAATTAACCCTTAGTATGATGATACCGGCCTTGATCGCTGCAGGCTTGGTGAAAGCTCCTTGGAAGCGCTGGTTCCCGGCCATCTTCTCGTGGTGAAATGCTCTGGACCGGATCGCTGGTGTTGATCGGTTTTTATACCACTGAGGCAATAAAAAGGGTGGAGATGGGGGTGGAATATGCCGCGTTAGGGGGAGCGGTTGTTTTCGTCATTGTTCTTGATCTTCTGGTTGGGCGGCGATGTTATCAAACAAAGTTATCAAAGCGAAATCAATCCGTCAATAAAAGATTGATATGAATTTCAGCGAGGATTTATGCGCATCCTGATTGCAGCTTCGTCAAATTATATTGCTTTTCATGGCCAGGCGATCTTCACGATTAATCTGGCAGAAGGTCTGGCCCACAACGGTCATGCGGTAATGGTGGCAGCTGGATCGGAACGAGGTCATCCTTACCACTGAAAAGATCAATGGAGTACAGTTGGAGGCTTTCAGGGCACTCAGCCTGAAAATAATTCATCCCAATTCATATGTTCCCTTTTTCCCTTCATTGTACTGTGGGGCGGATACTGGATGCTTTACACCCGGACATTGTCCATATCCAGGATCATTACCCGTTAAGCCGTGCAATGGTTTTTGCAGCACGCACGACGCGGCATTAAACTGGTGGGTACCAATCATTTCATGCCAGATAACCTGGCGCTTATGTGCCGCTCGTTTCCAGAATTCAAACCATTCTATAATTGGGTGCTATGGCATTGGATGAGGGAAGTATATGATCGTCTGGACGCCGTGGCTGGCCCATCCCGGACTGCAGTTAAAATCTTGAAGGAGATGGGGCTGACAACCCCACGGTTTCACCATCTCATGCGGTGTGAATACGAATCTTTTCCGCCCTCATCCTTCCGTGGATCGATTAGGCTTGGCGTGCTCGATATGGGATCGACCTATACCGCAAGGTGTTCTTTTTCGTTGGCCGCGTCGACCGCGAGAAATGTCTGGATGTGATCATCCATGCTATCCAATTTATTGAATCGGGAAGATATTCATTTTGTGATTGCTGGGAACGGTGCTGCAAAAGACAGCTGATTGCACTGGTACAGGAATTGGGATTGGAGCAGAAGGTGCACTTTACTGGTTTTATCCCCAACACTGACTTGCCTTCTGTCTTGAACAGCATCGACATATTTACCATGCCAAGCGAAGCTGAGTTTCTAAGCATTGCCTCATTGCAGGCAATGGCTTGTGCCCGTCCTATGTTGGTTGCTGATGCAGTGGCATTACCCGAATTGGTTACTGCTGATGAAAACGGCTTTCTCTTCCATCCTGGCGATGTGGATGACGCTGCGCGCTGCATGACCATTCCTTGCAGACCACCCGGAGCGCTGGGGAGCACATGGGAGCCGCAAGCCTTGAGCACGTGTCATCTCATAGTCTAGAAAAAATTGTGCACCGCTACGAGGAACTTTATAAGGCGGTCCTTTCCCGCTAAAGAATTCCCGGCGTTTCAAGAACACCGGGAATTTGATTTATTTCAGCAGGGATGGGATTTCTTCGGGGTGTTTGGCAACTTTCACGCCAGCGGATTCAAGAGCTTTGACCTTATCAGCTGCAGTGCCTGCGCCGCCTTCGATGATGGCCCCTGCGTGCCCCATGCGCTTTCCGGGGGGAGCGGTCTGCCCGGCAATGAACGAGACGACTGGTTTGGTCATTTTGGAAGCGATGAATTGGGCGGCTTTTTCCTCATCTGTGCCGCCAATTTCGCCGATCATGACTACTTTTTCTGTATGCGGATCATCTTCGAACATGGTCAAGCAGTCAATGAAATTAGTGCCATTGATGGGGTCGCCTCCGATGCCTACACAAGTTGTGGCACCCAAGCCGACCAGTTTAAGAGCATAGAGCACTTCGTAGGTCAGCGTGCCGGAACGTGAGACGACACCAATGTTGCCGGGATGGCGATGTCTCCTGGGATAATACCCACTTTGGCTTCGCCAGGGGTCAATAGACCCGGGCAGTTCGGACCGAGAAGTCGGACTTGCTTCTGGTCGAGGTATTCGCGCACCCGCATCATATCCTGCACAGCAACGCCTTCGGTGATGCAAACAATGAACGGGATGCCTGCGTCTGCAGCTTCGAAGATGGCGTCTGGGGCGAATGCCGCGGCGACAAAGATGATACTGGTATTCGCGCCGGTTGCTTCGACTGCTGCCTTGCAGAAGTCGAAGACCGGAACTTTGCCATCCAAAACCCATTCGCCGCCTTTGCCGGGGCGTGTTCCTGCGACGACTTTGGTACCATAAGCCAGCATTTGCTGGGTGTGGAAGAGACCTTCATTGCCAGTAATGCCCTGCACCAGCAGGCGGGTATTTTTATCAACTAAGATGCTCATTTTGACCTCCTAAGCTTTTGCCGCTGCTACGGATTTCTTGGCTGCGTCGGCGAGGGTTTCAGCGGTGATCATATTGGCATCTGCCAGCAGTTTGCGTCCTTCTTCGGCATTGGTGCCCACCAGGCGAACAACCATCGGAATGGTCGGTTTGACTTCATTGAGAGCAGCAAGAATGCCTTTGGCAACTTCATCACAGCGGGTAATGCCGCCAAAGATATTGAATAGAATGGCTTTGACATTCTTATCGGAGAGGATGATGCGCATGGCTGCTGCGACTTTGTCCGCACCCGCGCCGCCGCCGATATCCAGGAAGTTGGCTGGTTCGCCGCCGAATAATTTGACGATGTCCATGGTGGTCATCGCCAAACCTGCGCCATTGACCATGCAGCCGATGTTGCCATCCAGCTTGATGAACGAAAGCCCGTACTTGCGGGCTTCGGTTTCAGCAGCGGCTTCCTCGTCGACATCGCGCATCTCGGCCAGGTCAGGGTGGCGGAAGAGGGCGTTATCGTCCAGCAGCATTTTGCCATCCAGTGCCAGCAGGGACTTTTCTTTCAGGATGACCAGTGGGTTGATCTCTGCCAGGGTGGCGTCACAATCCATGTAAGCCCGCCAGAGACCCCGGCAGATATCTCCGAACAGCTTCCAGTATTCCTTCGGCAGGTCAATGCCAATGGCAATATCACGTGCCTGGTAATCGCGCAGGCCGAGCAGTGGGTCAATATGGACTTTGATGATTTTCTCGGGATTGGTGCGGGCAACTTCTTCGATTTCCACGCCGCCCGCAGCAGAAGCCATAAAGACCGGGCGGCGCGCGGCGCGATCATTGGTGATGCCCAGGTAGATTTCCTGGTCGATATTGGCCGCCTGCGTCTACCAGCACTTTACGCACCGGCAGCCCTTTGATTTCCATGCCCAGGATTTGCGTCGCGACTTCTTCGGCTTCTTTGGCAGACTTGGCAAGCCGGATGCCCCCGCTTTGCCGCGTCCACCTACCAGCACCTGGGATTTAACAACAACACGGCCACCCAGCTCTTCGGCGATCTGTTTCGCCTCGGTTGCGGTAGCCGCTACCCGTCCCTTTGGGATCGGGATGCCATATTTGGCAAAAATCTGTTTGGATTGGTATTCATGAAGTTTCATGCGAATATTTCTCCCTTTGAATGTATTAAGCGCAGGCATTATATCATTTTGCTATAATATTTTGCATGTGCAATTAATAAGCAACCCCAAATGACATTCGGTCTTCTTAGGGCAATGTAAAGCGCATTACCCGGTTGTTCGCTGCATCGCTTACCCAGACATGTCCATCCGGGTCCACTGCAACACCGGTGGCCAATCCGAAATTTTCTGCGTCAGTCCCATATTCTCCCCAGGTGCGGATGAACTCGCCGTTAGCGGAAAATTCAAGTACTCGGTACCCTTCCGGGTCTGTGACAAAAATATGTCCTTGATTGTCTGATGCGAGATACGGCTTGTTGTCCAACGATTCCCCATACCAGCCGGCTATGTCCCATTGAAGGAGAGGTGAATAGGTTGAACCATCTGCGCTTGGTGCAAAGACCTGAACGCGCTGGTTCCAGGTATCAGCCACGTATAGGTATCCTCGTGGGTCGAAGGCAAGGCCTACCGGTTCCTCAAATTGTCCGATGGAAAGCCCTCACTGCCAATCTGCAGGATGAAATTCCCATCCGAATCGATAGACAAGGATACGCTTGTTGCCCGTATCTGCCACAAAAACGCGCCCCTGCGCATCCACGGCAATTCCACGCGGCCCCCATATCCCAAATGGGTCAGTGGTGGTATGGGTCATAGAGAGGATTGCCCCACATTATGACGTGGTGTTCCGTCTGGCCGTGAATTTCTGAATGCGATGGTTCCAGGTGTCAGCCACGTAAACGAATTTCCCATCAGGTGAAACCGTAACAGCCCATGGTTGGTTAAAAGTCCCAATGGGAGCGTCTCCTGCGGTAATATCTCCGAAAGTGCCCCAGGAATTGAGGAATTGCCCAGTCGGCGGAGAAATGTTGGATACGGTTGTTATTGGTATCAGCAACATACAATGTCCCGTCAGGGGCGATGGCGATTCCGTGTGGAGCATTGAATTGGCCATCTGATGTGCCATTCGTCCCCGAAGAGAAGATCCGCTGGAACGGATATCTTGCCTTGCTCATAGGGATCCGCCTTGAACGGTTGTCGCTTGGATTATGCTGTATTCCCAAATTTCTGACTGCCACATCTTTCCGAATGAGTAATTGCATTTTGTCGCTTGGGTTCCAATCTGGCACTGTAAACCCGGTATTTCTTAGTGGCTTTAGCGTATTGCGAATAATCCCGGTTGAACCAGATTTTCCAAAGGGCCGCTCGCATTAGACTGGATTGGTGAGCGCGCCTTTGATACGCGTCCCAGGTCAGGTTGAAATAATCCTGGTTGGGCCATACCATGCGGATATAGTTAATACTGGTAGTAATCAGTGCCAACGATTGATTTGATGGTATCAAAGTTTTTCTGGTCAACAATAATAACTGGCACTCCACGCAGATCTGATCCCGGCTGGTCAAAGGTAGTCTTGTTGGGGTAATGACGCAAATACCAGGTGAATGGCCAGGCCACACCGCTATCCGGTGAGCTGTTATCAAACGCCACGGCTAAGGTCATTCCCCCCGCTGTCCGGCTGGAGATTTTATCGATTTGTGCCATCACGTCTTTAATCCCGGTGGCTCCGTGGGCATAGACCAGATATTCAGTGGCGTCATTTGGATGGATATATGCAGCTCGGATTGCGGTGCGTGCAGTCAGAACGGCCAGCAGACTGAAAAACACAAGGGTACAGCCAATCGCAACGTGCGTTCGGATTTGCCAAATCCTTTAGTAAATAGAACAAGTCCGAGCTGCACTGATAAGGGTGCATAGTCACTGAGAATAGGAACATCCGGTTGAAGATAATTGTGCCAGAGTTTTTCCCTGGAAGGGAGGATTTACTCCCAAACCCGATGATCAAACGCTCCGGCTAAACCGAATGAAGAATATTACCAGCAAGGATGTTGCCCATCCGCCTCGTTCCGCTGAACTTTGACCAGTCCAATCGCTCGATAATCTGCCCAAGCCCCAACCGGTTAGCAGGATCATTGGCAGCGTGATGTGAACGGTTAGCCAGGGCATTTTCTCACCTGCGATAGAAAAGGCGATCAGGCTGGATATTGCCCACCAGATCAGCAACGGGAAGGTGGGTGCAGCATCCGTAATTGTTGCAACCGGAGGACAGATTCAGTCGAAGAATGTTTCGATGGGTAGGGGAGCAGGTGATTTTCGGCGCAGTCCGAAGAATGCAGCCAAACCAAGTCCCAGCGCAGGTAAAAACTCATACAATGGAATTTGGATAAGGAGGTAGTAATACCAAGGCTGGCTGCCGCGGTGGACACCCTGTTGTGCCAAGCCAGTATCCCAATGAGCCAACCACACCGGTTGCCAGTCCCGGCCAGTTGGTAAAAACGCTGCTGTAGAAGAATAATGTAGATGCCCCAAAAGAGGGCTGAATTGACCAGCCAGCGTTTCCAATCCCAGAGCAGGCCTAATGACGATCGCGATGATGATCAGCACAATCAGAATTGAGGCTGTCTTGACTGGGCCTTGAGCCCAAAGAGCTCTGCCAATTCCAACCTGGCCAGGTAAAAATGTAGTCGAGCGGATTCCAGCCCAAGTGCTTTGACTGGGAGCGGGGCCAATTGTGGCAGGACAAAAGTGCCGAGGAGGATGAGCATGTCAAACGAACGCTCGCGCCGCAGGTTTTTCCATCCATAACCGATAATAAGCAGGAGCTACTGCAGTGACAAAAGCGATAGTCTGCAAGTACAATTAAAGATGTGACCAGGTGTGAATCGGATGCAAGTGGGTTGCAGTAACAAGGCGCTACTCCCGGAATGAGTGGTGCGGAGGTCTGGCTGGCATCTGTCGCAACTTGGGATGCGGGCATAAATTGATACCCAAGTAGCCATGACCGAAAAGAAGCATCCCTAATAGACATGATCACGATAAACCCGTTCAATATCCGTTGTTTTTCCAGGGTGAGTGTGTAGTCACACGGTTAACAAGATAGAAATGCCAAAAAGAGCAAGTGCCTGAGCGGTGTAAATAAATGCAGTTTCTTTGACCGTGAAGTGCAGGGCGGTGGCGATGGTCAGCAGGAGATATATCGTTTTTTTCCGGTTTCAAGATATCGCAAGATTGCGTAGAGCGTCAGCACTCCCAGCAAAGCTACAAACGCCTCGTTGCGTGCATATCGCCCATAATAGAGCATATAGGGTGAGATGAGTATTAGTCCGGCAGCAACCAGCATTCCGGCACGGCCCAGGTAGCGGCGCCAATTCCAAAGGATGACAACTGTAAGAATGCTGGCAAGGGCATATGGCAGGCGGGCGGTGAAATCATTATCTCCGAATAGGGAATAGGTCAGCGCCAACAAATGAAATTGCAGCGGGCCATGTGTTGTTGGTGTATGCTGATAACCTTGTCCGATCGAATAAAGCCAGGAGTAATAAACGTGCAGGCTTTCGTCATGGCTCATGACCCGCATCCCCAGATCGTAAAATCGGCTGAAGACCATCAGAATAACAATGATGGCGAAAATGAGCATTTCCCCGGTAAAAGACGGGATAGGGGAGAAGAGGGGGCGGTCAAGCCAGGAATGCTTGTTTTGATTATCGTCATGATTGTGCACCTTGAAAGTATCTAAAGAATGGGACAGAAATATTAAAAATACTACTATAACTCACTAAGAAAAAAATATATAATGCGCATAGCCATTATAATATAATTTTTATTATAAATAAATTATAAATTTACCCATAAGTTGCCCACATCCAGCCTGAATATCTATTCCCCGTCGTAAACGGATTGTACAAGGGATTCCGGAACTGATAAGTATTCTTTTAAATTCATTCGCATGCTTACGTGTTGTGACCTTACCGTGAATAACCTTCTGTCGGGTTAAGGGGGATGGCATTGACATGGCAGAGTATTCCTTTGAGTTTACTTGCAAGCAAATGAGCTTGTTCTGGAGTGTCATTGACTCCATTGACCAGTGCCCATTCGAAAGTGATACGGCGTCCGGTTGCAGCAATGTAATCACGAGCAAGCTTCAAGCAAATCATCAATCGGGTAGCGCTTATTGACCGGTAGCATGGAGGATCGCAGGATATCGTCGGCAGCATGGAGAGAGATCGCCAGGTTGATCTGTCGTTTTTCGGCAGTGAACCGCCGGATGGCTGGGACCAATCCAACTGTGGAGATGGTAAAGCGCCGCGCCCCAAAATTGTACCCGTCCGGGTCGTTCAACCGGTCAATGGCAGCCATGGTATTGTCGTAGTTATGGAAGGGTTCGCCCATACCCATAACCACAACATTGGTAACCACTTCGCCTTGATTTTGCAACAGGCGGGCATAATACATTACTTGGGCGACAATTTCCCCGCTGGAAAGATGACGTTTGAAACCCATCTGCCCGGTTGCGCAAAAGACACATCCCATGGCGCAGCCAACCTGGGTGGAAATGCAAAGCGTTCGGCGGCCTTGCCTTGAATCCATCGGCTGAACTTGTCGATGCGTTGCCGAAGGGTCATATTTCATCAAAACGGTTTCAATGGCCTTCCATCCTGAAGTTGAAACAGCGTTTTGATTGTCTCGCCATCCGAAGATCGGAGAGTGGTGTTGGGAACAAGGATATTGAATATTAAGGATTTCGCCCAATTTTGGCGCAAACTTGCAGGAAGATTGGAAAATTCTTTGGGAGTATTCCAAAAGTTATGATATAGCCCTTGCCAGATTTGCCTGGCACGGTAAGCTGGTTCGCCCCATTGAGCAAGAGGGAGGTAAGTTCGTGGAGAGGAGAGATCGTAAATCAATGATTCGCTCATTCAGATAAAATTCTATCATACCATATTATATGCAGTATCGCTAAATTGTGGCAGTGCATTTATTGGGAATCTCGCTGAAACAGATTAAATTCGACTTCTACTTTCAGAGAATTAATCACTTAAACGCTATGAATCGTAAGGTTGTTATCTATGGTGTGACCGACGGGTATTGTGCTGGATATATATGACATTGAGCCGCTGACTTTAGAACAGCTACGGTGGCGGATGTTGCTCTGGCGTTGAATAATATGCGGCTGTCAAACATGACGGTCAGCGTGAAATTCTCCACACGGTCACTTTATTTTCTTTATGAAAGGAATTTGAAATCTTTTTTTAGTTCACAAGTGTATAAAATCTTCTGCGATTATATCTACGACTGGTCTCCACGCCTCGCCTTGTTCTCTTGTGCTTACTCCGCTCAAAACCAAAGCCACCGGGCAGCCAGCTGCTTGCCCCCGGCGATATCAGTCTCCAAGCGGTCACCGACAACAAGTGTTTCCTCTTTTGCAGTACCCAGCCTTTCGCGAGCCAGATCGAGAAAATAAGGAGCGGGTTTCCCTGCATAAATGGGTTCGATGCCAGTAGCTGTAACGATCACTGAGATCCATGCACCCGCACCAGGAATTTCGCCTCGTGGTGTGGGAAATGTCTTATCGGGATTGGTGGCGTAAAAAGGAACGCCGCTGCCGACCAAGTAAGGCGGCCTCCCTCATCTTGCAAAATTGATCTCCTCGGTCAATCCCCATCACCACAGCTTGGGCTTTTTCAGCTTCTTCCAAGGAAGCGGGTTCAAAACTTTTCTCGCGCAAGGCAACCATCAAACCGTCTTCTCCAATAGCGAAGACCGGTCCGCCTGCTGGAAATTTCTTGCTCGAGCAGATGTGCAACACCTAGCGAAGATGTCACCACCTGCCAAGGTTCGACTGTCTACTCCGAAACCGGCTAGTCGTTCGACATATTGCTTGGGGTGCGTGTCCCGTTATTGGTGGCAAAGGCTACTTTCAACCCTAGGTACATTGATGCGGTCAAAGACGCGGGGAGATTACCGATTGGAGTATCGGCTTTCCACAGAACGCCGTCCATGTCGAGGATGAGGGATTTGATGGTTGGAGGAAGCATAGAAAATAAAAAAGGGGCGGACGACCTGTCCGCCCCTACTGATTATTTCTTGGTTGGGATTTCGAGCACCTGGTCCACCAGCCCGTATTCGACGGCTTGTTTGGCATCCAGGTAGAAATCACGTTCGGTATCCTGCTTGATAACATCCACTGGTTTGCCGGTGTGCTTTGACATGATGTCGTTCAACAGGGTGCGCAGGCGCAGGATTTGCTTGGTCTGGATTTCGATATCGGTGGCCTGACCTTGTGCGCCGCCCAGCGGCTGGTGCATGTGGATGGTGGCATTCGGCAGGGCGTAGCGGCGGCCTTTCGTACCGGCGGTCAGCAGCACGGTCCCAAACGAGGCGGTCACGCCAACAGCCACGGTGCTGATCGGGTTGGAAATCATCTGCATGGTGTCATAAATGGCCAGTCCGGAATAAATCACTCCGCCGGGTGAGTTGATATACATTTGGATTTCTCTTTCCGAGTCTTCCCGGCTGAGGAACAGCAATTGGGCCACGATGACATTGGCAACCTGGTCATCAATGGCTGTGCCAACAAAGATGATGCGCTCCTTTAGGAGCAGTGAGTAGATATCGTAGGCTCGCTCACCGCGGCCCGATGACTTAATCACCATCGGAATAACGTTCTTTAAATCTGGATCCATTTTCACTCCATTTCTGCAATAAATATTAACGGCTCTATTTATTAGGCTGGTTTTCTTCCCTTTCGGGAAGGATTGTTTACGTTGCAGGCTTTTTTGAACCTTCAGCTGGCTTCTTTGCCTTGGACGAAGGTGGCGTTGTGAGCAGCTTTCTTCTCCTGGTCGCTTTTCTCCAGCATGTATTTACTCTTCGCTGAGGTCGTTTTGAAGATTTCTTGGAGACAGGTTTATCTGTTTCTTCTTCTGGTAGTTCTGGTGCCTGACCGGTGGCAATATCCTTGAGCCGGTTCAAGGTCTGCTGGACATATGCCCGGTTGGCAGATTCCATCGCCACAGCATTCATTACCTGTTTGGGTGGTTGGGATTTACCTTTCATGGACTTTTTGAAAATTGGCATTACCTTGGTATTCACCCCAGGTCTGCTCGAACGAGGACTGGAGCATTTCCTGGCTGACGTCGATCTTTTCGACCTTGGCAATTTCATCCATAATGAGCGAGCGCTCAAGCCGCTTCACTGCGATAGGCCTGGCTTCCTCGGCAATAAATTTTCTTCGTCCATCTCGCGGGATTTGAGATATGCTGCCATATCCAGCCCTTGCTCTGCCAGGCGGGACTTTAAATCTTCCATAACATGTTCCAGTTCATGATTAAGCACTTGCGGAGGATATTTAATTGCTGCCTTCTCTTTGATTTTCTCCATCAACTTGGCAAAATAATCGTCATCATATTCGGCTTTGGATTGGGTTGCCAGGTTCGCTTTGACTGCTTCACGCAGGGCTTGCAAATTCTCAAAGGGACCAACTTGTTTGGCAAAATCGTCGTTTAATTCTGGCAGGATACTGCCGCGCACCATCTTGACTTTCACTTCAAATTTAACTGTCTGGCCTTGCAGGTTTTCATCTTTATAATCTTTCTCATATTTGTGGTTGAATGACTTGCTCTCTTCGCTACTCAGACCGACCAATTCTTTCGAAAACCCCTTAAAGGGAACTCGTCGTCTTTCTCGCTGTCACGGACAAAAACAGGCAGCCCGGGCCGGTCAATAGCCGGGGCTTCGCCTTCAGCTGCTTTTGCCTTGACGCCTTTCAGATCAATCATCACGAAGTCGCCCTTCTCAATGGGGCGGTTGACCGATTCGGTCTTGGCATACATCCGGCGCAATTCATCAATGGCTTCTTCGTCTTTTCTTCACCAGGTTCTTTCCAATCGTATGGTAAACGGATTGAGCGGTAATCGCCCAAGGTCTACAGTCGGGGCAAGCGGGACGGTAAAGGTAAATTTTGGTTTTTTGTCCAGGTCCTCGACTTTTTCCAGCGACCCGGCTGCAGCTGGTTCCAGCTTGGCTTCTTCCAAAGCCTTCGGGTAAACCTCATCCAAAAGTAAATCCACTGCCTCTTCGGAAATAACGCTCTCCCCAAAACTGCGTAACAACCACTTCGTAAGGAGCCTTCCCGGGGCGGAAACCGGGGATGGATTTGCGTTCAGAAATTTTCCGGGCGGCACGGTGCTTGGCACCTTCCATCTGCTCAGTTTCCAGTTCAACGATCAAGGTGACCTGATGGTCATCACGGGGTTGGGTTTCGATTTTCAATGCCTTATCCTTTTTTCTTCATGTATATTCATGGTGAAGTGTGGGGAAGACGGGACTTGAACCCGTACGCCTTGCGGCACAAAATCCTAAGTCTTGCGCGTCTGCCAATTCCGCCACTTCCCCGGAACTGAAAGATTATAAGCGTAAGGGGGGTGTGCGTCAATAAATGCGGTGTTACTGTTAATCTTTTACTTACAGGAGAAGAGGAGGGTCCAGTGAAAAACCTGAACTCGTTTGAAGTATAATCGCCGCATTCGTTTATTCATTGGAGAATGTCATTGAGCCGCATCATAAACCCCGATAGCGCTGGAAAAGAACGGACCCGACTTATCCAAAGCCATCGTTCTGGCAGTTCGTGAACTGGCGCAGCAAACGGACCCGGAGGCGAATCTCGCGATTTGGCCGCTTTTATTTCACTGGCTCTTGCCGTCGTTGCAGAAACAATAGATGTTTCCGTGGCCGCCTGGGAAAAACGTGATTACTGGGTCAAAGCCGATAAATTTCGCATGGACTGGGCCTGGACCGGGCAGTTTGCCGATAAAATGCGCTTGGCTTTGTTGAGTGAAGATTGGAGTACAGTCGCCCAGATTGGTGCGCAAACGGCGTTAAAACTGGGTAATGTAAATGTCGGAGAACACCATCATTTCGGCGCACCCTGGGTGGGAGCATGGCAGAAGTTAATGATGCAGAAAATAATCAGGTTCGGCAGATGATCTGCCGGACCTGTTCATCCTTATACCTTACGGTGTCGTGTAAGTTACGAGTATCTTCACTTGGCTGAAACTAACTGCATCCGCATTGTTGTCACTGTTGGTCTGCGTGTCATATTGCAGACGATAACGTAGACGGGCAGATCCTATTTTGGCTTGTAAAGCAATCCGGAAGTCATTGTCTGCTATCGGTGTGGTAATAACAGCAGCCGAACACCATTCATGGTCTTCATTCCCGGGAGCCGTTCCGAAGACGTAATCGCCGCTCGTGGGCGCAGGGGGTGTCACGTAATTGACCGGATACGCCTTCAGGCATCCAAGGTTGGTAAATGGATTTCCATATACTGTGCTGTTGCTCAGATCGAATTTCGCCTCGTTGATTATCGCATTGCTGGGGATGCCGCTGATATCGAAAGCCAGGAAGAGTTGCAGCCCTAAATTGGTGCTGGAATTCCCGGGTTTAATTCTGTGGTCGTGACATGCCCATCCGCTCGTACTGTCCCGTTTTCTCGGGGTTGAATTTGAACTGATCGTCACCGAGTGGCTCGTCCCCGCAGGCACTTTGATGACCACCTTAAAAAGAGTGAATGGTTCCCCCCCGGTTCTTTCGCGGAAACGCCAATAACCTGTGTACGTCCCGGGTGTATAGGTGCAGTCAGGTTCACTGTCACATCAAGTCCTGCCCGGGTAAAACCATCCCGCTAGTTAACGACTGGGCATATCCGGTCGGCACGCCCATCCCGTCGCCATGGTCAAACATCAGCAGATAACCGGATGACCAGGTGCAGTACCGTCATTCCGAAGTCGCCAGGTTTTTATGAATGACTGACCCATGGGGATCGTCATATTACAGGGATGGTTACATCGGTGATAAAAAAGGGCTTTGTTGCACGGAATGGGCGTGTTTGTGAAGGAAGGTAACGATGTATTGTTGGAATGGATGTTAGTGTAGGAGGAGGTGTTGTCGGCGTTGGCGAGGTCTGTAAGGCAATCCGGGTGAGTTCTGCTTGGACAGTTTTCGCCGCAGACGTGAAAGCAGCATCCGTAGATTGGAGAGTTTGCCTTTCCGGCAGGTTGCATCCGACAAGAGCGATGATAAGAAGAAATCCGAGAACACAGGTAATTTTTTTCATGACCACCTTCTTACGAAGGCATTCATAAGTCTACCCAAATCAATCAGCCAGGTCAATGGGAAAACTGTGAGTGGGAGCGTGAAAGGAATTGAACAAACGCCAACGCAGCCCCAGTGATTGCCACCGGGGCTGCGTTATTTGTTAAGAAACATTACGGCGTGCTGTAAGTTACGATCAGACTTGGATCTGTGAATGTAAGCCTATCTTTTACTGCATCACCGTTCGACCCAGCGAATTGCAGGCGCAACTGGAGCCTCGAAGTGCCCAATTTGGATTGCAAGTTAGCCTTGAGTTCGGGGGAGGATTTCACGATGTTAAGGGCTGTAGTTGAAGCCCAATCAGCTATCATCCCAGGGGGAAAACCAGCAACAAAGTCGCCAGGCTCAAGAGTTGGACCATAATTCGTTGCATACGCATGCAAAGGACCCAACCCAAATGGATTTCCGATGGTTGTGTAAGCTGTGAAATTAAAACTTAACTTCTGTAATTGTGGCACTGGACGGGATAGCGGAAATATCGTAACTTAAGAAAGCCTCGCATGTATGGGTAATATCAGCATTCGACTTACCCGCAGTGAAGTCCGGCCAAGGCCCAGCATCCGACCGTATTGTTCCACTTTCGACTGCTAAAGGATGCAAGGTAATGGTTGGGGACACCTTGATTATTACCACGAAAGTTCCGCCTGCAGGAGTGATGCCAAAGGGCACACCTCCTGGATCACGCAGGCGCCAGGCGCCGGTATACGTGCCAGAAGCTGCAGGCGCTTTCAGATTGACGGTCAGGTCAACCTCCTGACCTGAGTTGACAACACCGCTTGTTAATTGCTGCGTGTAACCGGTAGTAACGCCCATACCATCACCGTGATCGAAGATGAGCAGGTAACTTGAATTCCAGGAACAGGTTCCTACATTTCGGATTCGCCAGGTTTTGGAAAAAACCTGGTTGGGTGCCATCGGTGTGTAATCTGGGACGCTTACATCAATAGTGGCCGGATCCCATGTTGCCAGATTACATGGGAGGGGAGTATTGGAAGGTGTAAAGACCGTAGTGATGGTTGGGATTGCTGTAGATGTTGACGTTGGCTCAACAGGTATATTTGAGGTCGGTGAGGCGAGTAAAGCCACCCGTGTTAACTCCGCAGCAACCGTTTGAGCGGCTTGAGTGAAGACTGAGTAAGGCGACTGGGTTCCCTGACTGATTGTGCTGGGCAGGCTACATCCAAACAGAGTGATAACCAGCATTAAAAGTAATAACAGAAAAATTTTTCTTCATAGTATTCTCCTTCCATACCCCTAGTTTAGCAAGTTTACATGACTTGGTCAATGGGATGAAGTTAAGCCTTGGCGGTCTGGCAATGTCCCGGATCAAGTCTGTAAGAGAACCGGCTGGTAGGCTGCCCGGCTTCCGTTTAATAACAAGAAAGGAGCAGCTCTTTCGGTTAAAATACCAAGTTTTTTCAGGATTGTCATATCTCTGATTTTTGTCAGACCGCGCACCCGCAGGATGTTGTCTGCACCCTTTGGCCCAATACCAGGGACGCGCAACAACGTATGCCGATCTGCGAGGTTGATTTCTATTGGTTTCTCTACCAAATTCCGATATGCCCAGATCAGTTTGGGATCGTTCTGAATTGGGAGTTTGCCATCTGCTTCGAATGGCAACTCCTCCAACCGAATCCATAATCGCGCAATAAAAAAGAAGCTTGGTAAAGTCGGTGCTCGCGGATGAGTAGGACGGGTGTTTGGTTTTCCAATGGAGTATCGGGTATAGGATTGAAGCGTGAATAATATGTGCGTTTCAATCCGAGATGGCGATAAAGGTATTCTGTCGCAGTTAACAGTTCAAGATCCGACTCGCCTGCACCGCCTGCTACGAACTGGGTAACAGATGAGGGCCAACGTCCATTCCAGCCGAGATAACTTGGTTGGGTCTGGCGGATATCGTACATCCACCTTAATGGTATTAGCAATTCTTCGAAGAATTGTTTATGAGGAGCCAGTAGTGCAAGGCGTTCAGCATTGGGCGCTTCCAAATTGATCGACACTCGATCAGCCAGTTGCATAGCGCGTTCCACTTGGGCGCGTTCAGCGCCGGGCATTATTTTGAGATGGATGTAGCCGTAAAAGCCCAATTTATGTCGCAATATTTCAGCGGTATCGAGTAGTTTATCCTGGGTGCGAGCTCCTCCTCCGATAACTCCAGAACTGAGGAATGTTCCTTCGGCAATGTCTTTCTGATTCAGCATTACAAATAGACGGGCAAACTCTTCTGGTTGGAAGGCAGCACGCTGGAAATTCCGCCCGGCACGGAAGGGACAGTAAAAGCAATCCTGTTCACAGGCTGATGAAAGCAATGTTTTGAGAAGTTTGATTTTTTGTCCGTTGGGGAGTATTGCTGGATGAACAAAAACCTTCTCCGGGCAGTTCTTGGATTTTTCATAGTATGGTATGCCAGTCTGATTTCGTTCCTCGGCTGGCTCGAAAGACATCTGTTCGCTGAGCGCATTCAAGCGGACAATTGCATCCATGACTTAATTATAGAACAATATTTCTACTTTTGCAAGTATATACTAAACAACTAGAAAAGCTTGGAGGGATCTTTATATCACGACCCTAATTAGATCCAATTGCTGTTACTTTCTCTCATTGAGGGCTTTTTATCTATTCCAAGATAACGCTTGGTGAAAGCCAAAGGAATAGCGCAATGCCAATACTAATAATCCCCAAAACGAAGGAAAATGCAGCTGCGCGGTTGCGTTGAGGGAAAGAAACTATAACCTATAGCAACAAAGCCGGCAATCAAGAAGAACCATAATACCCAAATGGGTAAAATATACATTTGGCGCTCCTCTCGAAATATATTTCTCCTTTGATATTATCGCGGAACTTCTTCTAAAAAAGAAACCCCGCTTTGCGAGAACTGTATGGAGGTGTCGATATTAATACATGAATTCTAGTTGTCAAATGGAATAGTTGATTTAAGATGTGTAATCTTCAAGAAGCATTTATTTCTCGTGTAGCGATCCTTTCTCTCCGGAGAGATCTCTTGCAAGGGTAGGGGAGTTAGCGATTGATTGAATACAATCTTTCAATGTCTGACGAAAACTGAATATTTATTATTATAAGATTGATCTTCTTCTATTCAAATTCCACTAATAGCCTTTACCAGCAGGGGAGCTTGACATTGGTTTGAATTACGGGTAAAATATCATTGGTTTCGATAAGTATTATTATCACAAACATAAGGAATCTATATGGAAGCCCTACGATCACTCAAACCATCAAACAATACTTGGATACTGTCAGAATGGCTCGCAGCGTGAACACTGCCCGCGCTTATTCCAACGGTATGCATTTATTTGGTTCAGTTCTAAAAGAAAACCATCTCGATCCGGAACATTCCCCCGTATCTGTGATGACTGAAGATGCCGCTTCCTGGATGGCCGACGCGCTCAAGGATTTCTCGCCAGCGACAGAACAACTCTACCTGGCAGCCACCGTCCGTTTATACGAATACCTGGCAGCAGAAAAACTCGCCGAGATCAACCTGACCCGCCTGCAGCTCTTTTGCGCCAGCGCTCCAGACGCCCGGGCAGCGTTTACCCCAGTTTCCCCGTGAACGATATCGAGACTGTCCTGAATTATGTGAATAATTTCACAAACAGGTTGTCTGACAACCTGGAAGAACGGTTACGCGCATTAAGAGACCGTCCTTCCTGCTAACCCTCGCAGATACGGGATTACGGGTACACGAGGCCTGCAATCTGCGCCGCGGCGACATTGACTGGAACGAAGGCCGCGCCATTATTATCGGTAAAGGCGACAAACAAGCCGTGGTGCGTTTCTCGACCCGCTGCCTGGCGTGCCTTGAGGGATTATCTTTCCACCCGGGCTGTCCTGGATGGCGGTTCCGGCCGCCCCCTCCCTTCCCTGCCCCTCTTCGCCCGCCACGATAAAGGTGCGGGGAAGAAAATCAAGCCTATTACCACTACAACGGGGACGAAATATAGTAAGCGAACGCGTCCGTCAGGCACTCGGTGACCAGGCTGAAGGTCGGATTACGCCCCACTCTTTCCGCCACTATTTTGTGACCACCGTCCTGCGTGCCTCGGGGAACCTCAAACTTGCCCAGGAACTTGCCCGACACGCCAGCATCCAAGTCACCCAACGCTATGCGCATATCTCGGACGATGAGCTGGATAAGGGATACCATGAAATATTCGAAAAGCAATAGCGGTTACGCTTCAGGGGATCTCTTGAGAAAGGTTCCGAGACTAGTAGGCTGTCTTTCCAGCCGTTAGAATCCCCCAAACGAGGGTTAGGTCGATCGCCCCAGTATCCCATTTGTCAGCCCGTCATACTTCCCCACAATTCAGGATAAATATCACTTGCGCAGATTGTGCAAACGGCACAATCTAAAATGAAGGTTTGTAACAGCCGAGGAGGTAGCCGAGGTGTCCATTTCGTCATTGCCCACGAGAAAGGAGAGGCCTGCATGACGTCCTCCACACACGCGCCTACGCAGGGTCCATCCCGCGTCGGCGTTTATATTTGTCACTGTGGCACGAACATCGCCGCCACGGTAGATGTGGCTGCGGTGGCCGAGTTCGCCCGCGGTCTGGAGGGAGTGGCAATTGCCCGCGACTATACCTACATGTGCTCGGACCCCGGCCAGGACCTGATCAAACAGGACATCACCGAACACGGCCTGAACCGGGTAGTGGTGGCTTCCTGCACCCCGCTGATGCACGAACCGACCTTCCGGCGTGCCTGCGCCGAAGGCGGGCTGAACCCGTTCTTCTTCCAGATGGCCAATATCCGCGAGCATTGCTCCTGGGTGGTTGGATGACCGTGTCCAGGCGACTGAAAAAGCGCGGGCGCTGGTTGCGGCCGCCGTCCGCCGAGTACGTATCCACAATCCGCTGGATATGCGTCAGGTGCAGATGACGCCTGCCACGCTGGTGGTGGGAGGCGGGATTGCGGGGATGGAGTTAGCGCTGAAACTGGCGGATGCCGGGAAGCAGGTTTATCTGGTGGAGCGGGAGTTGAGCATCGGCGGGCATATGGCGCAACTCTACAAGACCTTCCCGACCCTCGACTGTGCGGCCTGAATACTCACACCGAAAATGGTGTCCGTGGGACGCCATCCAAAGATCAGGCTGCTCTCGCTCAGCGAGATCGAAGCCGTCACAGGTTACGTTGGCAATTACCAGGTGCGGGTGCGCCGGAAGGCGCGTTACGTGGACGAGGCGAAGTGCACCGGCTGCGGCGACTGCGCCGGCGTCTGTCCGATTGACGTAAGCAATCCCTTTGACCGGGAGTTGAGCACCCGTAAGGCTACCTATCGTTTCTCGGCGCAGGCGGTTCCGGGAGCGTATGCCATCGAGAAGCGGGGTATAGCTCCTTGCCGGGATGCCTGCCCCACCGGTCAGCGCGCCCAGGGGTATATCGCCCTCGTCCGCCAGAAGCGATATGCAGATGCGTACTGGGCCATCCGGCGCGAGCATCCCGTTCCCATCCGTTTGTGGGCGTGTCTGCAACCATCTTTGCGAGGATGCCTGTTCACGCGGCAAGTACGATGAGCCGGTCAACATCATGGCCTTGAAGCGTTTTGTGGCCGACTGGGCTTACGAGCATCGGAATGAACTCCCGAACATGCGCGACAAGTCGTTGCTGGGCACTCCCTTCTCCCATCACCCTGAACCGACCGGGAAGAAGGTCGCCATTATCGGGGCCGGACCTGCGGGCCTGACCGCAGCGCTCGACCTCGTCCGGCCTCGGGCACAAAGTCGTCAGTCTTTGACGGTCTGCCAGTGGCAGGCGGGATGATGCGGGTTGGAATCCCACCCCACCGGCTGAATTACGAAATGATGGACTGGGAAATCCAGCAGATCCGGGATGAAGGCGTCGAAATCCACCTGAACACCTACGTGCACGACATCCCCGGCCTGCTCAGCAAGAAATCCGACAAATTCGATGGTCCCTTACGATGCCGTGCTGATCGCCACTGGCACGCACGCGGCACGTAAATTGGATATTCCCAACGCCGATCATCCCGACAACATCATGAGCCTCGATTTGCTTCGGCAGGTCTGCCTGGGGATCGGGGCCTCCGGCGGCTTGGATTTACACGGCAAGAAAGTGACCGTCGTAAGCCAGGAAGCCTTGAATTTGAAAGGTAAAAAGGTCGCTGTCTTGGGCGCAGGGAATGTGGCGCTCGACTGCCTGCGCTCGCTGGTGCGGCTCGGAGCCTCGGAAGTCAAGATGGTCTGCCGCAAGCCGCGCAGCGAGGTGACCGGTTACCAATGGGAAGTGGACCTGGCCGAGGAAGAGGGCGTCAAGGTCTGCGATTCCCAGATGTTCAAGGAAATCGTCGTCAAAGATGGCAAGATCAAAGGCGTGAAGACCATCAAGACGAATTACAAGGGCTACGACGAGAAAGGCCGCATCCTGATTGACGAAGTGCCCGGCACAGAACAGATCCAGGATACCGATGTTGTCGTCTGGGCAACCGGCCAGGGTGCCGACCTGTCCTTCCTGCCCGCAGGATGGCAGCATCCCACCACCAGCGGCGGCGGGATCGAAACCAAATCCGGAAATGATGACCACTCTGCCGGGTGTGTTTGCCGCCGGGGATGGCCGAGTGGGTATGACCACTTACGTGGTGGACGCCATTGGCGAAGGTCACAAATCCGCCCGCTCCATGGACCGTTACCTGCGGGGCGAAAAAGGCCTGAAAGAGCGGCGCAAATTCCCGCTCGCCGAACTGACGCCTGAGGAAGTCAAGGAGAAGATCGCCAGCGGACAATTCTCACCGGACAAGCGCATCTATCTCAGGAATCTCCCTGTCGAAGAGCGGGTCAGCAATTTCAAAGAAGTCGAACTCAATATGACAGAGGCAGAGGCGCAGATTAAATCTGAGCGCTGTCTGCGGTGCGGGGTGTGCTCGGAATGTCTGGAATGCCTGACAGCCTGTGAACGCGGCGCCATCAACCACGACATGCCCGACGAGCACCTCGACCTGCAAGTGGGCACCATCATCCTGGCGACCGGCTTCAAGGACTTCGACCCATCCCGCGTCCCCGAGCTGAACTACGGCAAACTGCCCAACGTGCTCACCGCACTCGAGTTCGAGCGTCTCATCAATGCCAGCGGACCCACCAGCGGGAAGGTGCTGCTCAAGAACGGCAAGCCGCCCAAATCCGTGGCGATCATCCATTGCGTCGGCAGCCGGGACGCACGCTACCACGAATACTGCTCACGTGCCTGCTGCATGTACTCGCTCAAGTTCTCGCAGTTGGTGCATGATTACGTGGGTGCGGAAGTGCACGAGATCTACCGTGACATGCGCTCGTTCGGGAAGGGCTACGAGGAGTTCTACAACCGCACCGAGAAGATGGGCGTGCATTTCTATCACGGCAAGGTCAAGACCATCAAGAAGAGTGGCGGCAAGTTGCGCGTGAGTTGGGACGAATCCTTCCACGGACAACCCGACCAGGTGGACGTGGAGATGGTGGTGCTGGCGACCGGCTTCGAGCCGCAGGCGGATGCCGGGGCGGTGGCGGCCCAGTTTGGCATCAGCCGCAGCCGGGACGGGTTCTTCCTGGAGCGCCACCCGAAACTGGCGCCGGTGGAGACGACCAGCGAAGGCATCTACCTGGCGGGGGCGTGCCAGTCGCCGAAAGATATCCCGGATAGTGTGGCGCAGGCGGGAGCGGCTGCGGCGGCGGCGCTCTCGCTGATGGACCAGGGCGCGATTGCGCTCGACCCGTCCATTGCGGAAGTGAACATCCTGCTGTGTGCTGGGTGCGGGCAGTGTGTGGCCGCCTGTCCGTACAAAGCCATCGAGTTGGAGAAGAATGTTGCCAAGATCAACGGTTATCTGTGCAAGGGCTGCGGCACGTGTGCGGCGGCCTGCCCCAACAAGGCCATGTCCCTCATCCATTATGACGACCGTCAGATTGTGGCCGAGATTATTGGAGTTCTGGCGGTCTAATTGTGTATTTGACCCATTTTGTCATATCATCTAATTATGAAATCGGTTACAAACAGCACTTGTTTTAATTGAGAAATTTCGCACAATTAGTATAAATTTTATGAAACTCAGCCAGGGATGAGCATGGTATCTCATTCTCCATTATTCATTGGCTCCGCAAAGGAGGATGTCGAATGAAGACACCCGTTGGAGGGCTGACGCAGAGTGATGCACGCGTCGGCGTTTATATTTGTCACTGCGGCACAAACATCGCAGGCATGGTGGACGTGGAGGCGGTCAGCAATTACGCTTCCACACTCAACAATGTTGTCGTCGCCCGCCACTATGCCTACATGTGTTCCGATCCCGGCCAGACGCTCATCAAGGAGGATATCAAGAACGAGGGATTGGATCGTGTCGTGGTGGCCTCCTGTTCGCCGCTGATGCATGAACCGACCTTCCGCAAGGCCTGCGCTGACGGCGGGCTGAACCCCTTCCTGTTCCAGATGACCAACATCCGCGAGCATTGCTCGTGGGTCACAGATGACCCGGTCGCTGCCACCGAAAAAGCAAAGGCCTTGGTGGCAGCTGCTGTACGGCGTGTCGCCTGGCAGAATCCCGCTGGAGATGCGCCAGGTCGAAGTGAAGCAATCCGCACTGGTGGTGGGAGGTGGCATTGCCGGGATCGAGGCAGCCCTGCGCCTGGCAGACTCTGGCAAGCATGTTTATCCTGGTCGAGCGGGAGCCATCCATCGGCGGGCACATGTCCCGCCTGTACAAGACCTTTCCAACACTTGGACTGTGCGGCCTGAATACTTACACCGAAAATGGTGTCCGTTGGACGCCATCCCAATATCACCCTGATGAGCTACAGTGAGGTCGAGAAGGTCGCTGGATACGTCGGCAATTTCACCGTGACCGTGCGCCGCAAACCGCGCTATGTGAACGAAGACTTGTGCACTGGCTGCGGGACTTGCATGGAAAAATGCCCGTGGAAGAAGATCCCGTCTGAGTTCGACCTCGGGTTGGGCAACCGCCCGGCAATCTATTATCCTTTCCCGCAGGCGGTTCCGCGCGTCCCGGTCATTGACACGATCAATTGTGCTTATTTCAAGACCGGCAAATGCCGCGCCTGCGAGAAGTTCTGCACGGCCAATGCGATTGATTTCGAGCAGAAGGAACAGCAGGTTGACATCGAAGTCGGGACCATCATCCTGGCCACCGGCTTTAGCGATTTCGACCCAGCGCGTGCCCCGCAATATGGCTACGGCGTCCTGCCGAATGTAGTGACTGGCATGGAGATGGAACGGTTGATCAACTCCGGCGGCCCGACGACTGGGAAGGTACTGCTCAAGAATGGCGAAAAACCAAAGAAGGTTGCCATCCTGCACTGCGTAGGTTCGCGCGGCAAAGAGCATGAATATTGCTCGCGGGTCTGCTGCATGTACTCACTCAAACTGGCGACGCTCATTCGCGAGTATGTGGATGCAGAGGTGGTCGAGTTCTACCGCGATATGCGTGCCTTTGGCAAGGATTACGAAGGATTTTTCCACCGCGCCGAAGGGCACGGGGTGCAGTTCGCCCGCTTCGACGGGGACATCCGTGTCGAGCAGAGAGATGGGAATCTGGCTGTCCTGGCCACCGATGTCTACACCGGCCAGCCGGTCGAGACCGCGGTGGATATGGTGGTGCTCGCCACCGGCATGGAAGCCCAGGCTGACCAGCACGAGGTCGGGGTACGCTTTGGGGTCAGCCGCAGCCCGGACGGGTTCTTCCTCGAGAAGCATCCCAAACTGGCTCCGGTCGAGACGACCACTGACGGCGTTTTCCTGGCGGGCGCCTGCCAGGGGCCGAAGGATATCCCCGACAGCGTGGCACAGGGCGGGGCGGCTGCTGCTGCGGCGCTTTCCCTGATGGATCACGGCTCAGTGGAATTGGAGCCATTCACGACCCATGTGGACGCCGAACGATGCGGCGCATGCCGCACCTGTGAGGGACTGTGTCCCTACGGTGCCATTGCGATGGTGGAATGGAACGGCAAACAGGTGGCGCAGGTCAACGAGGTGCTGTGCAAAGGTTGTGGAGCCTGTGCGGCGGCCTGTCCGGCTGGCGCGGCCATGCAGAATGGTTTTACCAACGAACAGGTAATGGCAGAAATTGAAGGTATTTTGGGTTTGGTGGGAGCGAGGCATGCCTTCCTCGTACAGGAGATGGCATGAACCTCTCCAAAATCAAGACCGGTGTGTACATCTGTCACTGCGGGACGAACATCGCCGCCACGGTGGATGTGGCCGCGGTGGCCGAGTTCGCCCGCAGTCTGGAGGGAGTGGTACTGGCCCGCGATTACACCTACATGTGCTCGGACCCCGGTCAGGACCTGATCAAACAGGATATCACCGAACACGGCCTGAACCGGGTGGTGGTGGCTTCCTGCACCCCGCTGATGCACGAACCGACCTTCCGGCGGGCATGCGCCGAAGGCGGGCTGAACCCGTTCTTCTTCCAGATGGCCAATATCCGCGAGCACTGCTCCTGGGTGGTTAGTGACCGTGCCAGGCGACTGAACAAAGCCAGAGCGCTGGTGGCTGCAGCGGTCGAGCGAGTACGCTATCCACCACCCGCTGGAGATGCGCTATGGTGGAGATGACGCCTGCCACGCTGGTGGTGGGAGGCGGGATTGCGGGGATGGAGGCAGCGCTGAAACTGGCGGATGCCGGCAAGCAGGTCTACCTGGTGGAGCGGGAGTCGAGCATCGGCGGGCACATGGCGCAACTCTACAAGACCTTCCCGACCCTCGACTGTGCAGCCTGAATACTCACACCGAAAATGGTGTCCGTGGGACGCCACCCAAACATCAAACTTACTGAGCTACAGCGAAGTAGAATCTGTTTCGGGATACGTTGGCAATTACCAGGTGCGGGTGCGCCGGAAGGCGCGTTACGTGGATGAGGCGAAGTGCACCGGCTGTGGAAATTGCGCCAGCGTCTGCCCGATCGAGGTGAGCAATCCTTTCGATCTGGGACTTTCAACCCGCAAGGCTGCCTATCGTTTCTCGGCGCAGTCAGTGCCAGGAGCGTATGCCATCGAAAAGCGGGGAATTGCCCCCTGCCGGGACGCCTGTCCCACCGACCAGCGCGCCCAAGGTTATATCGCCCTGGTCAAGCAGAAGCGCTATGCAGATGCCTATTGGGCCATCCGGCGCGAGCATCCGTTCCCCTCGGTGTGCGGGCGGGTGTGCAACCACCGCTGTGAGGATGCCTGTTCACGCGGCAAGTACGATGAGCCGGTCAACATCATGGCCTTGAAGCGTTTTGTGGCTGACTGGGCTTACGAGCACCGGAATGAACTCCCGAACATGCGCAACAAATCCCTGGTTGGGACGCAGTTCCAGCACAATCCCGCGCCGACCGGGAAACGGGTTGCCATTATCGGGGCCGGCCCGGCCGGTTTGACGGCGGCCCTCGACCTGGTCCGGTTGGGGCACAGGGTCACGGTGTTCGATAGTCTGCCCGTCGCGGGCGGTATGATGCGGGTCGGCATCCCGCCGCACCGTCTCCCCACCGAATTGCTGGACTGGGAAATCCAGCAAATCGTTGACGAGGGCGTTGAATTGAAACTTAACACCTGGGTGGACGATGTTCCCAGCCTGTTCGAGCAGGGGTACGATTCGGTGCTAATCGCCACCGGCGCGCACTCAGCCAAGAAACTTCCCATCCGTGACTGCAACCATCCCGATAACTGGCTCAGCCTGGATGTGCTGCGCAAAGCCTGCCTGGGTGAAAAATTGCCGGTCAAGGGCAAGAAAGTGGTGGTGCTGGGCGGCGGGAATGTAGCTATTGATACAGTGCGGACGCTCCTGCGTTTCGGTCCTCAGGAAGTCAGCATGGCCTGCCTGGAACCTCGCGGCGAGATGCCCGGCTTCCAATGGGAGGTCGGTGTTGCCGAAGAAGAAGGCGTGAAGATGTTCCCCGGCCGGACGTTCAAGGAAATCGTCGTCAAGAATAACAAGATCACCGGCGTGCGCTGCATGGAAGTCGAGTTCCGCGGCTTCAACGCACGGCCGTCCCAATATCACCGAAAAGCCCGGCACCGAACACATCATCCCGGCGGACATTGTCGTGTGGGCCATCGGCCAGGCACCCAATTTCTCCTTCCTGCCGGAGGACGGTTCGATCAACACTCGCTTCCCGGTCGGCGTGCAGAGCGATGGGGACATGATGACCACGATGAAGGGCGTCTTCGTGGCTGGAGATGTGCACCGCGGCGTGACCTTCTTCGTCGTGGATGCCATTGGCGAGGGTCACCGCGTTGCCCGCAGCATGGACCGTTACCTGCGGGGCGAAAAAGGCCTTCAGGAACCGCACAAGTTACCTGCGGTCACTCTCAGCGCCGAGGAGATCGAAACCAAATTCGCGCTGGGCGAGGCCTCCAAGAAGAAGCGCGTCCCCATCAAAAGTATCCCGCTTGAGGAGCGTGTCAACAATTTTCGCGAGGTGGACCTGCCCCTGACCGAGGAGGAAGCTATCGCTGAATCCGAGCGTTGTCTGCGCTGCGGGGTGTGCTCGGAATGTCTGGAATGCCTGTCAGCCTGTGAACGCGGCGCCATCAACCACGACATGCCCGACGAGCACCTCGACCTGCAAGTGGGCACGATCATCCTGGCGACCGGCTTCAAGGATTTCGACCCATCCCGCGTCCCCGAGCTGGACTACGGCAAACTGCCCAACGTGCTCACCGCACTCGAATTCGAGCGTCTCATCAATGCCAGCGGTCCGACCAGCGGGAAGGTGCTGCTCAAGAACGGCAAGCCGCCCAAGTCCGTGGCGATCATCCATTGCGTCGGCAGCCGGGACGAACGCTACCACGAATACTGCTCACGTGCCTGCTGCATGTACTCGCTCAAGTTGTCGCAGTTGGTGCATGATTACGTGGGTGCGGAAGTGCACGAGATCTACCGTGACATGCGCTCGTTCGGGAAGGGCTACGAGGAGTTCTACAACCGCACCGAGAAGATGGGCGTGCATTTCTATCACGGCAGGGTCAAGAGCATCAAGAAGAGCAGTGGCAAGTTGCGCGTGAGCTTGGGACGAATCCTTCCACGGCCAACCCGACCAGGTGGACGTGGAGATGGTGGTGCTGGCGACCGGCTTCGAGCCGCAGGCGGATGCCGGGGCGGTGGCGGCCCAGTTTGGCATCAGCCGCAGCCGGGACGGGTTCTTCCTCGAGCGCCACCCGAAACTGGCGCCGGTGGAAACGACCAGCGAAGGCATCTACCTGGCGGGGGCGTGCCAGTCGCCGAAGGATATTCCTGATAGTGTGGCGCAGGCGGGAGCAGCTGCGGCGGCGGCGCTCTCGCTGATGGACCAGGGCGCGATTGCGCTCGACCCGTCCATTGCTGAAGTGAACACCCTGCTGTGTGCCGGGTGCGGGCAGTGCGTGGCAGCCTGTCCGTACAAAGCCATCGAGCTGGAGAAGAATGTTGCCAAGGTCAACGGCTATCTGTGTAAGGGCTGCGGCACGTGTGCGGCGGCCTGCCCCAACAAGGCCATGTCCCTCATCCATTATGACGACCGCGAATTGGTCGCGGAAATCATCGGCGTTTTAGCGGTAGAACCTGCGGAGGCAGCATGAACTACGAACCAAGAATAATCGCCTTCCTTTGCACGTGGTGTTCTTACACCGGTGCGGATACCGCCGGGATTGCGCGCATAAAATCCCCAGCCAACATCCGAGCCATACGCGTGCCCTGCTCGGGGCGAGTCTCGCCCGAACTGGTCATGCGCACCTTTGACCAGGGTGCAGACGGCGTGCTGGTGCTCGGCTGTCATATCGGCGAATGCCACTATGACACCGGTAACCACCGTGCCGCCAAGCGCTTGCCCATTCTGCATGCTCTGATGCAGTTTGCCGGCCTGGAGCCGGAACGCTTGCGCCTGGACTGGGTCTCGGCCTCGGAAGGGGAACGCTTCTCCCGCATCGCCACCGAATTCACCGAAGCGGTGCGGGCGCTCGGACCGGTATCCTGGCGCGTCGCCCCAGGAGGATGGCAGGTTGCGGCGAGATATTCTACTTCCGCCTGAAGAGGAAGTCCCCATGCCCGCGCTGGACTGCGCCGGTAAAACGGACGCCATCCGCGCCAAAGCAAAGGAACTGCTCACAAGTGACGAGGTGGGTTGCGTGATCGGGTACGAGGTCGGGCCGCGCGGCCGGACGCGTCCGACGTTTGTCTACTCCACGGAGGAAGCCGACCGTCTCGTCTGGAACCCGGATGCAAGCAATAATCTGACCTCCTACCTGCCGGTCAAACTCAAGCCCAAAGGCAAAGAGCCGCCTAAAAAAGTGGCGGTGGTCGTCAAGCCGTGCGACAGCCGGGCGGTCAACGTCCTGCTGGCTGAGAACCAATTCGCCCGTGACCAGGTCCACGTCATCGGCGTGACATGCGAAGGTGTGCGCGATGGGGACGGCAGTCTGCAGGCCCGCTGCCAGCCTGTTCCGAGCGTACCCCGGTCGTCTACGATACACTTGTCGGCGAGCCGACAGTCGCCGTTCACGCCGGGGCAGGTCAGCCGGTCCGATTGGCTGGAAAAACTCCCTCCCCGCGAGCGGATGGAATTCTGGCTTTCCCAGTTCGACCGCTGCATCCGCTGTTATGCCTGCCGGCAGGCCTGCCCGATGTGCAACTGCCCGACCTGCCTGTATGAGCGCGATGACTCGACCTTTATTGGTCATGGGCATCGGCTTGAATGAAAAGCGCACTTTCCACCTGGGGCGTGCCTACCACCTGGCTGGTCGCTGTGTGGGATGCAATGAGTGCGAACGTGCCTGCCCGATGGACATTCCCATCGGCCTGTTAAACCAGAAACTGGCTGAGGAGATTGAAAAAGCCTTCGACCACCGCGCCGGTCTGGCTGTTGCCCCATCCCCGATCGTGACCGTCCTTTCGGGCGAGTACAAGGAGGGCTGAGATGAGCAAATCCAATGCTGATAAAAAACGCTGGCTCATCTCGCAAGCTGAACTGGAAGCTTGGCTGGACGGTATTGCCAACGCGCGGACGCTCATCGCCCCGCGCCAGGTATCCGGTATAATGCTGTATCGCCCGGTGGCAAAGAGCGACGAAATTGCCTGGCAATGGACAGACGCCAGGATCCGCCCATGCCGTCCGCCCGGTATTATCGGTCAAGGAAATCTTCTTCCCACCGACCGAACGCCTGTTCACGATACAAAAAACCGGACAGGAAATCCACCTGGAGGAAACATTCCCAGACTGGGAAACCGTCGTCTTCGGCGTCCGTCCGTGCGACGCGCGCGGTGTCAAATTGCTCGATGCCCTCTTCCTGGACACCAATCCGGTTGACTCTTTCTACGCCCGCCGGCGGGAGAATACGACCCTCATCGGCCTGGCATGCAAAGAACTGGGTCCCACCTGTTTTTGCACCTCGGTTGGCGGCGCACCCGACGACGCCCACGATGTGGATATCATGCTATATGAGACGGATGGAGGCTACCTGGCCGAGGCGGTGACCGAGAAAGGCCGCTTCCTCATCCCCAGTGGCGAGTGGAAGGAGACCACCGTCAGCCCTCAGAAGTCAACGTACAGCGGACAGTTCCCGGTTCCGGAAAAAGGGAAATGGCCGGAGCATTTCAACGACGAATACTGGATGAAAATATCCGAGCGCTGTCTCTCCTGCCGGGCCTGCGCCTACGTCTGCCCAACCTGTCGCTGTTTCGCAATCCGCGATGAAATGGTCAGACCCGGTGAGTTCGAGCGCATCCGCTGTTGGGATAGTTGCGCGGGGAGAATTATCGGTCGCGTGGCCGGGGGGCATAAACCGCGCGCCGAAAAAGGGGAACGCCTGCGCAACCGTTTCTTTTGCAAGTTCTATTATTACCCCGAACAATACGGGCTGGGCAGTGCCTCGGCCTGCACCGGTTGCGGACGCTGCATCGAAGTCTGCCCGGTCGGGGTGGATATCACTGAAGTGCTGATGGACCTGGAGAAACCGGCATGAATGAGAACTCCATGCTTCCATACCTGGGAAAACTGGTCGAAGTGCGTGACCTGGCGGCCGAGATCAAACTCTTCCGCGTTGAAATGTTGAACGGCGGAGGCAAAGCCTTCCAATCTTTCCAGCCAGGGCAGTTCGCATTCGTTTCAGCTTTCGGCCTGGGTGAGGCACCCTTCGGGATTGCCAACGCGTCGCGGGCGTGGCCCAACAATTGATTTCGCAGTGGCCCGCCTCGGCTCTGTGACGACTGGCTTGCATGAACTTGGCGAAGGAGACATCGTTGGCGTGCGCGGTCCGTTGGGTAATTGGTTCCCGATGAAAAAGTTCAAAGGGAAAAACCTGATTGTCCTGGGTGGTGGGATCGGCGGCGCGCCTCTGCGCCCGGTCATCCAGCATGTGCTGGACAACCGCTCTGATTATGGAAACCTGACCATCTTGTGGGCTGCGCGGCACCCATCCCTGCTGGTCTTCACCGATGAATATGACGAATGGCGCGCAGCACCGAACACCGCTCTGCACCTGACAGTGGACAGCCCGGACGAAAAGTGGGACCATAACGTTGGGCTGATCACCCAACTGCTTGAAAAGGTGTCCCCTTCTATGGAGAACACAGTAACCATCACCTGCGGTCCGCCGATAATGATCCATTTCGTAACGAAAATGCTCCAAGAGAAAATGGGGTTTGCTCCAAAAAAGAACTACGTCACGCTTGAAGCGCGCATGCACTGCGGGATGGGAAAGTGTGGGCGCTGTAATCTGGGCGAGAAACTTATTTGCGTGGATGGACCGGTATTTAATATGGAAGAGGTGGGAGGGCTGCTAGAGACATTCATGTAGGTCTCTTGTAGATGATGGATATTGCCGGCTAGCAGGTTTGCTCGATTAATTAAACATTGAATCCCTTCTTTATGCCGGTGCTTTACCGGCAATTTCCGGGATTATCACCCCTAATGAATATAGAAGAATAGGTTCAAGTTATATCCAACGAGACAGATTGTAATGTTGCCGTTGATGAGCACATTCGATTCCATTCAATTGAAATGCTTGTATAATTGCATGGTTATCTCAGAATCTGGAGCATTATTTGACTTCATTATTCAAACGTGTGTTTGATTTCTATCGGGACCGTGATTATTTCCATCTGCTGGCTAAATATGCTGTGCCAATTGCCTTGCAAAGCCTGATCACATCCTTGCTCAATATGGTGGGTATGGTCATGATCGGACAATTGGGCGAGACTGCTGTCGCGGCAGTGGGGCTTGCAAACCAGGTCTGGTTCCTGCTCAACCTGTTGCTGTTTGGCATTGTCAGCGGTTGTGCCATGTTTATGGCGCAATTATGGGGAAAAAAGAACATCCCCGATATCCGCCGTGTTTTGGGATTGGCTGTCAAGCTGGGTCTTGTCGCCTCGATGGTTTTTTGGACGCTGGCAGTGTTCTCTCCGGGCGCAGTGTTGCGACTTTACACGGAAGATACTGCAGTCATCAAATTGGGCGGTCAATATCTACGCATTTTCGGCTGGTCCTATGGTTTTTATGCCATTTCAGCTGCCTATGCGGCTAGTCTGCGCTCCACCGGCTACGTTCGTTTGCCTTTGTTCGTCAGCACTGCCGCACTGGGATTTAACATCCTGATTTCCTATCCATTCATTTTTGGCTGGGAAGCGGTTGGTCTCCCGGCTCTTGGGGTGAATGGCGCAGCGATTGCAGGACTGCTTGCACGGATTCTGGAATGTATGGCGATGTTAGGGGTTGTCTACTTGAATCGTTTGAACCCAACTGCAGCTTCTTTGCGAGACTTGCTCGAATTTGATATCAAATTTATGATCTCGGTGCTCAAACCGGTCTTGCCAGTTATTGCCAATGAATTCCTGTGGTCCATGGGCATCACCACCTATAACGCCATCTATGCCCATATCGGGACCAACGCCATTGCCGCCATCAACATTGTCTCGACAATTGATCAATTGGCGTTCGTAGTCTTTCTCGGTATCGGGAGTGCAACTGCCATACTCGTCGGTAACTTAATCGGCCAGGGCGAAAATGAAAAGGCATACAGCTATGCTGGTCGATCTCTCGGATTGCAGATTTCCGGGGCGGTGTTGATGGGCTTGCTGGTTTATTTGTTTGCAGGGAACTTTTTCCAATTCTTTAAAGTCTCGCCGGAGGTGATTGCAGACGCCCGCAATATCCTGACCGTTCTGGCGCTAGGTATGTCGGTACGCTCAGCAAATCATGTCATCATTATTGGCATCCTGCGCTCTGGCGGAGATACGCGTTTCTCGCTTTTTCTCGACGGTTTTGTCATCTGGCTGGTGGGAGTCCCGGTCACAACGGCGGGAGCGTTCCTGTTTCACTTCCCCATTCACCTTGTATATGCACTGACGCTGAGCGAGGAAGCCACCAAGTTTGTCGTCGGGTTGGGACGGTATTTCTCGCGCAAATGGATCAACGATTTGACCCATTAGAGTACCCCCGTGGTGGATAAGTAACGAACAGTTTCTACGAAATTAAAGGGGATTGCGAATAATGACTTGACACATTCTTGAAATCAATGATAAACTCGGCATGTTAATATAATTTTAAGGAAAGGAGGCGCACTTCATGATCATCAAGAATTGCATCAGAGTCGTGCATATCTGCACCGTTGCTGCAGCCGGTATGATTCTACATTCTCGGAGTGCGCCTGTTAACCAATAAAGGTTAACGCAAGTGATCAATTTGCCACGGTGCCTCCAGCACCGTGTTTTTTTCGTTTTCATCCAGATACGAAAGCCAACTCTCCCGTTTAGGAAACCGCTATGGCTCCAATCAGAACCCCTTCAACCTATTTCGACTTCCGTAAAGCCCTGACGAACAATAAACTCGCCGGGATGCTGCGCATGATGACAGGCTATCGGATGACCTATATGACCGCCAACGTCGCTCTGGCTGTATCAGCAATGGCGAAAACACTGACTTATCTCCTGCTTCGGAATTTTGCTGACACGGTGGTAGGGAATACTACGCCGTTCGCCGGTACGCTTTCGCGGACCCTGATTCTAATTGCATTTGGATTTGTTGTCCTGGCTCTCTTCGAGGGTGGTTTCGCCTATATCTCCAGTCGGTTAGCGTCTTATTCTGCAGAAAACATCACCCGCCGTTTGCGCAACTTCCTTTTCGATCACATCCAACGTTTGTCCTTCGCCTATCACAGTAAGACCCCTACAGGCGATTTGATCGAGCGAGTCACCTCGGACGTGGAATCAGTGCGTACTTTCTTCAACGACCAGGCCATCGGCGTGGGGCGTATCGTGCTGCTGTTCATCGTGAATTTCATCGCCATCTGGTGGCTATCTTGGAAACTGGCGCTGGCTTCTATCGCGGTTGTTCCAGTCATCGTGATTGTTTCAATGTGGTTCTTTAGAAAAGTGACCAAAGCTTACGAATCCTACCAGGAACAGGAAGCCATATTGTCCACTACCCTGCAGGAAAACCTGACTGGTGTCCGTGTGGTCAAGGCCTTTGCTCGCCAGACCTATGAGATCGATAAATTCGAAAAGGATAACTGGGAGAAGTTTCTGCGCGGTCGTAAACTCATGCGTATGCAATCCCTCTTCTGGCCGCTATCAGACCTCTTGTGCGGTTTTCAGATGTTGGCCGGATTCATCTACGCCGGCATCCTGGCCATCCATGGAGAGATCACCATTGGCACCTACCCGGCTTATGTCGGGTTGGTGGTCTGGCTCATCTGGCCCATGCGAAACCTTGGACGCATCATCGTCAACACATCCACCGGGCTGGTCTCTTACGACCGCTTGATGGAAATCGTCAAGCAGGCGCGTGAACCCTTGACCGAGGGTACGGTGCAGGCAAACGGTCCGGTGCGTGGAGAACTCATCTTCGAGAACGTCTCGTTCCAATATAGCGATGGGAATACCGATGTCCTGAAGGGTATCTCCTTCGCGGTCCAACCAGGACAATCCGTTGCCCTGCTAGGTTCGACGGGTTCAGGCAAGACTACTCTTGTCAATCTGCTGCCCCGTTTTCACGAATATACCGATGGGCACATCCTGCTCGACGGAGAGGAATTGAAGGAATATCCTCGCGAGTATCTACGCAAGCAGATTGGTATCGTGGAGCAGGAACCATTCTTGTTCAGCCGTTCTATCCGCGAGAACATCACCTACGGTGTTGGACACGAAGTGCTAGAGGAGGATATCGAGAAAGCTGCCCGTGTCGCTGCCATCCACGAGGTGATCCTATCGTTCCCGGAGGGGTACAACACACTTGTCGGCGAGAAGGGTGTAACCCTTTCTGGCGGGCAGAAGCAACGTGTAGCCGTAGCCCGCACTCTCCTGAAGAATCCGCGCATCCTGATTCTGGATGACTCCACATCCAGCGTGGATACTGAAACAGAAGCAGAAATCCGTTCTGCGTTGAATCGCCTGATGGAGAACCGGACTACATTCATCATTGCTCATCGCATCCAATCCGTGATGAACGCGGATTTGATCCTGGTCATGGATAAGGGCGAGATCGTCCAAATGGGCCGCCACGAAGAGCTGGTTACTCAGGACGGAATGTATCGGAAGATTTACGATATCCAGACTCGAATTGATGCAGAGTTGGAAGAAGAGATTGCTTCTGTATAACCTTTTCTGGTTTGCTTGAGGTTCAACCTTCGGCAAACAAGAGGAATAGATTATGCCTGACGAATTGATTGAACTCGAAGAAGAAGAATATACCAGTCAACTGACCACCCCAACCTTTGAACGGATTATTGGACTCGTAAGACCTCATTGGCGCTGGATGGCAGGATTTCTTGTTGCCATCATCTTTACCGCCAGCCTGGATGCGATGTTCACATACATCAACAAGGACATAATTGACCAGGGAATTGCCCAAAAGAGCATTCCTACTCTTTTGAGGTACGCCTCGTACTACGGTGGGCTGCAATTGGTGCAGGCTGTTTCTGTATTCATCTTTATTTACCTAGTTGGCATCTTGGGCGAACGCATCCAGTATGATATTCGTCGAGCAGTTTTCAACCACCTTCAGGACCTTTCGCTCTCGTACTATAGCCAGAACGCAGTAGGACGTCTGATGGCGCGCGTGACCTCGGATTCAGGCCGCGTTTCCAGTTTGATGACCTGGGGTACGCTTGATGTGACCTGGGCTATCGTCAGCATAATCACATCGGTCATCTTCATGATGATCCTGAATTGGAGGCTGGCACTGATCGTCTTTGCGATCATTCCCATCCTGCTCATCATCGCCATCAACTTCCGTCGGAAGATCCTGGTGGAATTCCGCAAATCTCGTCGTACCAATTCGAAGATCACTGGCGAGTACAACCAGAACATCCAGGGTGTACGCGTTGTCAAAGCGCTTGGTCGTGAGGATGAAAACCTGAGAGAGTTCTCTGGCTTGACCGACGAAATGTTCAAAGCCTCCTACCGTGCTGCCTGGCTTTCGGCACTCTTCCTGCCGACCGTGCAGATCGTAGCAGCCTTCGCCCTGGGCGCTATTGTCTGGTACGGCGGTATGCAGAGTGTAACGGCCAGTTTTTCCGTGGGTGATATCCATGCATTCGTCTCTTACCTGACCTTCATGATCTGGCCGGTACAAGATCTTGCACGTGTCTATGCCGATATGCAGAACTCCATCGCCTCTGCAGAACGAATCTTCAAATTGATTGATACTGTCCCTGAGGTTAAAAACCGCCCTGACGCAATTATGGCAGATACGATTCAGGGTGCAATCGAATTCGACCACGTTCACTTCTACTATGAGGACCGCAAGCCCATCTTGTCCGATTTCACTCTGAAGGTCAAGCCTGGCGAAACCATCGCCTTGGTCGGACCGACCGGCGGCGGAAAAACGACCATCGTCAACCTACTTTGCCGCTTCTACGAGCCAAAGGAAGGTATTATCCGCCTCAATGGTCGGGACTACACGGACTATACCCTGCAATCCATCCACAGCCGGGTGGGCATCGTGCTTCAGACACCGCACTTGTTCTCCGGTTCGATCCGCGAGAATATCCGCTATGGCCGGCTCGACGCTATCAACGAGGAAATCGAACAAGCAGCGAAAATTGCCGGTGCGCACGATTTCATTCTGGCTTTTGAGAATGGATACGATCAGAACGTGGGTGAAGGTGGTAACCTGCTCTCAGTGGGGCAGAAACAACTCATCAGCCTTGCACGCGCTGTGCTGTCAAGACCTGAAATCTTCATCATGGATGAGGCCACCTCCAGTGTAGATACGCTAACTGAAGCCCTGATCCAACGCGGCATGGAAGCCCTGATGGCAGGACGAACATCCTTTATTATCGCACACCGTTTGAGCACAATCCGCCGTGCTGATCGGATTATAGTAATTGAGGAGGGACATATCGCCGAAATGGGCACGCACGCCGAATTAATCAAATTGGGCGGCCATTACTATCGCCTGTACACCCAGCAGTTCAAATTTGAAAAGGAACAGGCATATTCCGTGGCTGTACCAAATGCAATTCAGGCAACCAAATAGTCACAAATATGACATGCTATCAGCGTGACCTATTTATAAATTTAGGATAGATGAATGTGGCATTACAGATCCATTTTGGGCTGAGAAACGCAGGCATTGTCATACAGACCGTGTAGGTAATCACCCACGGCTGTAAGATTTCCGTAATAACTCATCAAGATATAGGTTTCGGTTGCAATGTCGATCACTAGTTTTATAAGTCTCTCGCTTTAGCGGATCAATTCCGTACCATGAGCATAAAATCTTGTTAGCTTTACCTGGTCATTGCGAAAATGACCAATATTATGAGAATAATGGATACGGGCGTCCAGACCCAGGACCAGCCTCCTGGGTCAAATGCTCCATTCCCGATTCCCACTGGGTGGATACGCAGGAGAGGCATCTCAGTCGTTTTACTCAACAGTTCTTCATCTTCAACTGTAGACGGATTGAAACCTGCAAAAAAACCGGCAAATCCTGCATTCTGAAGTATCTTGCGTAAAACGACCCTTCTTTCCTCCACATCGGATACTTCCCCGACAGCCCCAAAGACGGATCCGACGGGCAGGATGGCTTCGACCTCACGAGCCGCGATCATGTTGCGGTACCAGTCAGAGAAGCGTCCCCCGCCAGCCATGCAATAGACATTTCCCTTATGGATGGCATAATTGACCGGAGCGTAACGGACTTTACCAGTCCTTCTGCCAATCGTTTTCAAAACCATAATATAACCAGATATACTGTTTCCGACGAATGGTCCAAAACCAAGACGAAACATCGGGACCATAAATAATTTGTTAAAAAACCAGAAAAACCGGCGCACTAAGGTGGACATGCTTTCCTCCTTTGGATGGAGATCATGCAATAGTATATATTGAGTTGAATGATATGTGAATAGAACTCCTAATACTCCCCTCTTAAGTGATAGCGTTTTGGGACAATATGATATAAAATCCTATTATCTTTAGCCAAAGAGAGGATGCCATGTCAAAAAAAGAATTATCAATTCGCTTGCTCTTTTAACAGTTCTCGCGGGCTTTGCCCTGGCTTCTTGTGGACCTGCTACCCCTGCTGTCGGCGGAATCGTGCGGGGAGCCGTTTATGGTGACTTGAATGGTAGCGGCACAATTGACCCTGGAGAAGATGTCCTGGGAGGAGTGGAAGTGACCCTGGCCGACTGCGGTCCAAATCAGATCCAGGTAACGGCGGCAGATGGATTGTTCAACTTCATTGATCTGCCGGAAGGCACCTGCCACGTCTCGGTTTCCAAGGCTGGCTGGATCTTCTCCGGCTCCTATCCAGCACTCTCCTACCCTATCCCGGTCGCCTCAAACCCGGATCTGCCGACTTCCTTCAGCATGTTCATGGCCCCGGTCATGGACTTAATCCCTACTGATACTCCCACATCCCCTCCATTCATCCCCTCTGATACTCCTACATCACCTCCCATTGTCCCCTCTGATACGCCGACGTCGGTACCCGTCCCTACTTCAACCTCACTGATGGTTACGCCAAAAGCAGATGCCACCAACTGCCGCTTTGGCCCTGGAGTTGGATTTATCTCGGTGGGCGGACTGGCCTTTGGCAGCACAGTTCCCATCCATGCGACCATTGCCGGTCAATCCTGGTGGCAGATCGAAAGTCCGCAAAACCCCGGAACTTATTGCTGGGTATCAGCAGCTGTAACCAACACATTCGGCGATCTGTCGTTGGTACCCGTCATCCCGATCCCGACCGGAATCGTTACGAGTGTATCGGTGAGCGTCTCTCCCGGGCCGACTGTCCACGGCTTTTGTGGAGGCCCCAACGCGGTTAGCTTCCAAGTCATTATCACTACCAACGGACCGGCGACGGTGGTTTATCATGTTTCGATTTACAACGGCGATGGTACCTTCCGTAACAGTCCGGGAGATGCCACACTAACTTTCGCCAACGCTTCCACCCAGACGTTTGATCCTGGCGGGGCTTACCACACGGACTGCGGGGGTTTCTACATCCAGGCTATTGTGACCAGTCCCAATAGCAAGTCCGCGCAGGCAACTTGGAAGGTGGTGGAACCTTAATAATACAAGAAGCTACCCACTAATTAGAGCGGCTAAAAAGCCGCTCTATTCTTGTTCCTGAAATCCCGTCGAGTAAAGGTCGTAGTTGCGTGAGTGAATGGTTGAACAATGAAACTATTATACTCTCGACTTTCCAGTATAAAAGACACCTTTCATCGATGTATTATTTTCGGAAATCTCACACTAGGAAGACCGTATACCCAAACGGTTATCGTAGTTGACGAGCATCCTCAGCTGGTTCTCAATCATATGGTTCGCTAGCACGATAACCAATCGGCGAAAACCTGCCACATGTAACTTGCCACTCTACATGATATATTCTATACTACAAATACTTTTCTTATCTAATTCCAAAAAGGAGTTAAGTATGCCAGAAGCACAAGCAACGCCCCGCAAGAAAATCACCCTGCCCTATCTCTTCAAGAAGGTCGCCGACAGCTCAACCCATCACCTGGCTGACCTGTTACGATTACCCACCGCCTACCTGCAGGAGCAGGCTGGGATCGAGATGATCCTGGTCGGCGACAGCCTGGGCATGACCATGCTCGGCTATGACAGCACCCTGCCCGTCACAATGGATGACATGATCCGCCACGCCCAGGCTGTCCGCCGCGGTGCTCCCACTGCCTTTGTGGTTGGCGACATGCCCTACATGACCTACCAGCCTTCGGTCGAGACGGCTATCCGCAATGCCGGTCGATTCATGGCCGAATGTGGCTGCGATGCCATCAAACTGGAAGGTGGCGCGGCCATGGCTGACCGCATCAAAGGCATCGTGGATGCAGGCATCCCGGCCATCGGTCATCTTGGACTGACGCCGCAATCCGTCAGCGCATTGGGTGGCTTTCGCGTGCAGGGCAAGTCCGCCATACTGGCCAAGAAGATCCTCGACGACGCCAAAGCACTCGAAAAGGCCGGGGCATTTTCCATCCTGCTCGAAATGGTCCCTGACCGACTGTGCAAACTCATCACCGAGCGTGCCGAAGGCTGTATCATCATGTCGCTCGGCTCCGGCCCGGATGCTCACGGTCAATTGCTCATCTATCACGATATGTTTGGTCTTTATCCCAAGTTCAAACCCAAGATGGCCAAGGTCTATGGTAACGCCGGGGAGGTTATCCTCAATGGGCTTGAAGAACTACCACGACGAAGTAATCGGCAAGCAATTCCCGCAGCCGGAAAATTGGTTCGGAATGCCGGATGAGGAATTCGATGAATCTGAAGAAGATGTTGGATTAATCCTGTTGGATCACAGCGCGGTTGTACTCCATATCTACAAGGAGAATAATGAGACAAAGACCTGCGCCATCTGCTTGCCATTCCCCCAGACCGTCTGGAGGCCATCAACACTGTCCTGCTCGACCCCGATGAGAACGGTGATGAATGACTTCCTGGCAGTGGTCGCCAAATATGGCACGCCGGATGAGATCAACCGCAAGCACCGCGAAGTCCCGCAAACTCGACCACCTTCTGAAAATAGTCGACTGAACGTGCCCCGGATCATGTCAAAGATTTGAAATGGCTGATGGAACAACGCGACCGCGGTGCATTCACCTCTGTTGCAGAATATCGGACCCGGTCCTGGGCGACCGAGCGAAAGAGCATGAAATTCGCTGACGATTCTGCTGTCACGCTCGAAGTCTCGGCCCTGCAATATTTTCCCTGGATCCGCCCGATGTGTGAACAAGCCATCAAGGATCGCAGCCTCGTCCCTGGCCGCTTCATCGCTGTCCGCAAAATGAAGGAATCCGAAGCTGGACGGCGATCTGCCTGCTATCGTCGCCGCGCTGGATATCATGGGCTCGTCCTTCGTCGAAACCCTCGACACGAAAGGCACCGACGGTTCCAATCCACACCTGGGTGGACCTGCCACCATCACCGGATATTTCGGTGGCATCGGTCAGCCCAACGAGCATGCTCTGATGTGGCTGGATGAGTTCCTGTATTACTATACCAATTACGGTGTCCAGCACGTGCTGAATTTCAATGCCGGAACAATCTTGCTGGGTTTCCTGCTCTATCGCCTGGGCGTGGATATCCAGTTCAAGATCTCGGTCTTCTTTGGCTCGGACAATCCTTACCATGCACTGTGGATCATGCTGGCTGCCAAACTCTTCAGCCGCGATGATGGCACCTCCCCGCTCATCGGTTTCAACTGGTCCAACTCCATCAACAACCAGACCATGGAACTGACCGCCCAGTTCCGCAAGGCGCTCGGCTTCGAGGAAGTCGTCCGTTTTGAGCATCACATCATCGAGACCTGGAAAAGTATCGTCATCCAGCCATACGACCGTCGTGCGGAATTGATCGAGATCGCCGACCATGTTGCAAATATTTCTGCCAAGCACGAAGGCGGCGATGTGGAAGTTGAACAGACCCGTGCCCATCCGTCCGACATCCTGGATTACTTTCGCGAGAAGAAGGAAGTCATCGAGTCCGGCGACTGGGACAATATGCAATTGAACTTCATGGACAAAGTTGGATGCCTGCAACAAGACTGCCAAAGCACTGACAGAGAAGGGTTTATCATTTATCGCTGCAACGCAACTTCACAAGTAATGCCAAAGAGCGACCAAGAGGTCACACGGATATAGTATTTACTAAATGATGAATAAATAATATTAGTAATAATGGCTATGCGCATTATAAATAATAGCTAATATACGGATTACCTTTACTTATATATATTAATAATTATGCATCAAAGATCTTGGTACTTGGAATCATCCAACCCTTTATTGTATTCTTCCTGCTCCGTCTCTTCCTTCACCTCCACCTTGCCCGACTCTAATTCCGTCTTTTCAGCCTCGCGAATTTGTCAATCGACTCGACCCGCACCAAACTCCACTTGCCACAGAATGGACAAGGTGCGAGTTTTGAAAACCCTAGGTGTGCGCCAAATAGAGGCAAGACAAACGGCCGATGACACTTCGGGCAGATCCCGCCGCCGCCGTTGCCATAATTCCGCTCCGCTCCCAATGGAGTGCTGAGACGCTTGCTACGACGGGTAAGCAACGGCACAAGCGTCGAGAGCAGAATCGCTCCTAAAACCACGCCCAGTACTGGGAGGATAATTTTCATTGAAGACTGTTTCGGAACAAAATTCGTTCCAATGACATTCGAACGGTATTCCTGCCCACTGTTGGAGTACCCACTAGCGGATAATTGATGGTTGCCGAGTTGATAATCTTCAGTATTGAATTGCAAGGTGAAGGGCGTCTGGATCACCTCACCAATCTTCATATTATCGATATAGAACTCAACCCGTACCAGATCTACCGGTCCAGTCACATGCATCGAGAACAGGCCCTCGATATCGCCATTGAAACCACCATAGCCCAAATCGCGCGACAACCTGAGAGTCAATTGTCCCGTTTGGGCCAATACCATTCTGGCAACCAGCAGGCTGGCAAAGGCTGTCAGAAGGAGAGCGATTTGCATGTTCTTCACAACATCACCTCTCTATTTCCATCGGGTTAGAATTTGCTCGCGCTGGAATACACGTGTAGTTAGATAAAGCAATAGACCATCCAGCACCAGCATCACCAGGGCGACAATCGAAATAATTTGTTTATTCAGGACAAACAGGCCTGCCACCTGGCCAAAGAATCCGGCCAGCACAGGCACAATCACAACCATCGATACCTGTTCCGCCACGCTGTGGATCATTGACCCGTGATGAAACCATCAAGAGCAAACGCTACCGCCATGACAGCCAGCAAAGGACCAACGAGAAAGATGGCAATCAGCCAGCGAGCATCCAACAACGCCATCAGTAACGTCTTGTTTGCCACGATGATCCAGGAACCGAAGGCAAAAATCCCAAAGGCGGTATACGTTGCCAGCACCGCCGGGATGACTGCTGCCAGGCACTTTCCAATCAGCAGTTCAACGGTGGTGATGGGTGTCGCCAGTAATGGTTCCAGGCTGCGGGTGGTCTTTTCACCCACGATGGAATACGCGGCAATGGTAACAGGGATTGCCACCGGCACCAGCATGAACAGCATCATGAACTCGCTGACCAGGAACACCTGGAAACAGTCTTGACCGCTCAATCCATTCGGGCACATGGACTGGGTCATTTCGGATGGCAGTCCGCTGTTAATGCTGCTTCCAGGTCGCTGCGCGTTGCCGTGCCGCGTGTCCCATAAATAATCGCCAGCGGGATGGCAGTCATTAATAGCGGCAGGAATGCCACCGTGAAAATCACCATGCGGTTCTTGAATACTTCCGCCCATTCTTTACGGATGATCGTTTTTATCTTATTCATAATCACCTAAGCACCCTTGACCAATTGCAGATAAACATCTTCCAACGAATGGCGCAGTTCGCCAACAAACTGAACATCCGCCCCTGCTTTGACCAGCGTCCGCACCACCTCAGGGTTTTGAACGTCGGGGTTGTCAAGCGTAACCACCAGTTTATTCTCCACAACTTTTACTTCTCGCGCGAATGTCAGCTTACGCACGGCAGAGGCAGATATTCTCATCCGCCAAGCGGAGGTGGAAAACCACCTTCCGTCCAAAGACTGAAGTGCGCAGGTTTGCTGGAGTATCCACCACCAGAAGGTGAGACTTGAACACGCCGATGCGGTCGCACAGGCGGTCAGCTTCGTCCAGGTTGTGGGTGCACAAGAAAATCGTCCGTCCTTCTTTCTTGAGTTCGGCGATAAACTCACGCACCAGGTGCGATGCTTCCGGGTCCAGCCCTGCCGTCGGTTCATCCAGGAACAGGATGCGCGGTTCGTGCAATAAAGCCCGCGCAATTGCCAGTTTCTGTTTCATGCCTTTCGAGAATGTCCCGGCGGCATCCAGGCGGCGCTCGTACAGGCCAAGCATTTTAAGGTATTTTTCGATCTGCCCCTTCACATCCTTTACTTCATACAGTTCGGCAAAGATCCGCAGGTTGTATTCAGCAGACAGGTTATCGTACATGCCCGGGGTTTCGGTCAGATACGCCGACGGTGCGGCGGATCTCGGTATCCTGCTGTCCGACCGTGAACCCGGCCACCGTCGCTGAGCCTCCGGTCGGACCAATTAGGCTGGTCAACATGCGGACAGTGGTCGTCTTTCCAGCGCCATTCGGACCGAGGAAGCCGAACACCTCGCCCTCGGCGACATCCAGGCTGAGGTTTTCTACCGCCATGGATCGCGCCGAATTTTTTTGCCAGATTTTCAGTATGGATCATAATGCCTCTTTATTGATAACGCGTCTCGATCCAGGTTTTCCTTGGTCTCATTGACCGGCTCGTGTTTGAATTTCGGTATCGGAATTGGAGTAAGGGTCTGATCCACGGAAGGTTCGGGTTGGCGCAGTGCAAAAATAATTACAATACTCACAATCGCAAAGGTACCGATAATTCCCTCAATGGCTATTGCAGAAAATCCAATCTGTGAAACAAAAACTGCCATACCATCTGCCAAGGCGTGGTAAAGGATCGCCATGCCCACCCACCAGAATTTCTTCCGTGTGAATGCTTGTAAAACAAGTACCGAACAATGCCAGGTGGAACGGAATGGTAAACAGACGTTCAAGGGCGCCAAGCATGGTCATATACCAGGGCGCAGACCAATAAGCTTGGATTTGGGCTTTGGCCAATTCAACTTTATCTGGCGCTTACAAGGGTCGAAATATCCGTTCCGCGTACTATAAGCATCTGGATATATCCATAAAGTACCAGAAAAGCCAAGGAGGATCGCTTCAATGCCACCGTGACCTGCCCCCGCCAGCAATCCCTTGCCCCAGGAGCGGGCATCCTTTGCCCACCAGCGATACATGGCATAGCGGGAGAGCTCTTCAAACAACCCTGCACTTAAACCAAGGAAAACAGAAAGGATACTGTTCTGTAAAGACAATGGCAGGGCAATAAAACCGAATTGGTTAAAAACTGGGTTCACCAGGGCATTGAATGGAATATGTAATACTTGCGAAAAGATCAATCGTTGCAGCACCAATCCAAAACAATCGCCAACCTTGTTTGAATTTGCGTGTCAAATAAATCGTCAGGCCAATTGGCATGGCGATCATCAGAAAGCCATTGAGAAAGTAAGTCACGCTGAGAATATTCACATTTCTCTCCGAAGGAGATATTATATAAATTGTATCATTTCAAACAGGGATGCAAAAAATCTCGTAGTATTCCATCCCACAACCATCCGCACTGCCAAGACCTCATATAACGTTATATTTATTGGCGAATACTACAACTTAAGCGAGCTCGTGCACAGAGGCCTCCCTACGGGCAATGTCCGGGGGATCGGTCCTGGATAATCCTTATACCAAGTGAAAGGTTTTCTTGAGATCTGAGGTCGCTGAAAATCATTCCCGCTGCCAATCCTGCCAGTCTTTCAAAAACCCGACGTACGAATACGTCACCCCGCAATAGTAAATTCATTTTTTTCTACCTCATGTCCTTCGACTTGCTGCAAGCGAGAATAGTAAGAGTTAGTGTTACTGGATAAGACCAACTCTTACCTTGCGCATCCCGGCCGGGTCAATCTAGTTTCGGCAACAATGTTTTGTTAGCTCTTATTTTTCCGCAGATAGATGAGCCAATACATGGCGGCAACAAGCAATGCACCCCCGATGATGTTCCCAAGGGTAACTGGCAGCAGGTTCTTCAGAAGGAACGAGCTCCAGGTTAATTCGGACAGGTCGATCATTTTGTTTGCCGTGAAGGCCGGGTCGAAAGCCTTGATCAACAGGGCATAAGGGATGAAATACATGTTGGCAATTGAGTGCTCAAAGCCGGCGGCCACAAAAGCCGAAATGGGAAAGAGGATGGCCAGGATCTTGTCCGCCACACTGCGGGCGCTGTAGGTCAGCCAGATCGCCAGGCAGACCAAACCGTTGCATAGAATACCTAAGGCCAACGCCTGGACGAAACCCAGGTTGACCTTTCCGATGGCAATCTTGAGCAGCGGCTTCCCCTACCGATCCACTCCCAGCAGCATACTGTTTACCGAAGAACACCAGCATTGCTGTCCCCAGTGACCCAACAAAATTCCCCACATAGACGATCAGCCAATTGCGCAGAAGCGCCCAGGTGCTGATCTTACGGCTTGCCCAGGCCATGACGATCAGGTTATTCCCGGTGAACAACTCCGCTCCACCAACAACTACCAGGATCAAGCCCAGGCAAAAGACCAGGCCGATCAGCAGGCGTGCCACGCCATAAGGCAAGATCGAGGCGGCGGCAGCCGTGGTGGTGGCAAACATGGCGCCCAAGGCCGATGAATGCTCCGGCCAGAATGGCTAGGGTAAACAAAGGTAGAAAGGACAATGCGGCCTTGCGAACTCCCGCGCTTCAGCTTTCTCAGCCATTTCATGTGGCAACAATGCGTCCATTATTACCTCCAGAGATCAAGAACTATCCAATCTTGATGAATTATTTCTTGACCGGTTCTATGGGTACGAAGTCCTCCAACCGCAGGCCCGCTTCGGTGACGATGCGCGGAACGATATCTTCCCAGCCGACCGGCATGATGTGCAGGCCGTGGATGCCCTGCTTTTCGTAACCTTTGATCTTGCGAGCCAGTTCCAGTGCAATCTGCACGCCTTCTTCCTGTGCGTTCCCAGCCAGCATCGGCAGCTTCCATGCGCTTAATGATCGGTTCCGGCACCCATACACCCGGCACCTCGGTCATGTAACGAGCCATTTTCAAGCTCTTGAGCGGCGTGATACCCACCATGATGTAGACTTTATCCAGGATGTTGCGTTTGGCAAGTTCATTGAGCCAGATTTCCATGCGCTCAATATCGTAGACCAGGTTGGTCTGGAAGAACTGCGCCCCGGCGTTGACCTTTTTATGCTCGCGCAATGCCTGGAATTTCGGATCGGATGCAAACGGCGAAGCTGCCGCGCCCAAGGAAAAACTTGGGCGGGAACTTGATCTCGCGCCCATCCAGATAATGGCCTTCGTCCCGCATGCGGCGCAGGATCCAGAGCATCTGGATGGCATCCAGGTCATTGATATCCATGCGACCGCGCGGCTGGGGTGCCAGCACCGGGCTGTCGCCGGTGACGCACAGCACATTGCGCACACCCAAGGCGGAAGCGCCCAGGATTTCACCCTGCAGGCCGGCGCGCGTGCGGTCACGGGCGGCGATCTGCATGACAGGTTCCGCGCCGCGTTCAATGGCAATTTTGCTGCACGCCCAGGAGGTCATGCGCGGGGTGGCAGAGGCGTTATCGGTAAAATTGATGGCGGTCACATATGGTTTGACCAGGTCAATGTTGCTGGTCAGCTTGTTGGTCGAGGCAGACAAAGGCGGGGCAATCTCGCAGGCACGACAAATTCTCCCGCTTTAAGTCGCCGTTCCAGTTCCGAGACAGGTTCGGTATATTTCGGTGCGTGGTATTCGCTATCGCCCTGCCACCAATCCGGCTGGCGCACAGGGCGGAAGATCCCATCCCAGGTCTTGGAGCGTTCTTCGCGTTGAACCAAATAAGCAGTCCTTTCGCAACCTTCCCGGTGCCCATCTGCTTGACCTGTCCGGCCACATCTCCCCAGGTCTCGGCGCCGACCTTCTCCCAGTCCAGGGGCGGCAGGACTTCCATGAAGCTTTTCCTGGCGACCCATCTTGAAGGAACGTTCATAAATCTTGTACCAGATGCAGGGACGGGTCTTATCCACATAACATGCTTCAGGCGTGGAGCCGCCGCAAGGTCCGTTGCGCAAGCCCTTGGGGCATTCCATCGGGCAGATGAAGGCCGTCTCCTGCAACAGGCAGTTTCCGCACATGCGGCAGCCCCATAATGGGCCTTTAACAATTTCTTCCAGAGGAAACCAAAGCACGGCGACCAAGTGGTTCCCGCTTGAAGGGCATGAAGGGTGGCTGCCAACGGCGGCCGGGTGTAAAGATGGACATATGTGTCTCCTGACGATTTATTGTACATGCTCAGTGCTTGCGTCAAATCATGAACAATGTCACTTTGCAGCGGGACGAACATCCCCTCTAGTTCACTCGCAGGTTTCTTCATTGTTCCTGTATTGAAGTTTGCTTCACCCAAACGTTATAATGACCGGATGCGAAAATCATTACTAGCTCTTTTGATTCTTTTCACTAATCCTGACGATTTCCTTTTCACGCAACGCAGCGTATGCCGAATCCGCATACAATTCCGAATCTCTCGACGGCTTCTGAGCTGATCGACGCGGTCAATGCTCTGCGAGCTTCTCTATGGGCTGCCCCTTATACTCCAAATTCCATCCTGATGAGCATTGCCCAGAGACAGGCAGAATACAACCTATCCATCGGCACCATCACCCACATCAGCGCCGATGGATTGCAGCCTTTCCAACGCGCCTTGCAGGCTGGCTACCCGGTTGCAGGCGATATCAGCAATGGCAGGCCTGGTTTCTTTTCCGAAAATATTATCGCGGGTGTTGGTCTGACCGCCGAGGAGGCAGTGGAAGATTGGACAGAAGATGCCCCTCACCTGAACACCATGATTTCCACCAATCTGCAGGATATTGGCGCAGGTGTGGCTGTTTCCGGGAATACGTACTACTATGTGATTGACTGTGGTCTCTCCACCGGTGGAACACCTGCGTCCTTTTACTCCTCCACCTTCTTACCACCCTCCCGACGCCACCCTCGGTTCCGAACACACCCAACGCAGATGGCTCCATTACCTACATCGTCCAGAGCGGTGATACCGCTCTTGGCATTGCCCTCGCCTATGACATATCCCTGAATGACCTTCTGCGTTGAACGGTCTGACCGAAAAATCCGTCATTTATCCCAGGTCAAAAGATCATCATCCGTACAGCTTACACTCCCACTCCCACTCTGCCCACATCAACACCCACCGGGCATCCCACCATCACCCCTTGGCCCACTTCCACCCCAACCTCCACCAGGACGCTAATCCCGCCAACCCCAACCCCTTCTCCGGGGCTGCCTGTCTCGCGGCCCGCGGCGCAGTAATTATAATTGTTGTCGCTGCACTTGTTATTGCCGCCCTGCTCGCATTGCTCGGACGTAAACGAAAATAATATATCCTTAATAATAAAAAACTGGCGTTGATTAGCGCCAGTTTTTTGTTTTATTTGGCTTTACCTTGTGCAGCCACTGCCTCCTCCGCCTTTCGGACGGTCTCCTCGTCTGCCAGGTAATAGTGCTTAACAGGCTTAGATCCGCATCGAGTTCGTAGACCAGAGGGATGCCGGTCGGGATATTGAGTTCGGGAATTTCCTTATCCGAAATATTATCCAGATACTTGACCATCGCCCGGATACTGTTGCCATGAGCAGAGATCAACACGCGTTTACCAGATTTGATCATCGGAGCCAGGGTGCTGTGCCAGTAAGGAAGGACGCGTTCCAAGGTGATCTTGAGCGATTCGGTCGCAGGGAGTTGTGCGGGTGTCAGATCCGCATAACGGCGGTCGAAGCGTGGGTGACGTTCGTCGTTCAATTCCAGCGCTGGTGGCGGGACATCATAACTGCGTCGCCAAATCTTCACTTGTTCTTCGCCAAATTTGGCTGCCATCTCGGCTTTGTTCAAGCCCTGCAGCGCTCCATAATGGCGTTCGTTCAACTGCCAGGCACGGACAACCGGGATCCATTCAAGATCCATTTCTTCCTGAACGATGTTCAGAGTTCGGATGGCGCGTTTCAGAACGGAGTGTAAGCAATATCAAACGTGAATCCTTTTTCGCGCAGGAGTTGCCCGCCCGTGTGAGCTTCCTGACACCCTTGCTCGGTCAGGTCAACATCCGTCCAGCCGGTGAAACGATTTTCCAGATTCCAGGTGCTTTGTCCATGACGAACCAAAACCAGTTTATATTTCGCTTCCATAAATCACCTCAGATATAAAAACCGCCAGGCAATACGCACCTGGCGGTTTATGGGATCAAACCAGATTAGCGGATGGCTAACTCGGTTTCAGGATCGAACAAGTGACATCTTGTCCAGGTTGAAGGACACCTGAACCTTGTCACCAATGCGGAAATCAGTCCGCGGGTCAACACGGGCAACAATATTGTCCGAGCCAGCCAGCAGGTACAGGAAGATTTCGTTACCCATCAGTTCGGTCACATCCACCTTCGTCTCGACCTCGGCCACATGAATCCCGGGCGGGACGAAAGCCGGGTTGAAAATATCTTCCGGGTCGGATACCGAACACAATCGGTTTATCCACATATGCTCTGGAAAGCTTTCATCCTCTCGGGTGGGATGGGGATATTAAAGGAACCTGTTTCTACGATCAAGCTTGCTGCCTTCTTTGCGCAGTTTCGCCTTGAAGAAGTTCATCGCCGGAGCGCCGATGAAACCAGCCACGAACATGTTATCCGGGTGATCATAGAGCGTTTGTGGGGTATCCAACTGCAGGAGCACACCCTTGTTAATGACCGCAATGCGGGAGGCCATTGTCATGGCTTCCATCTGGTCATGGGTCACATAGATAAAAGTAGTACCCAGACGGTGATGCAGCTTGGTGATTTCGGAACGCATGGCAATGCGCAATTTGGCATCCAGGTTGGAAAGCGGTTCGTCGAAGAGGAAGACTTTCGGCTCGCGCACGATCGCCCGTCCAACCGCCACTCGCTGGCGTTGTCCACCGGAAAGCTGGCGCGGTTTGCGGGTGAGCAGTTCCCCAATACCCAGGATATCAGCTGCTTCCTGTACCCTGCGCTTGATTTCCTCTTTCGGTGTCTTGCGCAGTTTCAGGCCAAAGGCCAGGTTATCATAAACCGTCATATGCGGATACAGCGCATAGGACTGGAACACCATTGCGATGTCGCGGTCCTTGGGAGGAACATCATTGACAACGCGGTCAGCGATTTTGATCTGACCCTTGGTGATTTCCTCCAGCCCAGCAAGCATGCGCAGGGCGGTCGTCTTCCCGCAGCCCGAAGGGCCAACGAAAACCAGGAATTCTTTGTCGTCGATTTGCAGGTTCAGATCGTTCACTGCCGTGACATTTCCAAATTCTTTCGTAATGTGATCGTACGTAACACTAGCCATTTCAGTCTCCTTTTCGTTAGAGTATAGTGATTTAATTATAGCGCAGAAATTTGTATGAGTGGTACAGATTTAACTATAAGAAGCAGTAAAATGGAGACATGACCGAAGATGTCACTCCCATCCGCCAGCAATACCTTGAAATCAAACGCCAGTACCCCAATGCCATCCTGTTCTTCCGCCTCGGCGATTTCTACGAAACTTTTGACCAGGACGCTGAAACTGCCGCCCGCGAACTGGATATTGTTCTCACCTCCCGCCCCATCGGCAAAGGGTTGCGCGCTCCGCTTGGCTGGTATTCCTTACCATGCTGTTGAGAACTACCTCGCCCGGCTAATCGAAAAAGGCTACCACGTTGCCATATGCGAACAGGTTGGGAACCAGCCCACTAAGGGAATATTCCCGCGCCGGGTTGTGCGTGTGGTCACACCAGGGACGATTGTCGAACCTGGCCTCCTGCCCGGTGATGCGAATAACTACCTCGCTTCAATCGTGATAGATGACGGACGTGCCGGTGATCGCCTACGTGGACATCACCACCGGAGAATTCGCGGTCACCGAACTCGATATGGCCTCGGACCCTTCGGCAAGTGCCTCGGGACAAGCATGGGCACCTCCGCGCCGAACTGACACGTCTCGCCCTGCAGAAATCATCTACCCCGACAATCTCATTATCCCAAATGGTATTGCCGGCCACCTGACAGCCTGGCCTGCTTGGCGTTTTGAGCCGGGTAAAAGCCAGGAAGCATTGCTCTCTCATTTCGAAGCCTCCACCTTGGATGGTTTTGGATTAAAGAATCTGCCACTCGCTGTCCGTGCAGCAGGCGGCATTATCCAATACCTGAAAGAAACCGAGGTGGCAGCCCTTCCTCTCCTGACTAGCCTGCGCGTTTACAGTCTGGGCGAATTCATGACGCTGGATGCTGCAACCCGCCGCAACCTGGAATTGATTGAAACTCTGCGTGGCGGGACCAAAGGTTCGTTGCTTGGAGTGCTCGACCAAACTGTCACACCCATGGGCAAACGGCTGATGGGCCAGTGGGTCAGCCAGCCGTTGCTCGACGTGAACCGTATCCAGGGCACGGCAGGATGGAGTCGAGTTCTTTTTCTCCCGCTCGATGCTGCGCGCCGAGTTGCGCTCCGCGCTGAAACCATTGGCCGACCTGGAACGCCTGGTCAACCGTATTCTTTCCGGTCATGCACAGCCGCGCGACTGGTGGCTCTGCGAGACACGTTGATCCACTTGCCAGCCATTCTACAATTATTCATTACCGCTGAAGCATGCTTCAACATTGCCATCAAATTCTATTTACTCCCTGCGCTGATGAATTACACTTTACTCCAATCTGCCATAGATGATGACCCGCCCGCAACCCTTCAAAATACCGGCATCATCCGTCCCGGCTATTCTGCCGAATTGGACGGTGTCATCGAGGCGTCCCGCCACGCCCGCGAGTGGATCAACAACCTGGAAGCAGTCGAACGTCAGCGTACTGGGATCAAGACACTAAAAGTCGGTTACAACAAAGTTTTCGGATATTATATCGAGATCTCGCAGGGACAAGCTGCCAAGGCCCCATCAGATTACATCCGCAAACAGACACTTGTCAATGCCGAACGATACATCACACCGGAGATGAAAGAGTATGAGACACTTGTCCTGAATGCTGAGGAACGCATCCGTGAGATTGAGCTGCGCCTTTTCCGTGAAGTCTGTTCGATATTGGCTAAATCCGCCAGCCGCTTGCTGGACACCGCCCGTGCCCTGGCCGAACTGGACGTTTTCTCGGCTTTGGCTGAGACCGCTGCGCTGGGTGGTTATGTCCGACCCGAAGTCCGGGAGGATGATGTGCTGGAAATCCACGAAGGCCGCCACCCGGTCGTCGAGACAAGTCTGCAAGGTGAACGGTATGTCCCCAACGATGTTATTTTCGAAAAGGGCGAGATCGTCCGGATTATTACCGGACCGAACATGTCTGGAAAATCCACATATCTGCGGCAGGCTGCGCTGATTGTGCTGATGGCACAGATGGGATCCTTCGTCCCGGCCGCTTCTGCCAGGATTGGGTTGGTTGACCGTATCTTCACTCGCATCGGTGCCCAGGATGAAATCCATGCTGGGCAATCCACATTTATGGTGGAGATGATCGAAGCAGCCAATATTCTTCATCATGCCACTCAAAGGTCGTTGCTCATCCTGGATGAAATCGGGCGCGGAACGAGCACTTATGATGGTGTCTCGATTGCCTGGGCGGTGGTCGAGTACATCCACAATCACCCGTCCTTGCGCGCTAAAACACTTTTCGCCACCCATTATCACGAATTGATGCAACTCGCTGACCTGCTGCCGGGAGTGCGCAATTACAATGTTGCCGTTACCGAAGCGGACGGAAAAGTGGTCTTCCTGCATAAAATTATCCCGGGTGGCGCTGACCGTTCTTACGGTATCCACGTGGCACAATTAGCGGGTTTGCCCCGCCCAGTTATTCAGCGGGCGACTGAGATCATGGCAGAACTGGAAAAGTCATCTGGCCAGGCAGTCCGCATCAATCCACACGCGGCCCAGCAGGCGGCGCTCTTTCCGGAAACCAATCCTCTATTGGATGAACTTAGTGGTCTGGATGTCAATTCGCTTTCGCCCATCGAGGCACTTAACAAGCTGTTCGAATGGCAGAGGCGCTATTTGAAGAAGAAAGAAAATTAATGGTTGAAATAGAGAAGAATATCGATCAACCTCCCGCTACACATATGCGGGAGGTTGATTATTACTGCTTATTGACGTGTAATAAGCTCACATTTTTCCTTATTTCAACACTGGAGCCGAAGCTTTCGACCTGGTAATTGCCCATCCGACTGCTGACGCCAATAGAATTGCAATGCCCCACACAATCCATTGAGTCAAGCCGCTTCCACCTGCGTACTTGACAATGATTGGCGCGGCAAGAGTGAAACCAGGTTCACCACTTTGATCATCGGGTTCAGAGCTGGGCCAGCAGTATCCTTGAGTGGGTCACCAACGGTATCGCCGACCACACTTGCCTTGTGTCGTTCCGAGCCCTTGCCAGTGTTGGCCGCGAGGTTACGCGGTTCATCTTCGATGGATTTCTTGGCATTATCCCATGCACCTCCAGCATTTGCCATGAAGACCGCCAATAACTGGCCACTTAGGATGATGCCTGCACAGAAACCAGCCAGTGCTTCCACACCCAACATCAAGCCAAGCGCCAGTGGCGTCAACACCGAAATCGTCGCCAGCGGAATAAGTTCCTTCTGCGCTGCGGCGGTTGAAATCCCAACTACCCGGGCATAATCCGGTTTGACCTTGCCTTCCATCAGCCCGGGGATCTTGAACTGCCGCCGAACTTCCATGACAATAAGACCGGCAGCGCGGCTGACCGCCTTGATCGAGAGTGACCCGAAGAGCCAGGGCAGTGCCCCGCCCAACAGCAGACCAATGAAGACACGGGATTTCGGAGACACGGATACCCGTATCGCTCAATAATTTGGTAAATGGAATGGTCTGTCCAGCCGCCTGGGCGGCCGCGTTCGCTGCCTGCTGGACTCGGCCAACATCAATAAAGAACGAGGCAAACAAGCTGACCGCGGCAATAACAGCCGAGGCAATGGCCACACCTTTGGTGATGGCCTTGGTGGTATTACCAACCGCATCCAGGTCCGCCATGATCTGGCGGGCTTTCTTTGTCTCGTCGTCATCCAGATCGTGCCAGGCCATTTCCCCGATGCCATTCGCATTGTCAGAGATCGGACCATAGGAATCCATGGCCACATTATTGCCCGTATGGCTCAAGCATGCCGATGCCGATCATGGCAACCGCATAGAGCACATACTGTGCGCCTTGGCCTTTATAGAGCAGGAGGGCAAAGATAAAACTAATGACGATCACGACCAATGCCCAGACGCTCGATTCCATCCCAACCGACAAACCAGAAAGGATGGTCGTCGCTGCGCCGGTATTGGTCGATTCGACAATTTCTTTTACTGGCGCACGCTTGGTGGAAGTGAAGTAGGAAGTAAGAGGGTTGAAGACCACTGCCAGGCCAACGCCGATGGAAGTCAACATCGCCATGCGCCAGTCATGGCAGTACAAGATGGCCAGCAGGAACGACCAAAGGATAGTATTGACACTGGAAACCTCATATGAGCGGAACATGGCTTCTTCCGCATCGTGGGCATGAAGGAAACCAAACAAAGCCCTTTGACGGCATTTTTTCCCAGATCGGCACAGTGAATGTTCCCAGGATGGACGAAAGCACACCAATGGCGCGGATGATAAGTGGGTAGACAATCCATTTCAGGCTGTGGGTCGGATCAATTGCCATCAGCGCCAGACCGAGGATCAATCCGGAAACAATGGTCACTTCGTAGGATTCGAAGATATCGGCAGCCATACCTGCGCAGTCGCCCACATTATCGCCCACCAGGTCCGCAATAACTGCCGCATTACGCGGGTCATCTTCAGGGATATCTTTTTCAACTTTACCAACCAAGTCCGCACCCACATCAGCGGCTTTGGTGAATATGCCGCCGCCAACGCGCATGAACAAAGCCAACAGCGTCCCACCGAAACCGAAACCCAAGCAGGGCATCCGGCGCAGCTTTACCAAAGACAATGAAGATAATGGTGCCACCAAATAAGTCCCAGCCCGTCGGTCAACATGCCAGTGATGGTCCCTGAATAGTATGCAATGGTCAGGGCTTCGTTCAAGCCGCGCCGTGCTGCTGAAGCCGCCCGGACATTCGCTTGGATTGCCATGCGCATGCCCAACTGACCGACCAGCAGCGAGAAGGAAGCGCCCATGATAAAGGCGATCGTCCGGCCAATGGCAATGATGATTTGTGCGTTCGCGCCAAACTCTCCGGTTGCTTCCTGGGAAGGGGGCACCACATAAACACTCAAAAACAGGACCACCGTCAGAATCCCAATCAGGGGCAAAATGGTCTTCAACTGGCGGCTAAGATAACTATTCGCCCCAATGCGGATTGCGTCCCAGACTTCCTGCATCTTCTGCGTGCCCTTATCCTTTTTAAGAACGTTCCCCGCAAAAGCCATGCGTAAAGCAGGCTGATAAAGGCGGTAGTCAATACACCCACAATTGCGATTTGCTCAAAATTATTCAGTCCATGACGGCTGCCAAGCCAAAGAATGTTCATGCATCCTCTCCAATTCGATTTTAGAATCAAGGAGATAGCAGATTTCCTGTCTCCATGTCGTCCAATTCTATCTAACATGATTTATTGTAGTCAATTCACTCCAATTTCTCTATTTGTCCCTCTTCCAACTTCGGCAATTCCCTGAGGACCATGATTCGGTATTATTATCTAATTATAGATTAGGGTTTGATTAGAAATAAATAAAACCACTTGACTTTGCCTCACCTTTAATTGTATAGTACTATTCGATTGAGTGATGCCACCATCGGCACCGCTGCCAAACAGGCTGCAGTGCCGTTTATTTCGCCCGCAATCAATATCATTTCTTTTAAGGAGAATCCATGATCCGTGCTACTGGTCTCACAAAGGATTATGGCTCTCGAAGGGCAATTGAAAACTTGACCTTCGAAGCCAAACAGGGTGAGGTCGTTGGTTTTCTCGGTCCAAATGGCGCCGGGAAAACCACAACAATGCGCATCCTGACCGGTTATATGCCCCCAACCTACGGGGCAGCCCAGGTGGCTGGTTTTGACGTGATCAGCGAGTCGCTCGAAGTACGTCGCCGTGTCGGTTACCTGCCCGAAACGGTTCCGCTCTATCCCGAAATGACCGTCTACGAATACTTGAAATTCATGGCTGACTTGCGTCACCTGCCGAATGGGGATGATATGGTGGATGCTGCCCTTGATTTGGTACAAATGGAAAATCGCGCCGATGGGTACATTTCGAATCTATCAAAAGGGATGCGCCAACGGGTGGGCTTGGCCCAGGCCTTGTTGCACAGACCTGAAGTTCTGATCCTGGACGAACCGACCATCGGTCTTGATCCCGCTCAGGTGGTGGAATTCCGAAATACCGTCCGCGATGTCGGTAAAGAGCGGACTGTCCTTCTCTCAACCCATATTCTTTCAGAAGCCCAGCAACTTTGTGATCGTGTCTTGATTATCAATAAAGGTCGAATCGTTGCTGAGGATACACCTGAAAACCTTCAATCCCGCTTGGTTGGCGCAGAGCATGTAGTTCTACGTGTCAAGGGGGAGGCAGACGACTTGCTCCCCATCATTGCAAAAATTGATGGCGTACAAAACGCCAAGACTCCAACCGGATGGGGCTCTGGAGTTCCAATTCGCACCTGCTGCAGATGTTCGCCCTGCGGTTGCCAGAGCGACAATCAAGGCCGGTTACGACCTGCTCGAGTTCCATCCGGTTGGGTTGAGCCTAGAAGAAATATTCCTGCAACTTACGCAGGATAATGCCAGGAAAGAGAGGTAAGCCATGCGTAATATCTGGACAATTGCCCGCCGTGAATATCGGCATTATTTCACCAGTCCGATCGCTTATATTGCAGCTCTACTTAACACTGTTAACGGTTGGTATTTACTTCGTCGTAATCATCTACTACTACGACGAACCAGTCATATTATAGCAACACTGCTCCCGGTGATTGATATTGTCATTGGTCCCCTGGCAACCGTCTTTTTGTTCGCTGCTCCAGCTTTGACCATGCGCCTGCTGGCAGACGAACAACGCATGGGAACTCTTGAACTCCTCCTAACAACGCCCATCAAGGACGGGGAATTGGTGGTTGGAAAATGGCTTGGCGCTTTTCTGTTCATGCTGACCATCATCGCAACAACCCTGGTGTATCCGATAGTACTCAACAAACTGACCAACCGGGTATTGACCAGGGTGTCATGATATCAGCGTTACATAGCCATCATCCTGTTGACTGCGGTTTTCCTTGGCAATCGGAACAGCCATGTCCTCGTTTTTCAACAACCAGTTTGCGGCGTTCTTCGCAACATTGGCCGTTCTCATTGTTTTTTGGTGGCTTATCCGACTGCCGACCTATATTATCCAGAATGATTCCATCAATAATATTCTCAATTATCTGGATCTAAACGGTCGCTTCAATTCCATGGTTGCTGGCACAATGTCACATCTCTGATATTATCTATCCGCTCAGCCTGACCGCTCTGGGCTTGTTCCTAAGCGCGGTCGCTGTTGAAATAAGAAGGTGGAGATAATGGCTAAGACAAAGAAATCCCAAAAGCAAGAAACAGCCCGAAGAAGGTTGCAGTCATCGGGTTATGGGTATCTGGGTATCGCATTGTTGGCAACGATCATTTTGTTAGTCGTTAAGTTGCTCGCCGTTGCCAAAATCTACACACTTCCCAATGCCCTAGGTGTTTAATTGGGCGTTGGTGGTTTCTGCTGCTCTGATCGTTCTGGGTTTGGCTTTCTTTGCCCTGCTTGATCCACAACGTGTGCGCGAACTTCTCACCGGAAGACAGGCGCGTTATGGAAGTAATGCCGCAATTATGTTGTTGGCGTTTATCGGCATCCTCCTTGTGGTCAATATTATATCCTCCAAAACCCTGGAAAGCCCATGGACTTTACTGAAGACAAACAGAATAGTCTGGCCTCTGAAACGCTGGATACTCTGAAAGCCTTACCTGCCTCGGTCCAGGCCACAGCTTTCTTTACATCCCAAACACCCAGCGACACTGCCCAGAAGTTGCTTGAGAATTATAAGAACCATTCGAATGGCAAGTTTGACTACACGATTATTGACCCGGATCAGAATCCTCTTGCGGCCAAACAAGCCGGCATTACAGGTGATGGAAAAATTTATTTGCAGATGGGAGACCATCATGAAATTGTCGCCTCGGCTTCCGAGCAGGATATCACTTCAGCCTTGGTCCGTCTTATGAACCCGGGACAACGAACCATTTACTTCCTGACCGGTCACGGCGAAAGGGACATCCAGAACGCTGCCGATCCTGCCTATACAACCGCCAAAGTCTGCACTCGAGGCTAAGAACTATACTGTCCAGTCTCTGAACCTTATCGCCACAAAATAAAATTCCGGACAATGCTACTGTCATTGTCATTGCCGGCCCAACTCAACCAATCTCCGCCGCCGAACAGACTTTACTTCAGGATTATGTTTCAAAGGGTGGTGCTCTGGTTGTTATGGAAGAACCTGCTCCATTGACGCAATTTGGCAATTCTCCCGACCCTCTGGCCGCGTATCTTGCTGCGAACTGGGGGATCACTTTCGATAACGATATCGTCATCGATACGAATACAAATCCACCCGAACTTTGCCGTAGCCGCTACGTATGGCACCCATCCAATAACCGAAAAACTGCAAGTCTTGGTTTCGTTCTATCCGACTGCCCGTAGTCTTTCCATCGCATCCAATATGACCAACCAGCCCGTGGCATTGGTCGCGACAGCTGCCAATTCCGCATGGGGAGAGACTGATTTTGCGTCCGCTAACGAATGGACAAGTAGACCTTCAACTCGGGAGTGATATCCCAGGTCCGCTCACACTGGCAGTCGCTGCTGAAGACACTAACTGCAGGAAGCCATGTAGTTGTATTTGGAGATGCTGACTTCGCCTCAAATGTCTACTTCGGCCAATATGCCAATGGCGATATGTTCATCAATGCGATTGATTGGGCCGCTGGACAGGAACAATTGATCAATTTGAATACACCAACAGCCATCACCCGCACTCTGACACTCCCAAGCAATTTCTGGCTGTTGATCATGGCAATATCATTCCTGTGTCATCCTTCCCGGTCTGGTGATTGCAGGCGGGGTTATTTCCTGGCTGATCCGGCGCTCCAGAGGTTAACCTTATGATCAAACGTCCCACATGGATTTGCTGGTCATTCTGGCGCTGGTGATTGTTGCATATTTCGTGATCAAAAGCCACACTACAGCAACTTCGATAGAGCCAACGCCTACTGCGCTTGGCAATAATTTCCTCATAACCCAGGCAGATGGCACGCTGCAAAGTCTCCGCATTTCTGACAACCAAAATCACATCTTCCAGATGCAACGCGATACCAGCGGAACATGGGTCATCACGTTTCCAACACCCGGAACCGCGGATCAGTCCCTGGCTGGAGCCGCCGAGACTCAGGTCGGTGCATTGCGCATTGTAACAACCTTGGATAATCAACTCAATCTGGGAGATGCGGGATTGGATTCTCCGCTTTACACCATCGAACTTGCTTTTTCCAGCAAAATAAAACATGTTATCCAAATTGGGACGTTGACCCCCACCAATAGCGGATACTACGTCCGTTACGACGCAGGAAACCTTTATGTTATCAGCCAGTCAGGGATCGATGCATTGTTGAACCTTCTGACTGCTCCGCCCTTCCCCGCAACTGCGACACCAGTCCCTACCATTGCAGAAACGGCCACTCCCACTCTAGAGGTCGCTACACAAACACCTTAATCGGAATCTGAGTGGGTCGTATACTTCAATATCGTGTTTCCAGATTTCTTTTGATGCGATCCACCTCCCACTCTGACAGCCTTTTAAGGGGTATTGTATTTTGGTCAGAAAAAGAGTATTCTGATTGAAGAAAGTTTGTTAAGGAAGTGTAATGGAAAACCCTTTATTGCTTGAAGAAGACGAAGAATATTCTGCCATAGCCCGACTAATTGAACTGGGTCGGCAGAAATCATATGTCACCATTGACGACATCCTGCATTTCTTCCCGGAAGCGGAACAGGATGTGGAACAGTTGGAAGAAGCCTTCGCGGCTCTTTTGAGTGCGGGGGTTGCTTTCGTTGAAGATACGCCTACCGGTGAACCGCCAGAGGATGAACTGATTGCTGCGGAGAAACCCGAAGCTGAGGTAGAACCGGAATTATCGCTTGATGATTACCTGGCCAACATTGACACTGACGACACCATCGGGCTTTACCTCAAAGAAGTCAGCCGTGTCCCGCTGCTCACCGCTACTGAAGAAGTCGATCTCGCCCAACGTATCGAGCGCGGCCGAATGGCCCGTGAAGAATTGGCACGAGGTAATGTCAGTACGCGCCGCCGGATCGAACTTCGCAAACTCATCGAGGACGGCTGGGCTGCCCGCGAGCATTTAATCACAGCCAACTCGCGTCTTGTAATCAGCGTCGCCAAGAAATATATGGGACGCGGTGTTCCATTTCTTGATCTAATCCAGGAAGGCAACATCGGCCTCATCCGCGCTACCAAAAAATTCGATTATCGCCGCGGTCACAAGTTCAGTACCTATGCCACTTGGTGGATCCGCCAGGCTGTGACTCGAGCAATTGCTGACCAGGGCCGAACAATTCGCGTCCCTGTCCATATGGGTGACCAGATCAATAAACTTCTGCGTGTTCAGCACCAATTGACCCAGCGCTTGGGCCGTGAACCATCGGTGGAAGAACTGGCTACCGCCCTGGAAGTGCCTCCTAAGAAAGTGGAGAACATGATCCAGGTGGCGCGGCGCCCGCTCTCGCTGGAGACGCCGACCGATGATGAAGAAGACTCTGTCCTCGGCGATTTTATCGAAGACGATGAAGCCGCTCCCCCGGACGATACCGCCACCTACAACCTGCTCCGCGAACACCTGACCGAAGTATTGAATGGGCTTCCTCCACGCGAAGTCCGCATCCTGCAATTGCGCTATGGCCTCTTGGATGGACAGGCATACACGCTGGAGGAAGTTGGTCGCAAGATGGGGGTCACGCGTGAACGTGTCCGCCAAATCGAAGCCCAGGCTTTGAGTCGCCTGCGGCACCCATCCATCCGCCGAAAATTGCGCGACTACCTCGGCGAATAAACCAACGTCCAAATCCCATCAGGGGCAGAGGATTATCTGCCCCTGTTCATGTTAAAATGAGAATAATGAGAACCATGCGCCTGACGTTACGTCAATTCTTCTTAATCCTCCTATTCCTCGGTTTATTCCTGATGACCCTGCGCCCGATAGCCGACCCGGACTTCTGGTGGCACCTCCGCACGGGCCAACTGATCATACAGACCCATGCCATCCCGAGTGCCGATCCTTTTTCCTTCACAAACGCTGGCAAGCAGTGGGTTGCCCATGAATGGTTGTCTGAGTTACTTATGTATGAGCTATATCAGTTGGGCAACTATGGTCTTCTCATCTTCGTTTTCTCTCTGGTTATTACTGGGGCATTCTTACTCGCCTATCTGCGCAGCCCACAAGATTCGATGCCGTACGTAGCCGGGTTTACGCTCCTCCTGGGAGCTATTGCGACTGCTCCCACATGGGGGGTGCGTCCGCAAATGATCTCTTTATTCATTTCCAGCCTGTTCTTATATTTGCTCGACCGATATCGAAAAGAAGATAAATATCTATTTATTATCCCGTTACCGTTAATTACGCTGGCTTGGGTCAATTTGCATGCCGGATATTTTCTGGGTCTTGTTATCATAGCGCTACATATTACAGGTGATCTGATTGAACATCTCAAGGCGGGTCTTCAGAAAATTGAAAACCCTGATGCACCGACTTTAAAGCACGTTTTGATCCTGTGCGCAATTCTAGGGGGCAGCATTCTGGCAACACTTGTCAATCCGAATGGCCTCCACATTCTGCTTTACCCATTCCAAACGTTGACCAGCCAGGCCATGCAGCAATTCATTCAGGAATGGTTCTCACCGGACTTTCACCAACTTGAATGGCAGCCTCTGGCATGGTTCCTTCTGGCATTTATCGGCGCAGGAATGCTTGGGAAGAAACCGATCTCACCGACAAAAATTCTAATTACCCTCGTTTTCGGATATGCCGCCCTGAGATCAATGCGACACGTCCCGCTCTTTGTAATCGTTACCATCCCAATCCTGACGGAACAAATCGGCTCTCTGGTGAGAATCTTGTCTGAAGTAAAGATACCGTACAAGCTGATTAAGTGGATAGCTCCTATCCTGCTGATTTGTATCGTGCTGGTTATCGATCTTCGCTTCACACAGGTTATCCAGGGACAATCAAAATCCGAGGAAGCCACATTCCCCAAAGCCGCTGTGAATTGGATTGTAGAGAACCAACCCCAAGGGAATCTTTTCAATTCGTATGGTTGGGGCGGTTACATCATATGGCGGTTATATCCGCACTATCCAGTATATATTGACGGTCGCGCCGATGTTTATGGAGACAAATTTATTTTTGAATACCTGGATGTCTACCACGCCCGCCTTGGTTGGGAGCAGGCGCTCGATACACAAGCCGTGCGACTTGTGCTTGTTGAACCGGAATCGGGATTGGCAATTGCCCTACGGCAATCCTCCGGATGGAAGAATGTATACGAAGATCAGATTAGTGCTGTCTTTATTAGAAAATAAGTAGGGTGCTTAATAAACTATACGGGTGTCATCTCAAATTGCCGCCCGTTTTTGTTCGATTGGAGTTTTCGCTAGAGTGATTTTATCGCAGCGAGAACTTCTGCACTATGCTCAGCGGGTTTGACATTTTCAAACACTTTTACTATCCTACCATTGCCATCAACCAGAAAGGTCGTTCTCAGAATGCCCTCATACTGACGCCCCATGAATTTCTTCGGTCCCCATACACCGTACTGGTTACAGACTTCATGCCCATCGTCCGCTAGCAATAGGAATTGGAGAGAGAATTTCTCCTTGAATTTGGCATGTGATTTCGGATCGTCCGGGCTGATGCCAAGAATGACTACGTCCGCATTTACATAGGCGCTGTAGTCATCGCGAAAATTACATGCTTCTGTTGTGCAACCTGGCGTGTCATCTTTCGGGTAAAAGTACAACACAACCGTTCTGCCCCGAAAATCAGAAAGCCGACGGGTGGTATTATTTTCGTCTGGTAAAGCAAAATCTGGCGCTTGAATCCCTGAAGCAATAGGCATGGCAATCTCCTGATTTATTAGGATATATATTTATCTTATTATAAAGAATAAGGTTGGGTTTGACCAGAGTAGCATTAGGATTAATACAGAACTCTAACATAAGGCTGGTTTGGTCAATCCAATACGTATTCTGTAAATAATATAGTGTAATCCGTTACCTTCTGTTGTGCTAAATTGCCAACAATTAGTCCATCCTAGACTTCTGCCATTAGCCTGCCCATCTGGTTCACGTCATAACCGGGCATGTTCATAATCGCTTGTTGAAATCCTTGATCTTCCAAAACCTCAAATAAGGGGATAAGCAAATCACTTTCTGCATAAACCTTCGGGATGATCAATTGATAAGTTTCCTGGAAGAGTGGGATAAAGTCCAGGTCTAAAGAATGCGCTGCTGCAGGGATACCCAAGCCACAATCAGCGCGCCCCGAGGCGACTGCCGCTGCCACACCTAGATGAGTATATTCTTCCAGGTAATAGCCATTAATTGCCTCAACGGGTATCCCCATTTTCGATATCTGGTAATCCATTAATACACGCGTCCCAGCTCCGCGCTGACGGTTCACGAAGTGGATCCCGTTCCTGCTGAGATCCTTCAGGCTTTTCACACCCTTGGGGTTGCCCCGCTTAACCATCAATCCTTGTTCGCGTCCCACGAATCCATATACCTTCACTGAGATTCCATACAGGTATTGTCGGATGTAAGAGAGATTATACTCACCAGTTCTTGGGTCCAGTAAGTGGCATCCGGCCAGGTGGGCTTCGCCGCGTTTCAAGGCAATAAGACCGCCCTGTGATCCAACGTTGGCCGAAGCAAATCGTCGGTTACGCAGCGACAGGAACTGAGCCAGCAGGTCGAGTGTCATATCGTGGGAGCCAATGCAAAATATTGTCCGGTAGAGTTCGGCGAGGGAACGATAGAGGCTTACCTCGACCGCATCCCCTGCCTCCGCACCCTGCACACCAGAAGGTAAATGCACTAACCCATCCGCATGCACCAGGGACGAGATCACTCCCGCCCCGCGTGCCAGCGGCGCGGCCACAATTTATCTCCAACCTTCCCGACCGCTACTCGCACATATTCGTCATCGCCACCAGGAGAAGCGATCTTGCGGGTCAGATACGCTTGCGTGACTTGCAGCTCCTGCGGTTGGCGGCCTGTCCATTTGGCGACCAGAGGCTCAACGAAAATCTCCCCTGTCAGCGCTGCGGATACGGGATAGCCGGGAACGCCGATAATCGGGATATTGATACTTTGAGGGGGACTTTCATTGTCTGGTTTTTTCGTACCCGAAGGGTAAGCATTTTCCTCGTGTAATGGGGTTACTTTGTGTTTTCCTTCTATCCCACCTCTCATCGACACCATGCCAAGAATCACCGGATGTCCTGGCCGTACCGCCACACCATGAACCAGCAACGTGCCAAGTTTTTCTACCACTTTCGCCGAGAAATCCTCAGTTCCAGCCGATGAACCAGCATTGAGCAAAATCAGGTCGTGCTCGCGTGCGGCCTCTACTACACGGTCACAAATGGCGCCAAAGTTATCCTTCGTAATCGAAAAGCGTGTCGGATTACCCCCCCAGGCTTTAACCTGCGCCGCCAGAACGAGAGAGTTGTATTCGAGAATGTTGCCCACTTTCAGGTCCGAGCCAAGTGGGACAAGTTCCGAACCGGTTGGTAAGATGGCGACGCGCGGTTTACGGGCTACCTTCACCGATTGATGCCCGGAAGCAGCAATCGCACCTAAGTCAACTGGGCGTAAGACTTGACTAGCGGGTAACACTAACTGTGATTGTACAATGTCCTCCCCCAACGGACGAACATTGCTCCATGGTGTCACCGCCGCTCGGATACGGATGGAAGTCGTATTATGGATGGCTGGGGTGATCTCGCCGCGCTTATCCAGCAATTCTGCATTTTCAATGGGGATGACTGCGTCAAATCCTTCTGGCAGGGCGTCGCCAGTATCCACATAAACAAACTGAAACAGAATCCTGGGAGAACCAGGTTCAGACCCTAGCGTGTCCTCAACTCGCACAGCGAACCCGTCCATGGCAGAAGCATGGTAATGGGGAGAAGAAATCTTAGCCCAAATTGGTTCAGCCAGGACACGGCCAATCGCGTTTTCGTCAGAGGAATATTTTCCGTGCCAAGTACGCACCACAGGTCCGCATGTTCTAGCGCAGATTGGAGCCGGGCTTTGGCTATCAGGAGGGGAATATCGTGCAAGTATACAGACATATCATAATTATAATCTCTGATACTGGATTAGCTACCCTCCCCACTGCTAACTGCAATAAATTCACATTAATATCACTTCCACCATTTCCCCGGCGCTAATCCCTGTCGCGTCCGGCGGGATGCGTACCAACCCGTCCGCAGTAGCAAGAGAGAAAATGAGATTCGACTTTCCAAATATCGGTTCCGCAGCCCATTCCCTATTCCTGTTTCTTTGCTCCTCGACTTGTTCCGAGGGTGAATAGGAAATAAGAACTAGTTTCACAGCAATCCAATCTTCCCTCCCCGCTTGGGAAGGCACATTCACAATAAGTCTCGCCATGACCGACGGGCGAGGACGCAGATCCTTCAATCCCAGCAATCTCTCGATCACCGGTACTACGAACAGTCCTGCGATTACCAGTGCACTGACCGGGTTGCCCGGTAGCCCAATCACGGCTTTACCGTCGCATACTGCCAGAATAGTGGGCTTACCCGGCCTTACATTGACTCCGTGCACCAGTATTCCCGGTTCTCCGAGCTCGGTAATTGCCTCTGCGGTCGTATCTCTTGCGCTTGCCGACGATCCCGCAGTGATAACGACCACCTCACACTCGGTCAATGCTCTTTCGGCAGTAGTTTTCATAGCCTCTTTGCTATCAGACACGATGCCGTACATTACCGGCTCACCTCCCGCTGTCTTGACCAGGGCGGCTAACGAATACGAGTTTATGTCACGTACTTGTCCGGGTCGTGGTTTCTGCGACGGAAGTACGACTTCATCGCCGGAAGAAATAATTCCAATTTTAGGTTTACTGACTACACGCAATTTGGTTAATCCGAGAGCCATGCACCCGCCAATCTCTGCCGGGCGGATTCTCATTCCGGCGGCTAGTACGACTTGGTCCGCAGACACATCCTCGCCGATGCGCAGGACGTTCTCCCCCTCCGCAACAGCCCGCGAGATTTCAATTTCGTTCGTAAGGGTAGACAATTGCCCACTTCTGCGAATGGTTTGGGTGTATTCGAGCATCACAATCGCATTTGCACCAACCGGTAACATCCCGCCGGTATGGATGAGTGCGCACCCACCAGGAGTTAGTTTAAAAGATGGAGCGTTGCCCATCGGGACTTCTCCGATAAGGTTTAGGTAGCCTGGCAACGACTCGGATGTCCCGAAAGTATCGCGGGCACATACAGCGTACCCATCTACGGTGGAGCGAGGGAACTCCGGCAACGGGTGTGGAGCCCGCACATTCTCTGAAGTCTCGCGACCAAGAGCGTTGGTTGTATCAATCATTTCCGTGTCAGGTTCCCGGATTGGTAAGGCGTGCAAGAGCATTTGCAAGGCTTCGATGGGAGGCGAAAGTCGTAAGAATTCAGACATACATCACCGGATCCAATAAGTTAGCGTCAACAGATAAGCCGTCAGGCCAAAGGTGGCACTTGCAAGGGCAGTCAAAAAGTGCCAGAGTGTACGTCCACCTGAGGCAATGCGTTGAAGCCAGAGCATTTGTATGGCAGCAAAAGGCAGTGCCAAAAAAACCGGCCAGATCAAGCCCCAGGGGTATTCCAAGAACGGCGCAGTCGCATAGAGTAGGAAAGCTGCTAAAACCAGAAAATGATGTATCGGGATGGCGCGTTGCCAGGTAAGGCGTGTAAGCAAGGTGTGGCGACCCATTTTCTGGTCGGTGGCAAAGGTAGGGAAATTGCACACCAGAAGATAAGCCAAGGCAAGCAGGGTAAGTGGGAAGGTCGTGAAAGACAAAAGGCGATGGAGCTGACTTTTTTGGAGAAGGAACGCCAGCGCTGGGAGCAGCGTGCCCAGATAGACAGCCAGGATCAGTTCACCATAGCCGGCCTCGGATAGGCGCAAAGGTGGAACTGCGTATGCCACAAAGAATAGAAATGCCAACGCAAGTAGAATGTCAGCACGCAGGTTGAGTGAGTGGGTCAGAAACAGAGTCAGGATGGCTGCTGCGGAAAGGGTCAACGCAGCATAGGCGACCTGCATGAGCGTCACTCGAAAGAGTTCACGTTGACGGGGTGTCTCGCCCTTTGCCATTGGCATAAGCGGCATGCGGAAATACTCGGCAAAGAGGAAAGCTGCATCCAGTACGGCCAGGACAGCCAGCAGTCCTAGCCCAAAGGAAGCGCCTTCGATCTGTTGACCGAGGTAACGGGCGATACCCGCTCCGAGCGTGTAGGTCAGGGTGGCGAGGATCAAGTGACTGGGCCGGGAGAGTTTCAGGAGCGATTTGACCATTCCAACAATTTAATGGAAAATTATCTTACTTTCAAAGGAATATAAAATCACGATCTAGATCAGAGAATAACCGCCATCCACAACGACTGTCTGGCCGGTAACGGACGGGTTATCTATTAGAAATTCGAGTGCGGCGGCAACCTCATTCAGCGAGGCTGGTCGTTTGAGTGGAAGACGTTCCACCAGTCTTTTCCATTCTTCCGTCGTGACATCATCCGAAGGCAATACCAATCCCGGCGCGATGGCATTGACCCGGATTCCCGGTGCGTAAGCCTTAGCTAGCAAGCTCGTTAACGTCTCCAATGCAGACTTGCTGACCACATATGCCGGGTACTTCGTCCAGAGTTTTTTTACGCCAGCATCTGTGATATTAACGATAAGACCTCCTACCTCCATGCGCTTGGCGGCTTGCTGCGCTAATAAGAACGGGGCGCGCAAGTTAAGTGCGAAGGTGGCATCCCAGTCCTCAGCAGAGGTGTCGCGAATATCTCTCCTCTGCATAACAGAGGCAGAATTTACCAAGACTTTCAAATGGTGAGGGAGAGAATCGAGAGTCGATAGGAGGGAAAGGAGATTGGCATCGTCTGTTAAATCGGCTTGTGCCAGATAGACTGGTATCCCTAGGGCGCGAATTTCATCCGCAGTGTCGTCCTCGTCAGCAATGCGATGATGGTGCAGAAGAATAGCAAAGCCGTGCTGTGCCAAAGTCAGAGCAAAGGTTTTACCAAGGCGATGGGATGCACCTGTTATAAGGGCGAGAGGCTGTCCGTCCATGCCTATGTTTTACCACAAAAAAATAAGTAGGGGCGATGTATCCGTCTCTCCTCCGGAATTGGCAGAGTTTCTTTTTATTTCCTAAAGAAATTTGAGATAAAGAACCACACATTTGCCGGGCGCTCTGCCAGCCGGCGCATGAAGTACGGATACCAGTGCGTGCCATACGGGACGTAAATCCGTATCGGATAACCTTCCTTGAGGTATTGCTCCTGCAAGTCACGCCGGATGCCAAAAAGCATTTGGAACTCAATCGACTGCTTAGGCAAGCCATTTTTTTCATGCATAAGTTCTTGCGAAGTCAAGGCGCTTCGGGTCGTGTGAACCGATTGCCGGTATGGGCGGGAAAAGCCCGTCTACGCTCACGGTTGGAGAACCGGCTGCTTTGGCGGCATCAACCATAATCTGGGTTAATAGGTCAAAATTGGCATCCACATCCGTCTTTTTGGGAAAGGCTAATTCAGGTGGTTCTTTGTATGCACCTTTGACCAGGCGAAAGCACGCTCCTGCTTCAAGGAGCTCGCGGATATCATTCTCCGTGCGATAGAGATACGATTGGACGACCACCCCGGTATTCTGAAAGCCTTTTCCCCGAATCTTTTGGTACATATGAAGTGTCAGATCCGTGAAAGGTGTATCTTCCATATCAATGCGGACGAAGTTCCCATACTTCTTCGCGCAAGTGAGAATCCGTTCCAGATTATCCGCGCACAGGCTCTCGTCCAGAGCGAGGCCAATCTGGGTCAGCTTTATCGAGACATTGGCACGTACGCCGCTCGTCTTAATCTGATTTAGCAATTCAATGATGTCATCAGCAGCCTTAATGGCTTCCGCACGTGTCGAAGTGCTTTCCCCCAGGTGGTCCAGCGTGGCATTGATCCCATTTGCGTTCAGCTCTCGAACGGCATTAATTGCATCATTGATCGTGCTCCCCGCTACAAACCGGCTGGCTGCTTTCCAGGCAAATCTCCAACCGACGACTAATCGCTGCGCCCAGGTAGACTTGGAAAGGTAAATAAAAAAAGATCGTAGCATAGGTTCCTTATTTGTTGAATTATGAACTAATGCATTGTGATTGTAGCACAACTGCCCCAAGCGAGTGTGTTATACTTTTTACCCGGATGGTATGATGAATATCACTAATTTGATTTTCTTGGAGGTACTTTGAAATTACGCGGATCTTCCCTTTACCTGCGCGGAGTTTCGTTGGTTTTCATCCTCCTTGCAGCTGTTGTGACAGTTTTCCAGGTGGTTCAATACAGTGTTTCACGATATAACTATCCACCCGATATGACCATTGGCAATGTTCCTGTTGGTGGATTGGACCCTCAGTCTGCCGCGCAAAGACTGTTACAGGTCTACGCACTCCCAGTCGAAATTCATTATGACAATGCGGTTATTGACCTGGATCCCAGCCTGATTGGTTTTCAACTGAATACCGATAGCATGTTGGCTGCCGCTGACTTGCAGCGCACGGGAGCATCCTTTTGGGGTGGATTCTGGGACTACCTGTGGAATCGCCGTTCCCCTGCTGGTCAAATTCCGTTGGTCTCTTCCTATTCAGAGGCCCGCCTGCACGCATACTTGCTTGATGAAATCTCCGCTCGTTATGACCAACCACCCACACCAGCCAAGCCGATCCCCGGAACGGCTAATTTCACCCCGGGCACGCCTGGCCAAACCATAGATATTGACCGCGCCGTCGTATTGATCGATGGGGCTCTTCAATCTCCTAATCAACGGAAGGTAGTACTTACTTCCCAAAGTACAGCCGCGGGCCGCCCATCCCTTGAAACGCTGCAAATCCTACTCAAACAGCTTATTGATCTGAGCGGCTTCGACGGCTTGGTGGATCTTTACTTCCTTGACCTTCAGTCACAGGAGAATATCCAATTTGCGTACCAGGCCGGACAAAATATTCCAGTAAACCCGGATATAGCATTCACTGCGGCAAGCACTATTAAAATCCCTATCATGGTTTCAGTGTTCCGTCACTTCGATAGCAAGATAAGCTCTGATATTGACACTCTTTTGAAAGATATGATCGCCAGATCCGATAATATCGCATCAGACAGCTTGATGGCACTCCATAGACTTGGGGCGCGGACCTCTGGTTGTCACTGAAACTATGCAACAACTTGGCTTGGACAACACCTTCATCGCCATGTATTTCGCGCCCGGCTCCTTCCCATTGCAGCACTACACCACGCCAGCAAATTCCCGTGTAGATGTAAACACCAACCCGGATACTTTCAGCCAGACCACACCCTCCGAGATGGGTGTCCTGCTCGAAGATATTTATCCTGTGTGCCCAGACCGGTGGGGGTTCATTAGTGGCGGCTTTCCCTGGTCAAATTGATCAGGCTGCGTGCCAGCAGATGATCCTATATTTACAGGAAGACAAACTCGGAGCATTAATCCAAGGCGGTGTTCCGGAGGGGACGATCGTTGCCCACAAGCATGGTTGGGATATTAACATGAACCAGTTTAGCGACGCTGGTATCGTCTACACACCGGGCGGGAATTATATTCTGACCATATATGTCTATCATCCCGTGCAGGCACTTTGGGATATTGTCTCACCGCTATACGCTGAGCTCTCACGGGCAGTTTACAATTACTTCAACCTGCCAACACAGTAAGGACCAGCCCCGCCACTGATTGATGGCGGGTTTTTTTCCTAAGAATGCCTTTGAGCCTCTTTGTCAATGTGAAGAATAAGGTATTGGGTTTGATTGCCCCCATATTACTCTCCAATCAACCAGAGATTCCCTAAAAACCAGTTAATTAGAAATGTCTGTACCAGCGTAATGAGTATATAATCAGATTATGAGCCAGACATTGAGCCTCTACCGCCTCCAGCAAGTTGATAGCCAAATTGACCGCGCCCAGGCTCGCCTGCAAACAATCCAAAAAACGTTGGCTGATGATTCCGAATTGCGCCTTGCCAACGAACATGTATGATTTTGCTAGGGCAATCTACCAATCTGCCGATCGGGCAGTTAAACAGGCCGAGGTTGATGCTCAGAACCAGCGCCTCAAAATCGAGCAAATTGAGGCCAGCCTTTACAGCGGGAAGGGTCACAGCCCAAAGGAATTATTGGATTTACAAGACGATGTGGCTGCTCTCAAACGCCATTTGATTACACTGGAAGACACTCAACTGGAAGCCATGCTGGCTGCAGAAGAATCAATGTCGGCAAATCAGGCTGCTCAGGCAGAGTTGCTGGTCGTTCAGAACCATTCGACAGAACAAAATAGGGGTTTGCACAAGGAACAGAAACGTGCTCGCAAAAAGAACTGGAAAAACTCTTCGCCGAACGTGCCGCAGTGTCCTCACCGATCCCGCCGGACGCCCTCGGCCTTTATGACCAATTACGCCAGCAAAGGCGCGGTCTCGCAGTAGCTGTCATCAGCGAAAACTCCTGCTCAGCTTGCGGCGCGGGATTATCAGCGGCACAAATTCAATCCTCCCGCTCCTCCGGACAAATGACAGTCTGTCCGTCTTGTGGGCGAATCCTTTACGGAAGTTAGTTCCTTTCACAGGTGACATATGCACTTCCGCTTCCCCAACATTGACAATTTCTCTTTTTGGTCAGGCCTTATTCTTGCATCTTTGTTTTGGTGGATCCTTTCTATGCTTCGGCCAGCATTCCAACAAATGCGCGCTTCAGCCCGTGCGAAGCAGGCTGAAAAGAAATTAAGAGACTTACGCTCCACCGGTGTCGAGGAACGTTATCGTCAGACCGTTTTACTACAGGCTCAAGGCCTCCATTTATCTGCGCCACTATTTTCTCTGGATGAAATCATCGAACCTCCAGCTCTCCTCGCACCGCCACCACGCGTTGAGCCGGGTGCACCGCTCTTAAGCGAGGACATTGTTGACGCTACCGTCCCTTACCTACCTGCTTGGCCCGAATTGGAAGCCATTTATCATGCTCCCACGCTGACCCTTGCCCAAGCACTTTCGGGGAACTCTGACATTGTTCTGACGGGTCAACCTGGGATGGGAAAGACGGTAGCCTTGGCGTATCTGGCCTCCCGTCTGGCGCGACGGGACCCGGAACCGGGTTTGTCAGAGGATACGATCCCGGTCCTAATTCACGTTGCTGACCTCGACTTGCCTGCTAAGAAAGGTCAACCCCTTATTCCGATAATAGATTTGATCGCAGCGAAAGCCCCCCTTCTCGATCTAGCTCGAATACCCGATTTCGTCCGAAAAGCCTTCTTTGCAGGTCGAGTCTTGCTCCTCCTGGACGGGACGGACGAACTGACCTCGGATGGCTTGAAAATCGCAGTTGAATTCATCAAGTCTGTCAAGCGTGCATATCCCAAAACCCGTATGGTCACCACCGCATCCAGCTGAATACCTTGACGGCTTGGTAACACTCAACTTCATCCCGTTTGCGCTGGCCGCCTGGAATGCCAAACAGCGTACGAAACTTCATAGAAAAATGGTGTGACATGTGGACGCACTTTGTGGCCGTCGAAACCTGGGCACAGACCAGTGAACAGGTGGACCCATTACTGCTCAATAGCTGGCTGAATTCCGAAAATAGCAACCTAACTCCTTTGGATCTGACACTCAAAATTTGGGGAGTTTACGCTGGAGACCTTCTCGGACCTAGCCCTATCGACGCGATTGAAACTCATTTGCGTCGCCTGTCTCCCGACTTTGCTCCGCGGGAGGCACTCGAAATGCTGGCACTCCAAGTCAGCCTCAGGATGGAGCCAATCTTCGATCCGCACAAAGCACGCGAGTGGATCAAGTCTTTTGAACCTTCCGAAAATGCCCGTTCACCCGAAGCGATAGATGATACAAAGAACAAGAAATCCGAAAAAAGTCAGGCACCCTCCCTTGGTCTGATCGCAAAATTAGTGGAAAGCGGCCTACTGACCCAGCATCGCAATAACCGGATGCGTTTCATACACCCAGATCTTTGTGGATACTTGGCTGGTAAGGCGCTGTTGAATTACAAATCAGAAGCCCTTCTCGACCAGCCTCCCTGGATTGGTAAATACCTGGCATTATACTATCAGGCTGCATGCGGTGATGTAACCCCGCTTGTTGACATACTTATTTCAGTGCTGGACCGCCCGCTCTCTCGCAACTTGCTTACCGTGGCTCACTGGTTGCGGGATGCGCCTAGCCAAATGGCTTGGCGCGGCCAGGTAATGGCCAAACTTGTAGAACTCGTTCGGCAAACTGGTCAGCCACTTGGTTTGCGCGGGCAGGCACTCTGTGCCATCGTCCAGAGTGGAGATCCTAGCGCAGCTGTTCTATTAAGACAATTACTCGAAGAACACGATAGTGAGCTCCTGCAACTTGCAGCTCTCGGTTCAGGGGCGTTGCAGGATACAAAAGCTGTTGAATTACTTTCTTCCTTGCTAAACAATCAGAGTCCAAATGTACGCCGCGCAGCCTGTCTGGCCCTGGTCAACATCAACACAACCGCAGCCTTGGATAATGTTGCTTCTGCTCTTCTCCACGGTGATGAAAACCTGCGCCGTTCCGCTGCTGAGGCGCTGGCAAACCACCCCGGTGAGGGACACTCCATGCTTAAAGAGGGTGCGGGGATGAAGGAAGACCTGTTGGTTCGGCGCTCTGTTGCCTATGGTCTCGGCCGTATACCGGAACGATGGGCTGAAGAATTGCTCAACCATTTGGTAACCAACGATGATCAATGGGCTGTACGCAATGCCGCCCTGGAAGTAAATGAAAACCGTCAGCGGCCCAATCCACACATCCCGAAACGCCTGCCACCACCGACCGAGTCACCTTGGATAATCGCTTTCGCTGGAAAGGAAGGGCTGGGCGTCTCGCCTGACAAACCCCCCATCGATCTATTGCTGAAGGCACTCAAGTCCGGTACAGAAGAAGAACGCTTGGCATCCCTCACCTACTTGCGCGTTTTACCGGTTGAGGGAGTCTTCAGCGCTCTCTATCAGGCGATGTACAGCGGCGAGTCATCATTGCGCGAAGCTGTCTTCCAGACCTTTTCCGAGATGGCTGCGCGCGGTGTAAATGTTCCTGACCCAGTTCAATTCGGAGTGGGATATTGATCCCTATCACTAATGCCGCAATTGTCGCTGGTGAAGGTCCAAACCCAATCGTCGATGATTATGCCACATACATGACTGGAAAAGTTGCCGGGTGGAATAAGGATGAGTAATATCCCCATATTAATGACCATCGCTGTGCTCGGAGGGACCGGAAATGAAGGTAAGGGTCTCGTTTATCGGTGGGCAAAAGCCGGATACAGGATATTGATCGGTTCTCGTACACCTGAAAAGGCCCAGGCAGTAGCAGCTGAGCTGACCGATCTTCTCGGTGGTGAAGTCGCCATCGAAGGAGCTACCAACCTGGCCGCTGCCCAAGGTGCTAATATCGTTGTATTGACCGTTCCTTATGCCGTTCACAGCGAAACACTAGGGATGGTCAAGGAAGCGCTGAAAGGGAAAATCCTGATTGATGTGACCGTACCACTCGTCCCACAAAAGGTGACAATGGTGCAGATGCCGCCAGCTGGTAGTGCTGCGCAAGAAGCGTGCGAATTACTGGGCGAAGGCGTGCAAGTGACATCCGCTTTCCAGAACATATCCTATGAGCATCTCCTGCAGGATGGACCGGTCGAATGCGAAGTATTGGTTACCGGTACAAGCAAGGAAGCGCGTTCCGAAACACTTAAACTGGTCGCAGCGGCAGGGCTCATCGGTTGGGACGCTGGTCCATTAGAGAATTCGGTCGTTGTCGAAGGCATGACGCAGTGTATTAATTGGAATTAATAAACAATATAAGAGCACATCTGCTGGAATCCGGATTATTGGAGTAGAGGCGCCTGCCCGAGAACGATGACATTGACCTTCACTCCCCTTCCTCAAATGCCTCTTATCTGCCCGGGTGATAACCTGGCAAATATGCTTCTGGCCTCCTTGCAAACTGCCCGCCTCACATTGGAAGATGGAGACATTCTTGTTATAGCGCAGAAAATAGTCAGCAAAGCCGAAGGACGGTTGATCAATTTGGCAACCGTTACTCCTTCGAAAGAAGCCATCGAATTGTCTAAGCGTAGCGAAAAGGATTCTCGCCTCGTTGAATTGATCCTTCGCGAAAGTAAAGAGGTCTTACGCGTCCGTCCTGGAACGATTATTGTGGAACATCGGCTGGGTTTCATCTGCGCCAGCGCCGGGATTGACCATTCCAACGTTAGAGGCGAAGATGGCAATGGCGAGGATTGGGTACTGCTTCTGCCCGAGGACCCCGACCGTTCTGCCCTCGAAATCCGGCGAAAAATAAAAATCGCCACAGGTAACCGCATCGGAGTGATGATCATCGACTCGCACGGGCGCGCCTGGAGGCTGGGCACAATTGGCACGGCTATCGGTATATCCGGTCTTCCCGGTGTGGTGGACGAGCGCGGCTGGCAGGACTTATTTGGTTATCGGCTCAAAATCACCATCGTCGCTGCAGCCGATGAACTGGCAGCGGCCGCCTCTCTCGTGATGGGAGAGGCTGCCGAAGGGATCCCAGCTGTCCATGTGCGCGGCTTCCCTTTTCCTCTGCGCGAAAGCTCGCTAAAAGAATTAATCCGATTAAAAGAAGACGACCTGTTCCGATAAAAGAATCTGGCAAATAAATGCAGTCCTTTGAAATGAATCCGGACGAATTCTGGCAATATCTCGAACGACTCGTCACCGGGAGCCGCGTCAATCATTAATCGCCCGAAGGGCTCACATCATCCTTATTATCCAGACATTGTCTACCCACTGAACTACGGTTATCTTGAAGGGACCTCTTCCGGTGATGGTAACGGGATTGACGTTTGGACGGGTACAGCTGGGACCCGCGAACTATCCGCTATAATTCTAACGGTTGACTTGCGCAAACGCGACACCGAGATCAAAATCCTGCTTGGCTGTTCCGAAGATGAGATCCAGACCATTCTCGTGTTCCATAACGAAAACGACATGCGGGCGACGCTTGTCCGAAAACCGGAGGAGGAAGAATGAAGAACATTCCTGAAACCCACCTTGATCTTCTTACGGATGAGAAGAAAGCCTTTCTCATTCTGGCAACTTTGATGTCCGATGGCGCGCCGCAAGTGACGCCCGTCTGGTTCAACACCTCCGATGAATATATCCTTATCAACTCTGCGAAAGGTCGCATCAAGGATCGCAACATGCGTTCCCGTCCTCAGGTAGCATTGTGCATCCAGGACCCGTCCAATCCCTACCGTTACCTACAAATCCGCGGTCACGTTGTTGAATTCACCACAGATGGTGCGGACGATCACATCGACGCTCTGTCGTTCAAATATAGGGGCGAGCATAAGTACCCCTTTCGCCAGCCGGGTGAACAGCGGGTTATGTACAAAATCCGGATTGAAAAAGTAGACGCCCACGGATGAAGATTGTTGCCCTCGCCGGAGGTGTCGGCGGGGCGAAACTGGTCGACGGACTCGCCCAACTCCTTCCTCCCGAAAAACTGATCATCATAGTAAATACCGGGGACGATTTCGACCATCTAGGTTTGTCCATTTCCCCGGATTTAGACACAGTTTGCTATACGCAAGCTGGACTGGCTAATTCCGAAACTGGTTGGGGCCGTCGTGAGGAAACTTTCCAAATACTGGAGAATCTCCAAAAACTCAACGGTCCGGTCTGGTTCCGCTTGGGTGACCGGGATTTGGCAACGCACATAGAACGTACTCAGCGCTTGCGCGAAGGTCAGCCACTTAGCCAAATCACACGCGAGTTCTGCCGCGCTTGGGGTGTTCAGCATTCTATACTGCCGATGAGCGACCAGCCGGTTCGTACAATGGTGGATACGACGGAAAATGGAGAATTGGCTTTTCAGGAATATTTCGTTCATCGAAAATGCGAACCTACGGTAAAAGGATTCCGCTTTGCTGGGATTGATACCGCCCGACCTGCTCCGGGAGTTCTTGAGGCGATTGAGTCAGGCTGACGCGGTGGTGATCTGCCCCTCCAATCCGTGGGTGAGCATAGACCCGATTTTATCGGTAACTGGCATCAGATCCGCTCTTGTCAAGAAACTTGTTGTTGCTGTATCCCCTATTATCAGCGAACATACAATCAAAGGACCGGCCGCAAAAATGTTCGCCGAGTTGGGCATCCCCCCTTCAGCATTGGCGGTTGTTCATCATTACGGAAAAATCCTGTCCGGTTTCATCCTGGATAGGGTTGGATGCAAATCTGGTGCAAGATATTTCAATTCCCACAATTGTTTCCAATATCCTGATGAATAATCAAGATACCGGCGAAGTTTAGCCCAAGATGTGTTAGACTTGATTCAATCATTGCGAAGTGCAGTGCCTTGACACCAACCAAGAACCCATTTCGGCTGAACTTATCGCCCGACGAACACTTACAAATAAAGCAAACAACGGTATGACTATCTGGGCCATCGTCCCTGTAAAACCATTACGGCGCGGTAAATCACGTCTGGCAGGCATGCTTACGGAAGATCAGCGCACCCGCTTAAATCGTTACCTACTTGAACATGTTCTCACAACACTCAAAGAGATTTCCGAAATTGACCATACCCTGGTTGTTAGCCGCGACCCAGCAGCCCTGGCCCTGACCCGTGAGATGGGTGGACGTACCGTTCTCGAGGATGGCGCACCGCAATTCAATACCGCTATCAAACGCGCCACGATTGTTGCAAAGGCACAAGGCGCACACGCAGTGCTCATCCTGCCTGCTGACCTGCCTCTCATCAAGCCAACCGACCTGAAAGCCCTGCTGAAACGCGGTAAAAATCCGCCGGTAGTGGTTATCGCTCCGGACCGGCGTCTGGATGGCACGAATGGATTGTTTGTCAATCCTGCCGGGCTGATCGAATACGGTTACGGGCCTGGCTCGTTCCAGCGCCACAGCGAACGCGCCACCCAGTCCGGGGCAAGGCTGGAACTCGTTGACTCCCCCAATATCTCCCTTGATTTGGATCTGCCTGAAGACCTAAAAGCCCTGGGTGGGATGGAAACGCTTGGGCTGGTTTGATAGAACTCGATAGTAGCACAACCATTGACACCCGCAAGTGTACCCTTGGTTATTACAGAGTACTGCGATAATATTTAAGCTCAAATCAATGATATTCCTTGCATTTTGGCTGCTTCCGATCAGGAATTTATGCAAGAGACAGTAAAATACTAAAATCAATTCAAGTTGTCAGACATTTACAATATAAAGGATTTCTTCCACAAAATATCCAATCCAGAGGTGTTCTTATGGAGTCCCCAAAAATCAGTTCTCTTTTCATGACACCCGCGCAACTCCAGACGGAGTTGATACGCTGCGAGTATTGCGAGGAGAAACCCTGCAAGGAGGCCTGTCCTGCCCATTGCTCGCCAGCAGATTTCATCATGGCGGCACGCGTCGGGAATGCATCGGATATCCGCCGCTCTGCTGCAGAAATCATGCAGGCTAATCCGCTGGGTGGTGTCTGCGGAATGGTCTGTCCCGGACACACTATGCATGGCAGCCTGTACACGCAAGAAATTCGATGGACCGATCAATATCCCGCTCGTGCAGGCGACCATTGTCGATATGGCAAAGAGACTGGGAGGCATCCCAGAATTCTCAAGACAAAAAGTGAATGGAAAGAAAGTGGCTGTGATTGGAGGTGGACCAGCCGGGCTCGGAGCTGCAGCCGCCTTGTCTCAGATGGGCTATTCGGTGGAGATCTTGGAGGCCGCTGACCGGCTCGGCGGAATGGCAAATCTTATCCCCGACCACCGCCTGGATAAAAATGTTGTCGAGACGGACATCCAGTTTGTCCTGACACTGGGGAACATCACAGCCAAAACGGGAATTAGAATAGACGATCCGAAAACCCTACTCAAAAAAGGATATGAGGCCGTCTGTGTCACGACAGGTCTTTGGAAGCCGATTGAACTCGGCATCGAAAATGAAAACCTGGCGGTCAGGATGGTTGACCTTCTCGCGCCTCTTTCTATGCACGGTTTCGATGGGCGCGTGGCGGTCATCGGCGGTGGGGCGACGGCTGTCGACTGCGCCATCACAGCCAGGCAGCGCGGCGCAAAGCACGTCGAACTCTTCATGCTCGAGAAGCTCTCGGAGATGCCGCTGACCGCAAAGGAACGCAAGGAACTGCTGGATTTCGATATCGAGGTCAACGGTCGCATCCGCCTCAGCAAGATCATTAAGGATCGGGAAGAAGGTCTCGGGCATTGGAGACCAGTCAAAGTCGAACTTCCTGAAGGGAAACCCTTCAGCCCGGCAGAAGTACGCAACGTTCCTGGATCGGAGGGCACGCGGACAGGCTTCAGCGCCGTCATTGTTGCCATCGGGATGCGCTCGGCACTGCCGCGCGAACAGGCTGACGGCCTGTTCTACGCCGGCGACATGCTCACCGGCCCAAAGACGGTCGTGCAGGCCGTTGCTTCCGGCAAGAATGCGGCGCTCGAGATCGACGCCTATCTCAAGAGCGAGAAGAAACCGGTCATTGAGAAACCGACCAAGTCCTACTATGTCCTTCCCGGCTACAGACCCGGTACCTGTCTCCCTGGCGACCGATTTCTTCGGCCGGCCGATCATCTCCCCATACCTTATTTCCGCCTCCCCGTCCACTGACGGGCTGGAGCAGATGACCAGGGCCTACGAAGCAGGCTGGGCTGGCGGAGTGATGAAGACCGCCTTCGATAACGTCCCCATCCACATCCCAGGCGAGTACATGTTCACCTTCAATCCATTGACATACGGCAACTCCGATAACGTCTCCGGTCATCCCCTCGACCGTGTCTGCCGCGAGGTGGAACAACTGGTCAGGGAGTGGCCCGACCGGCTGACGATGGCCTCGACCGGAGGTCCGGTGACGGGTCATGACGAGAGCGACGCGGCCGGCTGGCAGTCCAACACCAAGAAACTGGAAGCTGCTGGGGCGATGGGCATCGAGTACTCGCTCTCCTGCCCGCAGGGCGGCGACGGGACCGAGGGAGCCATCGTCTCGCAGAACGCGGCTCTGACAGCCAAGATCATCGACTGGATCATGCAGATCGGCGATCCGGACATTCCCAAGCTATTCAAGCTGACTGCCGCAGTGACCTCCATCGTGCCCATTCTGCGTGCCATCCGCAAGGTGCTCGATAAGTACCCGAACAAGAAGGCCGGCATCACGCTGGCAAATTCCTTCCCCACCCTGGCATTCCGCCCTGCTGAAGGCCGTGCTTGGGAAGAAGGGTGTCGTCGTCGGGATGAGCGGCGAGGGTGTCACGCCCATCTCCTACCTGACTCTGGCACAAGGCCGCCCCGGAGGGCATTGAGATCTCAGGCAACGGCGGTCCGATGAATTACAAGGCGGCCATGGACTTCCTGGCACTGGGTGTCAAGACCGTCCAGTTCTGCACCATCGTCATGAAGCAGGGCTACGGAATCATCCGCGACCTTGGAATCGGGCACCTCCTTCCTGATGCAGGAACGCGGCATCCGTCTCGATGAATGAATTGATCGGCATCGCCCAACCGCACCCCATCACCGATTTCATGGCGCTCACTCCGGTCAAGAAAATCTCGGATGCCAGCCCGCTCCTGTGCGTTTCCTGCGGCAACTGCGCCCGCTGCCCGTACCTGGCGATCACCTTGGACGAAAAAGGTTTGCCACGTACCGATCCGGCGCGCTGCATCGGCTGCTCGATCTGCGCCAAGAAATGCTTCACCGGCGCCATCGCATGCGGGTACGCATCGAGGAAGAGCTGGCCGCGCTGAAGAACAGTAGACTGGGATCCCACACCTTGTCACGACAACGTAGATGCCTTCCCAGATAATATTAGTTCGGAAAGGAAACCATGACTACTCGATTCGAGAACGGGATTGTCGTCACACTGGGAGAAAAGAACCGGGTCCTGTGGAATGCGACGGTCGTCACCGATGGGGAACTGGTCGCCGCTGTGGGCGATTCAGCCGAAATGAAACACCGCTTCCCGGAAGCGGAATCCATCGACTGCTCCGGGAAGATCATCCTCCCCGGGTTCATTTGCACCCACCACCATTTCTACTCGACCATGGCTCGCGGCATGTCCATCCCTGGTGAACCGGCAGCCAACTTCGTCCAGATCCTCGAACGGCTGTGGTGGAAAGTGGATCGGGCTCTGGATGAGGAAGACATCCTCCTTTCTGCACAACTTCCCTTGATCGACTGCATCCGCAACGGGACGACGACGGTCATCGACCACCACGCCTCCCCGTCAATGCGGGACGGCTCGCTCGACCTGATCGAAAAAGCCGTCCGCCAGGCTGGTATTCGCGCCTCACTGTGTTACGAGGTCTCCGACCGCAACACCCCCGGAGGCGGAATCGCCGAAAATGAACGCTTCATCAAGAAGGTTGGCAAAGGCGACGGTCAGATCGCGGCCATGATGGGCTTGCACGCCTCTTTCACTCTCTCGGATGCAACCCTCGAGCGGTGTGTCGGCATCGCCAAGGATGCTGGAGTTGGCTGCCACATCCATGTGGCGGAGGATGCTGCTGACCGTGAGGACTCGCTCGCCAAATATAAAATGCCCGCGGTCAATCGCCTGGACAAGATGGGTTTGACCGGCGAAAAGTCTATTTTCGTCCATTGCGTTCATATTGACGATTCCGAGATGGACATTCTCGCTGCAACAAATACCGCTGTCGTCCACAACCCCGAGTCGAACATGAACAATGCTGTCGGGGTCACGCCGCTGCTCAAGTTGCTGAAGAAAGGCGTACTGGTCGGTCTGGGGACCGATGGCATGGGATCGGACATGCTCGCCCAGATGCGTTGCGCTTACCTGCTTCACCGCCTGGCAAACCACGACCCACGCGTAGCATTCCTGGAAGCACCCCAGCTCCTGCTCCAGAACAATGCCCAGATTGCCGAGCGCCAGTTTGGGACTGCGATTGGGAGAGATTGCCGAGGGCCTTCCCGCCGATCTCGCCATCCTCGACTACCAACCCCCCACCCCGCTTGACGAGACCAACTTCCTCGGACATCTCATCTTCGGCTTGGTTGACGCGACAGTCGACACGACAGTATGCAGAGGTAAGATCCTGATGAAGGGCAAGAAAATTCTGAGCATGGATGAAGAGCGACTTGCTGCCCGCTCACGAGAAATTGCCCCAAAAATGTGGAAGCGATTGCAGAGCCTCTAGCACCTTGCCTGACGCGTTTATTGGGATGATTCCTGGTGGTATGTAGACCCTTCGATAGGGGCTCGTAAGAAGTCTTCGCTTTCAATATCTAATTGAAGTGGTTATACGCATTACGTTTCTGGGTTATCACCTTCTTTGTGCAAAAGCATCTGAGAATATTTAGCGCAGCACCACCTGCCCCATTCTCGACTCAGCTGGGTTAATCCTGAAACTTCATATTAGCACATTCGCTCCTAGAACTTGAACCACACGGGTTATAATTCGTTATTAAATTGGATCCTTTGTCAAGTGCTTTATTGACCAGGCTTGACAAGGTCGGATTGATCTGTAATGTTTTCGATCCGTGGATAAAATAGGATAAAACTATGGTAAATAATCCTAATTTGAAAGACGACAATTCTCCCGTCATTCAATTGCGGTTGGAATATGAACGGCAAAATGCACTATTTGACGCCCAAATGCCAATCGTCCAGCGTTTCCTCGAAGCACAGGCTTGTCAGATCGCGGAAGCCTATACCGAACGGGCACCGCGTGTCCGCTTCACACTACCTGACCGGATCATTGCCGCAAAAGGAACCCAGCCTTTGGCCGTCCGTCAGGCAGTTCGCGAACAACGCGTGGGAGGTTTCTCTGATAGGCTAGCCCGGCGGGATGTCCATGATACACTTCGACAAAGACTAACCGAATTGGAACAGTCCAAGCGACCATGCCATTGCGATCGCTGCGAGTCTGATCCGTTTTGCTTCAGCAACTCACATGGTTCGCAATATGCTGCCATCTGGCAGAATCGTCGAATACGACTCCGGCCGAGGAAGATGACATCCCGTCCATCCCCGTCAGCGATGGGACGGAGCCGGAATCTGCAATTACGGCTTCCACAGACGCGATTGCAGAGGAAGGGAATGCTGAGGATGGCCGCGGCAACCTTCAGGTTCCCGTACGTACCTGCAGCACGGCGCTTCTACCTGCCGCAATGGGTGGCATTCGGCGATAAAGGCGAAATTCTGGTCAACACCGACAAGGAAGCCGAAGCTCATATTGCTTCGATGCAGCACTTCCTGAACGTCCTTTTTTCAGCCCGTTCACTTGCGCCTTACATGATCGCTGACGATGAGTTTGAAAAAAAACGCTATGGAATGCTCGGACAACTGGTCAACCAGGGACGGGCGCTGGCGAATTATCTTACAAATGAGATTATTAACCTCATAAATAAGCGGGTTGACGAGCAGAGTCTCAATCGCGGGTTAAGCCTGAGCCTGCCATACTTTGATGACCAGGATCTACGCATCGAGACATATAATTTTGTCGTCATCCCTGCTGGGCAGGATAATGTTCGTCCCAGCATTTGTGGTACGTGCAGCACTTGATGAACAGGCCAAGATTGCCCAGGATACGCGCTTCAGCCATTCAACTCGCAGACATCTGATGGCTGAACTTCAAACACTTGGTAATGCTTTTGAATCTGAGATTAATATTCTCCTTGGAAAATAGAAAAATATGCTATTTTCAATTGGCTTGTTGATCCTAGTCGTTTTTATTGCCTTTAAAGCTCCCGGTTGAAAAACGGAATCATGTCTTGCTCCATGGCGCAGGTATGGACCAAAGCCAGACCGAGACTTTCTTGGATCAATATTTAGTCAGAAAACCAAAACTTGGCGGTGCCCCAAAAGAAACCGCTCCCGGTGACGAAGAAGATAGAAAAGAATAATACCCACTGGAGACGAGCGCTGGAAGTTCGTCTCCCGTTTTTTTCCTATGAGTTCAGCCCCCATCCACAGCCTGCGCGTCCCGGAAGTATTCCAATCCTTGGAGACTTCCCAAAACGGCCTGCCCACAGCCGAGGCAAAGTCACGCCGGTCACTATATGGAGACAATGTTCTTTCTGAACAGCCACATCAACCAAAATGGCAGAAATTCTTCCATCAAGTTCGCCACCCTTTCATCCTTCTGATGTTCCTGGCGGTACTGATCAGTCTCTGGCAAAGAGATTGGACTCTGGCTCTTGTCATCTTACTCCTGACCATTGCCAGCAGCGTTTTTTCCTACTGGCGTGAATATCGCGCCGAAAAAGCCATTGACAAGTTGCGTCAACTGCTTCCGGCATATGCCCAGCTAACCCGTAATGGGACAGAAGCCCATATTCCGGCCAGCGAGGTCGTTCCGGGTGATATGCTGATCCTGGCCGAAGGCGATAACATCGCTGCCGATGCTCGCGTTGTCGAGGAATATGGGTTGCGGGTCAATAATGCGTCCTTGACCGGTGAAGCGGTGGCCGCTCGCAAAACAGCTGAAGCCTCCATTCTTCCAAACATCAGCGAACTGGAACGTCCTAACCTGATTTTCGCAGGAACATCAGTTGCATCCGGGACCGGGTAAGGCAGTCGTCTACGCCACCGGCATGTTGACCCAGTTCGGCCGCATCGCCCACCTAACCCAGACCGTTCAGGAAGAGCCTTCCAGGTTCCAGAAAGAACTTGAACGTCTGGGAAGAATCCTTACCTGGGTGGCAATGATAATCGGTGGCATCGTCTGGGCACTTGCCAATTATGAACCGAATATCAGCAGCCACTACCCCAACCCGCTGCTGCTCGCTCTGGGAACCATCGTTGCTTTAACCCCAGAAGGTCTGCCGGCCACACTGACACTTTCGCTGGCGATTGCCGTTCAACGGCTGGCCGGACGCGGCGTATTGGCAAAACGATTGAACATTGTCGAGACACTAGGCAATGTCTCGGTCATCTGTACTGACAAAAGCGGCACGCTGACCCAAAACCAGATGACCGTGCGTGAAGTCTGGGTGGCTCGCCATAAGATTCAGGTCACAGGAGTAGGCTATGAGCCAAAAGGTCAATTCATACCCTCGACCGGTGAAAGTCCATTCGAAAAAGACCTTGCTTGCCCTGTTGGAAGCGGCCTTGTGTTGTAACAATGCCCGTGTCAATCCGCCAACACCGGAACATCCCACCTGGACCAGCTTGGGCGACCAGACCGAGGCAGCGCTCAAGGTCGCTGCCTTGAAATATCGATTGAACGAAGAGCGTTGTAACCAAGCGCTTACCGCGCATCCACGAAATCCCGTTTGATGCCCGTCGAAAGCGTATGACTACCATTCATCGCTATTGTTGACCGGGAAATTGCCTTATCGAAAGGCGCCCCGCGCGAAGTCTTGCAGCTCTGTTCACATATCCAGGTGAATGGTCAGATCTGCCCGCTTGACGAAATATGTCCGGACTGAGATCCTGGCTGCCAACGATGACTATGCCCGCCGCGCCTTGCGCGTTTTGGCTTTCGCCCGACGCGACCTGCCACCACGTACCGGTGCATATACCGCCGAATCCATCGAACGCGATCTGACCTTCCTCGGTCTTATGGCCATGATGGACCCGCCGCGTCCTGAAGTGGAAAAAGCCATCCAGACTTCCATCAGGCAGGTATCCGCATTGTGATGATCACCGGCGATTACGGTCTTACGGCTGAATCGCTGGCGCGACGTGTCGGCATGGTCACCACACCCAACCCGCGTCATTGTGACCGGCGCTGAACTGGACGCATTGAGTGAACTGGCTCTGCAACAACTACTCGACAAAGAAATCATCTTCGCCCGCATGGCTCCTGACCATAAACTTCGACTGGTCTCGGCTTACCAGGCGCGTGGCGAAGTGGTAGCAGTGACTGGTGACGGCGTCAACGATGCCCCGGCCCTGCGCAAAGCTGATGTGGGCATCGCCATGGGCATTATCGGCACGGACGTTGCCAAGGAAGCCGCTGATATCATCTTGACCAATGACAATTTCAGCTCCATCGTTGCTGCTATCGAAGAAGGGCGGGCCATTTATGACAATATCCGCAAGTTCATCACTTACATCTTCGCCAGCAACATCCCCGAAGTGTTGCCCTTCCTGCTGACAGGAGCCATCGGCATCCCACCCGCCCTGACTGTGCGGCAGATATTGGCCATTGACATGGGTACCGATATCCTCCCCGCCCTGGCTTTGGGGAGTGAAAAACCCGAACCTGGCATCATGAAGTATCCTCCCCGCTCTCCTTCCCAGCTATTATTGGACCGAGGCCTGCTGACACGCTCTTTCCTTTGGTTGGGGATGATCGAAGCCGGGTTATGTTACATAGGTTTCTTATCCACTTATGTATTCTCCGGCAATGTCAGTGCCTCTAAACCTTTCTTTCCTGAACGCGATCCATTGGCCACATCTTATGGTTATTCCCGGTGATGTCGATGCTGTCGCCAGGACCGTCTTCCTGGCTGGCGTGGTCGTCGTTCAGATTGGCAACGCTTTTGCCTGCCGGACATCCAAAGCGCACAATACCCAAATGGGCTGGGGAAGCAACAAAACCCTCCTAGGCGGAATCATTTTATCATTGATCCTGATTGCAGGTTTGGTCTACGTTCCATCCTTGGCAGCAGCGTTCGACAACCAGATATTCCCCTTCATTTTTTGGCCAATGCTTTTACTCTATGCGCTTGTACTATATACTTTGGATTGGTTCCGGAAAGGGATTGGTTCGTTGGACAGAAAAGAATCAAGAAAATCGCCCTCACAAAACTGATGAAAGGAGGTAATAAAAATGAAAGTCATTGTTATGGGTTGTGGACGGATTGGCTCGCAGGTCAGCAAATTGCTTTCAGAGCAGGGGCACGAGGTGACCATCATTGACCACGATGACAATTCCGATGGACGGCTCGACTCCAATTTCAAAGGTAGGATCATCAAAGGTCTCGGCTTTGACCGTAACATCCTGATGCAAGCTGGTATCGAACAGGCTGAGGCATTCGTAGCGGCCAGCCAGTCGGATAATGCCAATATCGTGGCGGCACGCATCGCTCGCAACATCTTCCATGTGCCGCGCGTGGTGGCGCGTCTCTACGACCCGCGCCGGGCAGAAATATATCAGCGCCTGGGATTGACCACCATTTCCTCAACAAACTGGGGGGCGGAACGCATTTTCCAGGTATTAACTCACGCCGACATTGACGTGTGGAATACCTTCGGGAGCGGGGAAGTTGCTCTTGTCCATGTGGAACTGCCGCCGCAATTGACCGGGCGAAACGTGATGCAATTGAACGTACCCGGCGAAATAATGGTTGTTTCGATCACTCGCAATGACCATGCCTTCATTCCTGCTCCCGGAACAGAATTTCATGAGGGCGATCTGGTCCATCTGGTCGTCCTTTCATCGGCGATGGACCGTCTGGAAGAGTTGCTGGGAATGGAAGGGAGGTAGATATGTTTGTCATTATTGTCGGTGGTGGGAATATCGGCTCGCACCTAGCAAAAATGCTGCTAGAAGGCGGGCATACCGTAAAAGTCATCGAGGAGCGCCAAGCTCTGCTCGAAAAACTTCCTAAAGAACTCCCGGCGGAGGTGATCGTCGCAGGAGATGGCAGTTCCCCGCTCACCCTGGAAAATGCTGGCATTCACAAAGCCAATGTACTGGCAGCCGTGACCGGGTCCGATGAAACCAATCTGGTTGTCACTTCTCTCGGCGCGCTTTGAGTTCAACGTACCTCGTGTCATCGCCCGCGTCAATAATCCGAAAAACGCTTGGCTTTTTAATCAGGAGATGGGTGTGGATGTAGCCCTAAATCAGGCTGACATTCTGGCTCGGTTGGTGGCTGAAGAAATGTCTCTGGGCGACATGATGACCCTGCTAAAATTGCGGAAAGGTGAATTCTCGTTGATCGAAGAGAAAGTCCATCCGCTATCTCCCAGTGCCAACAAAAACCTTGCGGGAAATCAGATCTGCCGAACGAATCTGTCATCGTCGCAATCATCCGCAAAAACCAGTTGCTTATCCCGCATGGCGATACCGTCCTGCTAGCCCGCTGACGAGGTGTTGGCGCTCGTCCATGCTTCGCAATTGAAACAACTGGCCGTCCTGCTTGGCCCAAAGGAGCTGATCACCCGCAATGGAAAAACAGGCTAACTCCCGTTTTTGCTTTGTATGCGGGCTTGAAAATCCAGTCGGAGTTGCATTTGAGTTTTTACGAGACCGGACCCGGGTGAAGTGACCGTTGACTTCACCCCGCCTGAACATTACCAGGGTTACCCGGGCGTCCTGCATGGCGGAATTGTTGCCTCTATCCTGGACGAGGCGGCTGGTCGTGCCCATATGGGTATTTTCCCACCCCGGTTTATGTTCACCGCCAAACTGGAAGTAAAATACCGCAAGAACATCCCGATCGGAAAACCGCTGAAGATCATTGGCAAGGCTGGAAAAGACCGCGGCCGGAAGGCCGAGGGCTGGAGTGGCATTTATAATCAGGAAGGAGAACTGCTGGCCGAAGCCAACGCCCTGCTCGTGGATGTGCCCAACCCTCCGGATCTGATACGAAATGGGAAAATCGGGTTGGAAAGTGTATCCCGATTAACCCGCAGACCTGGTTTCATCTAGAAACCAGGTCTCTTTCTAAATAAGTTGTCAGACATCTTCCCACATGAGACTCCAGAATGGGTATAATAAAGGTGTCATCCATCTGGAGAAAAGTCCATGATCACTGAATACCACCGTCCCCAAACCCTTGAAGAAGCTCTGAAATTGCTGTCTGCGCCAGATACACATCCGCTCGGTGGTGGGACAGTATTATCGCATCCAGGCGATGAATCCTTCGCAGTAGTGGATTTGCAATCCCTAGGCCTGGATAAACTCCATAAGTCTGGGCAACAATCTTGAAATTGGTGCGACCGTTACGTTGCAGACTTTGCTCGAAATCCTCGCATACACCCGCAGCGCTGAAAGCCGCCATCGAACTGGAAGCCCCGCTCAATCTGCGAAACATGGGAACCGTGGCAGGCGCATTGGTAACATGCGATGGACGTTCGCCTTTCTGCGGCAGCAATGCTGGCATTGGATGCGAGATTGACCTGTGGTGGGTGAACAGTCGATCAAATGTCAGTCTCGGGAGACTTCCTCCCCTTGCGCCAAGAACTTCTCAAGGCAAACTCATCACTAGAATCGAAATTCCTCTGCAAACCAAACTCTCCTTCAAGACCGTCGCCCGCAGCCCTGCAGATAAGCCCATCGTCTGCGCAGCTCTGGCGCAGTGGCCCTCCGGGCGGACGCGGCTGGTCATCGGCGGATGGGGAAAAGCCCCCACATTGGCGATGGATGGGAATGAAGCCTCTGGCATTAAATCTGCCGCCCGAAACGCCGCCCACGATGCAACCGATGAATGGGCCACGCTGGAGTACCGAAGCGACATTGCGGCGGTTCTGGCGAAAAGGTGCTTGGAAGAGATTAATATTAAAATAAACTAATGTATCCAATTACATGTGCTCGTTACAACCTTGCCAAACGCGATAAACTGAATAATGTCGAGCTCCTCATGAAACCTGTAAAAAAATTACTCTTTGACACTATCCTCCCCGGCGATTGTACCGAAGTCCTCGAACAACTTCCCGAGAACTCGGTGGATTTGGTCTTCGCTGACCCGCCATACAACCTGCAACTCTCGCAGGAACTCTGGCGTCCCAACCGCACGCGCGTCGCCGCGGTGGAGGATGGCTGGGACAAGTTCGCCAGTTTTGAAGAATATGACCAGTTTACCCGTCTCTGGCTCTCCGCCTGCCGCCGTGTCTTGAAAGACACTGGCACGCTGTGGGTCATCGGGACGTATCACAACATCTACCGCGTTGGCGCGATTTTACAGGAACTGGGTTTCTGGATTCTGAATGATGTGGTCTGGCTCAAGACCAACCCAATGCCCAACTTCCGCGGCGTGCGTTTCACCAACGCCCACGAGACACTCATCTGGGCCCAAAAAATCAAAGGCGCAAAGTACACCTTCAACCATCACGCCATGAAATCGCTGAACGATGATCTGCAAATGCGCTCAGATTGGACTTTTCCGCTCTGCACCGGTAAGGAACGCCTCCGCGCGAATGGTGCAAAGGTCCACTCCACGCAGAAACCGGAAGCTCTCCTCTACCGCGTCCTGCTCTCCTCCACCAACGCCGGCGATGTTGTTCTCGATCCTTTTTTCGGTTCCGGGACGACTGGTGCGGTCGCCAAGAAACTGGGACGGCATTTCATCGGCATCGAACATCGACGAAGGATACATAAAGATTGCACAGGAACGCATCGCTGCAGTCGAACCGCGCCCGAAGAAGCGGCGATCAACCTGCCGGAACTACGCCATCAACCCCGAGTTCCATTTGGAGCGTTGCTGGAAGCTGGTTTGCTCCAGCCAGGACAGAGGTTGTACTTCGCCAAAGACGAATTCGTCACTGCCACAATCCTGGCGAATGGACAGATCCAATGCGGCAACCTGACCGGTTCAATCCATGCCATCGCCAAATCCCTATTCGACTGGTGTTCCCGCCAATGGGTGGGAATAGCTGGCTATACGAAAAGAACGGGAAAAAGCTCGTCATCAACACCTTAAGACAAATCATCCAAACAAAAAAGGCTTAGAAAATGAATAAACAACGCTCTGCACGGCAAGATTAACTGGTTCATCCTCGGCCTTATTGGCTTGGCCTTGCTGGCCGTTGGCGCGTTACTTCTGGGTGATCAATCTGATGGACTCAGCCCAGTCTTACCGCTCTCCGCTGGCGAATACACCGCCCGACGCCGGGTCAGGTTCTGGGCGCCCCCGTCACGCGCCGAGTAGTGGTCGTCTTGATCGACGCGTTGCGCTACGATACTTCCCTCAATTCCAACTGTGATGCCCTTCCTGAACGAACTCCGCACACAGGGCGCATCAGCCGCCATGCACAGCCAGCCGCCGTCCTTTTCCGCTCCAGGATGGACGACCATCCTGACCGGTGCCTGGCCGGATATCAACGACAGCCAGCTCTTCAACCCACCCGATGATATTCAGTGCCCGCGCCTTTACGCAGGACAATATCTTCGCTGCCGCCCAGCGAGCCGGGTTGAATACTGCCGTCTCCGGCTATGCGTGGTTCGAAGGAATGCTCGCCAACAGCGGCGTGGATGCCGGTTTCTACACTCCCGGTGAAGACAACGCTGCCGATATCGAAGTGGTGGCCGCCGCCCTGCCCTGGCTCACCGAAGACTATCAACTGGTGCTCATCCATCTCGACCAGGTGGACTATGCCGGACACCACGAAGGCGGACCACGCAGCCCAAACTGGAACGCGGCTGCCATGCGCACCGACAGCATGTTAAGTCAAATCGTAGCGCAACTGGACCTGACACAGGATACCGTTCTTGTGATCTCCGACCATGGACAGATTGACCGCGGCGGTCACGGCGGGCCTGAACCGATCACGCTGGTCGAACCGTTCGTGCTAGCCGGAGCCGGGGTTGTTCCCGGAAATTATGGCCAATGTGAACATGGTGGATGTCGCACCCACGCTTGCCGCCTTGCTCGGAACAAATATCCCGGCCAGCAACCAGGGCCATGTCCTGACGAATATGCTCACTATTGACATCCGAACGAGGTTGCGGCAATCCAGGATGCACTGAAAGCCCAGCAATCCCAACTATTTACTGCCTATACTACAGCCATCGGTTCGACTGCCATCGCTAGGAGACGGTGAAATCGTCTCTGCAACTCAGACCGCCATGAACCAGGCTCGTTCCTGACCCGCTTGGGGAGTGAACGAATGTGGCGTAACGTGCTGGCTGCCTTTTTCGCCATCCTGCCCGGTTATCTGCTTGTTCCTCCGCAAGGACAAGAAAATTCCTCTGGTTGATGGCGGGCGCAGTAATTTATGTCCTGCTTTTCAACATGCGCTATGCTGTCATTGATAGGCGCACCTACTCACTTGCCTCTTCGATCGAAGGTGCCACCTGGCTCATCATTTACAGTGCCACAACAGCGGCAATTGCTGTTATCCTCGGCTTGGCTTGTCCCGATGTTTGGATTGCGTGCCTTCAAGGCTGGTCCCCGCAAGGCTGCTGAAACCGCCCTTGGCTACATCTGGTTTACCATCTACCTTCTCGCATTGCCGATCCTGCTCAGCTTCGCCATCAACGGCTTTACCGTTACCTGGACACTGCCTGAGTTTTATACTCTTTTCATTGGTTTGCTCTCCCTGATCCAGTCATTGATTGTCGCCGCGGTTGGATTAGCGTTGGTTGGAGTGACGGCTGGAATTGCCTTGCTGGTTGGCAGGCGAGCACATAACCCACCGGTCCCTTTTTGAATCGGAAAGAGGAATACTGGAAGGAACACAATCATGAATATCAACCTTACTATTAATTCCACTCAACATGTTCTTGAAACCACACCATCTGAGACTTTGTTTACCGCCCTGCGCCGTCTTGGCTATTACGGCATCAAGTTCGGTGACGAGCAGGGTTTGACCGGCGCGGACACGGTTCTACTGGACGGGAGACCAGTCAACGCTGGGTCGCTGCTGGCTGCCCAGGCTGAAGGTCACAACATCGTCACGATTGAAGGACTGGGAGAGCATCCCGACCAGGGCTGGAAGAAGACCGAGGGCCTGCACCCGCTCCAGCAGGCCTTTATCGAAACCGGCGCCATCCAGTGCGGTTACTGCACGCCCGCGCAAATCCTGGCCGCCAAAGCGCTGCTGGATAAAAATCCGCACCCAACCGAAGCCGAAATCCGGGAAGCAATTGCGGGTGTGCTGTGCCGTTGCACTGGCTACCCCAAACCTGTCCAGGCCATCCTGCGTGCCGCGGCGGTCATGCGTGGCGAGAGTCCGTTGGGCACTAAGTTGAAAAGCCTAAGAGTTCTCATGTCAGCGTACCAGGAACAGAAAGCTTGTTACCGACGTCGATTGGCAAACCAGAACCAAAAGTGGACGCCGTCAAACTGGCCCAGGGCAAACCTGCCTTTACCGCCGATATCGAAATGCGCGACATGCTGCATGCCAAAGTCCTGCACTCGCCGCACGCCCATGCCCGCATCAAAAGATTGATGCCAGCAAGGCCAAGGCCTGCCCGGCGTGGCCGCCGTGCTGACCTGGCAGGATATCCCGCGCGTGGTCTATTCCACCGCCGGGCAATCCGACCCGATCCCCGGCCCGCTGGATATGTTCTCACTGGACAACAAGGTCCGCTTCGTGGGCGACCGGGTGGCTTTCGTCGCCGCCGAAACGCCCGAGATTGCCGAGAAGGCACTCAAACTGATTGAGGTGGAATACGAAATCCTGCCGGTCCTCCTCGACCCGGCAAACGCCATGAAACCGGGCGCTGTCCGCATCCACGACGAACCGGAATATGTCAACTTCGCCGATTCCAAACCGGAGAAAAATCTGGCCGCCGAAATCCGCATTGACATCGGCAACGTCGAAAAAGGCTTTGCCGAAGCCGATGAAATCTTCGAGGCCGAGTACGCCGTCCCCAAGGTCCAGCAGGCGCACATCGAACCGCATGTTACGGTCACTTACTGGGACGAGGACGACCGTCTGGTCATCCGCACCAGCACCCAGGTCCCGTTCCACGTCCGGCGAATACTGGCCCCGGTGCTGGGGTTGCCCGTCAAACGCATCCGCGTCATCAAGCCGCGCATCGGCGGCGGGTTCGGCGGCAAGCAGGAGGTCCTGATCGAGGACGTGGCCGCCCACCTGACCATCGCCACCAAGCGCCCGGTCATCTACGAATACAGCCGCGAGGAAGAATTCATCGCCTCCCGCTCGCGCCACCCGATGCGCATCCGCATGAAGACCGGCGTCAAAGAGAGACGGCACGATCACCGCCAACGAGATGTGCATCCTGAGCGACACCGGCGCGTACGGCTGCCACGCCCTGACCGTGACCGGCAACACCGGGCACAAGTCCATGGCGCTGTACGTCGGCGATGGCGAATACCGCAAGTCGCCCAATATCCGCTTCTACGCCGACGTGGTCTACACCAACACGCCGCCCTGCCGGGGCGTACCGCGGCTACGGCGTGCCGCAGGGCTACTGGCCGGTCGAGCGCCACATGGAAAAGATCGCCCGGAAACTGGGCTTCGACCCGCTGGAATTCCGCCTGAAGAACGCCATCCGCCCGGGCGAATTCCACCCGTTCAGCACTGCCTGGAACGAAGGCCGCGAGCCGCGTCCGGAGATCATCCACACCGTCGGGCTGGAGGAATGCGTGCGCAAGGGCAAGGCCGCGATTGGGTGGGATGAAAAATATGGGAATGAAGAATGGCATGCAGGGACGAAACACGCTTCACCCCTACGGAAGGGCATCGGCGTGGCGCTGGTCATGCAAGGCACCGCCATCCCGTACCTGGACATGGGCGGCGCGTCCATCAAGATGAATGACGACGGCTCGTTCAACTTGCTGGTCGGCGCAACGGACCTGGGACTGGTTCCGACACCGTCCTGGCGCAGATGGCCGCCGAAGTGCTTGGCGTCCCGATCGAGGACATTCTGGTCTACTCGTCCGACACCGATTTCACCCCCTTCGACAAGGGCGCATACGCATCTTCAACGACTTACATTTCTGGAACGGCAGTAACCCAGCCGCCAAGATTGCCGCCGAGCGCATCAAACTGCGCGCAGCAAAAATCTAAGTCTCGGGCAGGTACATCCCGAAGGTAGCGCTGTCGACCCGGAGGATATTCAATTGCGAGACAAACACGCCTTCACTCCCGATGGTCGTTCCGTTTCATTGTCCGAGATCGCCCTGGACACGCTCCACCACAACGAGCAGGAACAGATCATGGGCGTGGCTTCTTACGTCTCGCCGTCCTCCCCGCCTCCCTTTGCCGCCCAGTTCGCCGAAGTGACGGTGGACACTGAAACCGGCGCGGTGACGGTGGACAAACTGGTCATGGCGGTGGATGGCGGCGTCATCGTCAACCCGCTGACCGCCTCCGGTCAGATCGAGGGCGGCATGACCCAGGCGCTCGGTTACGCCGTCTGCGAAGAAATGGTATATGATGAAAAAGGCCGCGCCCGCGAGCGCGACTTTGACGACTACCACATCTTCCGCGCCGACGAGATGCCCGAACTGACAACCATCTTCGTCGAGACCTTCGAGCCGAGCCACCCATTCGGCGTCAAGGCCGTGGCAGAGATCCCGATGGACGGGGTCGCGCCAGCCGTGGGAAATGCTGTACTGGATGCGGTTGGTGTGAATATTGACGAGAATCCGGTCACGCCGGAAAAGATCTGGAAAGCTTTGAAGAGAAAATAAAAGTGGCAGATCGAATTTACATCATTGGACACGTGAACCCAGATACAGACACCATGGCAGCAGCTATAGGCTTTGCTTGGCTTCTTCGCGAACGTGATGGCTCGGATACAATCGCAGCCCGCGCAGGTGCGGTCAACCCGCAGACGGCTTGGGTGCTGTTGTACGTTGGAATTTGCCGCCAGCTTGATCTACTCAACCCACCGCAGCTGAAAGTCATCTTGATGGACCACTTCGAGCCACGCCAGGCGATTGCCAACCTGGAAGAGGCTGAACTTTTGGAAATCCTAGACCATCACCGGCTGGGCAACGCGTCCACACATATACCGATCAAGTTCAGTGTGGATATTGTTGGAAGTACATGTACACTGGTCTCTGAACAAATCGAAGAAGCCAGGTTGAGCCCTCCTCTGCAGGTTGCCGGGATTCTGCTCTCTAGCCTGCTCGCTGACACGCTCATCCTGACTTCGCCCACCACAACTACCCGGGACAAGAAAGCTGCTGAGCGACTTGGACGTTGGGCTTTCGCCAGTGGTGGCCCTCTGGTCGGGGAGACGGTGCAATCCTACGGCAAGCAGATACTGGACGCCAATGCTGGCCTTTCGACACGTACCTCGGAAGAAATAGTCAGCACCGACATGAAACTCTACGAAGCGGGCGGCTTCCGTCTCACCATTGCCCAAGTCGAAATCACCGATCTGATACAACTGGGCGAACATCCTTTCACTCTGAAAGCTGCCCTAATTGCCATGCTAGATAAGCGTGCCCTTGATTTTGCCATGCTTATGGTCACTGATGTGGTTAACGGCTCAAGCTGTTTACTCCTGACAGACGAGTTGCCCCAACTCTCCGACTTGCCCTATCCGCCCCATCCAGACGGGACTCGTCTCGCCGAGGGCACATTCTCACGAAAAAAAACAATTATTACCGGTTGTCTTGGGGCCGCTGGAAAGGTAAATAATGAATATAATACCTAATTCTCAACTTATCAAAGGCGACCTTCCCTCCCGCCGCGCTGCTTGGAAGAATATCATCCCCTTCGCCCTATCTTTCAACGGCTACGAACACTGGGGATCAGTCCAAAAATGCCGCGATGTTGCCAAGCAGGGAGTTGCCCTGCAAAAAGCAGATAAGGACCTAACACAGTCCCTGACCGACCTGCGAACCTGCCTGTTTTTTGAGGTCCGTCGCTGGAAACGTCTGGAAAGAAACCCAAATAAAGCAGGTTTGGTTTACGTGCATGCCCTTGTGGAAGCTATACGTGTGCATGTGGAGACGAAAGAACTGGCATGAAAATATAATGAGCTCTTAGGCGTCGTTCACTCATTATTCCTAATAACCATGAACTCTATTCTTAAAGCACTCTCCGAACTCGAAACAACCCACCAGCCTGCTGCTCTTTGCACCGTGGTAAAAACATCCGGTTCCACACCGCGCCATAGTACTAGCAAGATGCTGGTATATGCTGACGGGCATATCCTCGGCACGGTTGGTGGTGGGGAACTGGAAAACCGCGTCCGAATGGAGGCTCTGAGTTCATTGCAGGACAGCCAGCCGCGTCTTCTTTACTATAACTTGACTGACCCATCGCGCGGCGATGCGGGCGTGTGTGGCGGTCAGGTGGAGGTGTTTGTGGAACCAATTTTGCCTGTCCCAATGGTTATCGTCCTTGGTGGTGGGCACGTCGGCAAGGCGGTGGCGCATCTCGCAAAATGGCTTGGCTTTCGCGTCGCCGTCTCAGACGATCGTCCCGAGTTCTGCACTCCAGAATCCAATCCTGATGCCGATGAGTTCTACCCCGGCCCGATGACCGAACTACCCTTGCACCTGAACATTACTCCGCAAACCGCTCTCATCCTAACCACGCGGGGCAACAACATTGATATTGCCGGATTACCCGCTATACTTGAAAGTCAGGCCGGTTATATAGGCGTTATCGGCTCGCGCAAACGGTGGTCCGAGACGACGAAGAGTCTCAATGAAGTCGGGATTTCCGACGATCAGTTGAAACGTATCCACTCGCCCATAGGGCTGGGGATCGGAGCAGAAACACCGGAAGAGATCGCCGTCAGCATAATGGCCGAAGTTATCATGCTTCGTAGCGGAGGGTCTGGGAATCAGATGCAAGAACCGCGATAACTCTTCCTCTAAACCAGCGCATATTCCACTATGTCATATGGTCGGCGGACTTAGCAAATCAACTTTGAGCATGCTTAAACGACCGCCATCTCTGCAGAGGTTCTCTGGTTCAAAATGACACAGTGTTTGTGCAGATTGGCTCGAAATTCCGTATCCCATTTATAGACCATATTGTAAACACAGAGGTCAGGTTCCTGGACGCAAAGAGTTTTGACCACAACTGGCTGGATCGCCGTACTGACGCCATTGAATTGCTCGAGCTTGCCTCATCTATTTCGCTTTCCCGAATAGTACAAATGCTGAATATAATTCGCGAAATGAACAGAATAACCTTACCCCAATCCTCTGGGATGCAATCAACAATTTGTGTTCCCTTACGCATTCTTTAGCTGTCGAGAAATGAACTCTACACAATCCCAAAGCCTGCCATACCTATGGTTTGTCCACAAACATGGAACTTGATGAACGAGTCGCTTGCGACATCTCCCTCCCCACAGATATGCCACTGGTCTTCTTATAATCCGCATGGGTCTGCATCTCCAACGCTTCGTTCTGCTGGCCATACGTGCCATGTTTGGTGGAATAATAAAACTTTTCTGTCATTGCGGCGTAGATTAAACAGGATAAAATAGCTTGTATCATAAAGCCGCTTCGAATATAATGAATTAGCTCATCATAAAGGAGAGACAAAATGGCTCGTATCTTTGATGTTATTGAATATGCGAACGAAATGACGGATGAAATTGTCCATCGCTTCCCGGATAACACCACCGTCGGCGATTACCGCATCGGCTCGAATGTCATTGTACGAGACGGGCAGACTGCGGTATTTTTCCGTGATGGCCAGGCTCTGGATATGTTCGGCCCTGGACGCCACGTCATTGCCACCGCAAACATTCCTAAGCTGATTGATTTCATCGGCAAGGCTTTCAATGACCGCACTCCCTTCCCATGCGAAGTCTACTTCGTTTCGATGAAGGAATTCGCTAATCGCAAGTGGGGTACGCCGCAGCCGATTATTGTCCGCAATCCGGGCATGGGATTGGGAGTGGCACTCCTACAAGGTTTTGGCACCTACAGCTTCCAGGTCAAGGACCCGCAACAGTTCATCATCCAGATTGTCGGCAAGCAGGCGGTCTTCAAGATTGATGAGATCGAAGAGCGCTTGCGTAGCGTCCTTCTGTCGAAGCTCCAGGATACGCTCGGCGAATGGGCAGCTAAGTATGCCGTCCCCGAAATGATCAGCAAGACGATTGAACTGGGTGGCTTTGTCCGTTCGCTAGGCGAAGAGGATTTTAATGCCGTCGGTCTCACGCTGAAATCCTTCTACGTTGGCAATCTGAAACCGTCTGACAAATCTGCTGAGGAACTTCGGGCAATGGGTATGCTCGACATGGCGACCTACACTCAATTACAGGCGGCAGATGCTATGCGGGACGCTGCTTCCAATCCCGGGGGTGGTGCTGGCCTGACTGCCGGTATCGGTGCCGGGATGGGCATTGGCAATCTTATGGGACAAGCTCTTCAGGGCGGTATTCAATCTGGCCAGCAGCAGCAGGCTCCCTCCGGTGTCGCTCCCGCAGCTGGGGCCATGCCAGACGTGATGACCCCCGGTGAAGCGGCTGGTTTCCTGAAAGTCTCAGAGGAAGACGTGCTGGCAGCAATAAAGGATGGAAGCCTGAAAGCTAAGAAACTCGGCAAGGCTTACCGTATCAGTAAAGAATCAGTGGAAGAGTTCTTAAAGAGCTGAGGATAATGTCAGTCACAAAGGGAGTCCGATAGAATCGGACTCCTTTTGATTCTTTATCTTTTGATTTTTGATTTCATTTTATTCCAACTCTGAAAGAACGTCCGCTACTGCCTCCAGCACATCCCCGGCTAGTACGGCAGCAGTTGATCCTTGGACATCAGCGGCTGCCAACCCTGCCTTAGCATGCACCCAAGCCCCAATCCGGGCCGCGTCGTATGCCTCCAGGCCCTGTGCGCGAAGACCGGTAATCAGTCCGGCCAACACATCCCCGGTTCCTGCACGAGCCAAGGCGGGAGTGGCTATCGGTATGGTAGTGGTGCGTCCATCTGGGGCGGCAATGACAGTGAACGCGCCCTTTAATACGACTATGTGTCCCCACTCTGCAGAATACTTGCTAGCAATCGCCAGGCGGTCTTTTTGAATTTTCTCGGTTGTAAGCCCAGTCAGTACGGACATTTCGCCGGGGTGGGGAGTCAGGATAGCGGGGGCCGGGAGGAGCTTGAACCAATCGGGCAATTTTGCCAGAAGTTTCAACCCATCAGCATCGAAAACGAACGGGGGCAGCTCGGCTGGCTTCTGATCCCTCTCCGATCCAGCGCTCTGAACAAAGCCCATCCGTGGATGGGAGACTTTCGCAGGTGCACCATCCAGTAATTTAGAAATGAATTCCTTGGTAGTATCCTCCAATCCCAAACCAGGACCTACCAACAGGGCAGTGGCGCGTTCCAAGTTATCCATTAGAACATCAGCAGCGCCCGAAGCAATGGAGCCCATTTCATGCGGCAGCAGAAGCCATGTCGCTTCAGGGAAGTGACCAGCCAGGGCAGAATGCAGCGGTGAGGGGATCGCCAAAGTCACCAGTCCTGTGCCAATTCGATAAGCAGCCTTGCCGGCTAGCAGGGCCGCGCCGGTATAATTGACAGAACCAGCCACTACCAGCGCAGTACCGAATATTCCTTTATGGGCATCCTTCGGACGTTCTGGGATAAGGGATGCAGCCAGGGTTTCATTAGCCACCTCATTGCTGATCGCTTGCCAGGACTTCAACTCGTCGAGTAGACCAATATCCACGACGCGTAATTCGCCAATAAAATCAAAGGCTGGGAGTTTAAGTAAGCCTTGCTTTACTGCTGCTAATGTAACTGTGGCGTCAGCAGGGAAACACTCTTCAGCGACCTCGCCCGTATCGCAATCCACACCGGATGGGCAGTCCACGGCAACGATAAGGGGCTGCCATTCAATCGATTCAAGGATGGTTTTTACTGCACCAAGAACATTGCCAATATCAGGTTTCAGGGGTAGTTTAAAACCAGTGCCCAGAACACCATCCAGAACAACATCAGCGGTTTCCAGAAAGGTAGTCAGTTGTTGGAAATCAGAATCCTTTTCAGCGATATAAATTTCCCCATCCGCATCTTCCAGCCGCTTAATCAGTGAATCGCCGCCAGCTTTACGCTTAATGAGGTAGGCGCGTGCCTTCCAGCCCTTCTCGGCCAGGTGCGTCAATGCAACAAGCGTGTCGCCGCCATTGTTTCCTGGACCGACAAACCCGAGCACTTGGATTTCTTCCTCGTCATCCTGGGCATAAGCCAATTGCAATACTTCGCGGGACAGGTTATGCCCGGCATTTTCCATCATTATTTCGTAGGTTAAACCCTTCGAGTTCGGCCTCTTTTTCGATGGAGCGCATTTCAGAAATCGATACTAATTTCATAACAAGGTTCTCCCATTCACGTCGGATTATATACCCATAAATTTATCATTTCCAGAGGTCTTGTGCCACCCATTCCAAACCCAACTTGGTTAGAACATCAGGTGTTGGTTTGCCAGTCTTCGGGTCCCACCCGCGGGCCGTGTAATAAGCCTCAAGCATTTCAGCTATTGGAGGCACGTAACCTGCCGAACCCCCATCCTGATAAGGTTCAAGTAAGGCTTTCGGTAATTTATCATTCGCCCGATTCAGACCTAGACGATTATTGATCGTCCGCTTAAGGTTCCAGGCACGTTCACCTGCGCAAAATAGGTCTTCGACACCGAAGTCCCTGCCGCAAGCCGCGTTGATTAACGCCGCAACTGTCTCCGCTGGGATGTTGACAAAAATGCACATCACAAGTGCATTGAACACAGTCTGCCAATTCTGATGACGTGCCACGTTTGCGGCCTTCTCCGCACCACCTTGACGGTCATAGAATTCCAGACCGAGGCTGGAATCGGCTTGACCCATATCAACATAAAAATACTGGGACTGATTATGACAAGCGCCGCGCGGTGAAGTGGCATATACGACCGCCATACCGGAGAATGCGCGTGGATCGTGATAGGGTACTTCCAGGCCATTAACTTGCACGGCCTCCTCTTCCGCACCAAAATGTAGACCAAACCGCCTGGATCCTTGAGCTAAGTATTCGCCAATCCCCTCGCTGCGGGCGGTCAAATGGAGCAATTGTTCAATGGTTTTCACATCACCCCATCGTAGAACCAAACCGCCGGTATCTTTTTTGGAAATGACACCCTTCTCAAAAAGATGAAAAGCAAGACCAAGTGTTCCACCAGCGCTAATGGTATCCATACCGTAACGGTCACATATCTCGCCAAGATGGGTGATCGCAGCCAAATCGTCATTGAGCAGGTTCGGTCCGAAACTGACGATCGTTTCATATTCCGGACCTTTGCGCTTTGCGCCGTCTTCGAGGCGCACCACACGTCCGCAGGCGATCACGCAGGCATGACAGGCACTGACACCTGTCAGGATGGTCTCGGCCATGGTCGATCCGGAAACTTTCCCTACCCCCTCGAATGTCCCACTGTGAAAATACTTTTTCGGCATAGCACCCAGATAATCGGCATAATCCGCTACACTGGCTGTCCCCAGGTCATGGAATACATGACTGAGATTATCTTCTTTTAGAGCCCGGTTTGCCGTTGAGCGCAAAGGGGCAAATAACTCGGGCTGAGCCAGTGGGATTTTCTTTGTCCCTTTGACGGCAATCGCTTTGAGATTCTTCGACCCGGCCACCGCTCCCAACCCGGTGCGTCCGGCTGCCCGCCCGTGATCGCAAAGCAGTCCGGCGAACAGCACGCCGTTCTCGCCTGCCGGACCGATCGTTAGAACGTGTGCGCCCGGGACACCAATCTCGCTCTTAATAATGGCTTGCGATTTATACGTATCCTTGCCCCATACTGCAGTTGCGTCCCGGATTTCAAGCTGGTTATCGTTTAACCAGAGGTAGATAGGGCTGTCCGCTTTTCCCGTGATCCACATCCCGTCATAACCGCAAAAACGAAGTTCGGGACCCCAGAACCCGCCACAGTTTGACTCAGCCCACAGTCCGGTTGCCGGAGATTTCCCACAGACTACGAAGCGGCCAACAGCCGGGCCTGCGGTTCCGGAGAGGGGACCATTGAGGAAGAGGAGCGGCGATTCTGGTGAAAATGGATCCAGGTCCGATGTAAGAAACGGATAGAGCAGGCGCGCCGCAAGCGACGCACCGCCTAGATAGTCGCGTTCCCATTCAGTCGGGATAACATACTCCGAGATTTCCCTGGAGGTTAGGTTGATTTTGAGGATGGGCTGCATGTAGATTTAGCGTTAAAGGATTTCAGTGGTTACTTCGCGAGCACAACGGACAAAATCCAGCACAGTTGGCACATTGCGCATCATATAGGCCATACTCCCATGCACCTGCAATTTGCGGGTCATCATGGCTTGCATGGGGTCAAGTTCGCCTTTCATGATGCGGGAAATGTTGTCGTAGGTTGCTGTTAAAACGAATTTTGGCTGAACGGCGGAAAGGTCTTTCAGGATTTCTATTTTCGGCACTTGCCATGCCACAGATCCAAATAATAATAGCTGTTGTTTAGCAAGAGGACCACTTGGATCGATAACAACGCACATGTCGCCTTCCCAATTCTTGGCGATCTGAGCATAGCGCTCATCGGAGTTTAATTTATCAGAAAGGATTTGCAACCACTCAGGGCTTGGAAATATCGCAGCCATTGTGAGTCTCCTTCAGAAATGTCATGATTGCATTATATCATTTTCATCTTTTGCAGCTCAAAAAAGGGGCTCAAAGAATTACCCTTTTCCTCTTGCCATAATTCGAAAGTTGGTCTATGCTTATATCACCAAAGGAGACAGGTACCATATCCTGAACTCCATCATCAGAAACGGCCATTTCAATTACAAAAGGAGAGAGAAGGATGAAAAAAATAACATTTGTACTTGAGTATTTTGTTCTTGCCAGCCTTGTACTGGTCGGCTTGCGCCCCCAAGTCAACAGCAGACCTGCACTGGTAAGCTGGCAGCCGGATTGCCAGATCTGGGCCGGTAAAACAATCACTGTCGCCGTGGAAAATGCTTATCCGCCATTCAACAGCATGGATCAGGCCACCGGTAAAGGTGTCGGCTGGGATTATGAAGCTGTCAGCGAAATCTGCAACCGACTCAATTGCGTGCCGGAATTCAAGCAGGCTGCCTGGGACGGCATTTTCCCTGCCATGCAGGCTGGTGAGTTTGACATGCTGGCTGACGGAGTGACCGTTACCGCGGAACGCGCCTGGATTGTAGATTTCTCAACCCCATATGTAGAAGTTAACCAGTACCTTCTGGTTCGCGCCGCTGAGACCCGCACACCTGAGCAAATTGAAAGCTGACGCGAATGCCAAGATCGGTACCCAGATCGGCACGACCAACGAGATCGCTGCCAAGGCGTACTTCACTGGTAAGACTATCCAATCGTTTGAAGATTTCGGCGCAGCTGTTTTGGCTTTGAAATCAGGCGATATTGATGGCGTTGTCATTGACAACATTGCCGCCGTGGGTTTCATGAAGGAAAACGAAGGCGTATTTAAAATGGCTGGTCAAATTATGACTGGCGAGACGCTGGCTTTTGTATTTCCGCAAAATAGCACCTTGAAGGATCCAGTAAATGCCGCCCTGGCATCCATGACTGCCGATGGAACGCTCGAACAGATCAATAGAAAATGGGGGCTGATCCCGTAATCGCAATCCACGCCGTTTCTAATATTTACGAGATGGGGCTGTAACCCCATCTCGTCAAAACATTAATCTCCGTAGGAGTTGCCCATGGAATCGCCAACAATCCTTTCTAATCCAAGTTTGATCCCGGGTGGTTTGAAAATTTCAAAATGGCCCTGGTGGGTAATTGTGATTGTGCTCACCGGACTGGCATTCGTATATCTAATTCTGGCATCACCGAATTACCATCAATCCTTTATTTACCTTATCCAAGGTGTCTACACTACCTTGCGTATCACTGTATTTTCGTATTTGATTGCAACAGTTATCGGTCTGTTTGCCGGACTGGCAAGGGTCTCGAAGAATGTCGTTGTTTTTAACATTTCCACCCTCTATGTAGAACTTGTACGCGGGATTCCTCTGGTGGTATTATTGTTGTACATCGCTTTTGCGCTATTCCCTTTGTTTGTAGAATTGGTCAAAGGATTGGGAGTTTGGGGTCTAGGTCTCATCCCTGGTAGCGGATTTCTTCAATCCCTGTCAAATTTCAGCATTCGGTCAGTCTCGATGGAAGGACGTGCCATCATCGCCCTGGGTTTTGGCTACGGAGCGTATGAAGCAGAAGTTTTTCGCGCCGGTATCCAATCCATCGGCAAGGGACAAACGGAGGCCGCCCGCTCCCTGGGTATGACTTACATGCAAGCCATGCGCTTTATCATCCTGCCGCAAGCCATCCGCCGCGTATTGCCCCCGCTTGGCAATGATTTTATCGCCTGCCTCAAAAATTCATCCCTGGCTACCGTACTGGCCGTCAACGAACTGACCCAATTGGGCCGCATGTTGCGCGCCAGTAATTTCCGCGTCCTGGAAGTGTTCAATATCATGGCCTTCTTATACCTGTCAATGACACTTCTATTATCAGGCGCAGTGCGCTGGCTGGAACGCAAGATGAAAATCGATGAGTAATTATAAAAGCCGCCAAATGGCGGCTTATATTTTGATGCGCTGGGGGGGACTTGAACCCCCACGCCTTGCGGCACATGCCCCTCAAGCATGCCTGTCTGCCAGTTCCAGCACCAGCGCGTGAGCAGGTCGTATTATAATCAGGTTGCATTTGATTGTCAAGCAACACTTTATCAATGGGTGGGGTTATACCCCGTCTATGCAGGTAATAGGAGACGAAGGATGACGCGTATAGTGGTAGACGCCATGGGGAGCGACGATTTCCCCGTCCCTGACGTTGTCGGCGCGGTCAGGCCGCACGTGAATATGGAGTGGAAATTATCCTTGTCGGAGACGAAACAAAAATCGGACCCGTGCTTGCAGCGCAAAATCCCGGCAATCTCCCCATCCGAGTTGTTCATGCACCTGAAATGCTGACAATGGAAGACAAGGGTATGGCGCTCGTCTTGAAAGCGCGCCGCCCCAACTCGAAGAACTCAATGGCTGTTGGTATTGACCTGGTTAAAAACGGCCAGGCGGACGCATTCGTTACAGCCGGCAATACCGGCGCGGCGTCCGTGACCGCATACTTTCGACTGGGTACCATCCCTGGCGTGGACCGCCCCGGTCTCACACCGGTCTTTCCCACCGCCAGCGGCTCCTGCGTCGTGCTGGACGTTGGCGCCAATCCCGACTGCAAACCCGAAAACCTGCTCCAGTTTGCCATCATGGGCAGCATCTACGCCGAAAAAGTGCGCGGCGTAAATAATCCGAATCATCGGCCTGCTGTCGAATGGGGAGGAAGCAGGGAAAGGCAATGAGTTAATCAAACACACCTATCCGCTGCTGAAAGACTCCGGCTTGAACTTCTATGGTAACATCGAAGGCAAGGAACTCATCGGCGGAAAAGTAGACGTAGCTGTGACCGACGGTTTTACCGGAAATATCCTGCTGAAATCATCCGAGGCGGTTGCCAAACTGCTTATGGACAAGATCAAAGAAGCCATCCAGACCGGTGGGTTGCTCGCCAAACTCGGCGGCCTGCTGGTCAAACCTGCGCTCAAGGGAATCAAGAAAATGATGGATCCGGCAGAAGAAGGCGCCGCACCTCTACTGGGTGTGAATGGTTTGGTTTTCATCGGACATGGCCGCTCAGATGCCATCGCCATTAAGAACGCCATCCGTGTGGCAAATAATGCGGTCAAAGCAAACGTGCTGGAGTCCATCCGCACAGCCATCGAACAATCTCTCAAGAAATAGAGGCAACATGAAAGTCGTCACCAACACCAAACTAATCAAACGTAATGCCAAGATCGGGCAGTACACAAGCATTGGAGCGCTGGTTATCCTGGGTGTTGGTTTGTATATATCATTCAAGATGCCGGATAAATTCGTTTACTCACTATGGAGCATTGCTTCTCGGTTTCTTTCATGTCCCAAATTGGAATGTACTATGGAAATCGTTGGGGCCGCAGCCCCCGTCCTGATGAATTGATCGACAAAGGTCTAAAAGGGCTGGGGCGCGAGTACACCATCTACCATTATGTAACAGCTGCATCCCATCTGCTCGTCGGCCCGGCAGGCGTTTGGACTCTAATGCCCTACTACCAGAGCGGTAAAATTGTCTACGAGAAAAAGCGCTGGAAATCAAGAGGTGGCGGTTTTATCCAGTCTTACCTGCGCCTTTTTGGCCAGGAGAACATGGGCCGTCCAGAAATCGAGTCTGAAACTGCAGATCGAGGCAACGAAGCGCTATCTGACCCAAATCCTTCCAGAGGGCAGCGAAGTCCCGCCCATCAAGGCCTTATTGCTGTTCACCAGCCCCAAAGTGGAATTAAAAGTTGAGGATGCTCCTCTACCGACTATTACCCCCAAAGACCTCAAAGACTTCATGCGGGAACAAAGCAAAGATAATCCAATTGGCGACCTGATGCTGAATACACTCTTTGGGGTACTTCCAAAACCGGAACGTGAAGAATAACAAGAAAGGTCGTCCCGAGTCTGACGGGTTATGCAAAGACCCGTCAGGTTTGGTTTATGATTCACTTGTTCTATGATACCAATCGTTGCCTTGGACCTTGAAACCACCGGCCTGGACTCACAGACAGATGCCATTATCGAAATTGGCGCTGTCCGGTTTGAGGGGAATCGCATCGAAGATGAGTTCACAACGCTTATTAACCCCGGGAGACACATCCCAGCGTTCATCACAGGCTTAACGGGCATCAGCGACGAGATGGTTCGCCATGCCCCGCACATTCGCGATGCATTGGATGAGCTGACGGCTTTCATCGGCGAAATTCCCATTCTGGGACACAACATCCAATTTGACCTGTCCTTCTTCAAGAAATATAAATTATTCGAACTCAATGAGAATATTGACACCTACGAACTGGCCGCGGTACTGATGCCCTCCGCCAGTCGCTACAACTTGGGTGCACTCGGCCTTCAACTCGGGATTCCTTTGCCCGCTACCCACCGCGCCCTCGACGATGCTCGTGTTACCGCTGCAGCTTTCCAAAAACTTTACGCCCTGGCCTGTGAATTGCCTGCAGACCTTCTTGTAGAAATCGTCCGTCAATGCGAACCCATCGAGTGGGATGGGGCTTGGGCCTTTACATCAGGCCTTGCGAGTCGCGAACCCGCATAAGCATTCAGGCAAAACGGGTACATGGTGAACAGTTCAGAGCATCGTTTTTCGAGGCGGAGCAAGAGAAGCACAGGGCCTCGCCTTTACAAATTCCCAAAGAACTCATATCCGATTGATCCGGATGAAGCCGCCTCCGCCCTGGAACATGGCGGTCCTTTCTCACAATTCTTCAAAAGATACGAATATCGCCCGGAGCAAGTGGAGATGTTACGGGCAGTTGCCAATGCTCTTTCCAGCGGACATCACCTGATGGTCGAGGCTGGCACCGGCGTGGGCAAGTCGTTTGCCTACCTTGTCCCGGCAGCACTTTTTGCAATACAGAACAATACACGGGTGGTCATTTCGACCAATACTATCAACTTGCAAGACCAACTAATCAAGAAGGACATCCCCGATCTGAGTGCCGCCCTCGGCCTGGATCTTCGGGCTGCGGTGTTAAAAGGACGCTCGAACTACCTCTGCCCGCGCCGTCTGGAACTCATGCGCCACCGCGGTCCAGCCAACGCGGACGAGATGCGCGTGCTGGCAAAGGTGTTGGTCTGGCTGCTGCGAAAACACCAGCGGTGACCGGACTGAAATCAACCTGACCGGTCCCTCCGAGCGCGAAGTTTGGGTGCATATCTCCGCTGAGGACGACGCTTGCACGAGTGAAACCTGCCTGGAACGCACCGGTGGAGCCTGCCCGTTCTTCCGCGCCAAACAAGCTTCGCTGAACGCCCACCTCCTGATCGTCAACCACGCTTTATTGCTGACCGATGTGGCTGTTGGTAACCGCATCTTGCCAGAATATGAGCATGTCATAGTGGATGAAGGTCACCACTTGGAATCCGCCACCACTGATGCCCTTTCATTCCGCTTGACCAAGTTCGATATGGAACGCTTGATCCGTGAGTGTGGAGGTTCCAGCTCCGGTATTTTGGGGCATATGCTTACCGCTACGCGTAACCAGGTCCGCCCGTCGGATTATGCGCTGTTGAACCAAAAAGTTGAGCGCGCCACCGATCTAATCTATCGCCTGCAAGAACAAACACGCATCTTCTTTGATATCCTGACTGAATTTGTTGGCTTCCAGCGCGAAGGCCAACCTGCCAGTTCGTACAGCTACCAGGAACGCATCCTGCCTTCCACTCGCACGCAACCCGGCTGGGATGCCGTAGAAATTGCCTGGGGCTCTGCAAGCGAAACGCTCGCACTACTCATCGCCATCCTGGGTGAAATCCAAAAAGGCGCAGCAGAACTATTCTCGGATGGCGTTGAATCACTTGAAGATGTCATCGGTAATCTGGGCAATATCTATCGGCGTTTGAATGAAGCCGAGAGCATGGTCGACTCGATGATTTTCGATCCCGCTGCCGATTACGTTTACTGGGTGGAAGTCAATCCCAACAATAACCGGATTGCTTTGAATGCTGCCCCCATCCATGTCGGCACGTTAGTGGAGAAATATCTCTGGCATGAGAAGCGTTGCGTCATCCTTACTTCTGCCACGCTGACCACGCACGGCGAATTCGGTTACGTCCGCAATACCCTGTCTGCCGACGAAGCTGACGAATTAGCCCTTGGTTCCCCCTTCGACTACGAGGACGCAGCTTTGCTTTATATCGCCAACGATATTGCGGAACCGAACTGCACCGGATTACCAGCGCCAATTGGACCAGACGCTCGTCCAACTCTGCAAGGCCAGCGGAGGCACGGGCATTGGTGCTATTCACCTCATATGCACAGTTAAAGCGCACATCGAAAAATATTAGCAGTTCCCTGGCGCAAAGCGACATCACTGTCTACGAACAGGGGGAGGGCGCCTCGCCAAATGCTTTACTTGAGTCCTTTAAAAGTTCTGAACGCGCCGTTCTGCTTGGGACGCGTTCCTTCTGGGAAGGGGTGGATATTCCTGGCGAAGCACTCTCGGTGCTGGTTATCGTCAAACTGCCCGTTTGCAGTCCCGTCTGATCCGTTGGTGGCTGCCGCGCTCCGAAACTTTATGAGGATCCTTTCACCGAATATCACCTCCCGGAGGCCATCCTTCGCTTCCGCCAAGGTTTTGGACGGCTCATCCGCACCCAATCAGACCGTGGCGTGGTCGCCATCCTCGACCGGCGTGTATTGACCAAATCCTACGGCAAGATGTTTATCGAATCTCTACCGCAGTGCACATTGAGAGTGGGAGCACTTGTTGAAGTTGCCGCGCGCAGCCGCAAAATGGCTTGGAATATAAAATTCAGGAGATATGTATGGACCAATTAACATATGAAAAGCTTGCTGAGGTAAATCGGTCGCCTGGAAGCTGAAATGATCGAAAGTCTGCTCGAGGCCGAAGGAATTGACGTGGAACTTGTCCAGGAATCTAGTCGGACATTCAGTCTATCCAGTGACGGTTGATGGACTGGGACGCGTCCAGATATTCGTCCCCAAAGAAAAGATCCACTGAAGCGCGCGAATGGTTGAAAATCTATCGGGATGGTATCCAAGGAGGAATAGATACATGTCACAAGTAAGACTTCCTCCTAATATCATACGATGGGGAATAACCAAGAGTTCTCTGATGAATATGGGAAATGCAATGTGTAAGCGAGAAGAAATCAAACGATTTCTCCGATACAATTGCCTAGATTCAGTCTCAAAATTGGAAATTTAAGGACAGGAAATGTCCACCAGCTTTACAACATGAATAAGCCAATAACATCTAAATTTAGATGCAGCTTACTTGTGCGAAACTATACGCTACCGGTATTCTTATGAACCGGTACTCTTATCAGGATGTTATTTTTTCCGATTGATGTAGTAAGAGTATCCCGAATATGTTCCAGACACACAATAATAAAGCGATCAGAAATCATCAACCAGCCTTCAGCGAAAGCTTGCCCGATCGCACCGAAAGCAGGTGTACCCGCATTGAATAGCGGTATCCAGAGCACTGCCATCACGACCGCAAATACCGTGGCAAAGATAGCGACCGTCCAGGTTGCCATTTTCTTAAGCTTATTCGAATTATCGTTCATGTGAGCCTCCCAAGCATAGATCCTGAGAAAGAGAATATTGAAAAAATTGTAACATCTTTTCATGTAAAGCGTGATTACATTTACCTTACTTTTTCAGCACAAATCCATACATTGAATTCATTAACGATAACCCGCACATAAGCATTATGGTTCGCGAAAAGAGCGGCAATTTTTTCTGCAGGGAGAAAATGGCTGCGCATAAATAGCATTTTTTCTCCGATGGCAATTAACTTAACCGCAAACTTGTGGATATCTGGCTCAATGATGACGATTCTCCCGCCCGGCGCTAGGACTCGCCAGAGGTCGGTGACTGTTTGACGCTGGTCAAATACGTGGTGAAGCGCATCCACCATGATGATCCGGTCGAAAGTGCTGGAAGCAAATGGGAGAAGCTCCGCCGGGGCACAGGTCGTAAGTAGGCCTTTATTCACTGCGTGGACGTAACATACCTCGCGAAAGATCAGCAACCACAGTCTCCGGACCATATTGCGCAGAGCCTCAGCGACACGCCCTGTCCCACCGCCTGCATCAAGCAGCAGACCATTGGGAGGCAAATCAAGCAAGTCAAATAGGACGCAGTTGCGCTGAATTGCGCAGTCCGGTTGTAAAGACTGGCGATTAAGTCAAAGTGATTAAATGGCATAGTTATGGCGCTACAGTGATGTAATCTTTAATTCGGTCATATGTTGCAGGTCCGATACCTGGCTACATTTTGGATGTCTTGGATGATTTCGAATGGTCCGTTTTGGAGGCGGTAATCTACAATCGATCTGGGCTGTTGTGGGCCCGATCCCCGGCAGCGCGTCCAGTTCATAGACCGTGGCAGTATTAATATTCACCCGCCCTGCATTGACATGGCTCGTATTGACAATTCCCGGCACATCAATCTGCTGCCCGTCTTCCAACAAAGCCGCCAGGTTGATACCCTCCGATTCCGCGCCAGGGATAAACCCGCCCGCAGCCTGGACCGCAGCATCCACACGGCTGCCGTCCGGAAGAGAATACACGCCCGGGGTCGCCACAGCTCCGCTGACGTAGACTGTGAGCATGCTTTGCGTAGGGGTTGGCAATAAGGTAACAGGGTCACCCCTAGGTCGAGATGCTGCCAGCCAAATGACACCTGCTGCCAGCAAGCCAATCAGAACCCCATAGACAATACTCATGAAAGTTTTCATACTTCATACCTCAATCAACACGCATCACCAGCAACCGATCGGCTGGCTGCACCTTCAAGTTAATTATTCGTTCGACACGACTGATTCGCCAAAAGTAAATGGGCATTTCCTCCAGCCTAATGGCATGAAATCCAAATTTAATATATAACCGGTTCAACCGGGTGCGACACATCAAGTAAAGAGGTCGTTCCGGTTCATTCGTTAGGAGCGCCTCGATAACCGCCCGGGCAACACCAAGTCCTCGGGCTTGCGCCTGGACCGCGATGGAGGACATCTCTCGCGACCCATCGGCATGCGGTTTTATCTGTCCACAGCCAAGTAGAATGTTTTGCGGAGTCACCGCCACCAGGAATCGCCGCCAATCCAGCCCGATCGGGTTAATTCGGACAGTATGGATCAGCGAACGGATCGCCGGAATTATCCTCCCGCATAGCCGGGCGGACATTATATTCAACCAAGTACACCTGCCGCGACAACAATTGTAAACGATGCAACGAACCAATGGATGAGCAATGCATAAAAGAATGATTTCGTCCGCCAAGCCACCCAGCCAAATGCAAATCCTCCGAAGATGGTCGAAAGCGTCTCTAATTCCGGCTTGCCCATATGAGCCAGTGCAAACGGGACAGCTTGAAGCCAGAGTGCTTCCGGTCCAAATTTGCGGGCGTAACCAAAGAGCAGCCATCCACGAAAGATGAATTCCCATCCAAAAAGATCGAGGAGAGTATTCCATGGTAGACCGGTCATCATCGGTTTATAGTAATTCTGCATCGAGGCATTACCTCGTCCAATCAGCCACAGGATTGGCGCTAGTAATACTATCGCGCCCAGCGTAATGACAATTCCAGCCTTCCAGTCGCCAAAACCAAATCCATAATCTTTGGGGTTTTCTCGGAAGACCACTAGAATAAAAAACATTGGGATGATGAAATATAAAAGAGTCCGGTCGAGTACCTTCATCGAAAGCCCGGTAGAATCCCAACCGGAAATCCACTTAGTCCACTTCAGGATAGGATAGTGGTAATAATCCACCATCAGCAAGAGTGTACTGACGATGGTAAGAATGGCAATTTTCCAATCTAGGAGAAGTTCTTTGCCAAATAATTTTCGCATGGCACCTCAATATGAAAAATAGGTTTGATTTCCATTCAGGCTGAAAAGCAAGGCCAGTTTGTCAGTGTCTCGCCACAGCTCCAATCCCCAGTTTGCCAGTAGGAGCAGGATCGCTGCCGATGCAAGGATTAGCATAACCTTCCCGATCTTCGATCCGGTCCATCGTTGTCGAATGGACGACCAGCCTCCGGTCCAGCATTGAGCAGCGAGGATCGCAAGGAATGGGACAGTAGCCAGGTGGAAACGATCCTCGGCAATGATGAGCAAATGCGGGGTGATATACCCGACAAAGAATAATCCCAACAGCCATGTTTCTTTGCGCCAGCGTGCCAGTGCCAGACCCGCTACGCCCGAGGTACTAACAATAACGAACGGCAAGACAGAATAAAGCAAAAATGCCTGCCAATGCTGGGGTTGGGATATGCCCGAAATAATCGTTAGAATAGAAATATGTCAATGCCCGGCGTTCCAAGCCGAAGAAATATCCGGTCCGACGAAGGAAACAGGTAAGAAACACGTCCCGGATCAGTTTTGATAAATTCGATAGCTCTATTAATGCCAACCTGATCGCGTTCGGCATCGTTCATCATCGTCATCAGGTCAAGTGACTGGGGGTATTGGAACGTCCCCGTTCCCTGCGGATGATATCCGAGATAGAGGTCATAACCTATAGCAGACTCGATCCCTGTAAATTGTCCGTAAATAAGTGAATTTCGCACTACCCAGGGAACCACGACCACACCCGCCATCAACAGCACTAATAGGCTCTTCCTACGTTCTTTCAGAATACAACCAAACCCATACTATCGCAAAGACAGCAAATATTTGTGCCACCGAACGCGTAAGACAAGTCAGTCCGAGAAGTATACCCGACAGAATAAACCAGCGGGACCTAGTGACAAAGGATATGAAATTCTCCTTTTCCGACAATGGCGATCTCAAGACTTTCCTTTGCCTTGAGCAAAGCCAGTATTGAACATAAAACTAACACGAAGAACAAATTCTCTGTTGCTAGTGAAAGAGGATAGATGACTAGCATCGGATACAGGGTGATGACCCAGGCTGAAATGCGCGCCGCATGTTCACCGCTAGGGAAGAAACGACGCGCTAGAGTATATGTCAACGGAGCCATCGTAGCTGCCAGTAATGATCTGCATCAACCGGGCCACAAAAAAGCGATTCGCCCCACTCCGAACACAAAATAAACCAGAGCCAGGAATGCAGGATAAAGCGGTGGACGGAAGGAGGTCAGTACACCCCGCGGATCATAATCTATTGAAGTTAAATCAAGTTTCAGATAAGGTAAAACGGTCGGTAGATCCTTTTCAGCATACCAGCGGTAGCCATCCCCGGCCGCAATTGAACGTGCCAGCATATCGTACTGAAACATATCGTCCAGACCAATTCCCATATCTCGCATTACCAACACGGGTACTAGGCGAAGAATTAGAGCAATCAGGAAAATCCGGAAAGGGAATTTTTTGGGTGAATTCCACCAACTCATGGATTCATTCTACTCCAAGAATAAACTCGGCTATCAGTATGTTGGGCATGTCACCGTGTCAGTCCTTGATAGCGAAATCGTCCGCTCCGGCGTATGCTACACCTGTAATTGCAGCGTTGACATCGTATGTCAGGCTCTTGCGAAAACGGTCATATTCGTTGTGTGCTGGATCTGTTACCTCCCACGCGTGACACCGGAGAACTCTTCCAAATTTGGTTCAATAAGGATTTTCATCTTTGTTCTGTGAAGGATATCCTGCTGGACATTCCAATCGAGGTTTGCCAAGTCATCTATCCAGCAAGAACACCGTTAATCATATTGAAAACTAATGTTTTGCAACTATGAACATCTGCCGTCCGAATATTTTCCATAAGAATGGTAGGCGTAAATAAACTCTCAATAGAGTAAGAGAGTTGGGTAGAATACCCTGGGTGGTGTAAGGCATGAATTGTGGAATGATTTTTTGAATCGTATAGCCGGCTATATTCAACACTTCTACCATACTGCGGTGGTCTAGCGCAGAAATGTGGTCAAAAAACATGTAATAATCTTTATAGCAATATCGGAAATTTGGCTGCAGGATGACAATCATCCCGTCTGGTATCAGAACGCGCCGAATTTCAGAGAGGGTAGCTGAAATTTCTGGGTGCGATAAATGTTCGAAGAAATTGCTTGTGAAGACACGATCTACCGAGGCAGATACTATCCCCGACAAATCTGTGGATGGCGACTGTATAACATGGACATCCGGGTCTGCATAGTCTCTCGTGTCTGGGTTAATATCCACAGCAATCTTCTTTGCTGCCCGGATGGAATTGATGAACTCACAATACCCTGCGCCAATCTCAGCTACCGTAGCTTCAGAAGGGAAAAAACGTTGAAGAAATTCCTGGCACAACACCATCCACATTTTCCTGCGGAATTCAACCTGTCCCGAAAATCGGTTGCGATAAATTGATTTTACGTCCATTTCGCTCATAAGGAATGTCTCCTAAGATAGGTAGTTTCAAAAGCATACCTGTACCAACGTAAATAGGCATGCGCCCATGAAAAAACTTTGAAATCGGCTCTTACCGGAAGTCCGTTCGTACCATTTTGCGGGCAACTCGGCCATCTTCCAGCCCAAGCGATGACATTTTACCAGCAGTTCGATACTATACGTAAAACCTTCATTCGACTCCATAATGAGTGTTTTCCAACAGCTTGCGCGAAAAGAGACGGAATCCATTGGTAGCATCATGGATCGGGATACCGGCAAAGGCATACATACTCCAGGATGTCGCCCTGACCAGGAACTTCTTTGGCCAGCGGCAGCCTTTAAAAACCCCGCCCGGAATAAAACGACTCGGGGCGACCAGATCATTACCTTTCTGGAAGGCAGCAACCAGCTTGTCTATCAGCCCAGCATTATAATCATCATCTGCCATATAAGTAATGATGGAATCCGCCTTGCTTTCCAAAAATCCACTGCGGACAGCACCGTGCACTCCAAGAAACCGGTTCTTTACCAGGAGAATGTGCTCATCCAACATACTCGACTTTCTCAGGGCCTGCGAGTGTAGAATCGTCCTTGTGATCATAACAAATCAATACCTGAATGGGAGTCTTGACTTGTGCGCGAAGAGCTTTGATTACGCGTAATATATTCTCACCTTCATTGTAAACAGGGATGACAATATCGACAACAGGTTTCGTCAAGTTAGATGCCACCAAGTTCGATTTGTTGTTTTACCCAAGGGATGATCTCATCCAGCGCATTGGAGAGAGTTGTGCGTGCCTTGAATCCGAGAATATGCTCTGCTTTATTGACACAAGGAATCCGCTTTTGCACATCATACTGGTACGGGGAATCCGATACATATCGGAAAGGGATGTCCCCATTAACTTTGTTCCAGATTTGTTCGGCCAACTCAAGTACTGTAGTTGATACATCGGTGGAAAGATTGAAATCCTGATTGATAGCGTTTTCGTTTTCCACACACATACAGATCCCTTTGGCCAAATCGCCGCCATAGGTATAGTGTCGAATCTGCCCGCCGGATCCTAAAATATGGAGTGGATTTTGTCCTTTGATGATTTTTTGAGCCAGGTCTGGCACCACATGACTCATGGCTAACTTGACATTTCCAGATAGGATTTCTTTGTCACATAAAGCTCTTTTTTCACCAATTCCGATGCAGTTGAATGGGCGGATGATGGTGTAGGGCAATTGGTATTGTTCCCATGCTCCTTTTGAAAAATACTCACACGCTAGTTTCTGAAATCCATAGGTTGAAAGCGGTGGTGGACAATGGAATTGTTCTCCTTCAGGTGTGGGAAAGACTGTGGTTGACTCAAATACCATGGACGATGAAACGACGTTGATTTTCTTTAACCATCCTTTTTTGTACCCCCAAATGGCAGCATCAAAAGTGGAAGCCATGATACGTTCATTCTCAGCTAATAGATCATAAGCATATTCGTGAAAAAGCGGTATTCCGCCAATAATGGCAGCCAACGCGATTACCTGGTCGCAACCTTCAATCAAATTTTTTACCAGAGCGGTATCTTTCACGTCTCCTTCTACTAAGGTGTAATGAGAATGGTTGTCATAGGATTTGCTGACCTTCCCATATTTAGAATAATTATCAATCCCAATAACCCGATTCCCATGTTTGAGCAACTCTTCGACCAAATATCCTGCGATAAACCCGGCCGAACCCGTGACTAATATTTTCATTTTTCCCTCATTTCCAATTAGGAAATAACCGTTCCGGTGCCAAGATAGCCCCAAATGTCAATGATATTCTTCCCCTTCGTATCAAGATGCATATATTGACTATGCGGGACACATAAAACCAAAATATCGCTTTGGTCAATAACAGTCTCTATAGGTATTAATTCTGGGTCAGTTGTCACGTATGGATCGGTGGTCAATACACTCTTGGCTTTAAATCGAAGTAATTTCTTCATTTTATAGCTCAATGATGAGCGAATATCATCATTGTCAGATTTAAAAGCCATGCCTAATAATCCGATTGTTGTTATTTTTAAGTCCAGTTTTGCTTCAATGCAATCAATGATATAAAGAACGATTCCTTCGTTCACATTCATTGCCGCCTGACCAAGGGAAAATTCATTCTTGGCAAAAGAATTTAATTGCATTGTATCTTTGAATAAACATGGTCCGGCAGCAAAGCCTGCGCTTGTCAAACCTTCAAGGCGAGGATAATTATGTTTTACTCCTTTCAAAACGCGCTCGTAATCCACACCGGAGGAATTGCATATCATATAGAACTGATTGGCAATAGCAAAGATAATATAGCGATATGCATTCGAAAACAATTTTGCAAATTCCGCTTCAATGGGTGAGAGACGGACAATTTCGACGCCGATGAGATTGAAAAAATTAGCAGCCGCACTCTTCAGCTTCAGGGGTTGTGCCGCTTACAATTTGTGGCAGGTGCATAGTTTCTGCAATCGCCTTACCCTGAACAACCCGTTCCGGACAGAAAGAAATTAATGGCGAGCGATTCATAGATTTGAGGAAACCAGCCAGCCATTCGGTAGTTCCGGGATAAACTGTTGAACGCAAAATCAGTAGTTGTTCGTTGTTGATGTATGGCAAAAGAGTCATAAATGTATTTTGAATCCCCTTGAATTCCGGGTTCATGAATTCATCCACTGGCGTACCAATGGTAATGACAATGTTTTTTGAATAACCCACAATTCTTGGATCATTTGAAAGTAATATTCTTTTTGAAGCCAATGCCTCAGCAAGTAAACTTTGCGCACCTTCTTCCATAAACGGGACTATTCCTTGTCTGATCATATCCAGGGAGGTTTGATTGATATCATATACTGCTACGTTCAATCCTTTGTGAGCAAATAAAAGCGCAAATGGCAATCCAATATGCCCAGCCCCGCCTATGACGCAAAGGTCGTATTGGAATTGTTTCATTTTTTCATCTCCTTTGGAGAACATTCCTATTTTTGAACATATTAGTCTTCTATTTTCTGTAAATTTAATTGTTCGAACTTGTAAGGAGTTCTTAATGTCCAGTTATTTTGAACAACAACCATGTGTGAAAGAGAATATTATTGTTGCTTCCGTTAGCCTAGGCTACAGGTTTTCCCCTGGCAGACGAAATGAATAGGTTTTCGAGTTTCTGTATCTCACTCCTCGGATAATGTCCAGCATGAACAATATGTACATAACCTAACCACTAAGATATATGAAATAAATCGCCAGTAAAATTCGAATTGGACTTATCCTTAATATTATTGGCTCGAATAATGTTCAGAGGATTGCTCAAATACCACAAGGTTTAAAGAGCCCATCGATGAATGTTACGCTTGGTAATTGTACCAAACTTCAATAAACATAGAGGTTGCAGCAAGAACCTCGCATTGGCTTCTTGTTGACGGAAGGAATAATCCCTTTTCGGGTCCCATGGAGGTCACAATCAGCCGTGCTATAATTCCCCCCTGAAATCACTTTATCCTATCGTCCGGAATAATATGCTGCAAAAAACCAATACAAGAACAGGGTGGCATCAATTTCGATGGCCAATGGCTTTGATCGGGCTGATATTGCTGGTTGTTGGACAAGTTCAGATTTCAAAATCAGAGCTTCCTTCAACACCACCGACTCAATTCGGTCAATGGCTCAATGGCACCCTTCACCTTAGCATTCCAAGCATTGACAACGTTTTGAATGGACTTCCAATTCTGGTGATTGGCGGTATTCTTCTTGCAATTGCTCTACGCGGTGTGCGACTACTGCCGACCGAGAAAAAAACAGAAGAGAAGAAGAACATCGCTTTTCGCCTGTTAACCTTCGGTTATCCGGGGATATTATTCGCTTTCGCACTTTTTGTAACAACTCTCTGGACACTTGCGACGCGTGAATATACATATTGGATGGTTGTTGGCTGGTTGGTCAGCCTTCTTATTGTCATCTTCGTGATCGCAATATGGGATATCCGCCGGAAAATCAATCTATCCCTCGGCTTGACTCGCCAAGACATTCTCTGGATATTAGGATTGGTAATTATTGGCCTTGTGATTGGCGCATATCACCTTCAAGGATTGCCAGATTCTCTCTTAGGAGATGAGGGGTATTTTTGGACAGTGGCACGCGATATTGCCACTGGTTCTTTCAAACCGCCTATCTTTGCCGTAGGGGTTTATACCTTTCCAATTCTAAGCTCATATTTACAAGCCTGCGTTTTAAAAGTTTTTGGTATCAGCCTGTGGGGATGGCGATTTAGTTCTGTGCTTTCAGGAATCGTCACAATCCTGCCTCTGTATCTTTTAGCACGCGAAGCATTCAACCGTAAAATCGCAATTGCCTCGTCAATTGCCCTAATCGTCAGCCCCTATTTTTTGGCGTTTTCCCGATTGGGATACATCAGTATCCAGGCGCTATTTATTACTACTTTAGCTTTGTATTGGCTCTATATCGGCTTGAATCGAGACAGCCATCTTTATCTCTTTCTGGCCGGCTGCGCATCGGGGTTGGGTTTTTATACTTTCTTTTCTGCACGCATAGCTATTATGATTGGTATTGCCTTCATTGGTCTCATGTGGCTTGGACGGAGAATAAAACTCCGACAGGCTGCATTCGCAATGGCCTTGCTTGTAATTGGAACCGCCCTCATTGCTGGCCCTTATTTTGTCTATGGATTTAGTCATGATGCCAGCGGGATGAGCTATAAGATATTTGAAAGTGTATTCTTTAACACGTTTAATGGTGAGCTATTTTACTCTGACAAGGAACTCTTCGCGATTGCCCCTCCCTTCACGATCAATGGGAATACGATGTTCTACAATCCGAAGATTTACCTGATATTGATATTTAGCGGCCTTACTCGTACCTTGCTCGCATTTCAGAAACCTGGATTAATCTCTGAACATTTCATTTCTTCTTCTTTGACTGGGACAGTTGGTGCTATATTTTATATAATTGGTCTGGGGATATCACTTTTCAAATTCAAGCAGGCGCGCAACCTCCTTCTTCTGCTCTGGTTCTTTGGTGTCGTGTTTGGTCTGAGCGCGCTTAATACTGTTCCCCCACGGCACACGCATATGGTTTCCATCATACCAGCGCTGGCTCTATTAACTGGTCTGGGATTATACGCAATTGCCAACTTTATAAGCTTGGTCCACTCAAAACTAAAGAAATTCAAGAATATCTTCCTCATGATCGTCCTCACCATATTGTGTCTGGGAGCGCTGATTGATTTCTTTGTAATCATGCCAGACCAGTACCACCCGCAGCCAGATCAGGTCATGTCGTGGGCTGTGTTATACGCTCGTGATGAGTCTTTTTATTATATATACACGAGGCCCGAGGAAAAAGAGTTCCAGCCCTATATAGTCACCGAGTTTCGGCGGACAGTTCCATTTCGTACAATTTCTGCCGATGCTTTTAACCAGACATCTATGACTTTAAATCGGGGATCAGAAAACCATCATATTCTATACACCCGATCTTGTAGGAAAAGTTGAGCCTGTCATGCAAGCTCGCTGGGGGAATCAATACTTACAAAAAACCTTTTTTAGTTCCGGTGGGATTCCGGTTCTTTCTGCAGGAATGAACACTCCATTCGTTTTTGTGCGCGATCAATCTTTGCTCACAATCCTAAAAGATTCTTACCTTCATCCATCCTTACTGATCCTACTGGCAATCCTTATCTCCCTTCTAACATTTTTTCGATTAATTCCATCATGGGCGCCTCCCGTACCAGAAAAGCTCAAGCGGCTGGCAGGTTGGTTTATCGGTTCAAGTTACACCGGCGAAGTGGAGGAAGAGCAAATAGTATTCGTAGAAGAAGATCTTGAGCAGACCACAGAAGAACTACCCTGCGGACCACCCGCGTGGGCCGAACAAGTCTTCCAGCAAGAATCGATAAAGAAACCCGAGCGCCTCCGCATAGAATTTAAAAGAGTTGACCTGGGGACTGGAAAGGATTTCTACGTTAAGGTTCATTTTCCACCCATCAAAATTCTAGGATTTCGTCTACCTGAGGGAACTGAATTTGCGTTTCCTGCATTTACCATTCCAAATCCCGTTCTCCTAATCCTTGCAGTTCTTCTGGCAATTGCGGCGCAAATTATGGTATATAGTAGCAATTCATTGGCGGGAATGGTCTTATATCTTTTGAGTATGGCCGGGCTGATTATCTGGATTCGCATTAACTCTAAATGGACTAATGTTTTTGGCAACCAGTGGCGCATCTCGCCACGTGCCGAGAAACTGTTCCTCGGAGTTTTACTGGCCGTGACAGCTTTCATCCGCTATTATGATTTAAGCTATCGTGTGTATGGATTAGACATTGACGAAATCAGATGGACACTTCAGAGTTGGTATTCAACCATCTTGATGCTCGTAAAGGGAGACTTCATCTCTCAATATACCTCCATGCCTGTGGGTTTCTGGATTCGATCCGTTTTCTTGCGTCTATTTGGTTTGAATTTTATTTCTGCACGCGTTGAAATCTGCCACTCTTAGCATCATTTCAATCTTTTTTCTATATTTACTTGTTCGCAAATTGACTGCAAGTAAATCGCTGGCTTTATTTTCTACCCTTTTATACTCATTCTCATTTTTAGACCTAAGCCTCGCCCATCAAGCTTTAGGAGAAACCACGTCTGAGGTCTGGATCATCGCAAGTGTCTACTTTCTAATTTTGGCGCTCCAGGAACGCAAATGGTGGCAATTTCAATTAACGGGGATTTTACTTGCTCTGGGAATGTTGACTTCTGTAATGTTCCTTCCATCACCCTTTATCACTATGGTTTATTTGACAGGGCTTGGATTTTTCGAAATTATTAAGAAAAAAACCTCGGTCCGTCAATGGCTCCAATATCTTTTCATAATGATCTGGCCAATTATTCTCACATATTTCATCTATACGCAAGAGGTCATAAACTTATTGCATGAATACGATATGGGTATATTGAAGACATTTTCTGGAACTGGCTCAATTATGAGCGGTCTAGTTCTTTCCTTGTCCCAGAATATTATCCAATTGTTTCAAACGATATTTTCTCATGTCGTCTGGACCGACTCGCTCATCAATTGGGGAGGTCCACTGATCAACCCAATTTTGCTCCCATTTGTAGTAATCGGTTTCGTCTACAATTTATGGAACATCCGCCGGCCCTATTTCATTTTAATACCTCTGTGGTTCTTTATTCATGTCGCAGCAGGACCGATCGCCCTTGGCGCAGTTTACCCAAGAGCACTTTACACAGTATTGGCTCCCTTGATGATTTGGGGAGCAATGGGGCTTTGGACGTTTCTTGGGGGATTACGAGCCTGGTTTGCCGATCGAAAATTCAAATTGGCCTTACCTATTCTTGGTATAGTGTTGATTGCAATTTCATTCAGTGATTATCATATTTTTACTTCCTCGTTCAACTGACCCAAGTGATCAGCAAAAACGCCGTGAATTGGCCGATCTTACTGCACAATCAGCCGGCAAAGTACCGGTGATCTTATTCCCTTACCTACCCAATCAGGACAATTCACTTGCTCGGGAATCCAATGTCATATTGCTCTCAGTGGCAGGAGGAGCTCACTTAGGACTGGACGCAGAAAATCACTTCCAACAAATAGAGGTCAGTCAAGTCCTGACAACCCTGTGGCATGATCGTCAAATAGCCAGTCTCGATTTGTTCTTCGATAAGACCACATACCTGCAAGATCAACAAAAAGAAATGCTAAATATTGTGCTGAGATGTTATCCAGAAGCCATCCTCAGCAAATACGGACAATTCTTCGTTGTTTATCACTTTGACGAAAAGGCACTAAGTCAACCGAAATGTTACCAGGGTAATCCTCCTGCCATTAAATATCCGTTGAACCAAGCCGTACTCTCATCGGGTAGTCCAATCACATTCGTTTGGGACATGAATGGGGTGGAATCGACCAGTCAGATTATCACCCTTGAGAGGAAAATTCCAGGAACCTATTGGATAGAAGTCGAGGACACTTTCTCGGGTCCCCATTGGGCTTATTCCTCCGGATATGTCAATGGTTTCAGTGGTAATGGGTTTCTCTTGGATGAATGGCAGGCGGGAGATGCACAATATAATTTTATGGTACCTGAAGATGGTCAATACCGAGTTCTGGATTAAATCATACAAACGCCGGGTAAACGATCAACACAATTTCATCACTATAAAAGGCAAAATGCTGGGATTCGCTGGTGATCTAAACCCGCTCAACGAATGGGTTTGGGAAGATCTCGGTACGATGGACCTTTCACGAGGACAATTACCTATGACCCTGAGCCGCACTTATGGCAAGGATGAAGAATACAGTGTCTTTATTGATGTGGTTTTATTAACCGCGGACTTGGTCAACCCCCCTGGTCAGGTAAAGGTTTGGGAAACCGTAGCAAAAACTGGCGAGGTATCATCCCCGTCGAACGAATACACATTACCCGAAATCCTCCCTGAAGGCGATTATCGTTGGAATGTGCGCATTTTTGATGGGGATTTTCTCGTGGATTCCAGCGGAGAACGTGGTTTGGTAACATCCTTTGCGACTTTTACAATTATCCACTGATCAGGCTTTGTAACTCGAATATGTCTGAGGATCGAAGACCAACCAGCGTAACCATGCTCGCAGTAATCGTTCTTGGGTTGGCACTATGGAATGGATTACGCCTGATGCAAGCAATTAGCTTCTGGTCGATCATAAAGGAATATCATGGTGACCCAGGACCGCTCTATGTTGCCATTTGTGGCGGATTCTGGTTTCTAGCTGGGCTATCCATCACCTGGGGATTGTGGCATAGAAAGACCTGGGCCTGGTTTGGTGCACTTGGTGGCGTAATATGTTACGGGTTCTGGTATTGGTTCGACAGGCTGGTTTTTCAGAAACCGCATTCCAATTGGCCGTTTGCTTTGGCGTCTACCATCTTTTTCATATCATGCTTCAGCATAATGATCCGTCGCGGCGTAATCCAATTCTTCTTTCAAAAATCTCCTTCCATAACTCATTTATTCCAATTTAGGGGTAAAGGCAAGAGAATCACCCTAAATAAAAAAAACAAATAACTCGCTGGTATCAATCCAAATTCCAATTATCTAATGTATAGATTTTGTTGAGTAGATTATTGCATCATTTGGTATATGGAAATTACAGATTGGGAATTATTTTTTTTAGATAATTCTTCACAAATTAAAGTCCTGGGATATTAACAACCGTTAAATCTGATCCCCGACGACAGGTGAAAAGAATCCCCAAACCGGTTTTCTCCTTTGTCCTTTCGCTAAACCCATGCACTTTTTAGATGACCACCTCCACGTGTGATCATCTTCTTAATTTATCAGAAAGCTTCTAAATGGTTCTTTTTATCAAGTCGATCAACTTGATATATTTTGCGATGATTTTTTGAGTAAAATCTTGACTCTGGGTCAACGACTTTCTATCCTGTGAAAGTGAAAAGAGGCATTTATGAGTGAAAGATTAAATATTAAACGCCTTCGAGATCGCAAAGCTAAGACACGTCTTGGCGGCGGGTCCGAACGCATCGAAGCTCAACATCAAAAGGGAAAACTGACCGCTCGTGAACGACTGGACTTACTTCTCGACAAAGGATCTTTCCATGAGTCCGACGCATTCGTTATCCACCGTACCCACGATTTTGGCCTGGATAGGCAAAAGTATTCGGGTGACAGCGTGGTAACAGGTTGGGGTACCATTGATGGGCGTCTGGTGTACGTCTTTTCGCAGGATTTTACTGTCCTTGGCGGCAGTCTGGGAGAAGTGCACGCTGGAAAAATCTGCAAGATCTTGGATCTGGCTATTAAGAACGGTGCTCCGATCATTGGATTAAACGATTCGGGTGGAGCGCGTATCCAGGAGGGCGTGGTGTCACTCGTTGGATACGCGGATATTTTCCTGCATAACACATTGGCTTCAGGGTTGGTTCCGCAGATTTCAGCTATTCTTGGTCCTTGTGCTGGTGGTGCGGTCTATTCACCTGCTCTGACCGATTTCATCTTTATGGTACGCGGTACGTCAAATATGTTCGTGACGGGTCCGGATGTTGTTAAAGCTGTTACGCATGAGGAAGTGACTTTTGAAGAACTGGGCGGAGCCACTGTTCACGCTGAAAAATCCGGCGTCTGTCACGTGGCTGCCGAAAGCGAAGCAGACACCTTATACCTTATCCGGAAACTACTTTCTTACCTGCCTCAAAACAACTTGGAAGACCCTCCGTTCTTGCCGAATGGTGATGACTCTCTGCGTATGGATGATACTCTCAATTCCATCATCCCAGACGATCCCGGAAAACCATACGACATAAAAGAAGTTATACGCCGCGTGGTTGATAGCGGTCAATTCTACGAAATCCATGAGGCCTTCGCCCAGAATATTGTTATTGGGTTTGCGCGTTTAGGGGGGCACTCTGTTGGGATTGTGGCAAACCAACCTCAGTTCCTGGCAGGTGTTCTCGATATTGATGCTAGCGAAAAAGCTGCCCGCTTCGTCCGCTTCTGCGATGCGTTCAACATACCAATTGTCACCCTTGTTGACGTGCCCGGCTTCATGCCCGGTCAAACGCAGGAACATGGTGGTATCATTCGTTCCGGAGCAAAATTGCTCTTTGCTTACTGTGAAGCAACTGTCCCAAAGGTGACCATTGTCTTGCGTAAAGCTTATGGTGGAGCTTATATTGTCATGTCCAGCAAACACCTGCGCGGTGACATTAACCTGGCCTGGCCAAGTGCTGAGATTGCTGTTATGGGTCCAGATGGAGCCGTCAGCGTTGTTTTCCGGAAAGAAATGGAAAAGGCTAACGACCCAGCCCAGCGCAAAGCAGATCTAATCCTTGAGTACCGAGAGAAATTTTCCAATCCCTATATCGCCGCCGAGCGCGGCTATTTGGACGACATTATCGAACCGAGCGAAACCCGACCGCGCTTGATCAATGCATTGGAAATGCTTCAGAATAAACGCGACTCCAACCCTTCAAAGAAACACGGGAATATTCCACTCTGAGATAGAGACATTCATGCTAAATACGCCTTGGGTTTCCCTCGGACTAGTTGCGTTCATCGCAGCCATCGTTGTTATACCTGGCATCAAGAGACTACCCGGAATTGGAATTATCCTAGCGATAATTTTCCTCGGAATTGCCATTGGTTTTGACAAACTGAAACTAAGTGATATCGGATTCTCCATGCCGAAGAGCTGGTTAGCAACAATCCTCTGGAGTTTAGGGTTGGGAATTGTGATCGCATTTGTTTCCATTCTGGTGATTGAACCGACAGCTGAAAAAATGGTTGGTCAACCTCATGATTTAAGTATCCTTGAGAAAATGCGAGGTAGCTGGGAATAATTGCTTCTCCTGGTGATAGAGGTATGGTTTCTGGCCTCTTTTCTCGAAGAGAGTATATTCCGTGGCTTCTTGATGTCTGAACTTGGCGCATTGATTGGTAAAAGCGGCGTATTCGCTTCCATTGGGTAATTGATTAGTGTGCTTGGGTTTTGGCTTGGCGCACTGGTACCAAGGAAGAAGCGAGACCATCAGCTCTTCCATTACTGGATTGCTCCTTGGTGATATATTCACGTGGAGTGGATATAACCTCTGGCCGCCCATTCTGACGCATGGCGTTATAGACACGATCGGTTTAATCCTGATTTACTTTGACCAGGATACTGACCTTAAAAAACTCCTTTAGAAAGAAATAACATGAAGACTAATCTCAATTCCCGCTTGCAAAGAATTTCCGAATTTGTCCAGACATACTTGAAAGAAAGCTACCTGAATCGCTCGAACGAGGACAAAGCCAACTTTGACCGTTATCTTTCCAACGCGGAGTATCGGTGGAAACACACGTTGCGTGTGGCACAGTTCGGGAAGGTTATTGCTGAAAACGAAGCCGCGGATGTAGAACTGATAGTGGCCGCCTGCCTGCTCCATGATATTGCCTGGTTTGATACTAACGCTGATAACAACCGCGAACACGGGCGAATCGGTGCAGAGAAGGCGCGCCCAATATTGGAGAGCCTGGGATATAACCAGTCTCAGATCGAGAATATCTGTTACGCCATTGCCACCCATGTAGACGAAGATAATCCGGACACACTTGAAGCAAAAATGCTTAGCGATGCTGACAACGTGGATCGCTTCGGTCCTTATCGAATCCTGCAATGGTGCTTCGCTGACATCGAAGATTATGAAAAGCTGGCAGCAAAACTCAGCGAACGTATTCATCGGCTTGAGCATTATCGCGAGGAAAACCCGCTCTTCACGACCACCGGGCAGCAGTTGTTTGCCGAACAACTTAACCTGCAAATCCGTTTCTTTAGTGAATTTGTCGGTGAAAAAGAGTTGAGTGTAATGCCACGAATTTAGCATGTTCAAGAAAATACTGATCGCCAACCGTGGTGAGATAGCCGTCCGCATCTTACGCGCCTGTCGGGAACTTGGCATCAAGACGGTCGCCGTCTACTCAGAAGCTGATCGGCAGGCTTTGCACGTCCGCTATGCGGACGAGGCTTATTTGCTTGGACCATCTCCAGCGCGCAAGTCTTATCTGCGCGGCGATAAGATCATTGACATTGCCCGCAAATGCGCGGCAGATGCCATCCATCCCGGCTATGGATTCCTGGCTGAACGCGCTGACTTCGCTGCTGCTTGCGCAGACGCCGGCCTGGTCTTCATCGGTCCTAAGGCCTCTTCAATCGCCGCGATGGGAGATAAAGCTGTCGCCCGGGCAACGGTCGCCAAGGCCGGGGTGACAGTTGTTCCTGGGACCGAAGGTGAAGGATCACTTCGGGACGATGAACTGCTCGCCTTCGCCCCAAAAATTGGCTTCCCATTGATCATCAAGGCAGTCTCTGGTGGTGGCGGAAAAGGGATGCGGGATGTCCGGAATTTAGAAGAAATGCTTGACTTGATCCAATCGGCACGACGCGAAGCTGAAATCGTCTTTTGGCGATGGAAACGTTTATCTGGAGAAACTGGTCGAAGGAGCCCGTCACATCGAATTCCAAATCATGGCTGACCAGTTCGGTAATGTAATCCACTTGGGCGAGCGGGAGTGTTCCATCCAGCGTCGTCACCAAAAACTCATCGAAGAATCCCCTCTCCCTTCTTGGTAGACGATGAGCCTCTACGCCAACGAATGGGTGCGGTGGCAATCCAAGCTGCACGCGCCGTGGATTATGCCAATGCTGGGACGATTGAATTCCTGGTGGATAAAGACCGGAATTTCTATTTCCTGGAAATGAACACCCGCCTACAAGTGGAGCACCCTGTCACCGAGACCGTTACCGGTATGGATATCGTTGCCGAGCAAATCCGGGTTGCTTTTGGTTGGCAATTGAGCCGCAAACAGGAGGACATTCGGTGGCGTGGGGCAGCCATCGAATGTCGTATAAACGCCGAAGACCCTTATAACGATTTTTTACCTTCCTCGGGACGTATCACACTCACACAATCCGCCTACCGGACCGGGGGTCCGGATAGACACAGGCGTATATGCCGGTTTTGAGATTTCCCCCTACTACGATCCTCTTATCTCAAAGATGATTGTCTGGGGAGAAACGCGCTCCCAGGCAGTTGTCCGCATGCGGCGCGCCCTGGAGGAGTACAAAATTGTCGGCGTGCGAACGAATATCCCTTTCCATCAAACCATGATGGATACTTATCCATTTATCACCGGCAAATACGACACGCGTTTCGTGGAAGAACAATTCTCCATGCTGGATGCTGCTGAGAACCGGGAACTATATTTGGATATTGCCGCGCTAATGGCAACATTGGTGGCGCATGTGCAGATGGAACACCGCGCCCAAGTCTACGGGCAGCCCGGAGAAAAATCAACCTGGAAGTGGACCAGCCGCCACTCGAGGCCAAACCGATGAAATATATCGCTGAAGTCGATGGCTTGGAATTCCCGGTTGAAATCATGGATGAACACCACATCCGCTTTGGAATGGATATCCTCGAAGTGGATTTGGCCGCTGTCAGTGGGCAACCCCTCTACTCATTGATCGTGAACGGCGAATCTTACGAGGGGTATGTTTATCCGTCCGAAGGGGGCTGGCAGGTTTTACTACTTGGGCGTTCTTATTCGGTCAATATCAAAGACGAACGCGAGAAGCGGCTATTAACCACAGAGACTAGTCTAGCTAGCCAGGGACGAGAATTCACTCTTAAGGCTCCTATGCCTGGTCTTGCAGTAGCAGTTCCGGTCCATGAAGGTCAACAAGTAGAAAAAGGCCAGATTCTCGTTATCTTGGAATCCATGAAGATGCAAAATGAACTTCGCGCACCTCATGCAGGGATGGTGGTGCGATTGCGAATTAAAGATGGGGAAAGTGTGCAGCAAAAGCAAATCCTCCTAAACCTTATTACACCTCTTTCCATTGACACTGCCCCATAAAGACTAGCCCATTTGGAGTTTTTATGTTGATGCCGACGCGCTTCTTCAGAAGTGTGGTCAATTGCGGCTTGTCTACTTAATATGAATTTCATGGTTTTCCCAGACGACTTCCCGGACATCTCCCATTTCGGTCAAACAACCTGGGTAGAAGGACTTCAAACCGGGCCGCTTCACCGCTAGTAAAGAAGTGCAGCGTTTCGGACCTCGAATATGCTGCCCGTATCCCAGCCAAATCCAGCAGGCGGGCAACCTGACGCGCTACCGCGGGTGCCGGGTCAATCACGCGCACGGCTGGTCCGACAATCTCCTGGATAATTGGGATGACGAATGGATAATGTGTACAACCCAAAACAATAGTGTCAATTCCCTGATTAAGCATTGGGCCTCAACGCAGATTTAATGATCGTCCGGGTTTCACTGCCATCCAGCGTGCCTCTCTCGATCAGTTGTACTAATCCCGGACATGTATTTTGAATAAGGATCACATTGCTTGCAAAGCGTTCAACCACCGAAGCGTACAAAGCGCCCTGGAAGGTTGCAGGAGTAGCCAGCACACCGACCACACCCGTGAGGGTATTCTCCGCTGCTGGCTTGACCGCTGGTTCCATACCGACGAAGGAAATGTCAGGAAATGTTTGACGAAGAAACTGGAGCGCCGCCGCAGAAGCCGTATTGCATGCTACCACGATCAACTTTGCTCCCAAATCCAACAAAAAGCGGGTAATTGCTTCTGAAAACCAACGCACTTCTTCTAGTGGTCGCGGTCCATACGGCACATGGTCCTGGTCGCCAAAATAGAGTACGAACTCGTTAGGTAATTCCTGGCGGATTGCACGTAAAACTGAGAGGCCTCCTACACCGGAATCAAAAACGCCTATTGGACGCATATCGCTGTTGCTGCTCAATGGTGACAACTAATCGCCTCCACAAACGCCCGAAATATTCGTCTTGTGGCTGGTTGGTCGGTCGCCTACTCCGGGTACCATTCGACACCTATCCCAAAAGAATGGTTTGAGAGTACAACTTTTCAACCAGGCCATCTACAGTATAGACTACCGGATTTTGCGCTGAAGGAATATCATTAACACCATGATGACCTAGGCCCTTAATACAAGTGACTATTTCTTCCAGAATATCCGCCAGATATGTTCCGCTCTCCACCTTAACCATATGCATTATGTAAGTACGTGGAAAATCGTGATAACAATTATTATTCAGAGCGCCAGACATCTGGTTTTCAAGGTACATATGCAATGTTCCGCCAAAACCCACTTTGGTCACATAAAACTCCCGGCAATATTCAAAGAAACGGCTTTTATCCGTCATAAAATTTCCATGAGAGACAATTCGATTGAATCACACGCTGCTTCCACACCTTCTACCGAGTATGTCTCACTTCAAAACCGGTCGGGGGAAATGTCTCTACCGCCGATAAAAAGAATTTCTATCAAGGCTTACTCAGAGAGTTCGGTAAGTTTTATCAGTCAGATTGGGTGGAATTAATGATAACATTCTCCCGGCCTGCACAAGGGCATTTAATTAAGCAAGCAAAAGAGACACATTGGGTAAATCACGACCGTTTTTACCTTGATATGTTGTTTTACATGTTATTGGATAGGTCACATCCTCTCCCTAAATAATACAAAAGGGCGCAGAACCTATCTGCACCCTTTTATTGTAAGCGATTTCTATATTTATTCGAACTTCTGCTTGAGGTGGGCTTTCTTACCAGTTAGTCCACGCAGGAAATATAACTGCGCCCGGCGGACGTGGGTATGGCGGTCTACTACAACCTTGTCGATACGCGGGGACAGAAGAAGGAAAGTACGTTCTACACCGATGCCATTGGATGCTGTGCGGCGGACAGTAAAGTTGGCATTGTTTCCGCCCTTGCGCTTGCGGATAACCGTGCCTTTGAACTCCTGAATGCGTTCGCGGTCACCTTCCTTTATGCGAACATGAACACTTACCTGATCCCCGGCTTTCAGATCAGGGATATTCGGGTTCTTGGTGGTATTGAAATTTTGATTCAGATCAATCATCGGAAATCTTCCTTAACAAAAAGTATATTGCTTTATGTCTTGCGGGGCGAGATTATAACATGCGTTCTGAAATGGGACAAGGCTAGAATTCGGGTATAATTTCTGGGCTAGCCCCCGTAGCTCAATGGATAGAGTAATGGACTTCGAATCCAGTGGTTGAGAGTTCGAGCCTCTCCGGGGGCGCTGTAAAACAGGAGACCAGTTATACGGTCTCCTGTTTTTACTGGCAACCAGATAGTGAATACCGCCCCATGCCCCCCCGCGCCATTCTCAACATCGATTTGTCCTTCGTGATGCTCCACGACTTGTTTCACAATTGCCAGCCCAAGGCCCGTCCCTGGTGCTCCTGAATCATGTCCTGCCTTGACCTCGATAGAATCGTTCAAACAGATGGGGCAAATCTTCGCTGTCAATGCCTCGACCCGTATCCTGTATTCGAAAACCTACCCAGGGTTCATCATCACGTAACTCTGGTCATTGTTGCTACCAGGATTTTTCCACCGCGAGGGGTATAGTTCATGGCATTCGTCAGCAGATTTGAAACAGCCTGCGTGATCGTCGGTTCATCCAACCAAACTGATCGCCAGGTCTGGTTGAAGGTCTGGATTTAATGTAAGGCCGCGTTCTTCTGCCAGAGACCGTCGATCATTTATGAGTGTCTGTATCAATGCGTTTAAATCGCACTGAACTGGGCGGAGTCTTACCTGCCCAAGGTCAAAGCGTGACAGGTTGAGCAATTCTTCGATAAATGTCCGCAAGCGTTGAAGTTCGCGTCCAATTACATCCAGGCGCTCGTCGGTTTTGATGGTTGGTTGCGTCCGCAGCATTTGGTAATAAAGTACCAGGTTGGTTAACGGTGTACGCAATTCATGGTTGACATTAATAATAAATTCTGACTTTAATTGGTCTGCGGCCTGCGCTTTCTGTAAGGCAGATTGTAGTTCGGCTGTTCGTTCGTCACACGAACTTCGAGTTCGGCTGCATGATGCACCAACTGCTCGTTCAACCGGGTACGATGAATGGCAATACCGGCTAATTCAGTCAGGGTGACCAGCAAATGTGCATTTTCAATCGTGAATTCATATGGCAATTGGGTTGAAGCCAACAAAACGCCTATCGGTTCTTGTTCACTATGGATTGGCAAGCATATCGCGCTCCAACCCTGGGGAACCAGATCGCGCATAGCCGGTGAAGTCAGCGAAATCTTGCGCGACATCATGAGAAAAGTATATGTCACCAGTAGCAAAGACTTTTCCTGGCAAACTTTCACCGCGATCCAATTCCAGATGGGCCATTTGTGTACACCAACCTCGCCCAATCATTTGACATAATTTTCCGCGTTCAGGGTTATATAACCAAATACCGCCAGCATCAACACCCAATATTTTGAGAGTTTCATCCATCAATTGCGGTAGCATTTCTTGTAAAGATTGAGCCAAGTCGCAGGGATGTTAATACTTTATTAACAGCTTCCAGCTCATCGAGACGGACTGTCGTTTCTTCAAATAATTTGGCACGCTCTGCTGCTGAACCGACCTCGCTTCCAATAGCTTCCACCAAAGCAATCTCTTCTGTTGTCCAATGATGCGCATTAGAAGAAGCAATTGCCATTCCTCCAATTCGTTTTTCCTTCGACAACAACGGAACAACAATCGTTGAATATATACCCATTGAAACGAACAGTTCGGAAAATTTTTGCTTATAATTCGCCAATCATCCACCACTATTGTATGCGTTTGTGAGTAGCCAGCAGTAAGGGCAGCGTTTGCCATCATGGTATTGATGGTTGCCTGAGGAATGTTTTTTGAAGCCATTCTTTGGACACCACGAGTAGACCAAGATAACCAGATTGCTCCCATATCCAAGCCCAAGGCTTTCAATGTCTGCTCCAATGTAGCGTTCAGAATTTCAGTGGGATCGGTTCCAGCGCCCGTGCAGAAACGGTAATAATCGCATTGAGCGCCGACTGCCGAATGGCACGACGACGCGTTTCTTCAAATAAACGCGCATTTTCAATTGCCACAGCAGCCTGATTTGCCAGAGTTGTGAGTAAACGCTCATCATGTTCGCTAAAGGCGTTTGTGATTTCGCTTTCTACATTGATGCACCCAATCGTTTTGCCTCCACCATTCAGTGGAACACATAGCTCTGAATTAATTGTATTATTCGCGACAATGTAAGGCGATGTATTCTTAACATTTCCAGTACATACTGTCTTCCCGCTCTTGCAGACCCAACCAATAATCCCATCGTCCAGAGATGGGATGAGTTCGTCAATTCGCCTCAATTCATTTATAAGCGATTCTCCCGTCAGTCCCATCGTGCAATGCGCCAATAAGACTGGTTTATCATCTTCCACGAGCCAAATAGAACCATTCCATTTCAATAGCTTTTCTATTGCGTCTACAATCCGTTGAGCAACATTTGGCAGACTGTGGATCTGTGCGGCTGCCAGACTGACCTGATAAAGCAACTCTAATTCTGTGGCACGACGATGGTAGCGTTCTTCACTTTCGCGTATCGCATCCTCAGAACGTTTACGGTCAATCACCATGGCCACTTGCGAGGATACAAACTCAAGAATGCGTTTTTCCCAATCACTATAAACTTTAGGATCGGAGTAATGTTGTACTACCATTGCACCGAGGGCTTCATTATTTACTAATAAAGGCACGCCTAACCAGATTGCAGATGGAACTCCTTCCAGTTCTATCTCCCCCTGATTGCACAATTCGTTATGTAAAGCCAAATCAACTAATAATGACTTACCGGAATGAAATACATATTCTGTTAAGCCTTTACCGGGTTTGCTCGGTTGAGGTTGAATATTGACTTCGTCTACAAAATACGGGAAACTTAGTACGTCTCTTTTGCTATCATAGAGTGCTATGTAAAAATTCTCAGCATTCATCACTTCTGCAATGATTGCATGAATCGCTGGAAAAAGTTCATCAAGCCCTTTTGAACGGTCCGCAGCCTGAGCAATTCTGAAAACAGTGTCCTGTAATAATTCCGCTCTCTTATGCTCAGTGATGTCGAAAGCAGTTCCAAGTACTGCTTTCTTCTTATTATGCATAATTTTGCTTGTTGTGAGATCAATCCAACGTTCTTCTCCATTTTTAGTAATAATTCTGAATTCGCTGTGCGATGAAATAGTATCGCCTCGTTGTGCCCGCAACCCCAAATTACGCACCTTCTTCATTTCATATTCGGGGAAAAGATCATTGAACTTCATTTTTAATAATTCTTTGCGGGAATAACCTGTCAGATGTTCTGTAGCAGGATTTACATATGTAAATCGCATCCCTTGATAAACAAAAATTGCCGAGACAGTGAATTCTGCCATGATACGGAACTTGGTATCGCTTTCACGTATCGCATCTTCAGTTTTTAGTTGAGAAGGAATATCCTTGGAAACTGGCGCCATAGGCCCTCATACTTGTCGAATTGTTTCTTATATAATAAGTATAGCACGAGAAATATAATCACGAGGATTGTGATTGTGGAAAATAAATAACATAACCTCTCGATCGCAAACAATTATTACTGTTCCAGGAATACCACCAGTTAATTGAGAAGGTTAGCCTACGATCGGAAATTATTTTCTCGATCCATTACAAAACAATCCAATTGCTTAATCCCCGAATTCCGAGACAATTATCCAAGCGGAGAAATACATCCTTAAGACTATTCTATTTTTCGCAACCCATTTCTTTTTTGGTCGATTTCCCCGGCAGACAACTGAAAAACACCGTATAATCAATAATATCCAAAGACAATACGCCCCAGAAGGAAGGAAAGAAAATAAAATGCCCGAAGAACAACTCTCTTCACTATCCAGACATAAAATTGCAATCCTGATTGACGGCGATAACGCCCAAGCTAACCTCCTATCGCAGACGCTCGTGGAAGCCGGAAAATATGGTCTGGTCACCGTCCGCCGCATCTACGGAGATTGGACTACATCCAGTATGAACTCCTGGAAAGACGTGCTTAACTTCCACGCCGTCCAGCCCATCCAGCAGTTCCGTTACACCATCGGCAAGAACGCCACCGATAGTGCCATGATCATTGACGCCATGGATCTGCTCCACTCCGGCGTGGTGGACGGTTTCTGCCTGGTCTCCAGCGATAGCGACTATACACGTCTCGCCACCCGCATCCGTGAAAGCGGTGTGTTCGTGATGGGTATCGGCGAGAAGAAAACGCCCAAACCGTTCGTTAATGCCTGCGACGTCTTCGTATACACGTCCAACCTGGTGACCGAACACAAGGCTTCACACACTGACTACACCGAGACAAAGCCAACGCCGGAAAAAAACTACAACCTCCTCGGCACCCGCTAGCCCTCCCGCTCCGACCACGACTCCAACTCCAGCATCCACCCCAGAACCGGACAACGAGAACGACCCGATGCCGATCATTCGGCAGGCTTACGAAATTGCCCAGCAGGAAGATGGCTGGGCACGTCTCGACCACATGGGTAACGCCCTGTATCAACTGGATCCTGGGTTTGACCCACGTACCTACGGCCACCGCCAGCTCTCTCGCATGATCGCCAGTTATAAAGATTTATTCCAGATGCGTACGCAGGAGATTGACGGTTCAACGTTGTTTTACGTAAAGATGAAGGAATAGGGCGTGCCGCCAAAAACCTAAGAATATCAAGGATTCTTGACAGACCACTCATAAGTCATTATACGATTAGTCTACCCGCTATTGAAACGACATTAAAAACATATTTACCTATATTCTGTAAATCCTCCTAAGAGTCTGAGTGGAGTGACCCGAAGGCTCATAATTAATTTTCAAGGTTTGCCATATCAGGGTAGAAACAAGGAGAGGTATGGAGACTTTTTTATTTCTGGGGTCTGCCTTCTAAGCCCATTGACCTCCCGGGAAGACGGGGAGATCCAAGTCTTCGATACTCGCAGAGAGTTCCGTGGCAGAACCTTAGGGTCAGAAGAAGAACAGTGGGTAAATCAATTCAGGGAAAAGGAATAGGTTTTCTTGCCTCGCAAGATCGAAGTGAACATTAAGGAACGCACCTGAAAGATCAGGTCTATTAAACGTGCCCTCAAATATTAACATCAGAAGCGGGTTTAGGCGAAGTCTTCTCTCTGCGACGTCTCCACCCTGCCGGTGACGCAAACCGTGATCATCTTTTCCTGATCAACTCCTCATATACCCCCACAATCTGCTTCGCGATCTTCTCCCAATCATAATTTCGGGCATACTCAGCAGCATCGCGGCCCATCCGCCGGCGCAGGGACTCGTCTCCGAGTAATGCCGTCAATCGTTCACACAAGGCATTGTGATCCTCGGCCGGGACGGTATAGCCCGTCACGCCGTCCTGCACCAGGAAAGCCAACCCACCCACCTGGGAGGCGATGACCGGCGTTCCGCAGGCCATGGCTTCCAGCGCCACCATGCCAAACGACTCGTAATGAGAGGGCATCACCACTACTTCTGCGGCGGAGTAATAATACGGCAGGGTATCTTGTCCACGCTTGCCAAGAAAGACTACCATCTTACCGACTGTTAACTCATCGCACAATTTCTGTAGGCGGACCATCTCTTCGCTCATTTCATCGACGAGCTACCTCCGGGTCGCCACCGATGACTGCCAGGCGTACTGGTTCTTTCAAATTCTTAAGCCGCAGGCAGGCAACTGCCTGGATGAGTGTAGCCACACCCTTGAGCGGCTCGATGCGTCCGACAAACAAAATCATGCGGGCATCCGGCGTCAAACCGATATATTGGCGGGCTTCATCCGCCGGGATGGGATAGAAATGGCTGGTATCCACGCCGGGCGGGATGACTGTCACTTTGCGAGGATCGACTTTATAGAGCCATTCGAGTTGAGCTTGCTCGGCCGGGGTGGCAGCGATGATCCGATCGGCGCGGGCAAGCACTTGACGTTCGCCGTCCAGCCGATAGGACCCTTCCCGTTCTGCCTCGCTGCGAGCCACCCGGTTCTTCATCTCCCCCAGCGTATGGAACATTTGCAGGATCGGTACACCTGACCACAGGTCCGACAACGTTCCAGCGGCCAAGCCCGACATCCAATAATGGCTGTGGATCAGGTCGTACTTGATCCCCTTCTCCTTAGCGAATTGGCGGACGCCATCCACAAACTGCGGAATATACCCGGCCAGTTCCCGTTTTGGTAATGGGACTTCAGGACCGGCTGGCACATGAACGACGCGGTTGCCAAACCCCAGGTCATGCAGCACATGCGGCACATGCTCATCCTGTGAACGGGTGAACACATCCACATGGATCCCTATGCGGCCCAGTTCCAGCGTCAGATCGCGCACATAGACATTCATCCCGCCGGTGTCTTTACCCCCCAGGGTTGCCAGCGGGCAGGTATGGTAGGAAAGCATGGCAATATTCACCTTTTGAGTATAACATGTGCCCGTCACCTTGAAGGTGACGGGCACCTATAGTATAATCCCGCCGCTATGAAATGCCACCATAGCTCAGTCGGTAGAGCAGACGTTTCGTAAACGCCAGGTCAAGAGTTCAAATCTCTTTGGTGGCTCATCCTAGAAGAACGTCGAAGGTCACTTAATCGACCTTCGACGGTTAAGCGTTTAACTAAATCTTACCACTCAAAAATTCTGTCCAGCTCCTCCGTTGGCACATCGAAAATCGCATTATGTGGAGGGACTGGTTCGCGCGTCATCCACTCAGGGATACGGTCATGGGTTTTGGTTAACCCCGCCCCACGGTTGAACTCCAATTCCATTTCAATGGTCTGTTTTCCAAGCTCTGAAAGGATGGTTGTGTCCACGCCCCAGCCATAGCGAGCATTGATGAAATCACGGATAATCTCTGGCGGCGCGACGGCAAACCCAAAGGCTGAGAAGATGCACGCGCCGAGACAGTCGTACCCTGCCATAGCGATTTGTTTCTTGCGAGAGGCATCGACTTGCACCATCGGGTCAAGGTGGTTGATCTTGTCTCGGATGGTCTGTCCGCATGTGTGGTCCGCACCTTGGGGCGTGGTGGCAAAAGTGACGCCCATTCCTTTGATGGCACGGGGCTCGTAGGCTGACATGGCTTGGTTCTTCACTACCGGTACGCGTTCGACACCGAGGATTTTCCCGGTCCATCCCGCACCGGAGCCGAGGATACGCCCTAGCGGGGTGTTCTTGCGGATCTCGTCGCATAATTCAACAGCACGCTTGCCATCACCCCATTCCATGTACCCGGCTTCAGCGGCAACACCCAATGCTGCCCCCAATTCGATGGAGCAAACACCCAGGTCGTTCGCCTGCCAGTTCAAGCGGCCAATCCAATCGTATTCGCGGATGCCCAGGTTGGAACCCATCAGGCCGATTGTCTCATACTCAATTGGGGAGACAATCGTCTTGCCGTCTTCTCCTGCAAAAATATTCGAGCAGCGGATGATGCAGCCGGGCATGCAGGCATGGGTGGTATTGCCCTCCCCACCGCGCTCCAGGATGAGTTCACGCAGGTGCTCTCCGCTGATATCATCAGCATACTCAAATGTACCCGACGAGAAGTTACGGGTGGGTAGGCCGCCGAATCCGTCTGTCATGTGGACCATCGCAGGTGTACCATAGTCGCTATAGGTGTGGGTCTGCGGGTGGTCCATCAGGAATTTGTTATAAACCTTCTGGGTGGCCCGGAAGGCTTCGGTGTTCATGAGCAGTGGCTTGGACCCTCCTGTAGCATCGAACACAATAGCTTTCAGACCTTTCGAACCCATCACCGCACCCAGCCCGCCGCGTGCATTGATGCGCGAAGGAATGCCATCCTTGTCCAGGTTGAGGATGCCGGCTGAGACGAGTTTCCGCTCCCCCGCCGGACCGATAATGGAAATGGCGACCTTTTTCCCATAGCGTTTTCGTCAAAGTCTCAGCGGTGTCGTACACGCCAAGACCCTCCAGGCCATCAGCCGGGTCGAAGCGCACTCCTTCCATGCTCAGGTGCATCACCGACAATCTATTTTCTGGCGGGCCAGTCTTCAATAATGAGAGCTTTAATGCCCATGGATGCAATTTGCAGGCTGGTGGTTCCGCCCGAATTGGACTCTTTGACGCCACCTGTCAGAGGGGATTTTCCGCCCACCGAGAGCCGGTCAATCGAGGAGAGCATATGCCCGGTCAACAAGCCGGGGCAGAAGATTAGTTTGTTCTTCGGGCCGAGCGGTTCGCAATCAGGCGGGACTTCATCTAGCAGGATTCGGGCGATCAGTCCGCGTCCACCGAGGCGTTCCCAGGACCCGGGGACTGGGTCCTAGTTTCAACGTCCGAGATCGTACGCTGACACGCCAGATCTGGAGATCGTAGGGTTTCATATCGGGCATCTTGCCTCCAATTCCAAGGTAAACACCGTCCGTCAAGCTTCAACCAACCAACGCCTGCACGGCTTCACGAAAGACTTTGGTATGGTAATCCACCTCCGCTTCGGTAGTATCAGCAGAAATAAGCGCCATATTATGGAAGGGCGTCATCAGGATGCCGCGGTTAAGCGCCCAAAGGTGCATGAAACGGTCGAGTTCACAGTCCACAGCAGCGTTAGCTTCCCCACCGTTTCGTGGCGGCGTCTGGCGGAACCAGTACTCGACCCGGAAACCGAGACGTTTGACAATCCAGGGCAGGTCGAACTCTCTTGATTGACTTCGAGTACACCCTCCTCATAGCGGTCGGCCAGCTTCTCGCAGCGCTCATACATGGTTGGGGTCAGGACGTATTCAAGTGTGGCGCGCATGGCAGCAATGGACAGGGCATTTCCCGCCAGCGTCCCGCCGATGCCACCCACGTCGGATTGGTCGAGTTCGAGTTTGGCCCAGAATGCGTCCGCCACCTCCTGTGTGAACCCATAGACGCCCGCCGGGATTCCACCCGCCAAGCGGCTTACCGCAGGTCAGGAAATCAGGTTGCAGACCGTGCTTGCCGGTATACCCTCCGGGGCTTGCGCATAGGGTGTGCGTTTCGTCAATGATGAGTAGGGTTCCGTTGCGGCGGGTAATCTCACGCAGAGAGTCGTGGTAGCCAGGGTCGGGATGGATGATACCAATATTGGTCATTACCGGCTCGGCGAGCACCACGGCTACATCTTTGGCAGATAGAGCTGTTTCCAGGGCGGGAACATCGTTGAATTCGATGACTTTGGTCGTCTCAATTGGATTGACCGGCGGACCCAAATTGCCGTGACGCGACCCAGGCGTTCCTTCCTCATCAAGCGTAATGAATGTCTCATCCACCGAGCCATGGTAGCAGTAATTGAAGACAAGAATTTTTGAGCCGCCCGGTGATGTGGCGCGCCATGCGGATGGCGAAGCGGTTGGCATCGGTGGCAGTAAGGGTGAACTGCCAGTATTTCAGGCCAAATCGGCGCTGAAGTTCCTCGCCCACCCAAATAGCGTCCTCGGTGGGCAGCATCAGGGTGATGCCTTTGGCGGCCTGTGCGTTTATGGCAGCCAGGGTAGCGTCTGGCGCATGACCTGTCATCGCGCCGGTGTCGCCAAGGCAGAAGTCAATGTACGAGCGACCATCCACATCAGTAAAGTGGGCGCCTTTGGCTTCTTTGACAAACACAGGGAAAGTCCCGGCCCAGCGGATCATCCACAGCATCGGTACGCCGCCCTGCATGGATTGGCGGGCGCGCTGATAAAGTTCGTATGAATCTGGTGCTCGACGTGGAACTTCTCTTCTTCGTCGCGAAGCAGGCGTTCAAGGCGCGAACGGTCAAGTGTTCTGGACACTCTTGTCTCCACTTTAAAGATGGGTGACTGACAATGGATCATCGTCCACAGTCAATAATATATGGACTAATGCGTAGTCTCTTTTACTGCCGAGGTGAAGATATCAAGTCCGTCGTTGATCTGTGCGTCGTTCACAATCAGTGGCGGGATCCAGCGGATGACATTATCGTATGTACCGCAAGAGAGCAGGAGCAGGCCGCGTTCCTCGCAGGCGTGGATGACAGCTTTGGTGATGGACTTGTCCGCCGGTTTCCCTTTTACGGTGAACTCGGTGCCGATCATCAGTCCCAAGGCCGCGCACATCGCCAATGATAGGATACTCCTCCTGGAGTTTGCGCAATCCGGTCGTCAATTGGACCCCGCGCCGGGCCGCGTTTCCGGGCATATCTTCTTCCCGCATGGCACGGATGGTAGCCACACCCGCCGCACAGGCGACAACATTGCCGCCATAAGTCCCGCCATGGGAACCAGTCTGCCACTTTCTTCATCAGGTCGAGACGGCTGAACACGCCCGAAAGCGGCAGACCCGAGGCAATGCCCTTGGCGACCGTCATAATATCCGGGACGACCCCGAAATGTTCCTGGGCAAACCATTTCCCGGTCCGGCCAAAGCCCGACTGGACTTCGTCAAAAATGAGCAGGATGCCGTTCCGGTTGCACAATTCGCGCAATCCCTTCATGAATGCTGCTGGTGGGACAACATATCCACCCTCACCCAGTACCGGTTCGATCAAGATGGCGGCGGTCTCAGCTGGGGAGGTCTGCGAGAGCAGGAGTTCTTCCAGCGCAGCGAGACAGTAATTCTGTCGTCTTGCGCCTCGGTCATGCCGAGTTTATAGGCATACGGGTATGGGGTCACAAACACACCCGCTGGGAGAGGTTGGTAACCGGAGCGGTAGATGGTCTTGGATGTGGTCAGCGCCATCGTCCCGGCAGTGCGGCCATGGAAACTTCCTGAAAAAACAATGATATTGGGTTTGCCCGTCGCCGCCCGTGCCAGTTTGACCGCACCTTCCAGCGCTTCAGCACCGGAGTTGCTGAAGAAGAACCCGTCAATGGACGGAGGAACGACCTTGCGCAGTTCATCGATCAACTCCAGCATTGGTTTATGGACGACGATATTGGCCTGGGCGTGGAGGAACAACCCGGCTTGCTCGCGGATGGCTTCAACCACTTTCGGATGGCAATGGCCGGTATTGGTCACTCCGATGCCGCAGGTAAAGTCAAGATATTTCTTCCCATCAACAGCATAGATATAGCAACCTTCAGCGCGCTCTGCCACGATGGGGAAGATGCGCGACCAGACGGGAGACATATGGGGGAAGTTTTCGTCATAGAGTTTGCTCATAGGATTTACCTGATAAGGAACTTTCTGGGGAGGAATTTCTTCCTCCCAATCGGATATTATGCAGGTAGAAATTCCCCTGCCCACTCGATGTCAAGGTGTTTAAGCGTCTTCGGGGTTGGGATGCCATCACTTGTTAACCCAGCCATCGTATAATATTCGTCAAGAGCGGTTTCCATTTCTTCATGGGTGAGCGCTACACCTGCCGATGGACCCACACCAACCAGCGGTTTGAAGAACTTCTTGGGCAGTGTGTCATCCTTACGCGCAAATCCTTCACGGGCATTAAAAGTGCGCATCAATGCAATACGGCGATGGCCAAGTTCATGAGTTCATCCACGGTAACATCCCAACCAGTAACAGCCTTAACCATCCTGGCAGTATCATTTGGACCATAGAGACACCAGGTCGGACCATAGACAAACTGGCACAGAGTTAACGAGTCCATCATGCTATAGAAGCACTGTGTCAGATAGGCAAAGCGGACCTTTTCCGGTGTCAAACTACGGGCAGGTTGAGGATTCACCAAGACCCATTTCCTTGAGCCTGTCCAAGTTGAATTGAGCAACGCCTTCTTCATAATATGGGTCATGTTCGCTGGACTGATGGTCTGCGCCAAATGGATTGACAGCGTAAATAAGTGCCAATGACCGTTTTACCTGCGGCATATGCGCTGGGGACTCTTCATTTTTGCATGTAATCAGGCACTCGTCTGCGCCTTTACCCCACAATTTAGCTGCCCGAGCGGAACCTTCCGCCAGGACCGGGCCAAGCTTGCCAGATTTGGTCACGATTTGCTTCAAGTACTTCGATCATGGCATCGGCATTGCCAAAGCGCAGGTCAATGCCTCCGGTATCTTCCTTTGTGATAATTCCTTTCTCATAACATTCCATTGCAAAGGCGATCGTCGCGCCACAAGAGATGGTATCCACGCCATACATATCACAAATCTGGTGGGCGTGAGAAACAGCTGCCAAGTCACCGATGCCGCAATAGGAACCAAACGTACCCAGGGTCTCATATTCCGTACCGCCATAGATTGGGTCCGCCGTATATTTGCCTTCTGTGATTTCCACCACGCGTTTGCAGCGGACAATACAGGCGTAACAGGTATCGCGTCGTTTCAGGATCGTTTCAGCCAGTTTTTCACCGCTGATAGCTTCCGCCTGTTCAAATTGTCCTTCGTTGTAGTTACGGGTAGGCAGAGTACCAAGCATGTTCTGGAACATAACCACACCCGCCGTGCCTAAAGCGCCAACGCTCATATCCGGATTGGTTACCATGCTCGGCGGACCAGACCGGTTTAATTCCGTTAGGGCTTTTTGGTCGGCGATGGCTGGTTTTGATCTTCCACGCACAACGATGGCTTTAAGATTCTTGCTCGCCATCACCAACCCCATGCCAGTGCGCCCGTTCATACGGTTCGCCATGTTGACAATGCCAGAGAAGCGCACACCTATTTCAGCCGCCGGTCCGACCTGCATCACTTGAGCTTTCTGGTCGCCGATTTCCTGCTTGAGCAGCACGTCCACTTCTCCAGTAACTTTTCCGATCAGGTGGGAAGCATCGTGTAATTTCGCTTCGCCATTGATGATGGTCAGGTAAACCCATTTCGGGCTTTTTCCACGGAAAACAACACCATCATATCCGGCGAACTTGAACTCGGCCGGGAAGAATCCGCCTGCCTGCGAGTCACCAATCGCTCCACTCATCGGGGATTTGGCATTGACATTGATGCGGCTCTGTCCGGAAATACTTGCGCCAGTGACCACGCTGTCGAAAACGGTCAGCAAGTTTTCGGGTCCGAGCGGGTCAGCGCCCTTGGGGACTTCACGCAGGATGTAGTACATTGCCATGGCCGAACCGCCCATGTATTTGCGGTAGAACGATTCGGGCGGAGTCTCGACTTCCATCTTGCCGGTGGATAGGTCAACATGCAGGATTTTTCCATGATAACCGTAGGGCATGAGAACCTCCAGAAATATATATCCCCTCCCCCGAATAGGGGGAGGGTAATGATTATTAATTATGCTTCCTCGCTGTCGCCGATGTAGGGATCCACATCCGGGATGCCAGGCTTGATCCACTTCCGAATTGGGAAATAAGAACCGCTCCGATCGCCATGGCATACAACGCCCAGGAAATGGAGTCCATCCCACTATCCAGGTAATTGAAGACAACTGCCAGGGTGACAATGCTCGTCATCAGAAGGGTGATGAGCGCCAAACCAAACCAGCCACCGGGAACTTTCTGGCGCGGCCGATCGGGATCTTTGAAGCGCAGCACCCACACGGCAAAGAAACATGCCAGCAGCACCAGCATATTGAGGAATACGTCGATGACCACCAGAGCTTGGAAGGCGTGAAAGAGAGAAGATCGAGTAGATCACCGCGACGAACAGGATGGATACCCAGGGCGTGTCCATATTTTGGATGCACTTTGACCATGAATTTCGGCATCATGCCGTCTTCAGCGACAGAGCAAAGGGGATGCGCGTCCCACCCAAGCCATTGCCGATGAACAGGCCAATCATCGATAGGATGGCTGCAAAAGAGACCAATCCGCCCATCAGTTTACCCAGCGGGCTATCCGGTCTGACCCGTCAATTTATCCGCCACTACGCGGGCGATATCGGGGAACCACCAGCCGGTCGAGGCGGTCGGCTCGACACCCAATGGATGTCAATTTATTTGCTGCTTCTGTCAATCTGCGTATCTGTTGCATCTGGTCCTGCGATGTCGCCAACAATGCCAACGTTCGGGTCGGAAGCGTCCAATCCCCAAACTGGTATATTTGTCATTCTCACCTGCGCCGCCGTACAACCCGGCGACGGTCGGGATCGTATAGGTGGCAACTGTCGCAACAAGAACCAGCACCATGGCAAGGGGATAAGTCTTCTTGGGATTGACCACTTCATCGCCTGCGGCAGTCGGCAATTCCCAGCCCATGTAATTCCACATGGCCACATAAATACCGGTGCCCAAAGCCGGGATCAAGGTTTTGAAGGAAACTGCTTCACCATTCGTCAGGAATGGCAGGTGAATGGTTTGCCCGCTCTTGATCCACGCCGCAATACCAATGATCGACATGAGGATCAACGGGATCATCATCACGGCGCCCAGCCAGTCGGTGGTCAAGCCGGTAAGACGCGCTCCACGGACATTGAGGTAACTGATCAACCAGATGAGCAACATCGAGACGATGAAGGAAAGCACCACGCCAGGGATGAACACCCCGCCGATGGTTGCGCCAACATTCAACGCCGGGATGAAGAAAGCCAGATAGGTGGCGGCCAGGACTGGATAGATGGAAACATCCACCCAGGAAACCACCCAGTTCATCCAGCCACCCATGAAACCAACGAAGGGACCAAAGGCTTTCTTCAGCCAGTGGTAATAACCGCCTTCCGCGGGCATCATGGATTGCAACTCGCGCACCATGAGCATATTGGGAATGCTAAAGACAAGCGGGGTCACCAACAACAATACGATTGCAAAACCCGGCCCTGACAGGCTGACCATCGGCTCTGCTCCAAACGAACCGCCGCAGACGGTGAAATAGATCAAACCAAACAAAGGCAGCAGGGTCAACTCCCGCTTGAGTTTGCTCTTTTCCACCTGGGTAAGTGCTAATTTTCTCAGCCATCGCATTCTTCTCCTCCAAAGTGAATATCCCCTTCCCGCGCATATTGAGCACGGGAAGGGGTTGAATAGCATTACATTTCCTTTATTCCATACGGGAAGCCATAGTCAGCCATCTTCTCCATGAACGGGTCAGGATCGAAGGCTTCCGGTCCGAGCACACCCACGCCTTTCCAATGCCGTGCTCCAGCAGATCCCAGCCGATGACAGCATTGAAAGCTGTTTGGGCAACCACAGACTGGCAACCCAAGCGCTTCATGCACTCCTCGTTATCGGCCACCTGGTACAGATAGACCTGGCGCGGCTTGCCATCTTTCTTGCCCTTGACCCAGGTTCCGGCGCAGGTCTTACCAAACATCCGGTCGCCCAGGTGAGCCGGGTCGGGCAGGCAGGCTGCAACCACATCGCGTGGAGCAACTTCCACATCCTTGACCTTGATCTTTTCCTTGTTATCCAGACCGATCATGTGCAGTGTTTTCAGCACACCGATGAACTGGTCGCCCAAGCGCATACTTGAAAGTGACCCGCTTGCACTTGATCCAGCGCGGCACCAGCAGGACTTCCTCGTGTTCGACGTTGATGCACTTCCTGTTTGCCGATCCCCTCCGGGAACTCGAACATTTCCGGTTCAGAGAATGGGGCAGTGGTGAACCAGCCCTTTCCTTTTCCCAGATGACCGGTGGATTCAGGCATTCCTCGATGGTCGTCCAGATCGAAAAGTTGGGGGCAAATTCGTAGCCGCGGACTTCGAGGTTGGCAGCCATCGCGCACGCCCATTTCCTCGATCTCATCAAAGAGGTGTTTCTGCGGCATATTTGGCAAATACATCCGCCATGCCGGGCTCCACGCCCAGACCGACCAGGCACAGGATGCCCTTCTTCTTCCCACTTCTTGGCGCGCTCGAACTGGTAATCACCCAGCTTGATGCCGCATTTGTGATAGGGATCGCTTGCATGGGGCGAGGAAAGGGTCATGGCCATATCCATGTAAGTCGCAGCCGACATTGATATGCTGCATCAAAGATCGGCTCATTGAAGGACGGGTCACAGGCATTCATGATGAGATCGACTTTGTATTGCTTGGCAAGTTTCTCGATCATTTCCTGCTTGCTGGCATCGATCCATTCGATCGGAAAGCGTTTCTTATCCCCAAGTTTAGCCTGAACTTCCTTGATGCGTTCACGGTTGTAGTCTGTCAGCACGACCTGCTCCACCCAGGGTCGATCTTTGGCGATCGCGGCAATGGCTTCCCCAACCCCTCCGGTACCGACGAGTAAAATTTTCATATTTTTCTCCTTTTGTTAGAATTATATCCGGCTTGGCCGTTTGTCTGGAAATGGATTTCCTTCAAATTCCTTTACTTACTTGGTGATTATTCCGATTTTCAATTATCCTTTATATTTTTCCAGACTTTAACTGTCGATGCTACATCCTTGAGCGTATCTTCAAGTCGGTCTAATACTGCGTCTATTTGCTCATAGGTGATGACAATCGGCGGCTCGATGCGGATGGTGTGGGCGCTGGTCAACGTGCCAGCCACCAGGACCCCGCGCTTGAAAAGCCCGGCCGCAACTTGATACCCGATCTCAGGCGTATGGAAGTGCTGTCCGATGAGCAACCCTCTGCCGGTAATCTCCTTATAGATTTGCGGATACTTTTTCGCCAGCGCCTGCAAGCTTCGCGATAAAGTACGCACCTTTCTCGGCAGCCTGCTTCGGAAAGTCATCCCGTAAAACAACGTTGATGGATGCAATCGCTGCCGAACAAGCCAGCGCCCCACCGCCCGTCGTGGTAGTATGAATGAACGGGTTCGGATACATCATGCACTGCCAGATTTCCTCGGTCGAGCAGAACGCACTGACCGGCATGACGCCACCGCCCAGAGACTTGGCAACCGCCAGAATATCCGGGACGACGTTCCAGTGGTCGACACCCCATAGTTTTCCGGTGCGGCCAAGTCCAGTCTGGACCTCGTCAGCGATGAGCAACGTTCCGTAGTGTTTCGTCGCTGCCCGAATGCGCGGCCAGAAATCATCCGGTGGAACAAGCGCGCCGGCCTCGCCCTGGATGGGTTCCATCAACACTGCAGCCACACCAACGCCAATTTTGTCGCAAATATCGAGTTGTTTCTCCACTGCCGCGGCATCCCCAAATGGAACATGATAGACCGGCCCTCCATAAAGAACACCCGCCGGTTGCCGGTAATCAGCCTTGCCAATCATGGAAAGGGAACCCATCGTCTTGCCATGGAAAGCTTTTACCGCAACAATGAATGCCGGTTTCTGGGTATACATCTTTGCCAGTTTTATTGCACCTTCGATGCTTCCGTACCGCTGGCTGCAAAGAAACTATATTTAATATCGCCAGGCGTGATCTCAGCCATCAGCCGCGCCAGCACACCCCGCAGCGGGTCAATCAATTCCTGGCTGGGCATCGGAGAACGCCCCAATTGGGCTTTGACCGCGGCTACCACGTCCGGGTGGCTCCAGCCGTGGTCCATCATGCCGTAGCCGCCCAGGCAATCCAGATACTCACGGCCAAGAACATCCCGGAAGACCGCACCCGATCCGCTCCATTCTACGGAGGCCCAATCTCCTGCCTCGGTGACGGACTTGCGGTATTCCAGCCAGTTCTTATTGAAATGTTCAGCAAAATTGTGCTTGGATTCTTCAATGATCTGCTTGCCTTCGGCTTCAGTCACTTCCGTTTTCTGGATGATTTCCAGCCAACGCTGACTGTATACTACAGCTTCTTTTAGAGATTGTGGCATAGGTTTTTCTCCGTTCGATTATGTAATGATTTGCAATGAGACCAACCCTAAATCGTCAGTTCTTGAGATAATCCCTCGGATTAAGAATCAGGCCCAATCGGATACTTCCTGATACCAAGGCTTGCTTGTCCCTGTTTTGGCACGGCTCTTCCATTTACCAGACTTGGGCGTGTCTTCAATAAATTTGAGGAAATAATCCACCTTTTCGACAATGATCGCGCGATGCTCATCGGTGAGCGCCTTCACTCCAGCCATGGCTTCCTTAATCTTTTTCAAGTTGGTCGTGGCGGTGTAATAAAAGCCCCAATCATCTGAGAACAACTTGGCAATGTATTTGGCGTTGATGGCTTCTTTATCAATGTCGCTGACTGGCGCAGCCAGGAGCAGGAGCATGGCATCCTTTAAGATCCTTGTCATTGATCTGGACGATCTGGAGTTTTTGAAGCATCAGGTCTGCCAGCGAGACGCAATACGGATGGATTTCCAGGCGGTTGCGATAATCAATTGGGTGGTTGTAATCCAGTTTATCGAAGAACACATCGATCATCGGGATGCGTCCACCAAAATAGATATGACGCGTGTTCCCGCTGAGCATGGCTGCCCGTTTTTCAAGTTCGTAGCCCTGTTTTTCGAAAAATGGCACAATTTTGCCTCGGCATTTTCCATAACAGGCATAATCAATATCAGTAAAAACACGATCGCCCAGGCGCTCCATCCTGCGGTACAAATCCACATAATCGGGAAAATGGAAATGCAACGCGATCGGTCCCATGACGCGCAGGATGATCCCTTGCTTCTGCGCCTCTTCGGTCAGGTGACGCGCCTCTTCCAGATATTCCTCCGGCTTTGGATATTCGTCTAAGTGGAATATCTTTTGGAAGTCTGAATACTTTTGCGGCATCATAGGTCTGCTCCTATCCTGAAGTGAAGACGTAGTCTTTCACTTTATTCTTTTCCAGCACAATGACCGCGCCTTTCAGAATCCCTTCGGAATACTCACTGCCCGGGTTAATAATGGTTGTTTTATGGATCTTCTGGACGCCTCGTGATTCGTGGATGTGCCCATGCAGGCCCAGCAGTGGCTGGTACTTCTGAATCATCTTTGCAACTGCCTGGCTGCCGACATGGATTTTATTATCGGCAGCCTGGACAAATTTTCGTCCAGCTTGGGAGCTAGGTCCAGGGCAAAACCGTAAGGCGGCGCGTGGAAGTTGAAGATGGCATTCGACTTATCCTTCACTTTGGCAATCAATTCTTCCAGCATCGGTTCCAATTCTTCGTCCGGTTTCTCACGCGGCGTATTCCAGGGTGTTGGGTTAGCCCATGAAAAAGTGACCATCTCGTGTTCGCCAACATCCACATTCTTATTATTGCAATTGACGATGACCGCCGAGTCTTCAATGACTTGATCCACCTCAAAATGATCATCATTGCCTGCCGCCATATATACTTTGAAGGTTGTACCTGCCAGGCGTTCATCGGCCAGGGCAATCCATTCTTTCAGACGCTGAGATCATCAATTGCTTGAACAAAACATCCACTTTTTTGGGATCAGCCTTGAATGCCTGGAATTCATCGGGGGTCTGGTGGACCCAATAATATCCCATCATCTCGATGGTCTTGATGAGTTTATCCAATTCTTCCTGGGTAGCACATTCAGTATGCGTGCCCATCAGAGTGGTTTCCCAGCCGCCGCCGGCTTTCTCCACCAGCGGGACAAGCACCTTGCCGGTCAGATCACCAAGCAGGATGCCCACATCCACATTATAGACCTTCAAAGCATTCAGATATTTCCTGTAACAAGTGTTTGAACCATGGATGTCGGTCACGAAAAAGATTTTGATTGTTTTACCCATCAAGATACTCCTTAATAATGAGAGCAATTAATTGCAGAGAAGGGGCGAAGGTACTAAACGCTCCACTCCCTCGATCACAGATCGTAACTTTAATCAGGCGGCAATTCGCCAAAGGTCATGCTGACATCCACGCCAACTTCTTATTGCGTTTCTTCCAATAGAAGTACCACCCCACCCCAATTGCCCAGATCACCACATAAAAGAGTAGGGAACCGATAGCCAATCCTTCCAAATCCGGCATAACGATGAAGAAGTAGAAGAGGATGGCCAGATAGATCAGGTTCACGACCCCGCCGATGGTGACAACCGGGATACCCAGGATCTTCCATTTCTTATAAGGTGAAGAATCCCAGATATTCTTGGCTCTCTTGGAGAATGGGAAGATGGCCGCTGCAATAGCGGTCACGCCGAAACACCGAGACAATCTCCAGGCCGGTGACCGAAAGACCGCTCATTTGATTCTGGAAGATGGTGTACAGCAGGATGCCGATCTCGCCCAGGACAAAGCACAAGATGTGGTTCTTAACCGGTGAAGCCCAGCGATAGTCAATATCCGCAAACCACTTGGGACCCATGCGATCCATACCCCAGGCGAACAGAATCCGCGGGAAGGCCAGGTAGGAGAGTGCCACCCACCACAGGTTGAACACGATGAACGACATCGCCATCATGAAAACCACAAACCAGTTGTGGTTGATAACTGCCGCCAACCCGACGAAATTCGGCGCCCATGGGAGTGTATATCCTGCCAATGCAGTCCCGCTGTTATCCACCCAGGCCGTGGCCGAAAGGAACTCGAATCCAACCGTCCGGTACAGGACAATCGCCAGCCACAGCATGAAGGCGGCCGGGACCAGGATGGCAGACAGGTTTGCCAGGATGATGGTCTTATCCGGGCGTTTTACTTCACCAGCAATAAAGGTGATGCAGTAGGAATAAGCGAACAGCCACGAGCCAGCCACCATCACGCCCAGCGTGTCGAACCAGTTCCAGGTCTTTGGTAACACATCACCGGCTCCTTCAATGGCTGACCGGGCAGCTGTCAGGAAACCATTGTAATCCAGCGAACCATACTGTGCGGCCAGGTTATTCCAGGCACTTGATAAACGCATCATGACGTGGTAAAGGTAAATACCAGCAAGATCACCGCACAACCTGCAATACCCAGCACCATGATCACTTTCTGAACTCTGGCAAAAATCTTTATCCCAAAAACCACGAACAGCAAAGCAATGAAGTTGACCAGGGTCGCAATCACGAAGAACCAAAGATAAAATGGGCCAAATGGGGTATTGACCGTGCTAATAAGGGTATCGGCTATATCCGGTCTTCCGAGGAACTGGAACAACATGGTCAGACCGGGGTCTACTGTCCACGGAGCCAAAATGTAGATCCACATGATCCACACGAAGGCATTCCCAAATGATTCGGCAATGCCGATCAGGGGGTGGATGATGCGTGAGTTATAGATATACTCACCGCCGGAACGCGGCATGGATCCACCCAGGATACCCCAAACCAGGGAAAACCCGATACCGCACAGCAAAGCTGAAAGCAGCGTGGCGATAATCAGGTTCCCACCGGTATAAACACCCAGGCCCAGGCTGATCATCACCCACATGCTGGGGGTCAGACCCTGGTTCATGAAGCCGACGCCAAAAGCGTCAATGAACGACAGGCCTCTTACAAGGCCACTTGCCTTACGAGCAAAAGCCATTTGTTCAGGCATAGCACTTTCCTCCTCTCAAAAGTTGGTAGGTTGGTTTGCATCATTTGCAGAAGCAATAGGTGCGAACTTGCCGATCATATTCTTCTCCTCTGGTCCTCCTTCCTCTGACTAGAATTTTCGTGTCCAATCTTTGGGCCAACGTTCGATAATGACCTTGGTCTGCGTAAAGAACTCAATGGCGTGTTTCCCCTGCCCGTGTAGATCCCCGAAGAAACTGTTCTTCCAGCCACTGAATGGGAAGAACGCCATCGGGGCAGCCACACCAATATTGATGCCAATGTTGCCGGCGTCTGCTTCGTTGCGGAACTTACGTGCTGCTGAACCATCACGAGTGAAGATGGACCCCATGTTGCCATAAGTACCGTCATTCAAGATCTTAATCGCCTCTTCTACTGTCTTGCAGTGCATGATACCAAGAACCGGACCAAAGACCTCGGTGGTGGCAATGATGCCCCCGATAGGGGTATCGGTCAGGATGGTCGGCTTGATAAAGTTTCCTTTCTCATACCCCGGGATGATCGCGATTGCGGCCATCCACCAGCATCTCGGCGCCTTCGTTGAGGCCTTGCTGAATCAGGCCCTCGATGCGCTTTTTGTCTTCCGGGGTGATAACCGGTCCCATCTGGACTTCAGGGTTGATCCCATAACCAGTCACTCTCTTCGAAGCTGCTTCGGCAAATTTGGGGATGAAGATCTTGTCTGCCTCGCCAATCATGATTGCCGTGGAAGCCGCCAGGCAACGTTGACCAGAACAGCCGAAGGCGCTGTCCATCATGATGCTGGTGGTGGTGTCCACGTCCGCATCCGGCAGGATTAGCACTGGGTTCTTGGCTCCACCAGCTGCCGAAACACGTTTGCCATGTGCGGTGCCGCGGCTGTAAACATGCATGGCAACTTCGGTCGAGCCGACAAAACTGATTGTCTTGATCAGCGGGTGGTCGAGGATGCCATTGACGATCTCCGCGCCACCATGCACCATGTTGACCACGCCTGCCGGGAAACCCGCTTCTTCCAGCAACTGGAACAATTTGACCATCGTGATCGGCACCCGGCTGGAGGGTTTGATGACTACCGTATTGCCGGTAGCCAACGGCATACGGGATGAACCAAAAGGCAATCATGGCCGGGAAGTTGAACGGGGAGATGATGCCTGATACACCCAACGGCTGGCGGATCATCATTTCGTCAATGCCGGGGGCAATGTCTTCGACCACATCTCCCATCATCAGGGTCGGTGTCCCGCAGGCCACTTCCACATTCTCTATCGCCCGGCGCATTTCGCCGCGCGATTCATCCAAGGTTTTCCCATGTTCTTCGGTGATACATCGAGCCAAATCTTCAAAATTGGCTTCCAGGAGATCCTTGAGCTTAAAGAGATATTGGATGCGTTGGGTGACAGGCACCTTCCGCCAATCCTGAAAAGCTTTGTGAGCTAATTGGACTGCCTCATCCAGTTCGGTTGTGGAAGATACCGGCACCTTGGCTAGGATCTCAGCCGTTGCTGGATTTGGAACATCACGGAATTTCCCAGTCGAAGATTGACCCATTTCCCATTAATATAATTCTTTAAAACCTCTTCACTCATTTTGATCTCCAAAAGTCATAGCTTTTTTACTTGATGGCCTTATCGGTTACTTCCAATGCCTTCTCGACAATTGCAAGTCCCTCATCCAATTGCTCTTTGGTGATACACAACGGCGGGACGACAAATACGATGCTCCCCATGTTGTTTGCCATGATAAAGGTGAACAGTCCATTCTGCCGCAATACCTTGCCAACTTCAGCCATCATAGGTTGGGCAAAACTTTCCTTTGTATCACGGTTGGTAACCAGTTCGATCGCCGAGAACAAACCAATATAGCGCACATCCCCCACTGAAGGATGTCGGGCTTTGATCCCTTCAAGCGCCTGACCGAGATGCTTGCCCACCGTCACTGCATTTTCGATGAGATGGTCTTCTTCGTAAACCGCAATAGTTGCCACAGCTGCTGCACAGGCCAAGGCATGACCGTTGTAGGTCAGACCAGCATACAGGTATTTATCATCGAAGAATTTGGCGATTTGCTCCGAAACGATAACTGCGCCGAGCGGCACATATCCGCTGGTGATACCTTTGGCAGTGGTGATAATGTCGGGTGTGACGTCCCAGTTATCCACTGCGAACCATTTCCCGGTCCGACCCCAGCCACTCATTACTTCATCAGAAATCAGCAGGATGCCATACTTGTTGCAAATTTCGCGGACGCGTGGCCAGTAGTCATCCGGTGGGATAATCAACCCGTTCGAGCCAACCACACCCTCCATGATGACAGCGGCGATCTTATCTGGACCTTCGTAGCGGATTACTTCTTCAAGATGGGAGATGCACTCCCGCTTGCAGGATTCTTTCTTCTGCCCAAACGGACAGCGATAACAGAACGGGTCGAGAAAATGGACACCTCCCGGCATGGCTGGTTCAACGGCGAGACGGCGATAGTCACCAGTCAGCGCAATTGAGCCGTGCGTCGCCCCGTGATAGGAGCGATAACGCGCCAGGATTTTATGCCTTCCAGTGTAGAAGCGGGCAATCTTGATCGCATTTTCATTCGCTTCCGCGCCACCCAGGGTGAAAAATGTTTTCTTGAGATTTCCGGGAGTGACTTCAGCTAATTTTTTGCCCAGCAGGCCGCGTGGTTCGGTGGCGTTTCCCGGATGCACAAAGCATAATTTTGCAGCTTGGTCCTGGATGGCCTTCACCACCTTCGGGTGCTGGTGACCGATGTTCGTATTCATCAACTGCGACGAGAAGTCGATATACCGTTTGCCATCTGTATCCCAGAAATAAATCCCCTCGGCTTTTTCCACCGGGATGGGATTGATCTGCCCCTGAACCGACCAGGAAAAAAAGGTGTATTCCCTGATTCATTTGCACAATTTCTTGCGAAGTTAATTTTGACAAAGTGACCTCCAGGTATCATGTTATTCTCGTCTTGTGTGATCCTGCGTACATATCTTAATTTATCGTGATACTGTCTTGACCGATCTCATGCACGACATTCAAAGTGGTATCAATATCCGCTTCGCTATGCGAGTAGCATAGAAACCAGGGTTCGCGAGCGTCATGATCGGGCATCACCCCCGCTCGATCATCGCTTCGATCAGTGCCAGGTAATATTCCTTCTCGCTCTCGTTCCAGGTGCGCTGATCAGTAACCTTTTCCACCCCAATGGCATAAGAGAACATGGCCGGATAGCCATTCATGCAGACCGGGATACCTGCTTCTGTGAAAATATTGCCAATCCCATCCATGAGACGCTTGCCGCGCTTTTCAATTGTTTTAAGTACCGGTTCACGTTGAAGGATTGTCAGTGTCGCCCAGGCGGCCGCAACACCGGGTTTATTATTCGTGAACGTTCCACCCTGGGCAACGCCATGCCCGATGATGGACATGATTTCTTTCTTGCCACCGAAAGCCGCCAATGGGTAGCCATTGGCAAATGCTTTGGCATAAGTTGCCAGGTCCGGTTTGATGCGGTAGTACTCCTGTGCACCGCCATTGGCGATCCGGAAGCCTGTTTTGACCTCATCAAGGATCATGACAATCCCGTACTTGTCACACTGCCTGCGGATGAATTGCAGGAAGTTATTTTGCGGCAGGATGGCGCCGCAGTTTCCCATGCAAGGCTCGACAATGATGGCTGCCACCTGCTCGCCATTGGATCTCAATATCTTCTCCAAAACCTCCGGATTGTTGAACGGCAGGGTTATTACAAGCTCGCTCAATGGACGCGGGATGCCAGAGCTGGACGGAACAGAAATTGGGTTGCCAAAGTTTCCATACGCCTCGGTGGGCGCATAAGTGGACCACAGTGTGTAATCCTGGAAACCATGATACATGCCCTCGAATTTAATGATGCGTTCGCGGCCGGTATAACGCACGTGCCACACGGATGGCATGCATGGTTGCTTCAGTACCAGAGCAGGCAAACCGGACCATATCCACACGCAGGGCACATCTTGACGAATTTTTCAGCAGTCTCGATTTCGAGTTCGTAGGTCATCGCCGACAACGTGCCCAGGTCAATTTCCTGCTTGACTTTCTCGTTGACCTCGTCATAGGCATGGCCCAGGATAATGGGACCAAAAGCCATGCGATAGTCAATATATTTATTCCCATCGGCATCCCATAGATATGCCCCTTTGGCTTTCTGCATATAAGGGGTGATCCCGTCACCCCAGAAACGAAAGTTCGAATTAACACCCAACGGCATGACCTTCAAAGCCCTTTTTTGAAGTAAATTATTATTTTTCCACGGAAGGTTCAGCATGCTATCCTCCAAAAGTTTATCTCGGGATATCTCCGTTTTTTTTCTAAAGCAGAGCTTCTGAGGAATACGCCATTGGTATACATCTTTCAGAACAATCGGTACGATGGAAGTTGTCGTTTTACGCACACCTGGCATTTTCCTGATCACTTCAGTCACAAACCGGTAGATCTCTGCCGTATCTTTTGCCACCACCTGGATTGAAACGTCCATTTCGCCAATGGAACAAGCCACGTAAGAAACACAATCGTATGCCATTGCCTTGTGTGCTACATCCATGATGGCATCTGATTCAACTTCCAGCAAGACATCTGCACGTGTGGTCAGTCCAAATGCCTGCGGATTGACAATCGGACGAATTTGAATCACTTTGTCCTTGATCATGCGCTCTATCCGATAACGCACCACCCGCTCGGATATTCCCCCGCCAATGCGGCGCGCAATTTCCGCCGCGGCCATGCGGCCATCTTCCATGAGAAGTTCGACAATTTGAAGATCGATTTGGTCGTTTTCAGACATTGTTTCTAACTTTTTTGTTTTATTCCGACTTACATGAATACTTTACTAAGTTTAAATATACAAATTCAAGTGACTTATGTCACTTCCATATTTTTCAGAATGAAGGTTTACGCATCGGAAAAATTTAGACGCTGACCGCCCACGCATTTTCAATTACTTTGAAATTTTTTATGAACAACACAATCGTTGAAAACAACCGTGCTGGAAGGAAAGGGTATAATTCATTCATGAGCAACCGCAGCCCACTTGTCATCGGTATTGCTGGCGGATCTGGATCTGGAAAGACGACCGTAGCCCAAACCATCCTCCAGCGAGTCGGTCCAGACCGGATATCGTTCCTCCAACACGATGCATATTACAAAGACTTGAGTGGATTGCCTCCAGCCCAGCGAATTGAAGTCAATTTCGATCATCCCAACTCGCTCGAAACCGAATTACTTATCCAACACATCCTGCAACTCAAAAGCGGACATCCAGTTGAAGTTCCGATATATGACTTCTCCACTCATAGCCGAACGGATCGGACCTACACCGTTCAACCGCGCAGTGTAATTTTGGTGGAGGGTATCTTAATATTCACCGAAGCTTCATTGCGGGAACTGTTTAACGTCAAGATTTTTGTGGATACAGACTCCGATCTGCGTTTTATCCGGCGCTTGGAACGCGATATCTCCGAACGCGGTCGGACCATGGAAATGGTCGTCAAACAATACCTATCCACCGTGCGCCCGATGCACTTGGAATTTGTGGAACCCTCCAAGCGGTATGCAGACGTGGTCATCCCGGAAGGTGGATTTAACGCTGCCGCACTTGACATGGTAGTGGCGCGGATTGAGACGATGCTTATCGTAAAGAAAATGTCTACTTGCCTTCCCGTTTGGGCAGATAATATATTCCACCAATAAATTTAGAAAAGGAATAAAAATGAAACAGTGGAATAAAGCCCCGGAATTTGTTATTGACCTGAAGAAGAAATATTCGGCAACCCTAAGCACAGACAAAGGCGATATTGTCCTCGAACCTCTTTGCTGACAAGGCACCGGTCACTGTCAATAATTTCGTCTTCCTGGCGCGCGAAGGGTTTTATGATGGCACCATCTTCCACCGGGTCATCTCCGGTTTCATGGCTCAGGGTGGTGACCCAACCGGAACCGGCCGCGGCGGGCCTGGTTACCGTTTCGCGGATGAATTCCATCCATCTCTTAAAGCATGATAAACCCGGGATTCTTTCGATGGCGAATGCGGGTCCAGGTACAAACGGCTCGCAGTTCTTCATCACCCACGTTCCAACACCTCACCTGAACAACAAGCACAGCGTGTTCGGACAGGTCGTCTCTGGTATGGATGTGCTGCTTTCCATCCCGGAACGAGACCCGGTGAAGATCAATTCTCCAGCAGTCAAATTGAATAAAGTCACCATCCAGGAAGCATGAACCCGAAAACGCGCCTCACCATCCTGCGCATCCTGGCGCTGGTGGGCGTGATTGCGCTCATCGTCGCACTATTCATTTTCAGGGACCAGGTCAAGAGACTTGAAAATTATGGTTATGTTGGCATTTTTCTGCTTTCCATCGCTGCAAACGCCACGATCATCATCCCGCTGCCGGGCGTGGCCTTTACAACCGCCATGGGTGCCATCTTCAATCCCATTGGTGTGGCCGTCGCAGCTGGGTTGGGCGCGGCCCTTGGTGAACTCACCGGGTACATGGCTGGTTTCAGCGGGCAAGGGGTAGCCGAACGTGCAGTGCTTTATAATCGCCTGACAACGTGGATGAAGGCTCACCAGAATCTGGCGTATGGAGCGATCTTGTTACTTGCCTTCATCCCAATCCCTTCTTTGATCTGGCAGGCATGGCTTCTGGTGCACTCAAAATGCCGCTCTGGAAATTCCTGCTCGCTTGTGCCATCGGCAAGATTCTCAAAATGCTGATGTTTGCTTATGCTGGTTACTATTCTGTTTCCTGGCTCACCGGATTTTTTGGCAAATAGTGAAGGATATCGGAAATCATCAACGATAACACTACTTCGATGTGATTTGTCAATTCCTCCGATGTGACAGTCATAAAAAAGAGACCTGGTTACTCCACCAAGGAACCAGGTCTCTTGATTTGTATGGATTCTACTCATTTCTCTGTGATAGCAATGCTCTCGATGACATCCCCAAGGAAAGTTGGATTCTTGCTAGGATCTCGCCGAGTGATGGCGTTGACTACGTCCATCCCATTGATCACCTGTCCAAAGATGGTGTAGTCGTTCTCGGAAAGTCCGTATGGTCCGAACATTATAAAGAACTGGCTGCCGTTGGTATCACGCCCCGCATTCGCCATCGCCACCACTCCGGCTTTATCAAAAGTCAGATCATTCGCTTCGTTTACAAACTTATATCCCGGTCCACCACTGCCGGTGCCAGTCGGGTCACCACCTTGGGCCATAAAACCCTCCAGTACGCGATGGAAGGTCACGCCGTTAAAATATCCCTGGCGCGCTAAAAAGACGAAACTATTCACCGTGATGGGGGCTTTGTTGGGTAATAGCTGGATCACAAACTCCCCGCCCTTTGCCATTTTAATTGTGGCCAAATATTGTTTGGTTGTATCAATCAACATGTGCGGTGCGGAAGAATATTGCTTTGTTCCAACCAGTTCCGGGGTTGGGCCTCCAGTCGTCGAAGTTGTCGACCCAATTTGATTGGCTTGTTGGGAGGTTACCGCCAGCCAGATGACTACTGCTCCGATCAGAAAAACAATTCCGATGGTGATAATACGAGTATAGAGTTTCTGTCTGACTCGCGCAACGCGCCGGACATCCCGTCTGGTCATGCGTGTTTTTGACATAGTTTTCTCCTGTTCAGTTCCGGTCCTTGCGCCCGGCCTTGGGTTTTCTACGGTTCATTCCTGACTTCTCATACCTGTTGACCTTCGGATCATCAACCACTGATTTTCGCTTTTGTGATCCGGCGGGTTTCTTCAAAGCAGTCACTTCCTGTGGCGTCAAATAACGCCATTCCTTTGGCTTGAGATTACCCAGGCGTAGTTCCCCAATTCGCACTCGGACGATACGTACCACCGGCAGGCCGGTCACTTTACCCATCTCGCGTATCTGGCGTTTGTATCCTTCTTTCAGGGTAACATTCAGCCAGGCACCTTTACCATATTTGGAGACCACATACACATCCGCAGGGGCTGTTTTGAAACCATCATTCCAGCACCAGACCGCGCCGCCATTTTGCTAATTGTTCACCATCGGGATGAACCGCTACCAATACGAGGTATTCTTTTTCATGCTCATAACGCGGGTGGGTCAATTTATTGGCCAGGTCGCCGTCATTGGTCATCAAGATCAAGCCCTCAGAGTCGAAGTCCAGGCGTCCGACTGGGTAGAGCATTCCTTCCACGGGGACTAAGTCGCGAACAGCTGTACGTAGGTTCGGATCAGTGACAGTGGAAATCACACCGCGGGGTTTATAAAGCGCTACATACACAAGATCCTCAGCTCCTTTCACATTTCTCCCGTCAACTGTTATCTGATCACGAGACGTGTCCGCCTTATCTCCCAGTTCAGCTACCTTGCCAAAGACCCGCACCCGTCCAGCAGAAATTAATTCTTCGCAACTCCGTCTTGAACCGTAACCGGCGCGCGCTAATATTTTTTGTAGGCGTTCTTTCATGTTAGCCTTTCATTGATCAATCTTGATTCTCACCATATTCATCCTTCGGCAGATTAAGCGGAGGTAGTTCCATCAGGGAATTCAGACCAAAATGTTGGAGGAAATCTGGAGTTGTCCCGTACATGATCGGGCGACCCGGGCCCTCAGTCCGCCCTATCTCCTGAATTAGACCCTTGCCAAGTAGAGATTTCATTACTCCATCACTGCTGACCCCGCGCACCGCTTCGATCTGCGGACGCGTAACCGGTTGCTGGTAGGCCACGATTGCCAGGGTTTCCAAAGCAGCACGGCTCAGTCGACTGGTGGCTTCCAGCCCGAGGAAATGCTCAACCGTCTTGGCCATCTCCGGCGCGGTGGTTAATTGGACCCGCCCGCCTTGGCGTTGGAGACGCAGTCCACGGGTCTTTAATTCTACGTCTAGGTGCTTGAGATCCTTGCTCCACTTCCAAAACAGAGAGCCCCAGCACCGTCGCGAGTTGGGACAAGTCCACCGGTTCTGCAGAGACAAACAATAGCGCTTCTAGCACAACGGAGATATCCAGCAAGGTCAGTTTTTCAGATTCGCTCATGCTATAATTACTCCTATAAGTTTGGAGGGCGATGGCCGAAGCTCCTTAGGAGTTTTCCATCGCAAGATGCGGAACCGAACCTCCGCATTCCAATGTAATAATTCAGAGGCAATATGAATACTCGCAATTTCTCACTCCTCGTTGGTGTCTTCGCCTTGGCGCTGGCTATTCTGGCTTGCACAATAAACATCGGCGGACCGGACTACCCGACTCCCTCTATCCCTTTCTCGACCGAAGCGGTGGGTGAACTCCAGTCGTCCCTGGAAACAGCAGTCGCAGCAGGAGCTGTTTCCGGACAAATCACACTGACTTTCACCGAATCGCAATTGACCTCCTTCCTTTACTACAAATTCCAGGCTCAGTCCAAACCACTGATCACTAACCCGCAAGTTTATCTGCAGGACGGTCAGATTCCAGGTATATGGGACCGCCAGCAAAAGGTACTTCGTAGCCACCGCCAGGATTAGCCTGAACGCTGGAGTGGATGAACAGGGCCAGTTAAAGATCGAGTTGGCTTCTGCCAATTTTGGTCCTCTGCCTGTCCCGAATGGGCTGAAGGAAATCATTTCCACCACCATCCAGGAAGCCTACACCGGAGCTCTCGGCCCGGTTGCCACCGGCTTTCGGCTGCTGAGCGTCACGATTGCCGATGGCATAATGACCATTGGTTGGGCAAATTAAATAGCGTTTGGATTATACCAGTACCTTTTATGACAAGAAAACTCCTCGCCATCTTCGCAATCTTCTTTTTGATTGCTGCCTGTGCACCGCAAGTCCAGCAAACAGACGTGACTGTCAGCGTGAGCGCCGATGGGGTCAGCCAGAATATCACTCTCCCGGCTGGCAGCACTGTGCAACAAGCTCTCGCAGCGGTGGGTGTCAGCCTGTCCCAAGACTGACCGCTTGATTCCACCTGCCTATACTCTTCTGATCGGAGGGGCTGACAATTACAGTCACTCGTGTGCATGAAGAATTCGAGACCCAGCAGGTAATTATCCCTTTCGAACGACAGGAACTACATAACGAATCTTTGCCGGCCGGAGAAACCCGCCTTGTTCAGGCTGGGCAAAATGGATTGCGCGAAATTACCATCCGGCATGTCTTCGAGAACGGCATCGAGACCGGCAATTCGGTGGTGTCTGAAAATATCCTGCAAGCCGCCACATCAGAGATAGTAATGATAGGCGTCCAATCGCCGTTTGCTCCCCTACCCATCCCCGGCAAGCTGGTCTATCTGACCGGTCGTAACGCTTGGATCATGGAAGGTTCTACCTCCAACCGACGCCCGCTGGTCACCACTGGTGACCTCGATGGCAACATTTTTTCTCTCTCATCGGATGGAAAAATGCTACTCTTCACTCGCAAGTCAGCACTACCTCCCGACCAGGAAATTAATACGCTTTGGGTTGTCAATACCACTGCTCAGACGCCTACACCGGTCAGCCTAGGCATTGCTAACGTGGTCCACTTCGCTGACTGGCAACCAGGCAAAGAATATCTGATTGCTTATTCCACCGTCGAGCCGCGCGCCACTGCCCCTGGCTGGCAGGCTAATAACGACCTGCAATTCCTGACCTTTGAAAACGGCGTACCCGGCCGGACTATTGACGTTCTAGAAACCAACTCTGGTGGCATTTACGGTTGGTGGGGAATGACATTTGCCTGGTCACCGGATGGCCATAGCTTGGCCTATTCCCGTCCAGACGGGGTCGGGTTGGTGGATATCAATGGCACAGGGTTAACCACATTAGTAAACATCACTCCGCTAAATACACACAGTGATTGGGCCTGGACTCCCGGCTTGACCTGGGGCAGTGATAGCCGGAATATCTTCCTTGTTACGCACGCCGAGCCAACTGGACTGGTCAGTCCCGAAGAATCACCTAACTTCGACCTAACCACCATGATCTCTGACCGATAACATGGTCACTACCCTCGTCCAGCAAACTGGAATGTTTGCAAACCCTGCTGTTTCTTCTCTGCGGCAAAAAGGATCCGAATCAAATTATCTAGTAGCATTTTTGCAGGCCATCTTCCCGACCCAATCCAAAACGAGCCGTTATCAGTTGGAAGTAATAAATACCGATGGTTTGAAAATTAGTTCGCTTTTTCCCGCTGAGGGGCAAACCGGTCTCCAGCCGCAGACAATCGTCTGGTCCCCGCATCCCCTCGAATCAGGTGGTGACTTCATTGGCGTTATTTATGAAGGAAATCTCTGGATTGTTGACGCTTCCTCCGGTCAATCCCAGCAAATCACCGGGGATGGGTTAACCAGTCAGATTGACTGGAAGTAATCTCTGATCTAACGGTAACTGACCCTGGAAAACAAATTTAGGAGTATTTCATGCGAATTCTTCTCACCGGTGCTGCAGGTTTCCTTGGTTCCCATCTTTGTGACCGATTGCTAGCTGAAGGTCACGAAGTCGTCGGGATGGACAATTTCGTCACTGGCAATCGTGAAAACCTCGTTCACTTGGTCAGGAACAAGAATTTCTCTTTTATCAGGCACGATGTATCCGAAACCATCACTGTGCGTGGAAAGTTGGATGCGGTACTGCATTTTGCTTCCCCGGCCAGCCCTAATCCTGCCTCCCCTTTCGGCTATCCCAATCTGCCGGTTGAGACACTTGAAAGCCGGTTCGCTCGGCACTTTCAACACGCTTGACCTTGCCAGGGTTAACCAAGCCCGTTACCTTTTCGCCTCCACTTCCGAGATCTACGGTGATCCGCTCGAACATCCGCAAACGGAGACCTACTGGGGTCATGTGAATTCGGTCGGCTTGCGCTCTATGTACGATGAGGCCAAACGTTTTTCCGAGGCGCTCATCATGGCTTATTTTCGCTCGAAAAGTATGGATACACGCATTGTTCGTATTTTCAACACCTATGGGCCTCGAATGAGACTGGATGACGGGCGGGTCGTGCCTAGTTTCATTCAACCAAGCCCTGCATAATAAACCATTGACCATTTTCGGTGATGGACTGCAGACCCGCTCCTTTTGCTATGTGGAGATCTGGTGGACGGAATTTATCGTCTGCTAGTATCTGACGAACACTGCCAGTCAATATTGGGAATCCCTACCGAAACCTCCATCGTGGAGTTCGCAGAGACGATTAACCGTCTCACAGGTAACACCGCAGGGCTGGACTTTCCATCCGATAAGCGCCTGGATAACGATCCTCAGCGCCGCTGTCCGGATATCGGCCGCGCCCGGTCACTTCTCGGCTGGGAGCCAAAGGTGGATCTAGAAGAGGGTTTGATAAGAACCATCACGTCCTTCAAGGAAAAACTGGGGATGAAATGAGCATCGTTGCTTACTCACAGGAGCGGACGCGTTTTATAAAGTTTATGACTGTTGGCGCCATCGGTGCTGTAGTGGACTTCGGAATTATGAACCTATTCTCGAAGATGTTCAATATGCCCCTCACTCTTGGCCGGGACATTTTCTTTCATCTTTGCCATCATCAGCAACTTCCTCTGGAACCGTTTTTGGACTTATCCCGACTTACGTTCACGTCCTTTCGTAAGACAGTTGATCATGTTCTTCATCGTCAACATAGCCGGGCTTGCCATCCGGCTTCCTATCCTACATTTCCTTGAACACCCCATGCAACGCCTCGTCGAACAACTGACGTGGAATATTACTCTCACCCCAGAGTTCCTGGGGAAAAACCTCACTCTGGCTGTGGCGGTTAGCGTTGTGATGTTGTGGAACTTCTTCGTTAACCGTTATTGGACATATAATGATGTAGATAAGGTGAAATCATGAACACACAACTCCAACGTTCTGTTATTCCTATTTATACTTCACGCGGCGATGCTGAAGCCTTCCTCGTCTACCCCTATCTGTATAACCGCCTAGGAGAATGGATAGGCTGGGTTACCGCAAACCGACTTGTCTATTCCGTACTTGGATTCTACGTCGGCGACTTGACCGCCGAGCCGCGCATCATCCGTAAGCGCATCACTGCCACACTCAAGCCTCGTAAGATCCCTCCGGCGCGTCCACCGCATCTGGCTGTCCCGGCCACGATCCCACTCGCTCCTTTAATGGGTGATCTCCGTTTTGGTGTGCTGGACGTTCTACTCGAAGAGCCAGAACGCCTGCATACACTGGACGCTGGTGAACTTCGGCAGGACATATACTAATGAACCGTGGAACACTGCCCCGATCCATTAACCATGCGCGTTTCGCTCATTCAACGGACACAAATGATGATGCTGGAACATGCATACATACACGGCAACGTGCATGGCGACTGGATTATGAAACTGGTTAACGAGGTTGGAGCACTGGCATCTACCAATGACGCTGCTCACTTCCAGGTGTTTAACAGGAATATCGGCATCGATAAGTTCATTCTCTGTAATCGAGCAACGACAGAAAATGTATCCATCCCGTTCACCTCTGGTTAATGGATAAAAGCCATGACAACACCCGAGCTACCTACTGAAGCGACCGAACCGAAAGAGCGCGTTGCCCATCCATTCCGCACATTACGGGAATTGGTGGACTTCGTCTCTGGTAAGAGCCTACCCCCGGCAGAAACCGAAGGGGGGCTACGAACCGAAGCCCTTCCCTTCCCTTTCCTGGCCATCGTTGGACAGAAGGAAATGAAGCTGGCACTTCTGCTCGGGCTGATAAATCCTTCGGTAGGTGGGATTCTGCTCGTTGGTCCTCGTGGCACCGCCAAGACAACCGCTGTTCGCTCGCTATTGGATATCCTTCCAAAAGTTGAACGCAGCCTGTGTCATTACGGTTGTTTACCCGAAGATATCGAGACAGGTGGTATAGACTCCATCTGCCCAGATTGCGCAAAGAAGTTTGCCGAAGGTAAGCCGCTGTCCGCTCCCGACCGTGTCCGCTTAATTGAACTCCCACTCAACGCCCGGTTGGAGGATGTGGTTGGCGGAATTGATGAGCATGTCGCTGTAACCCACGAACGATTGCGTGTCCGCCGTGGTATCCTGGCCCAGGCTGATCGCAACCTGCTTTATATTGACGAGATTAACCTGCTTGCAGATGATATCGTAGACGCTATCCTGGACGCGGCTGCACAAGGATCTTACACTGTGCGGCGCGAACCTATTTCTGCCACCTACCACTCCCGCTTCGTGCTGGTCGGCTCGATGAACCCCGAGGAAGGTCGTCTGCGACCGCAAATCCTGGACCGTTTCGGGCTGCGTGTTATCGTGCGTGGTCTGGATGATCTTGCCGAGCGCCTGGAAGCCTACCGCCGTGTGCAGGCATATTTGGTCAACCCGCGCGGTTTGGGTTTCAGTTACAACGAGGAGACGCTGGCCGCCGCCGAGGAAATTCAGTCTGCCCAGGCACAGTTGCCAAAAGTGATTTTGCCGGATAAAATTGCCAAACCGGCCATAAAACTGATCCAGAAGATGGGCATAGATAGCCTGCGGGCTGAAATCTCTTGGTTCGAAGCCGCGCGTGCCTACGCTGCCGCAGATGCTCGCGACCTGGTTACGCTGGAAGACCTTAAGGTAATTGCGCCCATGGCCTTGCGAATGAGACGTTCGCAGTTCATGACGGAGTATTTTATTAGCCAAGGGGAAGAAGAGGCAGAGATGCAGGGATTTCTGACTGGCTGGGAAAAGAAAGGGTATGCAAGCAAGAAGCAATAAAAGGATTTACTATTTCTGTATGTATAGTTCTTATGGGTCATCACTCTTGAAAAGGCAGGCAATCGTTTCACTAACGTCGAAGAAGGGAAAAGCTACTCGCAAAGCAACGCTCCTGGAATTTGTATCCCAAACACGCAAATAAGGTAATCGGTGCAGATCGACGGTTCATTCTAAACCATATTTGTCGTGTGCCTTGCTAATGGTTTCAGCGACCGTCTGGAGAGCCCAAGCCGCATTGCAGGGTACAGAAACCTGCACCTGCTGGCTCAGTTCATTCATTTTTCTGAGGAATTTGCTAACCTCTGTGAAATAAGAAGATTTATCCGATTGTTCTTCACTGAAAATCAGCCACGATATATCTCCCCTCACGAGAGTAATCCGAGGTTAAATACCTTCACAATTCTGGTATAATCCAGTCCGCTTGACTGGTCCCACCCGCGGCCAACCCTGCCGGTGCGGAGACCTGCTCAAAATCAAAGAAAGGAATAGCAAACGTCATGCCACTTAATAAGGAAGTCAAAACCAAGGTCATTACAGATTACCATCGCCACGAAACCGATACCGGTTCACCGGAAGTCCAGGTGGCCATCCTCACCACCCGAATCCTGCAACTAACCGGACATCTGCGTACTCATAAGCACGATGAGGCCAGCCGCCGAGGTCTTCTCCAGATGGTCGGTCAACGCCGGAGATTACTAGCCTACCTGCGTAAAAGTGACTATCAGCGCTACCTGGCGCTAACCGAGCAACTGAAACTGCGCCGCAAATAGAAAGTGGTTCGTCCGAGTAGATGGGCCTCTGCCCATCTACTCTTTTATACACTCATCCCCTCTCTCCGCCGTGGAGAGGTCGGGATAAGGGTCATCGTCCTGCCCGTCAGGAATTGAAAAATGCTGGCAACATCCCTGTCAGGTTGGGCAACATCGTTGCCGCCATCTTTCAGTCCCTGACCAGGTGGGAAAAGGAGATTTAGCATGAAACCCGAAGTAAAACGCTACACCACAACGGTGGGCAGCCGGACAATTTCCATTGAAACCGGAAGACTGGCCGCACAAGCCGGTGGAGCCGTTACTGTTCACCTGAACGATTCGATCATTTTTGCCGCCGCTACCATGGGTGGCATACGGCCCGGGATTGATTTCTTTCCGCTAACGCGTTGAATATGAAGAGCGTATGTACGCCGGTGGCAAAATCCCCGGTTCGTTCTTCCGCCGCGAAGGTCGTCCCTCTACCGACGCCATCCTGACCGCCCGCCTCACCGATCGGCCGTTGCGCCCACTCTTCCCTGTAGGCATGCGCAACGAAGTCCAGATCATCATGTACTCGCTCTCTGCCGACGCCGAGAATCCGCTGGATGTTCTTGCCATCAATGCCGCTTCCGCCGCTGTCATGATTTCTGACATCCCTTGGGATGGACCAGTGGCTGCCGTTCGCGTTGGTCGAGTAAATGGCGAATTCGTCATCAACCCCACCTTCGCCGAAATAGACAGATCAGATCTCGACTTGCGTATCGCCGGGACACGCGATGCAATCTTGATGGTGGAAGCCGGTTCTGATGAAATCCCTGAAGATGTCATGGTCGCCGCATTGGAATTTGGCCACAAGTCCATCCAACCGCTGATTGACCTGCAGCTCCAAATGCGCCTCGAAATCGGAAAACCCAAGTGTGAAGTTGCTCTCGCCCTTCCGGATCAGACCTTGCAAGAAAAAGTGTACACTCGCGTCTGTACGCCGATGAGGGCACTTCTCGACACTCCATTGATGAAAGCCGAATTCTATTCCGGGATGGACGCCCTCCTGCAAAACCTCGTCGCGGAACTCATCCCCTCTGAAGGTGCAAAAGTGAAGGTTGCCGACGAGACAGACGTGGAAACACTTCCCGAATTTTCTCTACCGGGTACCCCGAGCTTGGAAGCCATTAAAGAGGCCTTCGCCGAGGCTGAAAAGAAAATCGTTCGCGAGCGCATCCTGAACCAGGGAAAACGCCCCGATGGTCGTACACCAACTGAGATCCGCCCTATCTGGTGCGAGGTCGGATTTAGCCCCCGGGCACATGGCTCCGGTCTATTCACTCGTGGTGAGACCCAGGTCCTTACCCTTGCCACGCTCGGAACTCTCTCCGAAGCCCAGGAACTCGACACACTATCGCCGATTCATTCCAAGCGATACATGCATCATTACAATTTCCCACCGTTCTCGACTGGCGAGACTAAAATGCTTCGTGGTCAGTCCCGTCGCGAGATTGGGCACGGCGCCCTGGCAGAACGCGCACTCCTGCCAGTCCTCCCCGCCGAAGAGACATTCCCCTACGCCTTGCGGCTGGTATCCGAGGTCATGGCCTCTAATGGTTCATCCTCAATGGCTTCTGTTTGTGGTTCAACCCTGGCGTTAATGGATACTGGAGTCCCGATCAAAGCCCCAGTGGCTGGCGTTGCAATGGGATTGGTCATGGACCAAGACAAATATGTCATCCTTACTGACATCCAGGGCACCGAAGATCACCTCGGCGACATGGACTTCAAAGTAACCGGCACAGCTGAAGGTATCACAGCCCTGCAGATGGATATCAAGATTTCCGGCTTGAGCGCTGAGATTATGAAACAAGCTCTTGAGCAGGCTCGTCAGGCACGCCTATTCATCCTCGGTAAAATCCTGGAAGCCATTCCCGCTCCTCGCAGCGAATTGAAACCTCATGTCCCCCGCATTATCACCGTCAAGATTCCGTCGGAAAAAATCGGTGCAATTATCGGTCCCGGAGGTAAGAACATCCGAGCTCTGCAGGAAGAAACAGGCACCAAGATAGATATCCAGGAAGATGGCACAGTCTATATTGCCTCTACCAACAGCGAAGGGGCAGAAATTGCCCGTCAGCATATCGAGGCTATCACCGAAACTCCGCAACTTGGTCGTATTTACACCGGCAAGGTTGTCCGCATCGCTGATTTCGGCGCTTTCGTGGAGATCCTACCCGGCACAGATGGCATGGTACACATCTCGCAGTTGGATAGCGAGCGCGTTGAAAAAGTCGAGGATGTAGTCAAGATGGGCGATGAGATCACTGTTATGGTGACCGGAATTGACCCAATGGGTAAAATCCGCCTGTCTCGTCAGGCCGTACTGGAAGGCTGGACTGTTGAGGAAGCTCAGGAGCGCGACTCCCGGAAGAGCGGTGGAGCACGCCCCAACAGAGGACGTCCCGGTGGCGACAGACGACCCGGCGGCCGTAATGATGACCACCGCAGTCCCAGACGATGAACCCCACAGAAGCGACACTCTCAAGTGTCGCTTCTGTTCGTATATATAATGAATACTCAATTCCGCAATACTATCGCTGATTATCCTTCCCAGTTCTGGTTAATGGTCGTTGGGCTGTTCATCAGTTCAGCTGGAGCGTCCATGATCTGGCCATTCCTGATGATATATGTCAGCGAGAAACTCAGCCTTTCGCTCAGCACCGTCTCGACGTTAATCACTATCAACGCGATCATGGGATTGTTCACCTCCTTCATTGCTGGAAATGTATCTGACAAGGTGGGGCGCAAACTGGTGATGATAATTAGTCTTACCTTCAATGGGATTGGTTATCTCTTCATGAGTCAGGCTCATACTTATCTGGGGTTTGCATTCATAATGGTTCTCATGGGCGCTTCGAACCCCCTCTATCAAGTCGGCGCGGATGCTATGCTGGCTGATATGATCCTCCCTGAAAAAAGGACGAACGCCTATGCTATTATCCGCATGGTCAACAATGCTGGTGTTGCTGTCGGACCGGCATTGGGTGGTTTTGTGGCGGCAAGATCGTACACCTATGCCTTTCTGGGAGCAGCGATTGGCATGATTACCTATAGCTTGTTGCTTATTTTCCGTGCTCACGAAACACTGAACAGAGCCTATCAATCCGATAACACTTCAGGCCTTATAGGATTGGGGGGCTACAGCCGGATCTTCCGTGATCGCCCTTATATTGTTTTTGCACTGCTGGTCGGTATGGGTCTGATTGCACCCTCCATGCTATGGACTCTGTTCTCAGTTTACACCAAACAAAATTTTGGACTTCCTGAAAACATGTACGGCTGGTTGCCGACAACAAATGCACTGATGTGTGTCTTTATACAATTTCCAGTGACGCAATTTTCACGCAAGTTCCGTCCTCTTCCCGTCATTGGCGTCGGGATGCTGATTTACGCCCTAGGTGTGGGTAGTGTCGCGCTGATGAACAGTTTTTGGGGGTTCTGGTCGAGTATGGTCCTGATGACTTTCGGGGAACTAACCACCATCCCTACTGTTAGCAAATACATTGCTGGTCTGGCCCCCTCCGATATGCGCGGCCGTTACATGAGCTTCTACTGGTTTGCCTGGGGCATTGCTCGCGGTGCAGCACCTTTGATTGGCGGTTTCCTTAACGATAACATCAGCCCGCGCGCAATATGGATTGGCGGGTTGACTATTGGGCTGGCTAGCACCGTCGGACTTTTCGTCCTTTCTGCACGCAAGCAGAATCACCAACTCGCATAATAATATTCCTCTGTACCTTTTCCTTCCTGCCTAGGGATTCTTTAGCGTTTGAGCTTCTCTTCCAAGGAGATTTTCGCAGCTGACCATTCCCGATCCAGAATACTGAAATACATCGAGTCGCGAAACGTCCCATCTTGCAAAATATAATGATTGCGCAGCACTCCTTCACGCACCGCACCCAAGCGCTCGATAGCACGGATGGAAGGTTTATTGCGCACATCCGTTTTAAACTGGACCCGGATGCATTTAATACTTCAAAAGCATATTTCAGCATCAGGTATTTGCATTCAGTATTCACCGCAGTGCGCTGGAATTCAGGTGCATACCACGTCCCACCGATTTCCAAAGAACGTTGCGGTGGGCGAATTTCCAGATAACGTGTCGCCCCGGCAGCACGTCCCGATGCTATGTGTATTACGGCGAACGGTAAATCCGTCCCCAATTGCTGCCGTTTCAACATTTCCCGCACCCAGATTGTCATGCTCTCTAAGCTGGTCAGGTCGGTGTAAAGCATGTACTTCCAGATGCTTTCGTCCCGTCCGGCAACAACAAGTTCAGGAATGTGCGCCTCGCTCAACGGTTCAAGGCGAACAGCCTTGCCAGTTAGAGTGACTGGTTTTTTCCATAATTCTTCAGTATTCATTTTCCTTCCTGCGTCGGTAAGTACGGCATCCGCGGACCTGGGACACCCAGATACTCTGATAATGCTGCTCGAAAAGCCGTCCGGTCATCCCAGGGATATTCGATTGTTCCAAAGCACATGGACTGTTCATGCCCTTTTCCACAGGTCATGACAATATCACCAGGTTGCGCCAACCGAACCCCAAACCGGATCGCTTCCCCCCGATCCGGGACGCGCCAAAAGGTTTTATCTTCCTTGCCGCCCTTCGAACGGGCACCTTTAGCCATTTCCTCGAGAATCCCTTCCAGAGACTCGGTGCGCGGATCTTCAGCGGTCAGGATGCTGATATCCGCGAGTTCCGTTGCGACTTCTGCCATCAGACTGCGTTTCGCCTGATCGCGAAGTCCAGCTGAGCCGAAGATGACAATTACATCCTTGTCGGTCATTCTTCTTACAGTCTCGATGGCTACGCGCAGCGCATTTGGTGTATGCGCAAAATCCACGATGGCGGAAAAAGATTGGCCCAAATCTATCCTCTCCATGCGACCCGGAATGCCGTTAAGTGCGGCTATGCCGCGCGTCGCGATTTCGGGGGCGATGCCCAAACCACGGACGGAAGCTGTCAGCGCTGCGAGGCAATTCGAAACGTTATATTTCCCCACTAACTGACTGGTAACCGGAACGTGGAAATCCTGGCCAATAGCATCGAAGTGGACACTCTGCAGGGAATATTTGACGGTGTCTGCCCGGATATCTGACGCCGCGTCAAAACCGTAACATACCTGAGGTCCAGGGACGATTCGCGGAAGGTACTCGTAAGAGGAATCGTCTCGGTTCAACACAGAGAGCCGGGGATTGCCTTGTGGCTTGGATAATGTTATTTCGAGAGATTGGAATAAACGCGCTTTGGCCGCGCGATAATTCTCGTAAGAGCCATGCTGGTCAAGATGCTCATGGGTGATATTGGTTACAATTCCGATGTCAAACTCGCAGGCGTCGACACGGTATTGCGCCAAACCATGGGAAGTGGTTTCAAGGACTACATGGGTGAGACCGACATTCACCATGCGAGCTAAATAGCGTTGCACCTCAGGGGCGTCGGGAGTTGTGACGTGGAAACCGGTGTCGAGCACTTCGTCGCCAATGATAGCATTGACAGTGGAAATCAACCCGGCTTTGAAACCAGCAGCTATTAAAATCTGGTAAAGCAGGTTGCAGGTGGTAGTCTTCCCGTCTGTACCAGTAACACCGATAACGGTCAACTTGCGACCCGGATTGCTGTAAAACGCTGCTGCTAGCCAGGTAAGGGCTTGACGGGAATTTTCGACTTGCAAGTAAGGCACGGACACAATACTCAAAGCTTTATCGCCAACAACAGCCACAGCACCGCGTTGGATGGCGTCCAATATAAAATCGTGCCCATCTGCTAAGCCGCCTTTCATGGCGACAAACAGGTTCCCTGGCTTGACGAGGCGGTTATCCATCGCGATACCGGTAATCCGAGTATCACCAGGGTCTCCCGACATCACCTTCAAAGGAAATTGTTCGAAAATGGCGGCCAGAGTCACAGGATTGGTTATATCAGTGTACATCTTTGTTTTCGCAGCTAATTCCTTACTCCGCTCTTCAGGGCTGGCGTACAGTAGGATAAATTCTTGTGATTAAGAAAAAGAGGGTTCGGACGTATTATTTTACGCCAAAACCCTCTATCAGTCAGGGTGAATACTACTTCAACGACTTGCGAAGACCTTCGAGTTGACCCGACACAGAACCGTCGAGGACTTTGTCGCCTATGCGGATAATCAACCCACCCAAAATCTGCGGCTCAACGTGGAACTCAACATTCGCCTTTGCGCCCATCTTGTCAAACACATTCTTCTTGACGGCTGCTTGTTCCTCTTTGCTCAACGGTAAAGCGGAAGTCACTTCGGCGAGAGTCGCCAATCAGATCTGCGCCTTCCAACACGACAAGTTTACCGGACTTAACACCAGAGAAGAATTCGTCCAATAAGGCGTGCTGGCGCTTGGCATCCATAGCTTCGCCAATGAGCTTCTGCGCAGCAGCGATGGAGAGAGCAGCCACCTGCCCACGCAGGTCGGCCAACATGCGATTGCGTTCTTCTTCAACCTCGACTAAGCTCGCTTCACGCTCCTTTGCAATCTCTTTTTCAGTTCCGGCTTCCACATCTTCCATGGCGGCATCGGCTCGTTCTGTGGCTTCATTGATTATTCGGGCAGCCTTAGTCTGTGCTTCGGTAATAATTTTCGCAGCATCTTGCTCGGCATTCATACGCGCTTCGCCAGCAATCCGGGCATCTTCTAGCCCTTGTTCGAGTTTCATGCGTCGTTTTTCCAACATTCCCAGGAGAGGTTTTACAATCCAAGCTCTCACAACAACAAAAATAATGAAAAAACAGATGATCTGAACCAATAAATAGCCTAAATTTAGTCCCAATTGTGCCAAGGGATACCTCCTTTTATAACAATCCTTTAATGATTTGCTGAATTAACCAACAACGAAGAGGATAAGTAGGGCGACGACCAGACAATAAATAGCTACGGCTTCCGCAAAAGCGATGCCGAGGATCATGTTGGTCTGGATGGTACCGGTCGCATCCGGGTTGCGCCCCATCGCCTGTACGGCACCGCTGGTCACAATACCGATACCTGCACCTGCGCCAATGGCACCGATCATAGCCAGGCCTGCGCCGATCAACTTTGCTGCAATAATGATATCACCTGTCATGAGAGTTACCTCCGTATAAAGATTCGGGCGGAAATTCCGCCATTAGAATTTGGTTACGCGGGCTCTTCCTCGCCTGAATTTATGCATGTGCTTCTTCGTGTCCGCCATGGCCCTGTGTGGCCTGTGCCATAAAGGTCATTGTGAGCAAGACCAAACACGATAGCCTGGATAGCACCTACCAGGAATTCAAGCAGGTAAAATGCTCGAGGGGAAGATGGCGATCGCCCCCAAGAAGGGAACCCATGACGAACAATAAAACCGAACCAGCAAAGATATTTCCGAAAAGACGGAAGGCAAACGAGAGCACTTTCGAGAATTCAGAGACCAGTTCTAGGATACCTACACCCCAGTCAATCACTCCGAAGATTGGCTTACTGAAGAATGTTTTTACATTCCAGAATTTGGTAAAGTATTTCATTCCCTGGGCGCGGATGCCGACCACCTGTACAGCGATCACTGCAATGATCGCCAGGGCAACGGTGAAGTTCAAATCTGTTGAAACCACACGGACAAAGGGAACCAGATTGCTTCCGCCCTTCGGCCACCGCTGGATTCGCAATCGTGGCAATACCCGGCTACCGTCTGAACAGAATACCCGGATCCTTCTGCTTTCTCGATCATGCCAATACTGTCAACGCCGGGGATTAGTTCCATCCAGTTCGCAAGCAACACCAGAATGGTAATCGTAGCAAACCAGGGGAAGATCGTTTTCGCCCATTTTCCTGCTGTGCCCTCGGTCATGTTGTAAAGGGATTCGAGCAGGGCTTCCAATGCGCCCGGAATGCCTTTTAAAACCAGGTTCCCCTTTTTTACTGCCCGGTTAAAGAAAAAGCGAGGAGGAGGACAAACACATCCACGATCAACAATGCAAACAGAGTATTAGTAAAATAAAAATCACCAATCACAGGCAGGGTGAACAATGGATGCTCCATCCAGTGTTCAGCAGGCAATTGCACAAAAGGCCGCACAGGGGAAAAGTATTTCGCCCCAATAAATCCCAGAATAATCAAGTACTAGAACAATCCAACGATTGACACCCCAGCGCCACCATTTTTTCTTGGTCGTGTTTGCCTCAACTGTCTTCTCCACGATGTGGTTCCTCCTCGGTGATTTCTTTTTTTACATCCGGTTGAATACGGGTGGTGGCTGATCTCACTACGCGGAACGTCAGGAATAGCGTCACCGGAATGCTGACAAGTACCAAGATGATTGTAAAGAGTGGCTTGCTGTCCAGGATTTTATCCAGCCACAATCCTGCCAAAAGCGCCGCAAAGATAATAACCAGGGTCAGACCTGCAACCCAGACCACGGTCATAGTTACCGCAGTTCTAAATTCATCTTGTCCTTTACCTTTTGGCTGGCTCATGGCGGCGGAATTATATCATGAGGATTTTCATACCGTCTAGAACAAATTGAGCGCGGCATGGTTGGCAAAGCCAAACCAGGGTCCGAAAAGCGTGCCAAGCAGCAAGAACGCCGATAACCAGGACAATCAGCGCGATTGCCACGGGTCGGGATACCGGGACCGGGTGTTGGTCCTCGTCCTGATTCTCCATCCGGTACAGGTAAATGTATTTTAGAATGTTCAAGTAGTAGTACAACCCGACGATCGAATTCAAGACACCCACCACCGCCAGCCAGATCCAGCCACTTTGAATAGCCGCAGCAAAGACGAAGAACTTGGCGACAAATCCACCAAACGGCGGCATCCCTGCCAGTGAAAGAAATGCCACCAGCGCAGCCAGCGAAAGGGATGGCATTGCGGCGGCCCAGGCCATTATAGGCGGATACATCATCAGAGCCGGTCACGTGCCCGACTATCCCAACGATCCCAAAAGCAAGCAGGTTCGTCAGGATGTAGGCGATCAGGTAAAAGACCGCGCTGGCAATGCCCAACTGCGAGAACGCCACTACACCGATCATGGCATAGCCGGCGTGCGCAATGGAAGAGTATGCCAGCAGGCGTTTGACATTCTTCTGTGCCAGTGCGATCAGGTTGCCAACCGTCATGGTCAGGGTGGCCAGGACAGCCAGGATCATGCTCCAGTCCGCCGAAATGACCGGGAAGACCGCGGTGAGCAAGCGCAGGATCACAGCAAAGCCCGCCGCCTTGGAAGCTGTCGAAAGGAAACCGGCCACAGGTGTTGGTGCACCTTCGTACACATCCGGCGCCCAAAAATGGAATGGGAACAGCGAAACCTTGAAAGCCAGCCCGGCCAGCACCAGGAAAGTGATGCCAACTGCCAGCAGGTCAAAGTGACTGAAGTGGATGCCCAGGTCATAAAGGCTGGTCGTTCCGGCAAAACCATAGATCAGGCTGAAACCGTAGAGCAGTACAGCAGAAGTCAGCGCACCGAAGAGCAGATATTTGAAGCCCGACTCGGTGGATTTGTCGTCACCGGTCAGGAAACCGGCCAGGATGTAGAGCGGGATGGAGGTGGTCTCGATGGCCAGGTACAGCATCACCAGGTCCGCCGACGAGGCCATCAGGCACATGCCGATAGTGGCCGCGAGGAGATAGGAGATAAGCCTCGGCCCGCTGGTTCAGCTTGTCCGTGTCCATGAAGAACAAGGCTGTCACTCCCGCTGCAAAGATAAAGAACATCTTGAAGAGGAAACCCAGCCAGTCAAAGCGCAGCATCCCGCCGAAAACGAGGCTTGGATCCGCTGGACGCGCGAAGAACAGGATCAGCGCCAAGGTAACGAGCAGTCCAACCGCTGTAAACATACCCAGGAATAGACGGCGATTTGCGTCTTTTTTTAGGAACGGATCGAGAATTAGCACCAGCACGGCCAGCGCCAGGAGCAGGATTTCAGGGAGAATGGGAAGGATGGTAGCCACTTATGCACCTCCCAGCAGGGTAAGCACGTGTTGGACCCCAGTTTGGACCCACGGAACCATCAAGGCTGGGAACAGGCCGATGCCAACCATGAGTGCCATCAGGAGCACCAGCGCAATCTTATCCAGATGTATTGATAGGAGTGATGTGTCCTTCAAACTCTTCCGGCATCTTGCCGAAGAAGACCCGCCGGACGACCAGTAAAACATACGAGGCAGTCACAACGATCGAGATGGCTGCAATAATCGCAACCATCCACTGCGTTTTCCAGATGCCCATGAAGATGGGGAACTCAGCCACGAAACCGGAGAAACCGGGCATGCCCATCGAGACCAGACTGCCGATGATGACGCCAATCCCCACCAACGGCAGGGGCTTGATCATGCCGCCCAGTTTGGGAATGTCACGCGTGTGCGCCCGATCGTAGACCATGCCAACGGCAGCAAAGAAGAGAGCCGTCATCACGCCGTGCGAGAACATTTGCACACCTGCGCCAATCAGACCTTCAGGTTTCAGGGTGGCAAAGCCCATCATCACCAGACCCATATGCGAGACGGACGAGAAGCCGATAACATATTTAAAATCAGTTTGCACGCTGGCGATGAACGCGCCGTAAACGATATTAACCAACGCCAACCCCATGATCAGAGGTGCCCAGAATTTCGCGCCTTCCGGCAGAAGCATGATGCCCACCCGCAAGGCAGCGAATGCGCCCAGTTTCATCAGCACGCCCGCATGGAACATGGAAACAGCCGTCGGTGCGGCCACGTGGCCGTCCGGTGACCAGTTGTGGAACGGGAAGATACCGCCCAGGATGGCAAAACCCAGGAAGACCGGCAGGAACCAGATTTTCTGGAAAGCCGGGGTGAACTTCACCGTCTCCAGCACAAGCATATCAAAGCGTATGGGCACCGCTCGTCCAGAACATGACCAGCGCGCCGACCAGGGAAACCACCGAGCCGATGAACAGATACAGGGTCAGTTTCATCGCCGCATATTCACGCGTCTTGATCCAGCCCCAGATGACGATAAGCAGGAACATTGGGAAGACTGCGATCTCGTAGAAGAAAAACAACATGAACAAGGTCAAGCGAGGCAAATACACCAAATACACCACTCGCCAGGATAAACAGGAAAGCAAAGAATTCACGTGGACGGTCTTCAATACCCCAGGAGATCATCACGCCCGTAACCATCACAATGCCTGTCAGCAGCACCAGCGGGACACTCAGCCCGTCCACGCCGAAGTGCAGACTGATACCCAGCATTGGCATCCAGTTGTATTTCTCGATGAATTGGTAGCCCGCCGCGGCTTTATCGTAAGCAAAATACACCCAGAATGGACAGTGCCAGGGCAAATAGTGCCGCGGTCAGCGCTGTGACGCGGATGGCTTTCTTCTGCTCGGGCTTATCAACAAGGAGCACAAGCGCTGCAACCATCGGGATGAAAACAATCACACTCAGAAACGGAAATTGCATGGCTACCTCTTAGTGGAACAGCATCATCATGGCTTTATTGATTACATCCAAAATCCAGGCCGGGTAAATCCCGATGACCAGGATGAGCACCATCAACGGGGCCATCACGATGATTTCCCGCAGGTTGATTTCGGTCAGTTTGTGTTCGCCATGAGCCCAGTGTTCGTTCAACGGCCCATGCAGGACGCTCTTGATACCCTTCAAAATGTACGCACCCGTGAAAAGCAGACCGATCATCGCAATCGCCGTATAGACCGTCAGAACCGGCCAGGAGCCTCGCACCACCAGGAACTCGGAAACAAACCCATTCAGTCCGGGCAGACCCAGTGAGGCCATGCTGGTGAAGATCAGGATACCGCCATAGATCGGCATCAACGGGAACAGGCCACCGAAGTCGTCCAGGTTACGGGTGTGGGTCCGCTCGTAGAGCACACCTACCAAGAAGAACATGCCTGCTGCAGAGAGACCGTGGTTGAACATCTGGAGTACCGCGCCATTCAGCGCAATTGTCGCGTTGAGCGTGCCCGACGCTCTGGCTGCCGCAGCAATCCCGAGCACCACAAACCCCATATGGTTCACCGACGAATAGGCCACCAGCCGCTTGAAGTCTTTCTGCCCGAACGCGGCAAACGCTCCGAAGACAATTGCCATCACCGCCAGGAATGCCAGCCAACCTGCATATCTCGCTGATTCCGCTGGATACAACGGCAGGACCAGCCGCAGGAAGCCATACGCGCCCAGTTTCAGCAGCACACCTGCCAGGATCATCGAACCGGCAGTCGGGGCTTCGGTATGGGCATCTGGCAGCCAGGTATGGAACGGCCAGACCGGGACTTTGATGGCAAAGGCAATTACAAATGCCCAGAAAGCAATTGTTTTAACGGTCGAAACGGTAAGGACTCGATTAAAGAAGTGCAGCATCGTTCCATTGGGATCCAATGCCGCCCAATTGGTATACAGGGTTTGCAGATCGTAAGTATTGAACAACACACCCAGCAATTGGATGGCCAGCAAGAGTCCCCAGCGAACCGGCCATGGTGTAGATGATGAACTTTAGCGAAGCATAGTTGCGTGATTGGACCTTGATCCCCTTCCAGATTTCGCGTTCACCCTTTTCGGAACCCCACTGGTTGATCAGGAAGTACATCGGAACCAGGCCGACTTCCCAGAAGACAAAGAAAATCAGCAGGTCGAGTGCCATGAAGACACCCAGCATGCCCGTCTCCAGGAAGAGGAACAGCATGAAGTATGCCTTGATGCGGTCGGTGATGTTGAAGGATGCCAGCAGGGCAAGCGGCGTCAGGAGAGTCGTTAAAAGCACCATGGTCAGGGAAAGCCCATCCACGCCTAGGTGGAATGTTGAGTGGAGCGCAGCATACCAAGTGTATTGTTCCTGGAACTGGAAGCCAGGTTGCCCCGATTTGAACTGCATCCAAAGGATAACCGTCAGGACGAAAGGCACCAGGCTGGCACCAAAGGCCGTCCAGCGAATGGCTTTTAGGTTATCCTTGGGCAGGCATAACACAACCAATGCTGCCAGGACTGGGAAAAACAGGATGAGTGTCAAGAGATGACTGCTAAGGAATTCCATCATTTACTCCGCTTACTCGTTGGGACAGCTCTCAATGACATCCGGCTACACTAAGCAGGAAATAATACAATAAGGCAAAAATGACCAGCACTGCTAAGGAGGCAACCATATAATACTGGATGCGTCCGGCTTGTATTTTGCGCAAACTGGAGCCGGAAGCTTTCACTACGTTGCCAGTTCCATCCCCAAGAAACTCATTGATAACCGGCTTGTCGAAATAGGTGCGGAAAGCATGACCCAGGAAGAGCGAGAACCGTGCCACGTTATGCAGGATGCCGTCAATTACTGTCTGGTCCATGTACAGGGAAGTGAACTTTTCAGCAATCCAGAACGCTGGTTTGACGAAAATGAAATTATAAATTTCATCGAAATACCATTTATTCTTCAAGACTGGGATCTGCAGGAAATCCTGCTTCGGGGATTTACTTTGCGATAAACCAGCCAGCCAAAGAACAGACCACCCAGGGCTACGCACAATGACGTTATCAGCGGCACCCAACTGAAAACAACTGCTTTTGGTAGCTCGGCAAGCGTCCCACCCACGAACTCGTGGAACCAGTTCGGGATCAGACCTCCCAGACCCGGGAAATTGCTCTGGGATCCCGACCCACCCATAACCCACAGCGAAGACTGCCAGCACGATCAGCGGGACAGTCATCGTCCAGGGTGTCTCACTGGCATGTTCAGCAGCCTTGGTGCGAGGTTTACCAAAGAAGGTTAGGGTAATCTGGCGCATAGTATAGAAAGCCGTCAGGAAAGCTGCCACCGCTAGGGTGATAAAGACCATCAGGTGTCCATTGCCGAAGGCTTCGGCAAAGATTTCATCCTTGGACCAGAATCCCGCCGTCAGCACTGGAAACCCGGACAGGGCAAAGCCGCCAATCAGGAAGGTCCAGAAAGTAATCGGCATCTTCTTGCGCAGACCGCCCATGTTGAACATATCCTGCGCATCCACATGGTCGCCAGTATGGAGAACGCCATGTTCCATGCCGTGGATAACCGAACCGGAACCAAGGAAGAGCAGCGCCTTGAAGAAGGCGTGCGTCATCAGGTGGAAAGCTGCTGCCACGTATGCACCGATTCCCAGCGCAGCAATCATGAAGCCAAGTTGTGAAATGGTCGAGTAAGCCAGCACTCGTTTGATATCATTTTGTGCTATGGCAATCGTCGCCGCAAAGAGCGCCGTAGAATGCCCCGATAAAGGCGATGACACTCATGGTCGTATTCAGTGGCATGCCTTCGGTCCAGCCAGCAGAGATGAGCGGGAACATGCGGATGACCATATAAACACCTGCCGAGACCATCGTCGCTGCATGGATCATGGCACTGACCGGGGTCGGGCCTTCCATGGCATCCGGCAGCCAAACATGCAGAGGCCACTGTGCGGATTTGCCAACCGTCCCAATGAACAGCAGCAGCCCAATGATGCCCGCCGCTGAAAGCCCGAAGAAGGCCGGTGTGGAAGCCAGCGCCTGCAGCATTTCCGGTTTGAATATCTCACTGAAAGAAAGCGAGCCGGTGAAAGAATAAACGAAGGCAATGCCCAGCAGCATGAACACGTCGCCGATGCGGGTGGTCATGAAAGCTTTGACCGCAGCATTGCGGGCGGATGGTTTGCCAAACCAGAAGCCGATCAGCAGGTATGAGCACAGGCCCATGATCTCCCAGCCGACGAACAGGGTCAGCAGGTTATCGGAAACCACCAGCGTATACATGCCGAAAGCGAACAGGCTGATAAAGGCGAAGAAACGTGAGTACATCGGCTCGATGGACGGGACGATGTGCTTATGGCCGTGTTCGGTTAATGTTGCGCCGTGCGGTGGAAGACCGGCTACATCATGGTCGCCTTTCGGCTGGCCAAAATTGTGATAGCCAATGCTGTAAACGAAAATCGCCAATACGGTCCAGGCCACAAAAAAGACCACTGCAGCCGAAAGCGGATCAATTTGCACGCCTATCTTGAGCCAGGTCTGAGCCAGTCGGGAGCCAGTTGATAGCGAAGATCCGAAAAAATGCTTGCCGAACTCTTCCACGCCCAGGGCACGGATAAAAATGAT
>CAVXCK010000004.1:0-776484 GCA_963760315.1 uncultured Chloroflexia bacterium
TACGGCGGTGCGGCGGCCAAACCGTTCACCACGCACCACAACCAGTTGAAACAGGATTTATACCTGCGGATTTCCTTTGAACTCTACCTGAAACGTCTGTTGGTCGGCAACCTGGAGCGTGTCTACGAACTTGGGCGCGACTTCCGTAACGAGGGCGTCTCATTCAAACACAACCCGGAATTCACCCAATTGGAGTTTTATTGGGCTTACGCGGATTATCTCAAGGTGATGGAATTGACCGAGCAGATGGTTTCATACACCTGCCAAAAAGCAAATGGCAGCCTGAAAATCACCTATCAAGGCCACGAATTGGACTTCACACCCCCCTGGAAGCGGCTGGCGATGATCGACGGCATCCTGGAGACCAGCGGCATTGACATCGCCAAACACCCCACAGCCAAATCGCTTTTCAAAGCGATTGCCGCCAAAGGCAAGACGCCCAACCCGCAGTCTACCCGCGGAAAATTGATTGATTTCTTGTTGAGCGAATACCTGGAACCAACCCTCATCCAACCGACCTTCCTGTACGACTACCCGCGCGATATTTCTCCGCTGGCGAAATCCAAACCGGGTGATCCGTTGACCGTGGAACGCTTCGAGGGTTACGTTGCCGGTTTTGAACTCTGCAATGCATTCACTGAACTCAACGATCCACTCGACCAGGAACAGCGTTTCATCGAAATGGGCCGTGACTACACTGAAGACGAAGAAGAAAAGCATCCAATGGACGAGGATTACCTGCGCGCCATGCGCTACGGCATGCCGCCCTGCGGTGGTTTCGGCATGGGCGTGGACCGGCTGGTAATGCTGTTGACCGATAAGCACTCCATCCGCGAGGTGCTGTTATTCCCGCCCCTGCGCGAAACGGAAGAATAAATCTTTCCTGCATAAGAAATCGTCCCGGTAGAGATATCCGGGGCGATTTTTTGTGAAAAAGAAACAGGTGGTAGGCCGGTCTGTGAATAAATGCCCTTTTGTGGTGTAAAATAATCTCAATGGACGAACCCGCCCTCATCCGTGATGCCCAGCATGGCGACCTCGACGCCTTCAACACCCTCGTGCTCGCCTACCAGGACATCGTCTACAACACAGCCCTGCGCATCCTGGGAGACGAAGACCTGGCTGCCGATGCGTCGCAGGAAGCCTTCATCTCCGCCTTCCGCGCCCTCAACTCCTACCGCGGCGGTTCCTTCCGTGCCTGGCTGCTGCGCACCGTCACCAACGCCTGCTACGATGAACTGCGCCGCAAACAGCGCCGTCCCACCACACCGCTCGAACCCGAAACCGAAGACGGCGACGAAGTGGAGACCCCGCGCTGGCTGGCCGATCCCAACGCCTCCCCCGAGGAAGAACTCGACCAGGCCGAACTCGAACATGCCATCCAGCATTGTCTTGAAAATCTTCCCACCGACTTCCGGGCTGTGGTCGTCCTGGCCGACATCCAGGGCCTCGATTACACCGAAGTCGCCGCGGTGGTTAAGAAACCGCTCGGCACGATCAAGTCCCGCCTGGCACGCGCCCGTCTGCGTCTGCGTGAGTGCCTGCAATCCTTCCGGGAACTTTTGCCTGCCGCCTTCCGTCTGGAAGAGGAGCGTGGGCTATGACGACACCTTCCTTCCGCGACGTGGAACAACTTTCAGCCTCCCTGGACGGGCAACTGTCTCAGGCTGAAAAGAGGCGCCTGGAATCCCGCTTGCAATTGGACCCGGCGCTTGCCGCCGCGCTGGTAGACTTGCGCCAAGCCCGCGCCATTCTCCGCCGCACACCCATCCGGCGCCTCCCACGCAACTTCACCCTGACGCCCAAAATGGCCGGGATCAGGCCTCCGCGTCCCGCGCCTCGTGCCTGTGTTCTCGTGGGCATCCGTCGTGGCAATGCTGCTATTCATCTTCACCCTGGGGACGAGCCTGCTTGGTCGTCTATCCTTTGGAGCAGCTGCCCCGCTGATGGCCGCTGCGCCGATGACCAACGAGGGTTCCGGTGTCGGCGGCGGCCCGGCTGCCACCCAACCTCCTGCATCGGATAACACGCAAGTCATACCCACCTCAGAGACTTTCATCCTGACGGCTCCCGAAGCAACCCCTTCAGGTGAGATGCGCCTCGTTACACCCCCTGCTCCGTCTTCCCCAAAAGCTACACAGGAACCGGTCAATATCTGGCTGTACATCTGGCTTGGGCTGGCGGTGGTGCTTATCACAACCGCATTACTATACGCCGGGCAAGCATCATGGCATTCCGCCGTAAAGTGGGCGGAAAAAATAAAACATAATACGCAAACCGCCGGTGCAAATCCACCCGGCGGTTTTTTCCCCTTGTATTCTCCACCACAACCTGTGATAATAACTCTATACTGCATAAAGACATGAATTTAATTTTCTGTAAATGCCTGGAATTTGATCGATAATTGTTCAATGGAATATTCATGAAACAGTAGGCGGCTAAGGGAAGGAGAGTTTGTTTATGGAAAATCCGAAGGCAAAGGGCAATCGCCTGGATCTATGGATTGCCATCCTGATCGCATTGGTCTCCTTGACCACTGCCCTGGCAACATGGCGAACTGCCGGCCTGGGTTCGAAGGCAGGCGACCTCATTTATCAGGGGTTTATCGATGCAGTCAAACGCCAGGCAGGCGCCAATGAGGACTGGAGCAAGGCTTATCAGGAGGCCGGATACGCCCGCGACTACCTGGTAACCCTCGACGGCTTGACTGTCCAGGAAAACAGCGCGGATCCGGCCAGCCAGGAGCACGCCGCCCAATTGCGCACCTACCTGCTTCCCGGCATGGAATCGCTGGCCATACCGCTCGGAACGGATCCATCCTATCTCACCTCGGAAGGCTGGTTGAATGTTCAGAAGCGGTTCAATGAACTCGAAGCACAATCCTCCGACTTGAGCAGCCTCAACCCACAGGCTTCCTTTTCTCTTGCGGATACCTATTACGCAGAACAACGTTGGCTTGTGGTGGGAACGATCCTGATCGCGATCAGCCTGTTCTGGCTCGGGTTGTCCCAATTATCTCACTTACGCTCAAGGGTACTGATTCTGGTTCTTGGGGTTCTCGTTTTTGGGATCGGGCTTGTCTGGAGCGTGGGAGTCGAGGTTGTCTTCTTCATTCTACGCGGAGGTGCGCTGTGAATCAATCTGACACCCCCAAACCCGAACGAGGGAAGACCCTTGTACTGGTGCTGATCCTCGTAAATACGGTTTTGGTCGCAGCCATTTCAGCTCTGCAGGTAGATGCCACCATCCGTGCCAATCAGGCCAACCGGGACTCGCAATATGACGCCGTCCTGGTTACCAGCAGCCTTATCCAAGCCGGTGCCCGTTCCGATTATGATTTGAAAACCTACTCCTTGTCGCTCACCAATACCCAGGAAGCACTGGTGGCTGAGTATAGTGCCATGCAGCGGCAGGCTGCCAATGACCAGCAGGGATTCGAAGCGCTGACGCTCGAGTCGCAGATCTACCAGGCACGGGCGGACCGGGCAAAGAGCCTGTCTATCTTAATGACCAATCCAGCCTACGCACCTGCCTCCGATCAGGAGTTGCCGAAAATGACCGCCTACTTGGCCGACTTGCATTCTTACAGTTCGGAATTAGTCGAGAAGCAAAATACTGCTTCGGATGCCTACCACCACTGGAGCAATAAATCCGACTTATATGTGGCTGTCCTGACTGTGCTGGCAACCGCCTTCTTCCTGCTTGGTATTGCCCAAATGACCCAACCCGGCCTGCGGCTGCTCTTCTCCTTATTTGCCATCGGTGTGATCGGTATCGGCAGCCTCTGGACTCTGATCCTGCTGATCTTCTAGTTTCTTCCAGAAGATCCTATCCAGATCTTTTCCATCTGATTCAATGAGGTCGCTAGTCTCGCGTGGGATGGAAAATAGAGGTGACCACATCCAGGCGCAATCCTGTTAATTGGGAATCTCAGTTCTGTTGCCTGCCAGCAATTTGAAAGGTCAATGGTCACCAGTTCCACCCGGCGCGAGGGTACGTGAACAAGAAAAGCTAGCGCAACATTGATAGTGCTACAATTCAAATTGGAGGTGAATATGACCACCGTCTCCCCTGTGCGTCCTTCACCAATTGCCGGGATGTGGTATGAAGGCAATCCCAAAGCACTCACCCAGGCAGTGGACCGTTACCTCGACCAGGCTGAATTGCCTGAACTGCCCGGCGAGGTGATTGCCATCATTGCCCCGCACGCCGGACATAAGTACTCCGGACCTGTGGCCGGGTACGCCTTTGCAGCAGTACGCGGTCGGACCTTCAACCTGGTAGCCGTCCTTTCGCCGATGCACCAACCATACTATGAGCCACTGCTGACCACCGCCCACGAAGCTTATGCCACCCCGCTGGGGGAGGTCCCGGTGGAAAAGGTTGTTCTCGCCGACTTGGATAAACGCCTGCGACCGGTACTGGGGGAAGGCCTGACGCCGGTGGCCTACGACCAGGAACATTCTCTGGAAATCGAACTGCCCTTCTTGCAACGTTCCCTTGCCGGGGAGTTCAAGCTCCTGCCGGTGATGGTGCGCTCCCAGTCAGCGAAGGTCTCCCAACAATTGGGCATGGCCTTGGCAGAGACTCTGCGTGGGAAGGAAGCGCTGATTGTTGCCAGCACGGATCTCTCCCACTTCTACACCCAGAAGGAAGCCTTGGTCTTCGACACGGAAATGCTGCGGCGGATCGAGTCTTTTTCGCCGGAGGATGTTTTCTGCGCCGAAAAGGAGGAACAGGGTTTTGCCTGCGGTCTCGGCGCGCTGACAGCTGTCCTGTGGGCCGCCAAAGCCCTGGGCGGCGATATGGTCAAAGTGTTGTACCATGCCACCTCCGGAGACGTGACCGGGGATTTTTCGTCGGTGGTTGGATACGGCGCGGCGGTAGTGTTGAAGACAAAGTAATGTACGTCCGAATTGCCGTCACAGTCCCCTCCGTCTCGGGCATGTTCGACTATGCCCTACCCCCCACATTGGAAGCGAAAATCAGCGCGGGACATCTTGTCACTGTCCCCTTTGGCAAGCAGACGGTGCAGGGTGTCGTAATTCGTCTCCTTGTCGAACCGTCCGTCCCCGAAACGAAAACTGTCATTGATTTACTCGACCCGCTCCCTGCCCTGACCGCCGCACAGATTGCCCTGGCCCATTGGCTGGCCGGGGAGACCCTTTCCCCGCTGGCGGCCTGCATCGGGCTGATGCTGCCTGCGGGGTTGAGCCAACAGGCAGATTTACAGTACGCGGTCAACAGCAGGCATTTACCGGTCACCAGTGAAACAGGCAAGGTGGAAAAGCGGCTTTTGGAACTGCTTGAAACACGCGGCTCCTTGCGAGGTCGACAAATTGACCGACATTTCAAGAATGTGGACTGGCGCAGGACGGCGCAATCTCTGGTAAGGACCGGGGTATTGACGAGCCAGTCCATCCTGCCACCGCCCTCTGTGCGGCCAAAGTTTATCCGCACGGCGCAGCTTTCGGTACCTCCTGAAGCGGCGGAAGCGGCGATGCCGTTACTTGGAAAGACCGCAGATACGCTATCACGCCGACAGGCCGCATTGCGTTCGCTGATGCGCGAGCCGGCGGACGTGAACGTCTCGTGGGTCTACGCCGAATCAGGCTGTAATCTGGCCGACCTTCAGGAACTGGCGGAGCGTGAACTGATTATCTTGAGGGAGACCGAGATCTGGCGGGATCCGTTGGAAAAGATAAGCATCAAGAAATCAGATAATAAGGGATGGGATTCTCAGGCATTGGTGCTGACTTCCGAGCAGGAAGAGGCATTAGGTCAAATATTGCAGGCTTTCCAAATCTCATCAATTGATTCCCAAATTCCTCATTCCTCTTTTCTTCTCCACGGAGTCACCGGCTCCGGCAAGACCGAGTTATATATCCGCGCGGCAGAGGAATGCGTACGCCACGGAAAGGAAGCCATCATCCTGGTCCCGGAGATCGCCCTGACCCCACAGACTGTCCACCGGTTCCTGGCACGTTTCCCCGGGCAGGTTGGACTGGTGCATTCCAAATTATCAGAAGGCGAGCGGTACGATACCTGGCGGCGCGCTCGTCTGGGCCAGTTAAAAGTCATCATCGGGCCGCGCTCGGCGCTCTTTACCCCCCTGCCCAACGTCGGCTTCATCGCCGTGGACGAGTGCCACGATGGTTCGTACTATCAATCCGAGCCGCCGTTCTACTCTGCAGTCAGCGCGGCGATGGCCTATGCCAGGCTGTGCGGGGCGGTCTGCGTACTTGGCTCAGCCACCCCAACCATCCAGCAAATGTATCGGGCATCCTCCTTGAAGGGGAAAGAGTGCGGGGAAAGCCTCCGCCTGCTGGAGTTGCCGAGGCGGGTACAACCCTCCGGCTTGGCTGCAAACCTCGCAGGTCTTCCTCCCGTTTCAATTATTGACATGCGCGAGGAACTCAAATCTGGCAACCGGGGTATCTTCAGCCTGGCGCTGGTAGCCGCATTGGAGGAAGTTCTCAAGAAAGGCCAGCAGGCGATTCTCTTTCTGAACCGGCGCGGTTCAGCCACCTATGTCTTTTGCCGGGAGTGCGGAACGGCAGTTCGCTGCCCGCGCTGTGACACACCAATGACCTATCACTCCACCCTATCCTCCAGTGTTTCGATAAAACCGGAATTGTTGACAAAGGAACACCGGGACATACTTCTCTGCCACCACTGCGGCTACACACGGCAGTTGCCGAAGAAGTGCCCGGTTTGCGGGAGCGATCAGATTCGCCAATATGGGTTGGGCAGCGAGAAGGTGGAAGCCGAGGTGGGGGCGCACTTCCCGTCGGCACGAATCCTGCGCTGGGATTGGGACACCACCCGCCGGAAGGATTCGCACGAAATCATCTTGAGCCACTTCACCGCCCACCGGGCAGATGTGCTCATCGGCACGCAGATGCTGGCGAAGGGACTCGACCTTCCGCTGGTAACTCTGGTGGGGATTGTGCTGGCCGACGTGGGGCTCACCCTGCCCGACCCATTCGCAGCTGAGCGGACCTTCGACGTGCTGACCCAGGTCTCGGGCCGCGCCGGTCGTTCGTCCCTGGGAGGACAAGTTATACTGCAGACGTTTCAACCTGAGCATTACGTCATCCAGACCGCAGCCAACCACGATTACGCAGCTTTCTATGCCCGCGAGTTGGACAATCGCAGGCAGTTGGGTTACCCGCCGTTCAACCGCCTGGTGCGGATGGAATACCGGCATGTTCAGGCAACAAAAGCCGAGTCAGAGGCGTTCGGACTGGCTGCAAAACTTGCCAAATGGATCGAAAGCGAAGACCAGCGCGAGACAACCCTCATCGGGCCCGCCCCCTGCTTCTACTCACGGTTGAATGGACTCTATCGCTGGCAGATAATCCTGCGTGGACCAAACCCGGCGAATTTGCTGCGGGAAAAGAACTTCGGAGGCACCACCATGAGCAGCCCCCCGAACCTGTCAAGGAGTGCTTCAAAGGGCTGGCGGGTGGAAGTGGACCCGGTATCGTTACTTTAATTTGTGGAATATATGGAGAACATGCATGGATAAGCCTTTAATCCCCAAATACCTGATGGATTACATTGACAGTCTGGTACCGCCCCGTCTGCCAGAAATGCAGGCAATGGAAGACGGACGCAGAGAAGAGGGATTTCCCGATTGTCGGTCCGGCATCCGGGTATCTGTGTTACCAGGTGGCGCGTATGATCGGTGCAAGGCGCGTCTTCGAACTCGGCTCGGGTTTCGGCTATTCGACCGCCTGGTTTGCCCGGGCTGTCACCGAGAATGGCGGCGGCGAAGTCTATCACGTGGTATGGGACGAAGAATTGTCGCGCCAGGCACAAACCCACCTGGCCGTGCTGGGATACAATGGAATTGTCCGTTATCATGTTGGGGAGGCAGTGCAAACCCTGCGCGAAACCGCCGGCCCATTCGACTTGATCTTCAATGACATCAACAAGGAAGATTACGCCGATTCGCTCCCGGTCATCGCCGGAAAACTGCGGCCCGGGGGCGTGCTCATCGTGGATAATATGCTCTGGCACGGGCGTATTTTCGATGGCAAGGACAAAACTCCTGCCACTGAAGCATCCGCAAACTGACCGGGTTGCTCACCCGCAGCCCGGAGTGGATCGCCTCACTGGTGCCGGTGCGGGACGGAGTGATGCTGGCGTATAAAACATAATTCCGGGTGGATTTAGTCTGCTATAATCACACTCGTTCTTGTCCATATATCAGGAGGTGACTCATGCAAAGCTTTTCTCGTGGTTGGTCGTTCCTCAAGCAAGCCTGGCAAATGGCCGTCAAGGATAAAGATCTCATCAAGCCATCCATCATGGCCCTGTTCGCTGGATTTATCGTCTCGGTCATTTTCATCCCCCTGATGATCGGGGCAGGTTTCCTGAGCGGTGGCGATAACAGCCTGGTCGGGCGGGTACTCCTGTTCGTGCTGGGCGCGGTGATGATCTTCATCCAGTACTCGGTCGGTTACATCTTCTCGGCCATGACCATCTACCTCGTCTACGGCTACCTGGCCGAAGGCGACGGCGTGATGTCGAAGGCCTGGGCCATCGTCAAGCGCGAGTGGCTGAATATCCTCAGCCTGGCCGCCGCTTCGACCGCTGTCAACCTGGTCAAGAATCAGGTCAGAGGCAAAGGTGGCAGCGGCGGGCGCAACTTCCTGGCCGGTCTGATCGACACAGTCTGGACCGAGGCCGCCTTCCTCATCCTGCCTGCCATGGTCATCGAAGATATCAACTTGAAAGATGCCCTCAAGCGTGCCGGCAGCATCATCAAGAATAACCTGCTGCTGGTTGGCATCAGCACGGTAGGCGTGAAAACCGTCAACGGGCTGATCGGCTTCCTGCTGGGCGCGCTCGGCATTGGTCTGGGTTTTGGCGTTGGGTTTGGCATCATCACGATTACCAACACATCAACTTTCGGTCTGGTCTCCGGCATCGGGCTGGGTGTAATCATCGCCGGCATCTTCATCATGGTCGCCACCGTCGTGACCTCCTACACGGCCACCGCCTACCACACCTGCCTGTACCTGTGGGCGCGCGACGTGGAAAAAGCCCAGGCATCCGGCAGCAGTGCCCCGGTTCTGGCCCCCGGTCCGCTGGCAGCCGTCCTGAATAAATAACCATTTCACCCTTTAATCAAAACAAGGGCGGCCTGATCGGGTCGCCCTTTGCATTTTTAGGCATATGCTACGGTACCGGTGTGGGGACCGGGTTAATGGTGTAGTACACGCCGGCCGCCAGCAGGGACGGGTCACCGGCGGCCTGGGCGGCTTTCATCTGTGCCTGGCGCGCCAGGTCGGTGGCATTCCTCAAGATTCGCAGGGCTTCGTCGGGGTTGTGGAAGCCCATGCTGTTCGCCGAGGAAATGAAGTCCCACATAAACTGGGCGTGACGGTGGAGGGTACGGGCCTCGTCGAGCAGGGCAGGATCAGAGTCCGATTTCGCCGCAGCGGCTTGGATGGCGGTGATGGCGTCGATCAAGGCATCCTCGGTGCCAATCTTCGCCTGGTGGACTGTATCCTGGATGACACTGACGCGCGCCAAAACGACATCCACGTCAGTGTGGCACTGTCCGCAAGACTGCTGCGGGTCGAGCAGAGGACTCATGATGTCGTGGCTGGAATACTTCATCGCACCGTCACGGACGTAGGGCATGTGACAGTCGGCGCAGGAGACGCCGGCCTTGTAATGGGTGCTGTCGGCGGTGAACAATTCGTAATCCGGGTGGCGCGCCTTCATGATTGGCGTGCCCGCATCGGGATAGGTCCAATCGGAGAAATTGACACTGTCTTCGGTATTGGATGATGTCTTCGACGCGCGTGCCGTTGGCCCAGGGAACGGTCAGGACTTTATTCTCACCTGTGAAATAATAGGTGACGTGGCAATTGGCGCACACCGCCGAACGCATCTGCTGGCGGGTAAAGGTGCGCCAGTCAAGGCCTTCGGACTTTGAAGGCGGCTTCCACCGCCGGGTTGGTGATGACCAGCCGCATGGTCCCGGCTTCGTGGCAGTTGGCGCAGCCGATGGGATTGTTGATCAAGGGCGTCATATCCGAAAACATTTTCGTATCGTAGGCTTCCATGCCCATCTGTGCCCACAGGCCGGGGTTATCGGAGGATTTGCAGGAATAACAGGTGGCGTGCGTGGTGGCGGTCACGCGCTTCGTTGCGCGAACATCTATCAGGGCATTCTCATGGCCTCGCGGCTGGTTATAGTCATTGCTGAAGGAGTAACCCATAAACAGGAGCACCAGGCGCGGGTCTTCGAGCAGGTACGATTTTTGTGCTGACCCGCCGTAGGTGGTGGGCGTATTATTATTTGCAGTCTGGAGCAGGGACGAATATTCATTTGGATAGTTCAACCCCCACAGGGAGGAATCCGCTTCCAGCGGCTGAACGGTGGCGATCGGCTGGATAACAGCGCGTTCCTGCGGAGGCTGGTTCTTCAGGAATATCAGCACGCCAGCCAGGACGGCTGCCAGGACGAGTGATGATTCCCAGCCAGAATAGCAGTGGTGTAATTTTTTCATTTTCGATAAACCTCCGAATCCTGATAGGGAGAAAGCGACAGCCCCCGTTCGCCGTGGGCGGCCGAGCGATGACAGTCCCAGCAATAGCGGTCGAACGGTTGCGGACCGGCGAGGATATTCTCGACCGTGTCTAGTGTGGCAGCGGATGCAATTGGCTTGGACGATTTCGTCTGTCTGCTGCGTGGCACGGATGGCTGCCGGATATGTCTTGAACGTGAACGAGTACACGTCCCGCATCCCGGAATACCCTTTGTAAAGATAATAACTGGCAATGTTCTGGTGGGGGAGATGGCAGTCGGTGCAGACAGTAAAATGTGCGTGTGCGGCGTGAAACCAGCCCTCGTACTGCGCATCCATCACGTGGCAGTTGTTGCATGTGGAAGGTTCGTGCCCCAGGTAGGAGGGCGCGTCCGTCACCCAAGCAAAAACACCCAGGGCGAGCAGAAGTGCAACAATCCCGATGGTGAGAGTCCATTTGGATAGCATGACTTTTCTCTACGTATCTATACTTTATACCATAATCTAGCCTTAATTTTCAAGTCCGGTTTGCGAACTGGAAATTTCCAATCTGCGAATTTCCCTGCCGTTAAATCACAGTGACCGTTGACCCCGTCTCGGTCTTCTCGACCTCGATCCGGGTGGGGAAGGCATCTTTCAATTCGTCCAGATGCGTGATGACCAGGATTTTAGCAAAGTCGGCCCGCACGGCATTGATGGACTGGATCAACCGCTGGCGGCCCTGGGCATCCTGCGAGCCGAAGCCTTCGTCAATGACCAGCATCTGCAGGCGCGCCCCTTTGCGCTGGGCCAATACTTCCGAAAGCGCCAGCCGGATGGCAAAGTTGACCCGGAAGGCCTCCCCGCCCGAGAACATCTCGTAATCGCGTTCCCCAGCTCCGTCGCTGACCTGGATCTCCAGCGTCTCGCGCAGGTCCTTGCGCTTCTCATCCTTGTACTTCGCCTGGGTCTCGAAATGCAGGCGCATGCTGTCGTCGCTCAGGCGGCCCAGGATTTCGTTGGCCTTCATCTCGATCTCCGGCAGGGCCTGCTCGATGAGCAGCGCCGGGACGCCGTCCTTGCCAAAGGCACGTTCCAGCGCCTTGTACCGTCCAATCTGCAGACCCAGTTCGCCGCGCTCGACCTCCAGTTTTTTCTTGCGTTTGCGCAAGTCGTCCAGCACGGTGACCTTCTGGCGCGCCGCGCCGACTTCCTGGTTCAACTGGTTCTCGCGCTCCTGCGAGTCGAACAGGGTGCGCTCAGCGCTATCCAGGTCAGGTGCCTGGGCTTCTAACAGCAGCCAGGGCTTCCGCTGCAGACTGGTGTTCAATTTGCTGGATGGCAATTTCGGCGGTCAGTGTCGTGACCTGGGAATTGAGATTGGCGATCTCATCGTCGAGCGGTTTGAGGGCTGCCCGGGCAGACTCAAGCGCCCGGTATGCACTCTCGGCGGGGCGTGCCTGGATTTCGGTCCGGCGCGCCGCGTCGTGGGTCAGCCGCCTCGTAGCCGAGGCTGCCAGTTCCTTGTCCACTTTGGCTAGTTTTTTGCGCGCCTCGACCGCGAATTTTTCGTCCGTCAAGCAGTTTATTGACCTGTGCCAGGCGCTTCGCCCCGGTTTTCTCCCATTCCCTGGTCTGCTTTTTCATCGTCTCCAGCCGCTCGGTCAGTTGGGCGACGGTATTCGAGAGTCGCAGCCGGTCGGCATCGGCTCTGGCGTAATTTGAGAGTTGCGCTTCGAAATCCATAAGCTGGGTCGCAAGTTCTTCCGTGGCAGACTTGTTCGCCCGCCAGTTATCCCCTTTTTGCTTGCCTTCAGCTTGCAGTTGTTCCAGCGTGGACTGGCGGTGCTCCGCACTGAGCGGCTGCCCGCATAGCGGGCATGCCGCGCCTTCGGCTGCTTCAAGTTTTTCAATGCGCAGCTTGAGTTCGTCCATCTCGGCTTTCAGGCTGGCATTCTCCGTGCGCAATTCCGCCTGTCGCTCGCGCCCGGTTTGGATCTGCTTTTCCAGCTCGGCTGTATTCGTCCAGTTTTGTTTCGGCTTCGGTCAAGTTCCTTTTTTGCGCTTTCCAACTTGGCTGCCAATCCGCTAGATATGTGATAACTGCTGGTTGACAGCTTCTCCCTGTTCTATCCAGTGTCTCTTTTTCTTGTTCCAGCTTTGCTTTTTCAGCATTGATGTCATCCAGGAACGGAAGACGCGTTTTTCCTGCTCGTGAAATTGAGAAGCAGTTTCATCCCATTTTTCCAGTTCCTTGCGTGCCTGCTGCCAGGCAGTATAAGCTGCTTCGACCTCACCGGCACGTCCCAGCAGGTCTGCATGAGGGATGCGCTCGGCCTCTCGTCCGGCAAGACGGGTCTTGGAGTCCCGAAAGGTTCTCTTGTGAATGTTCCAGGGCTTGCGCCATTTTGTTGAACCAGTTCACGCTGTTTGTCCAGCCCGGCGCGCACCTGCTTGATGCTTGCCAGCGCCGCCTCCTGGACCTTCCGGCTGGACACCAGCCCGCTTAGTTGCGTTTCCAGTTCTGCCAGGCGCAACTTGCGGGGTTCTTCCTCGGCCAATTCGGCATCGATCTCGGCCACGTGACCATCCACCGCACCGAGAGCGCTTTCTGCTGCCTTGCGTTTCTCAGCAGTTCGCTCTTTATATACTTCCCATATTTCCAGTCCGAGGATGCTGCCCAGGATTTCTTTTCGCCGGGCGGGCGCTTGTTGTGCAAATTGGTCGGCACGGCCCTGCAGGAAGAACGACACATTTATGAAGGTATCGTAATCCAGGCGCAGCACCTTCTCGATGCGCGCCTGGGTTTCTCGATTGGTGTGCTCCGTAAGCGGACGCCAGTCGCTCCTGTCTGAAATCTGAAATTCCAGGATGGTGGTTTTCCCCCGTGCCAGCGACCGGATGACCCGGTACTGGTTGTTTTCATATTCGAAAGTGAATGCCACTTCCGCAGCTTGTTGACTGCAAGTTGACTGACCAACTCGTCCCGTTTGCGCGCCTGGCCAAACAGAGCCCAGGTCATCGCATCCAGCAGCGATGATTTTCCCGCGCCGTTCTGGCCCGAAATACATGCCAGGGTGAAACCGCTGAAGTCCAATTCGACAGGGTCGCGGTAGGAAAGGAAATCCGGAAAGCTTCAGGCGCAGGGGAATCACATGTTGATTTTACCCGCAAAGGCGTCAAACAGCGCAAAGAATAATAGAGTCGTTGACCCTGGTTGTTCCTAATTTTACAGCATAGTGCAATCGAATGTTCATCTTGCCCAACCTCCCGAGTGATGTTATCATACCGGAGTGTTTTCCAATCTATCCAAGCGCAACCGCATGCGGGTTATCCTGGTGCCATTATCCTGGCGACCATTCCTTGCTATTGTCTGGGAATCATCGTCCGGCAATTTGCTCCAGACCGAACCCCGTTACTCCGACCGCCACCGTCGACGGTCACTTTCACACCGACCTCTACCAAAACACCAACTGCTACCCTGACATTATCTCCACATCGACTTTCACCTGACATTCACCCTTCACACCCGACAGCCACGCTGACAGCCAGCGGTACACCTACATCCACCTGGACTCTGACACCCACACATACTTTCACACCCAGGCATCCCCGACACCGACATCCACACAAACCCCTACAAACATTTACTTTTACACCAACACCTACTCTCATGCCGACTTTGACATTCACTCCGACATCCACTTTTACTGACACGCCCACACCCACTTTCATACCAAGCGAAACGCTGACGCCAACACCTTAATTCAATCTACTTTCCCCCCATTATTCAATGACTGATATAACTCCCTTCCTTAAAGATTTGCTCACTGCCCCCGGTCTCTCTGGCTACGAAGACCCAGCTGCCGAAATCATCTCCGCTAAATGGAAGCCGCTCGTCCACGAGATCAGCCGCGGCAAACTGGGCTCCCTGCATGGACTGCGGCGCGGTACCGGTAAAAGCCCGCGCCCATCCGTGATGGTTGCCACGCACATGGATGCCATCGGCCTGATGGTCACCGGCATTGTGGACGGTTTTCTGCGCCTCACCCAGGTCGGCGGGGTGGATCCGCGCGTTCTGCCTGGTACGCTGGTCACGGTATACGCCACGGGCGCAGGTGGGCACCGGTCCATCCCCGGCGTTGTCGTCCTGCCGCCCGCCCGCCTCCTGCCCCCCGAAATAGGCCTGAATCCCGGTTCCGCTGGAATATCTATTCGTAGATACCGGCCTTCCGCCGCGCAAAGTGGCAAGCCTCGTCCATGTTGGCGACGTGGTCTCGTATGCCCAGCCGCCCCTCGAATTGAGCGGCGAAACGATTGCCGGTCACACACTTGATAACCGCGCCTCAGTCTGCCGCACTGACCGTCTGCCTGGAAGACTTGCAGTCCCGCCCGCACATCTGGGATGTATGGGCTGTTGCCACCACGCAGGAGGAAATTGGCACGATCGGAGCCACCGGCTCGACCTTTGAATTGCGCCCCACAATTGCCATCGCCGTGGATGTGACCTTTGCCAAAGGTCCCGGCGCCAGCGACTGGCAGACCTCATCCGCTCGGCAAAGGTCCCACCCTGTGCATGGGACCCAATATCCACCCGGCCTTGTACAAGGCGATGAAAGACCTGGCCGACAGACTGGAAATCCCCTACGGACTTGAGTATGCCCCACGTCACACCGGGACGGATGGCTACGCCACGCAGGTGGTGCGCGAAGGCGTCCCCACCCTCGTGATGGGCATCCCGCTGCGCTATATGCACACACCGGTGGAAATGGTCGCCATCAAAGATATCCAGCGCGCCGGACGGTTGTTGGCGGAATTCATCGCTGGGTTGGTGCCGGATTTCATGGAAAAGATTACCTGGGATGATTAGCATGCCGAATATCGGAAACACTCAATTAAAACTGCTTGAAAAATTATGCAATGCCAGCGCCGTCTCCGGCGACGAGGGCGAAGTCCGTAAGATCGTCCTGGAAGAACTCAAAGGCCACGTCGAGGATATCAGAGTGGACTGCTCTGGGCAATGTGCTGGTGAACTCGCGCAGGATCTGGCAAGAACCGCTTGAAAGTTATGGTCACCGCCCACATGGACGAAGTCGGCTTCATGCTGGTGGCTGATGAAGGCGAGGGCCTTTTCCGTTTTGAGACCGTCGGCGGAATGGATGTCCGCCAGTTGCCCGGTAAAGCCGTGCTGGTTGGAAAAGACCACCTGCCCGGCGTGATCGGGCCCGCCCCATCCACCTGACCACCGCCGAGGAGCGCAAGCAGAAAATTCCACTGGATGCCCTGCGCATTGACATCGGTCCCGGCGTCAGCAAGGTAAAGCCGGGTGACCGGGCGGCTTTTGCCACTCGTTTCCAGCGCAACGGTCCGGTGCTCATCGCCAAGGCTCTCGATGACCGTTTCGGTGTCGTCACCCTGCTCGAATTGGTCAAGAACGCCCCGGCCAATATTGACCTGCTGGCGGCCTTCACTGTCCAGGAGGAAATCGGTGTGCGCGGGGCGAAGGTCGCTGCCTATGCATTCAACCCCGACCTGGCAGTTGTGGTGGATGCGACTCCCGCCAACGACCTGCCCAGCTGGGATGGCGAAGAGAATAATTCCTTCAACACAAAACTTGGGCTTGGTCCGGCAATTTACATCGCCGATGACAACACTTTCTCCGACCCGCGACTCGTTCGCCATTTATAGCCAGACAGCCCAGGCTGAAGGCATCCCCATCCAATTCCGCCAGCCAGGCGGTGGCGGGCACGGACGCTGGAGCCATCCACAAAGCGCGCGCCGGAGTTCCCAGCGTCTCGGTCTCGGTGCCGCACCGCTACAGTCACACCGCTGCCTCGATCGCCCTTCTCGACGATTGGAAGAATACGCTCGCGCTGGCCCTCGCCGCTGCACTGAAACACATCACGCCGGACTCCTGGCATCCGAGCGAGGCATAACCTATATCCTGGCGTCCATCTGTTTTCATTTATGGCTAAAACTAAGGAAAACATTATGAAACAACTCATCCAAAAACTGACCGAAACCTTCTCCCCCTCCGGCTACGAAACCGCCATCTGCGAAGTTATCCGCAAGGAAATCAAAGCCCTTCGCCGACGAAATCCGCGTGGACGCCCTGGGCAACCTGATCGCCCGTAAAGGCTCCAAATCAAAAAGCGGTCTGAAGATCATGCTGGCCGGTCATATGGACGAGATCGGCCTGATGGCCACCCACATTGACGAGAATGGTTTCATCCGCTTTACCGGTCTCGGCGGTATCCGCCTGATCGAGCCTGACCGGCAGCCGCGTCCGCTTCATGGACGGTACACCCGGCGTCATCGGCTCGGATCGGCTCACCGACCTGACCAAAGCCCCCACGCTCGAGCAGTGCTTTATTGACGTGGGCGCTTCCAGCAGGAAGGATTGCCCGGTCAAAGTGGGCGATGTCTGCGCCTTCGAACGTCCGTTCCTCGACCTTGGAAACCGGATGATTGCCAAGTCCATGGACGACCGCATCGGCTGCGCGGTCATGATCGAAGCCATGCGCACCCTGAAGAACTTCCCCTCACGAACTCTATTTCGTCTTTACCACCCAGGAGGAAGTGGGCCTGCGCGGGGCCACCACCTCCGCCTTCGGCGTGGACCCAGACCTCGGCCTGTCAGTGGATGTGACCGCCACCGGCGACACGCCCAAAGGTTCCAAGATGGAAGTTGCCCTGGGCAAAGGCCCGGCGGTCAAGGTCAAGGATGGGGGCATGCTGGCTGACCCGCGCATCGTCAAATGGATGATCCGCACCGCAGAGAAGGCAAAAATCCCCTACCAGCGCGAAGTCCTCGAAGGCGGCACCACTGACGCACGTGCCATCCAGATGGCACGTGCGGGGGTTCCGGCTGGCTGCCTCTCGGTCCCCACCCGCTACGTGCACAGCCCGTCCGAAATGGTGGACACCGGCGACGTGCAAAATTCCGTCAAACTGCTGGTTGCTCTGTTGAGCGCTCCAGTGAATTTGTGAGCTGTCTTCAAATAAACAAAATCGGCGCACCTGTTCGGGTGCGCCGATTGCATTTCATAGGGATTGTTATCCGGGTATTGGATTAATTCTTCTTCTCTTCTTCCTTCTTTTCTTTCTTAGGCATTCCCCACATGAGAATGGCCACGCCTACGCCGATGGCAAACGCGCCCATCGCGCCCCAGCCGGTAAAACTGTCATGGCGATGATCAGGCCAGCCAGCCCAAGGAAGATGGCAATCTGCCCCTGCCAGGCTTCAATCTTCTTAAGCAGGTCAAGCACGATAACCAGCCAATTCCCAGTCCAAGAACCGCCATGCCCAACAAAGCGGAAGAATTGAGAAAGTAGAAGATATATCAGATTTACAATATCAAGTGCTGGCATTTGTCTCTCCTTTTTTGAGTGAAAGAACAGTTACGCCCAGGCCCAGATGAGCCATAGGCCAATCATGACCAATCCAATTATAACCCGAAAACAGCCGCCCAGCCACAGCCGACCAGCATCCCTCTCATGGAAACCAGGGCTTTCTTGGCATCTTTCAGGCGAATCCATTCGATCAGGAACAGCACGAGCAGCGCGGCCAGGATTCCGCCAATGATTGGGATCGGGATGACAAACTTCCAATGATGGCCGACGCCAATGCGATCAGCACAACCCACCACGGAGCGCCTTCTTTATGTGCCTTTGCACCCATCAGCACGTTATCCAGGATAGACCCAGCCAGCATCAACACCGTGATGAGCGCGAACATGACCCAACCCAGCGCCCCAAACCCGGCAGCAATCCCATATCCCAGCGCCGATACCCAGATGATCACCAACCCTGGAAGGATGGGGATGACCAGCAGGCCCACCGCCATCATCACGATGGCAATGCCCCTGGCGACCTGTTCAATCTCGATGGTGTACGGGCCAATTTGCATCGTTTGCTCCTGAGATGCTCTACGCGGCGGATAATTTCCACTCCGCCCATCCATGGGAGCAGGGCTTCCGGCACTTTGATGGACCCGTCAGCCTGCTGGTAATTTTCGAGTACAGCGATCAGTGTGCGCGGCATCCCCAGACCCGACCCATTCAGCGTGTGGACGAAGCGCGTCTTTGCCGCCATCTGCGGGACGATACTTGATATTCGCCCGCCGCGCCTGGAAATCGGTGTCGTTCGAGACCGAGGAAACTTCCAGCCACTCCTGCAAGCCCGGTGCCCAGACTTCGATATCGTAGGTCATGCGTCGCTCCGAAGCCGATGTCGCCGGTGCAAAGTTGCTTGACGCGGTAGGTCAGCCCCAGCCCGGCGCAGGTCGCCTCGGCATGTTCACGCATTTTCTCCAGCATGGCGTCCGATTCCTCCGGCTTGCTGAAGATGTACATTTCAACTTTGTCAAACTGGTGACCGCGCTTGATGCCGCGCACGTCGCGCCCGGCGCTCATTTTCTCGCGGCGGAAGCAGGGAGTATAGGCCGTGTATTGCAGCGGTAGTTGCTTCTCGTCCAGGATTTCATCCATGTGCAAGCCCGGTCAGCGGGACCTCGGCGGTGGGGACCATCCACAGGTCTTCTTCGGCGTCATGGTACAGGTTATCGGCAAATTTGGGCAGTTGACCAGCCGCGTAGAGCGTGGCCGCTTTGACCATGAACGGGGTATATTGCTCGGTGTATCCCTGCCGGATGTGCAGGTCGAGCATGTAGGCGATCAGTGCCCGTTGGAGGCGCGCCCCGAGCCCGGTCAGCACATAGAAGCGCGAGCCGGTGATCTTGACGCCGCGCTCGAAGTCCAGGATGCCAAGCGCCGGCCCGAGATCCCAGTGAATTTTCGGTTCGAAATCGAACTCCGTGAAGCTGGCCCACCGTCCGCAGGACAACATTTGCGCTCTCGTCCTTGCCGTAGGGCGTGCGGGCGTCCGGGAGATTGGGAATGATGGCTGCCACGGACTTCAGCTCTTCTTCCACCTCAGCCACTTCCTTGTCAATGGCAGCGATCTTATCGCCGACCGTTGCGCATGGCCTCGATCTTGGCCTGGCGTCCGGCGGCATCCTTCATCTTGCTGATTTCTTTCGAGACGGCATTCCGCTCGGCTTTCAGGGCCTCGACCTCGGTCAGGAGGATGCGTCGACGGGTATCCAACTCCAGGATGCGGTCCACCGGCGCGGGGTCCATCTGCCGGTCCGATAATGCCTTGCGCACCAGGTCGGGTTGTTCACGGATGAGATTGATATCGAGCATATTGCACCTCCGGTTGGAGTCCGCGGCTAGCCGACGAATTCCGAAAAAGAATACGCCCCCTCGATTTGCAGGACGAAGGGGCGTCTCGTGGTGCCACCTGCTTTTATTCTCTCATGCGCAGTAACGGGCGCATCCCGGCTCTTTTACAATTATGCGTAGTAACGCTTCAATCGTATAACGCTTGACACGTTCCTACAAACAACTCCTGCAAGAGCAACTCTCCTCTTTCGAGGAGACCGGAGGGGATTTCACCGCTGTTCCGCCTGCCTCGCACCAACCGGCAGGTCTCTGAACGGAGGGACGGGTACTGGTCTCCGGGTAAGTCGTTGAATATTAGGCAGATTATACCAAAAACACTGTCGGATATCGCTATCCGCTCCTATCTGTTTCCCTTGAACTCCTCCGCCGTGGCCTGACCGGGTTGGCTGATGCCTTCACGCTTGAATACCTTCCATGGCGTCAGGAATAAAATCTTGATGTCCAACCAGAATGACCGGTGGTCCACATACCACACATCCAGGCGGAATTTTTCCTCCCAGTCCAGGGTGTTGCGCCCGTGGATTTGCGCCCAGCCGGTGATGCCGGGCAGCACGTCGTGCCGGCGCATCTGCTCCGGAGTGTAGCGGTCCAGGTATCGCATCAGCAGCGGACGCGGTCCCACCAGGCTCATTTCGCCGCGTAATACATTCCAGAGTTGGGGCAGGTCGTCCAGGCTGGTGGAGCGGAGAAAACGCCCGAAGGGAGGTCAAACGCTCGGCGTCCGGCAGCAGGTTCCCGTCTGGCCCGCAGCGGTTCGTCATCGTCCGGAATTTATAGGTGATGAACGGTCGACCTTTGTAGCCGGGGCGCTGCTGGAGGAACAGGATGGGGGTGCCGAGGAAAATCCAGACCAACAGGCTAATGACCAGAAGAAGAGGCAGGAAAACAACCAGGCCGAGCATGGTCACCAGCAGGTCGAAAATCCGTTTTGAGACCGACATGGCACCATTCTACCAAAAGATTGTGGTATATTGTGGACAGAGGCGCAATATGAACGAACGTATTCTGATCATCGAAGACGACCCAGCCATCCTGAAAGTTCTCCAGCGCGGGCTGGCCTATGAAGGTTACCTGGTGGACATCGCCACCGATGGCCGCACCGGCCTGAACCTGGCGCACGACCATCACCCCGACCTGGTCATCCTGGACTGGATGCTGCCCGGGATGGATGGGCTGGAGGTCTGCCGCCGCCTGCGGATGGGGGGCAGCCTGCCCATTTTAATGCTGACTGCCAAGGATACCGTTCAGGACCGGGTGCAGGGTCTCGATGCCGGTGCGGACGATTATCTTGTCAAACCATTCAACCTGGAGGAACTGCTCGCCCGCATGCGCGCCCTGCTGCGCCGCACGCAGACCGAGCGCAACCAGGTCTACCAGTTTGCCGACCTGACAATGGACAGCGTTTCCCGCCAGGTGACGCGCGGCAAACGCCTCATCCCGCTGACGGCCAAAGAGTACGAACTGCTCGAGCTGTTCCTGCGCCACCCGCGCCAGGTGCTGACGCGTGAGGTAATCTTTGACCGCGTTTGGGGCTACGATTTCGGCGGCGAGAGCAACGTGCTGGAAGTCTACATCCGCTACCTGCGGCAAAAACTTGAATCGGAAAATGAGCCACGCTTGATCCATACCGTGCGCAGCGTGGGTTATGTCCTGCGCGAGAACCCGTAATGTCCCTGCGTTTACGCCTGACAATCTTATACTCAGCAATTACCGGGGGAATCCTGCTGATCTTCGGCGTTCTGCTCTATTCCCTGGTCAACATCCTGCTGGTAGCCCAGGTGGATACCACCCTGTTCCAAACCGCCAACGACCTGCTGCTCGGCTGGCACGTTGGGCCGGCGGGTGAACTCAGCCAGGAAACCCTGCCCAAACTTAACCTGACCTCCTTTGTTTACTATCAAATCTGGGATAACAACGGACGGCTGCACTCTTCTTCCCCGGGTCTTGGTCAAATCAATCAGCCCTTCGACCCGGTTGGCTACCAGCTGAAAACGCTCCATTTACCGTAATTCCATTGATCCAGAATGTTCACCTGCGCGTCCTGAACGTCCCGCTTGAGGCAGGAGGGCGTCCGATCGGAACCCTGCAAGTGGCTGCCAGTATGACCATGGTGGATACCACCCGTCAGTCTCTGGTGCAGACGATCATCATCATTGCGCGTGGTCGCCATACTCTTCGCCGCAGCACTTTCCTGGTTCTTCAACGGCCAGGCGCTTTCGCCGCTGGTTGACATCACCGAGAGTGCCCTGCGTATTTCAGGTGCCGATGACCTGTCCCAACGCATCCCTCAGCGCGGCCCTGAGAACGATGAAATGGGCCGACTGGTGACCGCCTTCAACGATACCCTGGGACGGCTGGAGCAGCTCTTCACTTCCCAGCAGCGCTTCCTGGCAGATGTAAGTCACGAACTGCGCACCCCGTTGACCGTCATCAAAGGCAACGTGGACTTGATGCGCCGCATGAAACAGGTGGATGAAGAATCCCTGGATAATATCGAAGACGAGGCCGACCGTCTCACCCGTCTCGTCGGAGACCTGCTGCTGGAGGCGCAAGCCGAATCAGGGAAATTGCCCCTGCATTTTGCTCCGGTCGAATTGGATACGCTCCTGCTGGAAGTTTTCAAAGAAATGCGCATCCTGGCGCGTGAACGGGTGCAGTTAAAACTCCCCGAGATTGACCAGATCATGATCAACGGCGACCGTGACCGGTTGAAGCAGGTGCTGATCAACCTGATCGCAAATGCCATCAAATACACGCCGCAAGGCGGTGAAGGTGTATCTCAGTTTGGGAAAAGTCGGTGAAAATGCCCGGCTCATCGTGCGCGATACCGGTCTGGGCATCCCGGCCGAAGACCTGCCGCATATCTTCGAGCGCTTCTACCGTGCCGAAAAATCCCGCTCACGTTCCAAAGTCGGCGGGTTTGGGCTGGGGCTTTCGATTGCCTATTGGATTGTCAATCATCACGGGGGACAGATTGAAGTCGATTCGGCGGAAGGCAAGGGCACAACATTCTGCATCTACCTGCCCATGCTGAAGACCACGGAAGCCACCCCTACGGATTGATCCCCAACCGATTGTGTGCCTGCCTGCACAGGGATGACTCCACTCGTCGCCAGCCATTCCTGCAAGCGCAGACTCTTCGCTTGCGCCGCTGGAAGCCTCGGCATAAATCCCGCTCCCCCAGTACGCATAGTGCTGTGTCTCCGCCGCCCAGCCAGATTCTGACCTGGCGATCACACCGATCCCACCGTTGTATCCGGCCAATGCCAGGCGCGGATCGCCGTGGGCGGCTTCCAGTGACCGCCTGAGATAATCCAGGCCGCGCAAGGCATTCGTATCGGGGTCGTAAGGATCATCGCTGGCAGTAAAGTGATATGGCATCACCTGGAACAGTCCCATCGCTCCGGCGCGGGAACGGGCCCGCGGGTCACCGCAGGACTCGATCTGCATCACGGTGGCGACCAGATTCGGGTCCAGCCCTGCCGCGGCGGCCCAAACCTGGATCTGTCTGCCCAATATTGCACTTCGGGCGTGAAAACGGACGAGATCGGCTGGAGCGGACTGCTGGCTTGAATTTCTGCCGCCTTATCTGAAATTTCCACTGTGACGGGAGGGTATCGTTGAGCCAAGCGCAAAGAACATCATCATGGCGCCAACACAAACCACTGCCAGCGGCGGCAGCAGGTACCTAGACAGGCAGCCGCCTCGAGAGGAGGCGGCTGTCTGTGTGAGGATGGAAGAGCGGAGTGTCGGGAGGACATGGTTCCAGAAGAAATTGGCTAGGAATTACGCGGGGTATCTACATACTCCGCTTCACGCACCGGTTTGCTCTGCATGGCGAGGTTGTGATAAGTTGGTTCGGAGCGGGTATAGTTCGATTCGGGTCGCGCCACCTTGCTCGCCGGTCGGAATGGAGAGACGGCGGATGGACGCGGGCGGGAATTCAGCGAACTGGCTGGCTGGAGGGCCAGCGAACGCTGGGATGAGTTGCGGGTTTCAGCCTGGCTGAACAATTTCTCTCCTTTGACCGAGAAAGTTCCGATGATCAGAACGCGGATGAGCAGACCATGATGGCAACGAATACCGGCACGACTTTGGTCAGGGTGGTGCTGCTGATGACCTCGCTGCTCAGGTTGGCGTGGCTGGCAATGGCAACTGCCACACCCCACCAGGTAAGGGTTGCGTTCATCGCTGCTGCCAGGAGCCAGGCTCCGAACAGGTACCAGACTTCGGTAGGTTCGTCCCGTCCCTGCTCCGGGGTAAACAGCCGGGCGATACCGGCAAAGTCAATCCCGCAGAAAGCCAGGGCCAGGATCGTCGCCCAGCGGATACCGGCAAATTTCAGATCACCCAGCACATCATTCAAAGCGAATTGAGTGGTGCTGTAGTTGAACATCTCGAATGCCAGTAGTGCGCCGATGATGATGACACCCCAGGCCATCCCGCGTCGGATGGTAAGACCTTTGAGCATTGAGGTGAATCCTCGGTTGATTCGAATACTTGTGTTCATGACGACCTCCTTTGTCGTAATAGAACGTTTGTACTATATATTTCTCGCACAGTATAGAACATATGTACTAATTTGTCAAGTGCCTATTTCCAGAATATAATAGGATGATTACGTTTCTTCCCGGATCCTGAGCCTGGAGCCGCCATGGACACCTCCCCTCTCCGACAGCGATACGAAGAACTCAAGCAGCAAATCCATTTCCACAACCACCGCTATCACGTGCTGGACGCACCGCTCATCAGTGATGCCGAGTACGACAAACTCGTGGTTGAATTGCGCCGGATTGAGATCGACCATCCGGACTGGGTCACACCCGATTCGCCCAGTCAGCGTGCCGGAGCCGAACCTTCGGAAAAGTTCGAGAAAGTGCGCCACCCGCGCCCGATCCTGTAGTCTTGCCAATGCTTTCGGTGCAGAGGATGCGCGTGCCTGGTACGAGCGCGTCCGCAAACTGGATGACCGTGTGGAGAAAGCCAGTTTCGTCGTTGAGCCGAAGATTGATGGATTGAGCGTTGTCCTGCACTACCGGGATGGAATATTCGTCCAGGGCGCCACGCGTGGCGACGGTGAAATAGGCGAGGATATAACTGCCAACCTTCGGACAGTGAGGTCAATTCCGTTGAAAATCCCGGTGAATCAGGGATTAGGCCATCAGGAACAAACCTCAGTTGTCTATTCCTGACTACCAATCCCCAATTACCCGATTACCTTGTCGTGAGAGGTGAAGTCTTTATACCTTTAAAGATTTCGATAAGCTGAATAAGCGGCTGGAAGAAAATGGCGAAAAAACGTACTTAAATCCCCGCAATACCGCAGCCGGATCTTTGCGCCAGTTGGACCCGGCGATTACCGCCTCACGACCTCTAACGCTTCTGGTTTATCAAATCATTTATTGGGAAAATAAAGCTCAGTCCCCTCAAGAGCCTCGCTCTCAGTGGAAACTGCTCGAATATCTCCGAACGCTCGGCTTTCCGGTCACGGATATGGCGCAGCGATTTGATGATATTGAATCTGCCATTTCCTACACCGTCACCTGGGACACTCGGCGTGACGAACTATCCTACGAAGCCGACGGCATGGTTATCAAAATTGACGACCTGAACCTGGCCTGCTGAACTCGGCTTTGTGGGTAAGGACCCGCGCGGGGCGATTGCCTTTAAGTTCCCGGCCCGTGAGGTGACCACGAAACTGCTGGGGATTGAGGTCGAGGTCGGACGCACCGGCGTGCTGACCCCCAAAGCAGTGCTGGAACCGGTGGAAATAAACGGGGTTATTGTGAAAAATGCCACGCTGCACAACTTCGACTACATCGCCGAGAAGGATATCCGTCCCAGCGACCGGGTGTTGGTCAAGCGCGCCGGGGAGGTCATCCCGTACGTCATCGGCCCGGTCGTGGACCTGCGTACCGGCGCTGAAAAAACCTACACACCGCCGAGCACCTGTCCCGCTTGCAGGCAACCGGTGGAACATTTAAAGGGCGAGGTGGCCTGGTACTGCGTCAACGCCGCCTGTCCCGCCCAACTGGTGCGAAATGTGGAGCACTTCGTCTCGCGCGGCGCAATGGATATTAACGGGCTGGGTATCAAGATTGTCGAAAAACTAATCGAGACCGGCCTGGTCAAAGATGTGGCTGATATTTACACTCTAACGCGGGAAGCTATTCTTGCGGCGATTACCAAAAAGGACCGTAAAACCGAAGCAGCGCCACCCGGAAAAATCGCGGATAATCTTCTCGCCGCGATAAACACATCCAGGCGACAGCCCTTGAATCGCCTTATCACCGCGCTTGGCATCCACGGCGTAGGCGAAGTCTCGGCCGCAGATTTGTCACGCCATTTCCCCTCGCTGGATCTGCTGGCAGCAGCTTCCGAGGACCAGTTGCAAATGGTGGACGGCGTTGGCTCTAACATTGCCGAGGCCATCCTGGACTGGTTCGGACGGGAACAGAACCGTAAGGTATTGGAAAAATTGAAAGCAGCTGGCGTCTGGCCGGTGAGTGATCCGCAAGCGGCAATCAACCATCAACAATCTGGTGCTCTTACGGGTATGACCTTCGTCGTCACCGGTACGCTGGCAGGATTTACCCGTGAGGGCGTGAAGGAATTCATCGAATCCCACGGCGGAAAGGTGATCAACTCGGTCAGCAAGAACACCAGTTATCTTGTACTGGGCGAAGCTCCGGGATCGAAATACGAAAAAGCCAAAGCATTGGGAGTAAAGATAGTTGATGAAGGAGAATTACGAAAGCTGGCAGCAGGAGGTTGAATTTTTGCCTTACCTTCATTTCCATTAGGAGTGACAACAGTTTTTGGTTATTCTTCCTGTTTCGCTCAAGTATGCACCAAGACCATGGAGAGGCACCCATTGTTATTACTCTGTGAGCTCCGTCTTCTTGGTGGCAGGTATTTTCAGCGCTGAGTTAGTTATTGCGTTCCTTTCAATATATTCCTTGACGCTTTTCCAGCCGAATGATATAGTAGGCCCCAATATGTCCATGCCCCGCAATCTGATCAGCAACAATAATAATCCTCTCCCCCCTTTCCTGGCGGAGCATTGGTGGTTACGGTTGCAGACCCCAAGCCCAAGAAACTGGTAAGACCACAGCGCCCCGCCAACCCCGGGGCGACATTTTTATTCAGAGAGGCTCACATGTCCATTTCGAACGACACCCCCGTTTATGCCGTCCCGGAAGGAGAACCTGGTGCCGGTCGGTGACTATCTGACCCGATTGGTCCCCATCCCGCCATCTCGCATGTTCCTGATCAACAAGTCCCTTAAAGTCTACCAAGAAAAGAATCCGGGCGCAAAGGTTTTTGATGCCTCCCAGGGAGACGGCGGTGCCAGCCTGCCGGGCGTGCCCCGTCCGATTCTGGAACGCGCTACCCAACTGCAGATCGAGCACGGCTCCGCTTATGACATGCCGTTCGGCACGGACGCCTACCGCAAGGTGGTGGTGGAAAAGTACTGGCACCTCGACGCTTCCTCCGGGTTGGGGCCAGCCAACGTGTTAGGTACCGCCGGTGGACGGGACGCACTAGTCAAGGCCTACCAGGCTATGCTGGCGCTTGGTCACGGACGGGAAGGGGACGCCATCGTCGTCTCGCGTGTACCATGGATCTCCTACAACTGGGGTCCCTACGGAATCGGCGCCAACGTCCTGTGGGCGCCCGGGGACCCGGCGGCAGGCTGGGCGTATACCGAGGAAGGCCTGCGCGCCACCGTTGAGTTCACCCAACGCTCCGGGCGCAAGGTAGCTGGACTGGTGATCACTAATCCTGACAACCCGACCGGCTTGACTATCTCCATCGAGCGGCAGGCATCTATGGCAAAAACAGCCCTAGAAGCTGGCGTCGCCTTCGTGCTGTTCGACTGGATGTACCACTACGTTACCGATGAACAGCCGATGAACCTGAACCGCTTCATCTGCCAGTTCACACCCGGGGAACGCAAGCGGGTCATGTTCCTGGACGGCCTGACGAAAAGCCTGGGTGCCTCTAATATCCGCAATTGCCACCTGATCGCCTCTGAGGAAGTCGTTAAGTTCATCTCAGCCCGCGCTTCCCACACGGTCATGCCTTCATTCTATTCCCTGGCGGTTGCCATGGCGGCCTATGAGATGGGCTATACCGAAGCCTGCCGGACTATTGTCGAGCCGACCAACGCCAGCCGGGTAGTGCTCAAGAATTACCTGGTCGACAACGGGTTCACTCATATCATGGGCAAGGGTTATTACGCCTTCATCGAGGTCGGCAAGTGGCTGGACTCGAGGGGCTGGACTGACAGCGAACCCCTCGGACAATACCTGGCCGAGGAGCACGGCGTGGCCATCGTCCCTGGAGCCTTCTTCTCCCCCTTCGGTGGACGCTGGGTGCGTTTTTCCTACGCCACGCCGACTGAGCGCACCCTGGGTGCTGTCCAGCGCCTGCTTGAAGGTTTGAACATGTTGATGAAGTAATATGATGATTGGGACCTGATGGTTTTCGAAAGATACCAACAGGGCTCATAAATATAAACTCTTTCGTGTCTTCGTGCTTAGTGGTAAAGTGCTTAAATAATCCATAATAAATAGGTGAATGATGCAGACGTTACCTCAATTTGTGGAAAAATACCAGCTGGCACTGGAAACCGCTTTGAAGGAAAAACCCCAGTCCGGCCTGTGCGGGTTCGAGTTGGAGTGGAACCTTCTGGATGAACAATTCCATCCACTCCTTACCGTTGGCACCGGCCCGGACCGGCGTTCCTTCGTTGACTATCTGAGGGCAGATTGCCTCCCGACCTGGGCGCACAATTACAGCCAGCTGGAGGTCTTCAATTGGATGATCGAGTGGGCCACACGGCCCTACTATTCCCCGAGACTTGCAGTCTACGAAGGTCGCTTGATGGAGGGCTTGCTTCTCAATGCCCTTGACCGGGCCGGGCGGGCATTCGGTGAACGCCTGTACTGCTGGCACGGAAATCTGCTCTATCCCATCCATGTCGGGGGTGACCTCATCCCGGGCGGCTGGCACTTGGCCAAGCGCCGCTACATGGAACACTGCGTCAACCTGTATGGGACCGCCCTGGCGACGGCCGGTATCCACTCCAACCTGTCCCTTCCCGACCCGCTCTTTGCATGGGACTTCGTCCACCTGCCTCCGTCTGATCGCGATGAGACCCACTTGGATACCTACAAATCCGAATTCTATGTGACCGCCACCCGGCTGTCGCGCGCCTTCGCGGCTCTGTTCATCGCCACGTCCGCCTCCACCCCGATGCGCGCGGACACCGGACCGAAGGGTCCACGCACGATCCTGACCGGGGACGACTCTGTACGCAACCTGACCTTCCCCAATCCGGCCGAGATCGACCGCCCAGACCTGTATCGCTCATACACCGATTACCTGCGCATCTCCTACGACCTGGTCCGGCGGGGGGTGCGCTTCGGAAACAACAACTGGACCCCGGTGCGGGCACGCTCCTTCGCTGAACCAGTCGAACGCCTGATCGCTGTTACCAGCGAGCAGCTCCATGAGATCTACAACCGTGGCCTCTATTCAGCGGACGAGAACCAGACCACCGACGAGACCGCCCACCAGATTGAGATGCAGAACCTGCGCGCCCGCATCGACTTGCCGATGGCCCGCGTCGAGATCCGCACCGACGACGGAGGCCAATCCCTGGAGGTCGACATCGCCAACCTGACCCTCAAACATCTCTTACTGCTACGCTTCTACGCCGATCCGAAGTTCGCCCGTTCCTTCCGCTATGACAGAGAGGATGTGGCACGAGCCCGTCTCAACGAGCAACAGGCTGCCTGCCTGGGCCTGCGGGCCGAGATCGAGAACCCTTTTAGCGGGAAGCCGGTCGGAATGCGCGAGTTTCTGCGTTGGACATTAGATCAAATCCGACCGCTGGCTGAACCGTTAAATTCTTGGAACGACCTGCAGCCGCTGGTCGCCATGGCGGATGGTGAGCCCAATACATCCGAGCGCCTGCGCTCCCGCATCCGGGCCGAGCTGGGCAAGAAGGCGGTCGAAGTGCCTCCCGAGTTGCTGCAGGCGCTGGCAGAGGAACGCCAGGGCCAGGTTAAGCGCGACCTGGACCAGATTCTCCAGGACCTGCCTTCACTCGGGTCGGACGCAACTCGCTTGAATGAAGCATTACAGCATGCCCGTGAGGACACCCGCCGCGACCCGCTCCTGCCGATTGGCTTCCGCCCGACCGTTGAAATCAACCAGGCCTACACTGATAAAACTGCCGAAGTGGTCGACCTGGCTCAGCAGCTCATCCGCATCCCATCCGTCACCACTGGGCCGGACGAACGCCTGGAGGAGGTCCGCCGGGCAGCCGCCTTGGTCTTCGATTATCTGCATGAGCACGGTGTCCAGACACGCTTTTTTGATGGGAAATATCCTTCCGTGCTGGCAACCTTCCCGCAGGAGGAAAAGGCTCGCGGTGGGGCGATGCTCTCTGGACACTTCGACGTGGTCCCGCCCGAACCGGACGACGGGCAGTTCGAGCCGCGCCTGGAAGGGGATTACCTCTGGGGTCGAGGCGCGGCCGATATGAAGACCGTCGTCGCCACCTTCATGGTCTGGATGAAAGACCGCCTTTGCCTGGGTCCGCCCTACCCGCCTGTCTCACTTTTGCTCGTCGGCAACGAGGAGAACGGCGAGACCGATCCGATGGGTACGCCGCAGGTACTACAGGTTCTGGCGCAGGAAGGTTATGTCCCCACACTTCTGGTGGCCGGGGAACGCACCGGCGAGGCTGGGATCGAGTTGTATGGGGAAGTCTGCCCCGAAAACCGCGGTATCTTCCGTTTTGAAGTGATCGGACGCGGCGTGCGTGCCCATTCAGGCGTCTCCGCGGCCAGCCCCGACCTGACCACCCGCTTGCTGGCGGCCCGCACGAAGGTCGAGTCCATCCTGAACAAACGCCTGACCCTGAACAGCCCGGATGGCTGGAAATCCCAGGTGCGCTTCCCATACATCCAAGTGGGCGTGCCAGGCATCTACAACATCACCGCCGACCTGGGCTTTTTCGGCGTGGAAGTCCGCCCGATCCCGCAGGACAATATCTCTCCTCTGGTGGAGGAATTGGAAGAGTATTGCGCCAAAAAGGAGCTCGAGTTCAACATCTCGGTAAAAGAGAACGGGATCACCTGCGACCCGGCCAATCCGTACCTGAAAGCGCTGCTGAAATCGGTGACGCAGGTCTCTAGCCAGGCTCCCCGCCAGGGACGCAAGCTCCCGGCGACGAGCGCCCGGTTCGCCCCGGGTGGCCAGGGCGTTGTCTGGGGGCAGACCGGTATCGGTCCGCACTCACTCGATGAACGACATTACCTGCCCAGTATTTTTCCTTTCTACCAAGTGCTCCATGTCTGGGGGGAAGCGCTGGTAGAGATCAAAACGAGATAACCCCTAGGGAGAACTGTAAACGAAGAGACCTGACCATATTCAGTCAGGGTTATTATCTTTTATTCCAGCCATGGCTCGACGATTTTCTGTAGACCCAAACTCCTGCCAAACTCAATAATTACATTCTTTTTGCACGAATATGCTATGATACACATGGTGGTTTGATAATTACCGGTTCACCATAAAGGAGATTGCCATGTCCAGGATCATCAAACAGACCATCCCCTTCAAGACCACTCCGCATGAGGTCTATGAGGCGCTGATGGACTCGAAGAAACACGCCGCTTTCACTGGTGGAAAAGCCAGCATCAGCCGCGCCGTCGGCGGAAGAATGATGGCATACGCGAACTATATCACCGGAAAGAACATCCAACTGGTGCCGGATAAAAAGATCGTCCAGGACTGGCGCGCCGTGGACTGGCCGGAAGGTTATTTTTCGCCGCGTCACGTTTGAGTTCACCGCCATTCCGGAAGGCACACAATTGGATTTCACTCATGCGGATGTCCCGGAAGGGACCGAAGAGGAGTTCACGCAGGGCTGGATAGATAACTACTGGGAGCCGATGAAGGCATTTCTGGAAAAGTGATCTGGGGTGGTCATGAATAATTGGTTTTTAAGAACCTTCATGGCGCTAAACACCTTTGCCATTCGGGTCAGCCGGGGGCGCATCGGAAGCCAGCTGGGATCGCAGACCATCCTGCTGCTGCATAGCCGTGGGCACAAATCCGGCAAACACTATATCACGCCGATCGCCTATTTCCAAACAGACGGTTTTTATTTCCTGATCGGGTCCAATTGGGGCAAGGATCAGAATTCTGGCTGGTATTACAACCTGCTGGCACAACCCCGGACCAGGATCGAGGTGCGAGGAAGCATCGTCCCCGTTGAGGCGAGCCAGGCCAAGGATCAGGAATACGACCGGCTGTGGAAATATGCAATCGAACACCACCCTCCCTATCTGCATTATAAGGAAATGACAAAGCGGCACATCCCGATCGTCGTACTGAAGCCGGTCGCCTGAAGAACTACCCCGCAAGTCTATGCTATACTTACGCAGATTTTTTGCATAAGGAGCCGCCCATGGACATCCACGCCACCGATGATGCCGTCACCCGCCGCATCCGTTTCTTCACGGAACGGGAGATGAAACTGCGCGAGAACGACCTGTACTTTTACAACCAGCCGGTCGAGGAGATCAAAGGCGGCTCGCGGGTCATCGTCAGAGGGCGTGAAATGGGGATGTATGCCTCGTACAGTTACTTGGGCCTGATTGGCCACCCACGCATCAACGCAGCTGCCAAGGCTGCCATTGACAAGTTCGGAACTGGCACAAACGGTGTCCGCCTGCTGGCTGGAACGTTGACTCTTCACACCGAACTCGAGGAGACCATCGCTGCCTTCAAGCACGCCGAGGCGGCTATCACTTACTCCTCCGGTTATGTTACCAACCTGACTGTGCTCTCCACTCTGATGGGTCGCGGCGACTACGTCATCTCTGACAAACTAAACCACGCCTCCATCGTTGATGGCTGTCTCATGTCGGGTGCGGAGTTCCGCCGCTACAAACACAACGATATGGCCGAACTGGAACGTCGCCTCCAGCAGGCGCCGAGCGACGTGACGAAATTGGTGGTTGCTGATGCTGTTTTCAGCATGGACGGTGACGTGCTCGACCTGCCGAAGACGGTCGAGCTGTGCAAAAAGTACAACGCCTGGCTGATGATCGACGAAGCCCACTCAGTGGGCGTGCTCGGTAAGACCGGGCGTGGCATCGAGGAGCACTTCGGCCTGGGTGATGTGGTGGACATCAAGATGGGCACGCTCAGTAAGACTATCCCCTCGGTAGGTGGATATGTGGCTGGCAGGAAGGAACTCGTCCAGTTCCTGCGCCACGCCAGCCGGGCTTTCATCTTCTCCGCCGCCCTGCCCCCGGCACAGGCCGCCGCCTGCCAGTGAAGCTTTCAAAGTCATCCTGGATGAACCCTGGCGCATCGAAAAGGTCAATGCCAATGGCAAGCAGTTTATCAACGGGTTGAAGGGCGCTGGTTTCGATACCATGCTGACCACAACCGCCATCGTGCCTGTGCTGTGCGGCCCCGACGAGCGCGCCTATAAGCTGACCCAGATCTGCCAGCACAAGGGCCTGTTCGTCCTGCCGGTGGTTTCCCCGGCTGTACCGGAAGGTTTAGCCCGCCTACGCGCCACCGTCACCGCCGCGCATGAGCCGAAGGAGATCGAATATGCCCTGGGTGTCATCGCAACAGCCGGGCACGAAATCGGGATTATCCAATAACATATAGAGGCGGGATTATCCCGTCCCTATTATTTTCTGCACACCCTTAAACCCGAACGCGAGATCCCAGCCCGGTTTACAATCACACAGGCATATTCCCATGTCGCGGTTCCTGGAAATTCACAAGAATAATCTGACCCTCAGCACTGACCCCCGGCACCTGGACCTGGATGCTATTGCGCTTTGCTCGCCGGCGTTTTCTGGGCGGAGCACCGCTCGCGTGCCACCATCCAGCGCTCGCCCGAGAACTCGCTGGTCTTCGGCGTATATGACGGAGACAGGCAAGTTTCCATGGCGCGGGTGATCAGCGACTTCGCCACTTTTGCCTGGGTTGACGATGTAATTGTGCAGGCAGACTACCACAGCCGCGGCATCGGCAAATGGATGGTAGAAGCCATCCTGGTTCATGCGGATTTTATAGGTCTGCGCCGCTGGGCGTTGGTCACCCGGGATGCGCACAACCTGTACCAGCTAGTCGGTTTCACGCCTCTCCAAAACCCAGAGCGTTGGATGGAAATCCTCGATCCAGACGCAAACTAAGAAAATGATTCCTACACTAACCCTCAGACCCGGACGCGAAAAATCACTCCTGCGCCGCCACCCATGGATTTTCTCCGGCGCCATAGCCCGCCTGGACGGCAACCCCGCTTCTGGCGAGACCGTAGAACTGCTTGGCGCGGATGGGCAATTCCTGGCCCGCGCCGCCTACAGCCCGAACTCACAGATCCGGGCGCGGGTCTGGACTTTCGACCCGTCCGAGCCAGTGGACACAGATTTCTTCCGCAGTCGCATTCATCACGCCATCTCCACCCGCCAGGTGCTGTTCCCCGATTTCGATTCTCCATTAGCTGCAATGCGCCTCATCCACGCCGAATTTGACGGTCTGCCCGGTCTGATCGTGGATCGCTATGCGGACATCCTCGTGCTCCAGTCGCTGACTTCCGGGACGGAATATTGGAAAGAAACCATCGCTGATTTGCTGCTCGAAGCGACCAGCCTGACAACGATTTACGAACGCTCTGAAGCCGATGTGCGCGAACTGGAAGGCTTGTCTCCGAAAGCCGGTGCCTTGCGCGGTTCTCCCCCCAATCCCAAATCACTATCCTCGAAAACGACCTGAAATTCAACGTCAATCTCGAAACCGGCCACAAGACCGGGTTCTACCTCGATCAACGCCTCAACCATCGACGGCTGCGTGACCTGGCTGAAGGGCGCGATGTGCTGGACTGCTTTTGCTACACGGGTGGATTCACGGTCAATGCACTCGCGGGGCGTGCAAAGTCGGTCCTCTCCGTGGATGCCTCGGCAGAGGCGCTGGCACTGTGCCGCGAAAACGTGGTGCTCAACGCCCTCCCTGCCGATCGTCACACCACGCTGGAAGGCGACGTCTTCCAACTCTTGCGAAAATTCCGGGATGAAGCCCGTTCCTTTGACCTGATCATTCTTGACCCGCCCAAGTTCGCCCCCACAGCAGCCCAGGCCGAGAAAGCCGCACGTGGCTATAAGGACATCAATCTATTGGGTTTCAAACTTCTTCGTCCCGGCGGGATTTTGGCCACCTTCTCATGTTCGGGCGGGATTGAGGCTGCCCTGTTCCAGAAAATTATCGCTTCCGCCGCCCTGGATGCGGGCGTGGAAGCGCAAATAGTGGAGCATTTGGAGCAGTCCCCGGACCACCCGGTGGCACTGAATTTCCCCGAAGGGGCGTATCTAAAAGGATTGGTATGTCTTAGGGGGTACTGCGCAAAGATGTGATCCTATAGGGTCTGTAATACTCTACAAACCTAAATTATCGGTTTTCCAAATTTCTTGGTCACTTCAATTCCGAGATTTAACCAATATAAAGAAAATACAACGACCGAGGTTTTCCTCGGTCGTTTTTATATCATTCATCGCCAGAGGTCTAGTCCTCGCCCAATGACAGAATTGACCTCATCAACCCGGCCAGCATCACCCCAGTTGCACACCTTTAACGGGCGTAATCGCCAGCGATTGGCCTTTCTGTTCGGCGCGTTTGGTCAGTAGAAAAGCCGCGCCCACGCCTACCAGTGCGCCAATCGTCCCGCCGATCAGCAGAGTTTTGAGTTTCCACAAATTGTCGGGAGGGGGCGTTTCGATCATTACAGTCTCTTCCATGATGATGATCCTTTCTTGCAGCAAGGGCAATGATTGTCCCTGCTCTGGTTGACCATGAGTGTCGTTACAGTCTGAAAATGGATTTAATGACCGCCCCGGCCTGTCTGAACCAGACAAAGGGCTTGGCTGCTCCATCCGCCAATTTACGCGTCCAGGCGGAAAGGTGAGCAAAGACGCCCTGGGTTTTTCCCGAGTAGTGCGGAATGACCTGCAGCAGTTTGGCCATACCGTAGATGATGGTAATTGCAATTGCCAGAAACACCAGGGCAAAAAACAACGCCGGAGCGAGCAACCAGATCACCGAAATGTCAGCCCAGACACCGGTCCGGGGAGTTCCAGCAGTGACGACCAGCAACGCCCCTGCGATGAACAGACCTGTCATCAACAGGAACGGTATCAGTATCTGCCATGCGAATTGGCGTTTATGGGAACGGATGGTCGGACGGTCAACAGAAGGCTGGTTTTCCATACTAGGTCGATTTTAGCACAAAAAGAAAACCTGACAGGTCTTCTTAAACCCTGTCAGGTCCGATCAAAAATGGGGAATGTTACTTGCGGCTCATGGCATCCATGGCGGCGATGGCGGCCACCTGGACGATGGCATCGACCTCGTCGCCGGTCTGCAGGACGTGCACCGGGGCGCCCACGCCCAGCAGGACCGGGCCGATGGCTTTGGCATTGCCCAGGCGGGCCAGCAGTTTATAGGCGATATTGGCCGATTCGAGCGAGGGGAAGACCAGCACATTGGCGTCCTTGACCGCGCTGAACGGATAGCGCTCATCCATGATCTCGGGTACCACAGCCGTGTCGGCCTGCATTTCACCGTCCACCTGCATTTCGGGCTCCCGAGCCTTGACCAGTGCCACGGCCTTGCTTACCTTTTCAGACAGCGGGTGGGGGGTGGAGCCAAAGTTGGAGAAGGACAGGAAGGCCACACGCGGCTCGATCTCGATCTGTTTGGCGAAATCGGCCGCCAGGCAGGCGATCTCGGCCAGTTCTTCGGCGGTCGGATCGATATTGACAGTGGCATCGGTGAACAGGAAGACGCGTTCTTCCACGATCATGATGTAGACGCCGATGACCAGCGCCGCGCCGGGGCGGGTGTGATGAACTTGCAGCGCCGGGCGGATGACATCCGGGTATTCTTCGGTCAGGCCGGAGACGAAGGCGTCCGCATCGCCCATCTTGACCATCAGCGGGCCGAGCACGTTCGGTTCGCGCACACGCTTTTGAGCATGTGGCAGTGGTCATGCCCTTGCGGGCGCGCAGGTCATGGAAAGCTCTGACATAATTGTCGAACTTGGCGAAATGGTTCGGGTCCACGATCAAGCAATCTGAGTCTGACAGCCAGGTCAGCGGTCTTTCTTCTGGATGACGTCCGGGCGGCCGATCAGGATCGGTGTGGCGATGCTTTTCCTCCTGTACCTGGACTGCGGCGCGGATGATCTTGGGCTCTTCGCCCTCGGCAAAAACGATGCGCTTCGTTTGGCTTGGCCGACTTGGCCTTGTTCATGAAGAAGTAGCGCACACGCGCACCCTTGCCCTGGCGGAAGGCCAGTTGCTCGCGGTATTCGTCAATGTCAATCGTCTTGCGAGCCACGCCGGTCTCCATGGCTGCCTTGGCGACTGCCGGGGATTCCCACAGCAGGACGCGCGGGTCGAGCGGCTTGGGGATGATGTACTCGGACCCAAATTTCATGCTGTCCACCCCATAGGCGCGCAGGACTGAATCGGGCACGTCTTCGCGGGTCAGGTTATAAAGTGCCTGCGAAGCGGCGAATTTCATCTCTTCGTTGATGGCACGCGCCCGCACATCCAGTGCGCCGCGGAAGATGAACGGGAAGCCGAGCACGTTGTTGACCTGGTTCGGGTAATCCGAGCGGCCGGTGGCAACGATGCGCATCCGGGCGGGCTTCCTTGGCCAGTTCGTAACTGAATTTCCGGGTCCGGGTTGGCCATGGCGCAGATGAATGGGCGGTCTGCCATCGACTTGACCATCTCAGGGGTCAGCACATTGGCAACCGAGAGACCGAGGAAAACATCCGCGCCGCGCACCGCATCTGCCAGCGTGCGGCAATCGGTATCCACAACAAAGCGTTCCTTGTACTTATTCATGCCTTCGGTGCGGCCTTTGTAGATAACGCCCCGGCTGTCGAGCATCATGATGTTTGACCGTTTGATCCCCCAGCGAATGGCCAGTTCGGCGCAGGAGATAGCCGATGCGCCCGCGCCGGAGATGACCATTCTTACATCCTGGTGTTTCTTGCCAACAATCTCCAGCGCATTCGCCAGCGCAGCCGACGAGATGATGGCTGTGCCGTGCTGGTCATCGTGGAAGACCGGGATGTCGAGCATCCCCTTCAGTGTCTCTTCGATATAAAAACACTCCGGCGCTTTGATATCTTCCAGGTTGATCCCGCCGAAGGTCGGGGCGATGGCACGCGCCACATTGATGACTTCATCCGGGTCGTGGCTGTCCACTTCGATGTCGAACACATCCACATCGGCGAATTTCTTGAACAGCACGCCCTTGCCTTCCATGACCGGCTTGCTCGCCAGCGCGCCGCGGTCGCCCAGGCCGAGGATGGCCGTGCCATTGGTGATGACGGCCACCAGGTTGCCCTTCGAGGTGTATTCATAAGCCGCTTCCGGGTCCTTCTCGATATCCAGCACCGGGACAGCCACGCCCGGGGTATAGGCCAGGCCCAGGTCACGCTGGGTATCCATGGGTTTGGTTGGCACAACGGCAATCTTGCCCGGTTTCCCATTCAGATGATGGTAATCACGGGCATCTTGATCAGTGATTTTAGGCATATCTGCCTCCTGATAGGGAATTTTATTTCGTCAACCGCCTCATTATCCCACAAGATGGAAGAAGCATTGTTAGTTCCTTTTGTCACAATAAAGACAAACGCCTTTCCCCCTTTTCAGTGATAGAATATCCACTAGCTAGGTCGGAATCCGTCAAGGGAACCGGATTTTTTAATGTATAATAGGTTATCTGGATATTGATCGTGCCGCTTTTTTCTAAGTTATGGAAGGCGGTCACGGCTTGAAAATGGAACTCCTGGAAAATCCCGGGTATGCCCCTTGACCCGAAACACGGGCATTTTTATGGGAAGTCTGAACGGAACGAATATGCGGAAGAAACAGGACAGGTTATCTGAAAGCATTAAGGACTTCCCCTCACAACCCGCATCCGGTACCGGACCCGTAACCGGTTCCCGATAAAACCATCTGTATCTCTGCCCAGGGCGGGATGCAGAACAGATGGACATCCAGGAGATTTTTCCACAGCCGTGACCCCCATTACAGGCGGTCTGCGGCTGTGTTATGTTTAATTAATACCCTCTCCCTTTGGTAGAGGAGTACATAAATCGATGAGCAAAATCACGGCGATCGAACCCCAGCAAAAAACCCCCAGCGGGTGAACATCTACCTGGACGGGGAGTTCGCCTTTGGACTGGCCCGTATCACAGCCGGCTGGCTGAAGGTGGGGCAGGAATTGAGCGAAGAGAAGATCGCCGCCCTGCAGGCCGAAGATGCAAACGAAATGGCTTACCAGAAAGCCCTGCACTTCCTGAGCTACCGTCCGCGCTCCTCGGCAGAAGTTCGCCAGAACCTGACGAAACGTGGTACTCCTGAAGCTCTTGTCGAGGAGACAGTGAACCGCCTCCAGCGCGCCGGGCTGGTCAATGACCGGGATTTCGCCCGGGCCTGGGTCGAAAACCGCAACACTTTCCATCCGCGCAGCAAATCAGCGCTGCGGATGGAGTTGAGGCGCAAAGGTCTCAGCGACGAGATTGTTCAGCCCGTGCTGGATGAACAGGTGAACGAGGAAGCCCTGGCTTTCGAGGCTGCCCGAAAATACGCTCCCGCGGCTGGCAGGGCTGGAATGGCTCGATTTCCGCCAGAAGTTAAGCGGATTTCTCGCCCGCCGCGGCTTCTCGTACACCACCCTGTCCCCGGTCGTCTCTGAAGTCTGGAAGGAAATCCAGACGGCGGACGATGGGGGCACTCTTGATGATAAGGATTGAACCATGGAACCAATTGTTGTAATTGTGATTGCCGGCCTTGACCCTGCTCCTGGGTCTTGCCATCGGCTTTTTCATCAGCCGGGCTCAAACTGAAAAGGCCCAGCGCAACCAGCGCGACAAGGCTGAGAAATTCCTTCAGGAAACTCGCGAACAGGCCGCGTACCATCGAACTGCAGGCACGCGATAATGCCCTGAAAATCTCCCAGGCCGCCGAAGGCGAAATCACCCGCCTGCGCACCGAACTGAACCGGGAAGACGAACGTTTACAAAAACGCCGCGCTGAACTCGACGGCCGCGTGGAAAAGCTTGGAACAGCGCGAACAGGCGGTAAATAAGCACCAGAGTGCCGTGGATAAACGTGCCAACGAAATCGAGAAAATGCACGAACAGGAAATGGTGGAACTCCAGCGCGTCGCCCAGATGAACGTGGACGAAGCCCGCATCATCCTGCTTGCCGAGGTGGAGAAGGATGCCCGCAATGATATGGCTCGCATCATCCGCCAGATCGAGTCGGAAGCACGTGAGGAAGGCGACAAGCGTGCCCGCAAACTCATTGCGGATTCCATCCAGCGGGTCGCCACGGAACAGGTGGCGGAATTTACCACTTCGCTCGTGCCGCTGCCCAACGAGGAAATGAAAGGTCGCATCGTGGGTCGCAACGGACGCAATATCCGCGCCTTCGAGCAGGCCGCCGGAGTGGATGTCATCGTGGATGATACTCCCGAGGCCGTAACCATCTCGTGCTTCGAGCCGGTGCGCCGTGAAGTCGCCCGCCGCTCCCTGGCGCGTCTGATCTTGGATGGCCGCATCCACCCGGCGCATATCGAAAAGGTGCTGGAGGAAGAGCAGAAAGCCGTGGACAAAGTCATCGTGGAGGCGGGCGAACAGGCTGCCTTTGATGCCGGTGTCACCGGTCTGCACCCGGAAGTGCTGCGCATGATGGGCCGGCTCAAGTTCCGCACCTCCTACGGGCAAAACCAACTGGCGCACGCAGTGGAAGTGGCAAAACTGTCCGGTATCCTGGCTGCTGAACTGGGCGCCAACGAGGACGTCTGCCGTCAGGGCGGTTTCCTGCATGACCTGGGCAAGGCCATGGATCATAACCAGGAAGGCACCCATGCCCTGTTGGGCGCAGAGTTTGCCAAACGCTACGGCGTGAATCCGAGTGGTGGTCAATGCCATTGCTGCTCATCACCACGAGGTGGAGCAGGAGAGCGTGGAAGCCATTATCACCGAATCTGCCGATGCGATCTCTGGTGCCCGTCCCGGCGCACGCCGCGAAGACCTGGAAGCCTACATCAAGCGCATCCGCACCCTGGAGGATATGGCCACCGCCTTCAAGGGCGTCTCGCCAGGCTTACGCCATCCAGGCCGGACGCGAGGTCCGCATTATCGTCCGCCCGGAAGAGATAGACGATCTGGAAGCAGCCCGCCTGGCACGCGACATCGCCAAGAAAATCGAGGAGACCATGCAATACCCCGGTCAGATCCGGGTGACGGTCATCCGCGAGACGCGGGCCACGGAATATGCAAAGTAAATAGGATCAGGAGCAGGGCAACAGGCTTGCTCCTGAAATTATGAACGAATCCACAATCACCCACCACGCCCGGGCACGAATTCTGGCGTGGCGTCCGTGAAGAAGCACCCATCTTGCTCGGCGTGGCCCCTTTCGGCCTGATCTTCGGTGCGCTGGCCATCGATGCCCATATCGCTGTCCCGGCTCGCCCAGGCCATGTCATCCATTATTTTTGCTGGAGCTTCCCAGATCATCGCCGCCCAGATGATCGGTGCGGGGCTTCCGGCCTGGTGATCCTGCTGGTCGTTTTCGTCGTCAACCTGCGCCACGCCCTCTACAGCGCCTCCGTTGCGCCGCACGTGCGGCACCTCGACTCTGGTTGGAAGATTCCTGCTGGCTTACCTGCTCACCGATGAAGCCTACGCTGTCACCATCACCCACTACAACCAGGAAAGTGACCCGGTCCAACAAACACTGGTACTTCCTCGGCGCCGGGCTGACCCTGTGGACAACCTGGCAGGTCAGCACGGCGATTGGTATTTTCATCGGCGCGCAACTCCCGCAGTCCTGGCCGCTCGGTTTTGTCCTCCCGCTGACCTTCATCGCCCTGGTCGTCCCCGCGCTCAAGGACAAGGCCAGCTGTCGCCGCAGCCGTCACGGCTGCCCTGGTGGGTCTGTTGACGTTTGGCTTTCCCTTCAAGACCGGGCTGCTGGTTGCCGCTTTCATCGGCATCCTTACCGGCCTCCTGGTGGAAGGAAGGCCTGAAATGAGCCTCTGGCTGGTCATCCTTCTCGCCGGTTTGCTGACATTTGGTACCCGGCTCTCGTTCATTCTCCTGCTCGACCGCATCAAGGTCCCGGATTGGTTCCGGCGCGGCCTGCGTTTTGTCCCAGTGGCAGTGCTTTCAGCCATTATCCTGCCCGAACTCGCCACCCGCAATGCTGTCCTGGATATCTCCCTACGCAACCCGCAACTATATGCCGGCGCACTGGCTATATTGGTCGCCTGGCGGACCAAAAATGTCCTGCTGACTATCATGGCTGGGAATGGCTGCGTTATTGATATTTCAGGCTGTGCTGGGGATTGGTATAACATATGTGAAAAGCCAGTTGCCATCCCTCTTCTCTTCGTCAGGTATGCGCACTATCTGCTCATTACCCTCAGGCGCAGACAAACGGGTTGTCGCGCTTCTCCTCCCCCACGGTCGATCTCTCTCCATGCCCGGATAGTAACTGCGTCCCATCCGGCAGCGAAAACACCTGCTCCCGAATGCTCCTCACCAGTGCCTCCCAATCCCCGCCGGGCAGGTCGGTGCGGCCAACGCTGCCTTGGAAAATCAGATCACCGCTGAACAGCACCGCTTCCTTTGCACAGTAAAAGACAACGTGGCCGGGGGTATGGCCGGGAGTATGCCGCACTTCAAATTCAATATTTCCCAAATGTAAAATCTGGCCGTGCATGAGGTCAACTGTCGGCTCCGGGCCGGGGTCGATGTGCAATCCCAAAAAGCGGTGCACCGCCCTGGTTTTTCCACAGCTCATGGTCGAGCGGATGAAGGGCAACGATCGGCGGCGGATTCAGTGCGTTGGCAATCTCGGCCGCGCCACCGAAGTGGTCGAAATGGGCATGCGTGTACCAGAGTTGACCGATCTTCCATCCACGCTTTTGCGCTTCCGCAACGATAATCTGCCCATCCCAGGCCGGGTCAATCACTGCAGCCTCGCCGGTGTCAGAGTCAGCGATCAGGTAACAGTTCGTGGAAACAGGGCCTAAGACATGGGAAATGATTTCGAGCATGGTCAAAGTTCCAGGGATTGGCTGGCCGCGGCTGGTTCTTCATCGTTTGGCGCGGTGTGAATGCAATAGAGAGCAAAATCGTCACCCCCACCAATCCCAGGCTGACCGGGTACACCACAACCGGTGCTTGAGTGTATAAAACCCCCGCCAGCAGCGGTGCCAGGGTCATGGACAGCGAGTTGAAGGTTTCGGCCACACCGTAGGCGAGACCCATTTGCGCTGGATGGACCAGCGGGCGCGCTTGAGCAAAGATGAATGAGCGGGCAGCGCGGTACCCGCCCAGCAGGAAGTAACCCAGGGCGTACCAGGGTATGCCCATCCCCTTCCATAACAGCAGGCTGAAAACAGCCACCGAAACCTGCGCCAGCAGGAATCCGGTACGGGCAGCGAGCTGCCCCAGGATCAGATTCAGCGCGGCATTCCCAAGACTGCCCACCGAGCCAAGCAAGCCAATGGATTCCAGCGACAGCCCGCGCTCGTTTTGCAGGAATTTGGGTGTCAGCGGTTGGGGCAGGTACATGACGAACATTGCCAGGAAGACAATCCCCACCAACGTGATGTAGCGCGTGGTTCGTCCACAATTTGGCCGGGGGTGCTGGCTGGGTCATGTTCTGTCGCAGGGCTGGGAGCGGATGAAGAGCAGGATCCCGGTCGAGACGATGAAGATGCAGGCCGCGATGCCAGGTAAACGGTTCGCAGGCCGAAGCGTTCACCCAGCCAGCCGCCGGAGATCGGTCCCAGCACCGCTCCAAGGTTGAAACCGGCCGACATCAGGGTCATCGCCCGCACCGGGGTAAGTTTTCCACGCGCCGCTGTGATGTAAGAGTTCATCGGCGAGGAGACGAAGGCTGTCAGCCCATAAAGAAGCACCCCGACAATGAATGCGGGCAGGGTCCGGGCCAATGCCATCACCCAGGTGGCAATCAAGCCGGCGGCCCAGGCTGCAACCATGATCGGCTTTCGTCCGATGCGGTCAGCCAGGTAGCCGGCCGGGATATGCGCCAGCATCATCGCCAGTCCGAACGCGCTGAAGACCGTTGCGATGGTCATCGTGCTCGCACCCAGTTGCTGCAAATAAATGGGCTGGAAATAGATGAACATTCCCTCGCCTATCCCCCAGGTGAAGAGGGAAGCAAACAGCAGGATCAGGTCAATGCTCATGCAGAGGCAACCCGCTTGATGAAATCAGCTGCGGCCTTGAAGACCGCCTCGTGGGTCGGCTCCTCCGTGATGACGTGCCCGCCGCCTTCCACCCACAGCATTTGCTTATCAGCGCTGCCAAGGGCGGCATGGATTTTCTCCATGCTGTCCCGGAAGACATAGTCATCATCGCGCGAATGGATCAGCAATGTCGGCACCTTGACCTGCGGCAGCGCTTTACGCATCACGCCCATGAGCTGGTTTAATTCTCCCGCTGAGCGGACCGGGTTCTTGGGATAGGAGACATGTTGTTTGAACGCTTCCTTGTCGAACCAGCCCTCATCGGGAGCGCCCTTTCCTTTGGGCATATAGGGGATGAACCAGGAGATGAGACGGGTAAAATCGGAGCAGTCGGACGGTCGGGGAGTTGGTATGGTGTGGACATGGCGACCACTCCCCGAACCGGGAGCCTGCTCGCCGCGGTCAGCGAAAGCACTCCGCCCATCGAAAGTCCGAGCAGGAAGACCTGGTCGGTGCAGGAACGCAGCAGGTTGTAACCGTCCTCCACCGAGAGCAGCCAGTCCTGCCAGTGCGAGCGGATCATGTCTTCGGGTTTGGTGGCGTGACCGTTCAGGCGGATTCCGCAGACGGTGTAGCCCTGGCGGTTCAGGTATTCTCCCAGCCAGCGCATTTCTTTCGGCGCTCCGGTGAATCCGTGCGTCACCAGGCAGCCAATTTTGGCATTGGCGCCTTTCCCGGGGAAGAAGAACGGTTCTGCAGTTGCAATGATTTGTGACATATGCCCTCCGAGATTTATCCTGAATAATATGAATTCATTGCAGGCAAATTATAACCCCGCCTGAACGGGCGAGTGGCGATGGGATTCAGCTTGGGGTTTGGAATGGACGCTTCATCTGTCAGCTGAGAAAGCACGAGCCACTTTCCTGGGTCGCCGTTTCCAGGCTGGGTGAAGTTTTTCGATCTCCCAGTAAACCGGGCATTTCGTGTCGTGCGCTCCGGGCAGGTATCCGGTGGAAACCAGGAATTCATTGACGATCTCCCCGCCGGTGAAAACAAAGGTCTTTTTGAACAGTTTCGTCCATTCTTCCAGGCTGAGCGGATGGTGCGCATCCAGCCAGCCCTTGAAGGAACCAAACTCCCCGCGCAAGCCCTGAATGCGGCGCGCGTTCTCAATGGCAGCATTCACCTTGAGCCGGTTGCGGATGATGCCGGCCTCCCCCAGCAGCCGGGCAGTGTCTGCCTCGGCATAGGCTGCCACTTTGTCCACATCGAAGCCGTCATAGGCGACGGTGGAAGTTGTCTTTTTTCTTCAGGATGGTGATCCACGACAACCCAGCCTGGTTGATTTCGAGGACCAGGCGTTCGAGCAGGGCGGCGTCGCTGGTCAGCGGAAAGCCGTACTCGTTATCGTGGTAATTTTTATTGAAGGTGTCTTCCGGGTGCTCGCGCAGATATTGGCAATATGTCATCATGTCGGCCCTCTTATGATTTTGTGGGGTTCCAGGAACTGTTCCAGTTTTCCAAGAGCTTCGGCATGTTCCTGCGGGCAAATCCCAGCCGGAAATGATTTCCCGGATGATCGTACATCGTCCCCGGCAGGAGCAGAACGCCTGAATTGGTCACCAGTTGATGGCAGAACTGTTCGACATCCTCGCCGGTCAGGCGCGGAAAGGCGATCGGTCCGGCCTTCGGGCGCACCCAATCGAACCGGTCTGCATGCGCCGTGAAGAACGCATCCAGCAGGGACAGGTTATCCTGGATGATCTGTAAATTCCGCCCGGCGATCTGATCGCGGTGGCGCAGCGCCAGTTCAGCCAGGTATTCACTTGGGGCGCTGCTGCAGATGGTGGTGTAATCCTTGAGCGCAGCCATGCGGGCAAGCACCGGCGCGTTGTGCGTGGCAACCCAGCCAATGCGCAGCCCGGCCAGCCCATAAGCCTTGGACATCACCCCCAGCGAGACGGCGCTCCGGGTTGATATCACAGGCTGAGGGGAGCCGGTCTGCCGGGTCGTATTCCAGCTCGCGATAGACCTCGTCCGAGAAAAGGATGATGCCGCGTTCCTGCGCCAGGGCATTGAGCGCCCGGTAATCTGCCTGCGGCATTAGATAACCGGTCGGGTTGTGTGGTGTATTGACGATGATGGCGCGTGTATTGGTGCGCAGGCTGCGCTTGAGTTCGTCCAGGTCGAGCGCCCATTTGTTTTCCAGGCGGGCTTCCCAGAAGGTCACCTCACAGCCAATCTCCTGGCGATCTCGAACAGCGACTGGTAGCATGGCCAGTGGACAATGACGTGGTCGCCGGGGTTGCAGCACGGCGTGCATGAACAGGAAGATCGCTTCCTCCGCGCCGCTGTGGACCAGCACCTGCTCCGGTTGGATGCTGCTGTAGATGCGGCTGATTTCCTGCCGCAGCGAAGGCGCACCCGGTGACTCGGTGTAACCCAGCCAGTGGCGTTTCAAGCCTTCTTCCGCCTCAGGTTCGAAGGCCAGCAGGTCTCCCACCGAAAGCGATTCGCAATCGGAACTGCACAGCAGATACTTTGCATGTGAATTCGTAGCGGGCGAAGAAACGTTCAAGTTTGAACGGGGTGAGTTGCATCTGATAAATTCCCTTTATTTCGAGGCAGGTTAAGGATACTACCCTACGACCCTCAACTCGCGCGGCATATCACTCAGGCACTCCGCGCCTCTGTCAGTGATCACCATATTATCCTCGATCCGCACGCCATTGCGCTCCGGAAGATAGATCCCCGGTTCAACCGTATAGGCCATGCCCGCTTCCAGCAACTGCATATTGTCGCCGCGCATGTAAGGTTCCTCGTGCCCTTCCATGCCAATGCCGTGACCGGTGCGGTGGGTGAAATACTTGCCGTAGCCGGCTTTCTCGATCACTGTCCTTGCCGCAATATCCACATCGGCACAGGACCCGGGTTTTCCCGCTGCCCGTCCGGCCGCGTTGGCTTCCAGCACGATCTGGTGGATCTTGCGGTACTCGGCATCCACCTCCCCCACTGCAAAGGTGCGCGTCAGGTCAGAAATGTAGCCATCCACTGCCGCGCCCCAGTCCACCACCAGCAGGTCGCCCGCGCGGATCTTCCGGTCCGACGGGCTGGCGTGCGGGTTGGCGCTGTTCGGTCCGCCGGAGACGATCGGCGCAAACGGCATCTCGGACTGTGACCCGCGTTGCAGCAACTGGACCACCAATTCCGACGCCAGTTCCTTTTCGGTCATGCCGGCTTTGATCAGCGGGATGGTTGCTTCCAGGGCGGACTGCGCCACTTTGACAGCCTTGCGCATGGCAGCAATTTCATCGGCATCCTTCCGGACCCGGAGACTGCTGACCACCTCGGAGGCATCCGGGAAGTCCGCTTCGGGTGCGCCTGATTTGACCTGGCGGAACTCCAGTAGGCGCATCTGCCGCGGCTCCACGCCAATGCGTTTGCCATCCAGATTTAGAGCACTTGACCGCCTTGCGGAAGACGCCCTCCCAATCCGCGGGGTTTTCACCATAGGGGAAGGCCTTGATCTCGTACGGCAGGCCGCTTAACTTTGAGCATTTCCAGTTCCGGCAGGATGATGACGGGTCGTTGTCGGCAGTGAAAAGGGCGACGACCGGGCGTTCCGAGAGATGGAAATGCAGCCCGGTCAGGTAGACCAGGCTTGGGCCGGCATTCAATGCTAATGCATCCAGCCCGGAGGTCTTCAGGATGCGGCAGATAGTTTGGAAATTCGGGAGGAAATCATGGATAATCCTTTCATCGATAAATGATCCAAAGGCTTTGCGACTTTTTTGATCTATATGCCATTTTAAGATTTAATATTGGTGAAATTGCTTCACAAAGACCACCTTCACAGCCCAGTCCACCAGGGCTGGGAAGAGCGTATCGAGTGCAACGACCAGGACTGAACCACCAGGGGATCACCAGCGTCCGGCGGGGATGCTTCGCCAGGCCCACGGTCCGGCGCGCCACATATTCGGAGGTCATATTGATCCAGCTCCGGCAGTTTGATGTTCCGCTTGAGGGGGTTGTCGCCGGTATTGCTGTCCGAACTCGGTCGTTGCCGGGCCGGGATAGATGCCGGAGACCTGGATACCCAAGGGCGCCACCTCCCGCCGCAGGGCGTCGGTAAATCCGCGCATGCCATACTTGGTGGCGGCATAGACGGTGTACATCGGTGCCGCGATCAGACCTGCCACCGAGGACATGTTGATGATATGCCCAGCGCTGGCGGGCCAGCATGGACGGCAGGACGGCGCGCGTCAATTGGATCGACCCCGCGCAAGTTGACGTCAATTGCATGTCAATGTCGGCGGCGGGATCGAGCGTTTCCAGCCAGTCCAGGCGGCCCAGCCCGGCATTATTTAAGAGGATGTCAATCCGCCCATAAGTTATCGAGCACGGTCTGGACGGCAGCCGTCGATCTGGGTCTGCTCGGTCACATCGAGCTGGAGGGCAAGAGCCTGCCCGCCGGCGAGACGGATCTCTTCGGCCAGCGCGGTCAAGCGGTCCATGCGCCGGGCAGCCAGGATGACGATGCAGCCTTCTTTGGCAAACAGCCGTGCGGCGTCCGCTCCAAAGCCCGAGGAGGCGCCGGTGATGAAGACGACTTTATTACTTTCAGCGGATATGTCGACATGACTTTCCTAAACGGTAATTAAAAAATGAATGACGCAAATATTGTATCCCATTCGCGTCATTCATATGTTTTGGATGTTATCTTCTGTTACTCTTCTGCGGCTTCGCCCGGCTCTTCCTGCTTGCGCCGCGGGTGGGGTGGCTCAAGGACCGCTTCTGCTGCAAGGGCAATTTCGAGCACCTGGTCCATGTGCTGAATGGGGATGATCTTCAAATCCTCGCGCACCTTCTTGGGCACATCCACCAGGTCTTTCATGTTCTTCTCCGGGATGAGCACCACCTTCAGCCCGGCGCGGTGGGCAGCCAGCACCTTTTCGCGCAACCCTCCGATGGGCAGCACACGCCCGCGCAGGGTGATCTCGCCGGTCATGCCCACTTCCTTGTGGACAGGTCGCCCGGTCAGCGCGGAGATGAGCGCCGTTGCCAGGGTGATGCCCGCTGATGGGCCATCCTTCGGGATGGCGCCCTCCGGCATGTGCACGTGGATATCCATGCGCTCGAACACTTCGAGGTCGATCCCCAGCAGGGTCGCCCGCGATTTGACGTAAGTCAGCGCGGCCTGGCCCGATTCCTGCATCACGTCCCCGATCTGACCGGTCATCTGCAGGTTGCCCTTGCCATCCAGGACGGCCACTTCGATGGACATGATCTCGCCGCCGTTCTCGGTCCAGGCCAGGCCGGTGGCCACGCCCACTTCGTCCTTGCGCTCGGCCTCGGTCTGGAAGAACTGCTGCGGGCCGAGGAATTTCTCGATCAGCTCCGGCAGGATGGTCAGTGGGATAGCGCTTCTCTTCGGCTTTCCAGCGCGCCACCTTGCGGCAGATGCGTCCGATCTCGCGCTCCAGGTTGCGCACTCCCGCTTCGTAGGTGTATTCGCGGACGATGCGCTGCAGCGCTTCGGTGGTGAAACTCAGCCCGAGGACTTCGATGCCGCTTTCTTCCAACTGGCGCGGGATCAGGAACCGGTCGGCAATGATGAGTTTTTCTTCCTCGATGTAGCCGGGGAACTCGATCACTTCCATCCGGTCCAGCAGGGCGGGCGGGATGGTCATCAGCGTGTTGGCGGTGGTGATGAACATGACCTTCGAAAGGTCGAAATCCAGTTCGAGATAGTGGTCGCTGAAGGCGTGGTTCTGCTCGGGGTCGAGCACTTCCAGCAGGGCCGACGATGGGTCGCCGCGGAAATCCTGCCCGAGTTTGTCGATCTCGTCGAGCATGAAAAGCGGGTTCGCGGTCCCGGCCCGCTTCATCGTCTGGAGGATGCGCCCGGGCAGCGCGCCGATGTACGTCCGGCGGTGGCCGCGGATCTCCGCCTCGTCCCGCACCCCGCCGAGCGAGACACGCACGAACTTGCGTCCCAGCGATTCGGCGATGGATTGGCCGAGCGAGGTCTTGCCCGTCCCGGGCGGGCCGACGAAGCACAGGATCGGCTGGCGCTCCTTCTTGGGCTTGAGCGAGCGCACGGCGATGTATTCCAGGATGCGGTCCTTGGCTTTCTTCAGGCCGTAATGGTCGCGCTCCAGGATACGGGCGGCATGTTTTACATCCAGGTTGTCTTCGGTGGATTTCTGCCAGGGCAGGTCGAGGATCCAGTCCAGGTAGGTGCGGATGATGCCCACTTCGGGGGCCATGGGCGGCATCTGGTTCAGGCGTTCGAGTTCCTTGATGGCGGTGGTGCGCGCTTGCTCCGGCAGCGAAGCCGCTTCGATTTTCTTCTTCAAGTCGTTCAGGTCGCGCGTGAAGATGTCGCCTTCGCCCAGTTCGGTCTGGATCTGCTTCATCTGCTCGCGCAGGTAAAACTCGCGCTGGCTTTTATCCACCTCGTCCTGGACACGGCTGTGGATTTCATCTTCCAGTTCGAGCACGTCCAGTTCCTGGGCCAGCAATTTGTTGATCCGTTGGAGGCGCTGGCGCGCGTCCTTCATCAGAAGTAGTTGCTGGCGCTCGGTCAGGTTGATGGAGACCGCCGTGGCGATCATATCCGCCAGCCAGCCCGGTTCGGAGATATTCATGGCGAAGAGATGGGCTTCTTCGGGGATGGCCCGGTCGAGTTGGACGCAGCGGTCGAACAGGTCCAGGGCGTTGCGCATCAGTGCCTGGGTGGTTTTGTCGGCAGTGGTCGGTTCCTCGATCACCCGCGCCCGCACCTTGAGCACCGGCGTCAGGCGGGTAAATTCCACCACCTCCACCCGCCGCCGTCCCTGCACCAGCGCTGAGGACGAGCCATCCGGCATCGAAAGCAGCCGTCCGACGGCCATTTCCACGCCGATGGGCAGGAAATCCTGCGGCCCAGGGTCTTCCACGTCCGGGTCGCGCTGGGTCAGGCCGATGATGGTCCGGTCGTGCTCGTGCGCTTCCTGGATTGCCAGCAGGCTGGCCTCGCGCGCCACAAAAACCGGCGTGACCATGTGCGGAAAAACGACGATGTCCCGCAGCGGCAGGACCAGCGCCTCGATGCAGCCGTCCTCATCCGGCGTGGCATTGGCGACCCGGTAAAGTTCGTCGGTGCGCTGCGAGAGCGCCACGTTGAAGGCATCTTCTTCCTGAAAAGACCAGTCGTTTTGATTCATAACTTCCTCGTGTAGTAACAACTCGGCGAATCATCCCTGTTGGGGAACCTCCTCAGCAGGTCGTTACTACAATTTATGCATTTTTTCCCAGGCAGTTTTCACTTCGGCAGTGACAAACATGCTGCCTGCCGATAAGACAATTTCTCCGCCGCCCGCAGCCAGGTCCAGCGCCCGGACCAGGGCTGCCTCCACCGGGGCAGCCGCTTCTGCCCGGATCCCCAGCCTGTTCGCTGTTTCGACGATTTTCTCCGGCTCGATGGCCCGCGGGTGGACGGCTTTGGTGGCAAGGACGAGTTTCAATCGTCCTTTCAGATGCCGCCAGCATCCCGGCCACATCCTTGTCTTCGGACGAGCCAAAGATCAGGATCACCGGTCGACCGGGAAAGTAATCTTCCAGGGTCTGCGGCCAGTTTTTCGAACGAATCCTCGTTATGGGCCGAGTCCAGGATGATCGGGTACAGGTAGTCCCGGTTCAGACGGGACGCGACGATCTCGAACCGGCACGGCCATTTCACTCCGGCAAATCCTTTGCGGATGGCTTCGTCGCTGATATTCAGTCCGCTGGCTTTCAGAGCGGCGTAAGCGGTTGCCGCGTTGACAACCTGGTGTTGCCCCAGCAAAGGGAGGCGAAGTATAACCGATTCCTGGCTGTTTTCCGCTTCTTGCTTTGCCACTTTCTGCCATCTTTCTGCTAATGAAAGCGTCTGTCCATCCAATGAATGTTCGCCGGCTTCAAATGGCACCTCCCGCCCGACGAGCGTCAGCGGGGCAATGCCGTTCTTCCGCCACCCTTTCCAGCACAACCAGCGCCTCGTCTTTCTGCGGTGAAGAGACCACCGGGATGCCGGGTTTGATGATGCCGGCTTTTTCGCCCGCGATCAGCGTCAAGGTGTTGCCGAGCACCGCCATGTGATCGTAGGAAAGCGAAGTGATGACCGAGACACGCGGCGTGACCACGTTGGTCGCGTCCAGCCGCCCGCCCAGCCCCACCTCGATCACCGCCGCCTCCACTTTTTGTTGGGCAAAGTAAAGAAAGCCGAGGGCGGTGGTAATCTCGAAAGTGGTCAACTTCGGGACAGCCGCCACATGCGGTTTGACCTGCTCGACCAGTTCCACCAGTTGGGCATGTGAGACTGGTTGTCCGTCAATTTGGATGCGTTCCACGTAATCCTGCAAATGCGGGGAGGTATACAGTCCGGTCTTGTATCCGGCTGCGGTCAAGGCCGAAGCCATCAGCGCGCAGGTGGAGCCTTTGCCCTTCGTCCCGGCTACGTGGAGGATCGGGATACTTCTGCTCCGGGTTGCCGAGCAAAGCCATCAGCGCCCGCATCCGGTCGAGGTTGAAATCGGCCTTGGCGAGTTCGGAGGATTTTTTCAGGCTATAATCTACAAAAGAGTAGAGGTAATCGAGAGCCTGGTTGTAGGCGCGTTTCGGTGTCCATCGATAAAAGCATTGTAAATCGTAATGCGTAATTCGTAAATCGCGAGAATCATCCAATGAGAATAGCAAACCACGATAGTCCTTATTGGCAGGAGGAATAATGAAGTGCTTCTTATGTCAAAAACATGCCGGGGAGATCGCCTCTCCACCCGGTGGTTATATTTATGATGACCTCCATTGGATAGTGTGCCACGCTCCGGTTGACAAAGGTCCCCTGGGGACGCTGTTCATAGAATTTAAACGCCATTTCTTGGATTTTGCTGAATTGTTACCGGATGAAGCCGCAAGTTATGGCATTTTGTTAAAGAAGCTATATACTGAACTGAAGCGGGTGACAGGTGCAGAGCGTATTTACCAGGTTATCATGATGGAAGGGGTACCCCATTTTCATGCCTGGCTCGTGCCGCGTGCAAAGGAAATCCCCGAGCGCGGTATCAATTTCCTGGCGAAGGATTTACTCTGCAAAGGACCGGACGTGCAGAAATTGGTTGTGGAACTCCGCGAAGCGCTGAAGCAATCATGATTGGCATTCTTACCTTTCATCTCCACCTCCCTGGCTGCACCTCGCTGAAAGAAAAGCGCGGCCGCCTCAAACCCTTGCTGGCGCGTCTGCACCGCCAGTTCAACCTCTCCGCCGCCGAGATGGGCCTGCAGGACAAATGGCAGGAGGCCGTTATCTCCTGCGGAATGGTCGGGAACAACGCCGCCCACCTGCAATCCGCATTGGAGACGGTGCGGAAGTGGGTGGAGGCCAACTGGCCGGATGGGGATGTTTTGGATATGAAAACAGAAATCATCTAGCCACCAGGGCACGGGGTCACAAAAATTTGTGCCCGGGTGACCTGGTTGGAAAGGAGAATTTATGGACCTGCAACTAAAAGGCAAACACGCCCTTGTCACCGGCTCCAGCCGCGGGCTGGGCTACGCAGCAGCGCTGGTGCTGGCAAAGGAGGGTTGTAATGTGGCGGTCAACAGCCGGGACGAGACCAAGGTTTCCGCTGCAGCCAGGAAGATCTCCACCGAAACTGGAGCAATCTGCTCGGTCTGGCCGGCGATGTGGCGGACCCGGCTGTGCCCGAACGGTTGGTCAACGAGGCCGCCCGGTTGCTGGGAGGGCTGGATATTCTGATCACCAACGCTGGAGGCCCTCCCGCCGGGACGTTCGAGTCGTTCGACGAAGCCGCCTGGCAAAAAGCGATTGACCTGTCGTTGATGAGCCACGTGCGGCTGATTAAAGCCGCTCTGCCGCATCTGCGCCAGTCGAAAGCAGCCAGCGTGCTGACGGTCACCTCCTACTCGGTCAAACAGCCCATCCCGAACCTGGTTCTATCCAACAGCATCCGCGCTGCCACCGTTGGGCTGACCAAGTCGCTGGCACTCGAACTGGGCAGGGATGGCATCCGCTTCAACTCCATCCTGCCCGGCTGGACCGAGACCGAGCGCGTCACCGAGCTGATGACCTTCCGCGCCAAGCAGAACGGGACCACGGTCGAGGCAGAGATTGCCAACCAGTCCAAAGACAGCCCCCTGGGACGCATGGGCACGCCCGAAGAGTTCGCCAAAGCGGCTGTCTTCCTCGTCTCGCCCGCTGCGAGCTACATCACCGGCGTAATGCTGACCGTGGATGGCGGCATGTATAAAGGAACCTTGTAAATGAAAACTTGCCTGAACTGCGACCGCACCGAAGTACAAATTCCCCTGCTGGGCATGCAATTCCGAGGCGAAACAATCCAAATCTGTCCGCAGTGTCTGCCGTTGCTCATCCACAAACCCGAGAAACTGGTTGGCAAATTGCCGGGGATGGATATCCTCAAACCTGCTGAGCAAGAGTTCTAGAACCCCTCGCCCGTAGGGTGACACAATTTGTAAAATTCAAGTATCATTCCCTAAAATCGAATCCTATGGAGTATCCCATGCCCGATCCCCGCATTACCAAACTTGCCAAGATCCTGATCCATTACGCCCTGGAGATCAAGCCCGGACAGATCGCTGCATATCCGCACGCATCCCATCGCTGAGGAATTGACCCTGGCCGCTTACGAAGAAGCCATCAAGGCCGGGGCGAACGTTTTTATCCAGAATCTGTCCCCGGGGCAGAAGAAATCTTCTACAAACATGCCTCCGACGCCCAACTGGACTTTATCTCTCCCATCCGCAAACTGGTTGCCGAAACTTTCGACGCCAGCCTGAGCCTGTGGACCGAGCACAATACCCGCGAACTGAGCGCCATCAATCCGGCGCGCCTGGCGCGCTTCAGCAAGGCTGGTGCGGTGATCAGCAAAACCTTCTTTGGCCGCGCCGCCAAAGGTGAACTGCGCTGGTGCCTGACGGCTTACCCGTCCCAGGCCATGGCCCAGGAAGCCGATATGTCCCTGGCCGACTACCGCGAATTCGTCTTCAGCGCGGGCATGCTCAATGACGATGATCCGGTGGCTTTCTGGCGCAAAGAAGGCGAGTCCCAGCGCAAGATCGTGGACTGGCTGAAAGGCCGGGACCAGGTTGTGCTGAAAGGCTCGAATGTGGACCTGAAAATGTCCATCAAAGACCGCATCTTCATTCCCTGCGACGGAAAAGTCAACTTCCCCGATGGCGAAATCTTCACCGGTCCGGTCGAGGATTCGGTCAAGGGCTGGGTCCGCTTCAAGTACCCGGCCATCGAGTACGGTCAGGAAGTCACCGACATCGAGCTGTGGTTCGAGAAGGGCCGGGTCGTCAAGGAGAAAGCCAGCAAGAACCAGGAACTGCTCACTTCCATGCTGAACACCGACGCCGGCTCCCGCACCCTGGGCGAGTTCGGCATCGGCACCAACTATGGCATCACCCGCTTCACCAAGAACATGCTCTTCGATGAAAAAATGGGCGGAACGATCCACCTGGCCGTCGGTTCCGGGTACCCGGAGTCCGGATCCAAAAACAAGTCGGGCATCCACTGGGACATGCTGTGTGACATGAACGACGCCGAAATCAAAGTGGATGGTGACCTGTTTTACCAGAACGGTAAGATTGTAATTTAACCCTGGCTGGTCCACACCGTGCCGGTCGAAATCTGATTTAGGTTTCAGAAGCCGGGTTTCCCCCCTATATGGGGATGAAAACCCGGTTTTTTTAATTCTCCTTTTCAGATTGGCTAAGCCTCGAGTCACTTTCACCGAACTGGGTCCTTGTTTGTGTCCGGGAAATTACTTCAGGCACTTCGCCTGTCTGTGCAGGAAGCAATCAGACCGCCTTCGGCGTCGGTTATAATTCCGGCTATGCTTTCCCCTGCTGAGATCGAATCCCGCCTCGAGCGGATTCTCTTAAAGGTACAGAAACCGGGCCGGTACGTCGGCGGCGAACTGAACTGCCGTTGTCAAAGATTGGGAGGAAGTCGAGACCAAAGTCGCCTTCATCTTCCCCGATATCTATGATATCGGCATCTCCAATCTCGGTTTGCAGATCCTCTACGACCTGGTCAACCAGCGTCCCGAAGCGCTGGCCGAACGCGCCTACGCCCCCTGGGTGGACATGGAAGACCTGATGCGGTCGAGAGACATCCCGCTCTACTCGCTCGAGTCTAAACACCCTCTGGCCGCTTTTGACATCCTCGGCTTCTCCCTGCCTTACGAGACGCTCTACACCAATACCCTCAACCTGCTCGACCTGGCTGGGATTCCACTCCGCTCCGCTGAGCGCGGCGACATCAGACCCGCTGGTCATCGCCGGAGGCCATGCCTGTTTCAACCCGGAACCGATGCACGCCTTCATCGATGCGTTTGTCATTGGCGAGGGCGAGGAAGTCATCCACGAAATCATTGACACTGTAAAAGAAGTCAAAAATCAAATCTCCAAGGGACGCGACAACCGGCCTTTGAGACCTTCCAGAGAGAAACTGCTTCGAGAATTAGCCCGGATCCCCGGTGTATACGTGCCCCGGTTTTACGATGCCAAATACCTGCCGGACGGCACCCTTGCCAGCCTTTCTCCCACCGTCCCCGAAGCGCCGCAGACCGTCGTCAAGCGCATGGTGGCTAAACTGCCGCCGCCCACCACCCGCTTTCTCGTCCCGAATATTGACGTGGTCCACAACCGCGTATCGGTGGAAGTGATGCGTGGTTGCACGCGCGGTTGTCGCTTCTGCCAGGCAGGTATGATTACCCGCCCGGTCCGCGAACGCAGCGTGGAAGAGATCGTTCAGGCGGCGGAAGAAGCCGTCAACGCCACCGGAGCCGAGGAGCTGGCGCTCCTTTCCCTGTCCTCCTCCGATTACACTGACATCCTCGAACTGGTCACCCGCATCGGGGAGAAGTTCGTGGACAAGCATCTGACCGTTTCCCTGCCTTCCCTGCGCATTGATACCGTTTCTGTCGCGCTGATGGAAAAACTGAAAACCCGGCGCTCTGGCGGGTTCACCCTCGCCCCGGAAGCCGCTACTGAACGCATGCGCCGCATTATCAACAAGTTCATCACCGATGAGCAACTGCTCGAGACTGCCCGCGCCATCTATCGCCCGCGGCTGGACGAACATCAAACTCTACTTCATGATCGGCCACCCGTCCGAGACGCTCGAAGACGTGCAGGCCATCGCCGACCTGTGCAAGCGCGTTCTGGCTGAAGGGCGCAAGGCGCTGGGAGGCAAGGCCAGGGTTCACGCCGGGGTGAGCACCTTCATCCCAAAGCCGCATACTCCCTTCCAGTGGGTCTCGGTGGACTACCGCCGAACAGATCAAGGCCAAGCAGGAACTGCTGATGCGCGAATTGCGCGGCCCGGCTTTCAAGCTTTCGTGGACGTCGCCGGAAGATACTCTTCTTGAAGGCTGGCTCTCACGCGGCGACCGGCGAATGGCGGAAGTGGTCTACACCGCCTGGAAGAACGGCGCGAAGTTCGACGCCTGGCAGGACCAGCGCCGGTTCGAGGCTTGGACCTCGGCATTTGCCACCCAAAAACTCGACCCGGCCTTCTACACCCACCGCCCGCGCCGCCTCGACGAGGTCTTCCCCTGGGAGCATATCTCCGACGCAGTGCGCAAGAAATACCTGCTACGCTGATTACCACCGTTCGCTGGAAGGCAATATCCGCCCGGACTGCCGTGAGGATTGTGATGCCTGCGGCATTCTCCCTGCATTCGCCTCCACGCGGCGTGAATATCCCGGCATTTACTGGAAATGTCCGGAAGTCAAGTCACCCGCCAGCGGAAAACAAATCGCTGCGGGAGGAGGTTAACTCATGAACCTGCGCGGGTTCTTCAACAATATTCTTGTCGGTATCCCGGGTGGATTTCTCATTTTTATGGGCATGCTCATGTTCAACGCTGTGTTGAGCATGCTCCTCCCGACCGGTCAGTGGACCATGCTGGTCATTTTATGCTTCACCTCCCTGGTCGTCGGGATATTGGCGCGCTTGATGCAGCCCTTCCACGGTCTCGGCACCGCCATCGCTTCGGGCGTCATTGCCGCGCTGATCATCCTCTACCTGTGGCTGGTTACCTCCGCCGGCGCCGGGATGGACCTGGTCTTTGGGCCCGGCAGGCATGCTGGTCACGGTTGGCTTCTGCCTCCTCGGTGCCTGGCTCTTTCCCTATCTACGCAAATGGGCTGGAAAACGGACCGGGAAAGCGACCTAAACTAGAATGAGATTGCGCATCACCTTTTCAAAATCTGGCGCATTGCGCTATACTGGTCATCTGGATTTGCATGGCCTCTGGGAGCGGACCGTCCGCCGCGCCGGTCTGCCGTTATCGTACACGCAGGGCTTCCACCCCGGTCCGAAGATCCAGTTGGCTTCGGCTTTGCCGCTTGGGATTCATCGGGTGCGCAGAGATCGTGGATATGTGGATAAATGAATCCAGTCAACCATTGGATCGCCCCTACAAAGAAATCCTGCAATCCGCTGCGCCGCCGGGACTGGTCATCTCCTCAGTGGAGGTTGTGGACGAGCACGGTCCGGCTCTCCAGACGCAGGTGGTTTCTGCGGAGTATGAAGTCACCCTGCTGGAACCGTGTGATGGCCCCGGTCTGGTGAAAAGCATCTCCACGCTGCTGGGAGCTGCCTCTCTCCCCCGTGAACGGCGCGGCAAAACCTACGACCTGCGGCCTTTGATCGAGTCGCTCGAATTGCTGCCCGCTGAAGGGTCCGGGGTGCTCCGCCTGTACATGCGCCTGGCTGCGCGCGAAGGCGCCACCGGCCGTCCCGAGGAAGTGCTGGATGCCCTCGGGATTCCATTCGAAACCACGCGCATCGAACGTACCCGTCTGATTCTTAAATAACGATTTTCACTTATAAATTACGTTAAACTTGACTGTCTTGTTCTTCGGAGAATAGAATGGGACTGGTTGCTTCTGGGTTGATCGGCTTTTCCACGGCGCTGCTTTTCGCCTATATTCTCTACTGGCTCGACCGCTACGAAAAAGAACCGCTTCTGTTGCTGGGTGGTGTTTTTATTTGGGGCGCGGTCATCGCCGCAGGCAGTGCCTTCATCATCAATACCATCACTGGGATTGGGGATTTACGTTTTCACCAATTCGAGCGTCGCCACGCGATTTCGCCACCGGATCGCTCGTCGCCCCCCTGGTGGAGGAAACCCTCAAAGGGTTGGCTGTCCTGGCTGTTTTCCTCGTCTTCCGCCGCGAATTTGATTCGATCCTGGACGGCATTATTTATGCCGGGGTGGCCGCCCTGGGATTTGCCGCCACCGAAAATACCTACTATATTTACACCTACGGATTCCAGGAGAGCGGCTGGAGCGGGTTGCTTTCCCTGACTTTCATCCGGGTCATTCTGGTCGGCTGGCAGCATCCCTTCTATACCGCCTTCTTCGGCATCGGGCTGGCCGCTGCCCGCCTGAACAAGAACTGGTTCGTTAAGGATCTTTGCTCCGCTGCTGGGACTGGCCGTAGGCATGTTCGCCCATGCCTTCCATAACACCATGGCAGTCATTCCTGCCCGGCGGATTGGGGGGATTGGCAATCGGCACCGCCATTGACTGGACCGGCTGGTTGTTTATGTTCGGTATCATCATCTGGGCCACTTGGCGTGAACAACAGAATTTGAAAAAATACCTGGCCGCTCGAAGTCCAGGCCGGGATGATCACCCCTGCTCTCTTTCGCACAGCCTCTTCGGCCTGGCTCCAGATGTTTGCACGAATTGCCGCTCTTTTCACTGGCAAGTATTTCAAGACGGCTCGTTTCTACCAGCTCTGCGGCGAATATGCCCACAAGCGCCGGCAGTATGACAGCCTTGGAGATGAGGGCGGAAACTTGGCCATTCTCAGAAACTCCGCGCAGAAATGGCGCAGCTCGCCCCGTTTGTGCAGGTTTTATAGGTCCGACCCTGAAGACCTCTAAAACCTTTTCCGCCTGATGTATATAGTGGTAAATCTCCGTCGCCCGTCCCTGTAGCTCAGTGGACAGAGCGTTAACCTCCGGAGCACATCCCAATATTCTAGCCGCCAATTGATCAGAAAGGCGGCAGAAAATGACACCCGAAATCAAAACAACTCAAAAGTGGACGCTAGCCTCCGTGGCTCCTGCGTATTATCTCTCGATGGAGAGTTGGTACTAGATCCTTCCATCCGGTGGATAATGCAGGTGGTCTGCCTTGCCCTGATGATAATTCTTCATTCCTTGTACGCATTTCTTTGTTCTTTTTCTACGAGTTGAGAGAGGACTGGCGTCTTTCTGTGAGCGCAGTCTCAACCAATAGTCCACAAAGAGCAAAACCGAACAATGTAAATGGCATCTGCCAAACGATGTAATTCATATGTGTGTGTAAGGAAGAATGTGCTTTGAAGATAACAAACCATGATAAGGGAGCTAAGAGCGAAAACCAAGTTGCTAGGACAAGTGCGAGGTTGCTTTTAACCTTTCCTTTGTCTGAATATCTCTTCCTAAATACGTACAATAAGACGGACGCCATCGCGAACAAGAATATCAGGTACAAATATCTAACCCTAGATGATATGGATGGTATGATCGGCACGGAAGTGGACAGGTATTTTTCGGGACCGAAGTAACTGCCCAAAAGGTATGTCTTCACCACATCAGTAGTATGGGATTTGAGGCTATTAGCATAGACGCTTGGAAAGTTTAATGGGATCTCCATAAGTTCTTTTTTCCAGAACATATTCTATGTGGTTAATTCCCTTTACGAAACTTCCTTCAACAGATCCGATCTGGATACAAAGAATGAAAAAACTTAGCACGATTGCTAGACATGAACTAAATATAGCTATGAGCGAACCACTGATGAAATATCTAATGCTAGATCTACGGAGTATATAGTAAAAAACATAGGGTACCATCATCATAATCAAGGTAGTAGTAATGTACTCATAACCAGTGAATAGGCATTTCACGAGGACTGCTATGAATACAAGGATTCCAAAATTGATGTTATTGTGACGTGCAGGGTTTCTTTTTTTGAAGTAGTACATGATTACAACCATGGGTAAGTAGAAGGACCACATTGACCAAAAGAGCTTTCCTCCAAAAACAACCAACCATGGCGAGAGAACCGCGGAAGCGAGGGCAAACAAACTGGCTATCAAGCCGAATTCCAAATAAAACCACAGGACAATCATGGATAAGGCTAATGCTGAGAGCAGGGATGTGAACGCATGAAAGATTTGGAGTTTTTGCTGGGGCAGCAAACGTATCAAGCCATCCAAAACGCTAAAAAGGATTCCCTGTCCACCGATTTGTGACTGGTATGTAGTAAACGATCCAAATGGAAGGTCGTTTGTGTAGGCTAGATACTGATATGTATAAGCCTCATTCTTAGGCATAGCCGGGGCTGCATCGGGTCTTCCATTCCCTAGCAGCCCTCCATAAGAGAAGATGCCATCCTGATGAGACTGGACTATCCTCCCTACTACAAAGCTCTCCATGTCGTAGTTCTGCTTAAGAAACCAGCTCTCACTGGCCACCTCCAGGAGTTCGTGAAGAACCCGACAAACAGTAATAGGGTTGAAAAGATGCCATAAAAAGCAACCCGAAGTGGTCTGGGAAAGACAGATTTTATTTTCTGAATCTTCGTTTCTAAATCTTTTACGATCAAAAAAACAGAACCACTTATAAGTAGAAGTATCCCTAAAAGAGAACAAATAAATCTATAATGATCGAGTTTTTTTATACCACCGGCTGTGATAATATGATCCGAAGAAAGATGGTTGCTGGCAAATGTCGGCGTGATGACAATTGCTATAACGATTGCAGCTATACCAAGAATGACAAGAAGAATTCCAATTATGCTTTGAAATCTATACTTGGATGAAAACATTCCATACCTCTCCATTATTGTTTGCCAGCGTTATACCAACATGCAATACCAGAATTGAAGTATAGCATTTTCAAGTGGACTATACAACCACCCCTGCCTTTTTCATGCGGAGGTTTTGTCATTTTTGATAAATAATCCTTTTGCGACAAATCATGGATAAATTGTGAGGAATTCGCCCAACACCGTCTCCATTTGAACCTGAAATCGCAAAAGTAGAATAAAGGTGTGATGGCACAAAAAAATATCGCCCCTGGCTTTCGGACCTTTCTCCTGGTCTGGTTCGGTCAGTTGATCTCGCTGACTGGTACCGGCCTGACTGGATTCGCGCTGGGGGTATGGGTATATCAACGGACCGGGTCTGTCACCCAATTTGCTCTCATAGCATTAGCTACAACCCTGCCAGGGATCTTGTTCTCACCCATTGCTGGCGCGCTGGTGGACCGCTGGGATCGGCGCTGGGCGATGTTCCTGAGCGACGCGGGAGCGTCCGTGTGTACTTTGAGCATGTGCTTGCTGCTGTTTGCAGGTCGGCTGCAGGTCTGGGAAATTTACCTCGCGATGTCCATCAGTTCCACCATCACTGCTTTCCAGTGGCCTGCTTATTCCGCTGCGACCACGCTGCTGGTTCCCAAGGAGCACCTGGGTCGTGCCAGCGGGATGGTGCAGATCGCGGAGGCGGTCGCACAGATCGGTTCACCTGCAATCGCCGGCGTCATGATGGGGATATTCCCAATTTTTACTATTCTGCTGGTTGACTATGCCACTTATCTTTTTGCCCTGTTTACGCTTCTGATCACCCGGTTTCCCAAACCCGAAGTCACTACCGAAAGTAAAACGAGCCAGGGATCCTTGTTGCGCGAGGCTGCCTTTGGTTGGACATATATCGTTGCCCGCCCCGGACTGTTGGGGTTGCTGCTTTATTTCGCCGCCAACAATTTCACCACGGGTTTTGCCCAGGTGCTGTTTACTCCACTGGTGCTGAGCTTTAGCACGCCTGCCGTTCTTGGGTTGATCATGTCGGTCGGTGGTATTGGTTTTCTGGGCAGTAGCCTGGCCATGAGTATCTGGGGTGGTCCCAGGCAGCGTATTTTGGGTATCCTTGGTTTCAACTTGCTGCAGGGCATCACATTGTTAGCCGCGGGCTTCCCTCCTCGGGTGATCATCTATGCCGCGGCTGTTTTCTTCTTTTTCCTTGGTCAGCCGATGATCAATGGCTGCAGCCAGGCGATCTGGCAGGTGAAAACCGCTCCGGACGTGCAGGGACGGGTGTTTGCGATGCGGCGGATGATCGCCTGGTCATCCATCCCGTTTTCCTATCTCTTGGCTGGACCGCTGGCAGACCATGTCTTTGAACCACTGCTGATCCAGGGCGGTCCGCTGGCGGACAGCGTTGGTCGGATCATCGGGATCGGCCCTGGGCGTGGTATTGGACTGTTTTTTATCATCATGGGAATCCTCGTCCTGGCAACCACAGTGGGCTTTTTCCTGTATCCGCCTCTGCGCCGGGTGGAGGTTGAACTGCCGGATAGTATCCCAAGCAAGACCCCCTCCCTCTGACAGGTGAAGTGGGCGGTTGGGATTGCCGCCCCTTTCCCCATTGGCGAAAAGAGGAGTTATTGAATTCAGGGATGATTGGTTATATACTGCACTTATAGTTCAGGCAAAATTGCATGCTATGTTATGTGGATTATTGGAGCGTAGTTCTGCGTCATGCTGTTGATGTGAAATAATATGATGTCAGAACCGGAGGAGAAGTATGGCCTCTCAACATAAAGGATATGTGGACACAACGTACCTGGACACAGCTCAAAAGCTGTTGAACAACTTCAAACGACTTACCTATGAGCAAATGCGCGCGCAGCCAGGACAGAAGGTGCTTGATGTGGGTTGCGGTCCTGGCACAGATACGATCCCACTTGCACGGTTGGTGGGTACATCCGGCCAGGTCATTGGCGTCGATTTCGATGCAGATATGATTGCGGAGGCAGAGAAACGCGCCCTAGAAGCCGAGGTGAGTGCCTGGGTGATTCATAAACACGCAGATGCAATCACACTGCCATTTGGGTCAGGTTATTTTGACGCATGCCGTTGTGAACGAACATTCCAGCATTTGCATGACCCTGTGAAAACATTGTCTGAAATGGCGCGCGTGACGAAATCTGGCGGCTGGATTGTGGTGTTGGATGCTGATTGGGGATCGCTCTCAATAGATACGGCTGAGATCGAATCAGAACGGCGATATGTCCGCTTCTTTCCTGAGCACATGGCGAATAACGGCTATTCAGGACGGCAACTGTATCGCCTCTTCAAACACCAAGGGTTGGTGGATGTGTCTGTCCAGATGTGTGGTGTCCCTTTCACTGATTATGCTTTTGCGCGCCAGATAATGATCATGGATAGATTTGAGCAGGAAGCGATAGCTTCGGGTGCCGTTGCTGCCCAGGATCTTGACCGGCTGCATACCTGCTGGGAAAAAGCGAATGCCGATGGTGATTTCTTCGCCAGCATGTCGATGATGCTCGTCTCAGGGCGTAAGCCATGAGGAAGCAGCAACACAAGCCAAAGCTGCATGCCGCTGAATAAACGGTTGCAGCAGAAGATGATTAAACAAACCCGCGGGGAAATCGAGCCCCTTGTTTTTAAAAGTGCTAGTATTTTGCCGGGTAGCCTAGGCGGTCACGATTGGTGTTATATATGCGGTGGTCTGGTTGTTACTCTACTCATGGGCAACCAGAATAATTATACAATTTAGTATAGTCTTCAACCATGTTTAAGGTAGTACCATCGTACCAAACGACAACATAACCAACCGCCGCGTAGCATTGACCAACTTGGATGCCTGAGTAACCGGGATTTCCTCTGCCCTGAGCTACAATCATAAAGGTTCCAGTATCATTGCTGAAACGAAGAATCTGTGTGGCCAAATCCCCGGCGCTATAAATCTTGACTATTCGTCCGAAAACACATCTACGATATCCAACATCAGAGCTCGTCAATGTTGACCACGGAACGCATGAGATTCCGATTGCTGTAGGGCTTGGTTCTGGAAAATTGCTTGTTGGCAAGATGGTTGGTATGCTGGTAGGTAACTGATATTGGGTTACTGTCGGATTAATTGTTGTATAAAGTGAGGATGGATTATCAATAGTATATTTAAGATAATCTAATGCGACGACTAGACCGATAATTCCAATTACAATCGCGGCTTTACCCCATCCGCTATTACCAGTTTTTCTCCACAGCCACGTAACAAGCGAAATAAATAACCAAAATGCTAGAAAAGAAGCGATTACTTCAACCGCGAAAGAAGGCAAATCTATTACACGACCACTTACATAGGATGACACAGCTGCAATAACCGCTAATGCTACACCCCATATGGCGCCCGTTGCCCACACGGAACTCTATATGGGTTTGGTCGATTTTGGCTTGGTGGGAGCTTTCAAGTCTCTTCCGCAGTACCTACAAATTATAGCTCTATCTTGTATCTCCTCTGCGCAATATGGACATTCTTTCATATTCTCGGCCTCGCTAATACTATACACCAAAACGTGAAAATTGCTGCTCAATTATTTGTTCAACGTTTTGAGTTGCGATTTGCAGTGGTTTTTTTCTGGGGGATGCGGTGGCGAAAGCGAGATTTTACACCGTAAAAGGATTTTGCAGGCTTGACATTTACCTTATAATTTGTAGATTATTAAAAAATGAAAGCCCGGCTTAATCGCCAGGCTATTCGTTGTCTTTACTTGCAAAACTGGTATATACTTAAATGTTTCATTCACCTGTTCGTTCTATATCAAAAGAGAAAAAAAGAAGAACGAGGGAATCTTAATCCCCAGCTTTATTATCCTTGGGTGCTCCCATGTCAAAGTTTCTGGCCTTTCTGTTGACCTTATTTCTTATCGCCTGTTCGCTCCCTTCCCCCACTCAAACTACGGGGACAGCCCACACTCAAACTGCGGGGCCAACCCCCACCGTACCAATAATCAGCCCTACCGGATCACCCATGCCTCACACCACGGTGGATGCATCGACCATGGAGCACAAACTGCTGATGGGTTACCAGGGCTGGTTTTCATGCCCTGACGATGGCTCACAATTCGGGATGTTCGTCCATTGGTTCAAAGGCACACAGCCCACTGCCGCGAACCTGCGTGTTGACATGTGGCCGGACGCAAGCGAGTTGACCCCGGAAGAGTACTGCGAAACAGAAATGGTTTACCCCAGTGGTCAACCCGCCTATCTCTATTCCGCTTACAACCCGGCCACGGTCATGCGCCATTTCGAGTGGATGAGCGAGTACGGCGTGGATGGTGTCTTCGTCCAGCGCTTCGGGGCCATTCTCTCTGATCCAGGCCTCTTTGATCAGCGGAATGTGGTCACTCGCAATGTCCAGGCGGGTGCAGAAACCTATGGGCGCGTCTTTGCCAACATGTACGATGTCAGCGGCATGGATGGTGCGACGCTGATCACTGTTCTGGGGAAAGATTGGAAGTACATGGTGGACGTGCTGAAGGTGACGGAAAGCCCATCCTACTTGAGACACAATGGCAAGCCAGTACTGGCGATCTGGGGGTTGGGATTCGCAGAAGAAAATGTCACTCCCGCTGAGGCATTGGCGCTTGTGGACTTCTTTGTGAACAATCCCGAGCCGCGCTATCGCGTCACGCTGATGGGCGGTGTGCCTACCTCATGGCGGACTCTGCAAGGCGATTCGCAGAGCGATCCAGCCTGGATGGATTACTACTGCTCCTTGGATGTGATCAGCCCGTGGACGGTCGGCAGGTTTACCGATATCTTCGGCGTTGACCTGTATAAGGCCGCCATGCAGAAGGACATGGCAGTCGCGGCTGCCTGCGGGGTAGAATACATGCCGGTGGTCTTTCCCGGCACTGCCTTCCACAATGACAGCGGCTCGCCTTTCAACTCGATCCCGCGGATGGGTGGGAAATTGTACTGGCGGCAGGTCTTTAACGCCATCTCGATCGATGCCCCCATGCTCTACAATGCCATGTTCGACGAGGTGGACGAAGCGACCGCCATGTTCAAGATCGCCGCGACCTCTGCCGACCAGCCGGTGGGCGTGGATCTCATTGCGATGGATACTGATGGCTACTCGCTGCCCAGTGACTGGTACTTGCGCCTGGCAGGTTCAGCCACACAGATGTTGCGCGGTGAAATCCCTCTCACAGGGGAGATCCCAATCTCCTCGGGTACGGAGGCGCCACCAACACCAACCGGGGCTGTCCCCATCCGGATCCAGTTGCTGACCACTTCTGATTGGTCGACCTGGACGCTGCAAGCTGGCGGAAGCTTGATCGACCCGGTCCTTGTTTCTTCCAGCCCGGAGATCACCGATATCCAGTCTAATGGAAATGGCTTCACCATCGTACAACCCATTGACCGTGCTGGTTCGGGGGCAAATGTAGTTTTGGTCGTTGACGCTCTTCTGATCGATTGGCAACCCGGCAACCCGCTCCAATTACTGATTGAGAGTGGTGCCATCGGTTACACCACTGTTACCTTGTATGATGCCAGCCGCGAACCGCCGGTGGAGATCAATTCAACCACCCACTATGAGATGAAGCTTCAGTATGAAGTAAGTACCGATCTGTTTCCATCTCCATAAGGAAGCAGACCTCGAACTGCAATATGGGATCGGGTGCGTCTGGAAAATGAGGCTCGCCCCGCGTGTGCAAGTCTGATGGTTCATTTATTGTCACCCCGATGACAAGGAGACTATCAGACGAGTAGGCTATTCGACTATTGGACTAAAAGTGGTAAAATCCTGTGGCACGCCCCTGTAGCTCAGTGGACAGAGCGTTAGCCTCCGGAGCTAAAAAGGGGAGTTCGAGTCTCCCCAGGGGCATGTGAATCAGACAAAACCAGTCAAAATTCCTTTAACATAGAGGAGTTTTTGGCTGATTTGCGTTTTGAACAGAGGGGAAGACTTAAAGAGTTGCCGATAGAATGATATTAAATTGCTTTCTAACCATGTTCATTTCCCCTTTCTGTGACTTGGTGGACCCAGTTGGGAGAAACGAGTGGTGAAGCTTGTGATGTTCGCCTAATCTGCCCTGGTCGGCCTGATTGATGTCATGAAATCGCTATTCAACTTACTGCTGAAGAAATCCAAGCGCGATGCGATGTATGCCGAGATCGAGAAGAAAAACTTGAAGTGGCAGCTCCTACTGTTTTCTCCCCCGAACAAAACCTCACTTCCATTTTGTGAGAATTTCTTCCCTCTGGAATGTCGCCTTTTCCTTACCTTTTGGCTGCATCAGTTCAGTTATTTATGCGAGGAGCAGTAAGTCCCGGAAACAAAGGTTTATTTTCCTTCCTTGTTTGGGATCTTTTCCAAGGACATGATTGCTTTTGCCAGATCAAGGTAATACACCCGATAGGTGGCACCCTGCTCCAGAATATCCACCTTGCCGGGATCGAGTACATCAAATCTGACTCCGCCGATTTTCCAATAATAATCGTAATCCTTGTGAAAATGTGGACCTTCGTGCACTTCTTCTACAGTATTGACCTGTCCCTCAACGGTTTCCAGTGTGTCTTTATCGTTGCGGTCGCTTGCCACACGAAAAAAGAAGATTGCTGGAATTATCCAAAGAATCCCGACAATCGTAAAAACCAACCACAAAAGCCAATTGGCTTTAGTAATTAGAAGAATGATTAGAGGTGTTATGGCTAATCCTATCAGAATGAATCCAAGAATCCCGAAGAATTTACCTCCGGAACGAAAGTCTTTCTTTACACGATCTTGTTGCCTCGGAGACAGATAACCATTCCGATTGGCAAAAAGATCGGTATCATCAAAATCAAAGTATTTTCTGAGCTCTTCCTCATTGTCCATAGCCAGTTTCCTTTAGGGACATCTTGGTTCGATTCGCCCTGAAAATGTCCGGTCAACATGGTGCGGCTCAGCCGTTAGTGAAATTCTACTGCAATATTATTAATTGAGTATAGCGTCTATTGATGCAATCCATAAATGAACTTATAAATGAGCCTCGAAACCTGGCGGTTCAAGGTTCAAATCCAAAAAAGGTGCATTTTAACCCGGTTGGACAGGGAATAATGACCAAACGATTATGAGCCGATTGGTAATTCTATATGATTATGAGATAGCTAATACTGGCATTCCTTGACAAATCTTGTGGTTTCTATTACATTCTTGAAAACAGTACTCCCGTTGTTCCGGATTTTCCCCCGATTTTGGGGAAGGGTGTGGTTCGGAACAGGTCCGCTTGGGGGCACTCCCAATGCATTGTCGTCAGACAGTGCATTTTTATTTTAAGGCTTGAGGTCTTTTCTTACGGCTCACGATCCGACTGGAAAAGACTGCTTGCGGGAATCGGGTTGAAAAATACCCCACTTGCCTTTCCCCTTCTTTTGCCCTAAAATGGAACCATAAATAAAATAGCAGGTTGAAATTATCGAACCCTCGCAGGGGTATCTCTTGGCTCTTTTCGGTCCTTCTCCTGCCCAACATTGGAGGAATTGATGAAAACAAAATGGTTCATCTCTCTTGCCCTTCTGGCTCTGGCGATCGGTCTGGTCGGCTGCACGGGTACACACGTCACCCGGGGCGGAACACCGGTCTACCAGGAATGCGGTGCCAATTTCATGGTTCCCCCTTCATTGGTCTATCCGCAGGAAGGGATCACGATATCCTCTCTGCAGCCGCTGTTCGAATGGGCTTATCCGGGTTATTACCTCTTCAACGATGGCCAGCAGCAGGGGAAATATCTCTGCTACACGCCCAAATTCCATTTATACCTTTCCAGCGGGGCGTATTTCCAGGATGAACTGGGAGCCATGCCGGATGGCGTGCCCGCCTTTGACTCGCTTTATACGCGTACCTGGAAGCCCGGCACGCCGCTGGAACCCGGGCGGGAATACCGCTGGAGCATCCGCCCGATTTCCCAGGGTCAGGAAGGTCCCGCAAGCGAGGTGCGCACCTTCTTCATCGGGCCGGCGTGTGATGGCTTATCGCTTGCCGCCCCCCTCCCGCTTTCCCCGCCCAACCATTGGACTTTCCATGACCTTGCAGGTCTGGAACTTCTATGGTGGTATCCCGACGCCTGCCTGCCGGATAACTATAACGTGGAAATGTCCACCAGCCTGGTTCTTGACGGCAGCCCCCTCAACGGGAGCACCACCACCCCCACCATGCAGTGGGCACCCGTCCAGGCCTTGCAGGACTGCACCCGCTACTACTGGCGCGTGCAGGCGGTCAAAGACGGCCTCAGCGGATCCTGGTCACAGGTCTACACCTTTTTTATGAATCTTACCGGCACCTGCCCTGCGCAGGCATACCAGAGCGGGAGCATCCAGGGGACGGTCTGGGAGGACCAGTGCGCCGGTCCCGGGGCAGGGACTCCCATGCCGAACCAGCCGCCTCTGGGGTGCGTTTACCCCAGCCCCGGCAATCTTTTTACCAATCAGTCCTACGACCCTGGCGAGCCCGGCATTCCGGGGCTGGTGGTCAGCCTTGGGGAGGGCGCCTGTCCCTCCAGCGGTTACCGTGAGGTGGGTACTTGGCAGGACGGTACTTTCGATTTCTATTCCATCCCGCCTGGCACGTACTGTGTCAGTGTGGATACCAAGGAACCGATGAACGGTCCTATCCTGCTGCCAGGCGGCTGGACCTATCCCTTGGATGCTGTTGGATATGCCCTTGCCAACCAGACGGTTATCGTCAGCCCGGGTCAGGAGGTCAAGAATGCGAACTTCGGTTGGTGGTACAAATACGGCACCGCCTGGGGCTCCACCAACGCCACCGTTTTCGGGAACGTCTGGCATGATCTGTGTGCCTATACCCCCGGTGACCCGGTTCCAGACCCCCTCCCAGTAGGCTGTGTGATCGACCAATGGGGCAATGTTCATGCGGATGCGATCCGCCAGGTGGATGAACCGGGCATCCTGGGTGTGGTGGTGGATATCGGTCCCGGGGATTGTCCCTCCGCCGGGCTGGCAACCGCCATCACAGACGCCAACGGGTATTACGTCTTCAAAGACCTGTCGGCAGGCAAGTACTGCCTGAGGATTGATCCGGACCATGGCTCGCCCAACGAGGCCGTCCTGTTGCCCGGCAGCTGGACGTACATCCCCAGCGGTCACGAAGGCATGACCTTCCGGGCCATCACCCTGACGGCCAATCACACGCTGCCCGGGCAGGATTTTGGGTGGGATTATGACAACCTGCCGATAGCGTTCACCCTCTCAATGAATGCCTATTGCCGCGTTGGTCCGGATATAAAATATGAAGTTGTGGGCCCGGCCCTGGCAGGCCGCTCTTTCCCGATCACCGGCAGGAGCGCAGATGGTCTCTGGTACTTTGTGGAATGGTCGAATACATCGCATTGCTGGCTCTCTGCCGGCACGGGAACTGCAAGCGGTAACCTGTCGAACCTGAGGGTCTTTTATGGCCCGCCTTTGCCTCCCACAGCGGTACCGTGTTCGGCTCATTCCACCGAAACCAGTTGTAATGCAGACCCTGTCTGCAAATGGGCATTCACCGCGGCAGGTCCTGGCTTTTGCAAATCGAAATAGGGAAATTGACCACTCCGTGAACCGGTAGAAGTGAACCGCATCTTTCAACAAGAGACCTCCGAGTCATTTGGAGAAGTACTTGGAGGTCCAGGGTTATGATTGTTCAATGATTACAATCATATCTAAGAAGCAGTACAGGGTACCGCGCAAAGATGCAATCGGGATTACTGCTGTTCTTGGTTGTTTTGATATCCATAGGTCACTTATTTTACGATAAATGGCAGTAGAATATTGGTAACTTAGTTCAACATCTTTTCAAAACTGAGGAGAAAGACAATATGGAAACCACGCCTGGTTTTACCCAATCCTACCCTCCCCCACCGCCTCCCCAACGCTCCCGAAAAGGCCTCTGGATCGGTCTTGCCATAGGCGCAGTCGTCCTTTGCCTTTGTTGTATCGTTGTCGTGGTTGGCGTTTACTTCTTCGGAAAGAATATTCCCTATATACCCAATTTCCTTTCCTCCCCAACACCCTCCGGCCTGGTTTATGACAACCCCTCTGCAGGGATCAACCTTATTTATCCGGTTACCTGGCAATATTCTGAATCGGGTGATGCCACGAATGGTTTTACAATCATCTTTGCCTCATCTGCAGATGTTCTAAACAACCTTTCCTCGGGCGCCCCCGCCTCCGGGGCCACTATGGTCATAGTGACAAATTCCATGACGACCAGCGACATCCCATTCACCGTCGACACAAGTTCGATGGGAAATGTTTTGGATTATATCGCCGCTGCTTCCACCTATCTCAGTGGGGAGCAAAACCTGAGCACTTTCACGCTGAGCGGTTATCCGGCTGCCTCGGCTGTCTTTACGATGGCCAACGACACCGGCATCCCATATGCAGCATTGGTCATCGTTGCCTTACGGAACGAGGAAATCCTCCTTATCCTCGGGTCCTGTCCTCAAACCGAATGGTCACAACACCAGCCCACTTTTGACTCTATCGTGAATTCAGTGAAGATCGTTTCGCCCTGATATCAGCAAGCAATTAAAACCTGTATTAAATGACAGAACGCCAGCCTTTACCAGCTGGCGTTTCGCTCCGGTGAATGTGCTGTAGAAACTGCGGAAAGGTGTGATCACATATTGATGTGAATCCGGTATTTTGATTAGTCCATTTTCACCTTATTTGGCACAAATATGTAAATCCCCTGGCTTTGAATAACAAAGTTCACAATTTTAAGCAAGAAGCAGTAAAATTCATCGGATGAAGAACCTTGCCTTCCTGTGGATCATATTCACCTTGCTCGCCGCAGCCTGCGGGACCCCAGAACCGGTTGCCACACCATCGGCCACCGCCTCCCTATCGCCCGCCCCCACCGAAACGCCGGCACTTTCAGCCACTCCTCGCCAGCCCACATTGACAGTCACCCCCATCCTCATTGATGGGATACTTACCATCAAGGTTAACGTTCGCAGCGGTCCCGGTACCGGCTACGACTTGCTCGGCCAGCTGGAAGCTGGAGGAAAAATCCAAATCATCGCCCGGGATAGCCAGGGGACCTGGTATTTGATTCTCTATCCCGCCGCCCCACAGGGACGCGCCTGGGTGGCCGCCCAATTCGTCACAGTCGCACCGGGAACCCAGGTACCGGTGGATGCCACTCCGACCCCCACTGGTCCAACCGGGAACGTGATCCAGCGGTTGAACGTCCGCAGCGGGCCGGGAATGACTTTTGATACACTTGGGATGCTCGAACCGGGTGTGACGGTCTCCCTGACCGGCAAGAACACCACTGCCTCCTGGTTCCAGATTGACTACCCTGCCGGCCCCGGCGGGCGTGGTTGGGTAACCTCGCAATATATCCAGACGGATGCATCCGCTGACCTGCCGGTACTCGATGAATACGGTATCTTGGTCACGCCTGGCACATCTGGAACGCCCTCCGGCCCGGTCCTGCTTCCCTCGCCCACGGTCGGCCCGGCTTACGCCGACGGTGATTCCTCCACCAATCCGGCTATCCGTGTCACTTTCTCCGCAACAGGCACGCACCGGTTCGTTTTTTCCAGCCAGGTCTCCACACCGGAGGGCGACGCCGAAGATTGGGCGGAGTTCACACCCTATTCTTCCAGCGGGACAAATGCCCGGCTGGTCTTCAGTCTGGCCTGCTCTGGTAACGGCACACTAACGGTGGGGCTGTGGCAGGGCGGCACCCTGTTCTCCGATTGGGGCGCTCCGGCTTGCGGCGATGCCGGAAAATCCATCCTGCTCCCCGCCGGTCGTGTTTACCTGATCCATCTGGCTCCCGTCGCCGGAAATGGACTACGGCTGGTGGCTTATACATTGACCGTGCAAAATAATCCTTAGTCGTTTCTGGGTCGTTTTTCCAAGGAACAACTAATCTACCGACAGTTTTTGTTACCCATTGGACCCGGAGAGAACCGGGTGCGTCGTCCAATGGTCGACGCACTGCTTTTTACTATACAATAAGGGAATGAAAAGAACGCCTTGCCCCTGGTCGTAAACAAAGCGTAAACGAAAATGCGTCGTTTGTTGCTCCTTCTTTCTATTCTATGTCTGCTGCCAATCGTTTCGTGCGTACCGGTTTCTTCCCAATGGGAGTGGACTTATGCCGACCTGCGCCTGCTCGACCCGGTGGACAATACTTCAACTCCCTCTACGGACATATTGGCAGTTTACTTCCGCACATCCGGTTCGGATCTCGAAATCCGGGTGGATTTGCTTGACCTGCCACTCATCCCGGATTACCGTCTCCAAATCTCGCTCGATATCCTCCCCGGCGGGAATCCCTGGGATCTGTCGATAAACATCCCTGCAAACGGCCGTCCAAGCGTAACACCGGCAAACTCCAACCTCATCCCTCGCATCATCCGGGACCCGTGGATGGATACCGTCACTGTGCGGTTCAACCAAATCAACATATCCCAGCCGTTCACGCTTCAAGTCGCATCCTTCACCGCGGACGAGAGCGATCCGGCGGATGTGACCGATGCTGTACGCTCAGACGCCTTCCCACCCGTTCAGCGTGCCCCGTTGGCACTTGTCTTTTGGGACGTTTTCCCTGCAGCCACACCTGCCCAGGCGCTTCGCCACTGGGCTGGGGCACATACCGGCCCCAACGGGGGGCGTCACGGCCTGAAATATATCCTCGATAATGCCGGGCAGTATAGCATCCCCGTGGCGCTGCTGGATTTGAAGACTCCTGCCAGTCTGGCCGCACTCGACTACCTGGGCATCACGCCGCAAATCCAAAGCCTGACAAGTCGCAGCCTGCTGATCCTTCCTGACGTGGCTTATGGCGAACCAGCGAACATATCACTGGGTTTCAGCCGCCGTGCCGCAGCCGGGTTTGGCCTGCCTGCGAGTCTCTTTGTCTATGACCCAGCATTAAATCTTCAATCGATTTATCTGGCTCAATTTCTTCCGCTTGACACCACTACTCATCTGACCCACACCGGGGGACGCGGCTCATCCCTCTTCCCTCTGCAGATGCAATCCAAGCCACTCAAGACGGTCCCACCCTCGACGTGCGCCGGGCATTGGTAAATGCAGCTTTTTCAAGTGACCAGTCCGATCTGGTAGTTCTTGGCGGGGATCTGCCCCACTCCACCTGGGGGAATGAGAACATGGCCGGGCCCACCTTCGCCTGGATCGCCGCCCATCCGTGGATCCATCCGTTGACCGGCGAAGATTTGATCACGTTTCCTGTAGTAGCCCTTGCAGTTCCTGATATGACGACCACATCCGGCGTACCTCCGTTTCTCCCTGCCTTGCTCGCCTCCCAAAATAACTCTCTCACCGATTCCGCGTGGCAGTCATATTTCATGCTGACTGCTCCGACCAGTGACGAAAAGCTTCTGGTTCTCCACACTGACTATCTCGGTCAGGTCGGAGAATTGCTGGCAGCGGCACGTTGGGCAGACCATCCATCCATACAGACTGACTGCAATCATGACTTGAATAACGACGGCCAGCCCGAATGTATTTTATCGAATCTGAATTATTGCGCCATCCTCAACCTCACCGGTGCGCGGTTGACCAACTTTTTTTACCTTGATGTGACCGGTCCGCACCAACTGGTTGGTCCGTCCAGCCAGTTCACAGTCGGGTTGAGCGACCCGTCCCTGTGGCACCCGGAACTCGGCGAAGCCGCCGACCCAAGCGTAATCCCCGGCGCATTCAGCGACGATACCAATACTTGGATTTCTTACTCGTCAGTTATCACTCCCGAAGGAATTACCTTCACCAGCCAGGGCGGCAGTCGTGTCAAGACTTATCATCTCCTGGATGACGGCATCGAAATCACATATCAGGTTTCCGGTAAGGTCGACACTCGTATCCCGCTGGCAGTGGATCCGCAGGCGTTTGCCTTCGGTCCGACGGAATACCAATCCGCACCCGGCACCGGTGAGTGGATCTGGGGACCGGTCAACGGTATCCAAACCGAGGTCCATACCGAGGCGACGTTCTCAATACAGAGTTTCACTGACTCTTTCCCGTACCTGTCCCAACCCGAAGACCCCGATCGCGCCTATCCAGCTGGACATTATTTGCCGTTTCCATTGGCAGTCCTCAACCTCCAAGGCAGTGGGAATTTTACAGTTCGTATCAGTGTGAAATGAAGAATTGCACAAACCAATTTAATATGGTAGAGTTTGTCCAGAACATTCAAACGAGTAATTTCAGGGTACTGTGCAATATCTTCAACAAAATTCCAAGAATTATTCGCAATGTGTATATAGCGAGTTTTGTTTTTATACCAGAAACAGAAAAATTGCTTTAATTACTTGAATTTTGTATCCTCAAGGTTCACTTGTTTACGCAAGGAGCAGTTGATGAATAAACAAGAAATCCCTGATATCATCATTAGTCGTCTTCCAATCTACCTTCGTGCCCTGCGGCATATTGAATCCGAAGGGAAACAGACCACTTCTTCGCAGGAACTGGGTTCAAGAGTGGGTATCTCTGCCGCCCAAGTCCGCAAGGATCTTTCCCAATTTGGTGAATTTGGGAAACAGGGAACTGGTTATGATATTTCTTTCTTGATTGATCAACTGCGAGGAATCTTGAAGGTGGAGCGCGTCTGGGATGTGGTCGTGGTCGGTATGGGCGATATGGGCCACGCTCTAGCCCGTTACCAGGGATTCAGCGACCGAGGCTTCCGTGTGGCAATTGTCTTTGATAACGACCCTGCCAAGATAGGCAGCCAGGTGGGACATTTTATCGTGCGCGACACAAAAGACATTGTGACGACAATCCGGAAATCAGGAATCAAGGTGGCGATGTTGTGCGTCCCGGCCGCGGCAGCCCAGAAAGTGACCAACATGCTTATTGAAGCCGGGATCAAAGCAATCTTGAATTACGCCCCCATCAGCCTGAGTGTTCCAACAGGCATAAGAGTGCAATATCTTGACCCATCCATTGGACTACAGAGGATGACATATTACCTTGATTAACCTTTATAACAATGCATAACGGCGCTCGGTGGAGCGCCGTTTCCTTAATCATCACGAAGAAGTGTACGGGCAAAGTCTCTAGGATTGGAATGGCACCGCTGAAAAGCCGAGCCCGTTCGGTCCGACGTGTGTTCCAATGGTGGTGGTGACGTTGACCAGCAATGGCTTGACAACAACCTTTGATCTCACCTCTTCGAGTAATTGCTGGGCAGCAGACTCGGCGTTGGTGTGCAATATAGCCAACCGTTCCAGTGGCCCCCAGGAATTGAGTGTATCTACCAGACGCTCGATGCCCTTCAGGCGCGTTGCGCACCTGCCCCAGCCGATGGACAATGCCGAAACGCAGCTCAATTAGCGGCAGGAGACGGAGGATGCCGCCAATCTTCGCCTCCGCCCAGGACACACGTCCACTGCGATGGACGTATTCAATGGTATCCAGCAGAGCCGCCAAGCGCACCCGCTTACGGATACTTTCCACCAGAGCCATCACTTCGGTCAGCATGGCGCCGTGGGCTGTAGCTTCCGCCGCCATGATGACCTGAAATCCCAAGCCCAAGCTCACCTGACCACTATCCAGCACTTTGACGCGCTGGCCAAATGCCTCCCCCGCCAGCCGGGCAGCATTATATATTCCACTCAACTCATTCGGCGGATGGATGGAAATCACAAAATCCGCCCCTGCGCGGAGCAATCTTTCATATCGTTCCTGGAAAGAGCCAACCGAAGGAGAGGATGTCGTCGGGGGCGGGTCCAGATCCGGTAAGCATGTGTAGAACCTCTCGCGGCTGATCTCAATGCCATCGATGTAACTTTCACTGCCAATATTCACCAACGCCGGAACAATCTCGATGCCGTGCAGTCCAGCCAGGTCAGCGGGAACATCGGCAGTGCTGTCGGTGACAAAACCAATTTTCATAACCACCTCTAATCCAGCTTTTCCATGATGGCCAATCCAGTGCTCTGCGGGCCGAATAACGCCGCCAGATGCGGAGTAATGGCGTGCTCGCTGAAAGGCGTTTCCGGGAAAGTCTCCTGAACGTACAGACGCACAGGCCGTGTGCGGATTGAGTTATAGTTCGCCCCACGCACCAGGGCAATATGAGCCGGAGAGTCGAATTCGTTTATGAACTCCAGAAAAGACTCAAACAAATGTCGCTGCGTGCGCACCTTTTCAATTGGCGTAAGGCGCCCTTCTTCAATGGCAAAAATGGGCAGCATTCCCATCATCTCTCCGACCAGTGCCTGAGAATAGTCCATGAAACCGGAATGAGCCAGATACGTCAACTCAGGAATGCAAAACAACATGTAAACGCGAGGGATGGAGGCCCGTATCCGCTCCTCAATTCCCGCAGGTGAAATGCCTGCAGACGCCGCGGCAGCAGCGGCCTGGACGAGGAAACCCAGCCCAATCCCGGTCGTCTGCGAATTGATCACTTCAATTGTGACATGGTTGCTGTATTGCCCCGCAGCGGAAAGTGCCAACCTGTTCGCAGGATTGAGCAGGGAGGAGATCGTGAGCACAAAAATCATATCGTACTCGCGCCCTAATTCGGTGTAAAACCGGCCAAACTCCTGTTGCGAAGGCGGGATCAACTGCTGAGCCGTACCATTACGAGACTGAGATCCATCCCCCGGCTGAGTCTCTGGTTTGAAATTGGAATGGAATAACATACACCCGTTCATGCCCCAGATAATTCGGATGGGTAAACTGTACAGTGCTATCAGTGAGGATACAAACCTTGCCCATAAATATTCGCTGGAGACAAGGTCTCCGGCAATAGCAGCTACTCGATGGAGATAATAAACTGGTAATGAGGCTGTCCGCCATCCTGCAATTCGATTTCCTGTGCAGGAAACGTCGCCCGGATGGCATCTACAATGCGATTGATCTCTGATAATGGTAAACCCTCACCATGAAATAGGGTGATAAGCTCATAATCTTCTGCATGGGCATGTGCCAATGCTCCCAAGCAGGCTTCTTCCACCGATGCTGCCGAGATGGCAAGTTTGCCATTCTCCAAAGCAATGACCTGTCCCTGTTCCACCGAAACACCGTCTATCTCGACCGTCCGTGTGGCGGTTGTGACCTCAATCGTTGTCACGTCTTCGATGGCTTTGGACATCTTCGCAGCCACCGTTTCTGGTTCACCATCGGGGTTCATTTGCATCATCGCCGCCAGTCCCTGCGGGATGCTGGAGCTGGGAACAACGTAAACTTTCTTAACTGTCACATCCTTGGCCTGCTGGGCAGCCAGGATGATATTCTTGTTATTTGGCAGAATGATAATTTTATCGGTTGGCAAATTCTCGAAAGCATCCAGAATATCTTTCGTGGACGGGTTCATCGTCTGCCCACCTTCGACTATGGCCGCAACGCCCAGGCTGGCGAAGACGCGGAGATTCCTACTCCCGGCGAGACAGTAACTACAGCAATCTTTCCCGGCTCAACATTCGTCAGTTCAACTCGGGCACCGGAAGGTTTATGATCAATCCCTTCCATTTGGGCAAGCAGATTTTCCATTGCAATCTTGGTGATAGTGCCCAGACTCATGACAATATCAATCGGACCATAGCGTTGCTCGGTCGGAACATGGATGTGCATACGGTACATACCATCACCTTCGCCCACCTGGATGGATGTACCGATCTTCTCCAATTCGCCGTAAAACTTCTGCAAATTGAGCGTTCCCTTGGGAACAAAATCTACCACTACTTCGTAATCCTGTCCCGGCTCAATCGAATCCATTGTGTTCTTCAGATCCATCGCCGAAAGCGGTTGGACAGTTGCCGAGGGTGTGTCTAATGGCTCACCTTGTACGAAGCGCAGCATTCCTTCCAAGATGAAATACAAGCCCTTGCCGCCTGAATCAACGACACCGGCTTGCTTAAGTACCGGGAGTAATTCCGGGGTTCGTTGGACAGAGGCGTCTGCCTCTATGACAACGCGAGCGAGAATCTCAAACGGATCGTTTGTATCCTGGATGGCCTGAGCGGCAGCCGACGCCGCATCTTTGGCAACAGTTAGAATAGTCCCTTCCACCGGACGGACAACGCCTTTATAGGCAGTGTCACGCGCTTCGGCGAAAGCCTGCACTAGTGCCGGGGCGTCCAGAATCTCATAGTCATGTAAAGAACGCGCAAATCCACGCCACAGTTGGGAGAGAATCACACCTGAATTGCCGCGCGCTCCCATCAAGGCTCCCTGTGAGACAGCCGCCGCCATTTGTCCAATCCCGCGATGGCCGAGGTTGTTAATTTCGTTGTAAGCCGATTGCATAGTCAGGACCATGTTTGTGCCAGTATCGCCATCCGGGACAGGAAATACGTTAAGCGCATTAACCATCTGCTGATTGGCTCGCAGCCAAGTCAGGCCTGCTTCAACCAATTTCTTGAGAGCTTGGCCGTCAATCGGTGTGAGTTTAAACGTTCCAGCCGCGCTTGAACATCTGGATTCATACTCAGAAAATCTCCTTGCTTTATTTAGAATCGCTAACGTGCAAGCCCTGAACATGTACATTTACATGATGAATAGGCATTCCCAATGCCTTTTCCACCTGGTAACGCACTGTATTTGCCACACTGTCAGCCACCGATGTGATGCGCGTGCCGTATTCAATAATAATATGAACATCAATGTCGATTTCTTCGCCACTGTAATGCACTGCAACACCATGCGCCGGCACCTTGGCGATCGTGGCTGCAATGCCTTCTGCCAGGTCTTTCGGTGCCAGGTCAACCACACCATAAGATGTCAGCGTGGCATGATAGGCAATTGTCGCCAGAGCATTCGGCGAGATATGGATGGTGCCTAAAGTGGTAGTCTCTTTGCTCATAGTTTTGTCCTCTTTACTCTATGATAACACTTGACTTGTACAAGGATACGTTTCGTGGTAAAATACGCCGCTCTCAAAAGATAGACACAGGCATTATTCGGCAAGAAAGGAAGTCAATAAATGGCGACATGCGCTCATTGTGGCAAGGCCACTACATTCGGTCATAGCGTCTCCTTCTCTCATCGTAAAACCAACCGTCCCTACCACCCCAACTTGCAGAAGGTAACAGTCATCGAGAACGGCCGCAAGGTAAAGAAGACCCTATGCGCCAAGTGTATCCGCACGCTGGTCAAAACGGCGTAATAAGTTATTAATCTACAGACATGATCACGGCGCAAGCCGTGATTTTTGTTATCCTCACCCCGGCTCAGAAGTGAGGATTTTTATTGCAAGCGTTCACGCAACAACCGGATACCTGCTTCGATACCTTCCGGATGATGGAATATTGCACTTGCCGCAACGAAAGCGTCTGCGCCTGCTTTCCTAGCCTGCATTATGGTCGCCGCGGTAATCCCGCCGTCCACCTCCAACCAGGCCGACGATTGGATCTCGTCCAGCCTGTGGCGGATTTCAGCCACCTTCAATAATATTTCCGGCATGAACTCCTGCCCGGAATATCCAGGGTGGACGGTCAAGACCAGCACCTGGTCGGCAAGCAGTAATGCTGGTTCGATGGCAATGGCGGGGGTCGCCGGGTTGAGCGTAACGCCGGCTTTGCAGCCGAGTGATTTGATTGTCTTCAAAGTAGCGGTAATATCCGTACAAGTCTCCACATGAGCAATCAGAGAGCTTGCTCCAGCCTTTGCGAATGGTTCCAGGAAATCGTTCCGGCGCTTCGATCATGAGATGCACATCAAGCGGTAATTTTGTTGCCCGACGGCAGGCTTCAACGACAAATGGACCCATGGTCAAGTTCGGGACGAAATGTCCATCCATCACGTCCACGTGGAACCAGTCCGCGCCGGCGGATTCAGCCTCAGCAATCTGCTCGCCCAGCCGGGTAAAATCCGCTGACAGGATGGATGGAGCGATAACACAGGATTGTCCCATTTTCACCAGAGAAACCTCGGGATTGAATTACCGAATTGGCGGATTATACACGAAGTAAATCCACATCCAGAAGGGAACAAGTCCCAACACAGCCACCAGAGCGACCAATCCCAGACCAACGGATGCCCAGTCAATCTCGGTAGTAGGGGCGGGCGTGGGTGCGGCTTTTGACGATGGGGCGGTAATAGTATCGGGAGCCGCTTCGGGAGTCAGGGCCAGTGCCGGAGCGGATCTGGCGTTACCAAAGTTTAGCAGGACGCGTCCCAGTTGGTCAGCAGTCCGGTAACGCTGTGAAGGCTCCTTGGAAAGGACTTTCGTCAGGATCTGCTCCAGTGTCGGTGAAATATCTGGGATCAAATCACTCAACAATGGGGGTTCTTCTTCAACATGCAAACGGGCAAGGTCAGAGGCCTTGATGGCCTGGAAGGGCAGCGAACCGGTCAACAACTCGTACATGATGATACCCAGCGAATAGACATCCGATGCGGGGGCTGGGGCTGCACCAGTAGCTTGCTCGGGGGCAAAGTACTGCGGTGAACCCCAGACCAAGTCGCTTTTCTCATCGGGATGGATGGTGGAAAGGGCACGGGCAATACCGAAATCAGCCACTTTGAGCCGCATATCCGGCGTCACCAGCATGTTCTGCGGCTTAACATCGCAGTGGACCAGTCCGGCACGGTGGGCGTAACCGATGCCAGCGCAGGCCTGGATGAGCAATGGCACGGCCTCCTCTGGGCTGAACCGGCCGCGCTGTTTGATAAGTGTCTTCAGGTCCGTACCCGGGACGTATTCCATGACCAGGAACAATTGCCCGTTATCCAGACCGAAATCGTGCATGGTGACTATGTTCGGGTGAGTCAGATTGGCTGCCGCTTTGGCTTCCTGCCGGAAGCGTTCCTGAAAGGCTGGATCAGCCGTGAAATTCTCACGCAGCACTTTGACTGCTACCAGACGTTCCAGCATCAGGTCCCGGGCGCGGTACACAACGGCCATGCCCCCCTTGCCTAGCGGTTCCAGCAGCTGGTAACGTTTATTCAGGATTTGTGGCTCTTCCATAGGATGTCTTGGATGGATTATAACATGCCGTTTTTACGGTTCGTTTCCTCCCGCCCAAAGTATAATAAAGGCATGGCTGACACGCTGCTTATCTACAATCCCGCTGCCGGACGCATCTCGGTGCGTCCATTTATCAGCGGCGTGATTCGCACCCTGAACGATCACGGCTGGCGAGTGGAAGTGGTCGAATCGCTCAATGGACGCCATACCACACAACTAGCTCGCATGGCCGCCCGGGAAAATTTTCGCGCTGTCTTCGTGATCGGCGGTGACGGAACCGTCGGCCAGGCAGCCTCAGGCTTGATCGGTTCAGAGACCGCCTTGGGTGTTCTCCCCGCCGGGACAGCCAATGTTTGGGCACTGGAACTTGGCATGAAAGCTTTCACCTGGCCGCGCTGGCGGTTATTGCGCGAGAATGCCCGATTGCTGGCAGAAGTCAAACCATGCGCGATGGACGTAGGACTTTGCAATGATCAGCCCTTTATGATGTGGGCAGGCATCGGCTTGGATGCACTGACGGTCCATAAATTGGAGCCGCGTAAGCGCTTCGAGAAATATCTCAGCGTACCGGAATATTTCGCCACCACAGTATGGAACGTCACCTTGTGGCATGGCATGAATCTCCGCGTCTTTGCAGATGATAAGCACGTTGAAGGTCATTACCTGTTGGCCGTAGCCAGCAACATCCGCCACTACATTGGCGGGATGGCAGAGATTTCTCCCAAAGCTTATCTGGATGATGGTTTGATGGATTTATGGTTGTTATCCGGCTCGACCCTGGCAGATGCCTTCCGCCATTTCTTCGACATGCAGTCTGGACGTCACCTGACTTCAGACCAAGCCCGCTGCATTCCTTTCCACAAAGCATCCATCGAGTTCGGACACGCCCTTTTCTCTCCAGATGGACGGTGAGCCAATGCTAGGCACGCAGCAGGCATCGCTCGAAGTGCTCCAAGGCAATCTGCAAGTGCTCATCCCTCCTCAAGCCAGGCATTTGCTATGCAGCGAAAAGGTATAATTCTAGGCTGGAACCTGAACCCCGGCAAGCTTCCCGACGTTTGGTAAACCTGAATCCACTGTCCATCATGTTTCTTTTCCTTATCCTCGCCTTCGTTATCCACTTGTTGTCTGCATAGCGATGAAAAATATTCTTAATGGAAAAGTGCTGGTTGCTGCGCTGGTCATCGCCAGTCTGCTTTTGTGTGCATGTCTCGTATACATACTGGTAAGACGTCCTGCCGCGGTGGTTCCGGACCTGACCCCTGCCTACGCCGCTTTAACAGTCATCCCTGGCCCCACCTCCACCCCACACTCCCTGCCCCCAGCACCCACGTCCTTCCCGCCCACAGCCATGCTTTCCCACACCCCGGCACCGGGTGAGATTGCCATCAGCGTCTACGTGCAAGTTGCTGCCGGTGTGGATGCCTTAAACCTTCGTGCACAACCTGGATTAAGAACCAAACCCCTTTCGCTCGCTTTTAATTCCGAAGTTTTTCTGGTAACCAATGGACCGAAAGACGCTGACGGCTATACCTGGTGGTATCTCACCGCACCCTACGACACATCCCGCGCCGGGTGGGCCGCACAGGATTTCTTGACAGTCATCCCGTCGCCATGATTTTTCTCAGAAACAAAGACGAATACCACCTCCATTACCGCCAACCATAAAAAAACTTAAAGTCATCTGAGACAACTGTCATTCAAGCCTGTATCCTTTTCCCCTGCTGCGTGCAGGCTGTCCACACTTGCACCTGCGGCAAGTACAGGTGTGCGCCGATTACCGGGGCGGAAAGGACAAAATGAGCGATCCTCCCGAACTCGTACGTTTTCAGCACAGACCTGCCCTGGTCTGGGAGGACGGGGACAATGCCGGGATTATCCAGTGGGAATACCTGCGCGCGTTGTTCCTGTGGGGGAAGTTTGGAAATGTGAATATCGGCGACTGTTCAATAGCCGCCGAAATCATTTCTAAAATTTCACTTCAATTTGGGGAACCACCTGGCAACTTATCCCGTAATGATTGAATTTCCTCCCGTAGTTTCTTCATTTCCTGCTCAATCTGGTCACTATGATGGGATATTTTTCTTAATTTTTTGATGAACAGCCATACAACAAACACCGGGATGGCCAAAAGGATCACATTGAAAACAATTATGGTGATCTCGCCCAGACCAAACGGGTTGTTTACCACTTCAAACTCCTTCTTTGGACACTTAATTAAGGTGTCTGAGTTCTGAGTTTGAGGCCGAGTTTGAGTCTGCGTCTGTGTCGGTGTCTTTGATGGACCCGGTGTGTGTGTGAACGTGGGCGTGAATGTGGGTGTGAATGTGGGAGTGATTTTTAGGTGCAGGTAAGCCTCGCTGCGCCAGGTTTCCGGCATCACATCTTCTGGCAGTGCAATCAACCTGGTCCAGTTATTGAGTGCCGCTTCATCAGAAATAGGATCTCCAATCTCCTCGAGGAAGATAGCTTCCCAATAATAGACCTGTGCCTTAGTGACATCCGATTGTGCCAGCGGTATTGCATAATATTCTGCCTGAATATATGCATCGCGAGGATTGTGTTCCATGAAATAGGCGCGCGCCAGCCCGAGATGAGAATCAAAATCAGACGGATCGTAAGCAACTGCCAACTTAAAATCAGCTTCGGCTAGGATGGCATTGTCCAGATTCAGGTGGGAAGTACCGCGCTGAAAGTAGGCTTCAGCATTTTTCCGGTCTGCAGTAATTGCCTTATTGAGAATCGCAATAGCCGCTTCATAGTCCCCGGCTGCATTGTAGGCAGCCCCCAGTTGCACAGAGATGTCGGGGTCATCCGGATAGAATTGTGTGTAGGTCTGCAGCACACTGACTGCCTGGGCAACCTGACCTGTAGCGATGTATGCGCGCGCCAGTGTCAGATAAACGGGGACAAGGGTCATGTCAAGCTCATTGGCGTGCGTTGCAGATTCCAGCGCCGAATCATTCTCTCCCAAATTCAACTGCGCATCTGCCAGGAAGAGGTAAGCCAGGGCAGAATCCGGGGTTAATTCAAGCGCAGTCTTGAGGTCAGTTTTCGCGGCAGACGGATTTTTATCAACAAGGTATTCGCCGCGCGCAATGTAGGCTTCGGCAAAGTGGGCGTCCAGACTAATGGCTTGGTTAAGGTCATTGATTACTTCCTCGCGCGGGTTCAAGCCCAGATTCGCTCGGGCGCGACCGAGGAAAGCCGGGGCGAAAGAGGGGTCAAGATTAATTGCATCCTGATAGGCGGTCCTGGCGCTGCGGTAATTACCCTGACTGCGGTAGGTCTCACCGATATAATAATAAACATCCGGTGCATCCGGTTCAGGGGTGATCACCTGCTGGAAAAGGGCACGGGCATTGGGATAATCCTCCGCCCACAGGAAGCGCAGGCCAGCTTCAAAAGCGCTGCGGCTGGTTACCGGATGTTGCGTCATCACATAGAGCGGTGTTGGGGTGTATGTGGAGTTCAAAAACATCCACAACGGCGTGGGACCAAGAAATGTTGGCGTGGAGGTCCGGAAAACGGGTGTGACAGTCGGAGTGAAAGTCAATGTCACCGTGGGTCGGCGTGTGGAGGTTCTTAGATGCGCAGCGCTAGTGGGAAATTTCAAGGATCCGCCGATGAATAAGCCGCCAACGACGACCACCGCAATACCCAAGATAATGAACACCCGCACAATTGGGTTGGACCAGCCGCGTTTTTTCTCCTTCTGATTACGGGGAATGGTCAGTTTCTCCTCCCAGAGGCGTGCCCGGTTGACCGGGAATGGAGTAACAGAATCATCTGGCGGGATCACCCCGAGCATGATCAGACCGCGCCTGGCAGCTGCATTTTGCGGGTCTGCCTGGAGGACCATCTGCAAGCAATACGCGCGCTCCTTTTGGGTTTCCACTGCCGCACTCAGCCAGATCCAGTAAGTTGGATTCTGTTGATCCGTCTTGATCAGTCGCGTCAGCAGATCACGCGCCCGCGCCCGGTTGCCAACGCGCAACGCATCAATTGCCTCGCGCAGCATCGTGTTTTCCCCGGATTCCTCAGAAAAAAGATCTTCATCATCGGCCATGAATTGAGTTTAGCACAGCCTGATTGAGTGGGCAAGTGGAACGGGTATAATCTATGCATGCGAAAAATCCTGATCTTCCTGTTCCTTATTTCAATTTTCTCTGCTTGTGCGGAGAAAACTGAAACGGTTACGGAACTCGCGCCGGTTGTGCCCTACCTGAATGTCCTCCCCTCCGAGACCTCCACCACTATCCCCCCTCTGATGGGGATGATCCAGCCCACGCCGACAACTTTCACCTACACGGTTGTCCAGGGCGATACTTTGAGCGGTATAGCCCAGCGGTTTGGCATTAATCTGGATGCCCTGCTGTCTGCCAACCCTGGTATCCAGCCGGCGGTGCTATCGGTTGGGACAACGCTCATCATTCCAACTGGTGACGGAATCCCAGGTGAGCCGACGCCCACCCCCGTCCCGCTCCAGGTTTTACAGGTGCACTGCTGGCCGGAGACAGATGGCGGGCTGTGGTGTTTCGCTTTGGTACAGAATGAGTACGCCCAAACTCTTGAAAACATTTCTGCCCAATTTACTTTGCTGGATGCCAACGGACAGGAACTCTCCAGCCAGGCAGCCTTTTCTTTGCTGAATATACTCCCCCCAGGACAGTACTTGCCTTTGGCGGTTCACTTTCCTCCGCGGGTACAGATCAATGTTTCCGTGCGGGTCCAGATGCTCTCGGCCATTCGCCTGCTGCCGGGAGATGCACGTTACCTCCCGGTTGTAACAGAGAATACCTTGGTCAGCATCGAGATCTCCGGGAGGACGGCGCAGGTGGCTGGTCGGGTTAGATTGACCGGAGCGGGCACGGCGAACACACTCTGGGTCCTGGCAACAGCTTACGACGGGGCCGGGAATGTGGTCAGCGTCCGCAGATGGGAATCCCCGTCCGCACTGACGGCGGAGGCACCCGTACTATTCGATTTTTTGGTTTCCAGTGTGGGGCCGGAAATTGACCGGGTGGAATTCCTGGCAGAGGCAAGGCCATAAAAAAAACCTCTCCTGCTTGTTCCTATGGAAGCAATGTAGCAAGGAGAGGGTTCAGAGGCGAGGGGGTTATCTTACGGTTGCAGCCACAAATAACGTTCCAGTGGAATAGTGATCGGTGTCAGCACAAAGCCTTTCACATTCTGTCTGACCAGCTCGTATGAAACATCGTGCATAATGAACAGCGCCGGTGCCTCCTGAATGATCATTTCCTCAGCTTGCTGGTAGAGTTGGATGCGCTTGGTCACATCCTGCTCCAGGCGCGCCTGGTCAAGGATGGCATCCAGTATCGGGTTGCTGTAATTGCCGATGTTCTGCTGCGCGCTGGTATGGAACAGCACATCGGAAAAATTCTCCGGGTCGGGGTAATCCGCGCACCAGCCGCTGGAGAAAAGCTGTCCGTGCTGGCCGGAGTACAGCAAATCATAATATTTATCTGGCTCAAGGTTCTCGACGGTAATGGTCACGCCAAGGTTTTGCTGCCACATTTGGGCCATGGCTGCCACACTCGCTCCGGCTGAATTGCCAATTCCAAAATCGGTGAAGATGATGGGTGGGAGTCCCTGTGGGCTGCCATACTTGGATTCGTTCAGCAATTGGCGCGCCTGCACGGGGTCATAAGGCAAGCCCTGGAGGTCCAGGTTGTAACCGGGCAGGGCGGGCGGATAAGGTCCCTTAGCCAGGATGCCAACTCCATTATTTACTACCTCAATGTATTTCTGCCGATCGAAGGCCATGGTGAAAGCCTGGCGCACTTTAACATCGTCGAAGGGCGGCTGGGATACATCAAAAACAACGTAATCGGTGCAGAGGCTCACGCCGCTATATAAATCGGCGTGTAAAGGGTCGGCAGGGTCAAGGACGCGGGCTACATCGGTAGAATAGACACCGGCCATGTCAATCTCGCCCGATTCGTATAATCGGATAGGCGATGCCCGTATACAACTCCACGACAATTTGCGGAATGGAAGGCGCACCGAGGTAGAAATCCTGGTTGGCATCATAGACCATTAACTTGAAGCTGTCCCATCGGGTCAGTTTATAGGGCCCCGTGCCATTCGGAGTGCGATACCATTCCGAGCCGGATTCAATATTCTTCTGGTCCAGCACGAAGGCAACCGGCATGGTCAATTTGAACAGAAAATAAGGTTTGGCTGCAGTCTATCGTCACCTGAAGGGTATGGTCGTCAAGTGCATTCAACCCGGAGATGTGATCTGCCTTTCCGTCGTGCATCTCTGCGACACCGACTATATCCCCCAGGTAGGTCAGTACAGTATCCGATTGGGTGGCTGGGTTGGCAGCTCGTTCCCAAGAGTAGATAATGTCCTGGGACGCTACTGCACGACCATCGTGGAACCTGGCATTCGTCCGCAAGTGGAAGGTGTAGACCGTACCGTCTGCTGACACATCCCAGGATTCAGCCAATTCCGGGACCAGGTTCAGGGCGGTGTTGAAGGAGACCAGTCCGCTGAAGACAAGTTTATCGCCGGAACTGTGTTGGGCGGCTGGATCGTAATCGCGCGGGTTGGTGCTTTCACCGCTGGAAAGGAAGAGGGCTTGGCTGCGGTTCACACCATTGACCACAGGGGACTCGAAGATCATCCCATTCAGCAAGGCAGCCACATCGTTGGAATAATAATCATACGCCGAGGATGAGCCAAAGGTCAAAACAAAAAACAAGCGCGTCCCGTAAATGGCAGTTGTCATGTTAATTTTCAATTCAGTGCCATTGGTTTTAGCAGTCACTACCCGGCTCCAGGCAGGTGTGCCATCAGCAAGGTTCAGAGCCGCGTCGCTGACAATCTGCACGTCGGTCAAGCCGGTTAATGCAGAGCTGCTGAGATCAGCAATCGTTGATTCAGGAGTGTCGCTCGCTTGCGCTGAAAAAACGTATAAGTATGAATTAACGGTCTGGTCCGGGCTGATAAAACCAGTCAGCGCCTGGTCGCCCTGGGCGGGGGTCTCTGTGGTCCAGCCACGTGGATAATGGACCTGCACGCCGCTCTCTTGATTAACATAGGTCAGCGGTTCAACTGTTACGGTTGGGGTGACGGCGGTTGTTGGTCCAGCAACGGGAACGGCAGTGCCTGAAATCTGACAGGCGAGTAGCAGGAAAGCTGTGACAATCAAGATGGAGATGAATTTCGTTGTGTGCTTCATTTTTGCCTCCTGTGATGGCGGCGAGTTGTAACAATAACTGGCACTGCTATCGCCAGTACCATCAGAATGCAGCCAACCAGCCCAAACTCAACTCCCAGTACCACGCCGTGACTGATTCCAAGACGTTCGGTCAACGGCACCGATGTTGCGGCAGGACCCGGGGTCTGCGGTATCGTAACCTGAGTGGCCGTAGGCTGCACGTGGGTCGGGCGCGGCGTAGGGGCTGCCGGCGCAATCGGGGCTGCACCCACAGGGACAATCGTTGGCACTTGAGTAGGTGTGGGAACTGGAGTCGGGTTTGAAGCCCCGACGCGTGGTGCTGCGCCGATGGAAGCGCGCCAGGCATTTTCCAGACCATCCGTGTTAAAACCATAGACTGACTGTAAAGCCTCGTCCGCTGTCGCACCGTCGTGCAGAGCGGCCAAAAGAGCTGTCATCTTATCCCGCCCATAGGTCTGAATGAGAAAATTGACCACGCTGTAAGATTCGGTATATGAAAGTTTGGCGCGATCGGATTCTTCCGAGAAGCTGCCCGCGAGCGAACGCAAGGTGAGCAACTGGTCGGCAGCCTTGGCCTGGTCGAATTGTGTCATCTGGGCAGACTCCGGTCCACCCTCGCCGTACATGGCCAGACCCTCATTCAACCAGGTGGGATGAAACCCAGACAGGAAAATGTCAGATGACCAACGAGAACATGGGTCAGTTCATGGGCTTCTGTGCTTTTGCCCCAATCCAATTGATCGGTCGAAACCCCAATGATCACGATGTTATGTTCAGGGAAAGCCTGGCCGCCAATCCAGGAGGGTTCGTAAAGAATGGCGTCTGTCAAATCATTGGTATTGGCATAAATATAGATATTAACCGGTTTCTCTGGCCGTATGCCAACATCCTGCGAGAGACGTACCAACGCCTGCGCCGCGGCGTCATGCAGGGCCTGCCCGAAAGCTTGCCCGCCTTCATAATAATGAAGATTGATATTTCCACCGGAGATTACTTGCCAACTATGGATGCTATCCAACCAGATGATCGTTTGCTTTGGGCTGGTGAACTGCGCGCCGTTGGCATCATGCACCTGCCAATGCCACCAGAGTGAAGCGCCGGGTGGGAGCGAACCAGACTGGCGCATCTCCCAGGTCCAATCCACCTGCACGTCGGTAGCCGGAGTGAACTGCGGGAATGACTTGGCCACCACAGTACCGCAGGTCAACTGGTCCACTCCATATTCGAGCACCACCGAAGTGATATTTACCCCGGCCTTGAACTCGGCCTTGAAAGTAGCGGTTTCCGGAAATGAGAGGGTTGCATTGTCGCTGACGAGCTGGATGCCATGCCTGGGCGCGGACCGGTACCGTCAGGGTGCATAGAAGCAAGCTGAGCAGCGCAAAAACAAACAGCTGGAATTTCGTCATGGGACTCCTTTCTGTAAAACACGAATGCAAATAGTATAGCATTTTTCTTGACTCCCGTCCCAAATCCTGATAGACTTCCCCGCCGGTCATTCCAGCCTTGTGTAGTGCGTCCCGAAGGGAAGGAAGTACAGACCGGTAGTCCGGCGTGTTAACCTTGTATGGACGGGGTGCCTTTGGTATAATTCCCCCGCTTAAGCCGGGAAAGGACGCTCGCCGACGTAGCTCAATCCGGCAGAGCAACCGCCTTGTAAGTGGTAGGTTACGGGTTCAATTCCCGTCGTCGGCTTGGATCGTTGTCAAAGCACCTTCCCGTTTATTTGTTTGTCGGTTGGCCTCATCAGCAACAGGATGGGACCAAGCGACCAGCGGATGAAACGGCTGGCAAAAACATATGGGCAGTTACCCAAGTGGCCAAAGGGGACTGACTGTAAATCAGTTGGCAAAAGACTTCGGAGGTTCGAATCCTTCACTGCCCACCTCCGCCCTCATAGCTCAGTCGGTAGAGCACATTCTTGGTAAGAATGGGGTCATGGGTTCAAATCCCATTGAGGGCTTCGCGACCTACGAAATTATTGTCAAGGAAGGAGAAAGGAATATGGCGAAGCAGAAGTATCAGCGGACCAAACCGCACATGAACGTGGGGACCATGGGACATATTGACCATGGCAAGACGACATTGACGGCGGCGATCACGAAGTACAGCCAGTTTCTGGGGAAGGCGCAATTTCGAGCGTACGATACGATCGACAATGCGCCGGAGGAAAAGGCGCGCGGCATCACGATCAACATTGCGCACGTGGAATACGAGACGGACAAGCGTCACTACGCCCACGTGGACATGCCGGGACACCGCGACTACATCAAGAACATGATCACGGGTGCGGCGCAGGTGGATGGCGCCATCCTGGTGGTGGCTGCGCCGGATGGGCCGATGCCGCAGACGCGCGAGCACGTGCTGCTGGCCCGCCAGGTGGAAGTGCCGAGCATCGTGGTGTACCTGAACAAGGTGGACCAGATGGACGATCCGGAACTGCTGGAACTGGTGGAGATGGAACTGCGCGAGCTGCTGAACGGATACGGCTTCCCGGGTGACACGACCCCGATCGTGCGCGGCAGCGCCCTGAAGGCGTTGGAGAGCACAGCACGGACCCGAATGCGCCGGAGTATGCCAGCATCAAGGAACTGCTGCGGGTGGTGGACGAGTACATTCCGGAGCCGAAGCGCGAGATCGACAAGCCGTTCATGATGCCGATGGAAGACGTGTTCTCGATCAAGGGACGCGGCACGGTGGTGACCGGACGTGTGGACCGGGGCGTGATCAAAATTGGTGATCCGGTGGAAATCATTGGCTTGCGCGAGACCCGCACCTCGGTGTGCACGGGCGTGGAGATGTTCCACAAGATGATGGACGAGGGCATGGCCGGAGACAACCTGGGCCTGCTGCTGCGCGGCATTGAGCGCACGGACGTGGAACGCGGCCAGGTGGTGGCCAAGCCCGGGAGCATCACCCCGCATACCAAGTTCACTGCGAAAGTGTACGTGCTGAAGAAGGAAGAGGGTGGGCGGCACAGTGCATTCTTCAATGGTTACCGCCCGCAGTTCTACATCCGCACGATGGATGTGACGGGCGACGTGGAACTGCCTGCGGGTGTGGAAATGGTCCTGCCGGGTGACAACGTTGACCTGACCGTGACGCTGATCGTGCCTGTGGCGCTCGAACAAGGCTCCAAGTTCGCCATCCGCGAAGGCGGCCTGACCGTCGGCGCTGGCGTCATCACAAAAATCATCGAATAATTCGATAGTTAGGTAGATTAGAATGGCTGGTAAAAAGAAAGATGTCCGCCCGGTGATCATCCTGGCATGTAACGACTGCAAAGAGCGCAACTACGTGACGGAGAAGAACCGCCGCAACGATCCGAACCGCATGGAATTCAACAAGTATTGTCCACGCTGTCGGAAGCATACCTTGCACCGCGAAACGAAGTAACTGCGCAGGGGCGCAGTTCCTGCGCCCCTCGCGCATAGGCCAGTAGCTCAATTGGTAGAGCTCTCGTCTCCAAAACGAGCGGTTGTGGGTTCAAGTCCTGCCTGGCCTGTAGATACAACGCCGCCCTTCCTTTTCGGCAAATTATCAGGCGGCGTTGTCACTGTCAATAAGAAGGAGTTTAACGTGGCTGGAAAAGACGATAAACCCAAGCGCGAGAATGCCATCCAGCGTTTTTTCCGCGAAACGATTGGCGAGCTGCGCAGAGTCCACTGGCCCACCTGGCCGGAAGCCCGCCGCTTGACCATCATTGTTATTATTGTATTGGTAGTCATGGCATTTTTCCTCGGTCTGGTGGATGCGGGAGCTACGCAAGGTTTCTTGCTCTGGTAATTGGTGCCTGATCTCTCCTTGGATTACAGGCCAACGAGGTTGAAAGATGTTCGATCAAGACCCGGAAGAACAGTTTGAGCAGGAACCGGTTGAATCCGAGGAGAATGCATCTCACTCGGAACAGCCTGTTTTAAGCGAACCAAAGGCTGTTCGCCAGGAAGCCCCTGTTCTGGGAGAAGATGCCGAATCGATCCCCGAGGGACCGGCCTGGTATGTGATTCATTGCTATTCCGGCTACGAAAACAAGGTACGCCATAACCTCGAGCAGCGTATTGAGACGATGGGCATGAAGGACAAGGTCTTCGACGTGGTCGTTCCCACCCAGGAAGAGATCGAAGTGCGGGATGGCAAACGCCGCACCGTGGAACGCCACATCTTCCCCGGTTACGTGCTGGTCAATATGGCGCTGAGTGAAGAATCATGGTTCGTGGTGCGCAACACACCCGGCGTGACCGGTTTTGTCGGCATGGGCAACCTGCCCACTCCCCTGCGCCCCGAGGAAGTGGCTCAGATCCTCAAGCGCATGGAAGCCGAAGCGCCGACGGTCAAAGTGACCTTCAAGGTTGGGGAACGCGTCCGCATCGTGGATGGGCCGTTCAACGATTTCCGGGGTGTGGTTGCAGAAATCGATATGGAGCGCACCAAGGTGCGCGTGATGGTCTCGTTCTTCGGGCGCGAAACGCCCGTGGAACTGGACTTCTTGCAGGTGGAAAAAGCGTAATTTGACGGTCAACAGGCTGAGGCTTGGCCTGAATCGGTGGGAGGGTGTCCCGTAATCACCCGCTAAAACCACAGAGTACCGGGGAAGCCCCGGTACAAGGAGTAAAAATGGCAAAGAAGATAAAGGCAATTGTTCGTCTGCAGATTGAGGCCGGCAAGGCCAATCCTGCACCCCCCATTGGCCCGGCGCTGGCTGGTCATGGGATCAATATCATGGCATTCTGCAAGGAATACAATGCCCGCACGTCCAATCGCCCGGGCGAAGTCCTTCCGGCAGAAATCAGCGTTTACACTGATGGTTCGTTTACCTTCGTCCTGAAGACTCCCCCTGCTGCGGTCTTGCTGCGCAAGGCCGCCGGCGTGGAAAAAGGTTCAGGCGTGCCGAACCGTGAAAAGGTCGGCAAGGTGACGCGTGCCCAGGTCAAGGAGATTGCGCAGTTGAAGATGAAGGATCTGAACGCGATCGATATCGAAGGCGCCATGCGCCAGATCGAGGGCACTGCCCGCAGCATGGGCATTACCGTCGTTGATTAACCCGGTGGGAGGGCCTGGATTTACTCCCGGCCCGCTTGCACCACAAAGGAGAACTCATGGCTAAACACGGAAAGAAATACCTGGCCGCCGCGGCCAAAGTGGATCTGGATAAATTCTACGATCCTACTGAAGCGGTCAAACTGGTAAAAGAAACTTCGTACGCAAAATTTGACGCCACTGTGGAAGTCCACATGCGCATGGGCCTCGATCCCCGCCAGGCTGACCAGCAGGTGCGCGATGTGGTTGTTCTGCCGCATGGTCTGGGCAAGGCTGTCCGCGTGCTGGTCTTTGCACAGGGTGACGGCGCAACCAATGCCCGCAACGCCGGCGCCGATACCGTCGCGGATGATGAAGAGACCCTGACCAAGATCCAGAACGGCTGGCTCGATTTTGATGTTGCCATCGCCACGCCAGACATGATGGGCAAGGTCGGTAAACTCGGCCGTGTGCTCGGACCGCGTGGCCTGATGCCGAACCCCAAGGCTGGTACGGTCGTTGGTCCCGAAGATATTGCCCGCGCAGTGACCGAGTCCAAGGCCGGCCGCGTCGAATTCCGCCTGGACAAGACCGCCAACATCCACGTTTCGATTGGCAAAGCTTCGTTCGACGAGAAAAAAATCTACGAAAACTTCTCTGCTTTGATGGAGGCCATCAAGAAGGCCCGCCCGGCGGCTGCCAAGGGCAATTACATCAAGCACATCACAATGACTTCAACGATGGGCCCCGGCATCAAGATTGATGCCAACCTGGCCCAGTCAATGGAGGAAAGCGAATAGCTAATTATTCGCCCCGCCCGAGATCTATTCCTTCGCCGAAGACAGCAGGCGCTCCGAGAACCCTCGAAGAGCTTAATCTCCTGCCCAGGTGAAGACTGGTGGAAACACCCTTCCCTTTCCGGGGAGTAAAAGTCTTTGCCTGGAACGCTCGGGCAAAGACTTTATGATTGGAAAGGAGGTGATATTCTTTGGCAAAATCAAAAGCACAGAAAGAGACCATGCTGACCCAGTATATGGAGTGGGTTGGCAAGAGCCAGGCTGTCGTCCTGGTTGAGTATTCCGGTCTGAAGATGAGTAACCTGGATGCCATCCGGGCCAAGGTCCGCGAAGCTGGCGGTGAGTTCCATATCGTCAAGAACACGCTGGCCAAACTGGCTCTGGAAAAGGCTGGCTTCAAGGTCCCGGCTGACTATGCAGAAAAGAGCACGGCGATCGGCTTTGCTTTCTCCGACCCCGCCGGGTTCGCCAAGGCGCTCACGGAGGCGACCAAAGGCATGGAAGCCGTCAAGATCAAAGGTGGTTTCATGGGCGCTGTAACGCTCAAACCTGCCGAGGTCAAGGCGCTTGCCAGCCTGCCGCCCCTGCCCGTTATGCGAGCGCAACTGCTGGGTATTCTGCAAGCTCCCGCCAGCAAACTGGTCCGCACCCTGGCCGAACCTGGCCGCCAGTTGGCATACGTGGTCAAGGCGTATTCCGAAAAGGCTGCACCTGTTGCGGCATGAGATACCGTGCTTGTAGCAGGAAAATCTCTGGTTGACGACTCAAGCCGTCAATCTATCAAATCAAAACTTTTCATAAGAAAATCTGAAGGAGTTTAAAATGGCTGATCTAGAAAAAATCGTCGAACAGTTGAGCGGGCTCTCGGTCCTCGAGGCTGCTGAACTGGTTAAGAAATTGGAAGAGAAGTGGGGCGTTTCCGCCGCCGCTCCTGTTGCTATGGCCGTTGCCGGTGCTGCTCCCGCGGCTGCCGCTGAGGCCGTTGAAGAGAAGACCGAATTCGATGTCGTCATCAAGGAACCTGGCCCCAAGAAGATCGAGGTCATCAAGGTCATCCGCCAACTGGTCAACCTGAGCCTGACCGAGGCCAAGGCTCTGGCTGAAACTGCTGACGGCAAAGTGATGGCTGCAGTCGGCAAAGATGCCGCCATGGACGCCAAGAAGAAGTTGGAAGAAGCTGGCGCCGTCGTCGAAGTCAAGTAAGTTTTTGACGAGCTCCAATTTAAAAGGCGACCCATTCACGGGTCGCCTTTTTGATTTAAACACCCAGTACAATATTCCTTTCCCCACCTATTGACATTCCAAATCAAAATGGTTATACTAGTGGTATATTTGGTCTGACCACCATACCACAGGACTTGTATGAAAATCCAACCAATTGCCCATAAAACCCTCGCTGAAACTGTCGCTGGAAAACTGGCCGCTTCCCTGCTAGACGGAAGTCTGCTTCCCGGCACTCAACTGCCTGCTGAACGGGACCTGATGGCGCAGCTGGGTGTCAGCCGCGCTACACTGCGTGAAGCGCTCAAGGCGCTGGAAGAATCCAGATTGATCGAATCCCGTCCAAACGTCGGATGGTTCGCACATGCCATTGACGAAAGAAACGTCACCAAAGCACGTGAACTGGCGAGCGTGGCCGAAATGACCACCTTGCGTCCGGCTGCGAACGAACCTCCTACCGGTCCATTACGCGTACCGGTCGCGCCAGAAAAACCGCTTGCACATCCCCAACCTGCACACCGACCGGCTTGGGAACGTTCGAATTCATCTCCTGGTGGGAACGCGAAAAAGTCCAGAATGCCCACGTAATGGTGGTGGGAGCCGGGGCATTGGGTAACGATGTCATCAAGAACCTGGCTTTGATGGGTGTCGGTCATATCTATATCATTGACTTCGACACCATCGAAGCAGCCAACCTGAGCCGGTCGGTTTTATTCCGCGAATCCGACAATAACCGCAGCAAAGCCGAAGTGGCTGCGGCGCGGGCCAAGGCCCTCAACCCGCAAATCCACGTTCAATATCTTAAATGGCGATGTGACCACTCAACTCGGCTTGGGTGTCTTCCGCCGCATGGACGTGGTGATCGGCTGCCTGGATAACCGGGAAGCCCGCCTGGCTGTCAATCGTTTCTGCTACTGGATGAACAAGCCCTGGGTGGACGGGGCAATCCAGGAACTGCTCGGACTGGCACGCGTCTTCGTCCCCGGTCAGGGGGCCTGCTACGAGTGCACCCTGACTGAACAGGCATTGCGCGATCTTTCTCTGCGCTACTCCTGCCCGCTGCTGGCCCGGCAGAACGTCTTGCTGGGTAAGGTGCCTACCACCCCCACCATCGCTTCGATTATCGGCGGGATACAGTCGCAGGAAGCACTCAAATTGATCAATGGCATGCCGGTCGAACCGGGCAAGGTCATTCATTATAACGGCATGGTCAACGAGATGCATACCACAGCCTACGTTCCCCGCCAAGACTGCGAAAGCCATTGGACCTATGGCGAGGTGACCGAACTGCCGGCGCGTGCCGAGCGTACCACCCTGGAAGACATGCTGCGCATCGCCCGCGCTGACCTGGGTCCGGAAGCCATTATCGAATTGGACCAGGAACTGATCACTTCGCTAAAATGCTCTACCTGCCATACCATCGAACAGGTCCTGAAGCCCTTAAGCGCAGTCAGTTTCGAAGCTGGTCATTGCCCCACCTGCGGGAAACTGCGCGAGACTGAAATGACCCACGTCATTACCGGCGAAGAAAACTATCTGCACCGTACCCTTTCCAATGTCGGCGTGCCGCCGCTGCATATCCTGCGCGCCCACAATGGACGGGAATACCGCTTTTACGAGTTGACCGGCGACCTGCCCGAGGCGCTCCACTTCCACCACTTCGAACAGACCGAACAACCCGCCCCGGCGCGCGGGCAGTGTCCGCATCAAGAGCGATCTGCATAGTCAAAGACCCCCCAAAAAGCCCGGCCCATGGCCGCGTGAAACTGCACAACTGATCCGAGATCAGACCATGACCATTCCAATGAATGCCATGAGTAATCCTGCCACTCCCCCACTCGAGCCCGTGCATATCGTTCTGGCGCGCAAGGTTATCCTGCTCATCCTGCTCATGATCGTGGCAGCTCTGGGTCTGGTCCTGCTGCTTCGACACATCCAGATCTATTCTCTGCTTTTCCCGCACATCCTGTCCGACGCCGCCATGGGATTAATCGCCGGTTTCTCCGCCCGTTGGGTCCTGCGTAACCAGACTGTCTTCCTTCGGATTGCTTCAATTCTGGCATTCCTGATCGGTGGTCTTGAACTGCTGGGATGGTTTACCGGCTGGCAGATCGGTTTCGGTCCGCTGAAATTTGGCCTTTCCAGCGTGGACTGGTACAGCCTGGGCCAGTTGCTTCTGGCAGCAGGCATTGCACTCCTGACCTTGTATGCCTGGACACAGCCAACTCCCGACTGCCGGTCCAGCCCACTCCGAAGCCGAAATCCATCAAACGTCTCGCCGCACCCCCGGCAAACAATTGCAGAAACGCCGTCGTCCAGCCCGCTCCAGATCCAAAACCGCACCTGCCGCGGAAGCTGAACAGTCCGTCGAACTGAAACGACAAGACACCACACCCAACGCAAACCCCAGTTGCAACTTATCTGATGAAGAAGAACACCGCTGTCCTTATTGCCTGGAATTGATTGACATTGACGACCCGCGCGGCACGGTGGAATGCAAAATCTGCCACACCCTGCACCACGCCGATTGCTGGGCCATCACCGGCGCATGCCAGGTGCCTCATTTCACCGTTTGATAGGAGAAACCTATGCCCGATCTGAATGTGACCATTGTCCTGCCCAGCGGCGGAGCGCGCACCGCCGAAGTCCCCGACGATGTCAGCGTGCATGACTTGTTGACCGAATTGACCTCCCTGCTGTCGTTGCCCACCGTCGGCCCGGACGGGCGCCCAATGTACTACCGGCTGGACAGTAAAGCCCTTGGCCGTGAACTCAAAGACGATGAGACCCTGGCCTCCGCCGGAGTGCTGGAAAATGATCGGCTGATGCTGACCGCCGACATCACTGCCGGGGCCACCAGCCTCGACCAAAGCCCGCGTATGCGCCGCCTGCGCGCCGACCACGAACTGATGAAGGAATTGGCTGCCCGCAGCGACCTGATCAGCTTCGAGACCAAGGTGCCCGCCCCAACCTGCCCCCCGAAACCTACATCGTAACCTTCAAGTGCAAAGGCATCATTGACGTGGACCGCCAGGGCAACCCCAAGTTCGGGACCCGGCACCAGGTGGAAATCTACCTGCACAACCAGTACCCGCAGCGCTGGCCGGGCATGAAATGGCTCACTCCCATCTGGCACCCCAACATCAACCACCTGAACGGCTCGGTCTGCATTGACGCTGCCTGGTGGACCGCCAGCCGCTCGCTCGACCGCCTGGTGGTCATGCTCGGCGAGATGCTCCAGTACAAAAATTTCCATGACGATCCCACCAAACCTCCCTTCCCCTGGGACCCGGAAGCGGCCCGCTGGTGCCGGGAATACCGCAAGGGGCACCCGGATGCATTCCCCGTGGATGAGCGTGAACTGTTGCGCCCCGAACGCGTGAAATTGAAACCGGTCCAGCCCAGGCAAAAACCCAAAATCCACCTCAAATAAATATATTCAACCGGCTGAGACCCAGCCACCCCTCAAAAGGAGTAAAACCATGTCTGACCTATCCGTTACCGTAGTACTTCCTTCCGGAGGCAGCCGCACCGCCGAATTACCCGATGATGTGGCGGTCAAAGAACTGCTCCCGGAACTGACCACCTCGTTGGAACTCCCCGTCACCGGCCCGGACGGACGCCCGATGTCCTACCGGCTCGACAGCAAAGCCCTGGGGCGGGAGTTGAAAGAAGATGAAACTCTGGCGCAGGCTGGCATCCCCAAGGAAGACCGGCTGATGATGACTGCCGATGTCACGGCCGGCTGACCCCTCTTGTTATGAACCGCTCCTGTTCTCCCCGGAGCGGTTGGAATCTCAATGAAATAATTGATAAAAGATGACCATCATCCCACCTTCACAGTCCTTCCCCCTGAAAATCCTGTTCCCTCAATGGCATCCATGCCCTTCAGCAGTGCCAGGCGCTGGTTCTCGCACAGATGAGGATCCGGGATTCAACCCGCATATCCCGGTGTTCGTTGCTCAGAGCGCCTATCTTCGCCTCGTGGAACATGCCGCCAGCGACCTGGAGAGTGAGGTGGGCGGCATCCTGGTGGGTAACTGGTCTATGGATGCCGAACAGCCGGCAGCAGTTCATCGTCGTTGAAACAGCCTTACCGGCGCGCTTTACCAGGCAGGGCAGTGTCTACCTGACTTTCACCCAGGACAGCCTGGTGGACCTCCACGCTGAGATGGATGAACACTATCCTGACAAACAAATTGTCGGCTGGTACCACACCCACCCCGGCATGGGTGTCTTCCTTTCCCCCTACGATGCCTGGCTCCACCACCACTTCTTCCCCGAACCCTGGCAGGTAGCGCTGGTGATCGAACCGCATTCCGCAGCCGGCGGCTTCTTCATCCGCCAGGCTGACGGGGTTCTGGATCCCGCTCGCTATTTCGGCTTCTATGAACTGGATGGCAACTCCGGACAGAGCATCGTCCACTGGAACAATCTGCAACAGGAATCGGAAGCAGCTGAATAATAAAGGAGTTGACTTGCATGAATAGACACATGCGCACGTACTATTATGCCGTGTTCGGTGCCATCGGCGGGTTGATCGGCTGGCAGGTCAGCAACCTGCTCGGCCTGTCATTCGTCTCGAACATTTATCTCAGCGAAGCAGTGGTCGGTGCGCTGGTGGGATTGAGCATCGGTCTGCTGATCGGGATTGCCGAAGGCGTACTGACCCTGAACCTGGTCCAGGCGGCCAAATCCGGAGGGCTGGGCGGTCTGCTGGGATTGGGCGCCGGGGCCATCGGCCTTCCGCTTGGCGAATGGTTGTTCCAGTCCGTCGGTGCGGGAATTTTGGGCCGCGCCCTGGGCTGGGCTGTATTCGGCCTGCTGATTGGCCTGGCTGAAGGCATGGGCGGCAGGAGCCAGGTCTGGAAAGGCATGCTCGGCGGGCTGCTGGGCGGTGCGTTGGGTGGTTTCCTGCTGGAAGGGATGCAGAGTCTGCTGAAAGCTTCCATGCTCGGGAAAGCCATCGGTTTGGTGCTGCTGGGAGCCTCGGTCGGCGCGTTCATTTCGCTGATCGTAGTCTTGCTCTCGCGTGCCTGGCTGGAGGTCAAAACCGGTAAACTCAAAGGGACCGAATTCATCCTGGATAAGTTCATGCACGCCAAGGGTCCCGCCATCGCCATCGGCAGCAGCCCGCTCAAGTCTGAGATCGTGCTGCCCGACCCGGATATCGCCCCCCAGCACGCCATGCTGACCGGAGATGGCACCCACTTCACGCTCAAAGATATGAGCCTTTCGGGGACATTGATCAACAATCGGCGCATTGAGCGGGCCCAACTCACCAACAACTGCACAATCCACATGGGCAACACAGAAATGGTCTATCACGAGAAGAGGTAGAGATGAAAACATATATGCGAGGTTTTCTTGTCGGCCTGGCGCTGCTGCTGGCATTCGCTCCAATACAAAAGGTTCTTGCCCAGGATGGATGGAGCGCACATCCGCATCACCCAAGTGGACAATTCCAAGTTCCCGCAGGTGACTGTGTATGTCTCGGTGACTAATGCCACGGGTGAACCGCTGGCCGTTGACCCGAACCAGCATCCAGATCTTCGAGAATGGCCAGCTGGTGCAACCCAAGCAAATCAGCGGGTCGGGCGGGATCGGTCCCCTGACCACCCTGCTGGTGATGGACGTATCTGGCAGCATGTACGATGCCGGGAAATTGACCGCCGCCAAAGCCGCTGCACAGGCTTACATCGAACAGATGCGCCCCGGCGACCAAGCCGGTCTGCTGACCTTCAACACGAAGGTGACCTATCTTCAGGCGATCACCACCGACCGCGATGCGCTCATCCAGGCCATCAACAGCCTGGACGCCAGAGGTGATACCACAATGTTCGACGCGCTGGATAAGGCCGCACAATTCTTACAGGATGTACCCGGACGGAAGGCAATTATTGTTCTGACCGACGGGTTGGACAACCGCAGCAAGCACACCGGCGACGAGGTCATCCAGGCGATCGGTGCGGGCGGTCTTTCCATCTCGACCATCGGTCTGGGTGACCCATCCAAACTGGGAATCAACTCCGGTCTTGACGAAGCCATCCTGCAGTCACTGGCAGCCCGCGCCGGCGGCGTTTATGGTTATGCCAATGATCCCAAGGCGTTACGGGGGTTGTATGAACAATATGGCCGTGCCCTGCAAAGCGAGTACAGTATCACCTATACAACCTCTTCCTCGATACGCGACGGTCTCAACCGCACACTGACCGTTTCACTGGGTGATTCAGCCTCCACCCAGGCAACCTATAATCCGGGCGGCGTACTGCCCGAAGTATCCCAAGGTGCATCCTGGCCGGTATTCATCGCGATTCTGGTCGTGTTGGTCGGGTTGCTGTTTGTCCCCGGATTGGCAGGCCGCCTCCGGGTGGCCGCGATTGCCAAAGATGGAAAAGATGCCACTGGCAAACAGAGACCGCGGATAAAACTCAAGTAAGTCCATCAGACGTAAAAAGGCGATTTTGAATTGGGCCGTTTTTTACATTCCTCTTGCTTGTTCCTAATAATCCCTTTCCCTATTTACAGATCAATTTAGGCTGGAAGCAGAGGTCCCAGATGCAACCAGTGTTCATGCAACCGACCTCTCCGGTATAGTCCGGGCAGTTTAACCGCGCTGGGGACGGAGAAGAAGCAAAAGGAGGCGACGCCTGAGCCATCGACACCTGGTTGAGATCGCCAATCACCTCCACCCAATCACCGAACATTCAGCGAGGTTGGCGATTTCAGTAATAAAGTTTGCATGGGTTGGTCTTTTGCCCCTTCTCATCGGGATGCCAGAATCGGGAGTAATATTGCCCGCCGCAAAGCCGGTCGGATCCAGATCCGTGGCAAACCCAAGCAGGTTTCCAGGACTCCCCGTATGAGCGATCCACGTTGCCTTGTCCGGATTATCCGGGAAGTGGAGTACAATTTGGATCATCAATCGTAAATCCAAAATCGGGAGTCCCCCATGCCTCTAAATGTAGAAAAGATCCGCCTCATCTGCTTTGATGTGGATGGAACCTTGAGCGATACCGATGACTTATTCGTTCAAAAACTGGAACGTGTCTTCCGCCCGTTTCGCTTCCTCTTCCGCAATCAGGATACCCGGCACGCTGCGCGGCGCTTCGTGATGTGGTCCGAAGCTCCTGCAAATTTTCTAATAGGCATCCCCGATACACTTGGTATCGACGATAAAATTGCCGCCATTATGGAATGGTTCAACCGCCACCGGTCGCGCCCCACGAAGGATTTCCTCCTCATTCCCGGTGCAAAAGAAATGCTCCAGAGTTTGGTTGCGCGTTATCCTCTGGCGATTGTCAGCGCCCGCGACGAAAGCAGCACGCGCGTTTTCCTGGATCAGTTCGGATTGATTCCTTTCTTTCGGGTCATCGTCTCAGGACAGACTACTGAGCATACCAAACCTTATCCTGATCCCATTTTGTATGCAGCAAAAGCATTGAACTTAACTCCCGAATCCTGTCTGATGGTCGGTGATACCACCGTGGATATGCGCGCTGCAAGAGCTGCCGGAGCCCAGAAAGTGGGTGTGTTATGTGGCTTTGGCGAGGAACCCGAACTTCGCCGATGCAATGCAGACATGATCCTGACCACTACCGCAGAACTGGTCCAGGTGTTGGAAGAATAGTACCTGGTCCATGGAACGATTGTCAGCGGGAAACGTATATTCAGGTAGAAAACGAAGCCGGCCATTAGGTACCGGCCTTACTATGTCAAAAAGGAGAATACTATGTTCCGTAAAATCCTACCCATCATTCTGATCCTGGCACTCGTACAGACCGCTTGCATCTTCCCCATCAGCCTGCGGGTCACGCAGAAGACCGGACCGACAACGACCGACGAGATTAATGTGCCTCTGCCCACTGATACAGTCCAAACCGTGGACTTGAGCCTGAAATTCGGAGCGGGGACCCTGAAACTGCATCCCGGTGCTGGTGCGCTTGTCTCCGGGACAGCCACCTATAACGTCAGCGACTTCAAGCCAACGGTGACCCTCAACGCCTCCAGCGTTCGTATCGAGCAGGGTAATTTGCGGCTGACTGGCATCCCCGATATTTCCAAAATCAAGAACGAATGGGACCTGGCGCTGGGTAATATACCACTCGCCCTGACAATTGACGCTGGAGCCTATCATGCCGAATACGAGCTTGGCGGGCTGGCGCTGACCAACCTGACCATCTCGGACGGCGCCGCAGATACCAAATTGAACTTCGCCTCCCCCAACCTGACCGAAATGTCACTCCTGAGCTACAGTACCGGGGCATCCAACGTTTCCCTGACCGGATTGGGGAATGCCAATTTCGCCAGCCTGGAATTCAAGAGCGGCGCAGGAAATTACACGCTCGACTTTTCCGGTCAATTCCAGCGCAATGGCAGCGTCCACATCGGGACAGGCGTGAGCAACATGACGCTGGTCATCCCCAGCCGGGATTCCCGTCCAGATCACGGTGGATGGCGGCCTTTCGAATGTCACACACGATAGCAGCTGGACCAAGAATGGCAATGTTTACTCCCAGGCAGGCACCGGGCCGCAATTGACCTTTGTCGTTGAAATCGGGGCCGGGAATCTAACCATCACCCGCTAGCAGCCTTAGAGGTTGTTCAAAGCAAGATCTCGGGTCAATACGCCTCGCCTTCATGAGATGGCGGGGCGTTTTCTAGGAAAATTCCCGAATGTCTGATAATAATCGGAGCTAATTGGTCATATTTCAAGCATGACCTCCGTCACTTGTCTGGCAACCGGGCTGCCAATACAATATAAGAAGATAAAAATTACCTTATTTTTTAGAAAAGGAACATACTATGCAAATCACACGTCAGGCTGACTATGCCATCCGCGCCGTCCGATATCTTGCCAAGCAGGGTCCAAGCCAGCGCGTCGCTACTTCCACTGTGGCAAGGGAAATGAAAATCCCGCCCTCCTTCCTGGCCAAGATCATCTCGCAGTTGTCCATTGCTGGCCTGCTGCATACATCTCGCGGTGCGCGTGGCGGCGTTTCGCTGGCGCATGAGCCAAAGGAAATTTCCGTGCTGGATGTGGTTGAAGCAATTGATGGGCCGATCCTGCTCAACGAATGCGTTGGCAACCAGCAGACCGTTGCACTTTCGATGAGGAATGCCTGGTGCATCCGATCTGGGTTGAGGTCCAGCAGGAAGTCTGGTCAAGCGCTTGCGCGACACCCGCTTCGACGTTCTGTATTAATGAAGTCAGGGCAATTGTTCTCTGCTCGTGACCAATGGATGGCGTCTCCGCATTGCTGCCAACGCAGAATATGCGATAGAAAACCTTAGATTGATTTGCATCCCTGCCCTCCCTGCGTATAATAGCAGGGAGGGAATTCTTTTCTTTCAACAGGAGACATCGCATGTCTGGACCTCGCACCGTCCGCGCCCCGCGCGGCACAACTCTCACCTGTAAATCCTGGCTGACCGAAGCCCCCTTCCGCATGATCCAGAACAACCTCGACCCGGACGTGGCCGAGCGCCCGCAGGACCTGGTTGTCTATGGCGGGCGCGGACAGGCGGCCCGCAACTGGGAGTGTTTCGATGCCATCCTCGAGTCACTCAAAAATCTCGAAGACGATGAGACACTGCTGGTGCAATCCGGCAAACCGGTGGCAGTTTTCAAGTCCCATAAAGACGCACCGCGCGTCCTCATCGCCAACTCGAACCTTGTCCCCCACTGGGCCACCTGGGAGCACTTCGATAAACTCGCTGCCCAGGGACTGATCATGTACGGGCAGATGACGGCCGGTTCGTGGATCTACATCGGCACCCAGGGCATCTTGCAGGGGACCTATGAGACCTTCGGCGCTTTAGCCAAACTTAAGGGTTGGGGATCGCTCAAGGGCAAGTTCTGCCTGACGGCCGGTCTGGGCGGGATGGGCGGGGCCCAGCCGCTGGCCATCACCATGAATGAGGGCGTCGGCCTGATCGTCGAAGTGGACCCGGCCCGCGCCAAGCGCCGACTCGACATCGGTTACGTGGACCGGGTGGTGGATAATCTCGAAGAAGCCATGACCCTCGTCGAGGAATTCAAGGATAAAGAGAAGCCGCAGTCCATCGGCCTGATCGGCAACGCCGCGGATATCTATCAGGAACTGGCGCATGCGCGGCGTGATCCCCGACGTGGTGACAGACCAAACCTCGGCGCACGAGGCGCTGATGTACATCCCCACCGGGCTGTCGGTGGCCGCCGCAGACGAATTGCGCAAGTCCAATCCCGAAGAGTACAAAAAGCGGGCGATGGCTTCCATGGCGCAGCATGTCAGAGCCATGCTCGAATTCCAGCGCAAGGGCGCGGAAGTGTTCGACTACGGCAACAACCTGCGCCAGCAGGCCTACAACTACGGCGTGACCGACGCCTTCGAGTTCCCCGGCTTCGTCCCGGCTTACATCCGCCCGCTGTTCTGCGAAGGCAAGGGGCCCTTCCGCTGGGTGGCGCTCTCCGGCGACCCTGAGGACATTTATAAGACGGACGCGGCGGTGCTGGACCTATTCCCTGCCGATGACCACCTGCGCCGCTGGCTGAAGATGGCGCGCGAAAAAGTCCCTTTCCAGGGACTGCCGGCGCGCATCTGCTGGCTCGGCTACGGAGAACGGCTCAAAGCCGGTCTGAAATTCAACGAGATGGTGGCAAAAGGGTTTCTCAAAGCACCCATCGTCATCGGGCGCGACCATCTTGACTGCGGCTCGGTCGCCAGCCCGAACCGCGAGACCGAGGCCATGAAGGACGGCTCGGATGCCATCTCCGACTGGGCCATCCTGAATGCGCTGATCAACGCCGTCGGCGGAGCCACGTGGGTCTCGTTCCACCACGGCGGCGGGGTGGGTATCGGCTACAGCCAGCATGCCGGTCAGGTCATTGTGGCCGACGGAACACCCGAAGCCGCCAGGCGGCTGGAGCGCGTCCTGACCACCGATCCGGGTATGGGGATCGTCCGCCACGCGGATGCCGGGTACGAGCAGGCCATCGAAGCAGCCCGGCGGCACGGCATCAAAATGCCGATGTTGAAGTGATCCGCGCAGAGGACCAGCCTGAACGGTTTTAAAGACTCAGGTTTGAATTGGGATTACCAGACTCTACAGAGATTTGCAGAGGTAGCAGCAGACCTTGTGAAGACGATGGCACAGGCTGTTGCACATCGACGGATTCACACCTATTCTGCGGTACAATTCTGCCTTAATTTGGTTAACCGAGGTGGATAAAGAAATGGCAAAAAAAAGAATTGCAGTCCTCACCAGCGGCGGAGACGCCCAGGGCATGAATGCGGCCGTGCGGGCCGTAGTGCGTACCGCTTTGGATAGAAAGGCTGAAATATACGCGATTTCCGAGGGATACCAGGGATTAATCGAGGGTGGTGATTGTATCCAAAAAATGGACTGGGACTCGGTCGGTGGGATCTTGCACCGCGGCGGGACCATCATCGGGATCAGCCCGCAGCGAAGAGTTCCGCACCCGTGAAGGACGCCAAAAAGCAGCTCGCAATCTGATACGGAATGGGATCGACGGGCTTGTCGTCATCGGCGGCGACGGCTCGCTGACCGGGGCGAATGTCTTTCGACAGGAATGGCCATCGCTGGTTGAATCACTTGCCAAAAGCGGTGAAATAAGCGCCAAGGTTGCCAGCGCATACCCCAGCCTGCTCATCGTCGGTTTGGTCGGTTCGATTGACAATGATTTCTCCGGTCCCGACATGACCATCGGCGCCGATAGCGCCCTGCACCGTATCACCGAGGCGGTGGACGCCATCACCAGCACTGCAGCCAGTCACCAGCGCACCTTCATCGTCAAGGTGATGGGACGTAACTGCGGTTACCTCGCGCTGTACAGCGCCCTGGCTACCGGCGCTGACTGGGTGTTGATCCCAGAAGCGCCTCCCGATGTTGACAACTGGCAAGAAGTGATGGTCGAACGCCTGAAAGCCGGCACTCTGGCCGGGCGCCGTGATCACATCATCATCATTGCCGAAGGGGCTCGCGACCGCCAGGGCAAATACATCGGTAGTACTGATGTCCAAAGAGTGCTGGAAAAACACCTGGGCGAGGAAGTGCGCGTGACCGTGCTCGGCCACGTCCAGCGGGGCGGCCGTCCGAGCGCCTACGACCGGATCCTGGCAACCCAGTTGGGATACGAAGCGGTCGAAACCCTGCTTAAAGCCAAACCCGAAGACGAACCCGTGGTGGTCGGAACCAAAGCCAACCACATCACCCATTTCCCACTAATGGAATGCGTGAATAAAACCCGAGCCGTGGTCGATGCCATTGCTGCCAAGGATTACGAAAAGGCCATGAGCCTGCGCAGCACCAGTTTCAAGGATGCCTTGAACACGTTGACGACGATGGTGCGCGCCTTGCCCCACCCGGCAGCTCCCGGGCAGAAACGTTTTCGCATTGCCGTCCTCAATTCCGGTGCGCCCGCCCCAGGGATGAACACTGCCGCCAGAGCGGCTATCCGCCTCGGTCTGGATCAGGGTCATATTCTGCTGGGGGTTAGAAACGGTTTCGACGGGCTGGCCAAGAACGAGATCCAGGAAATGAACTGGATGGATGTGACCGGTTGGGCTTCCCTGGGCGGGTCCATGCTCGGCACCAGCCGCCTCGTCCCGCAGGGAAGTGACCTGTACGCCATTGCCCGCACGATTGAAGACAATTCCATCAACGCCCTGCTGGTCATTGGAGGCTGGAACGGTTACAAAGCGGTCCATACCATGCTCACCTCCCGCCCTAACTTCCCGGCCTTCAACATCCCGATTATCTGTCTGCCGGCTTCAATTAATAACAACCTTCCCGGCTCAGAGATCAGTATTGGCACAGACACCGCCCTCAACAGCATTGTCGACGCAGTGGACAAGATCAAGCAGTCGGCGGTAGCAACCCGGCGCTGTTTCGTGGTCGAAGTGATGGGACACTGGAGCGGCTACCTGGCCTTGATGAGCGGACTGGCAACCGGCGCGGAGCGGGTCTATATCCCCGAAGAAGGCGTCACTCTGCGGGACATGCAGGTTGATATCGAAAAACTTAATCGCGGATTCGATGCGGGTAAGCGGCTCGGCCTGATCATCCGCGCCGAATACGCAAATCCCATTTATACGACCGCCTTCATGTGCGCCTTGTTCGAAGAAGAAGGCCGGGATGTATTCGATGTGCGCCCGGCTGTCCTGGGCCACCTGCAGCAAGGCGGCGACCCATCGCCCTTTGATCGCATCCAGGCCACACGGCTCTCCCGCCTGTGCCTGGAATATCTTATCAATGAATGCAATCAGGGTAGCAACAATTGCGCCTTCATCGGCCTGCAGAAAGGCAAGTTCAATTTCCATGACATGCGTGATTTCGAACGCATGATTGACGTTCGGTATGAACGCCCAAAGGAACAATGGTGGCTGGAGTTGAAAGGGATTGCCAGTCTGATGGCGAAGTTCAGTCCGACAGACTAGAAAGCACAAAATTGACAACCCAATGGGTCGTCATTTTTTTTATAGAAGTATCGACGCAACGAGCCGAAGGTTCCACTTTTGATCCCCTCCGGATAACCCCACCTCCCCATCCTCAACTCGTCTTTGCTCGAGAGGCCTTAATTGGTCGCCAATTTTCGAACTTTTTAGGTCTTAAAACCTCCGTCCGGCCTGATCATCGGAGGTGCAGGTCCATAACCTGTCGGAAGTGATAACCATAAATCGCGAACGTGATCGCCAGCGCAAAGAGTTCAGGGCGGCGGAAGAGCGTCCAGAAGACAAGCTTCCAGTATTGGACGCGTTCCTTGCCAAGAATCCCCAAACGGATGACAGAACGGAAAAATGCCCGAATATATTCTCCATTCAACGGGATAGTGATCTTGGGGGCTTTGTATTCTCTCAGAAAGGTTTTAACACGCATATAGTAATTCTTGGGAGTGTACAGAGCCTTCACGACAGCCCGATAGCCCTTTTGGAGCACATCAATATTCATTTCTTTTGGAATGATATTTGTCGCACCGTCCACGTTATCACCTGAGAACGATCCTACCAGCCGCCCGTCCAATTCCATGCGTTTATACAGCCGGGTCCCGACAGGAGCCTGCAACAGGCCAACCATGGCGGTCACGATGCCGCTTTTTTGGATGAAGTCAATCTGTCGTTGGAAAATGGATGGGGTATCGTTGTCAAAGCCAATAATGAAACCCCCCTGGACCTGCAGCCCGGCGCGCTGGATACGTTTCACGTCTGCCACCAGGTCACGGTGCAGGTTCTGCTTCTTGTTACATTCAGCCAGGCTGTCATCGTCAGGTGTTTCAACTCCAATAAAGACTGTGTCGAACCCTGCCGGGTCATCATATCCATTAAAGGTTCATCGTCGGCAATATTTATCGAAATCTCGGTATTAAACGGCATACCTTTCTTGCCCTTACGCCATTCGATCAACGCCGGAAGCAGATCCTCCCGGAGGTGCTTCTTATTTCCAATCAAGTTATCGTCCACAAAGAAGACGGACTCGCGCCAGCCAAGCTGGTACAACCCGTCCAATTCGCGGATGATTTGTGCAGATGTTTTGACCCGCGGCAGGTGTCCGAATAGCGTGGTGATATTACAGAACTCACAATCAAAGGGGCAGCCTCGCGAATACTGGATCGACATAGTCGCGTAATGCTTCCGGTCTGCCAGCTCCCATAACGGAGCAGGCGTTTGCTGGATATCGGGGAATTCATCTGAAGTATAGACGCGGCGAGCCTGACCTCGTTCAAGGTCCCGCAAGAACGGGGCGAGGGTCATCTCGGCCTCGTTCAGGACGAAATGGTCCACATCTGGGAATTGCTCATATTCAGCAGTAAAGAGTGGGCCTCCGGCGACCACTTTCAACCCAGCAGCTTTACAGCGGGCAATAACCTTGTAGGTGGATTCCCTTTGAACGACCATGGCACTAACGAAAGCATAATCAGCCCAAGCCAGGTCCTTATCTTTGAGTGTTCTTACGTTCAAATCCACCAAGCACTTTTCCCATTCAGCGGGCAACATGGCAGCCACAGTCAGCAAACCAAGAGGCTGTGTGGAGGCTTTCTTATGGATAAATTTCAGGGCGTGTTTAAAACTCCAAAACGTATCGGGGAATTCCGGGTAAATCAATAAAATCTTCATCGATGCCTCCTAATAGTTATTCCAATAAGATAATGTTCTCCGGTAATCTTCAACGCAGTGGAGTAACATGTGCTTCTGCTTGAACGATATGGCTGATCGTCGAATTACAGCCACCAGACCTATATTGACGACTGATTATTAACTTCCCCCCGGCACAGGTTTTTTCCAGACAGACCCAGAGTGCAGAAAAAACGCACCCATGAATTTCTTCAAATTTCATAAAACTTGGCGGAATTATAATTCAAATTATTAAGAACTGTCGATTTGATAGAGAATGGATAGGTATTTGATAACTAAAACCCCCATCTAGAAGTTAGTTTCTTCGGGGGATTATTGTAATTGACCCGCCAAACTTGTGTTTCTCGGCCTCATGCTGAAACCCCAATCCCTCGAGGCCATTTGGCGCGGTGGCCATCGATTAGCGTATCATCCTCTTAAGGGACATTATCCCTGCAAGAAGATATGGTCCCTGCTAGGAGATATGATCCCTGCACATAACCCGCAGGGTGACAGGAGCCGCCGTCCTGGCAAATCTCAATCGGCATGGAGAAGGTTGTGGGCAATTCTCCGATGCTACCGATTGCAATCTGACCGTGTGTTCGTGGAATTGTTAGGTATGCACTGAAAATCCGTGATATTTAAAAAAAGATGCCCTGAAAGCATATCGGAATCACTTTCGGGCATAGAGCAATAATACTCAGGGAAATGACTCAAAGAAATCTCTATCCCTTTTCTCTATCCCTGGCAGGGACTCCGGACGGTTTTGTCTGGAGTTCCCTTCGCCGTTTGTATTATGTACAAAAGACTCTGTTTGCCACTTCCGGCAAGGCTTCAAAGGCCGGTCTGGCGAAATAATAACCCTGGAAAATGCTTATGCCAGCTTCACTAAGCCAGTGATACTCGCCAACATTTTCAACCCCTTCGGCAACGATTTCAATGGACAGGCTTTCACAGATCTTCTGGATGCCAAAGAAAATCCTCTGCTTTACGAAGTCCCATTGGATGTTCCCGATCAAATGGCGGTCAAGCTTTATATAATACGGCTGGTATTCCACTAACAGTTTTAATCCGGAATAACCCGCCCCGAAATCGTCGATGGCAGTTGCAAAGCCGAATTCTTGAATGGTACGCAAGTATTTAACCAAATTTCTCTGCTCAGTCAGGTTTTCGGTTTCAAGCACTTCAAATATGATGTTTTCTGCCGGAATCCCGCTTTCAATGGATGCCAGGAATGTGGCTGTGATACTCAGATCGACCTCAAAGATACTCTGTGCAGACAGGTTCAGGTTCAAACGGTTGGGGATTTTCAATCTGCTGGCAAGGTCGATGGCTTTGCGACGGCAGATCTCGTCGAATCTAAAAATATCATTTTGGGGTACCTGGGCAAAGACCGAGGCCGAAGGTTCGCCATGCGGCCCGCGTACAAGGGCTTCAAAGGAAACGATCTCCCGGTTGCGGATGTCCACGATCGGCTGAAAGGCAAAGCTGAATTTAAAACCCATTTCACCACTGGTATTTATTGGATTGTTCTGAATGCCAATTCGACGCTGATCTCGCATAATCCTCTTCCTGGCCTTGAAGGTATGTAATGTTCTTTCTTATTCCGCGGTACGGGTTCTCGACCGAAAGGTCGGTATGGTGGATTCACTCGATGCGTTCATCCCTAACATCATAGTCATCCAAAAGCTAATGTGCCATCCTATTATGAAGGTTCTTCGGTGCCCTATTATTAACCAGTTTGAGGCACAATAAACATTACCTGTGCTTGCTGTGCCCTGTGCAAAAAACAATTAAACTCTTATTGAAGCAATCGCCAAAATTATCATCATTCAATATTTCCGAATTGACTGCTTGCAGTGGAAAGAGATGAGCCTAAATGACTGTTATTTCCTTTATGTTGATCGTTCAAAGTTCCCGTAATTATAAAAAAGGCAGCATAAGACCCGAGAAGCATTCCAAAAAAAGAACTGTCTTCTGCAATTGACAGAAGCCCTTTATTCACCACTCCCTTTAAGGGACATAAAATTCCCTTCGGGAAGGTATGTTTGCCCCTGCAAGTTTTTACGGTACAATCCCTGTATGCCTTCGGATACCCAGGTTATCTACTCCATGATGCGCGTCGGGCGAATCCATCCGCCCAACAAACAAGTCCTGCGCGACATTTCTCTCGGCTTCTACTTTGGCGCCAAGATCGGCGTGCTTGGCCTCAATGGTGCCGGTAAATCCACGCTCCTTCATATCATGGCGGGCGTAGATATCGATTACGTCGGTGAGATCGCCATCAGCAAAGGCTATACCACCGGCTTGCTCGAACAGGAACCGCTTCTCGACGAAAGCAAGACTGTTATTGAGGTTGTGCGCGAAGCCGTCCTGCCCATCGTGAAATTGCTCGCCCGCTACGACGAGGTCAACGCTTCATTCTCTGCACCGGATGCAAACTTCGATGCGCTGATAGCCGAACAGGCAAAACTACAGGAGACACTCGACAAGCACGACGCCTGGAATCTCGATTCGCATCTGGACCTGGCTATGGACGCCCTGCGTTGTCCACCGGCAGACACGCCGATTAAAGTCCTATCCGGCGGGGAACGTCGTCGCGTCGCCCTGACCCGCCTGCTGCTGACCGAACCTGACATCCTCCTGCTCGATGAACCCACCAACCACCTAGACGCTGAGTCCGTAGCCTGGCTTGAACATCACCTGCGCGACTACAAAGGGACTGTCATCGCCGTCACCCATGATCGTTACTTCCTCGATAACGTTGCGGGCTGGATCCTGGAACTCGACCGCGGCTATGGCATTCCATGGAAAGGGAATTACTCATCCTGGTTGGAGCAGAAAAAGGAAGCATTGCGCCTGGAGGAAAAAACAGAATCCAGGCGCCAAAAGACCCTCGAGCATGAGCTCGAGTGGGTACGCATGTCTCCAAAGGCTCGGCAAGCCAAAGGTCAGGCCCGCCTGACGGCTTACGAAAAACTCCTGTCGCAGGAAGTTGAAAAGTACCGCGGCGAGCAGGAGATCTACATCCCGCCCGGTCCACGCCTGGGTGATGTTGTCATTGAACTGGAGAACGTTACAAAGGGCTACGGAAACCGGCTCCTGCTGGAAGGGTTCAGCGCCAAACTCCCACCCGGATCCATCGTCGGCGTCATCGGGCCGAACGGGGCGGGAAAAACCACCCTGCTCCGCATGATCACCGGTCAGGAAAAACCTGATTCCGGTTCCATCCGCATTGGCGAGTCGGTTAAGTGGGCCTACGCTGACCAGACCCGCAAACTCGACCCGGAAAAGACGGTTTGGGAGGAGATCACCGGCAGCGCTGAGACGTTGACCTTGGGAACTCGCACAATGAACTCGCGCGCCTATGTCTCATCGTTCAACTTCATGGGCACCGACCAGCAGAAAAAGGTGGGTACGCTTTCGGGCGGGGAAAGGAACCGCGTACATTTGGCGAAAACCCTCACCGAGGGCGCCAACGTGCTCCTGCTCGACGAGCCCACCAACGATTTGGACGTCAACACTCTTCGGGCGCTTGAGGAAGCTCTGGAGAACTTCGCCGGGTGTGCAATCGTGGTCAGCCATGACCGTTGGTTCCTGGACCGCATCTGCACCCATATCCTGGCATTCGAAGGTGACAGTCAGGCGCACCTGTTCCTCGGAAACTGGAGCGATTACGAATCTCACATGCAGGAAACATACGGCATAAACCTCCAGCCCCATCGGGTGAAATACCGGAGTCTGAAACGATGAATGAAAAAAGATTAGCAATGCAAATGAAACGCCAGCGGATACTCATTCCGATATTAATTCTTGCCTGGGCGATCCTTCTTGGTGTTCTAATTCGTCTATATGCAGCCTGGAAAGCTGGCTTTCCCATGGTGGATGGAGGCATGTTCTTGACCATGACCAGGGATCTTCAAGTTTCCCATTACATCCTGCCCGCATTTACTTCTTACAATCACATTCAAATACCCTACGCCTATCCACCCCTTGGATTTTACATGCTTGCAGGAATAAATGAAATTTTCAATATCAGTCTCTTGTCCCTGATCAGATGGCTCCCAGCCATTTTCAGCTCATTGACCATCCCGGCATTTGCCCTGCTTGCCTATCGCGTTCTGGGATCCAGCTTGCGCGCAGCTTTGGCTACAGTGATTTATGCATTAACTCCTCAGGCATTTGAATGGCAGCTCATGGGAGGCGGGATTACTCGTGCCCTCGGCGCCCTGTTCGCCATCCTTGTTATCTATTTTGCCATCCGAATGTTCCACGAAAAGAACATCAAAATGTTGACAGGTACAATTCTCATGGGGGCTCTGACCGTCTACACTCATCCGGAATGGGCGCTTCAGGCGGCTACAGGTGGTTTATTGGTGTGGTGGTTCTTTGGTCGAAATAGAACCGGTACGTTTCAAGCGCTGGCAGCCGCGGTTGGGATTCTCGTCCTTACCGCCCCGTGGTGGGCGGTTGTGGCTGCCCGTCATGGTCTGGGGGCATTCCTGCTGGCTTCACAAACCCCCCAAGGCCGCCTATTCTTTTGGTGGCCTCTGGTCTCAATGAATTTCAGCGGTTCCACCAATATTCTAGTGACCGGGCTTGGGTTAATCGCCATTTTTATCTGCTGTAAAAATAAAAAATACTTCCTTCCAATGTGGATGTTAGCTTGTTTCCTAGTCGACATGCGCAGCGCTGGTCATGTCATCCCCATCCAGATGGCGTTGCTAGCAACGGTAACTCTGAGCGAGGTGATTTTTCCGTGGTTTATTATGGTCCCACCAACCACCTTGGGAGGGGAATCACATCCAGAGATTGATGCCCTTTCCCATCGCCTTGGTCAGGCATTCTTTGGATATCTGTTCATTGCCATCCTCATCAACTCTCTCACCTCGGTTTCCAATCTGAGCAATCTCAATGTTCTGCAGGTGGAGGAACGTCAGGCGATGGATTGGGTTCGCGAAAACACTCCTGCAGACAGCCGAATTGTGGCAATCGGATGGAAGGACAGCCCTTGGATCTCACCCCTAACGGAATGGTTCCCAGCACTGAGCGAACGCTACAGTCTAACAACTGTCCAAGGTCGGGAATGGCTGCCGGGCGATCAGAATGTCAAACCATGGATAGTTAATTATGAAGACATTCAATCCTGTCAATACCAGACCATTTCCTGCCTTGAAGATTGGTCAATTAGCCATGATGAATCTTTTGATTATATTTACCTCTCATTGCACTATCCACTGGACGCGCCGGGTGTAATACGCTTGACTTCTCTTTACCTTTCCCTGAGCACATCTCAAAATTACGAACTTGTGTATGATAATCTCACCGTAAAAATCTACCGGTCTCGGATATGACAGCTTTTAGCTTGGTCCCAGGATTTATTTTGTACTGGACTTTCTTCAGGTCATTCCGGATTTTATCGCTGGAATTTCTATGCCAAAGCTCTGGTAGAGACAAACAACGCAGTTAAGACAATTCTCCAATTTCCTGCAATAAGCAGTATACTATTTATAATGCACGAAAGCGCACTCACCCATCTCGAATGTCCCGAATGCGGACGCAAATTCAATGCCGACCGGGTGCAGAATTTCTGCGAAGATTGCTGCTCGCCGTTATTGGCACGCTACGATCTGATCAGAGTGAACGCCAGCGTGACGCGCACACAGATATCCGCCCGTCCGCGCGGACTGTGGCGCTGGGCAGAACTCCTTCCCGTCCGCAAAGAGAAATTCCGCCTGACGCTGGGCGAGGGAGACACTCCGCTCCTGCCCGCACTGCGCTTGGGAAAAACATTAAATATTAGGCACCTTTTCATCAAAGACGAATCCCCTAATCCGACCGGTTCATTCAAAGCCCGCGGTCTGTGCGTGGCTGTCGCTCGGGCGCTTGAACTTGGCCGTAGGGAATTCGTCATCCCCACGGCAGGGAACGCTGGCGGCGCGTCTGGCCTTTTATGCTGCCCGTAGCGGTGCCAAGGCACACATCTTCATGCCAAACGACGCCCCGCGCGCTAACCAGGAAGAAGTCCGGGCTGCGGGCGCGGATCTGCAGCTGGTGGACGGTCTCATCAGCGACGCAGCCCGTTTGTCGGCGGAAGCCGAACAGAGGTAAACACTGGTTCAACGTCTCGACCTTTAAGGAGCCATACCGCGCCGAGGGAAAAAGACGATGGGACTGGAACTGGCTGAATCCTTCGGTTGGCAACTGCCAGATGTGGTCATTTTCCCCACTGGCGGCGGGACGGGGCTGGTGGGCATATGGAAGGCTTTCAATGAACTGGAGACTCTGGGCTGGATTGGCCCCAAACGCCCGCGCATGGTGGCGGTCCAGGCTGACGGCTGCGCGCCGGTGGTGCGGGCATTCCAGAGTGGTGCACAACGTACCGTGACCTGGAAAAACGCCCATACCCTGGCAGCCGGGTTACGGGTCCCGAACGCCTTCGCTGACCGGCTGATCCTGCGGGTCTTGCGAGAGAGTGGAGGAACGGCGCTGGCCGTTAGTGACGCTGAAATCCTGGAAGCGCAACGAGAAATGGCACATGCGGAGGGCCTGCTCGCATGCCCGGAAGGCGCAGCGACACTGGCAGGTCTGCGTCATTTGGTCAATGAATGGTTGGATTCAAGTGGACGAAACGGTTGTATTATTTAACACAGGAACTGGTTTAAAGTATTTATAGGGACATCTATGGCAGACGAAGAAACCAAGTCAACCTTGGAATTCCTCTACAATGTCAGCCGCGAGTTGGCCTCGGCGCTAGAACTGCGCACGGTTCTACAGCGCATCCTGTTCCAATCACTCAAATACGTGGGCGGTGAACGAGCCAGCATTGTGGTACTGGATGATAACGGCAAAGCTGTTGACTCAGCCATCGTTTACGGACGCAAAATCCATGACCATACCACCCAGCAATTGCGTGAGACCGTTGAACGCGGGCTGGCTGGGTGGGTCGTCCGCCACCGGCAGCCGGCTTGGGTGCCGGATACTAGCCGTGATGAGCGCTGGCTGCGTCGCCCCGATGATGCCCTTGACCAATCCGGGGCAAAAGCCGCCTTGTGTGTACCGTTGATGGCGCGTGAGCGCCTGGTAGGCGTGTTGACGCTGGTCCACCCTGAACCAGGAGCGTACAACAAAGAACATTTCAGCCTGATGCAGGCCATCGCCGACCAGTCTGGGATCGCAGTTCTGAACGCCCGTCTGTACGCCGAGAGTCAGCGCCAGGCACGCGTCATGACCGCCCTGGCTGCCAGCGCGGCAGCCATCAATGCCAGCCTGCGTATGGACGAAGTGCTCCAGCGTATTTTGGATGAGACCATCCAGGCTTTGCAGGTGGAGACGGTCGCGCTGGCGCTCGTAGAGGCCAACTGGGACCTGGTCTTCCACGCCGCCACGGGAGAACACAAGGAAGGGATCGTGGGGAAGCGCGTCCAGGCTGGGCAAGGTGTCATCGGATGGGTGGCGCACGAGGGCGAAGGTGTGGTCATCCCGGTCGTACGTGATGACAAGCGTTTTGTACCTGGCGAGCAGTTTGACGGTCTCGATGTGCACGCCATGGCGGTTGCCCCGATTTATGCCCAGGGACGTGTCATCGGCATCCTGCAAGCCATCAATCCCATATCCGGCGTATTCGACCCGGATGCCCTGCTGGTACTGACAGGCATCGGCAACCTGGCTGGTTCGACCATCCAGCACGCCCAGTTGTTTGAACAGCTGCAGGCAGCCCACAAGCGTTATCGTGAGTTATTTGACGATAGCGTGGACCCTATTCTGGTCACCAGCTGGGACGGGGAAATCCATGAGGCCAACCGCCAGGCGGCGGTTATCACCGAATATACCTCCAGGCAGTTGCAGGGTATGATGATTGATCAACTGCTACGTAATGCCGTCCGGCGACAAAATGATCAGCATGGAAAAGCTTAAAAGCGGGAAGATAATCAGTTACGAGGCCGATGCTGAAGAGCAAGAGCGGAAGGAAGATCCCTATCCAGGTTAATGTGCGAAAAGTAGTGTTTGAGGAAGCCGAATCCCTGCAATGGTTGATGCGAGATATCAGCGAACGCAAAGACCTGGATTCCCTGCGCGAAGAGCTGACCTCCATGATCTACCACGACCTGCGTTCACCGCTGGCGAACATCATCTCCAGCCTGGACGTACTTTCGACCATGTTTCCCAACCCGGAAAACGAGACGATCCAATCAGTGACGACCATCGCCCGCCGTTCCACTGACCGCATCCAGCGGTTGGTCAGTTCCCTGCTCGACATCAACCGCCTGGAAGCTGGTCAGACCATTGTTTCCCAGCAATCCGTGACACCTGCCATGCTGGCCGAGGACGCGCTGGATGCCGTCCGCCCGATGACGGAGAGCCGGCACCAGACACTGACAAGTCTCTTATCCAGAGAAATTACCGCCCGTCTGGGTGGACGTGGATATGATCCGCCGCGTGCTGATCAACCTGATGGAGAACGCCTCGAAATTTACAGCACCTGAAGGCAAAATCGAACTGGGTGGCCAGCCAGGAAGGCGAATGGGTGCAATTATGGGTGCAGGATAATGGTTCCGGTATCCCATTCTACCGAACAGGAACACATCTTTGAAAAATTCACCCGCCTCAATGGGCAGGATAATGCCAGCGGCCTGGGGGTGGGGCTGGCCTTTTGCCGCTTGGCGGTCAACGGTCACGGCGGAAAGATATGGGTCGAGAGCGAAGTCGGCAAAGGGTCCAAATTTATTCTGACCCTGCCGGTTGCCAAAGAAAAATAGACATTTCAGGAGAAAGCATGCAGTCCATTGCCACTGATATTTATATTGATGACCAATACCTGGGTGCGACACTTGGAGTGATTAATCTGCCCCATGGGCTGATCCAGATTGACGCACCGCCCTCCCCGGAGGATGGGCGCGCCTGGCGCGCCGCCCTGCTGAACCTGGGAGGCGGCTCCGAACGTCTGCTCGTCAACCTCGATGCCCACCCGGACCGGACACTGGGTGCCCGCGCAATGGACTGCACCATCGTCGCCCAGGAAAAGACCGCCCATGTCTTCCGCACCCGCCCGACAACCTTCAAGGCCCAGGGCGAGGAAACCGGCTGCGGACTGGGAAAGCATCCCCGGCCTGGGAAATATCCGCTGGGTACCGCCGGAGATCACCTTCAGCCACCAGATGACCATCCACTGGGGCGAATCACCCGTCGTGTTGGAGCACCATCCCGGTCCAACCGCCGGAGCCACCTGGGTCATCCTGCCGGAAGCCAAAGTGGTTTTTGTCGGCGATGCGGTGCTCAAGAACCAGCCGCCCTTCCTGGCTGGAGCAGATCTGCCCGTCTGGCTGGATACACTGAAACTCCTGCTTTCCCCCGCCTACCGGAACTGGCTGGTGGTCAGCGGGCGCGGCGGAGTGGTGTCCGCCGACGTGATCCGGGCGCAGAAAGATTATCTTGACCAGGTTCTTAATAAAGTCGAAAAGCTGGCCAGGAAGAAATCTGCACCGGAGGCAGTTGAAAATCTCATCACGCCTCTGTTGAATCCGTTCAAAATCCCCGCCAGTCAACTACAGAAATATCCCGGCGACTGCGCTATGGCTTGCATCATTATTACGCCCGGCATTACCGTTCATCTGGCAGCGGAAGCGGAGAGGAATAAAAATGCCTGTGGCTGAGATCATACCAGCCGATCTTTGAAGTGACCCGGGGACGCATTGTTGAATCCATCCATTTTGGGGCGGCGGCTGTGGTCGACTCTGGTGGCCGCTTGCTTGCCTGGCTCGGTGACCCGAAAGTAATAACCTTCCTGCGCTCCAGTGCCAAACCTTTCCAGGCGCTCCCGTTCATCGAGCGCGGCGGCGACCAGACCTTTCACCTGACCTCCAGAGAAGTGGCTCTCATCTGCGGGTCCCACGATGGCACCGACGAGCACGTTGAGGTGATCAAAGGTATCCAGGCCAAAGTGGGCGTGCAGGAAAGCGACCTGTTATGCGGCACGCATCCGCTATCGCATGTGCCCACAGTCGAAGCAATGCGCGCTGCGCGGCGAAGTCCCCACCCCGAACCGGCATAACTGTTCCGGCAAGCACACCGGAATGTTGGCCGCCGCCCGAATGCGCGGCCTGCCGATTGCAGATTACGTCAATCCCGAACACCCGGTCCAGAAAGCCATCCTGGAAACACTGGCAGAGATGTGCAGCCTCCCGGTGGAGCAGGTCGAAGTGGGCATTGACGGTTGTTCAGTCCCAAATTTTGCCGTCCCACTCTACAATGCTGCCCTGGGCTTCGCCCGCTTGTGTGACCCGCGCAGGTCTCCTGGCGGAACGTGCCACGGCCTGCCGCCGCATCACCCAGTCCATGATGGCAAACCCGGTCATGGTCGGTGGCCCGGGCCGATTCGACACGCGCCTGATGGAAGTCTGCTCTGGGCGCATCGTGGCGAAAGGTGGAGCGGAAGGGTACATGATCCTGGGCATTATGGGCGGTGTGCTGGGCGCCGAATCGCCGGGCGTTGGTATCGCCTTCAAAATCTCCGACGGCGATCTTGCAATCCGGAAAGCGAATGGCGAAACCTACAACCGCGTCCGCCCGGCTGTTGCGCTGGAAATCCTGCGCCAGATGGGTTACATCAGCGAAAAGGAATTGGAAACGCTGGCGGCTGATTTTGGTCCGGTCAAGCCGGTAACCAACTGGCGCAAACTGGTGGTTGGAGAGGCCCGTCCGGCCTTCACCTTGCAAAGAACCGAACAACCTGCATGACCGATCTCGAAATACTCGCCCGGCAGGTGCATCAGCGCCTGCTGGATTTTTATGGACAGCCCACCTGGCGCAATCCCCTACCGCCGGTGGATGAACTCGTCTCGACCATCCTTTCCCAAAACACCAACGATGCCAACCGGGACCGGGCTTTCAGGTCCCTCCGTCAGCATTTTCCGACCTGGGAACAGGTGCGCGATGCAGACCCCGGGTCAGTGATCGCCGCCATCCGCCCGGCGGGGCTTGCCAACCAGAAAGGACCGCGCATCCAGCAAGTCCTGCGCGGATATTTCTGCTGAACGCGGTTCGCTTGATTTGTATTTCCTAAAAGACCTGCCACTGGAAGAAGCGCGCACCTGGCTGATGAAGTTCAAGGGTGTCGGCCCGAAGACAGCAGCCATCGTCCTGCTCTTTTCACTGGGGCGACCAGCCTTCCCCGTGGATACGCATATTTATCGGGTGACGGGGCGCATCGGTCTGCGCCCGGAAAAGATGACGGTGGAGGCAAGCGCATTTTCACCTGGAGAGACTTCTCGCTCCGGATGCCTTTTATGCTGCCCACTTGAACCTAATCCGGTTGGGGCGCGAGATCTGTGCCGCCCGCAAACCTGCCTGTCCGCGCTGTCCTTTGCAAGCACTTTGCAAATATGTAAAGTCAAATAAAATCAATCAGATATATAATGGGATCACATCCTTCCAAGAAAGGAGGTGATGGCGATGCTGTGCAGCATGCATGAGCACGGCCAGGGATTAGTGGAGTATGCTTTATTAATCGTCTTAATTGCGGTTGTTGCGATTGTTACCTTCCTCGTCCTTGGTCCTGCAATCGGAAATGCGCTAAGTAAAATAAATAGCAAACTGGCTGGCTTGTGAAAGCCGCTCACCCGCCAAAACCGCGGGAGAATGGCTTATTTCTCAAGAAGCTCAAGCAGTCCGTCCGGATAAACCGGTGGTTTCCCCGGGCCAAATTCGTTCAGCCGTTTCCAGGCAACTTTGAAAGGCTGACCGAACTCGTCTCCCTGCAATGTTTCTTTTTCATATACTTTAATGTCTGCCAAGCTGCCCGCGTAGACCAGGACAATCTCGTGCCCGCCCCGGCCTTCGTAGGTGTAGATATTCTCCAGCGTGCCCAAATACCGAACCTCGGTCAGTTCCGCAGCGATCTCCTCGCGGAACTCGCGCCGAACCGTTTCCTCCCCGCGTTCGCCAAACTCGATCGTCCCACCCAGCGGACGGTAAAAGGTCTGGTTTTTCCTGGTGTCCTGATATTCAGCCACCAGGATGCGGTTGCCTTTGCGGCAAACGCAGATGGCAACCGGGCGGATTTTCTTTTCTCGCATTTTCTCCTCACTATAATCTTGCTTGCATCGACCAAGGCCCGCTCCACGTTACCATGACGGGCAGGACTTTGCCGCGCAGGTCTTGGTCGCTTTCGACGAAGACCAGCTTATTGGTCGGAGTGCGCCCGCGCCAGCGCTCTTTGACCTTGTCTTCGAATAGCACTTCGACCTCTTGCCCTAGATAACGGGCGCTGATCTCGCTGCCGATTTTCTCCTGTAGATCTTCCAGCAGGCGAAAGCGACGCATTTTCTCTTCTTCAGGCACATCATCGGGATACATGCGCTCCGAGACCGTGCCGGGCCGAGGCGAGTAGCGCGCCAGGTGCGCCACATCCAGACGCAATTCTTCAAGGAGATGGTAGGTTTCCATGAACTGCAATTCGGTCTCGCCGGGAAAACCGACGATAATATCGGTAGCGATCGAACAACCAGGAATGTGCTTGCGAATTTTCCCCACAATGCGGCGGTACTCAGCTTGGGTGTAGCCGCGGCGCATCTTCTTCAGGATTTCGTCATCGCCTGCCTGGATGGGAATTTCGATATGCGGCATCACTTTGGGCAGTTCCGCCACGCTATCCATAATATCTTCGCCAAAATAATTCGGGTGAGAGGTAAGGAAGCGGATGCGTTCCAAGCCTTCGACCCGGGTTAGTCCATGCAACAGCGCTGCCAGGTTTAGACCATCAGGCTGGTCCTTCCCATAGCGGTCCACGATCTGACCGAGCAGGGTGATTTCTTTCACACCCTGCGCGGCAAGAGAACGGGCTTCGTCTGCAATCTCATCCGCCGGGCGCGAACGTTCAGCTCCCCGCCGGGAGGGGATGATGCAAAATGTGCAGGCGTGCGAACAGCCCAGCACCACGGGCATAAACACGGAAACGGTCTTTCCGCGCTCATGCTCCGGTAGAATGATGATCGCCATCCATAATAGCGAACCGGTCCTCGATCTCGCGAACATCGAGGACACGTGCTTCGCCCTGAGTCAAAAACGATATCAGCGGACCCGGGTCCGAGGGCGGGGAGAATACATCTACGAAAGGAAACTTGGCACGCAATTTCTCGGTATCCCGGATGCCGACCAGACACCCCATCAGGTTGATCACCAGACTGGGATTTTTTGTTTTTAGGGGTCGCAGGGAGCTTAACCGGCCGTAAGCCTTATCCTCGGCAGATTGGCGCACGACGCAGGTGTTTAACACAATCACATCGGCATCATCGGCTTTAGCAGTAAATTCGTAGCCCAGGCGTTCAAGGGCCGATCCCAGGCGCTGCAAGTCGGCCACATTCATCTGACAGCCTTCGGTCCAAACGTGGTATTTCTTCATGGGGCGTAAATTATACCAAGTTTGATGCTCGAGGTGGCGTCAAGCCGCCATCAACTGGTTTGGTTACATGAGTCGCCAAACACGACCGCTTCGGGCTCATGCGAGCCCGAAGCCATCCCCTGCCCTGCAGAGGTGGGGTTATGCCTGATGCCTCGCAATGCCCTCAAGGTATGGTAAAATCTTTCCGCCCGGAGGGATGGCCGAGTGGTTTAAGGCAACTGACTTGAAATCAGTCGTGGCTGCAAGGTCACCGGGGGTTCGAATCCCTCTCCCTCCGCCTAACCATCTTCCGGGACTTAACAACTGCATATGGGGAGGTGCCAGAGTGGCCGATTGGGCTCGCCTGCTAAGTGAGTGCTGGGACTTAAAACTCAGCCGCGGGTTCGAATCCCGCCCTCCCCGCCAGAAGACAAACACGTCCGCAAGGGCGCGTTTTCGCGTCAATCACGAACCTGCGTATTCAAAACCACCATACTAATTACCGGAGAGAAAAGCTTCGTCCAATCTGACGAAGCTTATTGATTTTCATAATCTCAAGTTTACGATTACGGGTTGGCCGCAAAGCCCAAAGCAGTCCTTTTTTGATCAATTCCATCATGCACCATAAACGCAAACGAGATCACCAGCAGCAGCCAGGTGAAGGTCTCGTAACTACCAAGGTGGTTATTGCTTACATTCATCACGGCCATGAATACGAACCATGAGAAGAAGAATAGTGCCGGGAGGTTGTGCTGACGCACGAAATAACGCAGGTTGAGATATGCCACCTGGACTAGGAAGATGATCCACAACACCAGACCGACGATGCCGTTATCTATCAATGCTTCGATGTACCCATTGTGCGCGAAGGCAGGTTGCCAGGTATTGAGTTCCCAGATGGGCAGGTAGTAAACTTCGTTCTTCCAGAAGGCCTCCCCGAAGCCGTATCCGAAGAACAACCGTTCCCGGATGGCGGGTCCCAGGCTGTTCCACAAGGGCAGCCGGCCGGTAAAGGTGACCTCGCGCCCGATCAGCCCCAACAGGAACCCGCGCCCGAACCATGCGGCCACGACCGCCACCACGACTAACCCGGTAAGCAGCCACCAATGGACCGGCTTTAGGTGGTGGCCCCATTTCAGATACAGCCAACCCAGGATTATGACAAAATGCACCGCCACGACCGCCATAAGCTCGGTGGCGGATTGGGATTTTACCAGCAGGAACCATGCCAGGCAGTAGAGAACCAAGCTGTAGATGCGTGTTTTCCATTTCACTTCTTTATAATCAAGCAGCCGGTATAGGAACAGGACGACCGCAAAACCCATCACCATCGCAAATGGCATCTTCCAACCGAACATTCCGATCCAAAAATCTGTTCTTTCACCTCCCCATTGAATCGCGTACTTTGGGTAAGCCAAGGTCATCATGATACTTCCCAGCATCATCAGGGCGGCAAATACCTCCAGAATCGTCCGGATCGAGGTTTTTTTGTAACTCCATCCGATTAGGATCCCTCCCAAGGCAGCGGCAAGCAGCAGTTGAAAGCGGGCGAATGTGAATCCCCAGGCGACCGACCAGAAACAGGATAACCCCGTGATCGCCAGCAGCGACAGGAGAGGCAGGCTGGTCAGCCAGAAGGAACGCTTCCGAAGATATTTCCATTGGGTAAACGCCAATAAGAACCCGGTGGAAAAGATCACTAAGATCGTGATCCAGGGATTGATCCAGATGCTGCCTATGTGGAATTGCAGTTGGGATAACCCCAGGCGCTCGAGAAGGATTGGAATCCTGTAATTCAAAAATCCCGTGACATTATCCCACATAAAGAAGCGGTAGATCGATATATACAAAATCAGTGACACCACAACGAGTATGAATCCATTCAACACATTCCTCCGGGGCATTTTTTCAGGTCTACTAACCGTATTCATTAATAGGCTCCTTTGCCACGCAGGATGATCCACACTGTCTGTATCAGGATTTGAATATCCAGCCAGAGAGAATAATTCTGGATGTAGTACAGATCATCTTCGGTATGTAGGTGCATTGGTTTGTCGCTGCGTCCGTGGATCTGCCACCAACCGGTCATTCCCTGAGGAACAGAAAAACGCTTGCGCTGCCAAGGTTTGTAAAGATCCACCAGATAGGGCAGTTCAGGGCGCGGACCAACCAGGCTCATATTCCCCTTTAATACATTGAAAAGCTGGGGTAACTCGTCCAGGCTCAGCCGCCGCAGAAACCGCCCCAGGGGAGTAATGCGCGGATCGTCCTTCTTCTTGTGTATCAATTCACCCCAGTATCCAACAACTCGACCTGTCTCTGGAGAGTCTCTGCGTTCTGCACCATGGTGCGATATTTGTATATTGTGAACACCTTGCCATTCTCGCCAACACGTTTCTGGGAGTAGATGATAGGCTTGCCATCCTTTATCCAGATCGCCAAGGTAATCAATGCCATGAATGGCAAAGCTGGAATCAAGAAAAAAAGTGTGAAAACCAGATCGAAGGACCGTTTCACCACACGCTGGAATTCACTAAAGGCAGTCGCCCGCAGATCGAGCATCGGGATACCAAAGAAATTCTCCATCTCAGTATGATGCATCGCCAGGCTGAAATAATCCGGCACGACCCAGATCTTGACCGCCTGATCTTCCAGTTCTTTCACCAGATCATTCACCTTTTCAAAGGCACGCGGTGGTAAGGCCACGACGATATCTGTCACCCGTTGTTTCTTGATGATCGCCCTTGCCGTTTTGATCTCTCCTAATATTTCCTCATGCTTGGAACGTTTCTGCGTGTCATCATCAAGGAATCCCACAGTGACGAAATCCAGGTGAGAATTTTCCAGGATGCGGGCCTCGATATCCCGTCCGACGGGGCCAGCACCGACGATCAGGATCCTTGAGATATTCTCCTGGTTCTTATGCCACCATCGATAAAGAACTCGCGCCAAGAGCCGCCAAAACAAAAGCAGAAAATAAGTTAAAACAGCAAAGACAATAAAGGTCAAGCGGGAAGTCTCACGATAAGTCAAGTAGAGGATGCCAGCCAGAGTAATTCCAGCCAACAAGAAACTAGATGTCAGGTTGGTGAACTCATCAACAATGCGAAAATTCTTGCGGCCATCATACACAGAGGTCAAGACCATACTCGCAACCCAAACAAAGGGAAAGATAAAATACATTTGTACGGGTAGGGGTTCGGCTGTATAGATTGGTTTGGCGAATGGCAGGCTGCTTATGGCCGGCCGAATCTGGTTAGTCCCCCAGAGCGAAAAGGCAACAATTAGTAGATCTACGGCGATGGATAAGATCGCGAAGTTGTTAGAAAACCGCCTGAGCATGATCTATCTATCCTGTTAGACATTGAACGTCCACCCTCAATACTACCACAATTTAGTTCGGTAAAGAAATTCCTAACATCTCATGGGCAAAAATACGCCAAAGAAATACCGGATTCCCAACCAGATACCGTTTCCATAGTCGGCCTGGCTCAACGATTAAACGCCCAAGCCATTCGAAGCCATGCTCGGTCATCCAGCGCGGAGCTCGGGGCAGTTCATCTGCCAAGTAATCGAACAAGGCCCCGACTGGCATGACGATATTCACCCGCAAATCATCCCAGTTTTCCTTGATCCATCGTTCTTGAACTGGCATGCCGAAGCCGACCAATAAGATATTTGGCTCCATCCGGTTGATCTGGCTGATCACTTCACTGTTTTCGGGCGAGTCTTTCTCTTATTAAAATAACCGTGGTGCGTACCAAGAAGTTTGAAGTCTGGAAGCTGCTCTTGAAGCCTTATACCTGCACGTTCTGCTATACCAGGTCGCGCTCCCAAGAAATAAAAAGTCAATTGTCCATTTCCGGCAGCCACCAGTTGATCAATCCAATCGGGAGGTGTGTAACGATGGTGCAATCGTCGGCCAGCGAGCAGGCCACCAAGCCAAATGCCAAATCCGTCACAAAAAACATAGTTGCTTTGATTAAGGAATTCTTTAAACCAAGCCTGTTCATAGGCAATGTTCATGGCTTGGACATTTACATTGGATATAATTGCCCGCTCTCTCAGTGAAACAATCTCTGTTATTTTTTGCAACAAGGTCTCAAGAGGCAGGTCGTCGACCCGCACACCCAACAAGCGAATCGTTTTATTTTCCTTGTTAATCTTTTCTGTTCGTTTCATAACCCGGTCATTCCATCCTGATACACTTTTTCATACTTCCCAATCATTTCTTCAATCGTAAAAGCTTTTGCGGCGTCAAAACAGGCTGAGGACATCTTGCGGAAAAGGCCGGGATTTTGTGCAGCCGTATGGATTGCTCGCGCCAGCGCATCTGGATTACTCGGCTCCACAAGCCAACCGGTCTCGCCTTCACGTACTAATTCCGGTAAACCACCAATTTTTGAAGCGATAACTGGTTTGCCATAGGCATAACCTTCCAGAACGACCATACCAAAAGTCTCCTGCCAAGTGGAAGGCACGATTAAAGCGGTTATGCTTGAAAGAAGACGGTTTTTATCCTTGCCAAATACCTTGCCTGCAAAGGTAATGTATGGGCACGAGCCATAGGCATGGCGCAGTTCCGCTTCCAGCGAACCCCATCCGGCGATGGTGAGATGCAATTCCGGGTATCGGGATACAACCGAGAAAAATGCGGAACATAATTCACGCAAGCCTTTTTCTGGTTCCAACCGACCAAGATAAAGCAGGTGCATATATTCCGAGTGGTTCGAGTTCCGGCGGATTTCATCCAACTCTGAAAATGTCCAACCATGTGTATTGGGAATGACTTTGCATTTCGCGGACGGAAACAGACCGCTCTTTGAAATCGTGGCAAGCGTAAAGGCGCTGGGCGCTGTCACCCATGTTACATTCCGTGAGAGGCCTGCCCACGCGGTCTGGTACCAGCGGATCGGCCATTTACCTTCCAACGCCCATTTCCCCATCCGCCCCTGCAGTGTCCCCTCCGGGCTCATGCTCTCATAATCGTGGCAGGTTTGAATGATTCTTCCTGGTGCAAGCTCTGTGGCTAATTTCCAGACAGCCCCGGAAAAGGCACGCATTTTATGAATGTGGATAATGTCCGGTCGCTCTTGGGAAAGGATGTTCCGAAAAGTGTTATTTACCAGAGGGTTGTAAATATCCACCAACTGCCAGATGGCTTTCTGCCAAAGAGGGTGGGTATCTTTTTCCTGTAACGAATACAAGTTGAAAGGATGGAAGCTATACACCTTGATTCCTGCATGCTTTTCTGTGACCGGCCGTCTTCCATCCCCGGTGGTGATCACGAAGACTTGATGTCCACCTTTTATTTAATCCTTCAGCCAACTGTTGAACAACCAGCCCTGCTCCTCCCCCTTCTGGTCCGTACAAAGAGCTCACCATCCCGATTTTCATAAAAGAATTCGACCTTTGCAAAAAACGTGGCTTATCCTTGCCTGGAGATCAGATAAAGCCTGCTTCGTCCCGGATTCATGGATCGTATTGATAATTTTGGTCAGGAATAAAACTTTTCTGAAGAGTGATGACCACAAGGCTGAAATATGTGAGCGTTTCTGCACAAGTAAGCTCTCATTTCTCATTGCTGAGAAATTGACTTTGGTTGTTTGGTCCTTGTGTAATCGAACAAGAGAAAAATCTTTGAAATTCGCCCAATATTTAGAGGGACCTTCAAGATGCGCACAATCCAATCATAGTCTCCGACATATTGAAAAGTCGCATCAAAAAACAGTTGATTTTCGAGGAGAGACTTTCTGAGCGAATAAACCGATGAATGAGAAATATGCAAGCTTAATGGATAAAGTCTCGTGGGCATTTTGCGAAAAGGGCGCAAGGGATGGATGAGTTCTCCATTTTGATTGATGCAGCCATAATTGCCATATACTACATCTAAATGGGTGTGTTCCAATAAATAATGAATAGCAAATTTGGCTGCCCCTTTCACCATGATGTCGTCAGCACTGATAAAGCAAACCACCTCCCCCTGTGCAGCCTTTAAACCCTCGTTCATGGTTTCATATTGGCCGCGATTCTCTCAACTCCACCAGCGCAGATGTGTATGACGTTTGAGGATGGCGACCGTGGCGCCACCGTCATCGGAGCCATCGTCGATAATAATGTGCTCGATATAGGGATAGTCTTGCGCCTTTACTGAAAGGATCAATTCTTCAATGTATTTTGCCCCGTTGTAAACTGGTGTGATGATTGTAACGAGCGGATATTCTGAAGTCATGAATATTGAAAACCCGTCACGATTTTTACCACGGTCTGACTAACATTATTTGCCAGGTATTCAGGGGGCGGATTCCAGACCGGAGGCTGGGATAAAACCGTTTTTACGCAACCCAAGATCAGCTCCGGATCGGCTCCGCTCAGAATGTTGCTGCCACATTCCAGCGTTTCCGGACGTTCGGTTACATCCCGCAAGGTGACATTTGGAACCTTAAAAATGGTGCATTCTTCCTGGACCGTCCCGCTGTCTGATAAGACGCACCTGGCTTTTTGCTCCAGCGCGATAAAGTCAAAAAAGCCAAATGGCTCCAATAAGTGGATCTCTGAGTTGCTGACCGCGATCCCGAAGGCCTCCAGGCGGGAACGGGTGTGAGGGTGGGTACTCACTATGACAGTAAGTTTATTTTCTTTTTGAAGCCTGTCGAGTGCTGTGGCGAACTGCTTAAGCCGTCCTTCGTCGTCCACATTTTCTGCGCGGTGCAAAGTGACGAGAAAATACTCTCTGGGGATGAGATTCAGTTTTGTAAAGATGCCTGATTGGTCGATTTGGGTCTGGTAATGCTGGATGACCTCCAAAATCGGGTTGCCAGTGACGTAAATATGATGACCAGGAATACCCTCGCGCAGCAGGTTCTGGCGGCTGCGTTCGGTATAGGGCATCAAAATGTCACTGGAGTGGTCAATAATGCGCCGGTTGACCTCTTCGGGTACGCGATCATCATAGCAACGATTACCAGCCTCCATATGATAAACAGGAATCCCCATACGCTTGGCAACTATTGCAGATAAGGCGCTGTTAGTATCGCCGAGCAAGAGCAAACGGTCGGGCTTTTCTGCTATAAGGACTTTTTCGCTCTCCGCAATGATCAACCCAATCTGTTCACCGAACGATGCCCCCCGCACGCCCATGTAGTAATCCGGGTTACGAACACCCAGCTGACTGAAAAATATGTCGCTAAGATTTGCATCAAAATTCTGGCCGGTGTGTACCAAGCGGTGGTCACACAATTGATCCAAGCGCTCAATCACGCGGCTGAGACGGATAATCTCCGGGCGAGTACCCAGGATAGTAAGTACTTTCATCGAAGGAATTCTCCATCCTCCTGGAGATTATCATCCAGCATCAGGCGATTACGGTGCATCATTTCAGCCAGCTTGGATAATTCCATCACATTGGCAGAGGAGGAAAATTCCTCGTGGAGAGCCGGGGTGAATTGTTCTCCCGTATTCAGTTCCGGGAGCATTGGCAGGATTGCATAGTAGTCGCCGCGATCGACCGACCGATGACATTCTTCTTCTGAGATGAGAATTTCGTGCACTTTTTCGCCAGGACGGATCCCAGTTACAACGGTTTTTATGGGACGATCACCAATAAGAAGAGTTGCAATATCAACCACGCGGGCAGAGGGCACACGCGGGATATAGGTCTCGCCACGCTTCGCCCCACGGACGGCTGCGAATATCGTATCCACTGCTTGATTTAGGCTGAGCAGGAAGCGGGTCATATCTGAAGTGGTGATCGTCACCGGTCCTCCATTCCTGATCTGCTCGTGGAACAATGGAATGACAGACCCACGCGAAGCCAGCACGTTACCATAGCGAACGCAGATGAATCGTGTGTTTGGGCAACGCATGTTCGCCTGAATAAAAACCCGCTCCTGAATGGCTTTTGTCATACCCATCGCATTCACCGGTTTGCACGCCTTGTCGGTTGAAATACCGACCACTGTCTCGATGGGCAGGTTGTGTTCCTGGATGGCCCGCGCAATGTTCTCGGGACCAAGTATATTCGTCATCACTGCCTGATAAGGGAAGTACTCACAGGCCGGCACCTGCTTCAGCGCGGCGGCATTAAAGACGATATCCGCTTCAGTCAGAGTCGATGCTAGGCTGTGAAAGTCACGCACATCGCCAATCCGGAATTCGAGCAGCTCTCTGAAGTTCTGATAGATCACTTCGTCGGTCGCATTGGCTTTTTTCATGTATGCAACTCGCATGGCATGTTGCTTGGCTTCATCACGCGATAAGACGATGATCTTGCGAGGCATGCCGAATTCGCCAGTAAGCAAACGCCCCACCAGAACTTTTCCCAAGGAACCGGTGCCCCCGGTGATAAGAATTCTCTTTTGGGTGAACATTCGTCTTATCCTTTAAGTAGATTATATAAATCAGAATCTTTCGCCATTTCCTGGATCATTTCAGGCCAGGATGGCGGCTGGTAGCCAGCCGTTTGTCGAAAACGGGTGGAATCGAGGCTGCGGTCGCAGTAGAAATCTTCTTCGGGGAGGATATTGATCTTTCTCCCGAAAGCTTGGTTTGCGAGATGTAATAAATCATACTTGGAGATCGGGGAGCTGGAGACATGATAAAGACCGGTCAGGTCGGGGTGAGGAATTACGTAATCCATGATGATGCGTGAGAGTTCGTCCGTGGTAAGACCGGTGAAAATAGCGCGTTTATATCCGCTTATGGTACCACCGTCCTCTTGCGAGAGGAACCACTCGATCAGGCCCAGGCGCGTTTTGAGTTCGCGGCCAATGATGGATGTACGCAGGGTGATGCTGTGGGGCGGATAGGCCACTTCACCCAGGAACTTGGAACGTCCGTACAAGTCTTCTGCATCCGATTGATCGCTTTCAAGATAGTTCCCCTTTTTTCCGGAGAAAACGCAATCGGTACTGATATGGATCATGCGAATCTTGGCTGCGCGACAAACCAGGGAGATGCGGTGTGGCAGCAAAGCATTCAGCGAAATCGACATGATCGGATCACGGGCAAGATGCCCCATTTGCTTGATCAAACCAATGCAGTTGATCACCAGGTCCGGCTGAATGGAAGCCAGGGAACGGGTCACCTGGTCAAAATTGCTGGCATCCACATCCGTACGGACATAATCCGTGGGAAACTCCGGTCTGTCTGGAAATGGGGATGTTGTCTGCCGCACGGTCACCCAGACCTCGTGCTCTTTTCGCAAATTGATCCACAGCCGGTGCCCCAGCATTCCAGAGCCGCCCAAAATTAAAACTTTCATTCGCGTTTCTCCAGGTCCACCCGAAGAGATTGTCTAGGTGATCTCATTTTCATAATCACCCACAATCAAATTATACTCTACGTCTATTAACAGCCTGAATTTAAAGGGTTTGAAATAATTGATAGAGAACACCTGCCTGGTATATATGAGAAAACTGAGATAAAGCCCGTTTGCGTGCCAGAGCACCATAATTATCACGGATTTCCGCGTCTGGGATTTCAAAATTGCAGTGGCTATCCCCCTGGCATTGGGAGGGCAAAGCAGTCCACAGAGAGGGTCCTTCAACGCCCACCGATGTGGAGCTATATCAGTTGCAATAATAAATCTCCCGGAGGCCATAAATTCCCCAAGTTTATGTGGAATCCCCAAGTAAGTACTCAACATAAAAGGTCGCGGTATTACCAGAATATCCGCTGCCCTGATGTAACAGGGAACAAACTGGTAATCGATGAATGGATAATAATTAATAAGATTTTTGGTTGCTTGAAGCTCGCTAAAAACAGCCTTTTCATATTCGCTTCCAATTGATCCTACAATTGTAAATTCAAATTTAGTTGAAATATTATTAACTAATTTTGCTGCTTTGATTAATAATCTAACCCCTTGCCACTTGAATAAACTACCGATATAGAGCACCTGTATTTTCGTTGGATCCTTTCCAAAGAAAACAGTTTTTCCTTCAGGGGAAAATTTTTCTACATCTGCCATACCAATGAGAGGCACTACTTTCACTTTCGGATACATAATTCTTGCAACTCGAGTGCAAGTTGAAGAAACAACGGTGATGATATCCGCCTTTGCCATTGCTTTGAGCCAGGATATCGAATTCTTTATTCGCGGCATGCGAGGTCCGTAGCCTTTCCCTAGCTCGATGATTTCCACGACCCCGATCCCATGCATATCGAAAGCCAGCTTGCATCCAGCTTGCTTGGCAGCCTCGGTAATGACATCGGCATTTCCTTCCGTAATCCCGTAGACCCAGTCGGGATTAAATACAGAAATAGCATGGTTTAGTGTTTCAAGATAGGATATTCCTTGTTCAAGGGGATAGAAGACAATTCCCAGCGAGTTGAATTCTGCAGGGACTGATTGCGCGACAACGGCAACCCTCATCCCAACGTGATTCAACCCCTCAGCAATCAGGCGGGCGCGTGTAGGTGAACCACTCGCTTTGTCCAGACGCCCATAATTGCATATTAGAATCTTCATGAAATCAACCAGTTGAAATGTATCTCAATTATCAAATTCGCCATTCTGCTGTTGTTATGCATCTTTAAAATGGGTTCAAGGAGTGACGCCCTTCCAATTCTCCATCAGATAATGATGATTACACTCATTGATGCTAAGTGAACGAAGCAGATTTGCCTTCTGAGAACAACTTTGAATGCCAAAACGACCTGGAAAAATAACTCTTTAACCTTTCACCTTATTCAATTATTGCTAATTTTCCTTCTTAATAGATGATACCCAGGAAAAGGATTTTGCCTTTACCCATCTAAACAATACTGAAAAGAGGATACTAAATAGTGTTGTTGATATAAATATACATGGAATGCCAGTAAATGCATTAACCGTAAGCTTTTGTGGCAGGAGATGGACTGTTATTAGAAAAAGGATAAAAGGGTGAACCAGAAACACATCAAAGCTATTTATCGAAATTGTTGTTATAAGTCTTAATACTGATCCCTTAAGCAGATTCCCAGACTGTAAATCTTAATAAGCAAAACAATGCAATAGAAGCGAAGACCACGTTCGGACTGAGGTATTCATAAAAAAATTCTGCATACACGCCTGTTGCTTTTTGATACCAGGTGAGAGCGAATGTAGCCAGCCCACCCAAAAGGAAAACAAGGCTTGCAAGGATAATATACTGTTTCTTTCCTTCAATGGAGTAAATTAACCAGCCTATTACAGGATACCCAATTAAGCTGGGGAAGATAAGCAAGTTCTTCGAAATCCCTAGATCGAAATAATTGGAGATATTGGTGACAATTATTGTGACCACCCATATAATAATAAAATATGTGCGTTCAACCCTGCTCGACCCGCGAAAGAAGGACCTCAATAATGGATATGCAAAATACAATCCCAATAAATAATATAAGAAGGGAAGATGATATGAGAGATTGCCCTTTACTAGTCCATCGAAGAATACTGCAACATTGATGGGTGTTCCTGCTGTAAATATTTGAAAGAGATAATAAAAAACAGACCAGAATAGAAGAGATGGCAGGATCTTCCCAAATTGATGCGTTAGAAATCTTGATGGGGATTCTGTCTTCTGGGCGAAAGAAGCAAAGCCCCACTCAACATTAAGAATAGGGGTACTGCCGGCCTAGAAAAACTATCAACAATGTTAGCAAATTGCCAGGCAATGTTTGTCCCTGCTTGATAAAAATACAAAGCGGATGTATGTAAAAGGATGACCATAAGAATTGCGGCTGCTCTTATAACATCTGCAAAAACCAGACGCCCCTTGTTTGCATCCTTGCCAGTCAACAATTGGCTCATTCTTCATTTTCCATCGGAAGACAAGAAGCCTTATAATCCCTCTCAAAGTGTCAAATGAGATGCTTCTTCTTATAAATATCTTCGTAGGTGGAAATTACCACTTCTTGGACTTTTCTGTAATTCAATCTTCCAATTAACATTTTCCCATTAACCTTTGCGGCACGATTAACAAGCTTATCATCGGTCAGCGCCTGGCGTAACGCGATGGCAACTTCGTAGGGATCTTCAGGGGGAACCAGAAACGCGGTCTGGCCGGATGTAACCCATTCATTCGCGCAACCAGTACAGGATTGGATGGGAAATGATCCCATGACGATCGCTTCCAGAAAAGACGTACTGATGGCATCGCTCATGCTCAGTCCAATCGAGACTCTGGCTCGTCCATGCAACTTAAGCATATTTTCATGAGAAGTATAGGCCATAATCTCTACAGGAATTTTATTTTTTCTCAGCGTCTCAGCCGCTTCTGGTACGCCAGGGGACGCAAGGTATATTACAATCTTATATCCTTTTTGAAGGATGATATCAGAACACATTTCAATCGCCCGGATCCCCACTAGAGCACGATAAACCCAGCCCTGATAACCCTTCAGGGCAATTATTTTTCTTTTGGATGTTGGACCAGGTTGTCGAAATTGATATATATGTTCAAAATCAAACCCTCCTGTATTAGTAAGAACGGGTAAGAATTCCCCTTTGAAGCCGAAATCTTGTGCCAGCTTAACATCCCGTTGGCATTCACAACCATAATAATCACAAGATTCCAGCGTATCGCGAATTTTACTTGCATGCTCCGGAATTTCACCAAAATAATGGATGTCGGCACCCCAATTGGTTACTATCCAAGTTGGAAAACTGCAGCCGATTATTTTCTTTGCAGCTAGGGTAAGGTAACCAGCGTGTTGTATTTCAAGTGAATGGATGATATCAGGTTTGATCCTTTTAATGGTTCTCACCAATTCAGTGCAACGTTCTTCATCGCTCACATAATAAGGAATAACCGGTTTGCCATTTAGAATCCGACTAATCCAATCTAAAAACCTACCCAACTTGATCTTCCTTAACCGATTGCTATTTAGAATCCTGCTGAGAAACCGGTTTTTGAGAATAAAATTGCCAAAATAATTACTATTTATTAGAGATGTTTTGTCAACTATTACCGACGCCTGAACATCATCTGGAGTAAATTTAAATCCATGGATGGTTAATTTCTTCAATTGCGAATGGATAGTTAAATCCCAGGACGGAAAAAGGTGAACATCCCAATCCCTATCGATAATTTGATTGATCCACCTTGTTGTATGAATGCTTTGTGTCATAGCGACAAATAATATTCTCATCGAATGCAGCTTTCATAAAATATCGAGATTAAGCATGCTATCTTGAATTATCACAGGTGGGCCAAATGCCAGCACATGTCGCATCAACGCTCATATTAATCGATCCATTGATGCGCATTATGGTCAGTAGATTGCAACAAATTTTTATTCTGTTTCACAAATTGACCATCTCGTTTGCCATTAATTAGCCAATTAGGGGATCTCATGGTAATGAGTTGTCAAAATCCAAAAAGTCTTTAAATCCTTCTTCCATTACATCCGTTGTTAATTGTGCTAATACAAACTTATTGGCGTTCATGGTCATTGTTGAATATAAGTCTTGATCCAACGCGATTTTGTTTATCGCATCAACGACATCAACGATATTTAGACTGTAACAACCAAAACCGATTTTGTGTTTTTCGATCAGTTTTGCTGGTGATGAATAAGAAGGTCCAAGAAACAGAACCGGGCGGCCAGCTGCAAAATAAGATGTTAGTTTAGATGGATAACTTAATCGCGCCTCAACGGCAAAATCTGGGCTAAACCAATAGGGGCAAAATAAGATGTCCGAATCTGCAAGTAAAGCAATAGTCTCTGACTGGGATCTCCAGCCCAAATACTCGATGTTTGTAGATGTGTTTGCCCACATAGCTGCATAGCGGCTTAATATCCGAATTTTAGCTTTTTTTCCAGCAATTTTCCAATTAAGAGTATTCAACGCCAATATTAAAGTCTCCCATTCAGACGTCGCATAGATTTGGCCGGCAATCGCGATAATAAAATCCTCTCGTTCTAGATGAGGGGATTTCGCCGGTTTTTGTACAAGTTCTCTATCGATACTTGCAGCAATTGTTGTTGTATTTGCTCCTAATTCTCGATACTTATCAGTCATAGCCCATGATGCAGTAGCAATTTTATTGCTTAGGCGCAAAAGTTCAGTAAAGCGTTGAATGGTCTTCTTAGAAGTAATGATATTAACCTTGTTTTCCCTTAACCACCAACCAGGTGGGTCCCAAATGAAAGAATAGGTCGGGATCTTTAAGTTTCTTAACAATTTTGTGCCCCATACGAATGAGCGTGTGCCCTTCCAGTATTAACCAAATTGCATCAGGTTTTACTTTATTCGCGATTTCAATCGTCTGGGCAATAATTCCATTCTCCAAAAAAATTGAGCTGTATGAATCCATGATAAATGAAATTACCTCATTAAGGATCCGTAATTTAAAATCGCCCCATCTTTCACGTGGTTTGTTAATGATAGTTAATGGAATCCATTCCAAATCAGCAGGGATGTCTGGGTTAAGTTGAGAGTTCATTACTGCGACGATTTCTAAAGAACCCTTTGGAAAGAATGAGCATAATTGTTGTAGAACCAATCCACCTGAATAATTAACGCAAGGAGGGATATCCGTAAATAAAAGGATTTTCTTCATCTATCTTCCTTTGCGAGTGCCTCATAATAATTAATTACTTTTTGTTGGACTATTTTTCGATCAGCTAATTCTTTCACAAGCTTTACATTTCTCTTTGAGTATTCATCAACAAGGAAATCTGCGGTCATAGCTTTTAATATTGCCTTTTCAATACCGGGTTGATCAAGATTTTCAACAAATAGAACATTATCTTCGCTAACAACAGATTTAATCGTGGGAAGTGGTGAAACGATTGGCAGTGCGCCACAGGCCATGGCTTCATACATTGTGTTCGGTACCCCATCCACCAGGGAGGGCGCTAGGACAACTCTGGATTTAGCCATAATGTCTAGTACAGTTTTTCGAGGAACCCCTTCGAATATATGGAGTTTTAAACGCATATCGACAGGCAGCGTGGTTATCCATTTTATTATTTCTGCGTTGGTCGCCAACATGTATACTTCACATGGTTGGATTTGTTCCCAAATATTCTTGAGTGCAAACAATACTGGCATGGCTTTTGACCAGATAGTTTCATAAGACTTTGGCCAAACGATCACTCGTCGGGAAGAAGGAGGGGTACTCCATTTTTCTACAAGATCATCGATATCCACCCCTCCTGATCCAGGTAGTGGCGATATCGGGCATATTTTATCGGTTTCCAGTATATTTTCAGCTTGTAATATACCGGGATAATATAAGTTGTCAAAGAGAACATGCTTCGCCTCTGAAAACAGATTAGCCATCATCTGGCGTTCTTGCGGATCAAAAATCTTCAGCGCTACATCGGAACCGCCATTAATCTTAATGACCCACTTCCCAAATTGCTCCAGATGAAATTCATTTCGAGAGCTTGCATAAAACTTAGTGCCTTCATCCAAGCCAATAGTATGGATAATATTAGGCTGCCAGGATTTAATCACCTCAGCCAACCATTCTTGGGGAGAAGGGGTTTTGGATTGTGGTTCTTGAATTGGAAACATAGAAGTGAGAATTTGTGGCTCAGCTGGATAAGTCTCTAAATGCGGGAATCCTGGAAAAAATAGACTGTAAGGATTTCCACCCATTGTTTGAGATATATTTCTCGCCGGAGAGTCCCTTGGAAGAAAATATTGTTTTATCCAATGAGATATTCGACCACAGAGAAAACGTATACTATCCACCTTTAAAATAAGATTATTGTATTCGAATATGAGAGTTTGATATTTAAATTCAAATCCAATCGCAGCTCTTACATAATTTTCAGTAATGTGGTTAATTTCCTGGAGCCATACATTATGCTCAACAATTTTGGCATTGCGAGCCTGCTCATTTTCCATTGCAATTTTTACTTTGTCATTAAATTCATACCATTTTTCTGGTTCTGGCCACCAACTTTCTCGCCATTCAAGGTCAAGCTTTTCGGGGGGGTATTTGGTAATAATGTAGGTCTTCACTTTCCAGTCCGCAGGAGGATAACCATCTGCGCAAGCGAATAACCTTACATTGAAGTTGGTTTCCGATAACAAATTAATCCAACCCTGCACATGTGAGCTGGTCGGGTTTCCTATAAACAAAATCTTAGGATTCCCAGGAAATGGTTCTTGATCAAACATGATTAATACCTTCTGCGCAACTCATTTTTTCATATTTCATCTAGGAGATACCTTTGAATTAAAGTGTTTTATACCAGCCAAAATATTCTTTAACCCGTCCAAAATATCTGTATTCGGCTCAAAACCAAAATTAGATCGAGCCTTGGAAATATCTGCCCGGCAATTTAAAACTTCACCCGGCCTGGCTGGAGCATAAACTATCTCGATGGCTTTAATTCCACTTGCTTCCTGACAATATGTTGCCAACGTATTGATTGTAATGTTTGAACCCGAACCTATGTTGTAAACTCCGGTCTGCTGTGCTTGGGTGGCAGCTAAGAAATTAGCTCGCGCAACGTCTTTGATGTTGATAAAATCGCGTGTCTGCTCACCTGTACCATAGATTAATATTGGTTCTTGATTAACCAACCGGTTTGCAAAAATCGGGATAACATTTCCGTAGGCATCATATCGCTGGTGAACACCATAAACGTTAAAGTACCGCAGACAAATAACGGTCATATTATAGAGTTTTGCATAACTTAGCATATATTTTTCAGCTGCCAGTTTACTTACACCATAAGGTGAATCTGGATTTTGAGGGTGGTCCTCTGCGATTGGCATGGTGATTAATTCCCCAAAAATCGCAGCTGAAGAGGAATAGACAATTCGCTTAACTTCATTTTTGCGAGCCGCTTCAAGTAAATTGATGGTTCCTATAACATTCGTTTGAGCATCTTCTCGTGGATGTTCGATTGATTTCACATTTCCAATATGAGCAGCAAGGTGGAATATTATGTCCACACCATTGACTACATTTATTACCAAATCTTCATCCAGGATATCGCCATGAATAAATTCAACAGGAAGGTCATTAATATTCTCAAGATATCCTGTTGATAGATTATCCAAAACACGTACAGAAATGCCCTGTGAAAGAAGAAGACGAACAATATTAGATCCGATAAATCCGGCGCCTCCTGTCACAAGAGCTTTCTTGTCACTCATTTTCTACCTCTGCAAAGAATAATATGGTGTTGTTTACTGATAGGTCTAGTTTACTCTAAACAATGCGAATACAAGTCATGCTATTTTTCTTACACGCCTATAGGAAATTATTGGAATCCCAACAATAAGGAACTTAAGTTCTTCCTAAAAAATCGTCATTTCATTATGAAGAATATTCCTCATTCGTAGACGGGACATTTTTTCAGTAGTGTATAGTACACCAACGCACCAATCCGACGTAATCCTTTAATAAATCAAACTTTTTGGAATCATCAAGAACCTTTTCATGGAAATATAAATCATTAAGACCCAAATCTACATTCAATGCTAATTGGATATTTCTTACAAGTAAATATCCTGGATGACAATTCATTTCATTCTATCGCGTTATTACTATTATCACCTTGGCTAATCATTCCTTTTTAATCGCATAAATACACACATCTCCAGAATTACAGAATAACCAACTGATATAACCAAGAGCTTTGTGGCGCCAAGGGATTTTATCAATTGCCATATTTCCGTCATTTGAGTCAGCAGGACTTCCTGTCATACAAAATCTTTTAAAATCAGCAAAAAAGAATCCATAGCAATAAGGCATATGTAATACTTTGCGAATTGTGAACCCACTCATCTGCATTAGATTCGCGAGGGTTTGGCGAATGATATGAATTGTGTGACGCGGTACATCATAATATGTATATTTATTTTTCAAATTCCAAGACCATGTCCCATACAATGGAAACTCACATACAAAAACGCCATCTGGTTTTAACCAACTATTTAATAACCGCAGTTCTTCCACCGGGTCTGTCAAATGTTCAATAACATGGGACATAAAAATTATATCAAAAGAATTATTGGCGAAATTTGCACTTTTAATCTCTCCACCAATGGCATTTACTGGTGTACAAGCACGCCATCGCGCCATAAGTTCTGCGTTGATGTCAATAGCAGATACATTCCAGCCCTGTTGAATTAGTTGGAGAAATCTATCACCTTCGCCGGACCCAATATGCAGGTAATTTCCCGGCTTTTTCTTGAAAGGGAGCATACTGGCTAATTGTCTGACACGGACGAGATCAGATATCTGATAGCTGAAACGTATTAATTCATTGAAGAATATCGCCTGAATTTGTTTTAACCCCGTTGCATACAATTCAGCATACAGGTTAGTACCATATCGACGGATCGAAGGATCCAAGTGGTTTATCCTGAGATCATAGTTTAGTACTAATTCTTCTACATTGTATCTATAGGCACCATAATTGGTCGGGTAATACTTCCGAAGTGTTTCGCTGGCTAATTTCGGCAATGTAAACACCAGCTGACATAAATTACATTGCACAATTTGAAATTCGTCGTGAGGAAAGAAACGGAGGTCAGTCTGTTCTGCTACCTTTGTGAATTCTGAAGAACCACAAAGGTAACAAGTTTCTAAATCTTGCAAGATTGAATTCCGCTCTACCATTTTTCGGCTCCTCGTCATAATTAGTCACTCTTTATCTATACATATAGTAATATCACAAGTGTAAATTCAAGGATATAAATGATCATATAATCTGTCCAAGGTTTGGCTCAACATCAAATTTATAGAGATTAGGCAGTCTATCAATATTATAGTAACCTCTTCTGCCCAGTTACCAATGGAATGTGTACGTTCCCGGTTTTAACAGCAAATACTTATATATGAGACATAACTTCTTGGATCGCTCTGGAACTGCCAAAGAAGAACTTTATGAGGGGATAGAGCGTTGGGGAATCCACTGTCAATAAATCGGCTTTTGACATGCTTGTTAAAGTCGCTTAACCCTTGTTTGAAACGTTTAACACAGTTGCTGTAGCGTTTTCCACGCTCAAAAATTTCGAATAGGCTGGCTGCATGGACATCAAAAGTAAATTTCTAACTATTCTTTTTCGCAACGAATATCAATCAGTTTGATTGTCCTTCAGTAATTCCATTCCGGGGTGAACTTGCTTGCTGCCTCTGCCGAGTTTCCTGACTTGCAATTTTCAGGGTTGGAGGAATATACGGTTTAAGTCAGTTATCTCCAATTTGTCGCAATCTATGATTCGCTGATATTACTAACTATTTTCGAGATACGGAATAAATCGCACCATCTCTAAATTTAATAATCAGGTCCAGGTTTGCAATTGTATTTAATTCATCTACAGAATATAGATATGGTCTCCATGTTATTTGGTTCAACCAGATCAAATATGTTTTTTCCTCCTGAGGCCAAGTACCTTTTAGGGATAAAATATTCGGCGTCGCCTCTGTTCCAAAATTAAAACTCCTGGCGGGGACTCAGTTTTCCCTTTACTTCTGTCAAGATATAAATGAAATCATTCCCGTTACTATAAATGGTACTACCGAGAAGACTGGTTTGATTTTTCGTCAAATATTGGATTGTCTCACTCTCTCTCCAGACCTTACTAGTATAACCCTGGCCTTGGTCTTTGGCACTTAATAGAGTCACTATTGTCGTCTTTGCTGGATATATCAACCATAGGATGATGACTACCACCGGGAAGATGGTCCCTAGTTTTGGAGAAGCTCGTGCGAAGAGCGTCCTAAATATTATTCCAATAGTAGAAAATAACAGTAAGATTCCGGGAATGAAAACGGGGGATAAATATCTATTGTCGATAAGGCCTGAAAAAGCAGTTTTTGAAAACCCCATCAAGAAAATCAGATATACGAAAAGAAACAACAGGATAGGGCTTATTCTCACTAGGCTGGTTTTTTCCTTTATCCATAAAATTCGAACTCCTAGCAGGACAACAAAAATAATAGTGATTCCGAAAACAACGAGAATCGGATACGCAATGTTCCCTGGAGGAAGAAACCAGGAGAGGAGTGTATAAAATGTCGCTGTCAGTTCCTGAGAATACGTATAACTTGAGGCTGTTATTGGGCCATAAAAAGTACTCGAGATAAGGAGATTTCTAATTATCCAAATTGTTATTGGCAAGGCCGAAATGAATGTAAAGATAAAAAAATGTCGAACTTTACTCTTTATATCATCCTGCCGGAAAAACACTATGCATATCCCCCCTGTAAGAATCAGGATGATTCCGGCATTTCGAGTAAGGCAAGCCAATGCTGCAAATATTGAAGAGAGCGATAGGGAGGTGAAGTCCTTCCTAGAAGAATAATTTCCAATAAAGAGAAAGTAGAACAATGTAAAACAAATGAATAGAGGTTCTGTCCATGCCCACAAAAAGACATATATTAGAGGAATTGAAAATAGTACAGAGATCGATCCTAGTGCTGAAAGACTGATGGACGATGTCAAATAATCAGAAAACAGCCGACCGGTTAAATAAATGACAGTTCCAAATATAAGAGCATTCACAATATTAATAAAAACAAGCGGGTCTACCCTGAATAAATAATCAATTACTGTTAATACAACGGGATAAAGTGGGGGCTCATAAATTAAGGGCCTTCCATCCCATTGTATAAAACCGATACCTTTTAATAAGTTTCTGGCCACCGATATGTAACCAACCGAGTTGGGCGAAACCCCTATCCCATAACAACTCGTGGAGAAGATAATCAGACAAAAACCTATGAAACCAAGTATGATAGGGAAAGGGTTTCGTTTATTTATTAGGGCCAAGCGTTCCATTATTTTCAACAATGTTCACCTAAAACATGTTACCGAATATTGATTGTTGTACAAGACGTAAGACCGCTGAGTGTGATCATTAATTCCGCGTAAAAAGGTTCATCAAAGTTACCAGGTTGATCTATTTTGATCTTACCGACTTTCGACTTTAAATTCGGGCAGAATTACTGGTTCTCGTGGAAACTCTTATATATACAGGGGAAAAATAGAAAAATCAAATTTGGAATTTGTAACCGTTATTCATAACTGTCGAAGATAATTAAAAAATTTAAATCAAATATTGAGACGGAGATCATTTCTGGTAATATTCGGATGGAAGACGAAGGGAAATTAAGGTGTCAACCCGTCAATATATTCCTGATATTTTTCCACCACATTGGATGAGGAACCGTCCATCTGAACCATTCCCTTGTCCAGCCAGATGGCGCGCGTGCAGATCTCACGAATGGCCTGCGCATTGTGCGAAACAAAAATGATCGTGGCACCGCTTCCAAGCAATTCCTTCATCTTTTCCATTGACTTGCGCTGAAACCCGGCATCGCCAACCGAAAGGACCTCGTCCAGAAGCAATATTTCAGGCGTCAAGTGAACGGCTACCGAAAACGCCAGCCGGACGAACATGCCGCTGGAATAATACTTCACCGGCGTATCGATGAACTGTTCCACCTCTGAGAACGCCACGATCTCATCGAACTTTTCCCTGATCTCGAACATTTTCATTCCCAAGAAGCTGCCGTTCAAAAAGATATTCTCCCGCCCTGAGAGCTCGGTATTGAAGCCTGTGCCAACTTCTAGCAAAGCATTGACCCGTTGATAAATCGTGATTCTCCCTTTGGATGGTCGGGTGATTCGCGAAAAAATCTTAACAATGTGCTTTTGCCGGTACCGTTGCGCCCTATCAACCCGACCGATTCGCCTTGGTTTACCTCGAATGAGACATCCTTCAAGGCAAAAAATTGTTCTGACCTCTTAAGATGCGGATTTTCATCCGCTTTTCGTTTCAACCGGTTGAATGGGGCATTAAATACCGACTTTAACGAGGTTTGCGATCCTTCCAGGTTGTGGCGGATCCGGTATTCTTTCCATACATTATCTGCTTGGATGGCAAGTGGGCTCATGCTTACATCACATCCGCGATCTTGTTTTCCATACCCCGAAAGGCAATTGCTCCGCAGAACCAAATGATGACAGCCACGATAAATGAAATTAAAAGGTATGCGACCTGTGGCAAATCCCCCTGCCCCAGGAAAACCCAGCGGTAGGTTTCAACCAGACCGGTTAACGGATTGATATAAAAAAGGATCCGGTATTTCTCCGGGGCGAGAGTGATGGGGAACATGATGGGTGTTACATACATCCAAATCATCAAGATAAAACCCAGGAAGTTCTTTGTGTCTCTAAATACCACCATCAACGCCCCAAACAGCAGCCCCACCCCTGAGGAAAAGAATATTGTGATGACCAACAACAGGGGGAGCAGCAAGTATCGGGTTGTGATCGGAAAATTCCCGTTGATCAGCAGAAAAACCAGCAAGACAAGATATGAAATTACAAAATCGATCAATGCGTTCGCAACGGTTGCAAGAGGCAATGCCAGCCTGGGAAAATAGGACTTGACGATCACCCCAATATTACCCACCAGGCTGAATGCGCTGTTGTTGACCACCTGGGTAAAGAATTGCCAGACAACGAAAGCCGAAAGGAAGAAAATATGATATGGAATATTGCCCGTTGGGACTTTTACAAGGATACCCAGGATGACATAAAAGATCATCATCTGGATCAAGGGCTGAAGCACCACCCACAGAAATCCGATCACGGTTTGCTGAAAGCGTAGCTTGATATCCCGACGAACCAGAAAGAAGAATAACCCTCTGTATTCCCAAAGTTCGCGAAAATCTGGCAATTCCAGCGAAGAGGGGGGGGTAATAACTATCGGGATGATACCATTCTGTCTGTTGAATATATTCATGCGATCCTTGTACAATAGTAGTAACTTGAGGGGAAAAATAAAATAAAATAACTCTCTTAGAAACCCTTATGGTACGGTATTCTTAGTCTATATTTAGCCGGAAGGCGCTCATAACCGTTATCACGCAACTAACCCATAACCCACGAGGTGCCCATGAACACATGGTTGTACCCGAAGGGATGAATTGAAAGGCCTCCAAACCAATACTTGTTATTGTTCTCGTTCCATGATAGTCTCATGGATTCACATCTTCAATCGATCCTTAGTGTCTGTCCGATCCGCAAAAATCGTTGTATTTTTTCCTTCTGCCAGTCGTCATGCTGAATGAACGTCTCCAACACCGTGCACAAATTTTAGGAACCATTGCACGTGGCGAGTTTCAGAGCGCTCTCAACAAATTCCCTTGCTTTGACTTTGTCATTTTCCTGCTCCAGTGCATATTGTGCAAGAAAAAATTCACATCCGCACCTTGCAAAACACGCTCTATTTCTCGCTACTATTTGTGCTTTTATATACCCCTCCCCGATTTGTACCTGCATACAGAGTGGGTGGGGTCGATGGGTTAATCACAAGGGCTTTGATGTCCGTCCCGGGTAAACCGAGATTGAATGAAGCCCAGTTCACGCCAGCGTCTGTACTTTTGAGCACATCACCCCAACGTGTTCCAGCATATACAGTTGATGTTACAGGGTCGACTGCCAGGGAGTATATAAATGCTCCTGTCAGACCGGTGGCACTCCAGGTATACCCACCATCGATACTTTTAAAAACGCCAGCTCCCCACGTGCCTAAATACAGTGTATTCGGATTGACCGGATCAATCGTGATGCTGATGACGCTGGACATTTGCGGGTCGGGAAGGCCAGTATTGATTGAGGTCCATTGATTGCCACCATCTATGCTCTTGAACACACCGGCATTAAGTATATAGAGGGTGGATGGAGTCTTTGGGTCAATAACCAGGTTGCCAGATCGTCTGCCAGTCAGGCCGGCATTGACCTCGTTCCAACTTTCGCCTCCGTCCATGCTCTTTAAAACACCCTCATTCGTCCCCGCATAAAGGATCGTTGGTGTTTTGGGATCAATCACCAGGCACTCAACATTGAATTGGGTAGTACGGGTATGAAGCCAGACCCAGTCTTCACCATTGTCTATACTCTTGATCAACCCATTAGGGGTCCCAACATAAAGGATGGACGGTGTTGTTGGATCAATTGCCAGATCATTAACATCCGTAATGCCTGAAAGTATATTGAGCTCGTTCCAGTTCCCGCCATTATCTGTGCTTTTGTATATCCCGAGGTTTGTTACTACATAGAGCGTGGATGGTGTAACCGGGTCAAGCACCAGAGAGTGAACCGTCAAGCTGGATAGACCTATGCTGGATTCATTCCAGGCTTCCCCCCCATTTGTGCTTTTATAAACGCCGCGATCTGTCCCTGCATAGAGATTATCCGGCTCTATAGGGTCGATCTCCAGAATGCCGGGCCATGTATCGGTCAGCCCGGTATCGATGGACTCCCAAGATTCGCCACTATTTCTACTTCTGAATACATCATGATCCATGCGGGCATACAGGGTGGAGGTTGTTGCCGGATCGATTGCCAGGTCATTAACGGGGGCACTGGGCAGACCAGTACCCACAGCAATCCAACCTAAACCCCCGTTTGTGCTTTTAAATATGCCGCTGGTGAAGGTCCCGGCATAGAGGACGGTCGGCGTGATCGGATCAATCAACAGGCTGAATACATTGGTATCGGTCAGTCCGCTGTTTACGGTTTCCCATCTAGCGCCCCTGTCTGTACTTTTGAATACTCCCCCAAATGTCCCCACATAGATGGTGGATGAGTCTCTGCGGATCGATCGCGAGGCTGGTGACATCAAGATTAAATAAACCATCGTTTATCGCCTTCCAGCTTCTACCCCCGTTTGTACTTTTATATATGCCGTAGCCTTGCATTCCTGCGGCATAAAGCGTGGACGGCTTTGTCGGGTCGATAATCAGAACGGTGACATAATTTCCGGTCAGGCCCTTGCTGAACTCGATCCAATTTCTGCCATCATTTGTGCTTTTAAAACTCCATAAGGTGTTCCTGCATAGATGGTGGCAGGCTTCACCGGGTCAATAGCGATGGAAAGAATATCCCTTGTAGTCAGGTCTGAATTGATGGCCGTCCATTTTTCGCCGCCATTCGTGCTTTTAAAAATACCGCCGCTCCACGTTCCTGCATAGAGACTGGCAGGATTTTTGGGTCAATCGCGATGGCGTTGACTGATGCTCCCCAGGGGCCAATGCTAGTCCATGTATCATGGGCAGGTGTACTGACTGTTTGCGCATCAAATGATTCTGGTACAGGGCTGCAGGATGTCAAGAAAAACGCAAGCAAAGCCATGGGAATGGAAAGATGTGTTTTCATAGTTGGTATCCACCTCAGAAATAATACTGACAATAAATTTGAACTAATAAATAAGCGCAGGCTTCAATACTTTTTTACATGGTAATTGAAGCCAGAGTTTTGTTCGTTTTTGAATTCGGTCTCTTCCTTAACTATTCTGCTTTTGTGACAGTGATGTCAATACTATAGCATAAAATCCCGCGTTAGGTAAAATCATCGGGAAATTGTCTACGCAGTATACCGGTTCGACGACAACAGCCGAGGCGACCATTGAGAACCATCCCCGGAGCGAAGCAAAGGGGACAGGTCGCCGTCGCATAGTACCACCTGGGGGGGTTCGGCTATATCCGCACTATTTAGCGACAATACCAGTCGCAGTGCGGCATACCATGAAAGGAGTCATCAATTCTAGTCGCCGGAGTGAGTCATCGATGAAGCGAACGCGAACCTGAGTAAGTTGCCAATGCCTACCCTCCCTTCGCACAACACCCCAAACCGTTATATTATCCAGCCAGTCCCATAGCCTGCTCGCTCTCCCACAGCCCGTGGATGTTGCACAGCGCCAGGGCATGGAACGTACCCGGCTTGGAAACTTTCAGGGTCACGACCAGTTCCGGCTCGGTGTAAACCGGTCCCTGGTTCGGGCCGGCTGCCGCCTCGCCGTGGGCGCTGAAGGCGAAGTGTCCCACCTGGTGCGGGAATTTCTCGCCTTCCGGATGGAAGTACAGGTCTATCCAGTCAATGTGATGTTCAGTGGTGTTCGGGTGTGGGATTTCCTTCCCGATGCTGACCTTCACCTGAAAGGCCTCGCCCGCCTTGACCTGCGCCGGCGACTTCGATGACCGGCATGTGTTTCTCTTTTTTCCAATCGTCTTTCTGGATGAACATGCTGCCCTCCTTGGCGAATTTTTGGGATTCTGCACCCATTATATGCCACAATTCGGTCCGTGAAAAAAGAACGGATGGCTGTTTTATTAATACGATATTACGATTACAATTCTGATACAATTAGTCTATTATGCGGTACTCACAAATAACTGGTCTAAATCTTGCGGCTTTCGGGATTATGCATAAAATCAATGATGCCCCGAGCAAGCGCCAATCCTCAAAAAAGGTGATTCATGACTGATGTCATTGCTGTCCCAGGCCAGCCGCAGAATGTGGCTTTGCCTGCCAAAAAAGGTCCGCGTGGCGAGGTGTTTATCTATGCCACCTGGTGCAAAGGCTGTCGCATTTGCGTCGAATTCTGCCCGCCCAAGGTCCTCGCCATGGATGCGGATGAAGACCACCCGCGCATTGTGGCTCCCGAAAAATGCACCGCCTGCCACTTTCTGTGATACCCACTGCCCTGACCTGGCAATTGTGATCAGGAAACTGGATTAGGAGGCCGGCATGGCTGTCAAATTGATGCAAGGGAACGACGCCATCGGCTGGGGCGCCATTGCCGCCGGTTGTCGTTTTTATGCAGGCTACCCCATCACCCCTTCCACCGAAGTGGCCGAGATCCTGTCCCGCGAACTGCCCAAAGTGGGCGGAAAATTCATCCAGATGGAAGACGAGATCGCCAGCATGGCCGCCATCATCGGCGCGCGTGTCGGTGGCATCAAGTCCATGACCGCCACCAGCGGCCCCGGTTTTTCGCTCATGCAGGAGAACATCGGCTACGCCGCCATGACCGAGATCCCCTGCGTGGTCGTGAACGTGCAGCGTCTCGGACCCTCCACCGGCCAGCCCACCGCGGCCTCCCAGGGTGACGTGATGCAGGCCCGCTGGGGCACGCACGGCGATCATCCCATCATTGCCCTCAGCCCCATCTCCGTCCGCCAGTCTTTTGACCTGACGGTGAAAGCCTTCGACCTGTCCGAGAAGTACCGCACCCCGGTCATTTTGCTGACGGACGAAATTATCGGCCACATGCGTGAACCGGTCGAACTTGCCCGATTTCAAGACCATCAAGATCTTTGAGCACAAGGTGACCGAGCCACCCGCAACTTATAAAGCCTTCCGCAATACCCCGGATGGGGTCCCACCGATGGCACCTTTTGGTACTGGCTACCGTTACCACATCACCGGCCTGTTCCATGATGAGGACGGCTTCCCCACCCAGCGCCTGGACGAGATTGACCCCTGGCTGGAACGCGTCAACACCAAACTGGAAAAACACATCGACGACATCACCCTGCTCGAAGAAGATTACCAGGCCGGTGCAAAGGTTGCCTTCCTGTCCTACGGCGCTTCGGCACGCACGGCGCGTCATGCTATGAAGTTGGCCCGTGCACAGGGTAAAAAAGTGGACATGCTGACCCTCTTCACCATCTGGCCTTTCCCCGAGAAACAGGTGGAAGCCCTGGGCGAACGTGTTGACCGCGATCATTGTCCCGGAGATGAACCTGGGACAACTGGCCTACGAGGTCGAGCGCATGGTCGGGCGCAAAAAGGTCAGGCGGGTTGTCCGCGCCAACGGCGAGATGGTCACACCGCAGATGGTCCTGGACGCAATGGAGGCCTAAGCCATGGACGAAACCATTTTGGAAGCCCACACCCTGGAATCCGAAGAAGCGCTCATCCCGCAGGTCAATTGGTTCGAGCACAGCGAAACTCTCCAGAAACTGCGCAAGAAGAGGAAATTCCCCACCATCTGGTGCTCCGGCTGCGGCATCGGTATTGTGATGGGCGCTCTCATCCGCGCCATTGACCACCTCGGCCTGGATAATGACAAGGTGGCGCTGGTGGCTGGCATCGGTTGTACGGCGCGTATGCCGGGCTACCTGGATTTCAATACCCTGCACACCACCCACGGGCGCGCCCTGGCCTTTGCCACCGGCCTGAAGATCGCCCGCCCCGATATGAAGGTCATCGCCATCATGGGTGACGGTGATGCGCTCGCCATCGGCGGCAATCACTTCATCCATGCCGCCCGGCGTAATCTGGGCATCACCGCCCTGGTGGTCAATAATGCCATCTACGGCATGACCGGCGGTCAGTACAGCCCGACCACCCCGCTGGGCGGACGCGCCACCACTGCTCCCTATGGCAACGTCGAACCGCCCTTCCCGATCTGCGAACTGGCCATTGCTGCCGGCGCCACCTATGTAGCCCGCTCCACCGTCTACCATGCCCTCGAGCTGGATAAATACCTGTCCGAGGCAATTGCCAAGGACGGGTTTAGCGTGATTGAGGCGGTCTCTTACTGCCACACCACCTTCGGCCGCCTGAACAAGCTCGGCACCGCCGCTGACATGATGCGTGCCCTGAAAGACAACAGCATCCCCAAATCCACCCTTGACAGGCTCACACCGGAAGAACAGGCTGCCAATAGAAAGATCGTACGCGGTAAATTCATTGATATCGAACGTCCGCAGTATACGCAGGTTTATTCCGATTTGATCACCCGCGTCCAGGGAGGTGAGATATGACCAGGAAAATGGCCGCCCCCGCAAGAGACAGCGGGATCTCCGACCGGACCGAGGTCCGGATGGCTGGCGAAGGTGGGCAGGGTATGATCCTGGCCGGGATCATCCTTGCCGAAGCAGCCACTATCTATGCAGGCCAGAACGCCGTCCAGTCGCAGAGTTATGGACCGGAAGCGCGTGGCGGCGCGAGCAAGTCCGAGGTCATCATCTCGTCAGGTGAGATCGACCACCCCGAAGTCCTGCAGCCAGACGTGGTGGTTGCATTGAGCCAGGAGGCATTCAGAAAATTTGGCTTCACTGTCAAGCCGACTGGCCTGCTCATCGTAGACGCAGACAAAGTGGATTCCAGCAGCGCTCCGAAAGCCATCCGCCTGCCCATTACGAAATTGGCGTTTGAGACCACCGGCAGGGTCATCACGGCAAATACTGTTGCCCTGGGTGTACTGGTCGGGTTGACGGGAGTGGTCACGCGGCAGGCTCTGGAAAAAGCCATCATCGCCCGCGCCCCACACGGGACCGAGGAGATGAACCGCAAGGCACTCGCCGCTGGTTTCGCGGCTGCCAAAAAGGTTAAAAAGGCCTAAACTCGAAGGCCACGAAGTAACACCAAGGTTTTAGGAACACTAGAGCCGGATGCAATTCCGGCTCTAGTGTTCTTGGTTATGGGCTTGGTGATTCTTCAGGCAGGGTTGTTTTTTCACATATCTTCTTGTGGTTTATTCCCCAGAACATCATCAATTTGCGTCATGACTTCGGGGGTAAGTTTTTCCACTGCATCGAGGGCTTTCATATTCTCGCTGACCTGTTCCACCCGGCTGGCGCCTGTGATGACCGTACTCACATGGGGGTTTTTCAGGCACCAGGCTAGAGCCATTTGCGCCATGCTGATGCCCAGGTCAGCAGCGATGGGGGCCAATTTCCTGACCTTGTCTATCCGGTTCGGATCGGTCAGGGCAGGCTTGAGCCATTCGTAATCCTTCAGGTTGGCGCGGCTGCCGGCGGGAATGCCATCGTTATATTTGCCGGTCAGCAGGCCGGAAGCAAGCGGGCTCCAGGTGGTCGTACCCAGCCCGATATCCTGGTAAAGCCGGGTGTATTCCTGCTCGACCTTCTGGCGGTTAAACATGTTGTATTGCGGTTGTTCCATAACCGGTTTGTGCAGGTGGTGTTTATCCGCGATCTGCCAGGCTTCCATGATTTCCGCGGCGCTCCATTCGGATGTGCCCCAGTAAACAGCTTTTCCGCGCGAGACGATATCGTGCATGGCCCAGACAGTCTCTTCGATGGGTGTGGTCGGGTCCGGGCGGTGGCAGAAGACCAGGTCCACATAATCGAGTTGCAGGCGTTTGAGTGAGCCATCGATCGCCTCCAACAGCCGTTTGCGGTTGAGCGTATTCTTCTCGTTTGGTCCGTCGTTCAAGCCCCAGAAGAATTTCGTGGAGACCAGGTAGCTGCCGCGCCGCCAGGCTAATTTCTTGAGCAGGCTCGCCCATCATACTTTCGGATTGGCCCCGGGCATAACTTCGGCATTGTCAAAAAAGTTGACCCCCGCCCCGTAGGCGGCAGCCATGCACTCGCGGGCCAGTTCTTCTCCCATCTGGCTGCCAAAGGTGACCCAGGAACCAAACGAGAGTTCGCTGACCTGCAGCCCGGAACGGCCCAGATGACGATATTTCATCGTGTATCCGTTATTCCTTTTCTTCGCCTGGTCCGATCCCCAGAGGTTTCCATTTGGAATCATCCTTGAGCCGGTGCTGGATGCCATGCCGGTCGTGGACTTCGTCGAAGCCTTCGGACTTGATGAACATCTTCTCGCCATCCAACAAAGCCGTGATCCCTTCCTGACCCGGTTCTGGGCGTTTGAGACCCTTGTACTTGGCAGCCATGCGGGTGTGTAATCGGTCGGTTCTTCGTAAGTGGATAATGTAGCCTTCAAAGTTGCGCAGAATGATTTTATGGTCTGACATCGAAAGCAGGTAGTTGGGCATGACCGGAATTTTACCTCCGCCTCCGGGGGCGTCCACGATGAATTGCGGAACCGCGTAACCGGAAGTATGTCCGCGCAAGCCCTCCATGATCTCGATTCCCTTGGCTACGGGGGTGCGGAAGTGCCCGGCGCCATGCACCAGGTCGCACTGGTAGAGATAGTACGGGCGCACGCGGATACGCACCAGGTCCTGTACCAGTTTGCGCTGGATGTGAACATTATCGTTGACGCCCGCCAATAAGCACGGTCTGGTTACCAAGCGGGATGCCAGCCCGGGTCAGCTTATCGCAGGCCTCAGCCAGTTCTTTGGTGATTTCGTTCGAATGGTTGACATGGATATTCAACCACAGCGGATGGAATTTTTGAAGCATATCGCACAGATCGTCGGTGATGCGCTGCGGCATGAAGACCGGAACGCGCGACCCGATGCGGACAATCTCAATATGCGGGATTTCACGCAGACGGGTGAGAATCTCCTCCAGGATCTTTGGGGCTAAAACAAGCGGGTCGCCACCCGAAAGCAGCACGTCCCGGACCTGGGGTGTATTTTTGAGATATTCTATTTGCATGTCAAACTCATGGCGTGAAAACTGCGCCGCCGGGTCGCCAACGATGCGGGCGCGTGTGCAATAGCGGCAGTACGAGGCGCACTGCGTGGTGACCAGCATCAACACCCGGTCTGGGTAACGATGGACCAGGCCCGGCACAGGCGAGTGCTTATCCTCGGCTAGCGAGTCTTCCATTTCCGCTGTGAAAGAGACCATTTCACGGTCGGTTGGGATAACTTGTTTGCGAATGGGATCGTCTGGGTCGTTTGGATCAATCAGGGAAATGAAATAAGGAGTCACGTCCACGCGGAAGAGATGCGCCGCGCTGAGCGCCTTGCGTTCGGACTCGGTCAGGGATAATAATTTTTTCGATTTCTTCCGCTGAATTCAGGCGGTGGCTCAACTGCCAGCGCCAGTCATTCCACTTTTCATCAGGGATATCGGCGAACGCCGGTGCGCGCTTGGAAAGGAAAGGTAAAACTGTCATTTTTCCTCCAGTAAACGTTGAGAGAAACGGTTAAGGGGTAGGGAGGCGGTAAAAAACCGCGGCCCCGTGCTAGAACCGGGACTACCGTGCAGGCTCGTGGTTCATTCTACTGCACACGGCGGGTCGTGATCGGGGCGAAAAAATCCAGCATAATACTGGCAGACAAAACCCATGCAGGTATTGTAAGAGTAAATAGGAGCAAGGTCAATATAAAAATTCATTAGTCAATGGTGAGATATTGAGGTTATAAGTTACAATGAGTATCTTAAAGGGTGAGACAAAAAAGGAAGGCTCTATGGATAGTATTCCCACCACTATTGTCATTTTCGGCGCTTCCGGCGACCTGACCTCGCGCAAGTTGATCCCGGCTCTCTACAACAGTTTCAAGAAGGGGCGCCTGTCGGAGCGCGTGAACGTGGTCGGGTTTGCGCGTCGTCCCTACACCGATGACACCTTTCGCGCCGCTCTGCGGGAGGGGGTGGCAAAGTTCAGCGCGGAGAGTTTCGCTGCCACTGTCTGGGACAAATTCGCCAGCAGGCTGCATTACTTTCAAGGCGATCTCGATGTCACGGCTGATTTCCCGAAACTGGAAACAGCCCTGCAAGGATTGGAAGGCAGCCTGTCCAACCGGTTGTATTATCTTGCCACTGCGCCGGAGCATTACGCCATCGTTGTCGGCGAACTGGGCGCGGCGGGAATGGCGAAACAAGGTCCTGGTGCGGAGGTGTGGCGGAGGATCGTCATCGAGAAGCCGTTTGGGCCGCGACCTGGCATCTGCCTTGGAACTCAACCAGTCCGTCCACTCTGTTTTCGACGAGAACCAGGTCTATCGCATCGACCATTATCTCGGCAAAGAGACGGCGCAGAACATCCTTTTCTTTCGTTTCGCCAATACTATATTCGAACCAGTCTGGAACCGTCGCTACGTCAACAATGTGCAGGTGACCGTAGCAGAGACGGTGGACGTGGCTCACCGCGCCGGTTATTACGACCGGCTGGGGTGATACGGGATATGTTCCAAAACCACCTGCTGCAACTGCTGGCACTGGTGGCGATGGAAGCGCCCAGTTCGTTCAGCGCGGATGCTGTCCGCAACGAGAAGGCGAAAGTGTTCGAGAGTATCCGCCCGGTCGCGCTGACCGATACAGTGCGGGGCCAGTATGCCGGTTATCGGGAGACAGATGGTGTCGCTCCCGGTTCGCAGACGCCTACCTTCGCGGCACTCAAACTAAATATTGATAACTGGCGCTGGCAGGGCGTGCCATTCTACCTGCGTTCGGGCAAGGCAATGGCGCGTAAAACCTCCGAGATTATCATCGAGTTCGAACGTCCCCCTCACTTGATGTTCCATCTGCCAGAGGGCAGCGATTTCACCCCTAATATCCTCTCGCTGTGCATCCAGCCTGACGAAGGCATCCATCTCCGCTTCGAAGCCAAACTCCCCGATTCCACCCAGGAGATGCGTTCGGTGGATATGGATTTCCACTATGCTTCCTTGTTCACCGGCTCCCTGCCGGAGGCTTACGAGCGGCTATTGCTTGAAGCATTGGATGGGGACGCTTCACTCTTCACCCGCAGCGACGGCATCGAGGCCTCCTGGAGAATGGTGGACCCGATCATCCAGGGTTGGGAAGCGGGTAACGATCCACCACTCGCCACTTATCCGGTCGGTAGTTGGGGACCCGGCGAGGCGGACCAATTACTCTTGCGCGACGGTCACCGCTGGCGGTTGGGCTGCACAGACGAGCAAGATGCACCTCATGCCGTCCAGTCCTGAAACCGGGACTATCGGAAATTGAAGTGGTGGCGAACTCGTCGTCTCTGGCGGAACACGCTGCTGAAGAATCTGGTTGCAGCGGGGAAGCTTCTCCCACGACAACTTCAAGAAAAACATAAACCTGGCATCTTTTGATGCCAGGTTTTCAGTGATTCCCTTTCGCTCTTATTCATCTTTTCCTTCTTCATCTCCTGGAGTAACCTGTTTGGGAGCACCACCCAGTTTCGGCGGTATCGGCTTTCTGTCAAGATATTGTTGGAGCAGAGATGGAGCTTCGGGGTGGTCAACATGCAGAGCATGATCATAGTCTCCGGCTGGTGCTGGCGGCTCATAGCGGATCGGTCGCCGGACACCAAGCAACTCAAAGAAGCGGGCAACCCAGACAATCACGTTGTAGCGATACTCCTGCATTTTCAGGGATTGCCATTCCACAATGGATGCCATAGCTCCCTGGACGCGCGCTTTCTCGCGTACGATGCGATAAATCTGTTTTGGTTCGCGGTATCCAATCGGAGAAATTAACAACATGTTAGCAGCAATGATCAAGACGCTGAATGAGATCAAGACTATCCAGCCGCCTTCAGTCCATTTCCCGGCGATCTGGCCAATGAAGACGATCCCAGCCAGGATCGCCGCAAATCCAGCTCCGAAAGCACCCCAGGAACGCTTGGAACCCTTTGGATAGGTCTTTAGAATATGCTGGCGGATGGCAAATCCCATCACCATGATGGGCATGAAAACACCGATTCCGTAAAAGGGGACAGCTGCACCGGTATCACCACGCACCGCCAGCTGGATAAGTATTGCGACAACAAATCCTGCTGTCACCGAACGTGTGAACGTGCCCTTGAGGTTACGATAAACCACTATTTCTGGGATTTCTCCAATGGCGACATCACGCCACGCAGTCGCTTGCAAGTCTTGAAAGGCAGTCATGGATGCAGCTGCCAACATGGCGACAGCCAGAATTTGGTAGACCCAATACAGGATGTTTCCTCCGGGCAATTGCGTGAATCCGATGAAAGACAGGTTACCGACCAGTGACCGGCCGGCAGTGCCATCGAAGGCGTTGAAGTGGACTGCGAAGTAAGCCAGGAAGGCTGTAGTGATCCCACCATAGAACAGGAATGCGGTCTGTACCATCCGTCCGATACCCGATTTGCCACTGTAGTAATTCCAAAGACCCAGCAAGCGCGGGATGTGTTTCTTTCCCCACTTTACCAACGCAAAGTCTTCGTTAATAACGAACTGGATCCCATTGGACATGGCTTCCAGACCGCTCAGAGCAACCAGGCCTTTCATGGAAGCGGTCAGCATATGATACATGGCCTGCCAGAGGGTGGGTGTGGTGGCGGAAGGGGTATAGGGCAGCGCAGCCACTGTTCTGCCTTTGGCAATGAAAAGGCCGATGGCCATGACGACGGTGAGCATGAGGAAGATGCCCAGCATGATAAAAGTCACCCGTGCCGATTCGCCGCGCCCGCGAATGGTCAGCCACCAGGTAATCGTTGCCAGACCCGCCCCGATCAAAAAACGATACACCCAGAGCGTATTATAGGAATTGGACAGGGACAGTAATTGGTCAACGCCGGAGAGTGTTGAAACCACAATGGTGAACACGTAATCCTGGATCAACACCACTGCCACGACCAGGCTCAAGCCGGGTGCCAGGTAGCGCATTGAAGCTGTATATGAACCACCGCCTTCGTTGAACACTCCCAGGGAATACATATACAGGAATCCGAACACCGCATTTGCGACCGCAATGATAATGACAGCGATGAAAGCGTATTTCTGGAGATTATAGGGATGGAGGGCGCTCATCATCTCGCCGGTGGCGTAGAAATATGATGTGAAATAGTCCACACCGAACAGGGCAATGGCAGCCAGCAGGCCGATCTGTCCGGCACCATGCAACAAGGCATCGTCCTTCTTTTCGACTGGAGCAAGTTTGAAGGCAATGGCGATGATTACAATGAGAAGGGCAATAGAGAAAAGCATACTGATTTCCGTTTGTTATTGATATTCTTTGGAAACTTGTATTGGATGGAATGAGTCCGCCACCAATCTCCTGGTTTCTAACCAAGAAAGTGATTATCCTGCTTTTCCAGGAGAACGTCAAGGATGCGTCAAGAGAAGCCCGAAAAGCGTAAATGGTTTGTCAAGAATGATGGAGGTGAATTGCGTTCACATTTTTGTGCAGTACCTCATAAAAACAAACGGGTTGCTCAATTGAGCAACCCGTTTTAGGCAAGGTTCGGGACGATCAGTTCTCTTTCCCTTCTTCATCACCGGGAGAAGTCTGTTTGGGAGCGCCGCCCAGTTTCGGCTCTTTCGACTGGCTGTCCAAGTACTGCTGGAGCAGAGACGGCGCTTCTGGGTGGTCAACATGCAGGGCATGATCATAGTCTCCGGCTGGAGCAGGCGGCTCATACCGAACCGGGCGCCGGACGCCAAGCAACTCAAAAAACCGGGCTATCCAGACAATCACGTTATAGCGGTATTCCTGCATTTTAAGCGATTGCCACTCCACAATGGATGCCATGGCTCCCTTGACACGGGCCTTTTCACGCACGATGCGGTAGATCTGCTTCGGCTCACGATAGCCAATCGGCGAGATGAGCACCAGGTTGGCAGTCAGGACCAGGATGCTAAAAGAAATCAACACCACCCATCCGCCCTCAGTCCATTTACCAGCTATTTGACCAATAAACACAACGCCTGACAAAACAGCCGCAAATCCGGCTCCAAAGGCACCCCAGGAACGTTTTTCGCCCTTGGGAAAGGTTTTCAAAATATGCCGGCGGATGGCAAATCCCATCATCATAATTGGCATAAACACACCAATACCGTAATACGGTATTCCCAATGCCGTCTTGCCTCGTATAAGAAATGTGATGATGATAACAACTACAAAAGCGATGGTGACCGAGCGGGTAAAGGTTCCTCGCTTATCGCGATAAACGATGATCTCAGGAATTTCCCCAATGGCCACATCTCGCCATTCTGTGGCCTGCAGATCCTGGAAGGCCGTCATTGAGGCCGCAGCCAGCAGCGCCACCGCCAGGATCTGGTAAGCCCAGTAAAGGATTATTCCTCCCGGGATCTGACTAAAACCGATGAAAGATAGATTTGCCACAAGCGAGCGACCGGCAGTGCCATCGAAGGCATTGAAGTGAATGGCAAAGTATGTCAGGAAGGCTGTGGTGATGCCACCATAGAACAGGAAAGAGGTCTGTACCATGCGTCCGATACCCGATTTTCCACTGTAGTAATTCCAAAGACCCAGCAAGCGCGGGATGTGTTTCTTTCCCCACTTTACCAAGGCAAAGTCATCGTTAATAACAAACTGGATCCCATTGGACATGGCTTCCAGACCGCTCAGAGCCACCAGGCCTTTCATGGAAGCGGTCAGCATGTGATACGCAGCCTGCCAGATGGTGGGTATGGTGGCGGGAGGGGTGTAGGGCAGCGCAGCCACTGTTCTGCCTTTGGCAATGAAAAGGCCGATGGCCATGGCAACGGTCAAAAAGATGAAGATACCCAGCATGGTGAAGACCACGCGCGCCGATTCCCCGCGCCCCCGGATGGTAAGCCACCAGGTGATTGTAACCAGTGCAACCCCGAGAGCTACGTGGATGATCCAGGTGATGTTATAGGAGTTGGTCAGGGACAGCAATTGATCCACACCAGAAAGACTGGAGACAACAATGGTAAAGATGTAGTCCTGGAGCAGTACGACCGCCACAACCAGGCTCAACCCTGGTGCCAGGTAGCGCATGGAGGCGGTATATGAACCGCCACCTTCGTTGAAAACCCCCAGAGAATACATATACAGGAAACCAAACACCGCATTTGCAACAGCAATGATGATGACAGCGATGAAAGCGTATTTCTGCAGATTGTAGGGATGGAGGGCGCTCATCATCTCGCCGGTGGCGTAGAAATATGAAGTGAAATAGTCCACACCGAACAGGGCCAGCGCAGCCAATAAACCGATCTGGCCTGCACCATGCAACAGGGCATGGTCCTTCTTTTCGACTGGAGCTGCTTTAAAAGCAATGAAAACAATCACGATAAGTAATGCAATGGAGAAGATCATAAAGTTCCTTGGTTCCGTAAATAACTATTCAGGTCAGATCCGACCCTTTTTTCATCCGACATTTTGAGCCGGTACCCGACGCCGGGTTCTGTTACGATATAACGCGGTCGGGCCGGATCAGCCTCAATTTTCCTGACGCAAGTTGCTGATGTTCACCCGTAACAGATGCGCATCCGCTTCGTAGCTGGTGCCCCACACTGCATGAACGAGTCTGCTGGTGGGTAAGCACTTTGCCGGCATGCTGAATGAGAATGCGCAGGATATCGTATTCCGTCGGCGTCAGCGCTGACCGTTTGCCCATTGACCATCACTTCCCGCCGGGCCAGATCCACCAACAGACCGCCAGCCTGATAGACCGGTTCGCTTTCGGGAAGGGCCGACCGGCGCAGGGCCGCCCGCAAGCGGGCCATCAGTTCGCCTGCCCCAAAAGGCTTGGTCAGATAGTCATCGGCTCCGGCATCCAGGGCGGCGATCTTGTCCTCTTCCCGATCCCTTACCGAGACCACGATGATGGGGATCTGCGTCCACTCCCGCAGGCGGCGAGTCACCTCCACGCCGTCCATATCCGGCAGCCCAAGGTCCAGGATGATCACGTCCGGGCGCCCAGACACAGTAACGGCCAGGGTTTCTTCACCCGTGGCCGCTTCCAAGACCGTATATTGTCCGCTGAGAGAAGCGTTTAGAAATCGCCTGATGGGGCGTTCATCATCCGCCACCAGGACTCGCACTGTTTTTTCATCCATGGAGATCCGTTCATTCCTGCAATCAGAAACATTCAACGATAAAAAACACCTGTATCCATAACAGAACAATCAGCATGATGAATTGTTGACCCAGCCGCTGTAACGGCAAAAAGCTGGTTGCGGCTGCAGCTGCCAGAGGCAAGCCTTGAATAACCAGTTTCCAGCCTTTGGGAATTCTTCTTCTTCATGGTGCGATCGGCTCCATCACATCTCAACTTGCTTTTCGATATGGACTGGATTTTACAGACAGACGTGTCAAGCCGACGGCAAAAACAGCCTGAAAGACATCAAGGTTATGTCAAGACATACTGGTATTTGGTTTAGCTTTTATATAGGGGAAATTGAAAGAGAGTGCGGCAGTTCTGATGTGCGAGATATGAGTTCGTTCGATATCTGGTGGTAGTAATAGATTGGGGCAGGATATACCTGCCCCGCCTTTTGCTTCAGATGATCTTCAGCCTGTATCCAACCCCCGGTTCGGTGATGAGATAGCTCGGCCGTACTGGGTCTGGCTCAATTTTCCGCCGTAGATTGCTGATGTTGACCTGCAGCATATGGGTTTCGCTTTCGTAAGCCGTCCCCCAGACGGCGCGCAGCAACTGATCGTGGGTCAACACTTTCCCGGCGTGTTTGACGAACGTCCGCAGTAAATCGTACTCGGTCGGCGTCAGGGAAACGGGCTGCCCGTTCACCAGTACTTCACGCTGGTTCAAGTCAACGACCAGATTCCCGGTTTTGAAAACCGGATCCGTTTCTGCCTGGGCGGAACGCCGCAATGCCGAGCGCAAGCGCGCCATTAATTCCCCCACACCAAAAGGTTTCGTCAAGTAATCATCGGCACCGGCATCCAGCGCGGCGATCTTGTCTTTCTCCTGCTCGCGGACCGAAACGACGATGATGGGAATCTGCGTCCACTCGCGCAGGCGGCGAGTGACCTCCACCCCGTCCATATCGGGAAGCCCCAGGTCCAGGATGATGACGTCCGGGCGGTTGGCTGCGACGGCTGCCAGGGCTTCTTCGCCGGTGGTGGCTTCGAAGATGACGAACTGGCTTCCCAAAGAGGCTTTCAGGAACCGGCGGATTGAACGCTCATCATCCACTACCAGGACGCGCAGGTCTTGTTCGCTCATTTTTGCGCCTCCACGGGCAGTGCAATAGTGATGATCGTTCCACCACCCGGACGATTCTCGGCAGAAATAAATCCACCATGGGCATCCACGATCCCTTTGCCAATGGCCAAGCCGAGGCCGGTGCCGTTGACGTTATCGGGTCGTTGGACACGGTAGAACTTGTCAAAGATGCGGGTTAAATCTTCCGGTGGAATTCCCACCCCCCGGTCGGCAACTGTGATTTCCACAAAGGCACCCGCCATGTGAGCCCGGATCTCAATGGGCGATTCCGGTGGGGAATACTTCAGGCCGTTATCAATCACATTCACCAGCACACGCTCAATCAAGACAAAGTCCATTGATACCAATGGCAGGTCATCCGGGACATCCACCGTTACAGAGCGATCATCCAGGCGGGAACCAACTTCCTCCAGGGATGAACCGATAAGGTCTTGAAGATCACAGGCATCGCGCTTTACGCGCATGGCTCCAGACTCCAGGCGGGTCATATCCAGGAGGTTGCCTACCAGCCGGTTGAGCCGGTCGGCTTCTTCGCTGGCGGTTTCGATCAAGCTGCGCCGGGCAGATTCGTCCAAGGTTACCTGGTCATTGGTCAGGCTGCTCAACGCCCCGGTGATGGAAACCAGCGGGGTGCGCAAGTCGTGAGAAATCGAATTAAGCAAAGCATTTTGGAGCTTGTCGGTAATCTCCAGCATCTCGGTCTGACGGGTCTGTTCGGCCAGGCGTGCCCGCTCGATGGCCAGGGCAATCTGGTTGGCAAACGCATCCAGGGTGCGGAGCTGGTCGCGGGTCAAGAAACGATCCGGGGCAGATGGTTTCACCCCCAGCACACCCACTCCCCCGCGCATGGTCTTTAGAGGCTGATAGCGCATGGAGGCCTCAGGCAGGGTATCCGTGCCGCGCCCGGCAGGCTGGCCGTGCTCAAAAGTCCAGGCGGCCACGGCCAGATCATCATCGGAGACGGTCAGCTCCGGGCTGGTGGCATAAGCCTTCAAGACACCAGCAACCGGCAGGAATATGGCAACTTCCCGGCTAAACGTCTGGCCGACATGGGCAATGGCAGTTTGGGTGACGGCTTCCAGCCCGGCAGTTTCGGTCAGATCGCGGCCCAGCTCGTACAATGCAACGGTCTGCACTTCGCGTTGTTTGGCTGCTTCAGCTTGTTCGCGCACCAGGGAGGTCAATTGGCTGATCACCAATCCAACCGCCAGCAAACCCAAGGAAGGTCAGCAAGTATTCGGTGTCGGAAACTGCCAGGGTTAAGAAGGGCGGTACAAAGAAGTAATCAAAGGCTGCCACACCCAGAACCGAGGTCAAGATCGCCGGGCCACGTCCCAGGTAAACGGCAGCCAGGACAACTGCCAGCAGATAGATGACGATCAGGTTGGTGGGTGAAATGTAAGGAGCGATCATTGCACTGAGACCGGTGGCGGCTGCCACCAGCATCAGCCCCCAGAAGTACCTGCGCCACGGGCGATGAGGCTGCCAGCCTTCCACGAGCTTTTCTGGATTGTGGTTCAGCTTCACTGCTGATCACATACACGTCAATTGGCCCGCTCAGGCGGATCAAGCGGTCGACCACCGAACCGCGCAGGAACTCGATCCAGCGCGAATGGATCGGCTTCCCGGCGATCACCTTGGTTACATTATGACGATGGGCATATTCCATCACCGTTTCAGCGACAGACTGCCCCGGGAGGCTGGTCGTTTTTGCCCCCAGTTCTTCCGCCAGCCGCAAGGAACGCGCCACCTGGTCGCGCTGTTCCTGGGATAATCTGGCCTGATCAGGGGTTTCCACATAAATCGCGAACCACTCCGCATTCAGTTCGTCTGCCAGCCGCCGGGCAGTGTGGATCAGACGTTCGCCGAGCGCACCGGGGCTGATACAGACCAGCAGGCGTTCGCCCGCCGGCCATGGGCCGGGGATGGCGCGCGTCTGCATGTAAGCCCGCATCTGGTCGTCCACCCGTTCGGCGGCGCGGCGCATGGTCAACTCGCGCAGGGCGGTCAGGTTGCCTTTGCGAAAGAATTTTTCGATGGCACGCTGGGCCTGGTCAGGGATGTAAACTTTGCCTTCCTGCAGGCGGTTGATCAGCTCATCAGGCGGCAGGTCGATCAATTCGATATCGGTGACCTCGTCAATCACGCTGTCCGGGATGGTCTCGCGCACTTTCGTCCCCGTGATCTGCGCAACCACATCGTTCAGGCTTTCGATATGCTGGATGTTCAGGGTGGTATAGACATTGATACCGCGCCTCCAGCAGTTCTTCCACATCCTGGTAACGTTTGGCATGGCGCGAACCGGGCGCGTTGGTGTGGGCCAACTCATCCACCAGGACGAGTTGGGGTTTGCGCTTCAGCATGGCGTCAATATCCATTTCGGGCAATTGGACATTGTGGTACGTCTACTTGTCGGCGCGGGATGACTTCCAGGCCGCTTAACAAGCAGCTCTGTTTCAACCCGGCTATGGGTTTCCACATAACCGACCACCACATCCACTCCCTCCAGCTTTCCGCTGGTGGGCGGCTTCCAGCATGGCATATGTTTTCCCCACCCCTGCTGCATAACCCAGGAAAATCTTCAGGTGGCCGCGTTTGTCCTGCTGCTCTTCAGCCTGAACTTGGGCCAGCAGTTCATCAGGATCGGGGCGGGAAGGTTCGGCGGACATATCTTTACTATACTATTTTATTTCGTCCAAGGCCAGATTGAGTTTAAGGACATTCACCCGCGGCTCTCCCAGGAAACCAAACTGGCGCCCTTCAGTATATTGATCTACCAAGGCACGTACTGTCTGCTTCGCTCATCCGCGTGCTCTCGCCACACGCGGGACCTGGTAGAGGGCTGCCGCCACACTGATATCTGGGTCCAGGCCACTGCCGGAAGCAGTGACCAGGTCCACGGGGATGGGCTGGGTGTTGGTCGGGTCGGCGGCTTTCAGGGCGGCGATGCGGGCCTTGACGGCGTCCAGCAAAGCCGGGTTGGTCGGTCCGAGGTTGGATCCGGAGGAGGCTGCGGCATTGTACGGGAATGGGCTGGTGGCCGAAAGGCGTCCCCAGAAATACTTCGGGTCGTCAAACGGCTGGCCGATCAACTCGGAACCGACTGCTTGTCCATTGTTGACGATCAGGCTGCCATTTGCCTGGTGCGGAAAAACAAGCTGGGCGATCCCGGTGACCACCAGCGGGTAGATAACGCCGGTCAGCAGCGTGAAAATCAGGATGGCCATCAAGGCCGGTCGAATTTGTGCTCGCATTTTATTTCCTTATTTGGTAGAGCTTTAGATGCCAGAGCCATTGATATGTTTTTCAGTCTCAGCTTGCTGTGTGCGCTCCAGTGCTCGAGCGGTCTGAGAGGCAAAATTCTGCAGCAGCCGGCTATCTTCCGATGGCAAATCCAAGTAAACACCACGCCAGATCTGGATCTCACCGACCAATCCCCAGGAATTCAGGAGCGGAAGGACCCGGTCTGGCCGGTCTTTTCCCATCCCATCGCCCGGCTCACTGACAACAATGCTCAGCGATTGGTTCTCGGGGTAGAAAATCACATTCACCAAGGAGGCCTGGAACAACTGCTGGAGTTGTTTGGCAACGGTGTGGGCGACCGCTTCCTGCGTGCGCAAACCGGTGAGAGCCGAACTCAGTTCGTACATGAACACAGCTTCACGTGCCTTCGTCAGGCTGTCTTGAATGCGTCCAACCACCAGGATGGCGACACCCAGGAAGATAGCCAGCACCAGCCAGCCTTCCAGCCGCGCGACTGCAAATGTGTAAAACGGCGGGATGAACAGGAAATCGAAAGCCAGGGCTGCTGTGAGGGCTGCGCTGATCCCGGGCAGTTGTCCCCATCGATTGGCGCTCCACGCCACCGGCACCAGATACAGCAAGGCAATCACAGCCTCGCCGAGCGTATCGCGTCCGAATCAGCACCAGCAGGATGGTGGTGGCTGCACCGTCAAGACGGCCAGCAGGCTGTTGGCAAGCAATTTAGGGGTGAAGGAGAAACGGTTTCTTTTCATGGATGCCTCCTTTATTAAATCTAGACCAGGTGCAATGCCACCAGGAGCAGGTCAATCAGCTTGATGCCGATGAACGGCGCGATCAAGCCGCCCAGGCCATAGATCAGCAGGTTGTCGCGCAGGAGTTTGGCCGCTCCGACCGCCCGGTAAGGCACACCCTTGAGCGCCAGCGGGATCAGGGCGATGATGATCAGGGCGTTGAAGATCACCGCCGAGAGGATGGCGCTCTGCGGGGTGGCCAGGTGCATGATGTTCAGCACACCCAGGGCAGGATAGGTGGAGGCGAACGCAGCCGGGATGATGGCGAAGTATTTCGAGACATCGTTGGCGATGCTGAAGGTGGTCAGGGCGCCGCGTGTCATCAGCAGCTGCTTGCCGATCTCCACGATCTCGATCAGCTTGGTGGGGTTGCTGTCCAGGTCCACCATGTTGGCGGCTTCGCGCGCCGGCTGGGTGCCGGTGTTCATGGCCACGGCCACATCGGCCTGGGCCAGGGCCGGAGCATCGTTGGTGCCGTCGCCGGTCATGGCCACCAGCCGCCCGCCGGCCTGGGAATCGCGGATCAGCTTGAGCTTGGCTTCGGGCGTGGCCTGGGCCAGGAAGTCGTCCACCCCGGCTTCGGCGGCGATGGCGGCGGCAGTCAGCGGGTTGTCGCCGGTGATCATGACGGTCTTGATGCCCATCTTGCGCAGTTGGGCAAAGCGTTCCTTGATGCCGCCTTTGACGATATCCTTCAGATGGATCACGCCCAGGGCCTGGCCGTTGCGCGCTACCACCAGCGGCGTGCCGCCGGAGCGGGCGATGGCATCCACGTTGGTTTGCAGGTCGGACGGAACGGGATGTCCGTTCGACCGAACCAGCGCCATCATCGTATCCGGCGCACCTTTGCGGATGGAAGTGCCATCGAAGTCCACGCCCGACATGCGGGTCTGGGCGGTGAACGGGATGAAGTGCATCCCCTGGGGAGCGTCTTCGCTGGGACCCATCGTCTGGCCGCGCAGGCCGTATTTCTCCTTGGCCAGCACGACGATCTGAACGGCCTTCGGGGGTTTCGTCGGCCAGGGAAGCCAGTTGGGCAGCCTCGGCCAGTTCCTGCGGCTGTGACTCCGCCGACCGGGATCAACTCCACCGCCTGGCGGTTGCCCAGGGTGATCGTGCCGGTCTTGTCGAGCAGCAGCACGTCCACGTCCCCGGCGGCTTCCACCGCCCGGCCCGACATGGCGATGACGTTGCGCTGGATCATGCGGTCCATGCCGGCGATGCCGATGGCGGAGAGCAGCCCGCCGATGGTGGTCGGGATCAGGCAGACCAGCAGGGCGACCAGCACCGTGATGGTGATGGGCGTGCCCTGACCGGCCGTCTCCACGCTGTAGAGCGAGTAAGGCAGCAGCGTGGCGCAGACGATCAGGAAGATGATGGTGAAACCAGCCAGCAGGATGTTCAGGGCGATCTCGTTGGGGGTCTTCTGGCGCTTGGCGCCTTCCACCAGGCTGATCATGCGGTCCAGGAAGCCCTCGCCGGGGTCGGCGGTGACGCGCACCACCAGCCAGTCGGAGAGCAGGCGCGTCCCGCCGGTGACGGCGCTGCGGTCCCCGCCCGATTCGCGGATGACCGGGGCGCTTTCGCCGGTGACGGCGCTCTCGTCCACCGAGGCGATGCCTTCGATGATCTCCCCATCCACCGGGATGATGTCGCCGGCTTCCACCAGGAACAGGTCATTCTTGCGCAGAGACAGTCGAGGCGACCAGTTCGTATTTGGCCTGGCGGTCCGGACGGGGCAGTTTCTTGGCCTGGGTGGTCTGGCGGGTCTTGCGCAGCGCCTCGGCCTGGGCTTTGCCGCGCCCTTCGGCCACGGCTTCGGAGAAGTTGGCAAACAGGACGGTGAACCACAGCCACAGGGCCACCCCGCCGATGAAACCGGCCGGGGCTTCGCCCTTGCCGAAGAGCGCCTGGATCCATAAGCACGGTGGTCAGCAGGCTGCCCACTTCCACCACGAACATGACCGGGTTGCGCACCATCCAGCGCGGGTTGAGCTTGACGAATGAATCCAGCACGGCACGCTGATACAGCTGCACGCCGAATGGCGGATCGTTTTTTAAGTTGAGTGTTCATTGCTTATACCATCCTAATGGAAAATCATTAAATGTTCGACGATCGGTCCCAGCGCCAGGGCGGGCAGGAAGCTCAGCGCCCCGACGATGATGACGACCGCGATCAGCCAGACGATGAAGAGCGGGGTATGAGTGGCCAGCGTGCCTGCGCCGCCGCCGGGACCTTCTTCTTGAGCGCCAGCGAGCCGGCGATGGCCAGGGCCGGGATGGCCAGCCAGTAGCGGGCGAAGAACATGACGATCCCAGGGCGGTGTTATAGAAGGGTGTGTTCGCGCCCAGCCCGGCAAAGGCGCTGCCGTTGTTGTTGGTGGCCGAAGAGAAGGCATACAACACTTCGCTGAAGCCGTGCGGGCCGGGGTTGTAGACGGTCGCCTTGCCCGCAGCGGTCATCACGCCGATGGCAGTGCCGACCAGGGCCGTGAAGACCGGGATCAACAGGATCAGCGAGGCCATTTTCATCTCGTAGGCTTCGATCTTCTTGCCCAGGTATTCCGGCGTGCGCCCGACCATCAGCCCGGCGACGAAGACCGCCACGATGACGAAGGCCAGCATGCCGTACAGCCCGGAGCCGACCCCGCCGTAGATCACTTCGCCCAACTGCATCAGCCACATGGGGATCATGCCCGCCCAGCGGCATGAACGAGTCGTGCATCGAGTTGACCGAGCCGTTGGAGGCGGCGGTGGTGGCTGTGGCCCACAGGGCCGAGTTGGCCACGCCGAAGCGCACTTCCTTGCCTTCCATGTTCCCGCCCGGGTTGATATTGCGATCTGTTTGATGTCCACGCCCAGCGAGGCGATGGCCGGGTTGCCGGTCTGTTCGGCCCAGACCGCCACCGCCAGCAGCACCACGAAGATGATGGTCATGGCTGCCAGGATGGCCCAGCCCTGGCGCGTGTCGCCCACCATCTTCCCGAAGGTGTAGCACAGCGCGGCCGGGATGAGCAGGATGGACAGCATCTCCAGGAAATTGGAGAGCGGCGTCGGGTTTTCGAACGGGTGCGCCGAGTTGACGTTGAAGAAGCCGCCGCCGTTGGTGCCCAACTGTTTGATGGCGATCTGCGAAGCCGCCGGGCCGACCGCCAGGATCTGCTGGGTGACAGCGTTCCCGCTTGCATCCGTCGTCGGCTGCAGGAGGGCGGCGGTTTTGTACTGGCTGAAGGTCTGCACCACGCCCTGCGAGACGAGCACCAGGGCCAGGACGAATGCCAGCGGCAGGAGGATATAGAGCACCGAGCGGGTCAGGTCCACCCAGAAGTTGCCGATGGTTTTGGCCGTGTGGCGGACAAGGCCGCGGATCATGGCGATCAGCAACCGCCATGCCCGTGGCGGCCGAGACGAAGTTCTGCACGGTCAGCGCCAGCATCTGGGTGAGATAGCTCATGGTCGTCTCGCCGCCGTAGCCCTGCCAGTTGGTGTTGGTGGCAAAGCTGACGGCCGTGTTCCAGGACGAGTCGGGGGAGACCGCGCCGAAGCCCTGCGGGTTGAGCGGCAGGAATCCCTGCAGCCGCTGCAAGGCATAAACAACCAACAGCCCCAGGCCGTTGAAGAGCAGCATGGCAACGGCATAGACTTTCCAGTTCATCTCCTCGTCCGGGCGGACGCCGCTCAGGCGATAGATCAATTTCTCGACCGGCCGCAGGACCGGGTCGAGAAAGGTGCGTTCGCCCTGGTAAACCCTGGCCATGAACGTGCCGAGCGGCTTGGCAAGGGCGATCAAGACGACCATGTAAAAGATGAGTTGAAGCCAACTAAAGATGTTCATTCGAACCACTCCGGTTTCAACAGGGCAATCACCAGGTAGATGAACAGGGCCAGCGTGATCAGGCCGGTGATGAGATAAAGAGCGTTCATTTTTTATTCTCCATCAGCCGATCGCAGAAGACGATGAAGCCCCAACTGAGCAGCAGGAAAGCGATGGTCAAGCCGACATAGAGAAGATCGGTCATAGGATACCTCCATAAGAAAAAGGTTTCCATATTCTTCAGATACATAGAACAAGAAATCCATCCCAATGCAGAAATCTATATCGACTATATTGATTTTGAAATCAAATTTCAAGCAAGAAGGCAGCAAAAATATTCAAGAAATTATCAAATTCACTCGCTAAGATGAGTATCTTAAAGACACAAACTTCCGGGACTTGATGTTCCGGAAGTTTGATCGGAGTGAAGGTCAGGAACGATGTTCAGCCGGTCAAGTTCCCTCAAGCGCTGGTACATCAGGGAGATGCCCATGGCCACCAACACAACCACGATGATCCACTTCCAGAAATGGAAGAACAGGATCAGCGGCGGTAATCATTGCCAGGATCAAGGTGATCCGTCCAACCGTCTGGACAAAGGCGCCGCGTAAAAACAACTCGGCCACGACGAACAGGATCAGGATGATGCCAGACCCGCCCAAATATACCTGGGGGCGAAGAAAATGAGCGCCGCAATGGCAAACAGCAACAGGCTCAGGCTGACGGCCGCCCAGGTTTCGGCGGCGCGGTCGAAGCGCAGCACCTGGGTGGGATCATCTGGTATGGCCAGATGGCGGATGTGGGCGCGGGGGTTATCCTGACCGCCCGCTTTCATACGTTCCAGCCGGCGGGTCAGCCCCTGGAGCAGGGCGGTATTTTCCGATAGCTCGCGGCGCAGGTTGCGCACTTCTGCCGAGAGGGTGTTAATTTCCTTTTCCAGCGCGACGTATTGTTTTGCCAGGTGGGGATTGCCTTCCATCCCTTTCAGCCTGGCACCCTTTGCCTGCAGTTCACCGGCTTTCTCCGGAATCAGTTTTTCCAGTTCTGCCTGGCGCCGGGAGACTTTCGCACAATTGTCAGCGAGCATTTGCTGCATTTGCGGAGGCGGTGGGACTTTGTCGAGACCGGCGAACCCAAGCGGGTCATACCATGAACCACGCGGCGAACCATCCCGGTTGTACATGGGACCTGCCGGAGCGTTCTCCCCGGAGATCGGGTCGCGGGCGAAAAGCCCCCACAACCCCCGGTATTGACTCACCCACGGCGGTAGACTCGTCGATCAGCACCGGCGACCAGGTTTGGGATTCGCCGGGACCGATGCGGAGACCGTCGCCGCGGGCGAAATCCACGAACGGGATGTGGAAGGCATTAATCGCCGGCTGGCCCAGTGTCTCGGTCCACAACTTGTTCCAGGCGTGGATCAGGCCCGAAAACCAGCCCGGCAGAGGCGGGTTGACTTCCGCCTGGTATTCGCCGCGCCGGAAATAGGAGGCATGAGAACCGGCTCCGGCAAAAATCACCGGATGGCTTCTGCTCCATTATTTTGAGTTCTTCGTGGTCGTCCCAGCGGCGGCGCAGGTCATCACCCTTGAAATCGTGCGAGGCGTAGGCGGCCCATTCCGGGATGAGCTGCCCGTCCTGCTCGTACAAATAGATGGTGACCATCTCCCAGTCGGACTCGTGATCGTTGACGCCGTGGAAGCCGGAGCGCCAGCTGTTGAAGCAGAAGAAGAACCAGTACTGGAGGATGGTCCAGCCGTTTTGACGGGTGACGCGGCCATAGTAGGTATACTTCCTGTCCTCGATGAAAATGTCGTTGTAGTCCAATTCCGCAGCGGCGGCGGTGGCAGCCGATACTTTGCCGCGCAGCAGGAACGACAGCGAGAACAGGCCATCCAACAAGCGGGGCAGGATGCCACCGCGTGCCAGGCGTCCAATCCCGGCATGGAAATAATCGCCGAGTTTTCGCCGCAGGAGCGACCTGGTCGGCCAGTACCTGGGCAGACTCTGCCAGGCTGAGGGTCTCGATAAAACGCAGATAGCGGACCGAGCCGAACTCAGCCGGGCGGGATTCGATCAACTTCTCCAGGGTGAGTTCACCCTGCCTGACAAGGAGTTCATCGCGACCATCCGGGTGATGTTCCCAGAGGCTGCATTCCCTTACATAATGGTCAACATCGGTCGGGAAGAATTGTTCGCCCTTGGTGTAGCAAACCACCGGCTCGAATTTGCGGAGCAGTTCCAGGTCGGAGGCAGTGACCGGAGCAGTCGGGCGATCAGAGGCTGAGAGCCATCGTCCCTCCTTATCCCATAAATGCGCTGTACATCGGTAATATTCAGGGCAAAAGCGATGATGACATTGGAGGCCATCACAGCATAGTTGGGGTGGCTGTAGAAATAATCCACCAGGGAGATGATCAGCGACACACCGGTCCAGGCCATCAGGAGCACCCAGCTCCAGCGACGCAGGCGCAGAAAACCGATCAGGACGACGATGCCGGCCAGCGACAGAACCAGATAGGTGGCGCTGGAGAGGATGGCGTTACCCAGAGCGGTCAATTTCCAGCCAGCGAAGAGCGGACCGGTGATGCCGTTCTAAGAATACCTTGTTGCGGATGAGAGGGCTCAAAGACCTGGTACAGGCGGATCAGAAAAAGCACCACGATCGCCACCGCAATGACGGTGACGGCGATCGGGCTTTTCTTTTTGTCGCTTTTCTTCCTCTTTGCCATCCTGCACCTCTCAAACTCGGGGAAGGTAAAAGATGGGCATAAGTTGCCGACTGGTTAATGATTCTACCTCAGCAGAGGTGAAAAGGGGGCAAAAGGTAGCAGACGGGAAGCAGAAAGCAGAAAGTAGATAGTGGGGGTTTTACTCTCTCATGGCATTGGTCTGCCGGTGAGGCAATCTGGCAGCAGCCAAGGCTCAGCCGGCGCGCTTCCAGTTTCTGCAGAGCCAGCAGCACCAGCCAGAAGACGGTCAAGAAAACAACCACCAGCCCGGTCCCTTTATAGAGCAACTGCATCGGCCGGGAGCGGGGAGTCGGTGCCGGCGTAGATGCCATGACAGGTGGCACCCAGGTACCCGATCAAACTCAGCACATGGATGATGCGGAAAGTGCGCATCCCGATCCTTTGCGGATGTAAAACGTTATTGTGACCAGAAGGGTGAGGTAAAAACCGATCACACCCACCCCGACCCAGATGGGACGATAGGGGGATATGAACGGGACCAGGATCTGCCAGATTGAATACGGCAGATAGCGGTCAAGCAACAGGACCACGACATGCAAGACAACAAAGGCAATCGAAAGCAGGGAAATAAATTGGTGGAAGTCGTACGTGAACATCCGGTCAAGCATCCGGTCAAGGAATTTGCTCGTAACTCCCAGCCCCAGCACCATGGAAAACCATAACAGCAGATAGGCAACGATCCCGCTGGCGCGGGTGACATACCACCAGAGCTGGACACTATCCAGGGCAAACAGCCAATTAAACCACTTGCCCGCCGCCTGCCCGGAGGGGGTCAGTGAAAAGAGTGGCACCAAAAAAAATCAATACCAAAACGAGCAGGGTGGCAAATACGCTGATGATCGCCCGCCATGGCGAGGAGGTTCTGACGGTTGAGTTAGGGTTTTGGTTGTTCATATGGACATTGATAATACTCCAGACTTTTTGGTGTACCCCAGATTTTCCGATCACGATCGACTGCCAGATAAGAAAAATGGGTGCCGCCATTGCGGGCGATCTCTTCGGATTCCTGCGGTCCGCCAATGAGCAGCGCCTTGGCGAAAACCTCGGCCTCATATGCGTGAGGCGCAATGACTGTCACGCTCAGCCAGTCGGTTTTGCAGGTTCGCCAGTGCGGGGGTCAATAAGATGATGGCGTTGTTTTTCGCCCTGTTTCCAGACGCGTTTCGTCACGGCAGAGGTGGCGACCGCACCGGGATCGACCTTGATGGTGGTAAGATTAATTTCAGGCTGGAGCGGGTCTTCGATCGCAACCGGCCATTGAGCTTCTCCCTCCGGCAGCCCGACCAGGAACATGTCCCCTCCAGCGTTGACAGCGCAGGCAGAAGAGAAATCAGAAAGGAGGATGGCTGCCTGTTCGGCAATCCAGCCTTTGGCGATCCCGCCCAGATCGAGCGCCATCCCGGGTGGAAGCAAAATCATGCCGCGCCTTTCATCGAGCTCCATGTCGCTGAAGGAGGGACGCTCGCCTGCAACCAGTGATTCAAAGAGCGGGGCAGCTCCCTGCCGGCAACAAGGTCCATGCTGCGGTCATACCCCGACCCGGCGTAAATCTGGCAGGATGGAAGGGTCGAAAAGGCCACGGGTCCGGTGGAAAAACTGCTGCGCCAGAGCCAAGGACCATGAACAGGTCGGGCGAGGCTTGAAATGGACTCCCCGCGGAACGGTTGAGGTCGGATAGTTCGCTTTGCTCTGAAAACCGGCTGAAACGGCTTTCGCTGGCATGGATGAAGTACTTCACCTCTTCAAAGCCCTCCGCGAATGCGGGCGGAAGTTCCCTGGGCGGCCAGCAAAATATCCGTGTTCATGGCGCGAAAACGTGAAGGTTTCCATATCTCTAAGACCCACCAGAGCGAAGCATGCGGAAATACCGAAGCATTGACTGGATTGCCGGGGGCTGAAAAGTTCAGCCCGCTGCCACGTATTCCCAGTTAGCCATTTCCAAAAGCCTGGATGGGCGGCAAGACCGGCAACGAGGCAGAATTCATGATCGTGGTCTGGGCTGGCTGGACCGGCTTGAGAGAATGAGCCAACATCCCCCAGCCAACCAGGAAACTCAATACGACTGACAATGGCAAACCAATAATGGAGTGCAGACTTGATAATTTTCATATTAAGCTCCTAACGACCAGTAATCAAGATTTGGCCCTGGTTGTCAATCGAAATCAGGCCATGGCTTTGCAGATAAGAAAGCAATTGCTGGATCATCTGCATTTCAGAGGCGGCTTGGGTCAACTGGTCATTGTCACTCTTCAGGGCAGCCTGATACTGTTGCTCGCGAGCCTGATATTGGGCGACCTAAGCTTGCAATTGGGCGATCTGCGCCTGGTCAGCGGAGGCTGCGGTCGACCCTGACGCAGCGACCGCGGCAGGAGAATTCGAAACAGCTGTTCCTTTCTGGTTGGTCATTGCATTCGCGCCAATCACCAACATGGACATGGCAATCGTACCCGTGATCAGGATGGCTGCCAGCAAGGCAACGAATTGTTTACGCATTTGGTTTTCTCCTTGAAAGGTTGGCAGGAGTATACAGAACAAAGATGAATAAAGGATGAATTGTCCGTATATATTTCCCGGCTTGGTTTATGATCCGCTGATCAAGAGCTGGCAAAGGAAACCAGGATGGTGCTTAACCAATGCACTCCCCTATAAATAGTTATCGAAGTCCAACATTCAACCGGATCCGGCAATTCCAAAGGTGTCCCACGATAATGAAGAGGTTCATCCTGCAGTCATATTTGCGTGCTACAATTTATACCGGAAAAGACATCCTGGAGTATTAAGATGCGTATTCTATTGGTCGAAGACAACCGTCGTTTGAGCGAATCCCTTCGTTTGACCCTCGAAGAGGATGGGTATGCCGTTGACACAGCCTATGATGGCCTAGATGGCGAAGAAATGGGGCTAATATCCAGCTACGACATCATCATCCTGGATATCATGCTGCCCGGAAAAGATGGACTGGAAGTCTGCCGGGAACTGCGCAACCGGCGCGTCAGTACTCCCATTTTGATGCTGACCGCGCGAGATGCACTGGACGACCGGGTGCGCGGGTTGGACAGCGGCGCCGATGATTACCTTGTCAAGCCCTTTGAAGTGGACGAACTGCGCGCCCGTATCCGCGCCCTGCTGCGGCGCGAAATCGTCCAGCAAATCGGGCACGCTCCAGGTGGCAGACCTGGTTCTCGATCCGGCCACCCATACCGTCCAGCGCGGCGGCCAGCCGATCGAACTGACCGCCAAAGAATTTTCCCTGCTTGAATACCTGATGCGCCATCCCAACCATCTCGTCACCCGCGAGATGGCTGAAGAGCACCTATGGAGTTACGACCACGTGATCGCCTCCAATGTGGTGGACGTCTACATCCGTCGATTGCGCGCCAAGATCGACGATCCCAGCCAGGTCAAATTGCTCGAAACCATGCGCGGCGCCGGCTACCGTTTGCGCGTGCCGGAGGAGAAATGAGCCAAACGGTTGCGCCGGCCTTCCGAGAAAGATCGGGTGGTCTGTTCCACAGCATCCGGTTCCGGCTGGTGTTGTGGTTCACGGCCATCTTGGCAGTCATCCTGTTTGCCTTCAGCGCATTCCTCTTTTACAGCCAGTCCCGCAACCTGCAGGAGGAGGCCATCCATGAAATTGAACCGCAGGGTGACAGGCCTGGCGGAGACTGTCCAAACTGCGCTGCATCAGGGGAGCGGACAAATCTCGATCCCGAATGGAATTCTGCGCGACACAGACGTTTTTATCCTGCTCAGCCCGGATGGACAGGTTCTCGCCAGCCAGGGACCCATTCCAGCCTCAGGAAGCCATCCAGATCGTATCCGCCGGGCTGCAGGTCACCCCGCGGACAAGCGAATGCTCCAGGCGTGATCTACTGGACAAGCCCAACCTCCCAGAATTACGTTTTCATCATCACCTCCGTCCAAAGCGAGTCGGGAATAAATTTCCTGATGATCTTCGGCGGCATCCTCGATCCGAATGCGCTGGTGCGCCGATTCCTGCTGACCCTGGTGGCCGGGAGCCTGCTGACCCTCGCCATTGCCCTGGTCGGCGGTTTCTGGCTGGCAGATCGGGCCATGCGACCGGTGAAGACGATCACCCAGGCGGCGCGCACCATCGGCGAAACGGACCTGAGCCGCCGATTGAACATGAAAAGCAAAGATGAACTGGGAGAACTGGCGAATACTTTTGACGCAATGCTGGCTCGTTTGCAGGCTGCCTTTGAACGCCAGCGCCAATTCGTGGCGGATGCCAGCCACGAACTGCGCACCCCGTTAACCATCGTCAATCTGGAAACCAGCCGCGCCATCGCCTCCCGTCGTTCACCGCAAGAGTACCAGCATGCACTAAGCATTATCCACAGCGAGAATGATTTTATGACCAGCCTGGTCAACGACCTGCTGATGCTGGCGCGCATGGACGCCGGGCAATCGGTGATCGAAAAAACACGCCTGGACCTGAGCGACGTGGCGGTTGAGACCTTGGAGCGGCTGACTCCGCTGGCAACCCGCAACGGGGTCACGCTGGAAGCAGGCGACCTGCCCGAAACTCCCATGACCGGTGACCGGCAGTATTTGTTGCAAATGCTCAGCAACCTGGTCGAGAATGCGATCAAATACACGACAGGCGTCACGAGACGGGTGCGCGTGGAAACAGGAAAATCCGGCGCAAACGCCTGGGTGCGCGTTTCCGATACCGGACCAGGCATTGCAGCCGAACATCTCCCCCACCTGTTTGACCGTTTCTACCGGGTCGACAAAGCTCGCACACGCGAGGCGGATCTCAGAATCCGATCCCACGCCGCCCAGCGGCAGCGGGCTGGGTCTTTCCATCGTCCAATGGATCGTCCTGGCGCACGGGGGGGATATCCGGGTGGAGAGCACGCCGGGCAGCGGAACTTCTTTCGAAGCACAGTTCCCAGCGATCGATTAGGGGATCGGGAATTTTCACACCCGGGAAGGGGGTTCAAGGGGCTGGGTATACTCGCCAAACTGCCAGCCTTGGAAACGAAAAACGTATTGAAAAAGAACACCCTCGCGCCAGCATTTTGATCATCTCATTTTCTCGGATCCCCGCCCTTTTGACCTTCACCTGGTTTTAATCCCGCCGGGCAATCTAATTTAAATCTTACTTTATGTTCATGGAAATTTCATCTTGCGGTTCTAAAATCGGGGTGTAAAGGCAAACAATAGCGTTCAAAATCAAGGAGGTCGCAATGACCAAGAATCGAATCGTTTACATGGTGCTCGTTATCATCCTTGCCGGCGTAGCCGCACTTTCAGGTGCGGCCGTAGGCGGAGTTGTCGTCTACCGGACCGTAAGCCAGATCCAGCCAGCCAGTCTGGCTGTGTCAGCTCCGGAAGCCAAGGTCGTCCAGGCCAGCAATAATACTCCACAGAATACTCTCGTCATCAACACCATTGACATTGAAACAACTATCACGCAGGCCGTAAAGAATGTTGGCCCAGCGGTGGTGACGGTGGTGGGCACTCTCCCAAGTCAGATGACGCAGTTTGGTCCAACCGGCACCCAGACGGTTAGCGGCAGCGGTGTATTCATTTCGGACAAAGGATACATTCTGACCAATAACCACGTTATTGATGGCGTGAAGGATGTGACCATCGTGCTGTCTGATGGTATTCAGGAAAAGGCGACAATTGTGGGCACCGACATGTATTCGGATATTGCCGTCTTGAAGGCGGACGGGAAGGTTCCCGCCGTGGCGAGCCTGGGCAACTCGGATGTACTGAATCCCGGCGAGACGGTTATCGCCATCGGTTCTCCGCTGGGTGACTTCAAGAACACGGTGACGGTAGGCGTGGTCAGCGCGACCGGACGGTCCATTGACGCCGGGAATGGGTATACGATCGATGGTCTGATCCAAACGGATGCGGCCATAAACCAGGGTAACTCAGGCGGTCCGCTGGTCAACCTGGCTGGGGAAGTGATTGCCATCAACACTCTGATCGTGCGCAACAGTGGGAGCGGAACCGTGGCGGAAGGCTTGGGGTTTGCCATCCCGATCAACACGGCACAGGCAGTGGCCGAACAAATCATTCAAAAGGGCTACATCTCCCGTCCGTTTATGGGAATTAATTTCCAGCCCATCACCCCGGATATCGCCAATGCCTACAACCTGCCAGTGCAATAGGGGGCTTATGTAACCACTGTGGCGGCCAGCAGCCCTGCCAGCCAGGCCGGTCTGCAAACCGGTGATATCATCACCAGCATTGGTGGCGTGGCGCTTGATGGAACCCATTCATTTATCAACACTCTGTTCAATTACAAACCGGGCGACCAGATAACGGTGGGATTTACCCGGAATGGTAAAAGCCAACAAATTCAACTGACGCTGGGTGAATCGAGCCATGGTTAAGGATCAATGAAATAACCCTGAGTGAACCCATAAAACCACAAACTGGTTCTAGACTTGAAGCTGCTTGAATGGGCAGCTTCTTTTTTGCTCACTGGATGGAAACCTGTTCTTGGAGAATCCATAGAATGAGATGGGAAAATCAGCTATACTTGCGCCATGCCTCGCCGGGACATTCCCATCCTTTTTACCACCCGCATCGTGCGCCTGTTTGCCTACGGCTTTCTCTCTGTCATCCTGGCATTCTATCTTATCGAAGTCGGTCTGGACGAGCGCGCCGTCGGCCTGCTGTTCACATTTACCCTGGCCGGTGATGCCGGCATCTCGCTCTGGTTGACCACTTCCGCTGACCGCCTCGGTCGCCGCCGGATGCTGCTGCTCGGCGCACTGTTGATGGTGATCGGCGGGTGTTGTCTTTCTGCTTAACCCGCAACCCGCTGCTGCTGACCGCGGCAGCCATCATCGGAGTCATCAGCCCGAGCGGCAACGAGATCGGCCCATTCCTGTCCATCGAGCAGGCCGCCTTGACCCAGCTCATCCCGGACCAGCGCCGGACGCATACCTTCGCCTGGTACAACCTGTCTGGTTCGTTTGCCACCGCGACGGGCGCCCTGGCAGGCGGCTGGTTGGCGAAAATCATGCAGTCCAACGGCTGGAGCGCGCTGGCCTCATACCGGACGATTTTGACCGGTTATGCGCTGGCCGGGGGATTGCTCATCCTCTTGTTCTTTATCCTCTCCCCGGCAGTCGAAGCTGCGCGGGAGCTGAAACCTATCCGCCGGACCCTCGGCCTGCACAAGTCACGGGGCGTGGTCGCCAAGCTCTCTGCTCTATTCGCGCTGGATGCCTTCGCCGGGGGGCTGGTCATCCAGAGCCTGATGGCTTACTGGTTCCGCGTCCGCTTCGGGGTGGACGAGGGCGTACTGGGCAGCATTTTCTTCGGGGCGAATATTCTGGCGGGGATATCCGCATTGCTTGCAGCGCGCATCGCCGCGAAATTCGGTCTCATCAATACGATGGTTTATACCCATATCCCATCCAGCATTTTCCTGATGCTCGTCCCGCTGATGCCCAGCCTGCCGCTGGCGATCGCCGTCCTGCTGGCACGCTTCTCCATCTCTCAGATGGACGTGCCAACGCGCCAATCCTACACGATGGCAGTCGTCGCCCCGGATGAAAGGTCCGCCGCTTCTGGCGTGACGACCATCGCCCGGTCTGTGGGCGCGGCGCTTTCCCCGTCTTTGAGCGGATTGTTCATCTCCATCCCCGGCCTGTTCAGCGTCCCGTTTTACCTTTGCGGGGGGTTGAAGATTGTCTATGACCTGGTGCTGTACCGAAACTTCAAGGCGCTCAAACCGCCGGAGGAAAATCAGCCGGAAGTCACGACATGATTTCCGGGATGTCATTCTTAATACTGTTATCGTTGGGGTTATTCGATATCCATGGTGACATGGTAAAATGAGGCCCCATGTCGAAGCGTACCGGAACCATTGATCTTCCCGGGCACCAGGGCGCTGGTGGTTTTGATCATGCCGCCGTTCATTCAGGTCTGGCTCGGCTTTATGTGGCGCATACCGCCAACAACGCGCTGGACGTGATCGATACCAGTACAGATACCTATCTGCATTCCATTCCCGGTCTCAGCGAAGTCGCCGGGGCGCTGGTCTCGGAAACTGCCGGGTGGGTGTTCACCACCAACCGCGGCGAGAACAGCATCGGGATGTTCGTGCCCGGTTCAGAATTGACGCTTGAAAAAGTGACCGTGGGCATGCGCCCGAATGGGCTGGCATTTGACGACCAGCTCGGCTTGCTGCTCTCAGCGCATGTCGGCGATCCTGCCATCCCCAGCTCATATACCGTCGCCCTGGTGGATGTTGTGGAACGCAGGGTGTCGGCGACCATCCCTGTTCCCGGGCGTACCCGCTGGACGATCTTCGATCCCGTCGCAGGCATCTTTCTGATCAATATTGCCGATCCGCCACAGATCGCGGCTGTCGACCCGCGCACCCCGGATCGTCTCGTCCGCACCTGGCCCATCCCCGCCCAGGGTCCGCACGGCTTGGATCTGGATGTGCTCAACCGCCGCTTGTTTTGTGCGTGTGACAGCGGGGTGATGTTCACCCTCAATGCGGATACGGGAGAAATCCTGGCGCAAGCCCCCTTGAGCGGCAAGCCGGATGTCATTTTTTATAATCCGTCCTGCCAGCACCTTTATGCTGCGATCGGCGACCCGGGCTGCATCGATGTCTTCGCTGCGCAGACCTTGCAGCGCTTGGAAACTGTGCCCACGGAAAAGGGGGCCCATACGCTGAGTTTTGACCTGCTTCGCAATAAGATATATGCCTTCCTGCCTGGCACCCACCAGGCGGCTGTATTCATCGATGGCGGGTAAGCCCGGCAAGTCGTATCGAAGGATCAATCCATCCGACCTGTTTTGCAATCAAAAGGAGATAACCATGCAATGGATCACCCGTTCCCACGTTCACGTTGACCGCATTGCCTGCCCCTGGCTGATCACCCGCTTTGTGGACAGCGATGCCGAGTTCCTGTTTGTGCCCGTCACCCAGATTGAGAAGGTGGTCAAGGAGACCGGCGCCATCCCCTTCGACGCACCGGGAGTTGAGCTTGGCCACCATGACGGGCGCTGCTCGTTCGAATCCATCATTTTGAAATACGACTTGAAAGACCCTGGTTTGCTCCGCCTGGCGAAGATCGTCCACTCCGCGGATGTATCGGAAGATATCGACAGCGATCCCATCGCCCGCGGTCTGGAGGCGATCGCCAGTGGTTACAGCCTGCGCTTCCCGGATGACCTTGAAAATTTGGAAGACCAGTTCGAGGTCTATGATGCATTGTATGCCTGGTGCCGGATGGATGTGGCTAAAACGAAATAGTAAGACCAGAAAAATCCGCCATAACAGGCGGATTTCTATTATTCTAGAAGGTGGGAGGAATACCCGTTATATCGCATCACGCAGGAGCGGGCAGGTCATGCAATGACCACCGCCGCGGCCTTTGCCAAGTTCAAACCCCGGGATGGTGATGACCTCCACACCCGCGAGGCGCATCCGGGCAATCGTGTGCGTGTTGCGCTCATACGAGACCACCACACCCGGTTCCAGGGCAATCGTGTTATTGGCATCATCCCACTGCTCACGCTCCATCTGGTACTGGTCGCCGCCTGTTTTGACCACGGTCAATTTCTGGACCTTGAGCGCATCTGCCACGGCCGAGAGCATATCTTTCTCCACGGTGACATGGAAGTCACCGGCTTTTTTACCGGGACGCAGGCTGATGGCCCGCACCTGGTCGACAACCTTGGGATAAATCGTGACCTTGTCGCGGTCGAGCATGGTGAAAACCGTATCAAGGTGCATGTGGGCGCGGTCCTTGGTCATCACACAGGCGATGACGCGGTCGGCGCTGCCCTTGGAGAAAAGCGCTTCAGCGATCTGTTCGATCATGCTTCCCTGGGTGCGTTCAGACATCCCGATCAGAACGGTCCGGTTCCCAATCGGCAGAACGTCGCCCCCTTCCAAGGAGGAACGCCCAAAGTTTTGCATATTGAATTCGCCATCCGTGGCATTGGGATACCAAAATTCGAAACCGGCATCCTTGAACATGGGATGGTAGTGGTAGATGGCATACAGATTGAGCGACTCCCTGCGGCGCGCCGGCCAGTACATCGGATTGACCGAAACGCCCTCATAAATCCAGCACGACGAGTCACGGGTGAAGAGCGTATTGGGCAGTGGAGGCAGGAGGAAGGTGTTCATTTCCTCCAGGGCGGCGGCATGTAGGGATATTTTCCCGAATTTTCCCCAATCGATGCCGGATTCACCCGCGGTCAATCCACCGATCAAATGCCTGGCAAGAAAATCAGGGACTGAGATCCCATAAGAACTGGCGGATCTCATCCACAAGCGACCAGCCAACGGTATATTCCGTTGCAACCTGTTCGATCAACAGGCGTTTGGCTTCCTGGCTGGCCTGCAGGGTCTCGCGTGAGCAAGTCCAGCACGTAGAACACTTCCACGCCATGGGAGCGCATCACCTCCACAAACTGGTCATGCTCCAATTGGGCACGTTCCACCCAGAGCACATCATCAAATAGTAGTTCTGCGCAATTTGCAGGAGTAAGCCGTTGCAGGCTTAACTCCGGTCGGTGAACAAGCACTTTACGAAGTTTACCAACCTCTGAATGAACACCAAAGAGTGACATCGCAATTCTCTCCTATCCTCATGAAGATGTTGTCTGTAGGAATCCCGTTACCGCCGGTCTTTTGTTCTCCTGCCCTATCATTATAAACGAGAGACGAAAATCAAACGAAATGGAGAGAAATACTTTACGGGTAGCAATACCGAGCGTAAAATTGCTTGCAGACATGGGATCGCAGCGGCTCTGATCTGACAAGGTCGAATGTCCTTTTAGTAGAGTTGGAGGCAATATGCAACCTGACGCGTTCAGAGATAAGGTAGTGATCGTTACCGGCGTATCCGCGGAGATCGGAAAATCGCTGGCTTTGCAATTGGCGAGCCAGGGAGCAAAGGGGATCCTGGCTGCCCGGCGGGCTGACCGATTGGTGACCGGTGCCAAGGCATTGCCAGTCATCATGGAAGGATGAAAGAGAGGCATTTTATGACAACCGATCCCAGTTATCGCATTGCGTTCCTTATTCTATTAGTGATGTTGCTCTCCATGCGCGTTTATTTTATGGTCAAGCTGCGCCGCTCGGGCGGGCGGATTATGCCTGATGAGAAGGCAGTGAAGCGCGAGGGCGGGCGCGGTTTCTTCCTCTTCCGCATAGGTTTGTTCTTTGCACTGGTGGTTTTCCTTGCCATGTACATCGCGGGCATGGAATGGATCAATTTATTCCTGTTTGCGCTTCCCGAATGGCAGCATTGGATCGGGTTTGCTATCAGCATCCTCAGTGTGGTATTCATGACCTGGACCCAGGTGACTCTGGATACGCAATGGTCAGCCCAACTGCAATTGCGTGAAGACCATCATCTCATCACGACCGGGCCATATGCGCGAATGCACCATCCCCTTTACACATCCACGTTTGGCTGGGGCGTGGCATTGTCGCTGCTGACCGCTAACTGGATTTTCGTGGTTGTGTCAGCGCTTGCGATCATTGGGTTGATCGTGCGCATCCCGAAAGAGGAGCAGATGATGATTGAAGCGTTTGGAGATGAGTACAAAGCCTATATGCAGCGCACCGGCAAATTCTTTCCTAAGTGGTGATGAAGGAGTAATCGTATGACCGAAACAACCCGTATAAACCTGGGAGGTGTATCCGAGACTTTGCTTATCCCGCTTTACATCCAAGCCAAGGAAACTCAACGTCCTGATGCCATGCTCAAGGACGAAAAAGCTGTGGTAATGGTCAGGCAGGTGGATTATGATTTTTCAAGGATCAAACTCCAGAAACATGACGAAGTGGGCTTGATCCTGCGGGTGCGCGAATTTGACCGCTTCGCCAGTGATTTTCTGGCGAATCACCCCTATTCGACCGTTGTTCACATTGGGTGCGGGCTCGATACGCGTTTCGAGCGAGTGGATAACGGACGCGTGGAATGGTATGACCTTGATATGCCCGATGTAATTAAATTGCGGAGGGAGCTCATTGGTGAGGAAGGGGAACACCATCATCTGCTGAGCGGCTCGGTTTTTGATTACGCATGGATGGATGCAGTGAAGGAGAAGTGCCAGCATCCATTCCTCTTTATTGCCGAGGGCGTTTTTCCATATTTTGAAGAAGCGCAGATCAAAGCTCTAGTGCTGAGGCTGCTGAACTACTTCCCCGGTGCAGAGCTGGTCTGCGACGCGCACACCCCATTTGTCATTTGGACAGATAACCTGCAATTGATTTTCTCAAAGATGGGTGCGCGCCTTCACTGGGGATTAAAACATGGGAAGGATGTTGAACTTTGGGGTGAGGGAATATCCCTAATGGAGGAATGGTTTTACTTCGGCACCGAAGAACCGCGCGTGAGCGCTTATCGCTGGATGCGTCGCATTCCTTTGATGGGAAAATCCACGGGCATCTTCCATTACCGGCTGGGAAAGCAACCGTGAAGATGACCAACCAAAGGAGCCTGTTTCATAGGGCACATACCGGGTGATTCTTTTGAAACGAGAAGTATAATGCGGGGGTAGACTGGACAATGGAGGAGATCATGAACGAACATAAAATCCGTGTACTGGTCGCCAAACCGGGCCTGGATGGTCACGACCGGGGCGCCAAAGTTGTTGCCCGCGCCCTGCGTGACGCTGGCATGGAGGTAATTTACACCGGCCTGCGCCAGACGCCGGAGATGATCGCTGAAGCCGCCCTGCAGGAAGATGTGGACGTGGTGGGTCTTTCCATTCTTTCCGGTGCACACATGGCGCTCATTCCCCGCATCCTTGAACTTGCTCAAGGCCAACGGAAGGAGAACGTCAAGATCTTTGTTGGCGGGATTATCCCGGATGAAGACGCCCCGCGCCTGAAAGAAATGGGCGTGACAGGGGTCTACGGTCCCGGCGCGCCGACCGGGACGATCGTCAACGAAATTCGCGCCGCCCTTCGAGCCTGCTGCATAAGCAATGGGCCAGTTTCTCACTGAATCCATCCTGTCCGGCGAGCGCATGGCATTGGCGCGCCTGCTTACCCAGGTGGAAAACAATACCCCCGAAGGCCGCCTCACGCTGGATAACTATTTCCCCACACCGGAAAAGCGCACCTGATCGGCGTGACAGGTGCCCCCGGGACCGGGAAATCGTCGCTCGTCAACCAGATCGCCCTCCAATATCGCAGGCCAGCCGCGGCGAATCCTAAACAGGTCGCAATCGTGGCTGTGGACCCTTCCAGCCCGTTCACGGGTGGAGCGGTGCTCGGCGACCGGGTGCGCATGCGCGACCTGGCCGGTGACCCGGGCGTTTTCATCCGCTCGATGGCTACGCGCGGGTCGCTTGGCGGGCTGGCGCAGGCGACCGCCGCCATGGTGCAGGTATTCGACGCCGCCGGTTTCGAAGTGATCCTGATCGAAACCGTAGGCGCGGGGCAAACGGAAGTGGATATCGCCCGGCTGGCGCACACCACGCTGGTGGTGGAGGCTCCCGGATTGGGCGACGACATCCAGGCCATCAAAGCTGGCATCCTTGAAATTGCCGACATCCTGGTGATAAACAAGGCCGACCTGCCCGGCGTGGAAAAGACGGAGCAGGCCCTCAAGGGCATGCTTGGACTTGGCGCACCCGGTCGAGAAAGTCTTCCGCCATCACGGGCAGGTCATGGCCATCGCTGGCAGCGAACCGGCAAACACCTCGCTCGTGGGTGCCACCCATCCTGCGCACGATCGCCACGGATGGGACGGGTGTGGTAGAGTTGATGGCAGCCATTGAACAGCATGCACAGCACCTGCGCCAGAGCGGGGATTGGGGCCGCCGCGAGAGAGCCAGGCTGGAGGCTGAGCTCGAAGCGTTGCTCACAGAAACGCTCGTGGCAAAGTTTCGCGCCGGTGTTCCCGATGCTCGTTATGATGAGGTGGTTGACCGGCTGGTCCAGCGAACGCTCTCGCCGTGGGAGGCGGTGAAGGAACTGTTGGAATAAAAAAAATGACCCGCGCCCGGGTCGTTTTCCCTGGTCCGCCTTTCATTGACGCCTTCGCTTTAGCTGAAGCGCCTCGTTCAGATGGATAAGGTTATGCCGTGTGGCTGGCATCAACAGTAACCCGGCGATGGTACATCTCCCCCAATAATCGAGGATGTTCCTCGCAGCCTCCACCACCGCCCCTTCGGCCATCACGCGTTGTAGCCGCGCTGGCAGGACTTTTTGTTTCAAATCCTCTGGGTGGAGTTGTTGAACAATATCCCGCGTCCTGCGACCCACCGCTACACGATAAGCCCGCAGGGGCTCTATCTCAACCATGTTGCTGAAATTGGCCAGTCCTTCTTCATCCATGGCGTTCCCTGTATCCCTAACTGTGATCTTCATCTTATCCAGCCAGCCTTCCTGATGCAGGATTTGCGGGCTCCCGGCGACCAGGAGATTTATGGTGATATCTTCACACCGGACGCTGTGCCAGGTGAGCCAGGCAACCGAATGCTCGCAGCTCTGAGGAATCCGCCTTACATGCGCCTCAGTCATTCCATTGAACACTTCATCCTCAAATGACCAGGGTTCCGTTTGAGCCATCCGAGCCGAATGGAGCATGGCATGTTGCTTCAGGAAAAATTGGATGGCTTCATCAAAGTGGTCAAACCCCATCATGACCCTGCGCAACTCGGTCTGCTGTTTGAGGCACAATTTTCGATATGACTCCACGGTCTCCATTTGCAGCTCCTGGATTTCCAGCTGTTTCACACCTTGCTATGAGAAAATGAGCGAACCTTTGAGACTCCAAAACCGTGCTGTGCAGTTACAAGCAACGCATTTGAAAGTGCGTCGCACGTTAATCTCACAGCCCCAATACCTGCCGCGCAATGACCAGGCGCTGGATCTCGTTGGTCCCTTCGCCGATGGCACACAGGCGCTGGTCGCGGTACATGCGCTCGACGGCATACTCCCGCATATACCCATAACCGCCGTGGATCTGGATGGCCTTGTAGCAAACGCGCTCCGACACTTCGGTGGAGAATAATTTGGCCATGGCGGCTTCTTTGGTAAAGCGCGCACCCTGTCCCTTCAGCCAGGCGCCCGATAGACCATCATGCGGGCGGCTTCGATTTCCGTTGCCATCTCAGCAATCATCCACTGGATGGCCTGGAATTGGGCGATCGGTTGGTTGAATTGCACCCGTTCTTTGGCATAAGCCACTGCCTTGTCAAGAGCGCCCTGCGCCAGTCCCACGGCCATGGCAGATATCGCCAGCCGGCCTGCATCCAGCGTGGTCAGGAATTGTTTAAAGCCCTCATTCTCCTTGCCCAGCAGGTTCGCGGCCGGGATGCGGCAGTTCTCGAAGAAAAGCTGCGAAGTCACCGAGCCTTTCAGCCCCATCTTCTTTTCATCACGTCCCACCTGGAAGCCGGGGGTCCCTTTTTCGATGATAAACGAGGAGATGCCGCGTGTCCCTTTATCCGGATCCGTCTTGGCGGTAATCACCAGCACATCGGCCAGGGAGCCGTTGGTGATGAACATTTTCTCGCCGTTGATGACCCATTCATCCCCATCGCGAACGGCGCGGGTGCGGGTGGCCCCGGCATCCGAACCCGGCCTGTGGTTCGGTCAGCCCAAAGGCGCCGATCTTTTCCCCGCTCACCAGGGCGGGCAGGTATTTCTTCTTTTGCGCCTCCGTGCCGAACAGGTAGATCGGCTCGCAGCACAGCGAGGTGTGGGCATCCAGGATGATGGCGACCGAGCCAGAAACACGGGCAATCTCTTCCAGGGCAATCAGCAGGCTGAGATAGTCGCCGCCTGCGCCGCCATACGCCTCCGCAAAAGGGATCCCCAGCAGCCCCAGTTCGCCCATCCGCTTGAAGATGTCGGCAGGAAACTGGTCGGTGGCATCAATTTCTTCGGCGCGCGGGGCAATTTCCTTCTCGGCAAAATCCCGCACCGTTTGTTTGATCAACAGATGTTCTTCGGTCAACTGGAAATCCATGTTGCACCTCCGTGATTGTCTATCTTCTAATAAATATCTATGAGGTACCTTGCTCTATTTGCCGATCACCATTCCATGCGGGTCAATTTCCCGCAGGATGCGCAACTGCTCAGCGGTTGGCTCCGGGCTGACGGCGATCTCGTCCGGGATGAGGATCTCGAACTCACTGGCTTCCTGGACCTGCTGCACGGTCACACCGGGATGGAGAACCAGCAACTGCAAGCGTTTGGTGGCCTCGTCGAAACCGTACACGCCCAATTGCGTGATCACGCGATAGGGTCCGTTGCCGGCTGGAAGTCCCGGCCCGCTCGCGGGCCCCGGGTCCGGTCAGATAACCGGGGGTGGTGATGAAATCCAATTTTTTAACGAAGGTGCGCGTGGATTGCTGGCGCATCAGGTAGATGGTGCGCCAACAAAAGGAACCCACATCGTTGGCCCCGCCGCTGCCGGGCAGACGCGCCTTGGGGTGGCTCCAGTCACCGATGACGGTGGTGTTGACGTTGCCATAGCAGTCCATCGCCGCGCCACCCAGGAAGCCGTAATCCACATAACCCGCCTGGGAGGCCGACATCACGTCGTGCATGCTGGAGGCTGCCGAGGCCTTGTAGTAGGTGCGCGAGTCGCCCACGGAGATGGGCAAGGCCGGCACCTGAGGTCCGATGCCGCCCGCCTCGAATATGATCAGCAGGCCCGGGGCGTGAGTGCGCTGTGCCAGCATCCCCGCCACGAGGGGAAGACCCGTCCCCACAAAAACCGAGCAGCCATCCTCCAGGAGGCCGGCTGCCACGCAGGCCAGCAGTTCCGTCAGGTTGTAACGATGCTCTTCGGTCATGATGCACCGTCCCTGGAGGAGGCTAAATCCGGCTGCAATTTCATCACCTGTTTGAGGTGGGTGAGCTTGCGGATGCCGCCCACTTTTTCCAGGTAGGCATCGAAATCCGGCACGCCGAACACATATTCCTCGAAGTATTTGCTGGTACCTTCGGGTGTTTTGGAGACCTCCAGCCAATGGGCGATATGCTCCTCGTCGAAGTAGTAGGTGACGGGCATTTCGGTGGGGTGCGCCCCGAAGGGGACCTCGATCACCGCGTCCACCAGGTAGAACGGGATCACCGTGCGCCACGGCTGGCGCTGGATCTCCTCGTGGTCAATGATCTCTTCGGTGGTGATGATCAACCGCCGGGCGGCACGCGCCAACTCAAAGTCCTCGACCATGATGCCGTCAATCTGCGCATTGCCATACTGGTCACAGCGATGGACGTGGAAAAGCGCCACGTCGGGATAGCAGGCTGGAACCAGGCCGATCGGCTTGCCGCTCCAGGGGTCTTCAATCACCCTGGCCGAACTGTGCTTGATGGTATCCGTACCCAGCATGGACCGCACCGGCATGAACGGCACTCCCATGGCCGCTGCCAGGAAGCGCCACTGGTAGCCGGCGTTGCTGATCTCGCCGGTCACTTTCACCTGGCCGTTCTCAACGGCCCGGCGGCCGCAGGGCGATAACCCCCGCAATTCATGGCCGAAGGCATAGGCCACTTCCACCCGGCTGACACAGCCGCCGCCGATGAGAATGTCAATGTCATGCACGGCGGTCTTGCCGATCACCGTCAGGTCGCGTTTGCGCTGGCGCACCAGTTCATAGATCAGCGCCATGGGGATGCGGATGTGCCCAAAGCCTCCCATGGCGACAAGACTGCCATCCGGCACGTATTTGCGGATGGCATCTGCCACCGTGGTGCGCTTGTCTGCCAGTTGCCGGGACTTGTTTTCCCGCACCCACTGGCGATTCTCATCCGGGTCATGCCAGCCGATGAGTTCGCCGCTAAATTCAATCGGATCGCTCATGCAAAGCTCTCCGCTTCATGAAACAACTCCAGGAAATATGTCGATGACGCCTTCAGTAGTTTCAGAGTCCAGGGACGCTATTCTGCCAGATTAAAGTAAATATCCGTCGGCTTGAGCTTGGCATTGCGCAGGAACCGCCCCCGGACCTTTTTGCCGATCCAGTCAATGTTGGCCTCGTCCGGGTCAACGCCGATCAGGCGTCCCAGGAACAGGGTGTCGCACTCTTCAAATTCCACCTGGATCAGCACGAACGGGCATTCCGGCAGGAAGGCCTCCGACCCAAAATAGCAGACGGTGAAGGCGTGGATCTTGCCCTCCGGTTTGATCTCCACCCACTCGGTCTCGCGGCCGGAGTACATATCGTGGCCGCGCGGGTTGGCATAGGTGTAGCCGCTCTGCGGTTCACGGCAGACGATGAAGCGTCCATTCGCCAGGGCGGCGAAGAAGGGGGAATCCTGGCCGTAAGAGTAGTTGTAGTCAATCGAGTAAGGTTGCTTGATCACGATGGGCGACATCTGCTTCAAGACTGAGAGATCGTCACCGGTGGGGAATGGAACGCTGAAAACAACCGTTCCTTCCAGGTTATCTTCAATTCGCTTGGAAATTACTTTCTTGGACATGGCGGCTTTCTCCTATTTTTCCTGTTCCAGGATGCTGACTGTCACATAAGTGCCGGTTCCGGCGTGAGAGTGAATGGCGCCGCGCCGCGCTTTTGGGACCTGGAGGGCTGGGTCGCCAAAATGCTTCTTGATCGTCCCCTGGAGCTGCCACAAGGCAAAGACGGCCTGCATCAGCCCGGTGGCGCCGACGGGATGGCCGCAGGCGATCAGTCCGCCGGAGGGATTGACCGGGCAGACCGGCTTTTCCGGCAGTTTAAGCCCGTAATCAATTCCCGGCATGAACGTCTTGCCGCTGGCCGCAAAGGGACCGCCTTCCCCGTAACGACACAATCCCATATCCTCATAAGTCTGAACCTCTGAAGAGGTATAGGCGTCGTGCAGTTCTACAAAGTCAATCTCGTGAAGCGGATCGGTGACGCCGGCATTCTTGTAGGCCTCCCGCGAAGCCATCCGGCCAGCGCGGAAGGAGTGGACGCCCGGATAGCGAAATCCCTTTTCCCATAGTTTTTTGTAATACGCGCGCGGCATCATCATTCAACTCGTTCGGCAAGGCATTATATTTGTAGAAATCCTCATAAGATTGGTGGGGACGGTCAGCCATGCGCATGGCATCCGTGCCCCGGCCAATGCCGGCAACGCTCACACGCGGGATGCGATGCCCGGCAGCCTTTTCCAGTTTCGTCAGGCCGTCTTCCGAACAGAAGATGACGGCTGCGGCCCCATCGCTCATCACACAAATATCGTTGCGGGTGAGAGGCCAGGCCACCATCGGCGATGAGCGTACATCTTCAATGGTCAAGCGTTGGCGTTTCTGGGCGTATGGGTTGTGGTAGGCATTGATGTGATTCTTGACGGAGACGTGGGCCAGTTGTTCCACCGTAGTCCCGAACTCCGCCATGTGGCGGGTGACCATCATGGCATAGTAACCGGAGTAAAAACCACCCACAGGGTAATCGAAAGAAATATCCGAGGCCAGGGCGATAAATTCATTGCCTTTCCAGGTTTCAACGTGGCTCATCTGTTCAAAGCCAAATGCCAGACAGATATCCATGTAGCCGGAGGCAACTGCTTTCCATCCCTCCTGGAAACAGATGCCGCCAGTGGCTCCGCCTCCCTCCACCCGGTGGGATGGCTTGGGGCACAGCCCCAGATAATCATGAACCATGATGCCGGCCATTAATTGGCGGGTGAAATGGTCGGAGAAGTACGAGGCCACGCTGCCATCCACCAATTCAAAGAACTGGGAATGCTCAATCCCCAGATCGGCAAGGGCATAATCGTAGGCCTCCTTCACCAGACCCTGAAAAGTTTTATCAGGGCGGGCTTTGGCAAATTTTGACACTCCTCCCGAAACAACATAAACTGGTCGCATAGCTGTGCCTCCTTTTTCCTCTGGAATTAACGTCAGTTATGATGACAATTTCACAGAAGCAGCGTAGAGATGATTCCTGCCATCTCCTTGGCAAATCCGACTGCATTGTCCGGAAGGACACGGGATGTATGACAAGCGGTCCGGTAACCGCTACAAATTCTCGATAATTGTATTCTACTGCAATGCCAAATGGCACAGCGGTAAAGCAAAATCGCGACTGGCGGTGCAAGTCGAAGCAAATCAGTTACCTTTAAGAAATCTTCACCCTTGCGCAATATTCTTTAAGATCTCTCGCGCAATAATTGTGCGCTGTATCTCGTTGGTTCCCTCATAGATTGAGGTAACCCGAACATCCCGGGCATAACGCTCCAGTGGGAAATCCTTTGAATAGCCATAGCCTCCCGCCATCTGAAGAGCGGAATAACAGGCCCGGTTGGCAGCTTCGGTGGCGTACATCTTGGCCATGGCCGCTTCCTTGGTGAAGGATTGACCCTGCTCTGCCCTGAAGGCGGCCTGCATCAGGAGCAGCCGGGCAGCTTCAAGCTCTGTATAGGAATCCGCGATCATCCACTGGATGGCCTGGAATTTGGTAATCTTTTGGTCAAACTGGACCCGTTCCTGGGCATAGCGGGTGGCGTAATCCATGGCAGCCAGCCCTACCCCCAGTGCCAGGGAGCCGATGCCAACCCGCCCGCCGGTGAGTTCCCCCACTGCCACCCGGAAGCCGCCATTGAGATTTCCCAGCAGGGCTTCTTTCGGGATCCGGCACTCCTCGAAAATGACTTCATTCGTGGCAGAGGCATGCTGTCCCATTTTCTGCTCTGCTCTTCCAACGATCAGACCCCTGCGCACCTGCCTCTACCAGAAAACAACTGATCCCTTTCCTTTTGCTGCCGCCTTATCGGTTACCGCCCAAACTACAAACACCCCTGCATAGGGAGCGCTGGTGATGAAACGTCTTCGTGCCATTCAGGACCCATTCGTTCCCGTCCAGTACCGCGGAGGTAGGTCATGGCAGCCGGGTCGGAACCTGCACCCGGTTCAGTGAGGGCGAAACTCCCAGCAGTAAATTCGCCCGAACAGATCTTTGGGATATAGGTTTTCTTCTGGGCTTCAGACCCGACCGCCTGGATGACATCGCAGACCAGATTGTTGACGGATACAGTGACCGCGGTGGAGGCGCATGCCCGGGCAATTTCGGTGATCGCCACGCTAAAAGCCACCATACCGGCCTGGGCGCCACCATATTCATCCTTGATATTCAGGCCCATAAAACCCAATCCCGGCGAGTTTCTTTAGATTGCCTAAAAAGGCTTCCTGGTCGTCCGCCTGGTCAAGGCGGGCAGCAACCGGTTCAAGTTCAGCCTGGGCAAACTCCCGGGCGGTATCCTGGATCAGTTTTTGTTCCTCGTTCAATTCAAGATCCATAGCACCTCGTTCTAATTATCCGTCAGCCATCTTGATTACAGCCCATTTTATCCCAAAGAAAAGTACTTCAGGAATGAGGCGTTCTCACTTGCTCCAGTTTCTTTAATTTACGAAATTGCCTCCCGTGGGTGGAGATTGCCACGTCGCGCAGAACGCGCTCCTCTAAAAATAGGGGATATAGTCACAATGACATTTGAAATTGATCGGTTGTTTGCTCATTTTTCTTGCTTGTATTTCCTTCTTTGGTGAATATCATCCATGCACGTGCCTTCCCTCATAAGGATGGAAAAGAAACTAGCTTTGGTAGTGCCGCCGTCCTGATGAAGGTTATCATTTCTGCAAGCGGGCGGTGAGTGCTGGCACAAATTGCATCACATCGGCAACAACCAGAACATTCGCCACTTCACCGATGGGGGCATCCTTGTCCTTGTTAATGGCCACGATAAAGTCTGATCTCTTCATCCCGGCGATATGCTGGATCGCTCCGGAGATACCGCACGCCACGTACAGCTTGGGGGCTACAGTCTGACCGCTGCTGCCAACCTGACGGGAGTGTTCTACCCAGCCGGAATCCACCACCGGGCGGGTTGCGCCCAGTTCTCCCGAGAGTGCCCTGGCCAGGGCGGCAATCGTCTCCACGTTTTCCTTTTTCCCGATGCCACGCCCGGCGCTGACAATCACCTCGGCTTTTGCCAGATCCACAGCCTTCTTTTCTGCGGCTTCGTAACCGATGAATTCAACCCGTGGGGTACTCCCGGCCAGGTAAACATGTTCCAATTGAGGGGTCCCGCGGGCCTCGCCCTGGTAGCTGAAGGCGCCGGCCTGGATGGTCAGGACTGCCTGGGCCGTCTTGGGTGCCAGGAGCCTGCGCATCTTGGCATTGCAAGAGGGGACTTCGAATTTGCCATCCACCACGCCAACAATTTCCGAGACCTGGGCAGCTTTCAGTGCGGCCGCCACGCGCGGTGCAAGGTCCCAGCCGAAAGAGGAGTGGACAAAGACAATATAGTCGGGATGTTCCTTCTGCGCCGTATCCAGCACCAGGCGCTTGTGCAGGTCCGGGTTATATTCCCCATACTTGCCGGCGTCGGCCAGGTAAACCTTGCCGTCAAAATTTGGTGCTTGCGCCTCGGAGCCAATCAGCAGCATGACCTTGTCGGCACCGAGCCGGTCGGCAAAGGCCAGCAGTTCATAGGTAGATTCGAGCAGTTTTCCTTGCCGGTATTCGCAAACGAGCAATGCTTTCATATGTACGATCTCCCAAGCGCCTTACCGCAGCACCGTCGTCTTCTCTTTCAGAATCGCCACCAATTTATCGGCGGTTTCATTGATGTCTCCCTCTAGCACAAGGCCGCGCCCCTTTTTCTCAGGCGGGTACATCCTTTCGGTGATTGCGGTGCTTTCTTCGCGTCAGGAAATCCGTGATTGGAAAAGCAAGTAACTCCTTTTGCCTGGCTTTCATGATATTGGGCAGGGTCGGATAGCGCGGATTATTCAGCCCCAGCTGGCAGGTCACCACAGCCGGGAGTTTGAATTTTACGATGCCTCTTATTCCTCCCTCCAACTCCCGCCTGGCCGTCACGACATCGCCGCTCAATTCAAAGCCGACCAGTGTGGTGGCACAGGCATAATCGAGCAATTCTGCCACGGTCACCCCAACCTGGGCCGAGCCTCGATCCTGAGACTGCATGCCGGTAAAGACCAGGTCAAAGTTCTTTTCCCGGGCGAAGGCCGCGATAACCGACGCCACCTGCCAGGGATCTTTCTGGTAAAGGCGTTCATCCTTGATGTGAACTCCCCGGTCGCCGCCCATGGCCAGTCCCTTTTTGATGGCTTCCACGACCCGGTCGGGACCGATGGACAGAACTGTGATATCAGCTGCACCTCCCAGTTGCTCTTTGACGCGTATTGCCTGCTCGACCGCGTATTCGTCATACTCGTTCATCCTGAAAGCGAGGTCCTGTTCATCGAACCAGACCCCTTCGCTGTTCACCTTGAATCTGGATTCCATGTCAGGCACTTGTTTTACGCAAACCAGCATCTTCATGTTGCTTCTCCTGATCGTTAATCGATTGGCTTCTGCATGGACGTATACCCGGTTTCCATATGGGAGGGATTATATCCAGGTTGGCTCGGTATAGGTCCCGAACACATCCTTCATCACTCCCACGATCTCGCCCAGGGTGGCATAAGCCCGCACACAATCCAGCAAATACGGCATGGTGTTCTCCGTTCCCTGGCAGGCCAGGCGCAGGTGGTCGAGGGCCTGTCCCACGCGCCCGTTGTCGCGTTCCTGGCGGAGCTTTCGCAGGCGCTCAACCTGGCGGGTATAGCCAACAGGATCCAGTTCCAGGAGCGGGATGGGGATGGGTTTTTTATCCACGTAATCATTCACTCCGACTATGGTACGGGTATGGTCATCAATTTCACGCTGGTAGGTATAGGCCGCATCGGCGATTTCTCTTTGGAAAAAGCCTTTGGCAATTGCAGGCAGCACGCCGCCCAAATCCTCGATACGCCGGAAATAGTCACGTGCCTTGAGCTCGAGGTGGTTGGTCAGAGCCTCGACGAAATAGGAGCCACCGAGTGGGTCCACCGTGTTCGCCACACCAGACTCGGCTGCGATAATCTGCTGGGTGCGCAGGGCAATCGTCGCGGCTTTCTCTGAAGGAAGGGCCAGAGCCTCATCCATCGAATTCGTATGCAGGGATTGGGTGCCGCCGAGGACAGCAGCCAGCGCCTGAATGGCCACCCGTACGGTATTATTCTCAGGCTGCTGGGCAGTGAGGGTCATCCCGGCGGTCTGGGTGTGGAAGCGCATCAGCCAGGAGAGCGGGTTCTTTGCCTTGAATGTCTCGCGCATCTCCCTTGCCCAGATGCGGCGGGCGGCGCGGTACTTGGCAATCTCTTCAAAAAAGTCATTATGAGCGTTAAAGAAGAACGAGAGGCGCGGGGCAAACTCATCCACATCCATCTTGCGGGCGATGCCCCAGCGCACGTATTCCATGCCGTCGGCAAGGGTGAAAGCGAGTTCCTGCGCGGCTGTGCTGCCCGCCTCGCGGATGTGATAGCCGGAGATGGAGATCGTATTCCACTGCGGAACATGCTGAGAGCCGTATTCCATCGTATCCACCACCAGCCGCATCGAGGGCTCTGGCGGGAAGATATATTCCTTCTGGGCGGTGTATTCCTTGAGGATGTCATTCTGAAGCGTGCCGCGCAATTGGTCAGGAGGCACTCCTTGCTGTTCGCCCACGGCAATGTACATGGCCCACAGGATGGCGGCAGGCGAGTTGATGGTCATCGAGGTGGAGACTTTCCCCAGCGGGATATCAGCCAGCAGGATTTCCATGTCCTTGAGCGAGCTCACAGCCACTCCGCATTTACCAAACTCACCCAACAGCCTCCGGGGCATCGGTATCGTAGCCCATCAGGGTGGGGAGGTCAAACGCAATCGAGAGTCCGCCACTGCCCTGCTCGAGCAAATACTTGTAACGGGCATTGGACTCTTCTGCCGAGCCAAAACCGGCAAACTGGCGCATGGTCCACAACCGGCCACGCTGGCCGGTGGCATGGATGGCGCGGGTATAAGGGTATTCACCCGGCAGGCCGAGTTCGTCAAGATAGTCAAAATCCGGCAAATCGAGCGGGGTGTAAAGACGATTCACTTCGTCGGAGGAGGCGGTGATGAATTTATCCTGCCGTTCGGGAGCGCGCTGAAGGGTGTCTGCCAGGGTGGATTTTTCCCATTGGGACAGCGCCTCATGGAGATCGGTCTTGCGTTTCTTTTCAGACATTCATTTCTCCTATAAAGAATTCTAGCGTGAGCCGATAGCCAGGTCTTTCAGGGCATCAACGGCTACGAAGGTTTTATGCTCGTCATCAACCCGCACCTTGGAAACAGCAAAATCCGGGTCGTGTACGTAGAAGATCCAGGCATTTTCTTTGGCCAGTGACGTCAGGAGAGCCTTCTTTTCATCAATGAGCAATTCGGGAAAGCGATCATACCCCATGCTGATGGGAAGATGGACCCAGAATCTTCCGGGAATAAGATCCGATGCATAGACCAGGCGATCCTTGCCGAAACGAAGGTCGGCGCATAAAAGACCCGGCGTATGACCATCGCTGTGGAAGAAATTTCAATTCGAGTTCATCGAAGGACAGAACAGTCGCCTTTGCTGATCAGAATGAGACGCCGACTTTGTTCCAATTGTCGGTGGAGCAGAGGGATGAAAGAAGCTTGGTCGCGCGGGTGTGGATGCGTAGCGCGTTCCCACGCCTCTTCACCCACATAATATTTGGCATTGGGAAAAAGCAGTTCCGGTTCTTTGCCTTCCTGCCAGGCGCTGAGCAACCCGCCGGCATGGTCAAAGTGGAGATGCGAGATGAAGATATGCGATTGATATCCGCCGGGGAAATCCCTTTTTGAGCCAATGACTTTAGGAGCATATGCCCGGGTTCATTCACACCATACCGGTCGCGAAACCTGGGTTCCATGTACGCCCCGATGCCGGTTTCAAAAAGGATTGTTTCGTTTTGGGTGAGTACCAATAATGCACGTGTTGCCAGGTGGATGCGGTTCTGTTCATCCGCGGGCATCCAGCGTTCCCATACCGCCTTGGCCGCGTTCCCAAACATGGCGCCCCCATCCAATTTGTATGCATTACTAAGCACACTGTAAAGTTGCATCGTTACCGTCGAAATCCTTTCAACAATAATTTCCGGTCAGGTCACGGACCAGGAGTTTCCCTTCGCTACCGCCGGTCTTGATACCATCCTCGAACATGGTGAGGCAGAAGGGGCAGTTGGAAACCAGAAGCGGCGCGCCGGTAGCCTGGGCCATTTTCACTCGTCTCCACATTGATGCGCCGACCCAGTTTTTCCTCAGCCAGGACCCGGCCACCTCCGCCGCCGCAGCAAAAACTATCCAGTCCCGTTCTATCCATTTCTTTAATGTTCCCACCAGCTGCGCGCAGGACATCTGCGCGGCTCCCGCACGATATCCTTGTATCTTCCCAGGTAGCAGGAGTCGTGATAGGTGCAATCGAACGTTTGCTGTTTGAGATGAAGAGCTCCCTGATTAATTAGCCGGTCAAGGAATGTCGAATAGTGTTCGACTTCCACATCCAATCCCAAATCCCGATAATCCCGCCCCAGGGTGTTGAAGCAGTGCGGGCAGGTGGTAACGATCCGGTTTACACCGTACGCTTTGATCTTCTTAATGTTCTCGGTCGCCATGAGTTGGTAGAGATATTCGTTCCCCAATTTTCGCTCAGGTTCACCGCAGCATTTTTCCTCTTTGCCAAGGATCCCAACTTTTATCCCGGCGGCATTGCAGATCTTGATGAAGTTCCGGGCCACATCCTGATTTCGTTTATCAAAGGAGGCATAGCAACCGGCAAAGTAGAGAATATCCACTTTACCGCCATCAGCCATGCGCTGCACATCCAGGCCATTCGGCCCAGTCGCCCCGACTGGCAAAGGCCAAACCAAAGGGGTTTGCCATTGACTTCGGTGTTGTTGACGGCCGTCATCACTTCCCCGCCAGGGAACTCTCCCTGCATCAGAACCAGATACCTTCTCATTTCCAATATCTTGTTGACCTGCTCGATATCAGCCGGGCAGATCTCCTGGCAGGCATAGCAGGTGGTGCAAGCCCAGAGGGCATCCGTCGTTACGGTCTCGATCAGGTTGGCCTGGGGATGGTTAAAGGCAACTTCCCCGATCTGCTGCACCACTTTCATCGGCGACAGGGGTTTGTCGGTGGTCCAAGCCGGACACCGGTCCTGGCAGCGTTTGCAGCTGGTACAGGCGTCCGCGTCGAAGATATCCTTCCAGGTCAGGTCAGCTACTGTCGACACGCCGAAGTGGTCAGCATCCGCGGCCTCGAGGTTGATCGTCTCGATGGCTGCCTTTCTCTCTCAAGTCAGCAAAGAGATAGTTGATGGGGGTAGTAAAAAGATGGCGGAACTTGGTAAAGGGGATAGCCGCGATGATGCTCATCACCAGGAAGAAGTGGACCCACCATACCATCCTGTGTATTTCCCGCAGGGTGCTTTCACTCAATCCAGATAATAGACGGGCTACCAGGAGGCCGACGGGAGAAAAGAGAGCCAGGGTATGGGTTGTTGTTGAGTTCGGTGACAGCCATGCGTGCGCCTTCGATCAGATAGGCGGTCAGCAGGATGGCGATCAGAAGACCATAGATGAGGTAATCGTCCCTGGTGGTGACAAGACCTTTAGGTTTGTAAAAAAATCGCCGCACGAAGAAACCGCATAGCATGACGATCACCACCGCGCCGGCAATGTCGAGCGTCAGTGAAAAAACCAGGTAAAAAGTACCTTTGAGGAAGGCAAGGTTAAACAATGGCTGGGTAAAATCAACCTGGATCAAGACGAGCACGGTGCCGATAAAGAGCAGGAGCATCCCCCAGAACATGGAGAGCGTGAGTAATCCCTGGCAGCCTTGACAAGCATCACTCTAAGCTGGCCGAGCCCCCTTTTCACAAGCCTGGACGATACGTGTCGGGAAGATGATCCAGGCGCTGCAGAGGTTTCCCCTGCCGGTAGACCCGGATCCTCCTGATAAAACCGTAAATCAAAATCGCCAGCGGTAATCGCAGCGAACAGATACATGGGCAGCACAACACCATGCCCGACATTCCAGTAGATTTCTCTTGTGAAATTCATAGTGTTATTTCACTCCATCAGTGAATGTCAATCTAATTCTCGCTGGAAAGTTCCAGGGTTTACCAGGATGCAAAGGATCAGGATAACAGTGCCCTTGAGATGATCAGGCGCTGGACTTCGCTGGTCCCTTCATAGATCTCGGTGATCTTTGCATCGCGATACATGCGTTCCACCTCATACTCGGTGACATAGCCGTAACCGCCATGGATCTGGATGGCTTCCTTCGTGACATATGTGGCGGTTTCCGAGGCGTGCAGTTTGCACATTGCCGATTCTGCGGCATAAGGCTTCTTGTTCTCCTTGAGCCAGGCGGACCGGTATACAATGAGCTTGCTGGTCTCGATGCGAGTATACATATCCGCCAACTTGAACTGGATGGCCTGCAACTCGCTGATGGGGTGACCAAACTGCTTGCGTTCCTTGGAATAAGCCAGCGCCCGCTCGAAAGCCCCTTCCGCTATTCCCAGCGCCTGGGCCGCAATACCGATGCGGCCTCCGTTCAGGGTCTCCATGGCAATCTTGAACCCCTGCCCTTCACTCCCGAGCAGGTTTTCAGCGGGCACCCGCAGATTGTTGAAGGCAAAGGCAGTCGTGTAACTTCCCCGGATCCCCAGTTTGGTTTCATTTCTCAGGAGCTCCACACCTTCTGATTCCAGGTCAACGATAAAGGCAGAGATTCCCTTGTGTTTCAGATTCCTATCCATCGAGGCGAAGAGTATCCCGGTTCCGCGATAGCCGCCATTGGTGACGAAGATCTTATTGCCATTAATGACAAAACCATCGCCATCTTTCTGATAAGTGGTGGCCAATCCCGCCACATCGCTGCCGGCTTCCGGTTCTGTGAGCAGGAAGCAGCCGATTTTCTCGCCGGCAGCCAAAGGGGGAAGGAATTTCTTTTTCTGCTCTTCGGTGCCAAATTGAAGGATCGGATCACATGCCAGGGAGGTGTGCGCAGAAATCAGGACGCCACTCGAAGCGCAGGCCTTGGACACCTCCTCCACCACGATGACATAGGAAAGGATATCCAGCCCTGCACCGCCGTAGGCCTCCGGAAGGTAACTGCCAAGCAAGCCCATCGCACTCATCTTCTGTACCAGTTCATCCGGAATCTTGTGATTTTCATCGATCTGGATGGCAAGCGGCTTGATTTCCTTTTCCACGAAATCGCGCACACTGCTTTGCAATACCTTGTGGTCCTGGCTCAATTCAAAATCCATGGAGATTCTCCTTCTGGTTTTGGTCATGCATATTTCTGTTATACCGCTTGTTTTCGAGCCGGTTTACTTGCCTTTGAAATCCGCTTTTCGTTTCGCGATGAACGCCTGCATGCCCTCTTTCTGGTCTTCCGTGGCGAACAGCGTGGCGAACAGGGAACTCTCATAACGGAGGCCATCTTCTTTGGTCATATTCAGGCCATTGACAATGGCGTCTTTGGCACTTGCCACTGCAATCATCCCATTGCGTGCAATCGCCTGGGCAATCTCCATCACTTTGGCGGACAGTTCCTCCGCTGGGAAGACTTCATTGACAATCCCCCATTCCTGGCCTGCTGTGCAGAAAGCACCTTGCCGCTGAAGATCAGTTCCCTGGCTTTATTGGGTCCGATCAACCGCGGCAGGTTCTGGGTGCCGCCAAAACCGGGGATCACCCCCAGGGTCACTTCCGGCAAGCCGAGCTTGGCTTTCTCCGAGGCATAGATAAAATCGCAAGCCAGGGCCAGTTCCAATCCGCCGCCCAGGGCATAGCCATTGACCGCGGCGATGACCGGTTTGTTCATTTTTTCGATGATACTCGATCAACTGCTGACCTTTGCGGGCAAATGCCCGGGCTGCCAGGGGAGTCATATCCGCCATTTCCTTGATATCCCCCCCTGCCACAAAAGCCTTTTCACCCGCACCGGTAATCACGACCACTTTCACCGTCGCATCCTGCTCCATATCATGCAGGGCGTATTCCAACGACTCGACCACTTCAGAGTTCAGGGCATTCAGGCTGTTCTGGGCGGTTGATCTTCAACCAGCCGATATTGTCGGTCACTTCAACCAGAATATGCTTATATTCCACAGTTGACTCCTCTCAAATACTCGAACTGGCAGATAAACGGCAGAACCATTGAACGCCAAAGTACTAAACTTCTCGTGCCAATTCTTTCCGAATTAGTACGTATAAAATCCGCGGCCAGATTTCTTCCCAAGATAACCGGCGTTGACCATCTTGACCAACAACGGGCAGGGCCGGAACTTGGGATCCTTGAAGCCCTCATAGAGGACGGTGATGATCGCCAGCACAGTATCGAGGCCGATCAGGTCTGCCAGCGCCAGCGGCCCCATCGGGTGGTTGGTGCCGAGTTTCATCCCCTTGTCAATATCTTCGGCTGTGGCAATTCCTTCATAAAGAGCAAAAATGGCCTCGTTAATCATGGGCATCAAAATCCGGTTGACAATAAAGCCCGGATAATCCTGGGAAACTGCCATCACCTTCCCCAATTTTTCCACCAGACTGGCAATCGTCTGGAAGGTTTCATCGCTCGTGGCCAGCCCCCGGATGACCTCCACCAACTGCATGACCGGCACCGGATTCATGAAATGCATGCCAATCACCTTGTCCGGCCGTTTGGTGACGGCGGCGATCTTGGTGATCGAAATGGACGAAGTATTGGATGCCAGGATGGCATCCTTCTTCACGGTTTCGTCGAGTTGGCGGAACAGGTCAAGTTTCAATGCCTCGTTTTCAGTCGCCGCCTCGACCACCAGGCCGCAGTCAGCGAAGTCCGCTCAAATCCTTGACCACCGTGATCCGCCCCAGGATGGCTGGAATGCTGTCGGCAGGGATAAGTCCCTTTTTCAGCCTGCCGTCCAGATTCTTCTCGATGGTTTTTAACGCCTTTTCAATCTGGGCGGAAAAACATCGTACAGCCGAACTTGGTATTCGTGCTGTGCAAAAACATGCGCAATCCCATTCCCCATCTGCCCGGCACCCAAAACACCAACGACTTTGAACCATGTCTTCTCTCCTCTGTGACTAAATTACAATTCAAACAAAGTGTGGATTTCCACCCGCTGAAATCCACACTTTTCATTGGAATGAGCTACACTCTTTCAAAGATGGCCGCTACTGCCTCGCCACCGCCAATGCAAAGGGTGGCCAAGTCCATAGCGGACCTGGCGCTTGTTCATTTCCCTGACCAGCGTTGCCACCAGCCGGCCACCGCTGGCACCGATGGGGTGACCGAGGGCCACAGCGCCACCGTTGACATTCACCCGCGCCAGATCAAGCTCCAACTGCTTTATGGCAATCATCGCCACGGCGGCAAATGCCTCATTAATCTCAAACAGGTCAATATCCGAAATCTTAATGCCTGCCCTGGTGCAGACTGACTCGATTGCCCCCACGGGCGCATCCGGGAACAGGTCCGGTGACAGGCTCCAGGTGGAATAGGCGACCAGCCGGGCACGCGGTTTCAGGCTGTACTTCTTCAGCGCCGCCTCACCCACCAGCAGGGTCAACGCAGCACCATCATTGATCGTCGAGGCATTACCCGCCGTGACGGTCCCTTCCTTGGTGAATGCCGGGCGGAGCTGCTTCAGTTTTTCAAAATCAACCTTGAATGGTTCTTCGTCGTCCGCGATCACTTCCTCCCCCTTTTTGCTTTTCTTGACCACCGGGACAATCTCATCCTTGAATATCCCCTCTTTGACCGCCTTCTGCGCCAACTGATAGGACCGGATGGCATACTCATCCTGCGCCTCGCGGCTGAAGCCGTAACGCTCCGCAGCCGCGTCCGCAATTTCGCCCATGTGCTTGCCGGTATATGGGTCCTGCAAGCCATCGTAGACCATAAGATCAAGAAGTTCGCCGTGTCCCATGCGGTAACCATAGCGCGCTTTTTTCAGGATGAATGGGGCCAGCGACATGTTCTCCATCCCGCCGGCGATCACGACCTCAGAATCGCCCAGGGCAATGGACCCGGCTCCCAGCATGATCGCCTTCAAGCCGCTGCCGCAAACCTTGTTGATGGTCATGGCATGGACGCTATCCGGAAGCCCAGCATAGCGCATGGCCTGGCGTGCCGGAGCCTGGCCGACGCCGCCAGTCAGAACCTGCCCAATAATCACCTCGGTAATCACCGCCGGGTCAAGGTCCGCCCGTTCCAAAAGCATTTTCATCACCGTTCCCCCCAAATGCGGAGCCTCGACATCCGACAATACACCCCCGAAAGAACCAAATGGAGTCCTCAATGATTCTACAACATAGATGTCTTTCATATTTTTACCTCCGGCTTGTTATTTCTGGCTGACAGCAAGTTCAGGGCTGAGATAAAGGGATAGGTGGCAGCAGGGGAAGATTGAAGCGGCAGTTTAGCGAAAGATGTTCACATAACCGCAATTATACAACTCCAGGGTATAACAATTATACAACACTCTGCCAGAGCATATCCGCTTCGATATTGGTAAATCCTAAGGCATGGGGAACGAGACAGTAGTTTGTGAGAATGTATCTTCTCGTAAATCTGGGGGGCAGTTTGTTTTTACAGGAGAAGACCATTACGAACACCCCATTCCCCACATTTTTTTGAAGTGAAAGAATAAAAATAGGAAGAACGTGAGACCTGGGTGTCAGGTGCCTAATTGAGAAATCCCCGTTAAGTTGATAACATTCTCACTGCTCGCGATGGACGATGCCTCGCTGCCATGCATAGACGGCCACCTGGGTCCGGTCGGCGACGTGGAGCTTGCTCAGTATGTTGCTGACATGCCCCTTGACGGTGTTCTCGCTGATGACCAGCTTATCGGCGATCTGGCTGTTGGTCAGGCCGCTGGCGATCAGTTTGAGCACCTCCAGCTCGCGCTCAGTCAATTCGGTGAAAAGCGGTTCGGCATCGGGATTCTCGCCGCGAATGTTTTGCAGAACACGAGCTGCCACGCGGGGGTGCAGGGTTACTTCACCCTGGACGGCGCGGCGCAGGGTGTCGACCAGTTTCTCCATTTTCATGTCTTTTAGAATATACGATGTCGCCCCAGCTTTCAAGGCTGGAAAAATATGGGCATCTTCATGGTAGGAGGTCAGAACAACCACCTGGGTGCGCGGGCTGATCTTCTTGATACGGCGAGTGGTCTCCACGCCATCCATGCCGGGCATGATGAGGTCCATCAGGACCAGGTCAGGGATCAACTCCAGGACCAGATTGACGGCTTCTTCGCCAGAGGAAGCCTCGCCAACCACCCGGAAATCCTGCAGGGTGTCCAGATAGGCACGCATCCCCTTCCGCACGACTTCATGGTCATCCACAAGGATAATGGTAATAGGTTCAGACATAATATGCTCCTGTTGTCGGCCCGTTTCTACATTCGTTAGACAGGCAGGTGAACCGTCAAGCGCGTCCCGCAATCGGGCAGGCTGTCGATCTCAACCAAACCTCCGAGGGATTCAATGCGTTCCCTGATGGAGCGTAATCCCATGCCGGTAGCCTTTTCCTCCAGGTCGAATCCGCAGCCGTTGTCAGCGATAATTACAATCACCATGTCCTTCTTGTAGGATAACACAACTTCGAGGTGATCAGCACGGCTGTGGCGGGAAACATTGGAAAGCGCCTCCTGAACGACACGGTAAATGGCCTGTTCGATATCGAGACCAAGACGCCGCTCAGCGTCGATGCGTACGTCCGCCTGGATGTCGGTACGGGCTTCCCATTCGAACACGTATTCCCGTAAAATGGCTGCCAGACCTCTTTCTTTCAGGGCAACCGGGTACATTTCCTGGATGAGGAAGGCGAGTTCCTCGATCACTTCGTAGACCAGGTTCTCTGCCTCGACGAGATGGTTCTTGGCGGCCTTGGGATTCTTCTTCAGGATCCCGTTGGCGGTTCCCAGCTGGGCAAGCGCGGCGAAAGCCTTTTGCTTGGCACTGTCATGCAATTCGCGTGCCAGGCGATTACGTTCCTCGATAACCGCCAGTTCCTTGGTCTTCTCGAAGAGTTTCTCGATCTCCTGCGTGCGGTCGCGGACCTGGCGCTCGAGATCGCGGTTGTAGGACTTAATGCTCCTGATGCGTCCCAAGTAGATACTCAAGCCCAGAGCAAGGAAAATGCCCACGATGGTGAGACGGAACCACAGAGTCTGCCAGACGGGAGGCACCACCGTAACCCGGATAGAGATGCCGGTCTCATTCCAGATGCCATCCTGATTCGAGGCCTTAATCCTGAGAATATAACTGCCTCCGGGTAGGTTGGTGTACCTTCCATTCCGTCGCTCCCCGACCAGATTCCAGTCCTGGTCGAAGTTTTTCAACATGTAGGCGTACTGGTTCTTTCCAGGCTGGGCATAACTCAGGGCGGAATACTCGAATTCAAAACTCCTCTGCGGCCAGCGGAGTGTAATCTCCTGCACCAAATTCATAACCTTATCCCCATTCAGGGGCAGGCCATCCTGCGTGATCGACAACAGGACTACCGGCGGGACGAAAGGGCTGTCACTGATCAGGTCGGGGTCAAAGATCGTCAGCCCGTTCATACCACCAAAGTACAGGCGTCCCTGCTCGTCCCTGGCATAGGCATTGGGACTGAACTCATTTCCCTGTAGCCCGTCATCTACGGTGTAATTGCGGACACTCTTGCCAGTGACTGGGTCAAAGCGAGAGATACCGAAATTCGTGCTGAGCCAGAGATAGCCGTTATCATCTTCCAAGATGCCGTATATGACGCTGTTTGGCAGACCGTCTTCCTCCCCAAAGTGGGTAAAAGAACTGGTCGCAGAGTCGAACCGGTTCAAGCCTCCGCCGTCAGTCCCGATCCAGAGCGTTCCATGGATGTCCTGATAGATGCTGAGGATGGAATTGGAGCTAATACTATCTGGGTCGCCGGGGTCGTACTGGTATCGAAAGAATTGACCGGTGGCAGAGTCGTAACGGTTAAGACCATCATTAAATGTCCCGATCCACAATATCCCGGAGCGATCATTGTAAAGTGTCTCGATTTCATTCCCGCTGAGGCTGTACAGATTTCCGGGGTCATTTTGGTAGTGGATAAAAACCTTGTTTTGACGATCGAACCGTTCCAGGCCGAATTCCGTCCCGAGCCAGAGATTTTTCGCGTTGTCTTCAATAATGGTATACACCGGGGAGCCGGTCAGGCTGGTCCGGTCGCCCGGGATGTGTTCGTAATGGACAAAACTGGTGGAATCCGGCGCGAACATGTCAAGTCCGGTGGAGGTTCCGACCCACAGCGTGCCGGAGATATCGGGATACACGAACCAAACTTCGTTGCTTCCGATGCTACCCGGGTTGGTGGGATCGTTCTGGATGTGTGTCACCCAACCAGTGCTGCGAGCAATGCGATCCAGGCCGCCGTCGAGTGTGCCAATCCAGACTTCGCCCCTACGGTCAATGCTGATATTCCGGATGATATTCCCGCTTATATTCTTAGGATCGTCCACGCTGAAGTGGTAGTTTGTAAAACGATCCTGTCCATGGTAGTATTTGTTCAGCCCCCCTCCGTAAGTTCCAATCCACAGCACGCTATCACTGCTCTCACTGATAGCTGTAATGGAATTGTTGCTCAGGCTGGTTTCTTCCCTGGGATCGTTTCGATAGTGAACGAAACTCCTCGAGGAACGATCATATCGGTCCAGACCATCGCTCGTGCCGATCCACGTATTCCCGCTGCTATCCACGTAAATGGTCCTCACGGAATTACTCGCCAGGCTGCCGGGATCTTCCGGTGAATGCATGAAGCGGACAGTCAGGCCGGTCTGTGGATAAAACAGGTTAATTCCTTTATCCGTGGCCACCCACAGGGCGCCAGTTGGATCTGCCTCGACGGAGCGGATGTTATTACTGCTCAATGTGAAAGGGTTGGTAGCGTCTGGGGCATAGTTGAAAAAGACATTCTTTTCCTCATCATACCTGTTCAAGCCTGCATATGCGGTGCCAACCCATAAGAAGCCCTCTTCATCTTCAAAGATAGCGGTGATGTTGTCGATGGGTCGCTCCGAGATAGGTAGGGGCTTGAGGCCACTGGGTTCCGAGGCAGGCAGGACATTGAAATTATTGTGCTCGAAGCCGTTCGTGGAGGGGACGAATCGATCGAGACCTTCAGCGGTTCCAACCCACAATCGTCCCTGACTGTCTTCATAGACAACCTGAACCCGATCATTTATCAGGCTGGACGGATTGGCAGGATCGTTTACGAAGTTCGTGAACTGCCCGGTGGCTGGATCGTAGCGGTCAAGGCCGCCCAGGCGTGTCCCAATCCAGATATACCCCTGTTTATCCTGGAACAGGGTATTGATCCAACGGTCGTTGATGCTCCGGGAGTCATTGGAAGCAGGCCGGAAAATCTCAAATGTGTAACCATCGTAACGGTTCAAGCCATCCTGGGTACCAACCCAAATGAAACCCTGACGATCCTGCAGGATGCAGGTAACAACACTCTGCGAAAGCCCTCCGGATACTCCGATCCGCCCAAAGCGGATGTTCAGGACCGGTTCAGAAATAGAAAGGGTCGAGGGAAGAGAGGGGGCAGGAGTGGGCTGGGCGGGGGTTGCCGCTAAAGGGGTGGGGTTGAGCTCAGGGACAGGGCTGCTGCAACTGACCAACCAAACAAAGCCAATAACGATTGTCATCAGCGCTGGTAATGGTTGGCTTGGATTTGGATTCTCTCTAGTCACAAATATTCCCTTGGAATCCTGGATCCAGTATAAGCGATCATATCCAGAATCAAACTATGCAAGTATTTCGACTGCCTTTTAAGTATATAGCAAGTCTGGGCGGGAAATCTGAATCCGCAGCATGTATTTCTGCCTAGCTTATGAAGTGATTTCGCAGCAGTTGCCATCCCTCTATAGAGGGTTTTTTAATACTTAAATCAATACTTTGGAGGGGGTGCATCCTCCTTATATAGGAGATTGCACCCCCTCCAAAGAGGGAAGATAAACCCGCACAGGGATTGGTGCATTTCCGGGCGCTGAATGTTATTCTAAACATGCTTTTTTCAAGGACAGACATTTCACCGTTCTTTACCATTATCAGGATGATGTCAAACAGGTGCCCCGGACCACCGATTATTCCTTTTCCTACTCCTCTTTCGGAATATCGGATACTCAAATAAAACTGTTGAACAGTTAAGAGTGAATTGAGTGGTGTGGGCTGATCCCGGTCCGGAGACTCGCGGCGAGGGTCTACCGATGCCTGGTTGGGTGTGGGTTACACCCAGCATGAATTATCGGATTTTACGCAACCCTTTTTCCGGGGCACCTGTTTGCCATTATTTTGATCCTATTCTTGGAAGTTGAATCCACGACGTGATTATTCCACTTCAGCAGAGGATTTCGGTGATGCCCGATCTTATCCTTGATGTTAAAAGACTTGAAACACAATTCAAGACCCCGGATGGGATCGTTCATGCAGTAAATGGCGTCTCCTTCGGGCTGAAGGCCGGGGAGACGTTGGGGGTGGTGGGGGAAAGCGGATGTGGCAAGACGGTGACTATGCTCTCCGTCCTTCGCCTGATTGCCTCGCCGCCCGGAAAGATGACGGCGGGGAAAGCATTTTTCCTTGGGAAGGACCTGCTCCAGATGACCAATGAAGAGATCCGTCATGTGCGCGGCGGCCAGATCGCGATGGTTTTCCAGGACCCAATGACTTCGCTCAACCCGGTTTTGACAATCGGTGCCCAGATGGAAGAACCACTGATGCTCCATTTAGGCATGACCCGGAAGCAGGCCAAATCGCGCGCCGCCGAGTTGCTTGAAAAGGTGGGAATTCCAAATGCAAAGGACCGCCTGAAAGATTATCCCCACCAGTTTTCAGGCGGTATGCGCCAGCGGGTGATGATCGCCATGGCGTTGTCTTGCAATCCGCAAATTCTGATCGCCGATGAGCCGACCACCGCACTGGATGTGACCATCCAGGCGCAGATCATCGAACTGGTCAAGCGACTGCGCGATGAACTGGGCATGGCGATCATCTGGATCACGCATGACCTGGGCGTGATTGCCGGCCTGGCGCAGCGGGTGATCGGTGATGTATGGCGGCTACATCATTGAAGAAGCGCCTGTCAAAGAATTGTATGCGCAACCCTCAGCATCCTTACACGATCGGCCTGCTGGGCAGCCTGCCGCGCTTGGATAGCAGGAACTCACCAGCGATTGTTTTCGATTGAAGGCTTGCCGCCGGTGCTGTATGACAAACCCGCAGGCCTGTCCGTTTGCGCCGCGCTGCAAGTGGGTGATGGAACGCTGCTGGAAAGAGAACCCACTGCTGGAACCGGTCTCACCCGAGCACCGCGTCTGCCTGCTGGGTGGATACCAAAACCGGGAGAAGCCGCTAATGAGTAGTAATAATAGACATCTTGCTGCAGTGTGGAAAACCTTATCATGCATTTCCCCATCTACCGGGGAGTGTATTCAGCGGCAGGTCGGTGCAGTCCACGCAGTGGATGGCGTATCGTTTGATATCAAGCGCGGTGAGACCTTGGGCCTGGTGGGCGAATTCGGGCTGTGGAAAATCAACCACCGGTCGCGCGATCCTGCAGCTCTACAGGCCGACTGCCGGACACGTTTATTTTGAATGATACGACCTGATCACGCTCAAGGGTGAAGAAATGCGCTACATGCGCCGGGAAATGCAGATGATCTTCCAGGACCCCTATGCCAGCCTCAATCCGCGCATGACGGTCAGGGAAATCGTTGGTGAGCCGTTGGTGGTTCATAGGACAGCCAGCGGAAAAAGATCCAGGAGACGCGTGGAGCAATTGCTCGAAGTGGTCGGACTGAACCCAGCATTTGCCAGCCGTTATCCGCACGAATTTTCCGGCGGACAGCGCCAGCGCATCGGTGTGGCACGCGCCCTGGCTTTGCAGCCCTCCTTCATCGTTTGCGACGAACCTATCTCAGCGCTGGATGTTTCCATCCAGGCCCAGGTGGTCAATCTGCTCGAGGACTTGCAGGAGCAATTCAATTTGACCTACCTGTTCATCGCTCATGATCTATCCATGGTGCGTCATATCAGCGACCGGGTGGCGGTGATGTACCTGGGAATAATCGTTGAGATTGCAGACCGGGATGATCTTTACAGCCATCCTTTGCATCCCTACACCCAGGCTTTGCTTTCGGCGGTTCCGATTCCCGACCCGGTAGCGGATGCCAAGCGCCGACGCAGGGTTCTGGAAGGCGATGTGCCCTCGCCGGTCAACCCGCCTTCTGGCTGCCGCTTCCGCACCCGCTGCTGGTTGGCCGAAAAAATATGTGAGGAACAACGTCCTGAATTTCGTGAAATTACCCGTGATCACTTTGTCGCTTGTCACATGGTTAATCATCAAATGATTTAGGAAGGAGGTGATTGTTCACCAAATTGAATTTGTTGTCATAAACAATTCGTATCCATATCGTTTCAACTATTCCCTGTTTGAGAGGAGAAGATTATGCGTAAGTTATTCGGTGTTTTTTGCCTTTTGGTGGTAGCCAGCATGCTGCTTTCCGCCTGCGGTGCCAAGGCGACTGAAGTGCCAGCCGTGACCCAGGCTCCGGCTACCGAGCTCCAGTTGCCGAACCTACCGCGGCGTTTAACCCATACCTTGGGTCAGGTAAGTTGGATGGCAATGGCGTTCCCAATGATTTCTTTTCGGATGTTCACATCCGCAGGGCGTTCGCCTATGCGTTTGACTGGACTACCTATGCGCAGCGATTTGTACAATACCGAAGCTGTCCAGTCGTTCGAACTACCCCTGATCGGCATGCCCGGTTACGATCCCAATGCGCCACATTTCGTCTATGATCTTGCACAATCCGAGGCCGAGTTCAAACTGGCCGATCTGGATCATGACGGCATCGTAGCCGGTGACGAAACCGACGGCTCTGATGTCTGGAACATGGGCTTCCGCATCCAGATGCTCTTCAACCAGGGCAACACCGTCCGCCAGACCGTAACCGAAATCCTGGCGGCCAAACTGTACAAAGTGAATCCACTGTTCCTGGTTGATACCCTTGGACTGCCGTGGCCCGCTTATCTGGCCGCCCAACGCGCCGGGCAAATTCCTATCTTGACTGCCGGTTGGCAGGAAGACATTCATGACCCGCACAACTGGTACCAGCCCTACACCACCGGCTCCTATGGCAGCCGTCAGCATTTGCCTGCAGACCTGAGCGCCCAGATCAAAGATTTGCTGAACCGGGGCGTTGCAGCAACCGATCCGGCTGCTCGTTCCGCGATCTACTACCAGCTCAACCAGCTCTATTACGACCAGGCGATTGGTTTCCCGCTCGTAACGGCAACCAGTCACAACTTCGAGCAGCGCTGGGTGCAGGGCCGTATCATTAACCCGATCTACCCCGGCATCAATTTCTCCACGATCTCCAAGGCTGAAGGCGCGCCGAATCCGACCACTTTCACGAGGGCATCCATTGGCGATATTATCGACCTGGATCCGGCCCTGGCGTATGACACCCCCAGCGGCGAGATCCTTCAGAATGTCTACCAGACCCTGGTGTATCTATGATGGCGCAGCCACCGATAAATTTGTTCCACAACTTGCCGAGTCCTGGGATGTCTCTGCGGACGGTTTGACCTATACCTTCCACATCCGCCCGAACGTGAAATTCCACAGCGGGAACATCATGACCGCCTCCGATGTGGCCTTATTCGTTCCATCGCGGCCTGTTGCAGGGCGGTTACGTCTCGCCTCAGTTCCTGCTGGCGGAACCGTTCCTCGGTGTTGGCGTTGATGACGTTTCCCTGTTGGTGGACGATACGGCGCTCTGGCTGACGACCAGGCTGGCATGATCGCTGCTGACCCGGCCAAACTGGTGGCAGCCTGTGAGCAAATCAAGTCCGTCATTGTGGCCGACGATGCCGCCGGTACCGTTACCATGACCCTCAAACAGCCTTGGGGTCCTTTCCTGCCCACGATTGCCCAGAGCTGGGGTTCTATTCTGGAAGCGAAGTGGGTTGCTGATAATGCCGGCTGGGACGGCTCCTGCAACACTTGGCAGAATTTCTATGCTTCGACGAAAGACGATTCCATTGATAAAATCGCCAATGGTACCGGTCCATTCAAGCTGGACCATCTGGACTCCGACTGTCGAGGTCGTGATGGTCAAGAATCCTGATTATTGGGGTACAGCACCTGCGTTGGATCGTGTTGTGATTTTGGACATCTCCGAATTTGGAACCCGCCTTGCGATGCTGCAGGCTGGTGATGCCGATTACATCGATGTCATGCCCGACCAGCGCCCTCAGGTTGACCCGATGGTTGGAGAAATGCGTGTGTTCGATGCCGCGACCAATGCGTATTTACCTGATCAAGAGATATGCTCGGTTGACACTGCCGCCTTGGGTCAGGGGAAATTCATACCTTGTGCTGCCGGCCAGACCGGAACGGCTAGATTACGCCTGTACATTGGCCGCCCGGGTATCGCCCAGGACGTGGTTACCTTCAACTTCGATATCAAGTAAACCCTTTTGCTTGTTCGATCAAGGTGCGGGGGTCTGTCATCAGGCCCCCGCACCTTCCTGGTGGTTTTATCCTGCGGAGTGAAGAGAATGATGATCCTTTTCAGTCCGAATGACAAAACTTACGAGGTAATGAAATGACCAATTACATCATCCGCCGCTTGTTGCTTGTGCCGCTTTTGCTCTTTGGTGTTACGGTATTGATTTTCGCGATGCTGCAATTCCTCAGCCCGGTGGAGCGGTCGGCATTGTATGTGAGCGATATTCCCCGGAATAACCACGCTTTGAATGGCATCATCAGGATATATGGCTTGGATAAGCCCATCTATGAGCAATACTGGAAATGGCTGGTGGGCCGCATTGATCCTGCCAATGGACAGAGGCAGGGAGGAATTATCTTCGGGGATTTCGGTTACTCACGCACGGGTTCCCAGCCGGTCATTGATCTGATCCGCAATCGTTTCCCAAATACTCTTGATCTCACCCTGTGGGCAATAGCCCCGGTGCTCCTGGTGGGGATTTGGCTGGGGGTGCAGGCTGCCGTTCACCAAAACGGTTTCATTGACCAGGCAGCCAGGGTTTTTAGCATTGTGGGGACTTCTCTGCCCACTTTTGTGTTTGGTCTTTTAGCGTTGATGCTCTTCTATGCTCATTTGCACTGGTTTCTGCCAGGCCGGGTTTCGGATTGGGCGAGTATCGTTCTTTTTTCCGGAAATTTTCACCACTATACCAGCCTGTTGACCATTGACGCTTTGCTTAATGGACGGTTTGATATTTTCCTGGATGCGATGCGTCATATGATTTTGCCGATCCTGACACTATCCTATATTAGCTGGGCAACCTTTGTACGCGTGACGCGTTCTTCGATGCTTGAGACCTTGCGCATGGAATATGTTACGACGGCGCGAGCCAAGGGTCTGCATGAGAGTGACGTGATCAACAAACATGCTCGTCCTAATGCGATGATCCCGATCGTGACCCTGGCTGGTTTTCAGGTAATTGTGTTGCTAGGTGGCGTGGTCATCACTGAGACGGTTTTCAATTATCCCGGCATCGGCCAGGCGGCTGCCAACGCGGCCTCTCAATTGGATGTTATCACCGTCCTGGGTTTTGCTCTCTTCAACGGATTGATCCTGATCGTGTCAAACCTGGTCGTGGATATCCTGTATGCGGTCGTTGATCCGCGCGTCCGTCTGTCTTAGGGAGATTTATCATGGTTGAGAATATTCCTTCGGGTACAAACAGTCTCATGGGAGAGACCGCTCCCAGAAGCAAGATCGGCCGGCTGGAGCACTTCCTCGGCCCGGAGAACTACCGTATCGTCAGGGGCTTGCTCAAGACGCCGGCTTCGATTTTAGGGTTCATCCTGATCGGCCTGTTTATCATCATTGCCCTGGCGACTCCTGTAATCGCACCGCCAGTCAACGATGACCCTTATAAAATTCCCCGCGATGGTTACAGATCCGAACCCCGCCCGATGATGTCGGTATGGGAAAGCGATCCCCCGCCACTGCCCTTCTGGTGGAAGTCTGTTATGAAGACAGACCATTGGGTCCACATTATGGGAACTTCCCAGGGTCAATACGATATTTTCTATGGGGTTATCTGGGGCACGCGCACAGCCTTTCGTACCGGTTTGATCGTGGTGATAGCCACTTTCCTGATTGGCATCATTATCGGCTCGATTTCAGCTTACTCCGGTGGTCTGATCGATAATATTCTCATGCGCATCGTGGATGTATTCATGACCTTGCCATTTATTTTGGCGGCTCTTATTATGGCGTCTGTGCTCACGCCTAGGATAGGGAAAAGTCTGATCCCTGCGATTATCGCTCTGATTACATTCGGCTGGATGGGTTATGCGCGCATCATCCGCGGTGATATTCTCTCTGTGAAAGAACGTGATTACGTCATGGCTGCCCGCGTGATCGGCGTGAAGGATGGACGCATCCTCTTCCGCCATATCCTGCCCAACGCCATTTTCCCGACCCTGGTGCTGGCTTCTCTGGCAGTTGGTGACGTGGTGCTTAATTTCGCCGCGTTAAGTTTCCTGGGTATCGGTACACAGATCGGCTATGCAGACTGGGGCCAGGTGCTTAGTTTTGCCCGCAACTGGATCGGCAATCTGACTACCTATTGGTATATCGTTGTTTGGCCCGGTCTCACCCTGGTACTCTTTGTAATGGGCTGGAACCTGGTTGGCGATGCCCTGCGGGACGTGCTGGATCCTCGCATGCGGGGCAAAACCTAAATTTCTCCGCGGACTAATGTAAAAATAATTCTCGCGCCCTTTCGTGTCTGGAATTCTCGCAAGAAACAACCTGAGCGAGATCCGAGAAAAGACCGGGCATGAGCGGGATATCAGTGGCTTTGGGTACCAAATTCGAACCCCGGTTTCAGGTTGCCCTTCTGGATGTAGATCGAGCCCAGGCAGCTTCCTGCACCAGGTAGTCCGTCTATGGTGACTGGAGTCATAAGGATGGCACTGGTTTCCAAGCTGCTCTTAGGATGCCAGGAGTTTGCCGAGGTCGTATGCCTGTTGCATCAATTCAGGGTGCTTTTCGGCGTCCCCCACGTCGTCCAGCGAGCCGTGGACAATACCGACAATCTTACTCTCTAGGAAGCGACACAAAGTTTCGAAGGTGTGGATGGCGTTGATGGCACCTGAGGTATAAAGATCGGTGTCGCCGTAGGTGAGGATGACTTCCGAACTGTTTATGGTTGATTTCCTTATAGCGATGGCCTTGAAAGCCATACCAGCGGTCGATGCAAAGTTTGAGTTGGGAACTGAAAGTGAACCAGTAGATTGGCGAGGCCAGGAGGATGGCATCCGCGGCGGCCAATTTGGGATAGAGCGGTTGCATATCATCCTCAATGACGCATTTGCCATCGTTGCACAGGTTGCATGCATCGCAGGCACGGATATCCAGCCCATGCAGATAGATGCTTTCGACCTGCGCTCCGGCATCCACCGCACCGGTCGCGGCCCTGTCGGCGAGGGTGGCGCTGTTGCCCTTTTCGCGCGGGCTGCCTTTCAGGATGAGTATATTTTTGACCATCGTGTGCTCCTTTTTTACCGGGTGAGACCCAAAATTCCAATTGCGGCTGCCACCAAAGTTATATCATTGTTTGCCCGATGGTGGACGCTCCCGGTGAGGTGTTCTTGAGTTGGGACGCAGGAAAGGGCAGCAGTAAAGCGCCCGGGAGGATTTTGGGCAGGTCCCCTGCCAGCTTGGTCAGAAGACCGGGCAGGACAAATCCGTCCACTTCCGGGTTGCCCTTGACCTTCGAACGGTTTTAGGGTGGTTGTGTGCCCGTTTCAGAACTGCCAAAGGGTAAAACCGTAACCTGACCTGAGGTACTTTTCGATTGAGTTGCGCATGTCGTTTTCGTCGACATACAACAGCGGAATCTGCGAACGCTGGCAGGCGAAACCATCCTGCCAGGCCTTCAACCCGGCTAGGCTGATCTCCAGCTTGAATTCCTTAGCCCCGGCTGGGAGCCAGTCTGCCAGGGTATGCTCACCGTAGACCAGGTACGGATAGTCAGCGTAGTGCCAGAGTGGCAGGCCGGTCTGTTCGGCGGCGCGGCGGGTCAAGACGTGGTCGCGGTGCGATCCGATCGCCAGCGGGGCAACCAGTTCGCAGTCAGCAGGCAGGTTCTTGCAGATGAAATCCGCCACCTGTGGGATCAGATAAGACTCGCCCGGCTCGAGCGGTTTCATCTGGTCCTCGTTTTCATTAATCACCGGTTCGTTCGTCCCGGGGAAATAGCGGTAAATGTTGTCGGGCACGGTGTAGCGCCGGAAGGAGGTCGCCCCCAGGACCTCACAGCAAGCAGCATCCTCCAGGCTGCGCTTGAGCGGCACGTCCTCGCCGATGTTCCAAAAGTCGTGCAGCAGCCGGGCCGTACCCGGTTAGAGGTTGATCGACCGGCGGGTTGCCGGCACAGATCGTCCAGACATCGACCCGCTCGCCGCGCCGAGTTAGCTCCCAGACCAACCCGCCGGCAGACAGCACCACGTCGTCGAAGTGGGCGGAAAGGAAAACCCAGTTCTTCATTTGGTTTCCTGGATGCGGGCGTCTATCTCCTTCTGTGGTACCTTGATGGCGAAGACAATCCCGCCCAACAGGAACAGGAACGCCGAGATGATGAACAGGGCTATGAAGGTGGTGCGTGTCAGAGTCGACCAGGATAACGCCGAAGATCAGGCCGGCCAATGCGCCTGAGAGCCCGGTGGACAGGTTGTTGTAAGCCATGTACTGACCTGCTTCTTCCTTGGGAGACAGGTCACTGGCCAGGGCGGGGGCGAGGCGATGATCGGGCCGGTGGCGGCCGAGCGGATGGCGGCCAGAACGAGGAAAACAACGTAGTTGCTGGTCAGTCCCATCAGCAGGGTGGTCACGGCGCACAGGAACATGGCCCACAGGATCAGCGGCGCCGCCCGATCTTATCTGAGAGAACGCCCGAACCGAGCGCTGCCAGCATGGTCACCACCAGGCTGATGCCTCCCATGGTGCGGAAGGCAGCCTCCGGATTGACGGTCGGGAAGTAGACCTCGAAGAAATAACGGGCGAAGAACTGCAGGCTGTTCATGCCCATGAAGGCCAGCAGGACCGCCAGCACCACCCAGAAGAAGACCGCCACACGCGTGCGAACCCGGAACATATCGCGCACTGCCTGCCATAGACTGATCCTGTCGGACAGGCTGGCGGGCTTGTCTTGTCCGCGGATGGCCAGGGCATTCACGATCCCGACTCAGAGCGAAGATTCCGCCAATCAGCCACAGGGCAGCCTCAGTCTGCCCGTTCTGGTTGAGGCTGAGTGACCACCAGGATGCCGATGGCAGCCCCAACCAGGGTGAGGGCGCCCTGGATGCCGGAGGCGGTGCCGCGCTGGTGCTCGGGCACCACGTCCACCAGCAGCGGCCACCACGCCCCATTGCCTACGTTGGTGACAAATTGCATCCCGCAATAGCTCAGGATGATGATCGGCAGTGCCAGGGGAAGGAAAATCGGCTCTCAGGGCTGGGGCCAGGAAAAGCGCGGGCAGCCCGATCAGCGGCAGGCCGATCAAGCGCGCCGATCAGGATGGCCGGAGTGCGCCTGCCCCATCTGCTGGCAGTGTGGTCGCTGATGATGCCCGCCAGGATGCTGACCGTGATGGCCAGGAGCGTCCCGAAGAAGCCGATCAGGCCGACTACCAGACCCTTTCCTGTCGTGACGACTTTCTCAACCAGGGTGGGCAGCAGCAGGCTGTTGTAAGCCGCCCAGACCAGGTTGGCTCCCAGCATCAGCATGCTCATCCCGAACAGGAATCCAATCGAGCCTTTATCGCTGCGTGCCGTGATTGATCTGTCATAAGGCCTCTATAAACACACAGGTCGCCCTCAAGGGATATGGCTTACGCGGGACATAAAGGCTCTCCTTTGTGTCCCTTTGTCTCGGTTGTGTCTGTTTTTTTGACCGTTACATCATATCTTCTGAAGTTTCATCAGGTCTTCCATGGCGCCCTTGACCTGGATCTTGCGCTGCATGTAGGCGGTGGTGCCGTTGATCTTCTTATCCATGATGCCAGCCAGGATGTCGGTGGCCATTGTGACCAGGATGTCCGGCTTTTCGACGGCTTCCTGGGTTATTGCTGCTTCTTTCCCATCAATCGCCTTGATCAGCCAATTCTCGTTCGTGTCGGTGAATTTGAACTGCAGGGTCTTGGTGAAGCCTTTCAGGCTGGCCTGCACGGCGGGGTTGGCGAAACGGTCCACCATCTTCTGAAGATACGGTTTGATGTCTGCCATGGGAATTCTCCTTTTTGAGAAAAGATTGAGTTTTGTTTATTGAAGGTGCGGATTTTTAGACCTGGATAAGTCGGTTTCCATTCCTGGCCAACTCGTAGGCTCTTTCGATCACCTTGATGGCGTAACAGCAATCCAGCGGGTCGACGGTCGGCGGGCGGTCTTCGCTGACGGTATGGACGAAATCCTTGACCTCTTCCACGATTGAGAAGAAGTGCCAGCCCATCGGGTCGTACTCTGGACCCTCGACCGGGCTGCCGTCGAAATCGACCGGCTCGGCGTAGAACTTGATTGGCGGATTCACCAGCTGATCGATGATCAGCGAACCTGTTGTGCCATACACTTCCAGGCGCTCGCTGTGGGGGATCTCGGCGGTGAAGGTAAAGCTGGACAGGAAGTCAGCCCCACAGGTCAGCCGGCCGCGCACATCGGCGTTGTCCTCCACCTCGCTGTCCACGTGGTAGAGCTGGGAGGTGAAAGCCGTCAGCTCTTTGATTTCGCCGAACAGCCATTTGAGCAAGTAGAAGGTGTGCGGTCCGGAGTTGATCAGCGTCCCTCCACCGAAACCGGCTTTTTTGCCCCAGAAATCGTCGTCCGACAGGCGCATGCGCTCGTTGGCAGGCAGGAAGGTGCGCACCAGTGTGATCTCACCCAGCCTGCCCTCCCGGATCAGCTTCTCGGCCTCGATATAAGCCCGGATGAAGCGCGTGTTCTCCGCCACCCCGAAGTGAATCCCTGCTTTTCTGGCAGCTTCACAAATCTCCAGTGCCTGCCGGTAGGTGACCGCCACCGGTTTTTCCAGCAGGAGATGTTTCCTGGCATCGATCACAGCCAGCGCAGCCTCATGGTGCAGGTGGTGCGGCAGCAGCAGGTCGACCAGCTCGACGCGCGGGTCTGCGATCAGCGCATGGTAATCGGAGTAAATATTGGCGCCGAACATCGCCGCCAGGTTTTCGGCATTTTCCCGGTTCGTGTCGCACACCGCCACGACCTCGACCAGGTCGGGAACCTCCTGGAATCCGGCAGCATGGTTGGGAGCGATCAGCCCCGCACCGACGATGCCCACGCGAATTTTATCAGTCAACATTGGCAGCGTTTCTCCCTCACCCCTTACCCTATGCTCCTCTCCATGCAAAGTGGTCCTTGTGCAGCCTACCCAAAGGGAGCACCGGGAGAGAGGTCGGGATGGGGTTAGAACTTCCTTTCAATGATATCCACGGGCAGTGTGCTAAGCTGTTCCGGTCCTGCATCGGTGACCAGGAAGGTCTCCTCATCCCCGATCATCACGCCTTCGTCGCTGGGTGAGTACAACTCGATATTGAGCACCATGCCCGCCTGGACAGGTGTGGGGTCGTCGGACATGATCCAGTGCTCCTCCACCTGTAAGCCGAGGCTGTGACCGACGTGAAGGAACATCGGTTCGATGCCCGCCTTGGCATACAACTCGTAGGCGTAGGCGTGCAGTTCAGCAAAGGTCTTGCCGGGGCGCAGGGTCTTGCCCATCTCCGCCACCACCCTGCACAGTTTCTTATGCAGCTCGTTGAGCGCCTCCGGCACCGTCCCGGTGTAGACCAGGCGGCGGTTGTCGGAGACGTAGCCCTGATAAACGGCCCCCAGGTCCAGGGTCACGATCTGGTTCGGTTCCAGCAGCTCGTCGAGGGCGATCTCCGGGTTTGCCGTCCCAAAGGCCGCTGTGACGTGATCCACCCCATCGGCGCCGTTCTGGATTATGCGCGCCTTGGCCTCCCGGATCAGTTCCAGACGTCCCATACCGAGGCGCAGGTTCCCGGCAAGCTCCATCACAGTCCGATCAATGATCTGCGTGCTCTTGCGAATCAACTCGATTTCTGCGGGGGTCTTGATCAGGCGCAGCTGGTAGAGCAGATCGTCAATAACCTGGATATCCGCCGGCCTGGCGTGCTCCTCGAGCAGCCGGGTGGCGTAATAGGGGAAGGTCGATTCGACCCCAACTATGCATCCCGGCTTGAGTTTTTCGTCGATCAGGGCGCCCAGGTCATCGGCCGCCATCTGGGGTGTAAAGGACATGCGCACATCGTCGGCATCGTAATCGATGCCCATCGCTGCCGGTCCCCAGCACAGCAGGATAACCTGTCCGTCGCTGCCCGCGAAAACGAAATAGGGATCCATGTTGCGCAGGGCATGGATGATCGGATTGCCGCTGCCGGGTAGGCAGGGATAGCCGGTGGTATAGAAGACATTTTCGGGGGAGGTTAGGAAGAGACCGTCCAGCTTGCGCTCTTGCATCAGGGCGACCAGACGTGTGCGGTCGAGACCAACCGGTTTGAATGAAACTTCAGCCATGGTGACTTTCCAAATGATTGGGTGATCCGGGCCTGGTCTCGGTTATGCTGAGACCGTGACCGGCTGTTTGGTCGCAATGGATCGGGCAACCGCCTCAGCCGCTTTCAGGGCATAGAGCGCGTCTGCCGGTTCAACGCGCGGCGGGCGGTCTTCGATCATGGCATGCACGAAGTCGCTGACCTCAGCGATCATCGAGTTGAACTTCCACGCCATTGGGTCGAATGGGACACCCTCGACAACCGTGCCGTCGATGTCTCCGGAGCCCAGGTAATACTTGACCACCGGGTTGGCCAGTTGATCAATAATCATCCCGCCCTTATTACCATAGATCTCTACCCGCTCGGTCCATGGGATTTCAAAAGTGCAGCTGGTGTTGAGCTGGAACTCGGCGCCGTTGGCCAAGTGACCCAGGATCAGGCCGTTATCTTCCATCTCGCCTTCGGGGATGATCTTGGAGGCAAAGCCCAGCACGTCCCGCACCCCGCCGAACAGCCACTTGAACAGGTAGAAGTTGTGCACTGACGAGTCCAGGATGACCCCGCCGTAGGGAGCCTTGCCGTGCCACAGGTTGGGATCCTTGATGCGGTAAGCTTCGCTGCCGGCGATCAACGTACGCACGCTCCAAATATCCCCGAGAATCCCCTGTTTGAGGATCTCCTCGGCTTTCAAGTAGGCGGTCACGAAGTGGGTGTTCTCAGCCACGCTGAATTTGAGACCGGTCTTCTTGGCTAGTCTGATCAACTCCTCCCCCTGCTCCGATTTGACCGTGATGGGCTTTTCTACCAGGACGTGCTTACCCTTTTCCAACGCCGCCTTGGCGATTTCGTAATGCAGGACGTGCGGGACGGTGATGTCGACCATGTCAACGTTCGGGTCTGCCAGGAGGTCCTGGTAATGAGTATAGGCCTTGGCGCCTGCGTACATTCCGATACGGTTGTTGACCTCCTCCTCATTTATGTCACACAGGGCGGCGATACGACACGCTTCCCCCATTTCTGAATAACCCGCTTCGTGTGAGTACGAAATACTCCCCAACCCGATCATGCCAACACGAACGTTGCTTGACATAACGCCTTCCTTTCAGTAAAAATGAATGGGTGAGCTTGGTTTGACATAAACGCGCAGGAAAATAATGATAAATCCATCTGCACACACTATAGCACCATCAAAAACCGATTACAAGTAGATAGAACATCACCAGAAATTGGGATGAACTTCTACTTGTTTTCAGCTCAGGTTCATGCTATGCTCTGGTCATGTGGACATAACGGCTGTCCAGCACTTCTCTTCACAACCTTTGAGGAATCCAAGATGCAACCCCTGATCATCATCGCTACCCCAAATATCTGCTGGCTTCAGCCGCAGGTGCAATACCCCCGCACACCGGTAGCCATCGCTGAAGAGGCCCGCCAGTGCCGCGCAGCCGGTGCAACCATCCTACACACCCACGCCGAAGGCCAATGGGCTGAAGTGTTGCGTGCGGTGCGGGAACGGTCCGACATTATTGTCCAGTGTGGCATGTCCAGCCTGCCAATTCCGGAGCGGATGGCGGTCTTCGAGAACAACGCGGACATGATCTCGATCATCCTAAACCATCATGACGAGGCCTTCGTCGGCTCGGACTTCAACGTGCTCCACCCCAAGGATGAGCTGGTCGAGTACGCCCGGTTGTGCAGGAAATACAAGGTCATCCCTGAATGGGAGGTCTGGCACGCCGGCTCGATCTGGAACCTGAACTACCTGATCAAGAAGAAGCTGCTCAAAACACCCTACGTGACCACCCTGTTCTTCGGTTGGCCAGGCGGGACCTGGAGCCCCCCGACGGTTGAGGAGTACCTGTACCGCCGCCGGCTGATGCCGGATGGCTGCGCCTGCAACGTCAGTGTCATGGGTTCGGGACAGCGTGAGATCATCACGGCTGCCATCCTGAACGGGGATCACGTCCGGGTTGGAACCGAGGATTTGCCCTTTGACCATGATGGCCATCTTGTGGACACGCCCGCACTGGTGCGCGAGACAGCCGGGATGGCGCTCGCCTTGGGTCGACCTTTGGCTACCGCCAGGCAGGCGCGCAAGATGATCGGTTTATGAATTCAGCCATAGGGGTGGGTAGTTGCGCACCCCTGCGCTGAGATTAGGAGGAATTATGAGCAAGAAGAGAGTCGTCATTATCACCGGTGCGGCTCGCGGTATCGGCGCGGCCTGCATGCGGGTCTTTGCGAAGCACGATTGCGCCACCCTCGGGCTGGACATCCTGCCCGAGGGTCAGGTGGTCGTGGAAGATATTCAAAAAGAAGGCGGGGAGGCTATGTTCCTGCACTGCGACGTGGCGGACGAAAAACAGGTGGCGGAGTGTGTCCGCCAGGCCGGCGAGAAGTACGGCCACATCGACGTGCTGGTCAACAACGCCGGGATTGTACTGGTCAAACCCTTCGACCAGATCACCTGGGATGAGTTCCGTCGCACCACCGAGGTCAACCTGGGTGGGCACTTCCTGCTATGCAAGTACGTCCTGCCGTTCATGAAGCAGCAAAAGAGCGGCGTGATCGTCAACATGGGCTCGGTCTCCGGGCACGTCGGGCAGACCGACCACGTCATGTACGGGGCTACCAAGGGCGCCATCATTGCCATGACGCGCGCCCTGGCCTGGGAGCTGGCACCCTACAACATCCGGGTCAACTCGATCAGCCCGGGCTCGGTTGATACCCCCATGCTGCGCGCCGACATCGACCTGGAATCAAAACGGACTGGCAATCCCTTCGAAGTGGTCAAGAAAGAGCGCGAGGCCGAGCAGGCCTTCAAACGCTGGGCTGATCCGGCTGAGATCGCCGAGCCGATCTATTTCCTGGCCAGCGAGGGAGCCTCCTTTGTCACCGGCTCCGATTGGCTGGTGGACTGTGGCTGGGTTGCCAAGTAGTCAGGTCCGAGCGCAATAATTTGCACCATAACGAGAGGCGGGGTGAAACGGAAGGAATACCTATGAGCGAAGAACGCTTTCTGGTCACCGGCGCGGCCGGCTGCATCGGCATCTGGGTGCTTCGCAACCTGGTGCGGGAGGGCGTCCCGCTGGCAGCCCTCGATCTCGACGTCAAACGTCACCGCCTGCCGCTGGTGCTGGGTGATGACGAGATTTCCCGGATCCAATTCCTGCAGGGTGACATCTCGGACTACCCGACGGTGGAGAACGCCCTGAAAGAAAGCCGTGCCACGCGGGTAATCCACCTGGCTGCCCTGCAGTTGCCTTTCTGCAAAGCCGACCCGGTCGCCGGGGCGCGGGTAAATGTGGTCGGGACGGTGAACCTATTCGAGGCCGCCAAGCGCGTGGGGCTGAAGAGCCTGGTCTACGCCAGCACGACTGCTGTCTACGGGACCCGCGAGGAATACCCGGACGAGCCCCTGATCCACGATGCCCTGCTCAAACCGCGTTCGCACTACGGTGTCTACAAGCAGGCCAACGAAGGCACAGCCCGGGTTTACTTCCGCGACGACGGCATTCACAGCATCGGGCTGCGGCCCTACGTGGTCTACGGCGCCGGGCGGGACCAGGGCATGACCTCCACCCCCACCAAAGCCATCCTGGCGGCCGCTGCCGGCAAGCCTTTCCACATCTCTTATGGCGGGCGCTACTGCTTCCAGTACGCCGACGACACCGCCCGGGCCTTCATCCAGGCTGCTCGGGCAGACTTCCATGGGGCGCAGGTCTTTAACCTGGGTGGGGATTTCGTCAGCACGGCCGGGGTGATTGCCGCCATCGAGCGGGCCGAACCCTCTGCCCGCGGCCGGATATCCTTTGACGATGTGCCGCTGCCCTTCCCGCCCGAAGTGGAAAACACCGCCCTTACCAGTGTTATCGGATCATTACACTTCACCCCGCTGGACCAGGGGGTGGCCGAGACCCTCGAAATATTCCACCGCGCCCTGGCGGAAGGAAAGATCCAGGCGGAATGAACATGCGGGTCGTGATTCGTTAGATTACCTCTGGATGGCTGACCATCAATGAAAGGTACCCCCATGACTCAGCGCATCAATGGGCGATTTTGTACTTAAGGATGCTTGACTTTACATTAACAAATCTATATTATGTATGGTAGCTCTACAATTCCGCCAGGTGAACGAGAATGAGATCGAAGGGAATGGCTGCACAAGTAAACCCTGTGAGAGGAGAATGACATGTTAAGAAATCCTGTTCGTATCGTTGTTGCAGGTCTGTTGACGCTTATCATGGTCTTTGGCAGCACCACGCTGGCAACCGCTGGCAAGCCCACCCCAACTCCACCACCCGGACCAACCCCCACATCCGGACCCTCGGTTGTTTACGTCACGATTGGATTCGATGACGGCTATGCTGACCAATATACGGCGCGCGCCATCCTAGCTGCGCACAATATGCACGCCACGTTCTACGTGAATAGCGGCGTGATCGGGGATTCTGTCCACCTGACGTGGGTCGGGCTGGCTGATCTATATGCCGATGGCAATGAAATTGGAGGTCACGGTCTCACCCACGCAAACCTGAAGAACCTCAAGGGCACTGCCTTGCGGCAGGAGGTTTGCGGCGACCGCATCAATCTCTTCAATCACAGCTTCCAGCCGGTTTCGTTTGCCTATCCCTTTGGCAACTTTAACAGCAACACCATCCAGGCGTTGAAAGACTGCGGCTATAACAGCGGGCGCACCGTCTCACTGGGTCCCGATACCATCCCGCCTCATAATCCATATGCCACCTGGGCCATGCCGAGCGTCAAGAACAGCACCAGCGTGGCTACAATAGAAAGCTGGATCACGCAAGCCGAGCAGTCCGGTGGAGGCTGGGTGCAGCTGGTCTTCCATCACGTCTGCGCTAATTGCGACGTTTATTCGATCACTGCGCCGAATTTCACTGCCCTGCTTGACTGGCTGCAGCCACGCGCGACCAATGGGACATTAGTGAAGACCGTCAACGAGGTGATTGGCGGCACAATCAAGCCTCCCGTTGCACCGTAATGTGAGTGGTGGCTTTTTCAATGATCCACAGCGAGTCGTCCTGCAAGGAGGTGAATCCCCGGGAAACCATGGAAGAAACAACACCTTCATTCCGAATCTTTTTTTCCACAAGACAGTGTTCATTCAGGAGAATGATGAAATGTCCAAGAATCGCATCCGCATCTTTGTTGTGCTCGTCCTGGTGTTGCTGATGGCTCTCGGCAGCACCTCGCTGGTAAGCGCCGGCAAGCCTACACCCACGCCCCCACCCGGACCGACACCGACGCCGCCGTCTGTTCCGCAAGGAATGCGCGCCGGGCTGAGGGCTTCCGATTACGGTATCAGCCCCTGGCCTGCTCCAACCTGGTGGGTCAACTCGATCAACTCGATGGCTTCGCGCTTCCCCGGCTCAACCGGTTCCATGATCGCCGTGGTCGTCGAAATTGACGGCATGAAAGGCCCGGGTTGTTGGGCACACTTCCCCAACCCCGACGGCGGAACATACCCGGGTGTCCGCTTCGACGCGGTCGATAAATTTGGTCCGGACTTTGCCGCATTTGACGGGGCAGGCATCAAAGTCTGGCTGCAGGTGGAGTCATCCGGCTGCGACATGAGCATGTTGATCGACCTCGTGTTCAAGCAATATGGAAACCATCCCAGCGTGATCGGTTTTGGCGTTGACGATGAGTGGTACCTGAACAAGCAGTATCGCAATGGCAAACCCATCACGGATGCCGAGGCGCAGGCCTGGGTAGCGCAGGTTAAGACTAAAAACAACAATTATCGGGTCTTCCTCAAGCACTGGCTCACCTCCCAGATGCCGCCCACCTACCGCACCGGGCTGGTATTCGTCGACGACAGCCAGGGTTTCCGCACTATGAACGCCATGATGACCGAATTCGCGGCCTGGGGCGCGTATTTCAACCCCGCGCCGGTCGGTTATCAATTCGGTTACGCCACTGACAGGGCCTGGTGGAGCAAATTGAGCAATCCGCCCCTGACCATCGGGAATGGAATTCTCTCCAGAGTTCCAAATACTATGGACCTCGTCTGGGTGGATTTCACCGCCCATGACATCTGGCCGTAAACCCTGTAATTGAAAAACTTCTGCTCAATAAGAAAACAAGCGTCTGGTCACCAGGCGCTTGTTTCATTCCACAGAGTAGAACTCACTTGCCTATTCCTTAAGAAGCATATATACTCACTAAGTGAGTATATATGCCAAAATCATCCACCTCCCATCGCTCCCGCTCGCCAGAATATGCCCTGCTTGGATTTCTTTATTCACAACCCAATCATGGCTATGATCTCCACCGCCTGTTGATTGCTGAATTTGGCCAGACTTGGCATGTCAGCCAGAGTCAGACCTATAACATCCTGAAAAGGTTGGAAATACAGGGTTTCATTTCCTCGACAACGGTGAAACAGGAAAAACTTCCGCCTATCCAATTTTTAACAATCACCCCTGCAGGTCGCAGTCATTTCGAAGCCTGGCTCGAAACGCCCACCGGAAGCAGCGTACACGCCATCCGGCTGGAATTCATTACCCGCCTGTGCTTCACACAGAAACATGCCCCCGAAAGAGTCTCTCCCATGGTCGACGCCCAAACCATCGAGGTCCAAAAAACGCTTGCCCGCCTCGAAGCGAGTCTGGCAGCCCTCCCTGGCGGGCAAATATTTAATCGTCTGAGCCTGCAACTGCGCATCCAGCAGCTCAAATCCATCGTCGATTGGCTGGACGAATGCCGCAAGGCATTCTAATATTTTCCCCGGGAGTGGAAAACATGAAACGTTTTGCCCACGCCATTCTATTGGTTGCAGCCTTGCTGGCTGCCTGCGGACCAGCTTCGACACCGCCGCCCGTACTTATCGCCGTGCCACCTGCAAAGACTTCGCTACCGCCGACGTCACCACCGCAACCGCACACGCTGACCGTTTTTGCTGCCGCCTCGTTGACAGACGCTTTTTCCGAAATCGGCCGGGACTTCGAATCTGCCCATCCCGGTGTGACCGTCACCTTCAACTTTGCCAGTTCAGGAACCTTGCGCACGCAACTCGAACAGGGCGCGGTCGCTGACGTTTTCGCTTCAGCCAACCAGACGGAAATGGATACACTCGTTACCGATAATCTGGTCGCGGCAAATTCCTCGCGAATATTCCTGAACAACAGTCTGCTGGTCATCCTGCCCGCCAGCAATCCAGCCAATATTTATACCTTGCAAGATCTGGCGCGCCCGGTGTTAAACTGGTCCTGGTAGATACAGCCTCCCCTGCCGGCAAATATGCCCGCCAGATCCTGGCCAACCTGGATAAGGACCCGGCTTTCGCTTCCGATTTCAGCACCCGGGTGCTGGCAAACGTGGTCTCCAATGAAACCAACGTCAAGCAGGTGATGGCGAAAGTGCAGCTGGGCGAGGCGGATGCAGGCATCGTCTACGTTTCGGATGCGGTCGCTGCCCCTGAACTGAAGACGATCGAATTCCCCGCCGCCGATAACGTGATCGCTAAATACCCGATTGCCGCCTTGAAAAGCGCTCCCCAGCCAGACCTGGCAGCCGACTTTATCGCTTATGTCCTTTCATCCGATGGACAAGCCATCCTGAAGAAATGGGGATTTATCCCCGTTGTTCCCTAGACCATGAGACTATTGAACCGTTTTGGGCGCTGGTTATCACCTGACCACAGACCCGGCTGGGTTTTTATCCTGCCCAGCTTGGTCCTGCTGGTCCTGCTTGGGCTTCCCATCTTTGCCGTCTTCTGGAAATCCGTTAATGCAAGCTTTTTTACTTATGCCCTCGCTCCGACGGCGCTTTCGGCGCTGCGTCTGAGCCTGCTGACCAGTAGCCTGTCCACCCTGCTGGCGGTGGCGGCAGGGATGCCGCTGGCATATATCCTGGCGCGCTGGAAATTCCATGGCAAGACCGCTCTGGAATTGCTGGTTGACCTGCCGGTGGTCCTGCCGCCCTCGGTGGCAGGTCTGGCTCTGTTGATCGCATTCGGGAGGCAGGGCGTTTTCGGGCGCTGGCTGGTCCCGCTGGGGATTAGTCTGCCGTTCACCACCGCGGCCGTGATCATGGCGCAAACATTCGTCGCTGCGCCGCTGTTCGTCCGTTCGGCCAAGGTTGGTTTTGTCGAGATTGACCCCCGGTTGGAGGAGGCGGCCATTGTCGAGGGGGCAAGTGAGCTGCAGTTATTCCGCTCGGTCATGCTCCCGCTGGCATGGCGGTCCCTCCTGACCGGAATCGTCCTGACCTGGACGCGCGCCCTGGGTGAATTTGGCGCGACGATCTTGTTCGCTGGAAATCTGGAAGGAAGAACGCAAACCATGCCCCTGGCTATTTATCTCGGCTTGGAGCACAGCCTGGGAGTGGCATTGGCACTCTCGGTGATGCTGGTGATGGTATCGGTCGTCTTGTTGGGAGTGCTAAGAAGATTGGAAAGGAAGAAGAACGATTGAGTGCATTGGATCTGTTGGAAATGGAAAGGGAGAACGCATCGAAAGGGCTCTCTCTCCCAAACAAAGGCTTTCCGCGAATGATCCTATTTCTTCTCCTGAGTCCTTGATGTCCAATTTCCGCACGCCTTGGCCTATTGCCCAGACATGCTTTGTCATGCAAAAGACACCTGCCTTGCTTCAGTTAGGTGTCTTTTCCATTCAGGTTTCCGGGATGGGTGTTAGATGTACAGGTCCCTCTTTGCGTAGGTTGCGTACCACGCCTGTCAGGAGGGCAGCAATGATGACCACCGACAACAGGACGAAGGTGATCTCCAGGCTGGAATCACGCAAAAGCTGGGCGGCATCGAAGTACTTGAAGGGCGTCAGGTATTTTAGGAAATCCAAATCCTTGTCCAGCCCTACTAGGATGGAAAGAAAGTAAGTGCTCAACAGGATCCAGACCGCCGTGGAGCCGGACAGCTTGTGTTTCTTCATCGCGCATCCCAGGAAGATACCCAGCGCCAGGAAGATCATCTGTAAAATGAAGAAGGAGACCATGCCGAGGGTTATAAAACTGTAGAATTCACTGTCCGGTTTGTATTGTTGTGCGCAGACCACCGTGATGCCCCAGGTGACAAGCAGCAGCATGATACAGTTCACCACCATCGCAGCCGATTTTGCGGTGATCAGTCTGCCGCGTGTCACCGGCAGGGTGAGGGAAAATTCAACCGTTTTATCGCGTTCTTCTTTTGAAATAATGCCGCTGCCCCACATGGCAGCCGCGATGGTCAGAATGAGGCCGAAGTACATGACCATGATGCCAAAAAATCCCGTCACCGTGGTCAGATTGAAAGCATTCAAGCTGAATGGCGGAGAGCACGGCCGGCGGGAAGCTGTCCAGAATGGCCAGCATTTCGGGGTTGTCATAGTAGGCAGAGAATTTTGCGAATCCCACCAGGGTGAACAAGATGACGATGACGCTCCAGATGAGCAGGGATTTTAAATTTGCTCGCAGTTCACGAAAGAAGATATTCACCGGTTCTTCTCCTTACACCGCCGAGGGGATGTTGCGTCTGGCATACAGCAAATAGCTGGCAGGTACAGAAATGACGATGACCGTCACGCTGATCAGCACCAGCGGGAGATCCCAGGCGGAATTCTTGAGGATGTAGTTGGGATCAAAATGTTTGAATGGCGAAATGATCTCTAGGCTTTTTTCACCGATCATGCTGCCGAACGCGTTCAGGATGTACAGACCAAACACCAGCCCCATGGAGAACGGCGTCACGCTCCGCACCCGTTTCACCAGCAGCGAGATCACCAACCCTACCGACAGGAAGAACAACTGGAAAACGACAATGCTGAGCAGCAGGATCACCAGCGAGCTTGACCGGGTATCCCTTGCCATTGGGGAACAGACTGAGGCATACAAAACTGCTGATCCAGACGACAATATTGGTGATGGTCAGGCCGGCCAGGGCCGCCAGCAGCTTGGCTGGTCATGATCTTCGTCCGGCTCACCGGCTTGGCCAGCAGAAAATCGGCGGTCCACTCACTTTCCTCGACCGAGACCAGGCCAAACCCATAGTTGGCAGCCTGGATCGCCAGGCAAATCTGGCAGAAGAGGAAGATCAGCCCGAAGAAACCCAGGACGCTCGAGAAGTCCATATTCTCCATCCCAAAGGTGACCAGCAATTGCGGGGGAAAGTTGGCCATCAGTTCGACTTAACAACGCTGCCTGCTTCGAGAAACCGGTGTAGATGGACATAAAGATGAGTATCAGGGCCGCGATGGATGCCGACCAGATCAGCACCGATCTCAGCTTGGTTTTGAGTTCATGCTAAATAGATGTTCATCGTCATCACCTATTCATAATAATGCATGAAGATCTCTTCCAGGGTCAGGTCTTCGATGGTCAGGTCGGAGATCTCCCCAGTCGCTGATCAAGCGGGTGATCGCATTGATATCGCCCTTGTAGAAGAAGCTGAGCGTGCCATCCATTTTCTCCAGCTTGCTCACGCCGTCGACCTTGAACCGTTTTTCATCCATGCCTCCTGCCGCAATCCGGATCTTTTTATAGTTATCCTTTTGCAGCGTCTTGATGTCCTGGATGTTGATGATGCTGCCTTCCTTGATGATCGCCACCCGGTTGCACAAGCGCTGCACTTCACCCAGGATGTGCGAGGAGAAGAAAACGGTCGCGCCTCGCTTATTCTCCTCCCGGATGAGATTGAAGAATTTGTGCTGCATCAGCGGGTCGAGGCCTGCGGTCGGTTCATCCAGGACGATCAGTTTCGGTTGGTGTAAAAGCCCCTGCACGATCCCGACCTTCTTCTTGTTGCCGTAGGAGAGATCATCGATCCTTCTTTTCAGCTCCAGTTCCATCAGGTCGGCCAGCTCGTGCAGCCGCTGGGTGCAGTCCTTCTTGTAAAAACTGGCCGAGTACTTGAGCAGGTCGATGACCTTCATGCCCTCGTAATAAAAGACCTCGGAAGGCAGATATCCGATCTCCTGCCTGATCTCGGGACCGAACTTGATGCAGTCCTTCCCAAAGATCTTCGCATCTCCTTTGGTCGGATAGATCAAGGAGAGGAACAATCGAATGGTGGTTGATTTTCCGGCCCCATTGGGACCGATGAAACCAAAGATTTCCCCTTCCTCCACGTTGAAGGAAACATCCACGATCCCCCGGGATTTTCCGTAGTACTTGGTCAGGTGATTGACTTCGATGATGCTCATAAAGACTCTCCTTGATCGCTATTTGTTTGGGAAGAACAAGCCGCAAGACGGGAGGCCTGGTCTACTTTCAACTGGGGTTTAATGTATCATTGGGCGGGGGCGATGTCAAGATAATACTTTTGTTTTTTCATCGGTATCGATGAATTGCGTCCGTAAAACAAATACGCCTTCTATGTTAATGAAAGCGGATAAGACAAGAGAGTGCCATATGGAAACTATGGACGGCATGTTCCAGCGCCTCTAAGCAGACCCGGACATTGTCCCCCTTGGGGATATCATCCCCGCTAGGGGATATCATCCCCCTTGGGGATATTATCCCCGCCGGGGATCGCTGTTTGAGTGATGTGCCCCCACGAGGTACCTTATATACAGATAATCTGTTGTTGAGAGCGGAGCGATTGCTACCGGTTTATTTTGTCATCCCAACCGGAGGCAAATCTGATTGCATCCGAATTTGCATGCACCCAATGAAAGAGCCGTTGCAGTACACTGGATGGATTGGATTTCAAGCTGTGTTCAGGAAGGCTTCTGCGGAGGCTGCTCTCTCATGACCAGATCTGGAAGGACCATTCCGGGGGGAAGGTCAGTTGGTCTTCGACCAGCCTGAAATTTCGTTACCCGCGATTTCATAACCAACTCGGGACAATTCGCGGTGCTTGCTGAAATCCCAAATGGGGATGGGGGGTGAGCTTTTCAGCATAAGATATTGAACAGGCACACCTCGGGCCGCAGCCAGTGCCATTTCAAGGGAAGCTTGCCTCCGGGTGACCGAAAAAACGAGTTTCTCCAATTGCTGGCTTGGCGTATTGTCAACTCCCAGCATTCCATCGGGATCGTCCAGGTCGAGGGCGATGATCTCTGTGGCACCCAATGCCATGGCGGGTTCGACCGGCAGGTTGCTTAGGGCGCCTCCATCCATGATGAAATGGCCATCTTTTGCCAACGGAGCAAACCAGGGCGGTATCGCTATGGAAGCCATAATTCCTTCTAAAACCGATTGGCTTGTGTCCCGTCCATAAATCACTGGCTCGCCCGTGTTCAGGTCAGAGCTAATCAAGCCTAGGCGTGCATGTGGTACTTGGTCAAAACGAAGCTCTGCAGTAATCCCTTTCGAGATGAGATACTCTTCCACCCGCCGGCTGGCATGGCGGTTTGGGCGTCCAGATAAGGCCCGCAGCGTTATTCGGGCCAAGCGTGGATCCATCAAATGAGCATCTGCCACTTCCTGATAGGCTCGCTCCAGCGCTTCAACACCAGCCAGGTCGACACCCCACAGCGCCAGGCCGGCTGCATTGACCGCTCCAATCGAAGTTCCCACGAGCAGGTCGGGTTTGAAGCCAGCTTCGATCAAGGCGCGTAGTGCGCCTACCTGCATTGCGCCGCGTGCTCCACCGCCCCCCAGTACAAATGCAAGGCATTTTTCCATTTTTGCCTCGTCAAACCTTTCATATGCTTTATGCCATCGATAGGCTGAGTACTTATCGTACAGTATAATCTCAATTACCCTGAACCATATTCTCCACTCGAGTTTTCAGCATTCAGAACACCAAGAGGAGCTATGCAATGATGTGATCAAAGAGTGCATCGAAATGCAGGGGCCAGAAGATGCCAAATATTGATTCGGATAGGCACTTAATGGATATGAAAAGGTTCAGATGATGAACAAAAAAACACATCCGGTTTTCATTGGTGACACTGCCCAAAAGCGGTCAGAGCAAACCGTCAAGGGCGAGTATGTCACCATCCTGGGCGAAATATTTTATAAAATTCAAAATTATGATGCCATGGAGCCGTTCTTTATGAGCATCGTCAGCAGTTCCAATCACTGGCTCTTTATCTCATCAACCGGAGGCCTTTCTGCTGGTCGGATCAGCGCCGAACAGTCTCTCTTCCCCTACTACACAGAGGATAAGCTGACCGAAAATAGCGAAAACACTGGAAACAAGGCGATATTGCTTGTCACACGCGCACAACGGACCAGCCTATGGGAGCCATTTTCAGAAGCGGCAACAAGGGATCTATCACATCGAACGCAATATTTACAAGAATGTGGCTGGCACGGTGGTCATTTTTGAAGAAAATAACCATAGCCTGGGGTTGACCTATCGTTATGCCTGGCGAACCAGTGATACCTTTGGCTTCGTAAAGACGACCTGGTTACAAAACTCGGGGGAAGTCAGCCTGCCAGATCGAGCTTGTCGATGGTCTTCAGAATATTCTGCCCGCCAATATTACATCGTTGACCCAGAACATATTCAGTCCCCTTTTGGATGCCTATAAACGCAGTGAACTGGACACTGAAACCGGTCTGGCTATCTTTGCACTTAACTCAACCCTGACGGACCTGGCTGAACCCAGCGAGTCGCTTCTGGCGACGACGGTTGTGCAGCTTGGGCTTGATCAGGTGGACTATCTGCTCTCGTCGGTGCAACTCGATGACTTTCGCACTGGCATGGGCGTGACAATGGAAACAGAAGTGCGTGGGCGGCGTTGTGCTTATTTTGTGCATGCCACCCTCAACCTTGCTCCGGGTATGGAACACTCATGGCATCTGGTGGCAGAGGTCAGCCAGGATAGCGCCGCGATCGTCCGTTTGTCTAAAAGTCTGAAAGAGAATCGGGCCAACCTGGCAAATGCCCTGGAACGCGACATTGAATTGAATAACACGAATTTGGAGAAGATCGTCGCCAGCGCAGATGGATTGCAGGTCTCCCATAGTCAACTTCGCTGCGCCAACCATTTTGCGAACGTGATGTTCAACGAGATGCGCGGCGGCATTTTCGCTGACCAATACCAGGTTCATACACAAGATTTCATCGAATTCTTATCAGTTCGCAATCCTCCGATTCTCGCTGAGAAAGCATCTTTTTTTTCCGAATTGCCCCCTGAAATTTCTATCTCCGCCCTTCAAGCCTGCTCGGAAGCAAGCGGATCAGCAGATCTAATCCGCTTGAGTTATGCCTACCTGCCCCTGTCATTCAGCCGACGACATGGTGACCCCAGCCGCCCCTGGAATCGCTTTGCGATCAATATCAAAAAAGATGATGGCTCTCAGCAGCTGGGTTATGAAGGGAATTGGCGCGATATTTTTCAAAACTGGGAAGCCCTCGCTTATTCTTATCCGGAATATGTTGAAAGTATGATTTGTACCTTCCTGAATGCAACAACAGCAGATGGGTACAACCCTTATCGAATTACTCGCCAGGGGATTGAATGGGAAATTCCAGAACCCGGCAATCCCTGGGCGAATATTGGCTACTGGGGCGACCATCAAATCATTTATCTCCAAAAACTGATGGAAATCAGTGCCAGAGTGCATCCTGGCAAGCTTCAGGCATTTCTTGCCCGACCAATGTTCAGTTATGCCAATGTTCCGTATCGGATCAAACCTTATGCTGATCTACAGAAGGATCCTTACAATACCATTGATTTTGATTGGGATCTGGAACGGGAGATCGAGTTGCGGGTGAAGGAACGCGGCACGGATGGCAAACTGACATTTACGCGCGACGGGAAAATACTCCTTGCCAATCTCGCAGAAAAACTACTCACCCTGCTGCTCGCCAAACTGGTGAACTTTGTCCCGGAAGGCGGCATCTGGATGAACACCCAACGCCCCGAATGGAATGATGCCAACAATGCCCTGGTTGGCAAAGGGTTGTCGGTTGTAACCTTGTGCTATTTGCGGCGCACCATCGTTTTTTACAAGGAGTTGTTGGAACAGAGTGCCCTCAGAACAGTTCAAATCAGCCGGGAAGTTCAAGAACTTTACTTACAGATATCCCAGATCCTGGTCCGATTCCAGAGCGCGCTGAAAAATTCTTTCAATGACGAACAAAGACGCGCCGTGATGGACGCGCTGGGTCAGGCTGGGAGTGATTATCGCGGGAACTGTTATTCCCATGGGTTCTCAGGCGAATTGACGCAACTGCCGATCCCGGATATGGTTGCATTTCTCGATCTGGTGCTGCAATATGTCGATCATTCATTACGCGCAAACAAACGCAGCGATAACCTGTATCACGCTTACAACATTCTGCATCTTGATCCCAAGCTTGCGTCCATCAGCCATCTCTATGAAATGCTGGAAGGCCAGGTTGCCATCCTTTCATCAGGGATGCTATCCGGTGAAGAGTTGTTGGCGCTTCTGGAGAGCATGAGACACAGCAAGTTGTACCGGGCTGACCAGCACAGTTACATTCTCTATCCAGATCGGGATCTGCCGGGTTTTCTCGAGAAGAACTGTATTACGGCAGCCCAGGTAAGTGGCCTGGCGCTTGTTTTGGAACTGGTAAAGGCGCAGGATCAGACCCTGATCACCAGGGATGAAAATGGAAACTATCATTTCAGCGGCCATATCCGCAACTTGAAAGATGTGAGGCGGTCTCTCGATGCGCTCAAACGCAACCCTCAATATGCAGAACTGGTAAAGGCTGAAGCCGCGCAGATCGAGGCTTTGTTTGAAGATATCTTTACACCATGAAGAATTTACTGGACGTTCCGGAACCTTTTTTGCCTATGAGGGCCTGGGAAGTATTTACTGGCACATGGTTTCCAAGCTAATGCTGGCAGTGCAGGAAACGATCCGGCGTACGAGAAGTGAACCATCCATCCGGGGTTTACTGGAAAAATACGCTGATCTTTGCAAAGGACAGAGTTTCAATAAGACCCCTGCTGTTTATGGTGCTTTCCCTACGGACCCTTATTCACACACACCGAAAGGCCAGCGGGGCCAAGCAGCCAGGCATGACCGGGATGGTCAAAGAAGAAATTCTAATCCGCCAGGTGGAACTTGGATTTTCCATCGAAAACGGTAATCTGGTATTTGACTTTCTGCTGCTGGACAGGAACGAATTTCTTGCCAGTCCCAAGGTATTCTCTTATTGGAGTGTTGATGGGCAGCAGCAACAAATGGAATTGCAGGCGGGTTCCATTGCTTACTCAATTTGCCAGGTTCCGGTAATACTCCAAGCTTCAAACGAAACATGCATTAAGGTACATCTGACCGATGGGAGCACCCAACAGATTGAAGGTCATGTTTTGGATTCTGTCAACAGCAAGCATATCTTCCAACGAGATGGCGTTGTGCACCACTTGAATGTATGCCTTATTCCATAAAACTGGGCGGCGGGGAAGAACATGAAGCTGTCAGGAGTTTTCTGGATGATCTCCCCATCGGCGCCTGCTGTTGCTGTATACCCCGACTTAATTTCCTGTTGCCTTGCGCCACTGATTATTGGCGCTGTTTATGTACATGCTGCTCAGCCTAATATCCTTAGGGGGAATATTCTCCCTTCACTTGATCTGTCGATAAACCTACATTACAGTGCTACGTGATGATGATCAATCCCACGATTACGCTGACGACTGCCAGCAAGGCAGGCAGGCGCAGATCCTTCCAGGCAAGCTGGACCGTCTCCGCTCGCAGCCAGCCAGGCAGCCTGGGATACACCCAGCGATAGAGGGTGACATGGGTCACAGCGAGAAGCACGCCGAAGATCACAAACAAGACGAGAGAACTCTTCACAGTCGTAAGGATCGTCTCTCCCAAGCCATAGACAATGTCGGCCGGTGAACCGGGCACAAACAGGGTTCCAACGAGCAGTCCGACCAAAACCCAAAAGAAGAAAGCGGCAGGCACCACGAACAGGGATCTGAGGTCCCTCGGGGCCAAACCGAGCAGAGGAAGAGGGAAACGAAAAGGAAGATCCCTGCAACGACAAGCATCGAACCCGTCACTTGAAAAATGATTGGGGACAGGCCGGTGAGCTGCACGATGTTGTTGATGTCGTCTTGCACCATCAGGATCACGAAGCCCTGCACGATCGCGGTCCATGAAACGAACATCACCAGCGGCAGGAAGGAGATAGAGCGGCGCTTCCAGCACAGAAGGAAGATCAAGAGGGAGACCAGGAGCACCAGGGCCGGTCCAGCAGCGTGGAACCAGACGTTAGACCAGTCGAAAACCGGCCTGACATATCCACCCATAGGAAAAGGATGGACATAGAATAAGGAGACAGATCCTCCCAGAGCCAGGGCAAGCAGAGCATGGCCGCCTTCATGGAAAATAAGGAACATGAAATACACCGGGAAAGCCAGGAGGAACAGCAAGAGGGTGGATCGAAGCATAGAGGCGTGACCGGAGCCGTAGGCGCCTGTGGTTCCGTCATCGTAACGAGTGAAGGTTCGGTTTTCATTTATTAATATTCCTTTCAACTTAATCGTCTGCGTTTCTAGATGATGAGGGTTATTCCATTGACCACGCTGATGACAGCCAGCAAGGTTGGGACCTGGCGGAGAAAACCGCCACGCGCCAATTCCCAAGGGGCAGGAAGAAAACCCACTATCTATCCGCTGAAGCCGGTGTTAGGCATAACTTATTAGTGACCGTCATTTAATAGGTGTTGGAGTACCTGCTGTCGAATTACTGACACAGGCAGGAGGACGACTAAAACTATTACCAAACAACTCGGGAGGCCAGCAGGCATCGGCAAAGGCATTTGTTGTGTCGCTACCCAGTAAGCGGTTGAGGATGTCACGGTATTGTGCCACACTCGGCACAGGATGTTCGTATCCTTCCTGATAAACCTGGCCTCCGCCGGATTGATACAATTTGTCCAACTCGATCAGGCTGAGAGCCAGGTCCTTTAATTGGAAACCATTTTGCTGGCAGAGTTCAGAGATTAACCATAGGGGAAGTCCCCCGGAAGGAAGTTGGTTGCGGTACGAACAAAATCCTGCAGGGTCCACAATCCCGGTGGCATAAGAGGGAAGCGGTACTACAAAATCGTGGAAAAACTCCGCATAATAATCCTGGATATTTCCTGCCTTCCCGGAGATTCTCCCAAAGAAGATCGTGTGCATGTATTCGTGAAGGGGAAAATATTGACCATCGGGCTGAGCCGCCATCCGGATCTTCTCCTCGTTCGTGGGGTAATATCCGGGTCCATCCGTGCAGGTGTACGCCTGATGCGTGTGAGAATATAGATAAGCATGCCCATATGGGAATTCACTGCATATACTGTCTTCAAATACCAAGTGCATGTCCACCGGCTGCAGCTCGGTCAGGGTATCAACTCCGGTCAATTCGATCAGCTTGGCATGTGCGAGGCGAAAGCCGGCATATTCTGCGTAAATGTATTGCAGATCAAGCGGGCAGGGCTCCTGGCAAACGAACCGGAACGGGTCGCCAGGTATTTGATATGCTTTATAAGGCACTCCTTCAATTTGGATTGAGCTGACCGGGATGGGGACGATCGCGATGGGTGTGGATATGCCTTCGTCTGTCGCTTCAGCAGTCTGGGGGACGATCGCGATGGATGTGGATGTGCCTTCGTCTGTCGCTTCAGCAGTCTGGCGGATGATTTGCATATCACTGGTCGGGGCGGAGGTTATCCCTCCCCCGGAAGCTTTTGCCAGATTGCAGCCAGCCAGCCCAACCATCAGTAAAATTGATGCTAAAAATATTCGGATCATAATTCCTCCTTGATTGGAATAATACAAAGTAGAGTTCATGTTGTGAACTTACAGGCCGCACAACTCGCATATAAGCGGATCATATAACACCATACGCGATTCGGATAAAACCCTGATTGCTTGGGCGTTTATACGGCTTTCTAGCTATTTAATCGGCAATTGTATCATGCACCCCGTTTCCCTCAATCGGTTTTTTCCTCACAGCTCGTGAGCCGCCAGGCGTGTGTTCGTGTGAATGCCTCCCGTGTAGCGGGATAGCTTCCCAAAGTAAAAGATAAAGCAGGTGTTCTGCATGGTCATCCAGCCCATAAATCTGTGATGACCTTGTGAACACCTGTATAGAGAAGTGCCCCCGAAGCGGACTCTGACATTGTCCCCTTTGGGGATACCATCCCCGCCAAGGGATATCTTCCCTCTTGGTGGCCGCTGTTTGAGCCGCTTGTCCCGCGTATTTTGCAGGGTGTGTCCGCTGAAATGAGGTGAAAGGGACCGGGAATTAAAACCCGCCAAAGAATGGCGGATTTTCGTGTGCCCCTCGCTTTCTTTGCACCCGGTAGGTTGCGTTCTCTGCAACCAACAGGCAAGAGAATACCTTATGTACGGATAATACAAAGGTGAGAGGGTAAAGTATAAAACTTGCTTTTACAAATTTGATTTTCCAGCTTTTTCACTGATAAACACCTCGTTTTCTAGAGTATAACAGCAGGGTTTGGGATCAAGGCAGCATACAGTAATGGTGATATAAATATCTTCTGGCTAATTACCTTGAACATACTGAATGATTTCACCAGAATACGCGGCCTGATCTTTCCATTTTCAAATGGTATTTAACTCAGGATGTTCGGATATTGATAGCCACATACGAGAATAGGTAAATAGGTGGAAAAGGCTTACCCATTCGATAAAACCGTATACTGAGATGCCACCAACGCTCTCCCAATGCCACCACTTTAATTCTTTCCAAATGGCCAGAACTGAGCCAGCACATTCCGCTGGGCTATGGTGAATTCTGTGGCGATGGCTGTGGCGAAACCGAACAGGATCAGCCCTACACCGAGCAGGGTCAAGGTAGTATGCCAGGCATCGGCATAATTGACCCCACCGATGGTGTGAGTGGGAGCCATCAGGAACTGGATGGTCAGGGTTAGCAGACCGGTGACACCCAGTGCAATGGCAGCAGCTTGATTCCCGGTCTTCTTTTCACTCTTGGGCTTTTCGTAGTCCACACCCTGCCAGACACCGGGGAGTTCGGAAAAGTAGAAAGATGATCAGGGTCAGAATGTTGGTGTAGAGCACACCGTCCACGGGCATGGAGCTGCCGCGCAATGCCCGCGAAGCGAAAAGATGGACAGCGTTCAATGCCGTCCCGAGAATAAGCGCGATCATGGCATAGCGATAGGCGTTTTTCGTCCCCTTGACAAGTAAGACAACGGTACGTATGCCCATGATCCCGACTGCCACCCCGACTAGGACAAACAAAATCCACAGCCACTGGAATGGGGCAATGCCAGCGAAACTATCCCCAAAACCGGTCGGATTGAGTGCCACGCAGGTTGTCCCTGCACCGCCCATCAATGTGAAGGCAGCCGTCAGGCTCATGAAGACAATCCCGACGATGCGTAACAGTTTGGCCCACCACTTATTTCTTGACATTCTCTTCTCCTTTTCTGGTTTTGGATAAAAAAAATTTCCAACCGGAAGATCCGATTGGACAGCCAATGCCTATGTGTGGGCGGTGCGAAGTATTTGGGAATAGTATTGGAGGCTGGATGCGAACAGGCTAGCGCCCAGCCCAAGATACAGGATCGCCAGGTCAGGCTTGGGAATGGGGGAGTAGCGTCGCAGGTAGATCCCCATGGCGACCATTACCAGCACCAGGGGGTAACTTGTCCATTTCTGGAAGGCGAACAGGCAGACTCGTTCCTTGGGGATGGCGATGATGCGTTGGACATTTTTTGAAGCCAGTTTTGAAAATCCGAAGAAATAGATCGCCGAGGCCAAGAGCAGACCTGCTGAGATCAACAGCAGGACCGTCCATGAATGGACCAGGCCAAACCAGGTGACAGCGAAGACGGTTAGCATGATACCCACTCCCGACCACACGATCCCTGCAGTCAGATGCAGCCATATTTTCTTCGTTGCAGGCGTCCACTTCGATGTTTTTTCCACAGAGTTAGCTCCCAGGACAAGAATCAGGCTGCTGAAAAACCGAACACAAAGGCGGCTGTCATCAATAAAAGCAAGCCAGGCAAAACCTTCAGGATGGTATTGCGGGAGAGGATGGGTCTGCCCGTCTTTAGGAAGGAGAGCAGTAGCCCTCCCACGCCGATCAGGGCACCGCCCAGGCCAACCAGGGCAAAGCGGGGGGCGGTGTAGCCTGAAAATGCCAGGATGATCGGCAGCAGGAAGATAGTCATGCCAGCGATGCCATGCACAAGGGCCAACACGATCACCGGCAGCTTGTTTTTTATCGGGACAAGGCGGGTGACGACGATGGCCAGAAACCCGAGCATCACAAAAAACAGGTAAGGTATCCGAAACGCTGGAAGATGGTCCCAGATCAATCCCAGGGACAAGCTGAGGGGGATGATGGTCGACACGATGATAACGATTGGGCTATCCAGTATGTCAAAGCCGAGAATGATGAGCAGTAACCCGGCTACAAGCAATACGCCAAACCCGATGGTGTAAGCAACGATGGGCAAAGTGCTGAAGTGGTTAATGCCAACAGCAATCTGCCACGCGGCCAATAGTCCAGTGGCGAGAAGGAGGATGCGGTCCAGGATGGTCATTTTCATATCTGCCTCTGGCTTTCTTTTTCGAGAACTTCGGCGAGTGCCAGGTATTTTTCGTGTACGCCCTCACCGGTCTCTTCGTGTTCGATACGCTCAAAGTCAGTAACCACCTTTTCCTGCCTGTCAAGCGGAATGACCCGGTCTGCCATTGGGAAAAGGATGTTGTTTTCTTTGTGGATATGCTGGCGGAGTAGTGCTGCATAACCAAGCGCATTCTGTACCAAGGCCGCCCGTGCCGAAAGATCGCCCGCCTCCCACTTCTGGGCGGCGTCCTTCATTGCACCTGTAAAGTCGCGACCCTGCTCGTGTTCGGCCAGCATCACGCCTATCGGCCCGCCTTGTACCGGTACTCCGGCCTCGTTCATGGCAACAAAGAGAACGCCTTCCTCCTTGCGGTGATGGCAGCCGTCGGTGAAATTCTTATTGAAGAGTGCCACGTTCACAAAAAATGCCGGTCGGATTTCATATTCCTGGGAAAGGCGGTCTGCGGCGGTCTGTAGAGCGGTGAGAACGCGTTCAATGACGCGATGTTCCTCCATGAGAATTTGAGTTGCTTGCATCTTATTTCCTTTATATGGACAACAAAATCATCGCGCTGAGCATGAACAACGAGGCGTACTTGAACAGCCCGAAATTGACCCGTTCGGTGGGGCGGAAGACTGTGGCTGCAGCCAGGAGCATCAATCCAGCGGACAAGACTGCCAGCAGCCGCACGAAGCCCCATTGCATGCCGATCAGGATGCCAGCCGCACTGATGCACAGGGCGGCGATCACGCTCGAAATGGCAATGGTGATGCGCGTGGAATGGAAACCATAGGTGGAAGGGAAGGTCGGGATCTTTGCCGCCTGGTAGTCGTCGAAGTAGCGCATGGCGAAGGTCAGGATGTGGGTGGGGATCCAGAACAGCACCGCCAGCGCCAGCAGGATGCCGATGCCGTCAATGTGACCGGTGCCGAAGGCGCGCCCGGCCAGGATGGGCATGCCGCCTGAGATCCCGCCCCAGACGATGCTCCAGCAGGTGCGGCGTTTGAGCCAGAGGGTGTAAACCACCACATCGAAGAACAGCCCGGCAAAGACGATCAGCCCGTAGAGCGGGTCCATGGCAACCGCCATGCCCAACGCCCAGCACCGAAAGCACCAGCCCAAGGCGCAGGGCTTCGCTGGGCGATGACGCGCCCATCTGCCAGCGGACGGTGGTGGGTGCGGTTCATCACCGCGTCGATGTCGCGGTCATACCACATGTTGAGGATGGTGCTGCCGGCGATGGCCAGGAACAGACTGACCGCCAGGCCGAGGAAATCGTACCAGTGCATCACCGGGCAGCGGGCGCTCATGTACCCGGCCAGGCCGGTGGAGAGCAGCAGGCCGGTCTGCAGGGATTTGGTCAGCGGCCAGTAGAGACGAAGTTTGGCAAGGATGGTTTTCAAGCAATACTCCTATAAGATAGTCAGGGATCTGAATCGTAGGCAAGGAACAGATGCACTGATTTTACACTGTCTACTGTCTTATATCTGTTACGGATTTCTCGCACAGCGGAACCCCACACCCGGGCTGAAATAAGTGGGCGTGGCATTGTTGCGCACCCAGATGCGCAAATCCATATCGTAGGTGTCTTTCGAGCCGCCGCGCATGAAGCGGTAGTGCATGCCTTCGTAGACGTCGCCGGTCCACTGCCAGACATTGCCGGCCATGTCGTACAGGCCGTAGGGGCTGGCGGAGTTAAGTGTGGCATAACCGTCGTAGGTCTTGCCGTTGTAGAACCGACCGGCCTGGTGCGCGAGCCGAAGTGAACTCATATCCTCAAACGGGTCGCGGCTGGCATAGAAGTTGGCGTTGTTGCGCAGCGATCTCGTCGCCCCAGGGGAAGGGACGGTCGTCATCGGTGCCGCGGGCAGCTTTTTCCCATTCCATTTCGGTGGGCAGGCGGCAGCCGTAGTATTCGCAGTAGCCCCAGGCGCCGAACCAGGTGACATTGGTCATCGGGTGGTTTTCGTAGCCGGGCTTGACGGTGAAAGTCGTGCCATCGAATGTGAACCGTGGAGGCCGGGTCATCCAACGGGATGAAGATGCCAATCGCCCGCTTCGATCTCTTCCTCGTGCTTGACGCCGTGGAACTCGTCGCCGGGATAAAAGCCGACGATTTGGTCGCCGTCAACTTTGAGCGTACCATCTGCCAGGGCTGCGTTCAGGAAGTCCACATACTGGGCGACGGTCACATCGGTGACCATGATCTCGTAGTCGTAGTCGATTGATCAGGTCGTCGTGCTGCCCGAAGTAAGAATTCACCAGCCGGGACTTGCGCCCAGGCGTTCGGGTCCACGCCTGTGTCGAAGGTGGGGACGGGAGCGTTCAAATCCACAGGGGCGCAGGAGACCAGAAAGGACGAGCGATCAGGATCGAAGGTCCAGAAAGATGCGTTTCATTACTTCACCTCCTGCGGAGAGTTCGTGATCCACTTCTTCCGTCCAGCGTCCTTTCTTCTTGAAGAGGTCGATCAAGCGCCAGACCATCACGATGGCGAGAAGACCAGCAACATGCCGAGGCCGAAGTCAATGGCGTACATCAGGCCGTTGACCAGCGGCTGCTGTTCGGCTTCGGTGATGAAGAGGCGTTTCATCTCGAAGATGGTCACGGCGCCAAAGGCGATGTCGGAGAGGATGATGATGCTCCAGCCGTACCACTGGCGGAGTTTGCCTTTCAGGCCGATCATGTCGCCGTAGTAGAGCAGGATGATGGTGGCGATGATGGCCGAGAGCACGTGCCAGTGGCCGGTCAGTTCGATGCGCTCTTCGCGGGCAGGCCAGACGCGGAAGATCTCGTCCAGTTGATCGCCATGAAGATGCCGATGCCGCTGGTGGTGAAGTTCATGAAGAGCATTTGCCAGGTGGGACCAAACTTGAGCGGGTCGCGCACCAGGGCGCCGAGTTTCTGGCCGAAGTTGGGTTTTTGAGATGCGGCTGTGCCATCCTGGATGAGTTTGTCCCAACTCCAGATGAGCAGGAGCAGCGCCGCCAGCATGGAAGGCGTCGCGCCGACGTAGATGATCATGTGGGCGATCGGTTCGAGCGGAGTGACCACGCCCCACACGCCCAGGTTGAGCACGATGGTGCCCAGGATCATCAGCGGCATGGCGATCTTGTGCAGGATGCCTTTGAAGTTCAGCCAGCGGCCGATGATGAGCGTGATCATGATGGCGATCAGCGCCAGCATGATGTGCAGGTGACCGATGACCGAGTATTCCATGGTGGTCTTTTCGGGCAGGCGGATGATGTTCTCGGCCAGGAAGGTCTCAAAGCCGTTGCCGAAGAACGAGCCGGGGACGGCGCCGAACAGGGCCGAAATGACGGTGGTGACGGCGGTGGCGAAGAAGGCCACGCGCTCCAGGTCCACGCCTTTTTTGGTGCGGGCGTAGGCTTTATCCGGCTGACGTAGTATTCCTTGTTCCACGGCCAGAGGGCGATGACCAGCAGGACGCCCGCAAAGAAGATCAGGCTCAGGCCGGAGATGTACAGCCCGTGAAAAGCCCAGTTGTGACCGCAGTAGGCAAAGCCCATCCCGAAGATCATGGTCAGGATGTAGCCGACGGTGATGAGCACGCGGACGGCCGTCTTGTAGAACTCTTTCATCTTCAGCAGGCCGGTGACCATGTAGGTCTCGATGGCGACCACGGCCATGGCGATGGAGTGGTACAGGATGATGATGCGTCCTTCGCGCTCGGCCTGGACCAATGTCCATCTCGAAGAGTTTGATCGACCACATCGCGCACGCCCATCTCGGCCATCGGGCCGGAGAGCATGCCCCAAATGGCGGTCTCCAGTGCCGATCATGGCAATCGCCACCAGGATCAGTCCCTTGGTGGATTTGAACAGGTAGTTGAAACGGTCTTTGACGAATTGCATGGGCATACTCCCAATGGAGACGTCAAGGTATTCAACCCATGGCGCGGCCTGACTACCGCTGATTATTCAAATTGCTCTGGACCTCTCTGGACTTACAGGTGGTGATTAGCCTTTGATATCCTTTGCAAAGCCATAGCGTGAAGCGCCAGGGTCATGAGGAACAGGAGGGGGGTCAGGATGAGCATGACGAAGGCGGGGCTGAAGAACAGCAGCTGTGCGCCGACGAAATGAAGGCGAGGGCGATGCCGCCCAGACCGATCAGCACGCCGCCGATGCCGACCCAGCAGAAGCCCTTCGGCGCGCCTTCTTGGCGAAGAACGGGCCAAGGAAGATGACCAGCCCGGCCACGCCGTGGAAGAGCGGGACGGAGATCTTCTTGACGATGTCCATCCCGCCGATGCTCGAGATGGCAATGGCCAGGAAGCCGATCAGCGCGAACCACTTGAAGTCCTTCTTCCATTGCGGGAAGTACTCTTCAGCGAGGCCCATCGAAATGCCCAGCGGGATCAGGCTGGCGACGGTCAGCACGTAGGGCGAGGCCAGGATGCCCAGTCCGAGGAAGATGAGCAGCAAGCCGGAGACCAGCAGGACCAGGAAGCCCATGCCGTAGTACAGATCATAGAGCTTCTTTTCCTTGCTCCAGCGGGTGTAGAACCGCCAGAGCAGGTAAGCGGCGATCAGGCCGGTCAGCAGAAGGAACAGATTGTCGAGGGTGAACAGGTTCATGTGCATTCTCCTTTTCTAGGTAGGAAAATATCGTCGGCTTTTTCAAGAGTCGTCCGACTGTTATGTGAATGATAGCGCATTATTTGATAACACTCTGTGACACATATCACATAACATGAAGGTTCGTTATTACTTGATGGCCACGATCTTCCTCAGTTTCTTCAAGTCAAGGATGCGAACCTTCCCCCGGTGTAATTCGACGATTTCATCATGCTCCAATCGCTTCAGACTGCGTGAGACACTCTCCGCGAAGCTCCGACCAACCCTGCCAATTCTTGTTGGATCATGCTCACCTCAATGGGATCATTTTCACTGGCGCGCTGGTGACGAACTTCATCCAGCAAGGTGATTGCCAGCCGTTCCCTGATATTACGGAAAGCAAATGTCTCCAGGCGGTCCAACAGATAGCGCACCTCTGCCAGGCAGTCTCCCTGGACAGTGGAAAGTAACTGCGGGCATTCATGGCACAAGGCTTGGAACTTATCGCTCTCCACCCAGAGTATGGTCACATCAGTCATGGCAATTGCTGTCCCTAACTGGGCCTTGCCATCCAGAACCGGTACAGGGCAGAAGTATTCCCCGGCCTGGCGTACACACAGGATACTCTCATAGCCATCCGGTGTTACGCGTGCGACTTTCACTCGTCCGCGCATCACGACATAGATTGCAGTGGCTGGTGTGCCCTGGTGAAAAACCGGCTCGCCGGACTCGAAGGTCTGAACGTGCATCACACTGCGGAGTTTGGCTTGTATTTCTTCTGGAAGGTGGGCAAACAGTTGTTGAGTATCCATGATGATCAGAGTACTTTCACAACGGGTGCGTCTCTATTGAGAGTGTAAGCCTTTGTGGTGCTGCCTGTCAATCAGATATCAACATGCAAGTAGCGGGGGCAACCACACGACGCTGGTACCAGGTGAGGCTCGGGCGAGAGATGAGTATTGAGAATGCATATGTTGACCCAGCGGTTGACTTTGCTATATGGTGCCGGTAAGCCGCTGCCAGAGATTCGGCCAGACAAGAATAACGAGAAGTGCAAGGCATGCGATCGGTCCCAAGGCAAACAGGGAGAACCTGCCCAATTGCTCGGCGGTGGCGATCGCCAGCGGGATGCCCACCACGAGTTCGGTTACCGCGGCGATAAGCCCAACCACGCCAATCCACTCTTTCGGTTTCATGATGATCCCGACCGTCACCACGGCCCACCCGATCATTGCCACCCAGTGCAGGCGTTCCACGAGGAAGAAGATCGGCGCCCCGATGGTAATCATGCGGCTGGTACTGGCAACGCCATTCATCCAGCAGAAGATGTAGGCAACCCCGGTCAGCAATGCCAGCAGGGTCTTGCTCCAGGAGACGTTCCCGACCATTCTCAGGAACAGGAAATAGAGCAGCACATAAGGCCAGAACAGCATGAAATAGACTGGGGGCAAGCCGGCAGCCATGTAGGGCACATTGATGAACCAACTCCCAAGTAGCGCCAGTACAAGCGCCACCACGGACAGGAAAAAGGCCCAGTTCTTTTTGGTAAAGAACCCGTAAGCGCTGACGGCAAACAGCACCCCGCCGAGGATGCCAAGATCAGCCATGAAGGGATGGATGTACTTCAGCAGGATCTCGCAGCCCGGCTCAGCGGTTGGTGTATGCATTCCGACCTGGTACCATTTCAGGAACAGGACCATGTGCCCGATGATGCCCATCAGGGCGGCGATGGAAGCCAGGATGCCTCCCAACACATTCTTGTTTTTCATAATTCATTCTCCTTTTGGATTGGTTATGGTCCGGCGATTTCGCCGGTGTGACACACGAACAGCCGTTGTAATAGGCTGTATCGTTGTGGTGAGCCACGTAGACCACTGTCCCTGGTTCAATGTTCAAGTTGCAGTTTTGAAGGAAATTTGGGGATTCTTCCCAGGGATAAACCTGGACATTGCAGGTGACATAAACGGTCCCGCTCCAGGTGTCGTTGCATAATGGACCCTCAACTACCTTATCCACAATGATGGTTCTGCCTCCGATCTCCATCGCCACAGGTGTGGGGGCAGCCCCGGATGTGGGGGTGGGCAGCTCCTCCGGCGGCATCGTGAGGTAGCTGGGTGTACCGGTTCCTGCTGGGCAGACTGAACCTTGTTTACCGCATCCTGTTAGGAAAATCAGAGCAAGGAACAAGGGGAGGAAACACGCGTACCGTGTCATCGTTACTCCTGTTGTGTGAAGGATAGCACAATAGGGTTCAGGCAGTCTTTGCCTTAAAGCAAATTGACTCTTGATATAATGACTGGTATGGAAACATTGACAGGCCAATTGCACACCCATCCCGTTTTTGCCTCATTGGGAACAGAAGACTTGAATCTCCTGGCAAAATTGGGCACCTCCAGGGATCTTCAAAAAGGAGAAGTATTGGCATTGCAAGGAGATATCTGGCCGTACCTGTTCTTCGTGGCTGATGGGGAATTGGATGCAGTCAAGGGTTCCCGCGAAGGACGCAATCTGTTGGTAACAACTTTCGGGAAAGGGGAGTTGTTTTGGGGATTGGCTTTCTTCCAGGAGAACGCGCCTCTACTCGCGACTCTGGAGGCGAATCGCCCATCGCGCGTTTTTCTCTGGTCGCGGCAGCGTATCGAGCCGATGTTCATCGAACATATGCGGATGAGCTGGGAGTTGTGCCATGTGATGATCCAGCGCATGCAACGCGCCAGCGCCATCGTCGATGACTTGGCATTCCAGCCGGTGGCTGGGCGTCTGGCTCATCTTCTGCTTGACCACTTTGACTCTGCCGGAGAGCAGGTCGTCGAGAGGTCGTTGACTTTGGATGATATGGCAACCCGGATCGGAACGACGCGCGAAATGGTCTGCCGCGCCCTGTACCGTTTCGCAGATAAGAAGTTGATCAATGTGACCCGTACGGAGTTCGTCTTGACCGACCGTGCTGGTCTGTCCCGCCTGGCAGACGATAATTAAGCAACGATTTCCATTTCAGGCATAGCGACTTCTTGGCAAGATGGGGGCGAGCTCGTAGATGGGTTGGAAGTTCATGCAATCCATGCCTTGCCAACTCTACACGCGATAAAAATAATACGCTCTGAAAGCAGAGCACATTCGATAAAAAAGTACCATATGGAATATATAGACTATATGTTCCTGTGCCCCTCGCCTCCTTTGCACCCGGCAGGTTGCGTTCTCTGCGACCAACGGGCAAGGGGGTGTTGTATATACGGATAATACAAAGTCGAGAGGGTGTCAGTGTAGGATTCTAAATGTGCGATGCACTTGATCGAGCAACTTTTTCTCGGCCATGCAGTCACTTGCCTTTTGTTTACCACTTTGCTATACTTTCAGCTTGGGTAAGTTGATTTTACATCGTTTATCAATTTTCGCAGCCTAATCACCTATATTAATTTGGGAGATTAGGCTGCAAGAGTGAAGCCTAAAAGCTATTAGGCCGGCAGCCTAACCGCGTGTTAGGTGGCTCGTATGTGAACTTCAGGAGTATTAAGTGTGGCAACTCTTCATTTGATGGTTGGACTTCCATGTTCAGGAAAAACAAGGCTTGCTCAAAGGCTTGAGAGTGAGAAAGCGGCGCTTCGATTGACACCTGATGAATGGCAAGTCCGTCTCTTTGGTCAAGATGCAGAAGAGCCAGAACATAACGCCAGGCATAGGTTAATCGAGGCCATGCTTTGGAACATAGCAAGTAGAGCGCTTGTATTGGGAACGAATGTAATTCTCGATTTCGGCTTCTGGGCACGAGAGGAACGCGAAGATTTCCGGTTGCGAGCGAAGCAGCTTGGGGCCAGTAGTGAAGTACATTTTCTCGATGTGCCGGAAGATGAGTTGATACGACGGCTTGCGGCAAGGAATTCGCAACTTTCGCAGGCAAGTTTCCACATTCCCGAGGATATGATGAAGCCATGGATTGCGTTCTTCCAGAAACCGACACCCGACGAACTTAGCGCAGAGAATAAAGAAGTTTGGAGAAAACCGCCCAACTCGCTAAAGCATGTCGGAAGTTACAGCAACGCCACCTAACACCGGCTCCACCTGACCGCCTTCGGCGCGGGGATGCGGCGGCCATTTGGTAGAAAAAGTGATTTTATGCAGTCTTGCTCAGTTCAAATCGGCGGCAGGTGAGCCAATCCGTTAGGCGCGTTAAAGGAAAAGGAGACTATTATGAATATCGATCGTAAATATGTAGGTCCAAGTCATAGAGCACTTTATGGAGCTCTTGCATTTGTTCTCTTGAGTATTGTACCCGGGTTACTCATTTCCAAAGCAAAGCCATTTGCCTACATCGCACCTTTGGTTTTTATTCTACTCGAACGGCGAAGATGGGGGCGTTCTTGGGAAGAAACAGGAATCAAATTCCGAAACATTGGGAAGGACTTTATTAGTAATTGGCATCTTTTTCTATTGGTTGCGGTTATCCTTCAAATCCCCATTCCACTGATAGCTAGAAGATATTGGCCGGATTTACTTCAACATATCCGCGCAAGGATACCTTTCTTAAGTTACTCATCAATTATTAGTTATTTATTAACTGTTATCATCATTACCTTTTTTGAAGAACTAATTTACCGCGGTTGTTTGCAGCAGCGGCTAAATTGGTATCTGAACGGAATCGTATCAGTTATTATTGCTTCGATTGTTTTTGGATTGCAGCATTTTACTCCAGGTAAACCTGCTATTGTAGCGGTAGATATGTCTCTGGTAGCGATTGATGGTATCGTTTATGGATGGATTTTTGCACGATGTAAAAATGTATTGGTATCCTGGCCCGCTCATGTAATAGCTGATATCGTAGGGTTCATTATGCTATTATTGGTTTAAATTTGGGTTATAGGCCGCCCAACACCGGCTCCACCTGACCGCCTTCGGCGCGGGGATGCGGCGGCCATTTGGCAGAAAAAGTGATTTTCAGCCGTCTCGCCTCGCCCGCCCTGCCCTTCCCGCATATCGCGGCGGCGCGTGAGCCATTCCGTTAGGCGGCTATTAGCCAAGTTGTTCGACCAAGCGATATACTCATGTTCGAAAAAATCCGCTCCGATGCCACTTCTTTTCGTAACTCCTTTCTCTCGGAGGCATCACCCACAAAGGTCGATGAAGACTATGGCGCGGTACTTCGTGTCTTGCTCTATTACATTTGGAGAGGGTGTTATTTATCGCGTTCTGCGGGATTAAGCGGAAAAGCGGACCCCAATGCGTCTTTGATTTCATTATCCGCATATGAAGCGATTCTTGGCCTCCTTCAGCTAATTCGCATTGGGTATCATGCAGATGCAATGGTTTTAGCAAGGGCTTTACTTGAGAGGATAGCAATTATCGGTTATCTTGGCGAAAATCGTGTTCTCATTCCTCGTTATTTCGCCGGTGGATTCTCACCATACAAAGAAGCCTTAGCCTGGGCCAAAGAGAAATCGCTTCCGAATTGGATGTTTATCTATAGCCAATTTAGTAATGTCGTTCACTCTCGCATTGTAGGACCCGCAGGCCATATAAATAACCGCAATCAGATTGGTAACTCTTTTAGAGAAATTCGAAAAGGGGACACAACGAAGGATTCAGACCTCACCGAGGTTCTTCTTGGTGGAGCACTGTATTTACTGGCAGCTTTAGATCCTCTTGCCATTACTCTCCTCCAAGAAACTAAATCTCAACCGTTTCCTCAAGACCCAGACATAATCAAAAACATCGGTATAAACGATGCGCGCCAATTTCAGGAATTCTTAAAGACATATATAAGTCATTTTGGAGGAGAAAATAAAGTCACAGCCGCCTAACACCGGCTCCACCTGACCGCCTTCGGCGCGGGGATGCGGCGGCCATTTGGTAGAAAAAGTGATTTTATGCAGTCTTGCCTTGTCCAAATCAGCGCCAGTAATGCACACCGTTAGCCCGCTCTCCGGCAGAGGATCTGATCCATGTCTCAACAAGCCTGGTCGCAACTAATCCACGATCTCCGCAGTGCCGATGTGAAACGTGTTGTTCTCGCCAGTGAAAAGATTGATGCGACCGCTGATTCATCTCATATCGCCGAGCTGTACGAACTACTGAATGATGACAGTTTCTTCGTTCGAGAAGCAGCTGTGGTTCCTCTTGCGCGCCTTGAGGGAATCGAGGCACTTCCATCACTGTTTCAAGCCATGACACGTGGCCTGGAAGATGGTCGTGACAACGATGGGTTGGTTGCGACAATTGCGCACCTGCTCCAAACGAACCAGGAGAAAGCCTCACTCCTTCTGTTGAATATGATTAAAGACCAAGACAAAGAGGTTCGACTGAATGCAGCTTGGGCGCTTGGCTTTGTAGCATCCCGGATTTCACTGGTTTCACTCTTTGAACTGATAGATAACGATGAAAGCTTTAGGGTAAGATCGGCGGCAACCGCTTCCCTCGGAAGTTTTAAAGGCTTTCCAGAGGTCTTTGACAAACTGGTATTATTGTTGCAGGATCCTAATTTGCATGTTAAAGTCGCGGCCATTGCGGCTCTAGGCTATCTCGGCGATAGAAAGGCAATAGGTCCTTTACGGGAACTGCAAGAGGGATCCTCTGACACCCTACGATTTTCGATTCGATTTGCCCTCGAAAGCCTCAAGTAGGAAAAGACGAAGCGGGCTAACACCAGCTCAGCAGCCGGGCCGGGCTGCACCCGCCCGAGGGTATGCGTCCTAAAATCTCGGCTCCTGCACTTACGAGTTTCGCCCAATCCGCCCGCCGCTGAGCCAAACCGTTAGGCCCTAGAAGTACAGAGAGGAGAGCACGATGCGCAACGAACAGGTGGCACCTGAGACGAAAGGTGTTACGGTGAAGTTACTTGTAATGGTTGACCTTGGCCCTGAGATCGAGGGCATGGCAGGACGCCAGTTTCGAATGCGTATCGTAACCTTCGAGCCTGGAGGCGTCTTCGGCCCGATTCACGACCATAAAGACAGACCAGGCATCGTCTACATATTGCAAGGAACGATCACTGACCATCGAAATGGAGTCGCTACGGACTATGGGCCGGGAGTGGGTTGGCCCGAGGATAGGAACACCACACATTGGCTTGAGAACAGAGGAACGATTCCGGCGGTGGAGATCTCGGTCGATATAGTCAGGCAAGAGTAAGCTCAGGCCTGCCCAGGATTCAAGAAATTTGAGATTGTCCGGAACAAAGACTCAAAAGCCTGGGTCCAACAAAGCGTGCACCCGACAAGTGGGAGGCGGGGTGATTTTCAGGCATTTTTCTAGCTTCGGGTTTATACTGCTCCCAAACAGAGTCCACCCCCACCCACTTGCGGGTAACGCAAGCCGTTATACGCCACTTAAACTGATGCTCGCGAAAGGATGTTCACCATCATGTTCAGGAGAACCATCGTCTCGGATGTCGTGCAGGGCATCATCGTCGGCGGCGTGCTGGCGTTCATCACGTTCCAGATTCTCGCGCACGCTTATGTCACGAAGGTCAACGGCTGGACGACCATGTATGGATGCGGCGAGCCCGGCAATGGGATCCTTTTGCGCGGCGCGTGCGCCATCACTTTTATGGGCCCCATCAACGTACCCCAAGAGGCGATGTACTGGACGACGAAAGTAGATAGCGCGGGCCAAAAGCTCTCCGGAGAGCACGACTACATCATACACTTCCCGCCGGGCGGTCTTCCACCGAATAATGCCTTCTGGTCGCTGACGATGGGGGATTCGAAAAATCTCTTTGTACCGAATCCGATCAATCGATACAGCGTCAGCGATCGCTCCGGCCTCGTTCCGAATGCCGACGGTTCCGTCGACATTTACATCCAGAACACCGCTCCGGCAGGTCATGAATCCAACTGGTTGCCCGCGCCTTCGGGTAATTTCATCCTCTGGCTGCGCGTGTATCTGCCGGGTCAAACTGTCCTGAACGGCAAGTACAAGGTGCCGCCGGTCGTCGAAGTAAAGTGATGCCTGTTATGAAGCGTAAACATCTACTCATTTTCGGTTCAGTCATGGTTGTGGCATGGGTGCTTGGCACGTTTCTCTTCATATATTTTTGGCCGCACTTCGTGAGCAACATCTATAAAAAAGCGATCCTCAATCAAGGAGGAGGCGAGGGCCCCATCCCGATCAATACGCTCTTTACGGAGTCCCAGGCACTTTTTGCGGATCCCCTCCACCCACCCGCTTCGGCCTCAAAATTATTGACCACCGGCGTGAACCACGACACGCTCCTTTCAGTCGGCTGGTTAGACCTCTCCAAAGGACCGCTGGTCCTGCATGTGCCGGACTTCTCCGGGCGCTACTACAGCGTGCAGTTCACTGACCCGTTTGACGTCGACTTCGCCTATGTGGGCACGCGCGCCACCGGTACGCAAGCGGGCGACTATTTCATAACAGGACCCGACTGGCAGGGGCAGGTTCCGAGCGGCATGACGCAGATCACTTCGCCGAACAGCTCGGTGCTCGTCCTCGGCCGCATCCTTGTGTACAGCGACAGCGACCTGACAACTGCCTACGACCTTGCAAAACAGATCCAGCTCATGCCGCTGAACCAAAAGTGATAGAATAAAAATATGAACAAAATATACACTTACTGGGCGACAGTCGTCGGCGCGGTATGTGCCTTTTTCTTCATCAATTCATTCGTCCTGGGGCATTTCTTTACCAATTCCAGAACTGTGCGTACCGACGTACTGCAAGGCTTCCTCATCGGCTTCGGGCTGGCGTTCATCACGGCTCAGGTTTACGCAAGGATCAAGGCCACGAAGGTCAACGGCTGGATCACCATGTTCGGATTGGGCGAGCCCGGCAACGGCATGCTGCTGCGAGCCGCGCACGCCCAGTTATTTCCCGGCCCGGTGAACGTACCGCAAGAGGCGATGTATTGGTGGACGAACACTGATGGCGCGGGCCATGCGCTCTCCGGAGTGCACGACTATGTGATGCACTTTCCGGCAGGAGGACTTCCGCCGAACAATGCATTCTGGTCGATTACGATGGGGGATGCGGGAAATCACTTTGTGGCAAATCCGATCAATCGGTACAGCGTCAGCGACAGATCGGGCCTCGCGCAAAACCCCGACGGTTCGGTCGATATTTTCATTCAGAACGCTGCTCCGGCGGGGCGCGAATTCCAACTGGCTGCCGGCGCCTTCGGGCAAGTTCATCCTCTGGCTGCGCGTGTACATACCCGGCGAGGCCATCCTCCATGGCAAGTATACGGTGCCGCCGGTTGGCGAAGTGAGATGATGTAATATGAAATACGAACACTTGCTTATATTCGGTTTGGTCATGGTCGTAGCATGGTTCCTTTTCACCTACTTCTGGCCGCGCTTGTTGCTGTCCGTGTTCAAGAGGGGCATCCTCGTTAAAGGGTTCGGCGACGGCCCCATCCCGGTCAATACGCTCTATACTGAACCCCAAGCGCTTTTTGCGGATCCTATCCACCCGCCCGCCTCGGCCTCGAAATTGGCAACCACTGGCGTGAACCGCGACACGCTCATGATCGCCGGCTGGCTGGACCTCAGCAAAGGACCGCAAGTTCTGCACGTTCCGGACATGGCTGGTCGCTATTACAGCGTGCAGTTCACTGATCCGTCGAAAAATACTAACTTCGCCTACGTTGGCAAACGCGTCACCGGCACGCAGGCAGGCGACTATCTCATTACGAAGCCCGGTTGGAAAGGACAGGTGCCGGGCGGCATGACGCAGATCGCCTCACCGAACAACTCGGTGCTCGTCTTCGGCCGCGTGCTCGTGAAGAGCGATAGCGACGTGGCCACTGCCTATGATCTTTCCAAGCAGATCCAACTGACACCTCTCAGCGGCTGGCAACCCAGCCAGCCTGTGCCACCCGTACCCTGAAAGGGTATGAAAGGGTATAGCACATAAATACTGACATGCGTTTTATTGTCCAAGTTATCGGATGGCATACAACACCGCGTACACCCGACAAGCGGGATTCGCTCCATTAAAAAAGGAGTGAACCACACTAAAGCCAGTTCTCTCGAAAGCTTCATCACATTCCAACCATCAACAGATAATGCTCACTGTTGGGCAGCCAGAACGCAAAATCCGCCATAAAAGGCGGATTTTCCTGTGCCCCTCGCGTTCTTTGCACCCTGCAGGTTGCGTTCTTTGCAACCAACGGGCAAGGGGATGCTTTATATAGGGATAATAGAAAGTCGAGAGAGCCCTCTTCATGCTGGGTTTGCATCAATCATTTACAGACTTGTTTTTAACAATGAAAATATATACAATACAAATACAAGTCCACGAGCATCAAAATTTACAATTGAATTCTATAAATTCACCTTCCATGAACTCCAAACCTTCCATCCTTCTCGTTGACGATGAAACTGCCATCACCGATAACCTTGCACCGTTCCTGGGGCGTTCGGGCTTTAATGTGGAAGTGGCATCCAACGGTGAGGAAGCCTTGCAGAAGGTGACCGCTCAGCGCCCCGACCTGCTTATCCTGGATGTTTTGATGCCCCAGCTGGATGGACGCGAAGTGTTACGCCAGCTCAGGCAGGGAGGCAACTGGATCCCGATCATCCTACTTACTCAGGTGGGAGAAGCCAGCGAACGCGCCATGGCACTGGAAGAGGGCGCTGACGATTACCTGAACAAACCTTTCGACCCACACGAATTAGCCGCCCGCATCCGGGCGGTTCTGCGGCGTGCCCGCCCGGGACAACCTCCCTCTCTGCGGCAGCCCGCCTGGCCTGTGGTAGGTTGGTCCTCGACCGGGTTTCCCGTCGTGTCTGGTTGGATCAGAGTGAACTCCCTTTGACGCCTAAATCCATCATGTTGCTGGAATACATGATGACGCACCCCGACGAACTGGTTTCGCGGGAACGCTTGCTCGATGTGGTCTGGGGGTGGAGCTATCCGGTGGGTACACGCGCCGTGGATACGCGGCGTGGCAGAGTTACGCAAGGCTTTAGACGATGATCCTGCTCGGCCTTGTTACATCGAGACCATCCCCGGGCAAGGCTACCGCTTTGTTGGTACGGTGGAAACGCGTCCATGAAACTCTGGCGGTGGCTGATCATCCTGGCACCAACCTTTCTGGGCACTAGCCTGGCGGTCTTCTTCTTCCTGGAATACGACCAGAGTCACGACCATATAGTCTACCTGCGGGCAGACCTGGGCACCTTATCATTCCTGATCGGTTTATTGCTTTCCCTGGTTGCCGCCCTGGTTTTTAGCCTGCGGTTCTGGACGCAGCGGATCCATCTGCGTGCCAGCAGCATCGCGGCTGAGGAACGACTGTCGTTTCCTGCTCCGCCTTGACCACGAATTAAAAAATCCTCTCACTGCAATCCATGCCGGGTTAGCCAACCTGGCGGAATCATCCTCCAGTACGGTCCATCATGATACGCTTGCCAGCCTTGAAACACAGACTCTTCGGATGAGCCGCCTGTCATCCGATCTGCGCAAATTAGCTGAGATCGAAGTACGCAAAGTGGAGCGTCTGCCAGTAGATATCCCCAGCTTGCTGCGTGAAGCCTTCCGGATGGCACACGAGCAACCCGGAGCAGCCGAACGCATCCTGAACCTGAGCCTCCCGCAAGCCCCCTGGCCACTGCCGACCATCCAGGGTGACGCGGACCTGCTGCTCCTGGCAGTCCACAACTTGTTGGCAAACTCTCTCAAGTTCAGCAGCCCGGGTGACACGGTGGAATTGCGCGCTTTTGAAGATGGGCAGGAAATTGTCATCGAAGTTGCTGACACAGGTCCAGGCATCCCTGATGACGAACAGCCACATGTTTGGGAGGAACTATATCGTGGCCGGGTCTGGAGTGGCGTTCCGGGCAGCGGGCTGGGACTGGCACTCGTACGCGCCATCGTGGACCGACATGGTGGAAGTGTAGGCTTGCGTAGCCGGCTTGACCAGGGAACAGTTTTTACCATGCGCCTGCCGACCAGCTGAGGTTCAATCCCAGTCCTTTCAAATTGGCTCTCACTTGGTGTCAGCTCATCACTTCCCAGTCATTACAATTTGAACCGCACTTGTTGCGAAATCGTAACCTCCCTGTCATACCTGCGTGACAACCGCGTCATAGAATATGGGGCGTAACATATATTGATTAAGAGGTCACATGAAACTGCGCCTATTTGTCATTCCAGTTATTACGGTCTTTATCTCAACAGCCTGCAATTTCATCCTTGATATCGGTTTGGAACAGGCGCCAACCGACCAATCCGACACCCTCATTCCTTCCGCAAGCCGCGTGGCTCCAACCAACACAAGCACCCCAATAGTCCCAGCCAGCACCTTGACAGTGCCCTCTCCAGAAATGCCAACCAATACACCATCGCTGATTCCTTTACCGGGATCGGTTGTCATACCGGTAAGTTCGCTTGGTACAGACATCCCCTGGTTGCCTCTCGATAAAACAAAGGTGCCTTCAGTCTTTGTTGTGACATTCAACACCCAAATTCCTCCTTTCAACAATCCGCTTGTAAGACAGGCCTTCGCAGCCTCCGTCGACCGCGATGCGATCGTGGGAATGGCAAAACGGTGGTATGCAGTGGACCCTTCACCCGCCACTACCTTCATACCCCCACTATCTCTAGGACGGAATCTGTATGGAGAAGTAGGGATCAACTTCGATCCAATTCGTGCCAGAGATCTATTGACCCAGGCAGGCTACACGGATACATCCTCATTCCCAAAGGTCACGTTCCTTGTCAACTCATACGGAGATACTGCCCCAGGCACGCGCTTCAACATGGCAAACACAATGGCGGATATGTGGCATACCTACCTCGGTGTCATAGTGGAAGTTCAGGTTCTCACCCCCCCACTTTTGGAGAACACATCAGATCCAATCCTCCCGAGTTAATTTGGATTGGGTGGACGACTGACCCCGGTAACGACCCGGACTTCATCCGCGATATCTACCACTCCAATGGGCAATACAACTACGGTCATTACTCCAATCCTGACTTTGACTCGTTGGTGGATCGCGCCGCTGCGAGCCATGACCCGGCAGAACGACAAGCATTGTATATCCAGGCAGAGCGCCTGTTGTGTGAGATAGAAGCTGGCATCATACCGCTCTATCACACATTCTCAAACATACCATGACATACGATTTCTCAATGTATTTCCCTGCAAAAGAAAGGAGTAATACCATGAAAAAGCAATCGCTATTCGTAACCATTCTCTTGATCGTGGCCCTTCTCAGCATGGCCACCCCGGCGGCCACCGCTGCCAAAAGTGTCAGGGTTGGTGACCGATTATCACTGTTCGGAGGCTATACAACATTCCCAGCGGAGCAGCCTTTCCACATTGCGCACGGTTGGTGGAATCCGACCAACATACCTGGTGTTGGCTTGTTCAAGTTCTCGCTGGATGTGGACGGTGCCCCAGTCAGGGTGGATTTCATTGAGCGCTCTGCGATCAGCGGAGACCCCGATGAACTACTCTGGGTTTGGGTATTCAACTTTCCTGACGGCATGACGGGATCGCATAGTTTCACCGGTCACTGGACAGGTCCTTGCCAGGGTCTGGTGGATATGGGCGTCATCCCGGGTCCCTGTGAGAAGACGAATAAGATCATCGAATCCGCATCGCGAACGATTATTGTTGATTTTGTTCCGTAATGGTTCGGGTAACAGGTCTGCTGTGAAAATTGAGGAGCTGCTAATCTCACACACCAAGCGGCAGGTGGGGAGGGGCAATTCTCCCCACCTTTGGCCTTTTAATCGATAGACTACCGTGAAGAATTTTCAAGAACGCCATCACCCAAAAAATGCTGCGGATGAGTGCGGACAGCCGTTGAATTGTTGTCCATTTTTTACAGCATAAATCCCCTAATAGACAAAAATCCGCCAAAGAATGGCAGATTTTGTATGCCCCTCGCGTACTTTGCACCCTCTGTGCAAGCGGACTCGAATACCATCCCCGCCAGGGGACCGCTGTTTGGGCCTCGTGTCCCCAGAATGGGGATGAGAGAGCCTGAGAATAAAAATCCGACTTGTCGGCGGAAGTTGTGTGCCCCTCGCGTTCTTTGCACCCGGCAGGTTGCGTTCTTTGCAACCAACGGGCAATGGGATTCGAACCCCATTGGTGATAAGTATTTATCACTTTATTATTGTTATAAAATACTTGAGAAATCCTACGTTTATCCTTCTTCTATGCCTCACTGATTGGGTGCCCCCCTCACCCAGGACGGAGCATTTTGTTTTACCTCAATTTACTTTGAATTATTAGATATAGTTGCTGCAAGTTCTTTAGCCTTATTAAGGCGATCTAATAATTTTACAGGCATTACACCTGGAGCGTGTTTTTGCTTTGCGAACCTTTCCAAGATAGAAACTTCTTTAGAGTATTCCTTTTGTTTTCGATAGAGGATTGCTAATTTATTGTAATACGCGGGAGCCACACCCCAACCTTTTTCTACACTTTCAGCTTCGGTAGCTTTGACTAATTCAAGAAGCATTTTCTCTAATTCATTATCCTTATCATTTTTCTTTAGAACTTCTATATCACCAATGTAAGTTGTGAAATGTCTACCTTCATAATATCCCGGTTTGACGATAGGATTTTCTTTTGCCAATTCAGTTAGTTTTAAGTGAATACGCTTAGAAATACTTGAATCCTTACTGCTATTAAACCACGAAGCAAGCGCATTCAAAAATTCAGGTGCAGGCTGAGACATGTCTACTACATTTCCGCGTGTCAGGATATGTTGAGACGCTCCCATGGGTTGGTAATGGTCATCAATATAAATTCTTTCCTCATTGGAAAACGAGGAAAACCACCATTCCTGTAATCGAAAATATGCGATAAGACCCTCAACCTTTTCTTGTTTATCCATAGGTCATCTCCAACTTAAAGGAATAGTATATTTCATCCAAGTTTCACTATATATAAATAGCTTGATCTACTCCTCCGTCAATCTATACGATGGGCGAATTCTTTTCAGGGAATCCACATCATACCAATAGCCACCGCCCCAAGAAAGACATATACAAGACCTCTTTCAGTATAAAATAAACTATCTATCAACCGTATTTTATCTTCGCCCCAATGTTTCCATTCCTCTGGGAATAATGCCTTCTCTCCCTCAAGGCCGAAAGCTCCATCATCAAAATAATGAAGGAGGGTTTCGATATGCACAATTACTTTGGCCTCCACTAAATATTTTTTGCGGTGTAAATTCTGCCAACTGATTGATATACCTATCAATAAAATAATAAGTATAGTTGCTATAAGTTTCTCACAACAGCTGAGCGGTCTAATCCTCTCTGTCGTAAACCTTGCTACGATTAGCGCACCATTTACGGCGACCAAAATTCCGCTTACCCATGGGTAGATTCTATTTTCATCTTCTCGACGGAGGGCAAGTTCTTTGCGCTGCATAGCTTCTGCGTGTTTCAGAATATCAATCTTATCCTTATCATCGAACTTATTTTTTTCCATGGGTTTCTATCCTCCTATCAATACAACAGATTAGATATTAGTTACTAATAGTATAGAGTAATTCCCATTCCAATTCAATACCAATTGTGGAATGGAATGTTTATCACGCCCTCTCTCCCTCAATCAGTCTTTTCGTGTCGGCTCGTGAGCCGCCGGGCGGGTGCGCTATTCGGTTTATAAGGTTCTAAATTGAGTTAGAGGTTGAATGGAATCACAAACACCCGTCAAAAATTAGACGGGTGTTTTGATTGGCGATTCCCGCGCCTAGAGGCGAATTCATCATACTTGCAATTAAAGCGGGTGTCCTGCATTGCCATCACGTCCATTCAACGGTGACGGCCTTGCAAACACCCGTATATAGTAGTGCCCCCAAGCGGACTCGAACCGCTGTTTGGGCCTTGAGAGGGCCCCGTCCTGGGCCACTAGACGATGGGGGCTTGTTTCGCCGCTGGATTCATACCAGCGGCATCGCATATGGCGGCCGGAAACCGCCTATGCTTAAGCGGGGAAGATTTTATCAGACGGTCATTGAATCGTCAATCAAAAAGACGTGCAGTTCACCCGGACCGTGGACGCCGATGGTTAGTGTCATTTCAATGTCCGCCGTGCGGGATGGACCGCTGACGATGACTCCTGCCTGGGCGGTTCGGACCTCGGGCATGCGCAGCGCCTCGGCGAGGGTGTGTCTCAGCTGTGACGTTCTCAGTACCACCACGTGGATCTCCGGCAGCAGCGAGGCTGTCAGCGTTTGCACCTCGCCTGAGATGAGCACCAGCGACCCGCTCTCGGCAATCCCGCACAGCGCCCCCGTGACTCCCGCCCGCACGGTTGGGTCAGGTTCCCGGATGGTGGAGATTTCATTGACATAGCGGTATCCGCTTTCATCCACCAGGACACGCTCGATCCTCCTGGATTTTAGGAATTCCGTCAGTCGGGTGGAAAATTCTTGCTCTGCTACAGGATGAACGGTCCCGCCGAGGGCTTCTAGTTCTTCGGCGAATTGTTCAGCCAGCGGCTTGTGCAGGGGTTGCGCCGTGGGTTCAGGGAGTTTCAGGCTCGCCTGTGGCTGGGCTGATTTTTCTGCAACCTCTTGCTTGATTTTTCCCCACCGTGCCCGGAACGGGCGCACCGCCAGCCGCGGGAAATCCTTGCTTGTTCCCCAACCCGTCCAGGCTGGGATTTGCATGAACGTTCGGCGGGGGCTGTAGATTTTGCTGAGGAATCCTCCCAGGCTCTGGAAAGTGGCGAAAAGGCCTGGGTTCCCCGCCGCAAGGCGGAAACCTATCAGTCCGAGTTTGACCAGGGTGGGCACCCCTGCTCCCTCTTTGACCTCCTCCGCCGTGCGGGTTCGCTCGGTTGTACTTTGTGGGCTCATCCCGGAACGCACACGCAGTAGCATTCCGGGCAGGTCGATATCCACCGGGCAGGCTTCCCTGCACGCCCCGCACAACGAGGACGCCTGCGCCAGCGCGGCGTGCGCCGGGTCCACCAGTGCGCACGAAATCACCGATCCGATCGGTCCGGGGTAGATGCTTCCGTAAGCGTGACCGCCGATCTCGCGGAAGACCGGGCAGGCGTTCAGGCACGCTCCGCAGCTTATGCAGTACAGCGATTCCGCGAGAGGCGAGTCGCGCAGCGCTGACCGTCCGTTGTCGAGCAGGATCAGGTGGCGAACCTGGGCGGGATCTTTTCCGGGCTCTGCCGGGGAGAGCGGGGCGTTGATCAGGCTGGTGTAGACGCTCAGTTTCTGGCCGGTAGCCGAGCGCGGCAGGAGCGACAGGAACAGCGCCAGGTCGTCGATCGTCGGGACCAGGCGCTCGATTCCCATCAGCGCCACGTGGATCGGCGGGATGGTCGTGCACATGCGCCCGTTGCCCTCGTTGGTGACGATGCACAAGGTCCCCGTCTCGACCACGCCGAAGTTGACCCCGGAGACGCCGATGTCTGCGGTGAGGAATACTTCGCGCAATACTTTGCGGGCAGTGTTGGTCAGGGTCGGGATATCCTCGGTGTAAGGAATGCCGAGTTTTTCCTCGAAGAGTTTGCCCACGTCGCCGCGCCGCAGGTGGACCGCCGGTGTGATGATGTGGCTGGGGCGTTCCCCGCGCAGCTGGACGATGTATTCGCCCAGGTCGGTCTCGACGACACGGATCCCTGCAGCTTCGAGGGTGTGGTTGAAATTGATCTCCTCGGAGACCATGGATTTTGCCTTGGCAACCAGTAGGGGCGAAGCATGCTTCGCCCTTTCCGATTGTGCAATTTCCAGAAAGATGCGCAGGGCTTCGCCGGCATCCGCCGCGCGGTGAACCTGGATGCCGTTCGCCGTGACCCGGGTGATGAATTGGTTAAGATATTCATCCAGGTGCGCCACCACCTCCGCTTTGACAGTATGGGCGCGCAGGCGGCGTTCCGGGTAGTCGGGGAGCGAAGCCAGGGCGGCCAGCCTCCCCTCCCTGCGGCGGTGGGCGTTGTTGTCCAGGGCCACTTGCAGGTTCTCGTCGGCAATGGCCTTGCGGATGCGGGATTTAAAAGATCTCGGGTTCATGGTCCTAAGTGATCCGTCTTAATCCTGCGTACAGGCCGCGCCCGGTGAGGCCTTCGGGATAGTGATAGACTTCCAGGCCCGCTGCACGAAAGGCGCTCAGGGTTTCATCCACCGTGAACAGGCCGAGTTCGTGCAATTCGGTGAAGTGTTTGATGCCTTCGGGCGTGCCCACCATGTAATGTAAAGTGAAAAAGGAGAGCCTGCCTTTTCTCTTGCTGATATTCATGCGGACGATCTTAAGATCGGGCTGGTCGACGAAAGAAGCGTGCACGCTGCCCGTGTTCCATTTCTCCGGGGTGAACCACGGTTCCACCAGCAGAACGCCGCCTGGTTTGAGATGCCTGGCCATGTTTCCGATGGCTTGATTCAGGCGGGGAATTGTTTTGACGTATCCGATGGAGCTGAACAGGCAGGTGATGGCGTCGAAGGGATGACCAAGGTCGAAATCCAGCATATCGCCGTGATGAAGGGGGATATCTGGGTGTTTTTGTCGGGCCATTTCCAGCATGTTCTCGTCGAGATCCATGCCCTCCACCTGGTAATGCTCGCGCAAGGGGCCGATGTGTAGGCCGGTCCCGCAGGCTACATCCAGCAGAAGATTCCCGGAGGTTCGCTTGTGCTCCTGGATGAGTGCGTGAATGATCCTGGCCTCCGCGGCATAATCCTTGCCCATATTCAGGTAGATGGTATCGTATAGTCTGGCAGATTTGCTGAACATTTTCTGGTCCTTTCAGCGTCTGGCAAGAACTTCTGCGATGTGCACCACTCTCTGGTTCTTATGCTGCCGCCTCAGCCCGCCCTGGATGTGCATGAGGCAGCCGGTATCCGCGACTACCAGCGTGGGGGATTCGGTTTTTTCGAAATTGGAGATTTTGCGCTTCAGGAATTCCGCCGAGAGTTCGGGGTGCTCCACCGAGAAGACGCCGCCGAAGCCGCAGCAATCCTCGCCTTCGGGGAGCTCGACGATTTCGGCGTCCTTGACCGCGGCCAGCAGTGCCCGCGGCTGACGGTCCACGCCCAGCCCGCGCAGCAGATGACAGGATGGGTGATAGGTGATTTTTCCCGGCCAGCAGGCCGATAATTCATTAATACCCCGCACGTCCACCAGGTATTCGCTGAACTCATATGTTCGTTTCGCCAGCGCCTCGGCACGTTCCAGCCAGGCCGGCTCATCCTTGAAGAGTTCCAGGTAGCCGCTCCGCAACATCGCCGCGCACGAGCCGGAGGGGATGATGATCGCGCCGGTTGTTTTTTCAAAGACCCGCATGGTGTGCTGTGCCAGCGGGCGGGCTTCCGCGCGCAGCCCGGCATTGAAGGCAGGCTGTCCGCAGCAGGTCTGACCAGGTGGGAAGTCCACCCGCACCCCGGCCCGGTTCAACACGCTGACCATTGCCTCGCCGATTTGGGGGAAGAAGGAGTCGATCAGGCAGGTGACGAATAGTTGCACGGTTTCGGCCATAAGATCTCCGGGAAAATTGTACTTCAATATTGTGATAATGGCGGCAGGTTGTGCATTCCCCCGCAAAATGCAATACAATTGAAAGATCTATCCTACGAAATATAGTAATCGAAAAACCAATGCTGGAAAAACCTGCAATCAAAGACGAAAGAATTATCAACTGCGTAAAGGCCGAATATGGCTTGAGCGTTAAAAAGGTCGCCTTCCTTCCCCTCGGTGCCGATCTGAATACGGCTGTCTATCGCCTCGTAACGAACGATGAAACCGTTTACTTTTTAAAGTTTAAGGCGGGGAGATTTCCACGAGGCTTCCGTGGCGGTTCCAAAATATCTTGCCGGCCTGGGGTTCAAGCAAATCATCCCGCCCCTTGCAACCCATACCGGGCAGCTCTGGGCGAGCCTGGCGCCCTTCAAAGTGATACTTTATCCTTATGTGGAAGGGCTGGATGGTTTTGAAAGAAACTTGTCGGATCGCCAATGGGTTGAATTTGGCGCCGCCCTGAAAAGGTTTCACACTGTTGAGTTCCCCTCGGCAATCACGAAGGGGATACACCGGGAAGATTTCTCTCCTCAGTGGCGCGATTCGGTAAAGGTATTCCTTGAGCGTATTGGGCAGGAGACCTTTGATGAACCTGTTGCGCTTGAAATGGCAGCTTTTTTGAAAACCAAAAGTAATGAAACGCTCGAACTTGTCAAACGGGCTGAACGGTTCGCCCGGATGCTGCAGGAGCGGCCCCCCGAGTTTATTTTATGTCACGCGGATATTCATGCCTGGAATCTTCTGGTTGATGACCGCGGCGCTTTTTATATCATCGATTGGGATACGCTGATTTTTGCCCCCAAAGAGCGTGATTTGATGTTTGTCGGCGCAGGTCTGGGAGGAAGAGGACATGCCCCTCAGGAAGAAGAAGCCCTGTTCTATCAGGGATATGGTCAAACCCGGATTGATCCGATCGCCAGGTCGTATTATCGCTATGAACGGATCATCGAAGATATTGCGGTGATTTGTGGGCAGATCTTCTTATCAGATGAAGGCGGCGAAGACCGGAAACAGTCGCTTGAATATTTAAAATCCAATTTTCTGCCAAACGGCACAATAGAATTGGCCTGTCAGAAGGAGGAATTCCATGAGTGCTATTGATAAAGACGAGATTGTTCGCCTGACGGAAGAATATGGGGGGCAGTGGGGCATTAATCATACGCGTCGACTTTTACAATTGATTGCGATTATTGGAAAAGACCGGCAATATAATGCCGAAGTGATTTGGGTTGCGGCGCACTTGCACGATTGGGGAGCGTACTCCAAATGGATAAAAGAGGGCACGGATCACGCATTGCGCTCCCGGGAAGTTGCTGAAGTGTTTCTGGTGGAAAAGGGCTTTGCCCCCGAACTCTTGCTACCAACCTTGGAGTGCATCGAATATCATCATGGCAGCGATCCAGCTCGACGGATGGAAGCCATTTTACTGAGTGATGCCGATGCTCTGGACTTTTTAGGGGTGGTTGGCGTATTGCGCGATTTTTCGAAGAAGCCCGGTGACTTGCGTAAAGCCTATGATACCGTGCAGAGTCGAAAAGAGAAACTGCGCCGGTCCATCTGCCTGGAGACATCCAAGGCAATGGCGATAGAGCGGTTGGAGAGTATGGAAAGGTTGCTTGTGACTTTCGAAGAAGAATCTTTTGGCTGCTTCTAAGGAAAAGTGCGGGCGGCAGCCCAACCCCGGCGCCATCCGCGCACTGCGACCTCCGCGGCGGGCGGTTCCACCGCCCGCACGCCACATCGACGACATCGTCGTCGATGTTACCCTTTGAGGATCCTATTTAACATGAAGTCGTCGCAGTGCGCCACTTTGGCGACGTGAGTCGCCAAAGACAGCCTCCCCGATCTGGGGGAAGAAGGAGTCGATCAGGCAGGGCTCGAAGAGTTGGACGGTTTCAGCTATAAGTTCTCTGCGAAAATTGTACTTCACAATCGTGCTTAAGACGGGGGTTTGTGCATTTTCTCGCAAAATGCTATACTTTGAATGAGTTCCATAAGTTTTTTAAGACGTTAAAAGGCGGTTGTTCTATAGTAAGTTCCAAACAGGTAGGTACTCCAGTATATGGCAGGAAAACCGCGTAAGCCGACGGAAACATTCGGGTATATAAATTTTGGAAAGAATGGGGCTGTCAGAAAACAAATGTTTACGCTTTCGTCACAAAAAGAGGAACAAGAAACGGAAGCTGTTCAATATTTCGTTAATGGAATAAACGATGCTCAGTTGGGTTTTCAAATAAATAAAATAAATAAATTACCTGAGAATGATCAAGACTTTCGCTTAGAAACTTCCATCGGACCCATAATGGTCCAATTAACCGAATTAGTTGAGCGAGACTTTACCATAGAAATATCAAGGGATGAGTATAATAGTAGTCGGTATAATCAATTTATTGTAAAAAATTCTGGCCAGATACCTTGGGCGGTTGATACTGACCTTCGAGATTCTGCATTGGTACGTATAATCAAGAAGAAGATAAATAAGGGTTACACTAAGGCTGATACAGAGATACTTTGGCTTGTTATATTTTCTACATCGTTATGTTTTATGACTGAGTATTATGAGGGGGGTAAGCTAAAAAAGACCAATGCCTTGCTCTTTGCACAGCAGTACCTGAGTACATTCCCCAATTGTATCTTTGATCAAATATGGTTTACCAATTTACAAACCAGGTCTGTACTTGTATGGCCCAAAAGCTATTGATCCGCCAAGCAGCGGTTGAGCCGGCAATCGACAGCTGAGCACCTAGTTAGTCCGCACCACTCAGGTATAAATACGATATGAGATTAATGCCATACTCAAGACTAGACCCCTGCTATTATTGTGGTGCTCCCCCACCTAGTATCAGAGAGCATGTTCCACCAAGTATGATGTTCAATGGTTTTGATTGCGACAGTATCACCGTACCTTCATGTGATAGACATAATACATCTAGAAGCAATGGTGATAGAGGAATTGTTACTGCCCTAATCATGAGCGTTTCCCAGATGTATAAAAACCGAGATAAATTACATGACAATTTGAATGGTATCCTTACCCCTAACATTATTCGCGCAATTCAGTTATTAGAACCAGATTTTAATCAAGCAACGAACGAGGTAGAGCTTCGCGACATTTTCATTGATCCACCAAAGGATTTGGACATCCCACTTCCTTACATGCAACCAAGCGCATTTATCCACGGTTGGATTAGACAACTTACCGCAGCCCTTGTATGGAGTGTAACTGGATCGTATGATTCGAATACCGATTGGGACAATTCTGTTCCATGGAGTCATGGATATTTACCATCATCAGGAGAACCGAGACCATTTGAAGATATTTCAAATGAAATGTTGAAGAACCAGGATATTGATCAGCTATTTAAGCAAATGAAATGGCACGATGGCTGGTCAGCTCTTCCGAGAAAATATCCAAAGGATATATATTCGTTTGAGCTATCTTTCATCCAAAACCTAGAACCTTGGCAAGGTTTGAATGTAGTATTCCGCCATCAATTCTACAATAGCACTTCTGTATGGAAAATTCTGTTTAAGGCTTCACAAAATATTTTGGCATCTTTGAAACAAGCTATAAAATCACAATCATGATTAATTCACAATGCGGGCTAACACCGGTTCCGCCGCTCGCGCACAGTGCGCGTTTTGCCAGAAATGGCATAATACAAAGAAGGATTTCACCCTCCCGTGGCTGCTGCAAAAGAATGAAATGATCCAGCGCGAGATCGAGTCAACGGATAAGACGATTAATTCCCTGGTCTATGAGCTGTATGGATCGACCGAAGCAGAGATCAAGATCGTCGAAGGCGGGGTGTAACCGTTCGTAGGGGCGACATACATGTCGCCCTTCTCCCAAAAAGGGAATAACGTGAAATTCGATTCCAAAAACAACCACCGAAAATCCATCCGTCTGAAAGGATACGATTATTCACAGGCGGAAGCCTATTTCGTTACCATCGTCACATACCGGCGGGAATATTTGTTTGGGGATGTTGTGGGTGGCGAGATGCGGGGTAACACGTTGGGAAAAATCGTACAGGAATGCTGGAACGAAATCCCGGCCCATTTCCCGAATGTGGAGGTGGACGCGTTTGTGGCCATGCCAAATCATGTGCATGGAATAATAATCATCCATCCCGTAGGGGCGCAGCATGCTGCGCCCCTACCCGCGCCCCTAACGCAACCCCAACTTCCACACGTCAAACCGGGTTCATTGGCCGCGATTGTTCGTTCCTTAAAATCACCCGTCACCCGCCGCGCCGGGCGTGAATTAATCCGGGTAACATCTGGCAGCGAAATTTCTACGAACATATCATTCGAGATCAAAACGATTACAACCGCATCGCCGGTTACATCCTCGATAACCCATCCAACTGGGATCAGGACGAAGAGAATCCCAAAAACCAGCGTGTCGATTTCCCCCCAAATCCCCTCTTGACATACTAGCACAAATGTTCTATAATCCCCTCAAGCACGGGAAGGCTCGCTCCTTTCCGTGCTTTTGTTTAAGGACAGAAAGTCTTTCAAGACGGTGCAATGCCTATGTCATCTCCCTCATATTCTCCCGCACGCCCTAGCCGAGGCGGCGACCAGCCGCCATCGGCTGCTTCGGCGCCACGAGGCGCCGAAGTAGTCAACCGTATCCGTTTCACCATCCGCCGCGACCCTATCGGTTGGGCTTCCACCTGCGGCATCAACCTCCGTCCCTACCAGCGCCTAATCGCCCTTGCTATCAAAGAATCCATCCTCCACAACCTCGGGCTCACCTTTGTCGTCATCCTCCCCCGCCAGTCCGGCAAGAATGAGCTCCAGTCCCACCTCTTCGCCTGGCTTCTCTTCCGTTATTCTCAATTTGGCGGGCGCATTGTCTCCGTCTCCCCCACCTTCAAACCCCAGACCGCCAACAACATGGATCGTGTCAGCCGTTCCCTCGATGCCTGCATTGGTGCCCGCGGCCGCTGGCATTCCTCCAAAGGCTACATGTACTCGCTTGGCAAGGCTTGTCTCCAGTTCTTTTCCGGCGAACCCCATGCCAAGGTCGTCGGTGCCACCGCCGACCTGCTCCTCTCTGTCGACGAAGCCCAGGAGGTCGATCCCGCCAAATTCGACAAGGACTTCGACCCCATGACCGCCTCCACCAATGCCACCCGTGTCTTCTGGGGTACCGCCTGGACCTCCGGCACCCTTGCTGGAGCGCCAGCGCCGCCTTGCCCTCCAGGCTCAGCAAAAGGATGGCATCCAGCGCGTCTTTTACTATACCGCCGATGATGTCCGTCGTTTGGTCCCTGCCTACGGCCTGCACGTTGACCGGGTCATCGCCGAAAAAGGCCGCAACCATCCCCTCGTCCGCACCCAGTACTTCTGCGAGACCATCGATGCCCAGTCCGGCATGTTCAACCCTGCCCGCCTCGCTCTTATTTTTCCAAGTCGAGGCAGCCTTCCTAACCGAGTCGTCGAAGAGCCGCCGTCTTCTCTCTCCCCATTTCTGTCTTCCGAAATGGGGAGGGCAGGCTGTCGCCTTCCTCATCGACGTTGCCGGCATGGACGAATCCAAAACCGGCCTCTCCGCCTCCCTCTACAATGAAGGTCTTGGTAACCCCGGCCGCGATTCCACCGCCCTCACCATCGTCGGCATCGATTTCTCCACCCTTTCTACCCTCAACCGTCCCGCCTATCATGTCCTTGCCCGCCATAGCCTGGACTGGCGAAAATCACCTCGCCGTGTTCGGCAAAATCAAGAACCTCGCCGAACAGTGGTCGCCCCAGCACATCGTCATCGATGCCACCGGTGTGGGAGAAGGTCTTTGGTCCTTGCTCGACCGGTCCTTCCCTACCCGGGTCATCCCCGTCAAATTCACCGCCCAGGAAAAATCCGAGATTGGCTGGCGCTTTCTCTCCATCATTGAAACCGGTCGTTTCAGTGACCCCGCCCCCTACGACGATGCGAATCGGTCCGCCTCCAGTACAGCCATTGCATCTGCGAGATCCTTCCCGGTCCCTCTAAAACCCTCCGTTGGGGTGTCCCCGATGGCGCTCGTGGACCCGATGGCGCCCTCATCCACGATGACTATATCCTCGCCAATTCCCTCACCGCCGTCCTCGACCGCCTGGATTGGTCTGTCAGTACAACCTCCGTCATCATTCCAGGCCCCGACCCGTTGGATGGAATGAACGTTTTCTTCGAATCAAACGAGCACTTTGTCTTTAGTTAATAAGGAGTAATCCATGACAACCTCAAAAAAAGGTGGCGCCCCGCTTGGCAACTCCAATGCCCTCAATCACGGTGCCCCACCCGGCAACACCAATGCTCTCAAACATGGCTTCTATTCTCATACGTTCACCCATCCTGAAAAAAGACGCCTCGATCGTGGTGTCCTGGGTGAATTTAATGACGAAGAGGCTCTCCTCCAAGTGCTGATCGCCCGCACCGCCGTATCCATGAAGAACCTTGAAATGACCCATGAAGAATATGTGGTTGCCTTGCGGGCGGTCTCGCTTGCCATCGGGCGCATTGAAAGTCTTCACCGCTCCCGCAAAGTCATCTATGACAACCAGACCACCCTCGATAAGGCACTGGATGAACTTAAATACATCCCGGTCGAAGAGGATTGACGAACCGAGGCGGCAACAAGCCGCAGTTCGCGGAGCACCCCCGCCGGGGGGCGGTCGCTTCGACGACATTGCGAAGCATCCCCTTGGGATGAGTCGTCGAAGTTTACGCCACATCGGGCGCATTGCGAAGCACACTTGTACCCGCCGAAGGTCCCCGCAGGGGGCAGGGTATCCTCTTGGGATGGGTACCCGATGCAAGGCGTTGATGCGAGATCCCGAAGCCTCAAGCTCAGAAATCTTCTTCCAGCGGATCGTCCCGACTGAAGGTTTACGGAATGGGAGGTTGTTTGTTCCTCTTTTGTTCCTCAGAAACAAACAACCCCTTGGCTTGCGCGGCGTTAAGCCGAGGCGACCTCAAGTCGCCATCGGCTATATCGGCACCATTGGGTGCCGATGCAAGCTGCCCAGCGCCATGCGCGTACTGCGACATCAAGTCGCAGTACGCCACATCGGGCGCATCGCGAAGCATCCCCGAGGGATGAGTCATCGACACACATACCTTCGATGTTCCCGGACGACACGAGTCGTCGATGCTGTGTTCTTCTGCGCGGCGGGCGGTTCCACCGCCCGCACGCCACACCGCAGACACGAGTTTGCGGTGCCTCTCCTCTGTGAATAGTTACACAATGTTCAAGTAGTTTGGTATGATAGCCGCTTGGAAGGAACAAACGATGCCTGCATTCCTCACGAAAACCCCCAATCATTTCGACCTCCCCCGCCGCATTTCCCGCCTCGGTGAACTCGCCTACAACCTCTGGTGGACGTGGAACCCCCACGCCCAGCGTCTTTTCAACCGGGTGGACAATGCCCTCTGGGAGCGCCTCAATCATAACCCCCTGCGCTTCCTCACTCGCGTCGGGCGCTTCGAGATCAATGCCGCTGCCCAGGACCCTGTCTATCTGGAACTGTACGACCGTGTCTTCACCAGTTTCGATGATTATCTGAAGACCACCGATACCTGGGCGGCGCGCACCTACAAGACCCGCCTCAAGCAGACCATTGCCTACTTCTCGATGGAATTTGGCCTGCACGAGATTCTGCCTATTTACTCCGGTGGTCTGGGAGTGCTCGCCGGCGACCACTTGAAGCAGGCCTCGGATCTGGGCCTCTCGTTGGTCGGTGTGGGCCTGATGTACGACTGAAGGTTACTTCACCCAGCGCATCTCCGAAGACGGCTGGCAGGATTCAATCAATAACCCGCTTAATTTTGACGACCTGCCCGTTCTGCCGGTGCTGGATAAGGACGGGGAACTGCTGAAAATAAGCGTCAACTTCCCCGACCGGGCGGTCAACGCCTGCATCTGGGAACTGCGCGTCGGCCGCGTCCCGCTTTACCTGCTGGATAGCAACCTGGACGAGAATACCCCCAACGACCGCAAGTTGACCACCCGCCTCTACTGGTCTGACATTGACCTGCGGGTGGCCCAGGAAGTGTTGTTGGGCATCGGCGGTGTCCGCGCCTTGCGGGCCATGGGGTACGAGCCGGGCGTCTGGCATATGAACGAGCCGCATGCCGCTTTCCTGACCTTGGAGCGGGCGCGCGAGCTCGTCGCCGCGGGGCTGACCTTTAAGAAGGCCATCGCCAAAACGCGCAAGGGTAATGTTTTCACCACCCACACGCCGGTCCCGGCCGGGAATGATGAATTTCCGCTCTGGCTGATCGACAAGAACATCTCCAATATCTGGTCTGAACTTGGTTTGTCGCGTGACCAGTTCATCGACCTGGCCCGCCACCAGCAGCCCTGGGGCGAAACCTTCAGCATGCCGATCCTGGCTTTGCGTCTCTCGGATGGTCGCAACGCTGTTTCCGAACTGCATGGTCGCGTCTCCCGTAAAATGTGGCACTTCCTCTGGCCCGAGATCGAAGAAGATGATGATGTGCCCATCACCTATATAACCAACGGCGTTCACACCCCCACCTGGATGGCCCGCCGCCTGCGCCTCCTCTTCGATAAATACCTGGGCGAAGGCTGGCTGGATCGTCTCGACGACCCGGAGACCTGGGTCAAAGTGGACAGCATTCCCGATAACGAACTGTGGGCGGTCCGCATGCACCTCAAACGCAAGCTGGTTTTTTATGTGCTCAACCGTGCCCGCACCCGTTGGATGAATGGCGATCTGCAGCCTGTGCAAGCCATCGCCTCCGGGGTCATGCTCGACCCTCATGTGTTGACCATCGGCTTCGCCCGCCGCTTTGCCACTTACAAGCGCGCCAGCCTGGTTTTTAGTGATCTCAAGCGCCTGCTCGACCTGATTAACCGTCCCAACCGCCCGGTGCAAATCATCTTTGCCGGAAAGGCTCATCCCGCCGATGAACCCGGCAAAATGCTCATCCAGGAAGTCTACCGCGTGGTCAAAAAGGCTGAGAACGGTGGGCGCCTCGTCTTTCTTGAGGACTATGACATGAACCTGGCCCGCTACCTGGTCCAGGGTGTGGATGTGTGGATGAACACCCCGCGCCGTCCCAACGAAGCCTCCGGCACCTCGGGCATGAAAGCCGCCTTGAATGGCGCCATCAACTTCTCGGTGCGCGATGGCTGGTGGCGCGAGGCTTATAACGGCACCAACGGCTGGGCTATCGGCGATGATGCCGATCTCGATTCCGACGTCCAGGATGAGGCCGACGCTGAGAGCCTCTACGATACGCTCGAAAATAAGATTATCCCGTTGTACTACACCGAACGCGGCGCGGAAGACATCCCCCACAAGTGGGTGGCGATGATCAAAGAATCCCTGCGTACGGTTACCCCGCAGTTCAGCACCCGGCGGATGCTCAAAGAATATGTGGACCGGCTGTATATGCCTGCAATGAAATAGAATGAGAAAAACTGGCAGGGCGGCCAAACCGGTCGCCCTGATGTTTTGAAAGGATGGTGTTCCATGTTTGAAATTTTCCTCTCCCCCGTTGCCTGGCTGGGTGCCCTCGGCATCTTCGCCCTGCGGGTCAGTGACATGACCTGCGACACCCTGCGCATGTTGTTCGTGGTGCGCGGCCGCAAAGGGATTGCCTGGGTCCTTGGCTTTGTCCAATCCGTCATCTTCGTCATCGCCATCACCACCGTGCTGCAGCACCTGGATAACCCGTTGAATATTATCGGCTACGCCGCCGGGTTTGCCACGGGCAACGTGGTCGGCATGTGGATCGAGGAACGGCTGGCTATTGGGCACGTCAAGATCAGCATTGTCACCCAGCGGTTTGGAACGGTGCTCTCGCAGGTTTTACGAGACTCCGGATTTGGCGTGACCGAGATCCCGGCTCGCGGCCGGGACGGCATGGTCAGCATGCTGAGTGTCAGCGTCCTTCGCAAGGACGTATCCAAGGTCGAGGACATCGTCCACGCAACGGATGGGGAGGCTTTTGTCATCTCGGAAGATGTCCGCCTGCTCCGGCGCGGGTTCTGGCGGTCATAAAAAGTGGGGCAGCCTGTGTGGCTGCCCCGTCAGGGAACTTTACCGCGGTTGGGGTTCATCCCCGCCCATATTCTTAAGACGTAAATTTCCCGTTCTTGTAGATGACCTCTCCATCTAATGTGATCTCGGAGTCCTCCTTCATGCCGCAGATCATATCCCAGTGGATCATGCTCTTGTTCTTGCTTCCGGTTTCCGGATAGCCCGACCCGAGCGCCATGTGGAAGGTGCCTCCCAGTTTCTCGTCGAACAGGATGTTGCGTGAGAAATGGTTGATCTCGTAGTTCGTACCGATGGCAAATTCGCCCAGGTACCGCGCCCCGGGTCCGAATCGCAGCATTTCCAGCAGGAAGGGCTGATTCTTGTCAGCCTTGGCCTTGGCAACCTTGCCATTGGTGAAGGTCAATTCCACGCCTTCGACCATGACGCCGTTATAGATGGCGGGATAAGAGAAGCGCACCCAGCCGTTGACCGAGTCCTCCACCGGGCCGGTAAAGATTTCGCCGTCTGGCATGTTGTTCAAACCGGCGCAATTGATGAACTTGCGTCCCTTGACCGACAGGCTCAAATCCACGTTCGGGCCGCGCAGGAGACCTGGCTGTGACCATTCGATGCGGTCAATGGTCTTGCTCTGCTCGGCTTCCACTTTCTTCCAAAGAGCGACCGGGTCCGCTTCGTCGGCGTGGCAGGCACGGTAGACGAAGTCCTCGTAGTCCGCTAAACTCATCCCGGCTTCCGTTGCGAAACCCCCGGTGGGGAAAAGGGTGGAAACCCATTTGAAGGAGCGGTCGGCGCCGCGGCGCATCTGCGCCTCCAAGATGGGAGCCAGGGACTTCTGTCCGCCTCCGCTGCCTGGCTGGATCCACGCCCGAGAGGCCGCGCGGGTTGGTGGCCGAGTGGATGCGGATGCGGCTCTCGAATTGGTCATAGGCCAGCTTGCGGAAGGGCGGGGTGACATCCAGTTGTTCGTCTTTTGCAACCGCGAACAGGATCTCGTCCTGGTCGGTCAGTTCCAGGAGCAGGTAGGGAAGCCCGCCGCGTTCCAGAATGGTCGCATAGAGGGCGCGCACCAGGGGTTCGGCCGCGGTGGTGGCTTCGATGGCAACCCGGTCGCCGGGTTTGATCTGCGCCGAGTGGTCCACCAGGATTTTTGCAAGTCGTTCAACACGAGGATCAGTCAAGATGGTCTCCTTTAATAACAAGTTGTACACAAATTATATCATTCATAAATTCTATGCCAATTGAAGAATTGGTGCGATATGGCAATTGAAAAATCACGCCTTTCCGCTTAAGATTTCCAGCATTTTACCGTGCAGGCCGGGTGGGGCTGCCAGCAAGGAGCAGGGCGGAATAAGATATCCGCTTTTCCCATCCAGGCTGGTGACAGTCGCCCCGGCTTCAGCGGCGATCAGCCCTCCGGCGGCTACATCCCAAGGGTTGAGAGACAATTCCCAGTAGCCATCGAAACGACCGGCAGCCACGTAGCACAGGTCCAGGGCAGCCGAGCCGAGGCGGCGCACGCCCTGGGTCATTCTGGTAAAACGGCCGAAGTATTCGAGATTGTTTTGAGGCGTGGACCAGGCATCATATGGAAAACCGGTGACAAGCAGGCTGCGCTGGAATTCCGTCACTTGTGAGACCTGGAGCCTGCGTCCGTTACACCAGGCACCCTGCCCGCGTTCGGCCGTGAATAATTCATCCCGCATCGGGTCGTAGACCACGCCCGAGGATCACGATCCCGTTCCGGGCATAGGCGATGGATACAGAAAAAAATGGGAATGCCATGGGCATAGTTGACCGTCCCATCCAGCGGGTCTACATACCACTGGTCACCCTCGTGACCAGGCACCAGGCCAATTTCCTCGGAGACAATCTGGTGACCGGGAAAAAGACGCTGGATTTCGCTGAGCAATAAACGCCTCAGACTGGTGGTCCACTTCGGTGACGAGGTCAATAACATCCTTATAGTCCACCTGATGTTCGTGCTCGTATCCGAGGTGCAGTATTCACCAGCCTGGCGAGCCAGCCGTTCAAGGTCTGAAAGCGCAGGTTTCATGGTTAGCGATGTTTAAATTCATCAAGGATATGGAAATGATCAGATTGCTCCCTGAAGTATCGCGGCATGTCGTCGCAACTCCTGCAATGAACAGGGGAAGCATGTCTCTTACCTGAATGATATCGTAAAGAACAAACAAGTACCTAGAAAACCTTGAAGTAACGGAGCAACGCCAGCAGTGCAATGATCACCAGGATGACCAGACAGCCCTGGAACAGATATTTCAGGATGTGCTTCCAAAAAAAGCGGATGACCACAAACACCACTACGACAGCCGACAATAGCCAGTAACAACCAGACAATTTGACTGGATGAGAATGTCGAAAAATCAACGGTCATATCCAACCTCCTGAGGAAACATTCATTCCGCCTCTGCAAGACGTTCAGCGGGGTGAGTACCGGTCTCCACCGGGTACACTCGCCCTCTTTTGATAACCATTTTGACGAGGTTCGTCCCAAAGCGATAACCAAGGTGCCGGTAATCTGCTGCAGACAGGACGAGCAAATCAGCCTGTTTGCCGGGCTTCGAGGGAGCCAATCCGGTCAGCGCGGCGGATGGCGTGGGCGGCGTTGATGGTGGCGGCAGCAATGGCCTGGGCAGGCGTCAGTTTCAATGACCGGCATGCCAGCGCAATGACAAACTGCATGGATTCGCACCATGCAGTACCGGGATTGCAGTCGCTGGCCAGTGCCAGGAAGCCACCAGCGGCAATGATTTTCTGTGCCGGGGTGTATTCGCTTTCGGCCAGGCCAAAAGGAGTACAGGGCAGCGAGACGGCTACGGTATCGCTCGCCGCCAGTGCCTGAATATCGATATCGGATGTCTTCACCAAATGGTCAGCCGATACAGCCTCCAGTTCAACGCCCAGCGAAGCGCCGCCCAGATTGTCGAACTCGTCAGCGTGGAGTTTGAGCGGAAAGCCCAGTTCTTTGGCTTTGGTCAAAATCTGGCGGGACTGGGCCAGGTCGAAGGCGCCGGTCTCGCAGAAGACGTCCACAAAGGGCAGTGGACGGTTGGCTGTTGAAGGTTGGTTGCTCCACCACTGCCGGATGAACGGCAGCATCTCTGCGCACAGCAGGTCAGTATAGGCTTGCGGATTGTCTTTATATTCGGGGGGGATGGCGTGCGCACCCAGAAACGTCGGAGCCAGTTCGAGCGGACCGGCGGCGTCGAGGGCCAGGATGGCTTGCAGCATTTTGAATTCGGTTTCGCGTTTCGAGGCCGTAGCCGGTCTTGGCTTCGGCGGTGGTGGTGCCGTGGGCGAACATGCGGGCTAGGCGCGGGCGGGTCTCGTCCAAGAGCGTTTCAATGGAGGCTTCCCGCGTCTTTCGGACGGTTGAGATGATCCCGCCGCCCGCTGCCAGGATGTCGAGATATTTGGCCCCGGCCATCTTCATCTCGAACTCGGCCGCCCGGTCCCCGGCCCAGACGACATGGGTGTGCGGGTCCACGAAGCCTGGCATGACGACGCAGCCGGAGGCATCCAGGGTCGGTTCGTGCGGATAGGCGGCCTGCAATTCCTTGGTTGGCCCGACGACAAGGATCTTATCGTCGCGGATGAGCACTGCGCCGTCTTCGAGGATGCCGAGGCTGCCAAGGTCGGTTCCGCGCTGGGGACCACCAGAAAGGGTCAGGAGTTGGGAGGCGGAGTGAATGAGCATGACAGGTTTATTTTACCCCAGGAAAAGGTCATCCTGCCGGAAGTTGCAGGTTGGAAGGTGGTAGGTCATGGTGCGGGCTTCTCTGTCGCCCTTTGGGGAGGATGTGGACCGGCAGACCGATGAGGATGGTATCCAAGCTGTGGTCGGTTACGGTTGTGCGGATGTGCTCTATATGAAAATTACGAAAAACAGTTGAGCACCCCTGTCAAAAGGCAGTATCCACCTTCCGCAGGGCAACCAGAGCCAGCAAATTGAATCCCACCGCTCCCAATACAATGAACCAGAAGCCCAATCCGTACAAGCGCGGGGCCAGCAGGTCCCCCAGAGCGCGGCCGAGCGAGAGGGCTGCCACATTGAAGGCCATCAGGGTGGCACGCGCCGAAGGCAGGAGTTCGGTCATCAAGGGGATGATGCTGACCAGGGTGAACTCGAAGGTAATGTAAAAGAAGAACAGGCCAACCAGGGCGCCGGCCTCCGTACGCCCCAGGAAAAACAGGGCCAGCGCAGCCAGGCAGTTGGCCGCCAGCCCCAGGCCGATGGCACGCGGCTTGCCCAGCCGGTCAACGAAGGCCGCCACCAGACCCTCCCCACCCAATTCGGAAAGTCCGATCACGGCCGAGGCTGCGCCCAGGGCAGCAATCTGCAGGCCGAAGGAGTCCTCCAGCCAGACCCCGAAGATGAGATTGACCACCTCGTTGGCTGCACTGGCCAGCAACCCGACAGCCAATCCGGCCAGGGCGGGGACGGAGGTGAGGACGAGCGCGAACGTGTCGACGACGATGCGGTTATTGGTGGTGGGCTGCCCTCCTTCGGCAGCATCCAGAAGAAAGCCGGCGAAGATGAGCGCACCCAGAAGCGCCATCAGCGGGAAAGGGGCCATCCAGCCGCTGCGGGCGATCAGAAAACCCATCAGCGGGATGCCGAGGATGAAGGCCAGCGACCAGCCGAACTCGGTGACAGCGATCGTCCGGCCGCGGCGCGCGTAGGGGATGCGGTCGCCGAGATAGGCTTGCATGGACGGGTCGAAGATGTATTTGCCAAGCGTGGAGAGGATGATGGACAGAACCAGAGCCGGGAAGGTTGGCCAGAAGACCACGATGGCCGTCCCAAGCGTGAACAGCCCTATGCCGAAGAGCATGCCGAATTTGCGCCCCCGGCGGTCAGCGACCGTGGCGGCGAACGGGCCGACGGTCCCGACCAGGCTGCGGGCGGTCAGAGCGTAGGACATGGAGATGAGGTCCACACCCACGCCGCGGGCCAGCACGGCCAGGAAAGGGTAGACCATGCGGTGCAGGGTATTGAAGATGGTCCGGGTGATGGTGAAGGCGATCGACCTGTCGGCGGTAGTCCCTCGGTTCCAGGACGGGGCAGGGAAGTTGGCTTCACCTGGAGAGCCACCAGCGGGTCATGAAACAGGCTGCGACCATCGTCAGGAAGATGATCCCAATGAAAAACAACTCGAGCGATAAAATCCCCGAACCTAAAGATGGGGGAGGGCGGCGGGTGCAAAACATAACCAGCCTGTTTCATAACCCGATCCACAGGGCGACAAAGAACAACACATTAAACAGGGAGGTGAACACAGGCCTGGCCAGCAGCGTCAATCCGATCTGGAGCAGAACCCCGGTGATGGCAAAGATGACGGCGAGGCGGAAACGCGGCTCGCTCAGGAACAGACCGTTCCAGTTGGCCTGCATGGCCCATAATGAGAGCGGCAGATCGGTCACCCAGAAAAAGAGACCGGTGCGCCCCAGGGCGGCAGACCAGTGATGCAGCCGTTCGCGGCGGGCTGAGAATGCCCAACAGCCCGGCGAGCAGCCGAAAGTCCGAGAGCCGCTTCGGCGGTCAGCACCCAGGCCCCATGCAGATACACAATGCGCACATTCGAGCCGAGGGATTGTTCCTCAGGGCCGAGAGCCGTCAGCCCGGCGGTGGTCAGTACGGCCAGGACGAACCAGAAGAAGGGGGATTTCAAAATTGACATGCGGGGATTGTACCCGATTATGAAATCCAGGACATCACCTGCTGGTCAACAATCCAGGCTCCGTTCACCTTTTTGAGCAGCACATAGTAGCCTGCCCCGGCCAGCCAGTGGCTCATCGTGCCGACGTAAACCAGCGCCTGGTCAAAGCGTATCATTGAAACCGACCTGCGAAAGCGTGGTGATGCCCGGTGCATCAGGATATTGTTCATAAAAGAGCTGCCACCCGTCCTGATTTTGACTGAAGATTTGGCTCATTTCGCTCTGGCTCAGCAGAACATACGCGCTGCCGAGGTCCATGTCCGGGCGGACGGGATAGGCCGCATCGTTGCGGACCCGGAAACTGTCCGCCGTTTCCTGGTCAACGCCGTGCATGTCTTGCAGGATACGGTCGAGGGTGGAGGCGGTATCCCCCACTCCGCCCGGGCTGGTGGCAGTGGTATCCATGATGACGAAACTCGAAGCCGAATAGAGACTTTTGGAGAAGCGCGGCATAAACAGCCTGCTGCTCGGCAGTCAATTTGCTCTGAGGAGGGCGTGGAGGTGGGTGCCGGCGTGCCGGTACAGGCGGCGAGAACGACGGCAAGAAAAACGAAAAGGGATTTCTTGAACATGGCTACCTCCATGAAGTCGAGTCTTCTTCCTAGTGATAAGAACGAATTTCTATACTGGTTTTGTTCCCCATCTTATCCCTTACGCTTCTCCCAAGCGTTCCACCTTTCCTCGCACCAACCAGGGAGGCAGGAAGGCGCAGGTGCCGGTCACGCCGATGCCCAGGATAAACCCGGCCAGGTAACCATAAACCTGCGGCCAGTTGAAAGCCGAGACCAGCCACAACGGACCGATGAACAGCCCAAAGGCAAGCGGCAGGTAGAGCATGGCCAGGAACTGCCCCAGGCAGCCCAGGCCTCCCGCAGACATTTTACGCGGGTCTTCCCATTTGAAATTGGCCCCCGCCACTCCAAATGCCAGCAGGATGCCGTTCATCCCGGCCAGGCACATGGCAACGGCCAGCAGGCTGTACAAAAACCCGGCGAGTGGGAATCTTCTGCAGGAGCGAAATTCCGACCAGGAAAAACAATCCCAGCGCCAGGGTGGGCAGATAGGCCACCAGGAACTTGGCCGCCAGCAAATAACCGGGGCGCACCGGCGCGGCTTTCAGCATCCAGTAGTTCCTGCCCTCGGATGAAAAAGCCATCCCCGAAAGCCGCCCAAGCAGCCACCAGCCGACGAACAGCGACATGCCGACATTGCCATAAGACAGCAGGATGCGGAAAGAATTCATAAACCAGTCCGGCGCATCGCCCTGCCCGGCAGGCGGTTGACCGCCGGTGCGGAAGAGCATAAACGAATAAATGACCCCGAAGATGAGCGGGGAGATCAACTGTGACAGGTTGCGCAGGTCGCGCCGGAGCAGCAGGAAATCCTTCCATATGATGCCCCGCACCGGGGCGGGGAGGAGGCGTCCCATCCCGAAGGCAGGGATTACAGGAGGCTCCCGGGAGGGAGTCGCTGACAGTCGTGGCCGGTGGCAGTCCGGAGCGGCTTCTTCCTGCGGGCCACAACCTGCATCCCGGCCCAGCCGGAGTAATACCAGCGTTCCGCCGTCGCCAGGGCAAACATGAAAACCACCGCCGAAAGCCCCAGGGTGAGCGTCACCAGCAGGATGCCAGTCAGCCAGCGGCCCTCGCCCAGCGCCACCAGCCCCTGACCAGCCCAATTCAGGGGCAGCCAGGGCGTGTTGAAACGCATCAAAAGGGTGAACATATTGCTCACTTGAGCGCCAGAGACATTGGTGGAATGTCCAAAGGAGTTATAAAGATTCCCGGCCTGCGAGCAGGTGAAGGCCAGGATGGCTCCGATGAAACCCAGGATTTCCGCTGCCCGCCGGGCAGGGAAGACACGCGCCACCAGCATGACCAGCAGCGCCGAGAGACCGGCGGCTGCCAGCGCCAGGGCGATCATGGTCAGCAGGACAAGTGGATAGTAGAGAATGGTTGTAATGCCCGGCGAGACCCAGCCCGTACAACACCGGCAGACCGAACAGGGAAATCAGCCCAAAGTTGGGCAGCACCGCCTGCAGGAGCTTGGTGACAAACACCGCCCGGATGGGCACCGGCGAACTCAACAGGAAGTCCATGTCGCCGGAAAGATACAAGGCTTGCAGGAGCACACCAAAACTGCTCAGCAGGATGCCCACGAACAGGCCAGTGAAAATCAATCACCGGCATTGCCTGCAGGAACGGGGTCACATCCATCCCCACGTATTGCGTAAGCTGCGGCGAACGCAGGAAATCGAGCAAGATCCAACTCAGGAACAAGATCATCCCGGCAAAAGCAAGCAGACCAAGGACGGCAACGATGGTGAGAATCTTGCGGATGGTCTTGGCGTGCTTAAAGCCGTTGAGGCTGATCAGCAAGCGCAGGCGGATGAGTTTCCAGACCGCTGGCAGGAAGCGGTAGGATGGAGAGGATGCAATCGTGCTCATTTCAAAATCTCGGCAATCTCAGCCTCCTCGGCGCCGCCGGTGAGACCGAGGAAGATATCTTCCAGGCTGACTTCGCCAGCCTTGCCAAGGGAGCGCAGTTCATTCATCGTGCCCACTGCGACCAGCTCGCCCTTGTTGATGATGCCAATCCGGTCGCACATGCGCTCGGCAATCTCGAGGATGTGGGTGGACAGGAAGACCGCCGCACCGCGCTCGGCCATCTGGCGCAGGATATCCTTAATCAGCCGCGCCGACTTGGGGTCGAGACCGACAGTGGGTTCATCGAGCACCAGCACTTTGGGGTCGTGCATCAGTGCCGAGGCCAGGGAGGCCTTCTGCTGCATGCCATGGCTGTACGAGTTAACGGTATCGTCGGCCGCGGCGGTCAGGTCAAACATGCGCAGCAACTCGTCGGTACGCTGGGCCACCTGTTTGCGGTCCAGGTCGTACAGGTCTCCGACGAAACGCAGCAGTTCACGCCCGGTCAACTTGGCATACAGATTGGGCGTGTCGGGCACGTAGCCGCTGGAGGCTTTGGCGAGCAGGGGCTGGGTCTGGACATCGTACCCGGCCACTTTGACCGTGCCCGAGGTGGGCTGGAGCAGGCCGACGATCATCTTGATGGTGGTGGTCTTCCCGGCGCCATTCGGACCGAGGAAACCGAACACCTCGCCCCCCTGCACCTCCAGGCTGACATTATCCACGGCCATTTTGTCGCCATAGCGTTTTACCAGATTGCGTGTTTCGATCAAAGTTAGTCCTGACATACAGTCTCCATAGAAAGGCGTAAAGAAGATTTACGGAGGTTAGGGAGATAGAAGGAAAAACAACAAGGAACGAAGAACCCCATATATTATACGTGCCACGCACCCAAAAAAAGCGGAATTGGGTTGGAGAAATTACCTGCCAAACATAGAATATCCAGCAATTCTCAATATGTGATTAAGACAGCGTTCTTCCGTCAGCACAATCCCTTGTATTAAAGACGAGATTGCTTGACATCCGGATACAATGTCACCTAATGCACTCTTCAAAGTGCTCTGAAGGTAGGATATGCTTCGCGAGAGATGATAAAATCAGGCATCCGGATTTTCTTACTTTATATAACACTCATGCCATATCTGATTGACGGTCATAACCTGATCCCCAAACTGGGCTTACGCCTAGACTTGCTAGACGACGAACTGGAGCTGTTAGTGCGCTTGCAGGAATTTTGCCGCCTGCGCCGTGCCCAGGTGGAAGTCTATTTCGACGGCGCCCCGCCGGGACAGGTTTCCACGCGCAAGGCAGGTGTAGGTTACAGCGCATTTCGTCCGCCAGGGTTCCAGCGCGGATGCCGCCATCGAAGCCCGGCTTATCACAATTAAAGAAATCTGCGAAGAACTGGACAGTAGTCAGTTCGGATGGACGCGTCCAGCGCGCCGCAGGAGCTGCGCACGCCAGGGCAATGCCGGCTGAAGAATTTGCCCTGGAGATGACCAAAACACGGACGATCCGGATGTCGAAATCCAAGAGTGAATCGGTGCTTAGTCCCAACGAGGTGGAGGAGTGGTTGAACTTCTTTAGAGAAGCGGGGGAGATAAAGTGTGACATTCTAATCTTCTTCTAATGAAATTAAGACTAATTGGGTGTAATATACCCACAAGATACCTGTTCTCCTTTTACTGGTAATTCAGGTATCTGCCATCGAAGGTCAGCATGTCCCCCCCATGCAGGCCAAGTTCGGTGGTGTCCCCTCCCCCTTAGATCACCAGGCCTTGTGCCTGGTGATCGCGTAATTTAATATGGGAACTTTGTGGTTTAATTGGAACATGGTCAACCCGTGTAAAGAGATTCCCGGTGCATGGCTGGATCGGACTGGTCCTGGTGGCCATCTTCTGGACACTTAACTGGACCCTGAACGGACTGCGCACGCAATGGGCGTTTTTCCCCCTCTGGCTGGGGTACTGCCTGACGATTGACGCCCTGGTGCTCTGGCGCACCGGTACTTCACTCTTGGTGCGCAGCTGGAAGAAATATATCGGTTTGTTTATTGCTTCCTCGCCGGTCTGGTGGCTGTTCGAACTTGCCAACTGGCGCCTGCAGAACTGGCAATATGTTGGCGCAGAAGCATTTTCGCCGCTCCAGTTCTGGTTCTGGGCCACGATCAATTTCACCACCGTCATCCCGGCGGTTTTTGGCAGCGCCGAACTGATGCGCAGTTTTCTCCCGAAGCCGGTGAAGGGGTCCGATCATCCGCCCTACGAAAGCAATCACGATCGGCTTTTTCCTGGCCGGGTGGGTGATGCTGGCACTGATGGTCGCCTGGCCCAGGATATTCTTCCCGTTTGTCTGGATCTCCCTTTATTTCATCCTCGAACCCATCAACATCTGGCTGGGTCACCGTTCTTTGGTCGAGTGGACAAAAGACGGCAACTGGCGACCGGTGGTTGCGCTATGGCTGGGCGTGCTGCTGACCGCGTTCTTCTGGGAGATGTGGAACTATCTCTCATACCCAAAATGGGTTTACCACGTCCCCTGGGGAAACTGGTTCCATATTTTTGAAATGCCGCTGCTGGGTTACGGCGGCTACCTGCCCTTCGCCCTTGAACTTTTTGCCATGTACCACCTCCTGGCCGGTCTGTTGGGCGGCAAGAAAACAGACTACGTGATGAAATCTCCGGAGGGATGATGGACAATCGTTATATCGCCCATCATTTGACAAACTGACGAATTGCGGTCATCGGCGTCTCCGGAGGACCAGACAGCCTGTGCCTGCTCGACCTGGCGCGGCAGATTCCCAAGCTGAACATCATCGTAGCGCATTTCGATCACCAACTACGCCCCGAAGCGAACCTGGAGGCAGAGTTTGTGTGCCAAGTGGCAGAACAGATGAAAATTGCCTTTTGTGACCGAGTCTGGTGATGTGCGCGGTTATGCCGAAGAGCACAAACTCTCGCTGGAAGAAGCTGCACGCATCGCTGCGCTATCGTTTCCTGTTCGCCCAGGCACGCGCACACTCCGCCAGTGTGGTGGCGGTTGGTCACACTGCCGACGACCAGGTAGAGACCATCCTGATGCACTTCTTGCGAGGCGCAGGCTTGGCCGGGTTGAAAGGGATGGCAGGGCGGACATTCCTGACCGAATTTGACCGGGAGATCCCGCTGGTTCGTCCCATTCTGCATCTTTGGAGATACGAGACTGAGGCATATTGCCGCGAACATGCTCTCCAACCCGTCCAAGACCCATCCAACACACGACGAAACTTACTTCCGTAACCGGTTACGCCACAGCTTGATCCCTGAACTCGAGAAATACAATCCGCGTTTCAAAAACATGCTGCTGCGCACGGCTGAAGCCCTGGCCGGGGATTATGAAACCCTAACAGAGGCGGTTGACTCAGTCCTGGCCGAAGGTTGATCTTGAAGGCAGAAACTGATTATGTAGCCTTTCGAGCCTCCGCCATGGAAGAAATTCCAGCCGGGCTCCGCCGAAACATCTTCCGCAGGGCAATGGAAATCTTTGCGTCCCAACATGCGCAACCTGAATTTCAATACCCTTGAACGGGCCTCGACCTTTGTTGAGGCCAGAAAAGGTGCACTCAGCCCGAGCTCGTTCCCCGGCAGGTGGACTTGACCGAGGCTCTCACTCTCTATCGTGAGGGGGAGGCAATCTACCTGGCAGCTTTGGAGGCTGACCTGCCGTCGGCGCATTGGCCGCTGATAGAAGGAGTTCGCGAAGTGCAGATCAACGGGCAGGTGAGACTAAACGAGAATTTCATCCTGTCAGTGTTGGAAGTAGATGTAGAAACTGCTCGTCGAGTTTGCACATGAAAATGGGGATCCCTTCGCAGCCTGGCTGGATGCGGATAAGACGGGAGACAAGTTTACGGTCCGCACCCGCCGGGCAGGGGATGTTTTTCGCCGCTCGGTATGAACAGGCAAACGGTCAAATTGCGGGAATTTTTTATTAATGTAAAAATCCCCAAGCGGGCACGTGCCGGATGGCCGTTGGTCTGTGCAGGAGGGCAAATTGCCTGGGTGCCGGGGTTCCGCCTGGCGCACCCGTTCCGTGTCACTGAAAAAACGAAACGTGCTTTGAAAATCTTTCTCCAACCATCATAGAGACAACCGGTGATAGGAGAACCCCCCTCCAGCTCCCCGATATTCTTCGAAAATTGAGTGAATGGAAAACGGGAGAGGTGTAGAAGACTGCGGTCAACAAATGTTGCAGGTCGGGCCTTCTTCGGGGACCCAACCTGCAACAGCATGAGAATTAACCAAGTTGTGAGGAGATTACCACTCCGCAATGCTACGGGTACATGTGCTTCGCCGCAAACGACGGTATCTTCGCCGCCTCACGGCGGCGAAACAGCCGACGGCGGCTTGCCCCACTGGGGTGCCAATCAAAAGCCGCCACGGCTCGTGGCAATGACAACAGGTGCTGGTTATTCGGCCTTTCCCGCCAACTGCCGCAACTTCAAATTAACCTCCCGCCATTGGATTTTCGAGATGCCCAGTTTCTGGCGGATTTTCTCCGGTTCGACGTTATTCAGGAAATCCTGCAAGGCGCAAGTCCAACGACACATATCAAAGGAAAGATGCTTGGGAAGACCGGCTACTTTGCCAATGTCTTCCAGTAGATACTCAAGACGCCGCGGCGACCAGGGGAGCAGCCGGTCAACAGGGTTGTACTGAGCCAGGTATTCTTCGTAAGCCGGAAGCCAGTCTTCGGGCAGGGTCAACTTGCGTTCCTTATAGCGATTAGCCGGGCTGGCATAACGGATAAAAACATAAGGTTCGCCGGGGGACTGCAGGTCAATGTGATTGAGATGGATGCCCAGACACTCGGACTTCTTGATGCCGGTGGCAAGCAGCAGGGCCAGCAGGGTATATGGGCGGGCGTCGGGACGCGTGGCCCGGCGAGACCGATCGGCAGCCAGCAGAACGGCTTCGATCTCCGCCTCGGTCAGGACCTCGGGGAGGGGACTGAGCACCGAGTGCTGGACAACCTTCTCGGCCGGGTCCACCAGGAGAGCGCCGCCTTTTTGGAGCCAGCGAAAAAAGGATTTGATGGCTGTGACGCGCCGGGCAAGCGTTTTGGGCGAGCAGGGCACGCCGCGATCATGTTCCAGCCAGTGCAGGAAATCATTCAGGTCGTTGGTGGTAATGGCTCCCAACGTCCGGTCGGGGGGCAGGACCTGGGTCAGCAGGCGGACATCGGACAGGAATGCCTTGACGGTGTTGGGCGAACGGCCCTGGTCGTTGAGATAATATTCCCAGGCATTGATGGCCGGGATGAGGCCGGTCTGGGCAGAGAGATGAGCGGTGGGGGATTCGGGCATAAGAATCTCCTTTCGGGAAGACAGAAATCAACTCAATTACTTCGTATAGTTTAGTGTAAATAAAGGTCGATTGTCAAACAAACTGCTTGCCAATTTCAGGCTGCCCTCGTTATAATATGCCCTCGCAATCGGGCGGGTAGCTCAGTTGGTTAGAGCACTGCTTTGACATAGCAGAGGTCGTAGGTTCGAGCCCTATTCCGCCCACCTGGTCAGTTATCAATGACCGATCATAGACAAAACGCTTTGACCGGGACGAGTAAGCGGTCGGCAAGCCGACAGGGAGAGAAGGCCTAAGATTGAGAGCCTTCTCCGGCAAGCACCGCAGAAAACCACCCGCGAGCGTGGAACATGAAAAGTGAACAGTGATCTGCGATCAATGTTCAGCCAGTAAGGGAAACGGGCGACTCCGTTATCGGCCCAAGAGATGTCCATTGACAACGCCCCTCGACTCCGCTTGGGACTGCACTCAGGGCAAATCGGGTGGAACCGCGTGATCGCGCAAGCGCTCTCGCCCCGAATTCGGGCGAGAGTTCTTTATTTTAAGGAGGGCGCCATGACCGAAGAACAGACCAGTACTCCTCGGCGACCCGGAGGCCAATAGCTGCACTCCGGGATCGCCCTTCCTGCCTGCGACTAACAGACCTGATAAAAGCAAGGAGAAGAATATGTCCAACCAACCTGAAGAACGCTACGAAGATTCACAACTTTACCGCATTCGCCACTCGGCCGCTCACGTCATGGCACAGGCGGTGCTGGAGTTCTATCCGGAGGCCAAATATACCATCGGCCCGCCGGTCGAAAACGGTTTTTACTATGACTTTGACCTGCCGCAGCCCCTGGTGCTCGAAGATCTGGAAAAGATCGAAAAGCGCATGCGCCAGATCATCGCCGGTGGACACCCATTCGTCAAAAAGGTCGTTTCCGCCGAAGAAGCCCGCAAGGTTTTCAAGGACCAGCCTTATAAACTGGAACTGATCGATGGCCTCGAAAAAGGCGGGCTGGACGAGTATGGCAACCCGCTGGCTGAAAAGCCGGAAATTTCCATCTATCAGAGCGATACCTTCACGGACCTATGTCGCGGCCCGCACGTGGAAACGACGCGGCAGATCAACCCGGCGGCGATCAAATTAATGTCCATCGCCGGGGCTTACTGGCGCGGCGATGAGCACAACAAAATGCTCACGCGCATTTACGGCACGGCCTGGCGCACTCCCGACGAACTCAAGAACTATCTCAAAATGCTCGAAGAAGCCAAAGCACGTGACCACCGCAAGCTCGGCAAGGAACTCGAAATCTTCACCTACGACGAGGAGGTCGGCCCGGGTCTGCCGCTCTGGCTGCCGCGCGGCGGCGTCATCATCGAGGAACTGGAACGACTGGCGAAAGAGATGGAGGAAAAGGCAGGCTATCTCCGGGTGCAGAACACCACACCTGGCCAAGGAGGACCTGTTCCTGCATTCCGGTCACCTGCCTTACTATGCCGAGTCCATGTATCCGCCGATGGAAATCGAAGGCGTCAAGTATTACGTCAAGCCGATGAACTGCCCGATGCACCACAAGATCTACGGCTCCAAACCGCGCTCCTACCGCGATCTGCCCATCCGCCTGGCTGAGTATGGGACGTGCTACCGCTACGAGAAATCGGGTGAACTGTTTGGCCTGATGCGCGTCCGCTCGATGCAGATGAACGATGCCCACATCTACGTGTCCGAAGACCAGTTCGAGCAGGAGTTCATGGGCGTGATTGACCTGTACAAGAAATATCTCGACTTGTTTGGCATTACGAAATTCGTCATGCGCCTGTCCCTGCACAGCAAGGAAGGCCTGGGCAAGAAATATGTGGACAACGAGCGCCTGTGGTTGAAGACGGAAGAAATGGTGCGGCGCGCCATGACAAATGGCGGCGTGCCGTTCGTGGAGGCTGCCAACGAGGCCGCCTTCTATGGCCCCAAAATTGACGGGCAGGTCTGGAGCGCGATCGGCAAGGAATTCTCGCTGGCGACCAACCAGGTGGACTTTGCCCAGCCCGGGCGTTTCGACCTGAAGTCTTTACGAATAAGGACGGGGTCGAGGAGACGCCGCTCTGCATCCACCGCGCCCCGCTCGGCACCCACGAGCGCTTTGTCGGTTTCCTGCTCGAGCACTACGCCGGCAACTTCCCGGTCTGGCTTTCGCCCGAGCAGGTGCGCGTCATCCCGATCACCGACCCACAAAACGAATACGCGGAGAGCATCGTCCGCCAGTTGCGCGACCAGGGTATCCGTGCCAGCGCGGATGTCAGCGCCCAGCGCATGAATGCCAAAATCCGCGCGGCCCAGTTGATGAAAGTGCCCTACATGCTGGTGGTGGGTGAGAACGAGGCCCAAGCCGGGCAGGTTTCCCTGCGCGTGCGGGATGGCTCCCGGGCAGACAATATCCCGCTGGCAGAGTTTACCGCCCGGGCCAAGGACCGGATTTCGAACCGATCCAGCCAGTTTTAAACCAGATAAAGATGAAAAGGCCGAGGGAAATATCATCCAGTCTCGGCCTTTTTATTGACGATTCGGCCTGACTTCATGGTATTATCAGCCCGCTTAAACCAGCCTCCGGGCTGGACTTCCGTTATTTTGCAAGGAGAGACGTATCAGCGCCAACGAATTTCGAGTAAATGAAACCATACGAGTTCCCGAAGTACGGCTGATCGGTGCAGCAGGTGAAAACGTGGGGGTGGTCAACACCCGCGAAGCCCTGCGGATGGCCCGTGAAGCGGACCTCGACCTGGTGGAGGTCGCCCCCAATTCCAGCCCGCCCGTCTGCCGCATCATGGATTTTGGCAAGTTCCTGTACGAACGGGAAAAGAAAGACCGTGAAGCGCGCAAGGCACAGACCAAGGTCGAGGTCAAGGAAATCCGCCTGCGCCCCAAGACGACCGACCACCACCGGGATTTCAAAGTGGATGACGCCCGCCGCTGGCTGGAACACAACATGAAAGTCCGTGTGACCATCCGCTTCCGCGGCCGCGAAATTACTTACCCGGAAATTGCACTCGAAGACTTGAGAGAAATAGCCCAGGAACTCTCTGACGTGGGCACAGTGGAACAAGCCCCTGCCATCGAAGGCCGGGCCATGTCCATGATGCTCGTGCCAGCCAAAGGCGGTCCAAAGAAGAAAGCCGTGGAAGACGCTGACGAGAAACCAGAGCAACCGGAAAAAATCGAGCAACCGCAGGAGTAAAATCCTGCGGAATCTTGTGTAAAGGAGTAAGAGCTGTGCCGCGCAAGCAGAAAGATGGAAAGTATAAGCTGAAGACCCATAAGGCCACATCGAAACGGTTTGGCATTACCGGGTCTGGCAAGATCGTGCGCACCAAAGGCGGCAAGGCCCACCTGCGCCGCAAGAGATCGCATCGGGTGAAGGCTTTGTTCGGTGAGATGGTTGCCGTCCAAGGGAAAAGTTATATCAAGCGCATCCGGCGCCTGGCGCCACACATGAAACCGTAGTACCCTCGGGTATCCTGGAGTTTCCTGTAACATATCCTTTTAATTTGCGGCTACCGGGTGTATGCAACTGGAGCGCAGGCAAATGCCTGCACCGGCGCCCGGGGGTACGCAGGAGGTAAATAATGGCACGTGTAAAAGGTGGACCGCAAGGTCACCTGCGTCACAAGAGAGTATTGAATTACACCAAGGGACAGCGCATGAGCAGGCACCTGCTGTTCCGGCGCGCCAACGAGGCGATGCTGAAGAGCATGTGGTATTCTTCACGCGATCGCCGCGTGCGCCGTCGCGACCTGCGCAAATTGTGGATCGCCCGCATCAACGCCGCCGCCCGGCTGAACGGTACAACCTACAGCCGCCTGGTGGCCGCCTTGAAGAAGGCGAGCATCAACCTCAACCGCAAGATGCTGGCCGACCTGGCCGTGCGCGACCCCCAGGCTTTCGCTGCGGTGGTCAAGCAAGCCAGCCAGGCGTAATGCAAAACACGATTTTCCGTAGGGGCACACCAGGGTGTGCCCCACTATTGTTTAATGGGGGTAAAATATTCTGGTGAACACATTGTTCGACCATTGCAACGCATCCATGATTCCGTGTCCCGTTCGAAAACCGGGACTACCCCGTCCCGTCCCGCTCAGCGATTCGGGATGATATCCGAAAACCGGGACTATCATTTAGCCGCCTCCCAAAAAAATCTGCATGATCACTTCAACGCATAATTCCAAGATACAACTGGTACGAGGCCTGCTGGGACGCTCGAAAGAACGCCGGGAGACAGAGGCGTTCGTGGCTGAAGGCGTGCGGCTGGTGGAAGAAGCCCTGGCCGCGGAATGGCCGTTCCGGTTTGTGCTGGCGGGCGAAAGCCTGAGCGAGCGCGGGAGGGCGCTTATCGCGGACCTTCAATCGCGCGGGGTGGAGACGGAAATTGTTGCGAACTACCTTGATGCAATCGGTCAGTGAAACTGAGACCTCGCAGGGCATCCTGGCAGTTCTCGAAGTTACGCAATTGCCTATTCCACAATCCTTATCATTTGTTCTTATCCTCGACCAGATCCGTGATCCGGGCAACCTGGGGACACTCCTGCGAACGGCGGCCGCGGCGGGGGTGCAGGCTGTTTTTCTCCCACCAGAGACCGCCGAGGCGTTTGCGCCGAAAGTCGTCCGGGCCGGGATGGGGGCGCATTTCCGATTACCCATTCACCCATTAACATGGGACGAAATCCGCACAACCACACGAGGACTGAAAATCCATCTGGCCGATATGGAAGGTGACTTTCCGTGCTGGCAGGCGGACTTCCGCAGCCCGCTGGCGCTGATCGTGGGCGGCGAAGCGGATGGAGCCAGCCAGCCGGCGCGGGAACTGGCAACGTCACGGGTATCCATCCCGATGCCCGGCAGGACCGAGTTGCTTAATGCGGCAGTGGCAGGAGCAATTCTGATGTTTGAGGTGGTCAGGCAAAGATCCAGGAAATAAGGATAACCATAGGAAATTTGAGGGTAGAGAAAGCTGGTAGAAAATGGTATATCAATGTGGACTATGAAAATGGCGTCACACCAGCTATAATATTTACGGATGAAGACCCTCCTGCTCAATTATAAATTGCAGTGAGAACCAGCCTGGCTAGCAGTAGAAAAAGATGAAAAAATGAAAATTCGCTCCATCACCTACTTCTGCAATCCCGGCTGGCCGCTGGACGAGAAAAAGCTCCAGGCGGCCGGGACATTCCTGGCTGAGGCCAAAACCAATTTCGAAGCAGCCGGCTACGAGGTCCAGATCGACGCGGCTGGCGACGATCCCGTTCCCGCTGTTACTCGGCGCAGACAAAGTGTTCGAAACGCCGCGGCTGGCGGCGGAGTTGAGCCAGCTCCTGCCAGAAATCGACATCGCCTACGCCGCCCTCGGCCCGGCTTTGCCGAGCAATCCCGGATAGTTATCGGGTGCTCCCCAATGCCATTGCCGTCTCGAAGAATATCTTCTTCTCGGGTGTCATGGCAGACACAAAGCACGGCATCTCGCTCCCGGCAGTCAACGCCTGTGCGGACGTAATCGTCCAGACGTCGCGGCTCGACCCAAACGGGTTTGCCAACCTGAATTTCGCCGCCCTGGCCAACGTCGCGCCCGGCGACACCCTTCTTCCCGGCTGCTTATCACGACGGGAAAGAACCGGCATTCGCACTTGCCATGGAAGCCGCAGACGTGGCTGTGCGGGCTTTTGAAAACACAGAAACGATCGAGGCTGGCAGGAATGCCTTAATCGCCGACACTGGAAGAAAATGCCCAAACGCTGGCGAAAATTGCCGACATTTTGAAGTTCAAATACCTGGTTAAATTCGGCGGGATCGACTATTCCCTGGCCCCCTTCCCGGAAGAAGCCCGCTCCCTGGGAGCGGCGTTCGAACGGATGGGAGTGCCGAAGGTGGGACTGCACGGCTCGCTGGCCGCGGCAGCCATCCTGACCGAAGCCATCGAGCGGGCACGCTTCCCGCGTGCCGGGTTCTCCGGCCTGATGATGCCCGTGCTGGAAGACAGCCGTGCTGGCCGAACGTGCCGCCGAGGGGAGGTTGACCGTCAAAGACCTGCTGCTCTATTCCGCCGTGTGCGGCACCGGGCTGGATACCGTCCCCCTGCCAGGGGACGTCACCTCCGGGCAAATCGCAGCACTCCTGCTGGACATCTCCGCCCTGGCCTTGCGCCTGGATAAACCCCTGACGGCAAGGCTGATGCCGGTTCCCGGCAAACAGGCGGGTGACATGACCAGTTTCAATTTTGGCTATTTTCGCCAACAGCCGGGTGATGGCGCTGAAAGCGGAACCGCTGGGGAAGGCGCTGGGGGGAATGGAAACATATCCGGTTGGAAAAACGCGGGCAATAATTGCATAAAATGGTCCGGGGAACCTAGTCTCCGACCAGGGATGATGTCCACATAGGATGGTCAAGATCATTTAACTTCCAATCTTATCCGTCTAATTCTCCAATACTCTCCCCCTCCACCTTCGCGTTCCATCAATTTAACTCCCACCAGTTCGCGCCGCAGGGAGGCAGTATCTTCGTGAAAACGAGACAGGATTTTATTGACCTGCTTCTCGCGTATAGCGTTTCCCCGGCTCGAAATCGCGCACCACATAGCGCAGGATGGCTTCCAGTTTTTTGCGCTGGGCAGGGATCTCTTTCAGGCTGCCATCCGGGCGGGTGAAATCAGCAATCACTTTGCGGTCGTAGCCATCCACATCCACCCCGTCGGCGACGGAGACCAGGTCAGTGTGCGAGAAGAGCAGGCGGGTTTTCTGCAACGCTGCTTCTTCCAACTGGTAGACACTATAGTAGCCTTCGGCGCGCGCCGAAACCAGCCCCACCTGTGCCAGCCTGGAAAGGTGATGGGAAACAGTGGAGGCTTTCAGTCCCAGCAGAGCAGCCAGTTCCTCGCCGCTGTATGGACGCTGCGCCAGCAGGCCGACGATCTTCAGCCGGTTGGCAGTCTGCGAGAGCCTTGAAGAAAGAGGACCAGGTCGTCATTCAAATCTGTCATTTTAAATCCTTCCAGCACAAGATCCCAAAGGTATAGGAAGTTATTCTTTGCGCCCTCTGTGTTTAATTTCCCGGTCGCCAATATTTCGATCCATCGCGTTCACGAGCCAGCATTGCCGCATCGATCAAGTCGCGCCGCAACCCGGAGACATCCTCGTTAAAGCGGCGCAGGATACTGTTGACTTCCTTCTCGGTGTAAACTACACCGGGCTCAAATGCAGCCAGAAGTATTCCAAAACAATCCGGAATTTCGCTGCTTGCGTCCTTGAATTCGGCACCTGCCTGATGGTCCCATCCGCGTTCAGGAAGGTTGCCAGAACCTTTTGGCTGTTTTTTTCCAGGTCCGGTTCGGGGGTATAAGCCGGGCGCTTGCCTTGAACTGACGGCGTGCAAATGATTTCCAGCCCGTCCTTATCCAATTCATAAAGATCGTCTTTTATATGCACCACGCCAACATGTTCCAGAAAAGCCAGATGATTAAACACATCGCGGGTGGGCAGGGATAATCCTGCCGTGATCTCTGTCATTCGCCGGTTTCTGGAGCAAGCATGCCGACAATCTTCAACCGGTCTGCATGCGCCAGGGCTTTGACAAAATCGAGCATTTCAGTTGTCTTCCATAGTTTCACCTTCATAAAATCAATTCGATATATATCGAATTGATTTTATTGGGAAAATATTTTTCCGTCAAGAGTAGGTCTGCACCCGCCGCTTCAAATCCTGGAGGCAGGAGATTTGCTATCGTTCTCGTATAAACATCGTATTGACAAGAACGATCGAAACTGGATATGACGGGTATGTGTAGAGTGAAGTTGACGGAATGCATAGCGTTCCAAAAAAGAGGCGTATAATGTCCGCACCCAAATTCATATCAAGGAGGATTGTCTGTGGATCTACCTAAGAACGCGTATTTCCAGGGCAAGATCGTCCCCTACTCCGAGGCAAAAGTCGGAGTTGCCACGCATGCACTCAACTACGGTACCGCTGTTTTCGGCGGCATACGCGGTTACTGGAACGAAGAGAAGGAACGCCTCTTCATTTTTCGTCCCCTGGACCATTTCCGCCGCTTCCTGAATTCATGCCGGATGATGTGCATGGAAGTCAAACACACCCCCGAAAGCCTGACCGACCTGACCCTGGAACTGCTGCGCCGGATGCCTACCAGCAGGATATTTACATCCGACCACTGGCATATAAAGCGGAGGAAGGGATCGGCGTACGCCTGCACGACCTGAAAGAAGATCTGACCATTTTCGCCCTGCCGTTCGGCAGTATGTCAAGAATGATACCAGCGCCCACGTGACGATTTCTTCATGGCGGCGCATTGACGATAACATGATCCCGGCACGCGGCAAGATCAGCGGAGCATATGCCGGGTCAGCGCTGATCAAGACCGATGCAGCCCGTGCCGGTTTTGATGAGGCACTGGTCTTAACCCAGGAAGGCCACCTGACCGAGGGCAGCGCCATGAATATCTTCATGGTGCGAGACGGCATCCTGGTCACCCCACCGGTGACGGACAACATTCTGGAGGGCATCACCCGCCGTTCGGTGATGGAGCTGGCCAGGAACGAACTGGGGCTGACGGTGGTCGAACGCTCCATTGACCGCTCGGAAGTCTACATCTGCGAAGAGTTGTTCCTGACCGGCACTGCTGCACAGGTCACCGTGGTAACAAAAGTGGATTATCGTCCGATCGGGAAAGGTGTGATGGGACCCATCGGCGAGCAGTTGCGCAAGTTATTCCTGGAGGTAGTGCGAGGCAAAAATCCAAAGTACTCTCAATGGAATGTTGCGGTCTAGATATCCATACAGTAACCGAAGAAATAAAAAGAACGCGGACTTATCGGTCGCGTTCTTTTTATAATCATTGGTCATTAGCGGGTCTTGGTAAAGACCACCATCACCAGGTTCTGGGTGCACCGGCATAGGTGTCAAAATAAATCTTATTGGTCAATGGTTTGGCGGTGTTGTCCAACAAGCTGGATCCACAGTGTCTGGCGGGAGGCAATGGGATGATCGCTGAGGACCAGTTCAAACCCTGACGGGCCATAAGCCGATGCGGTTCCACTCAAGGTCAAGTAAACTGACATTCTTTCCGTCCAAAGTGCCACCCAGTTGGATCTCCTGGAATGGAAGCGGTTTGCCGTCAGTCCCCAACACTTTCCCGGCTACACCCAACCACTCACAATTCTTATCGGGATGGAAGTCTGTACTCGCCAGGTAGGTTATCTCCGCCGAGGCAGGCAAGGGGGTGGTAGTATTGACCGGTGTGCCGATAGTGGCCGGGATGCTGGTTGATGTGCTGAATGGAGTAACCATCTCCGGGAGCAATGTCCAGGTGGGGGCTTTGGTGCGGGTGGGCAACGGCTGGGTCGTCGCGGTTGAGGTCCAAGTGGCCTCCCGGGGAATGATGGTGTTAGTGGGAGTGGCTGTTATATAGTGATAGACAGTGGGGATCTGCGCAGGGGGGAAAGGATTGAGGGGTGAGTACGGGTTGGTGAAGATCATCCAGAAATAGTATGCCAGGGCACCGATACCCAGCAATGCACCCACGGTCAGGATATTCCAAACCAGCGATTTCCAAGTTGAACTTCTTCCGTTCGGGCTTGAGTTCAAAATTGTCCATAAATCATTCTCCCATCACACATCATGGCGTAAAGAGAATTGTACTCTCATTCCGTCTGTTGGGTCAGCCAGGCTTGCACAGCGCGTTCCTGGAGGGTCAATCAGGGCGTCCGGCGAAAGCAGGCGGGCAGGGTCACGTTCCACAACATACAGGATATGATATCCGGTCTCATCCTGGATAATGGCACTGATACTGCCCGGGTTGGAGGGCAAAAGCTGCATCTTCAATGGCCTGGGAGGGAAGATAGCCACGCGGGAACCAGCCTAACTCACCTTTTGCCACCGGATCATACTGGGCAGCCAGATCATTCAAAATGCCTGCCGGCCTGTAATAAGCCGAGCGCTTGTTGCGCTTCCCCTTCATTATAGAGCAAAATCTGTTTAACGTGTACCTGCTCGGCTGTGCTGGAGACAGACGCGGCAATCTGGTCGCGCATCCAGGCGGCGGCGATCTGGTCGGCGCAACGCGGAGCGGAAATCTGCGTCGGTGTACCCATGGGCAGATTCCCAGATCTTCAGCGCATCCAGACCGCCCACCTGGGCAGCCAGAGCGTCAATCCGACTCTGCAGCGATGGCGTCATCCACGACAAAACCGTAGGCAGCGGCACCCTGCTCCAGCAGGAGGGTATCGATCATATCGTTTAAAACAGCCTGGGGGCCGTCTCCGGGCTGACGGTATTCCCCAGGCTGGCCTGGGCCTGCTGATAACGGCCAGTTCAGCCTCAAATTCAGCTGTAGTAATGCCTTCTCCATTGACGGTGACTGCCGGTGGGATTGGCGTCTCGGTAGGCGTTGAAATTGGTACAAGAGAACGTGTAAGAGTAGGAAGAGGAGCAGGCCCAAGGTCCGGACTGCAGGCGGCAAGGGCAAGGGTGAAGAATAACAATATGGGAGCAAGGATAACTGTTTCGGTAATGAGGAGAGTCATTGGTCAGGATTATACCAATTTAAAAGGTAAGGGCGACCAGCCGGTCGCCCTTACAAGGGTACGTGGTTTAGTAATCCATTCCGCCGCCGCCGGGGGGCATGGGGGAGGGTTTTTCTTTTTCGGGGACGTCGGTGATGAGGCACTCGGTGGTCAGGATCATGGCGGCAATGGAGGCGGCGTTCTCGAGAGCACCGCGCACGACCTTCAGTGGATCAATCACGCCAGCCTTGAGCATGTCAGTGTATTCGCCGGTGATGACATTGTAGCCGATGTGTTTGTTGCCCTGTTCCTTGGCGAGGCGGCGGACGTTCTCGATGATGACCGCGCCATCCTGACCGGCATTCTCAGCCAGTTTGCGGATGGGGGCTTCAAGCGCCTTGCGGACAATGGCAACGCCGATGGTTTCATCATCGCCGGTCATCTTGACCTTGTCGAGGGCCGCGACAGCGTTGATGAAGACAATTTCACCGCCGGGGACAATGCCTTCTTCAATGGCAGCGCGGGTGGCGGAGAGGGCATCTTCGACGCGGTGTTTCTTCTCTTTGAGTTCGGTCTCGGTGGCTGCGCCAACACGGATGATGGCAACGCCGCCGGAGAGTTTGGCCAGGCGCTCCTGGAGTTTCTCTTTGTCGTAATCGCTGGTGCTCTTGTCGATCTCGACGCGGATCTGCTCGATGCGACCCTTGATCTGGGCTTTATCGCCCTTGCCGCCGACGATCGTGGTGTTGTCTTTGTCGGTGACCACTTTCTCGGCCCGGCCGAGGTCGTTGCAGGGTGGTGGTTTCGAGCTTGCGGCCGGTCTCTTCAGAGATAACCTGACCACCGGTAAGGGCGGCAATATCCTGCATCATGGCCTTGCGGCGGTCACCAAAGCCGGGGGCTTTGACTGCCAGCACGTTCAACATGCCGCGCAGTTTGTTCAGCACGAGGGTCGCCAGGGCTTCGCCGTCAATATCTTCGGCGATGATGACCAGGTCACGCTTGCCAATCTGGACGAGTTTTTCCAGAACCGGGACGATATCCTGGGCAGCGGAGATTTTCTTATCGTAGATAAGGATGTAAGGATCAGGGATCACCGATTCCATGTGTTCGGGGTCGGTGATGAAGTAGGCCGAGATGTAACCGCGGTCGAACTGCATCCCTTCGACGTACTCGGTCTCGAATTGCATGGACTTTGACTCTTCAACGGTGATGACACCGTCTTTGCCGACTTTGTCCATCACATCGGCAATCAGTTTGCCGATTTCGGGGTCAGCGGCGGAGTTGGTGGCGACCGAGGCGATTTCTTCCTTGGTGTCGATCTTTTGGGACATCTTGCGCAGTGCAGCTACGACCGTTTCCACGCCCTGGCTGATGCCAAGTTTCAGGCGCATCGGGTTGGCACCCGCGGCCAGGTTCTTCAGGCCTTCGGTGACAATGGCGTGCGCCAGTACGGTGGAGGTGGTGGTACCATCACCGGCGATGTCATTGGTTTTGGTGGCGGCTTCCTTAAGAAGCTGGGCGCCCATATTGGCAAAGGGGTCTTCCAGTTCGATTTCCTTGGCAACCGTCACGCCGTCGTGGGTGATGGTGGGGGAGCCAAACTTGCGATCCAAGGCTACGTTGCGGCCCTTGGGACCAAGGGTGGTGGCAACAGCATTGGCGACCACATCAATACCTTGCTGAAGTCGCCGGCGGGCGTCTTCGGAAAAGACGAGTTGTTTTGCAGCCATATTTCATTCCTCCAATTCAGATTAATTACTTGACGATGGCGAGGATGTCACTCTCGCGCATGATGAGCAATTTCCTGCCGTCCATTTTGATTTCCGTGCCGGAATACTTGGCGTACAAGACTTTGTCGCCGACGGCTACGTCCATGGCAATCCGCTTTCCATCTTCGTCGCGGTCGCCAGGGCCGATCGCCAGAATGTTGCCCTGTTGGGGTTTTTCTTTGGCCGTTTCGGGGAGCACGATGCCGCCCGCGGTGATGTCTTCCTGCTCGATGGGATCGATCACCACACGACTGCCCAAGGGTTTGAGATTAAGTTTCATATATGCCTCCTGAAATAGTGAATTGCATTCAATTTAGCACTCTATCATGCTGAGTGCTAATTGTTATGATACAAGATTTCTGGTTGAACGTCAAGAGTGAGATTGCGATGATTAACAAAACTCTGATATTCCCGCCCACCGAGTCGGGACCATCCACGCGCCACTATGGATTTGGCGTGTATACCGGCGTCGGCGTGGTGATGACTCGTGGAGGCCGGCATGGTAACCGGTGTTGGCGTTTGTGTCTGTGCCGCGATGACATTAGCGCAGATGGACAGGCCGATCTGAGGCATTGCGCACGATGATCTGGTCAGTACTATAGGTTTGGATGAGTATGTGGTCAGCACTCTCACAGCGGCATCACAGTAACTGGGAATCTGGGGAGAGAAGCTGCCAGCACAGAACCATAGTCAAGATAATAAATGGCACTTCTTGGTGTAAGCGGAAGAGGATTGACGGTGACGCCCGCATCACCCGCCGGGCAGCCATTGCGTGCCAGACAAGATTCCTCCGGCTGTGCAGCCATCCACCGCACATTGCAAAGCATAGATGGCTGTTTCAAAGTTACGTCCGCTTTTATAAATATTGCCCAATTGCCCGTAAAGGTCGGCGTTGGTTGGATCCAGGGCGACGGCTTTCTGGGCATTCAAGGCGGCCGCGAAGAATTCCCCTTGCTGGGCATAAGTTTTGGCAATGGCGAGATAAGGCGAAGGATCGAGGATCTTCAATTGCACGTTCAAGCGGACAGCCTTGGCATAGCTTTCCAAAGCCTGGTTGTAAAGTACCGTCTGCTGGGACCCGGCGGAACTGTTGATGAGCAAGGGTGCGGTAATTGTGCCCGATGGAAATATACAGGAAGGTCAAATTCGGATTAATCGTCAGGGCTTGCTGGTATTCTTCGATTGCCTGGCGGTAATCCTTGATCGATTCAAGATAATACCCATAAACCCGATGGACATCCATCACCTGCGAGCCAAGCTGAAGTGCGGATTGGATATATCTGCTCGGCCTGCGTCCATTTCTGCTCGTCGATGAGGATTTCAGCATAAAAGGCCAAGGCCAGCGGATTCTGGCTGTTCAATGAGATGGCATGCAATGCCTCCTGATCAGCTTCAATGATAAGTTTGGCAGCCGTCTTACCCCCGGTCCGCAAGGCATCCAAATTTGGATCGGCGTTCCAGTCCAGAACAAAGGCCCGGATGGCAAGAACGTTGCTATCATCCGGCGCGAGGGCTTTTGCCTGGTCTGCAGATTGCAGCGCATCGGTCAGCCGGGCCAGGCGGTCGGTGTCATTGGAAAGCAAACGCGATGAATAAGCCTGGATGCGCGCCAGTTCGGCCAGGGCTTCGGCATCATTCGGATCCACTCTTACTGCTTCCTGATAAGCAGTGATGGCGGCGGGCAAGTCACCGGCGTTAAATAAGGCTTCCCCTTCCAGTACCCAGGAATTGATCGTCCGGGTAGAAGTGGGGGTCGGGTCGAAGGGGTTGCGAATCTCACCGGTAATACAGACGTTGAACAATCCAGACCCCGGCCAGGATAAACAAGGCCAGGGCAAACAAGGCGATACAGGTTCGAGGTCCGGCGCTGATAAAACAGGGCGCGGCGGCGGGTTCACTTTCATGGGGTTGGGGTAACTCTTGGGGTCGCCGAAGGCTGTCGGGGAGGGTGTTCCGCAGGCTCTGCGCACAAAGTTGCTGTACATAATTAACATTGTAAGCAGCATCGGTATCATTCGGGACGTTCGTCAAAAGGAGCTGTGTAATCGGCAGGGCTTCTCCACAGCGGTCACTCTTTGCCAGAAGAATGGCATAGACATAAAAGTATTGAGCGATGCGCGTGTCGTCAGCGGTCAGAGGCTGCGGCTGGACGGTCTGACCATCCTCATTCGTTCCGCCATTGACTGCCAGAGAAAGTTGAATCATGGCGGACGGCCAGTCGTAATTCTTATAAAGCATAAACCCCCAGTTGCCGCGCAGATATGGATTGGTAGGATCGTTCGCAACCGCGCTCTCCGCATACTGGGCGGCCTTGGCATATTCACCAATGGAAGCCAGGGCACGCGAACTATACAAATAGGGACGGATATCGGAAGGGTTATAGGTATTGGCAAGGGTGTATTGCTGGATGGCCGAATTCAATCACGCCCATCCCCTTATAGGTCACACCAAGTTCCAGGTGGATTTCCGAAATATTCGGGTTGATCTGGATGGCAAGCAGATATTCCTGGACGGCTTGCTCGCGGTTATCGGTGATCTGGAGGATATATGCGCGCGCCCAGTGCGCTTCCAGGCTGTTGGGGGCCAATGTGACTGCGGCTTGAGATGCTTCAATGGCAACCGTGATCGGGTCAACATAAGGGCCGGCGTTATTCTCATACATCTTGCCGTACAAGAACGCCTTATAAGCCTGGATGATACCGTTGGTTGGGTCCAGTCGAAGGGCTTCTGTTAGAGAATCATCTGCCGCAACATAGTCTCCCTTCTGAGTCAACGCCCAGGCGCGCACGGCGAGTGCCATCGAGTTGTTGGGATTGAGCAGCAGAGAGTTTTCGGCATTGACCAGCGCCTCGTCATACTTCCCGGCAAAAATCTGGACGCGCGCCAGGGCAATATAGAATGACGGGTCATCCGGTTTAATGCGGATCGCTTCCATATATGTATCAATTGCCTGAAGTAATTTCCCTTCAGCAAACAAATTCTCCGCATCCGTTACGTAAGACTCCGGGTCGCGGGTGGCGGTTGAAGTGGCCATGAACGGCGTCTGCGCCGTTGGCAGAATGAACCGATCAACGTAAGTGATAATGGCAATTAGAACCACCACCATCACGACCAAAAACCAATTGATGCGCGGGCGCTGCTGGCGCATGCTCCATTTCGAACCTCGCAGATACATCCAATCATCTTACCATCCCAACCAAAAGGGCGTCAATCCCCGCCAAACCTCTTGTCAGACATTCCTCTTGCGGCTAGAATAGGACCATGGAGTTCGACGTTTTCACGCTGCTCCCAGAAGTTTTCCCCCCTTATCTCAACAGCAGTATTTTGCATCGTGCCCGCCAGCGCGGGTTGATTGACGTACGTCTCCATAACATCCGCGATTGGGCCACAGACAAACACCACGTCACTGACGACGAACCATACGGCGGCGGGGGAGGCATGGTAATGAAAGTCGAACCGGTCTTCGCCGCAGTCGAAAGTGTGCTAGGACCCTTAGACAAGCTCAGGGCAACGCCGGAAGCCTGCTGTCCGGTCATTTTGCTCACCCCCCAGGGTCGCGTATTCAATCAAAAAATAGCGATGGAATTGGTCCGGCACCCGTGCCTGGCTTTGATCTGTGGCCGTTATGAAGGCGTGGATGAGCGCATCCGCGAACACCTGGTCACAGACGAAATTTCCATCGGTGATTACGTTCTAACCGGGGGCGAGCTCCCGGCGCTCATCCTGATCGATGCCATTTCCCGTCTCATCCCCGGCGTGCTCGGTGATCCTGACGGCGCGATGGACGACTCACACTCCGCCGGCTTGCTCGAATACCCACACTACACCCGTCCACCCGAATACCGGGGTTGGGGCGTGCCCGAAATCCTGCTCTCTGGCGACCATGCAAAAATCGAAAAGTGGCGCCGCGAGCAATCCCTGCGCCGAACGCTCAAGCGTCGCTCCGATTTGCTGGAAAATGCTGCGCTCAGTGAAACAGACCGCAAGGTTCTCAAAAAAATCCAAGAAGAAGGAGAGAATTGATGAAGTTCAACTATGGCAAGATTTTCCTGCTCGGTTTTGGCTTTTTTGGCGTGAGTGTTATCTGGGGCGTGTATAACGCATTTGTACCGATTTTCCTGGCTGACAAATTTCACCTCGCACCGATCTGGATTGGCTTCTTCATGACGCTGGATAACATCGCAGCGTTGTTCATCCAGCCGCCGGTCGGGGCATGGTCGGATCGCCTGCGGACGAAGATCGGGCGGCGCATGCCGTTCATTCTGATTGGTGCCCCCATCGGAGCAGTAGCCTTTGGCTTCATCCCATTGGCAGCCGTGCTACCGTTGTTTGTAGCATGTACCAGCACGCTCATCCTGAGTATGGCCATCTGGCGGACGCCGGTGGTGGCGCTCATGCCAGATATTACACCTTCTGGCAAACGCTCGCAAGCCAACGGTATTATCAACTTCATGGGCGGCATCGGTACGATCATCGCACTGCAGACCGGTGGCACGCTCTACAAACTTAGCCCGAATTTCCCCTTCTGGATGGGATCGGTGCTGGTCATCCTGGCCGCGCTGATGGTATTCCTTTTTATCAAGGAGCCAACAAACTACGAAGAGACTGAAAAAGAACCCAACATGTTCGCCAGCCTGCGAGAGGTTTTGACCGATCCCGACAAAAGCGCCCTGCGTCTGTTCCTAGCAATCTTCTTCTGGTTTATCGGATATGCTGCGGTGGAGGCGTTTTTTACGTTGTATGCCAAACACCATCTCGGCATTAACGAAGCGGACGGAGCGACACTCCTCTCAGTATTGCCACTCCTATTCGTGATATTCGCGATCCCGTCAGGAATAATTGCCAGTAAGATCGGGCGGCGGGTGACTATTTCCATAGGCCTTCTCATGATGACCGCCATTCTCGTTTGCCTGTATATCTTTCCGCCGGCGACGCTGCTGACCCCAGTCACAAAATTACCGCTGGTCGGCATCCCGCTCGTGGAAGGCGGGGCGCGCATGTTGACTCTGGCGGGTGTGTTGTTGATGTTCGCCGGTATTGCGTGGTCATTTGTTAATATCAACTCCCTGCCGATGGTTGTGGATATGACCAGCGCAGCGCGCATCGGAACCTTTACCGGCCTATATTACCTCTTCTCGACACTATCCGCCATCGTCGGTCCGAACGTCAACGGTTGGATTATCCAATTGACCAATGGAAACTATAACAACATTATGATTGTGGCGCCCGTCTTCATGATCATCGCATTGGTATTGATGTGGGGTGTCCACCGTGGCGAGGCGCAGGAAACCGCTTCGTGACATTCGTCCAACCGAATCGTGAGACCTGTTCAAGTTGTTTTCCATTCACGGGCTTGCGAAAAGGTTGAAGAGGCTGTATACTACTTTTAACAGATGTCTTAATTCTTTCGAGAAGAGGAGGTATAAGCCTGGGAACAAAACAGTTAAACCTTCTTCAAATAGCACCATCGGTATTCCACATTTTCAACTTTCATGAGGAGAGGAACAAATGAAGAAACTGTTTACAGTAATTGCAATTCTGGCAATGGCCGCCATGCTTATTCCGGCCTGCACCCCCACGGCCCCTGATTGCACCAAGCCTGAGAACTTCTGCGTCGGTCTGGTGACAGATGTCGGCAAGGTGGATGACAAGTCCTTCAACCAGACCGCCTGGGAAGGCGTGCAGAAGGCGAAGACTGATGGAGTGGCGAATTGGGTTCAGTATATCGAAACCACCGACTCAAAAGATTACGACAAGAACATCGCCACCTTCGCAGATGCCGGTTACGATGAGATCGTCACCGTCGGTTACAACCTCACCGAAGCGACCTATGCAGCTGCCATGAAATACCCGAACATCAAATTCGTCGGCATCGACCAATTCCTATTTGCCGACGCCACTCACCCCGATTGGCCACTGGCCAACCTGGTCAGCATCTCGTATAACGAGGATCAGTCAGGCTTTCTGGTAGGCGCCCTGGGCGCGATGATGTCTGCCACGCACAAGATCGGTGCAGTCTGCGGTACCGATGCAGTTCCGCCCGTTTGGCGCTATGGTGAAGGTTACAAAGCCGGCGCAGCTTATGAAGATGCCAAGAATGGCACCACCACCGAAGTCACCGTTGTTTACCACAGCGATGTCGGCTTCGACAAGACCTTTACCGACCCGACCTGGGGCGCGGATACGGCCAATTCAATGATCGATAAGGGCGCGGACGTAATCTTTGGCTGCGGCGGCAAGACCGGTAACGGCGCCGTGGACGCGGCAGCCCAGCGCAGTGTTTATGCGATCGGCGTAGACGCCGATCAATATTACACCCTGCCCGAGGCGCAGAAGCAATTGCTTACCAGCGCCATGAAACCGGAAACGGAACCTGTGGCTGCTGTAATCGCGTTAACCAAGAATGGCGCATTCCCAACCGGCGGTATCTATATGGGTCCTTCAGGCTATGCTCCCTATCATGACCTGGCCAGCAAGGTTCCAGCCAACGTCGATACAGAAATGAAAGCGCTTCTCGCGGGCATAGCGGGCGGCTCGATCAAAACCAACGTACCACCTGTGAAACCTGCTCAGTAATAAATACGACAGAAAGATGAATGATGTGGAAAGAGGAGAAATCCTCTTTCCACAATTTATTCTTGCCAACAGTGTTGCATGGGAGAAACCTCCATGCAAGATAAACATGGAAAGACACCCATGAAGAAATTAAGAGAACTCCTGAATTCCCTGCTTGTACCATTGCTGGCAATTCTGACAGCAATGATTGTTGGCGGAATTATCATTACAATAGTTGGCGGCAATCCCATCGCTGCCTATTGGGGGCTCATACAAGGCGGCTTTGGTTCCGCCAATGCATTGAGTGAAACAGCCGTTTGGGCCACACCCTATATTTTTGCCGGCCTGGCAGTAGCCGTGGCTTTCAAAGGCGGACTATTCAATATCGGCGCAGAAGGTCAATTAGCTTTTGGCGCGGTCGCAGCGGCTTTGATCGGTTATGCATTGCCAGGCTGGCTGCATATGAACCTACCAGCTTATATTCATATTCCTTTAACGGTTGGCCTGGGAATGCTGGCCGGAGCAATCTGGGCGGCCATCCCAGGCGCGCTCAAAGCGTACACCGGAGGGCATGAAGTCATCAACACCATCATGATGAACTATATTGCCCTCAATATCACCTCATTTCTGCTGAATGGGCCGATGAAGGACCCGAACCCATTGAATCTCTCTGCCCGCACGCCTGAGATTGCCATTAACGCTCGCATTCCTCCGCTCTTTCCAGACCTACGAGTTCATTGGGGGTTCGTACTTGCATTAATAGTTGCAATAATCATCTGGTGGGTTCTCTGGAAAACCACATTGGGATTTGAAATCCGCACTGTTGGCGCCAACCCGGATGCAGCCAAATATGCCGGTATCAACGTCAAGCGGACCATTGTCATGACCATGGCACTCTCCGGTGCCCTGGCTGGTCTGGCAGGGGCGATTGAAGTCACGGCTCTCAATTATCGCCACGAACTCGGGTTTTCAGTCGGCTATGGTTTCGACGCCATTGCGATTGCCTTGTTGGGTAAAACAAACCCATTCGGTGTGGTGTTGGCTGCGATCCTGTTTGGAGCCATGCGCAACGGCGGCACCCGCATGCAATTCCTGACACAGATACCGGTTGACATCATCTCTGTTATTCAGGCGTTTGATCCTGCTGTTTGTCGCGGCAGATGCCATCATCCGTTTCATTTATCGCATACGCGCCCGCGAAGAACGCGTGGTCCTGACGCGCGGCTGGGGCGGCTAGGAGGAAGCATGGACTGGCGGCGTTTTGCAATCATCGCGTTAGTGATCGCCATTATGTTCGGGACTGTCGTGTCTGGTTGGCATTTCCCAGAACTCACCCTTGGTCATCATCACCAGCATGCTGGCCACCACCATCGCAGTTGCCACGCCGCTGACGCTGGGTGCACTCTCCGGCCTCTTCTGCGAACGGTCTGGCGTGGTGAACATCGGGATCGAAGGGATGATGCTGGGAGCGGCTTTCTTTGGCTGGCTGGCAGCGATCTACATGAATACTGTCTTTCATCAAGCTCCGATGCTGAGTCTGGTCACCGGTGTAATCGTTGCGATTCTGACCGGCGGTCTGTTTGCCTTGCTGCACGCGGTGCTGTCCATCACTTTCAAGGTGGACCAGATCATCGGCGGGACGGTGATCAACATTCTAGCCATCGGCATTACCGGTTTCCTCAACCGGCAGATGTTCTTTGGAAGCGGCAGCGTCTTTGGCGGCACAGTGCCGCACTCCCCGGGCGTCCTGCCGAGCATCCATATCCCACTGCTGGCAGATATCCCCATTTTTGGGCGTATTTTCCAGCAACAACCCATCGCCCTGTCTGCATTGGCTCTGGTCGTCATCACCCATTTTGTAATGTTCAATACCCGCTGGGGACTGCGGACACGTGCAGTTGGCGAGCACCCCAGGGCGGCCGATACGGTCGGTATAAATGTGATCCGCATGCGCTATCTGAATGTGATCATTGGCGGTATTATGGCAGGCCTGGGAGGCGCTATTTCACACTCGAATCCATTTCATCCTTCGAGCCGTTGATGACCAACGGGCGTGGATTCATCGCCCTGGCAGCCATGATCTTCGGCAACTGGACGCCGTTTGGTGCCTGGGCAGCCGCACTCGTCTTCGGTGCGGCGCAAGCCCTGCAGATCAATTTGCAGTTCTTCCGCGAATTGATCCCGCCTCAATTGGCAATCTTGCAGAACTCTTATGTTGTCGGCCTGGCACCCTATATTTTGACCATGCTGATCCTGACCGGCTTGATCGGCAAGACCATCCCACCCGCGGCTGACGGAAAGCCTTACGAGAAATAGGAGAACGATATGACCGACAATAATATTGTTCTCGAAGCTAAAGGCATCACCAAGCATTTCCCCGGCGTGCTGGCCAACGATGCACGTTGATTTCAACCTGCGCAAAGGCGAAATCCATGCCCTGCTCGGTGAAAACGGCGCCGGGAAAACCACATTGATGAATATTCTGTATGGCCTGTATCTCCCCGATTCCGGTGAGATCCTGGTCAACGGGAAACCTGCTGCTATCCATTCCCCCAAAGATTCCATTACTCTGGGGATTGGGATGGTCCACCAGCACTTCATGCTCATCCCGGTCTTCACCGTAGCCGAAAACATCATGCTGGGCGACGAAACCATCCGTTACGGGATGGTGCTAGACCAGAAGACGGTTGCCAAGAGGGTGCGGGAGCTCTCCCATCAATACGGACTAGAAATTGATCCCGAGGCCTTAGTCGGCCAGTTACCGGTTGGCGTGCAGCAGCGCGTGGAGATCGTCAAAGCCCTATACCGTAACGCGCAAATCCTAATCCTGGACGAGCCAACCGCAGTGCTAACCCCTCAGGAAGCGGACGACCTCTTTGAGATCATGCGCGAGCTGACCAAGCGCGGCGTCTCGATCATCTTCATCACCCACAAGCTCAAGGAAGTACTGGCGATCGCTGACCGGATCACGGTCATGCGGGACGGCAAGGTCGTTGGAACAACCAAACCCAATGAGACGAACGAGGCCAAACTGGCGGCTATGATGGTCGGGCGCGAGGTCATCCTGACTGTAGATAAAGGACCGGCCAAACCCGGCGAAGATGTTCTGAAAGTGGATGGTCTGAAATTCCGCGATTTTCGCGGGCTGGAAACCGTGCGCGGGGTCTCCTTCCACGTGCGCGCCGGGGAAATCCTGGGCATTGCCGGGGTGCAGGGCAACGGGCAGACCGAACTGGTGGAGGCGCTGACCGGCTTGAGACCCATGACAGGTGGCAAGATGTGGTTTGCCGGGAAAGATATGACCGGCAAGCCTCCGCGCCCCATCACCGAGACTGGCATGGCGCACATTCCCGAAGACCGCCAGCGGCACGGCCTGGTGCTGTCAGATACGCGTCGCCGACAACATGGTGTTGAACACTTATTACAGGGCACCTTTTTCCAAGGCGGCGTCCTTCAACCCAAGGCGATCGATGACAATGCGCAAAAGTTGATTCGAGGATTTCGATGTGCGCACCCCCTCGCCATTTGTTTTGACCTCGAAACTATCTGGCGGGAACCAGCAAAAGGTGATCGTGGCGCGTGAGCTCAGTCGCCCGGTCAAATTGGTCATCGCCAATCAACCGACGCGCGGCCTGGACGTGGGTTCGATCGAATACATCCACAAGCAGATCATCGTCATGCGCGACCGGGGCGTAGCCGTCCTGCTGGTCTCCGCCGAACTGGATGAGATCATGGCGCTCTCCGACCGGATCGCGGTCATGTACCGTGGTCAGATCGTCGCCACAGTAGACGCAGCGAACGTGACCCGCGAACAGCTCGGCCTCTGGATGGCCGGCGCTCATCCGGAAGATTAACCAGTTTCTCCATAACCATTGCATCGGGGCGGCCGGCCGCCCCGATCGTTTTGCAAATATGCGCACCCGTCTCTGGCTCATTTTTTAGCTTCCTGGCATCCTCTTCCCGATGGCATTCCTGGGTACAGTTTGGCCTGCATTTGGCCAGCTATTTAATTCTGTCTTCGCTCCAGCTGGATACACGTGATCATGCACGCCTTCCTATACGCTGTGCTAGGAATTTTACTGACACAATGGTTCAAACCATTTTCCATTCAATTCGCATTGATCATCCTGAGGCTGGCTTTACTTGCAGGCTGTTTCCATGAAGGCCTGCAAACTCTACCAGCCGGCCAGTGGCCGGGATGATCCTCCGAGATTTTTGACTTGAGCGTGGATTTGGCCGGCGCGTCCATCGGCCTGGTACTTGTCCGATTCTGGGCAAGCTGAAAAGAGTAATCACCCTCCCGCCTGCAGAAGCAAAATTCAGGTCGGTCGCTAAATACTACTCCGGGGTATTTAAGAAAGGTCGTGGCGCGTCAAAACATGACGCTCCTTTATGGGCATTAATAAAGGCAATATGATTCTGTTATAATGATATTACTTCTGACGCGGTTAAAAATCTCCGTTCAAAGGAAAAGATTTGTTATGGAGGAAAGAATGTCACGTTTTACCAAGCTTACCTGGCTCCTGACGGCCTTTACCTTATTTGGGCTGGCCGCCTGTGGTGGAGGCACGCCGACTACTGATCCATCGCTGGCCATTACCCAAATCTGGAAGACCGTCGAGGTGGCACAAACCCAGACCGCCTTGGCTGCATCCCCAACTCCAAACATCACCAACACTCCTAGCGTAAGCCCAACCCCGCAAGCCACGAACACGCCTCTCCTCACCAATACTCCTTTACCCGGTATTCCATCCGCGACGTCTTTTACCATCTCAACGCCCGCTGGCACCCAATCTGTCGCCTGTGACAACGCCGTTGGCATCACCGATGTGACCTACCCGGATGGTTCCGAAGTCACTGCCGGTGCCCCGTTCGTCAAAACCTGGCGGGTGAAAAACCTTGGCCCGTGCAACTGGGACGAGGATTATCACCTGATCTTCGGCTGGGGCGGAGTTGGAACAAACTGGAACAATACCCAGCCTTCATACTTCACCGCCATTGTTCTGCCAGGCGAGACAATCGACATTTCGGTCACATTGAAAGCCCCGACCGCAGCTGGCAGCTACGCGGCAGCCTTCCGCTTGCAGAATGACAAGGGTTACAACTTCGGTCCTCCACAGACAGTAGTTGTCACGGTCAAGTAAACAGGTTCTACGTGTCCCTCACCCAGGCAGTCAAAAATGAAGCCCGCCGCCTGGGATTTTCCCTGGCGGGCGTCACCACAGCTGAACCCCCGCCGCATTGGCCGACCTATGAACGCTGGTTGTCACTGGGGCGACACGGTAGCATGGACTACCTGGCCGACCCACGTCGCGCTGACCCGCGCCTAGTTCTGCCTGAATGTCGTTCCATCCTGGTGCTCGCCGTGAGCTACGCGGAGGTGGGACCTGCTGTGCAAAACAAATATGCACATCCAGCCGGACGCGTGGCTGCCTACGCTTGGGGGCGTGATTACCACCTTGTGTTTCCTGAACGCCTTAAAACGCTGGCATCTTTTATCGAGACACAGGTTGGGAGTCCTGTGCCGCACCGGTGGTACACAGACACAGGCCCACTTCTGGAACGGGACCTGGCCCAGCGCGCCGGTCTGGGCTGGATCGGCAAGAATACCTGTCTCATCAACCCGAAAATAGGATCGAACTTCCTGCTAGCTGAAATCCTGCTTGGAATCGAACTGGCAGCAGACAAGCCTTTCCACCCTGACCGCTGCGGGAAGTGTGCACGCTGCATCGCAGCCTGTCCCACTGGCTGCATCCTTCCAGACCGAACCCTGGATGCCCGGCGCTGTCTTTCATATCTGACCATTGAAAATAAGAGCCAAATTCCGCCCGATATTCGCCCGCACCTGGGCAACTGGGTCTTCGGTTGTGATATTTGCCAGCAAGTCTGCCCGTGGAACCGGTTCGCGAACCAGGAATGTGACCCCGCCTTCAATGCACAGCCCGGCCTGCCCAATCCGGATTTAGTCGCTGAATTGGCGCTCAGGCCGCAGGAGTATACCCGGAAATTCAAGGGAAATCCGGTTTTGCGCAGCAAGCGGCGCGGTTATCTCCGCAATGTCGCTGTGGCGCTGGGCAATTCAGGGAATCCGGCGGCGCTCCCTGCCCTGGAAAAAGCTGTTCAAGAGAATGAGCCGCTCATCGGTGAGCACGCCGGTTGGGCATTGGAACAAATCCACAGAGTTAGACAAAACCAGGATTAGACTATGCGCAGCATTCTCATCGCCACCAACAACAAGGGCAAAATTGACGAGATCAAAGCCATGCTGGACGGTCTCGGTCACCCTCTTCTCACTCCCGCCGAAATGGGGTTGGCTCTCGAAGTGGCCGAAGATGGACAGACCTATGCTGAAAATGCGACCAGGAAAGCTGCTGCTTTTGCACTCGCCAGCGGAATGATCGCGCTGGGCGACGACTTCAGGCCTGGAAGTGGATGCCCTGGGCGGACAGCCTGGCGTGCATTCGCACCGCTTCTGTCCCATCCCCAATGCCACCGATGCCGACCGCCGGAAATATTTGCTTGAACAACTCAGCGATAAACCACGTCCATGGTCAGCACGCTTTCGAGCAACGGTAGCAATTGCGTTGCCGTCGGGCGAGGTAAACCTGGTATCGGGTCAATGTGAAGGGGAAATCATCCCGGATGAACGCGGCAGCAATGGCTTTGGCTACGATCCCATCTTCTTCATTCCCGAACTGGGGCACACCATGGCGGAATTGGAGATGGATGAAAAAAATCATCTGAGCCACCGGGCACGGGCCATCCAGAATGCCATTCCAATTCTGAAAAGAGTTCTTGGGTTCATAAAATCGGGGCTGACCAAAATGTGGAGCAGGGTGGCAGCTTGCCACTACATCTGATAAGAATCCAAAACAGAGTCCATCACCTTCGACCAATCCCCCATGGAAAGAGAAACATAGATTAGGTCCAGCGAGAAAACTCTCCGGATTCTGGATCTTATTGCCCCGCTTCGCGGAAAGTATTTTCCGCTAGTCCAGCGACCAGGTTTTCCAAAGGATGGATGCACTGGCAGAAGCCAGCAGAATGACCGCGCCAAACAGCATCCGGTCATACCCGGTCCCCAGCCACCATTCCAGGCCTGCCGGGTCGTAGGAGGTCAGGTAGTACATGAACATCACGCCAAATCCAGATATTAAACCGGCCACCAAGAGTGTCATAGACAGCCGATCCTTGCGAACCCTGGAACTGAAAACGGCCGCCAGAAGCGACAATCCGACCGCTGCAGGCACAATGATCCCATAGACGCGAAGTCTTAACCACCAGATAGCCGGTGAAACGCACGATCTGGTAGACCGCCTGCGGATGCAACTCACCATGCAACATCCACGCCAACGCGCTGGAAAGAACGGCTGTCTCGCCGGTAGCAGAGTGGTTGAACCAACCGAATAACGCCCAGCTCCCACCGATGACCAACGCTGGTACGACGATCTCAAGTGCCTGCTTCTTGCCTCTCATCTGCCGGCCCCAAAGCAGAGCCAGACTTAACATGGCGATCAGCCAGAACTCCAGTCCTTCGAGACGCGTCCAGATGGAAAAGGCCAATAACAGAGCACCCACCACCACCCGCCTCCCGTCCCTGGCGGAAAGACCGATCCCCAGCCACATCAACCCCAGGGCATAGTAATACGCAGAGGCAATGTTGGCGTAACCGATCATGCTGTACTGGAGCAAAAGCGGAACCGTGCCGATGGCAAACACCGTTCCCCACGCCAACAAGACCGGGAGGTTCAGCTTGCGCAGATAGACACGCAGACCGGCGAGCAAGGCGATGAAGAAACCCGGAAAGAGCAGCTTCGACCCGGGGAGCAGGTCCCGGTCAAAACGATAAAAAACGCTAATGGCAATAGGGATATTTAAAGGATAAGCGATCCCTTTCGAACCCCATTGCCTGGCAGCGAAGATTGAACCCTCCAACCCTATCCCGTACCCTTTGACCGACCAGATCGCCATCGCATCCCACAGGTAATACGAGACGCCAACGGAGAGGGCAAACAAAACCAAACCGAAGGTGCCCAGAAGGACCCACCCGGCAACGTCGAGCTTTCCCTGCCACCGGTTGGAATCTGAAGGCGGCGGGATTGGTGAAGGGGAGGCCCTATTTCCCTGGATTTTTCGTAGAAGCAGGGAACCCGTCGCAAGGATAAAAAAAGCCAATAAGATCGTCGGGACAGTGAGAGGCACCCCGGTCCACGAAAGCATGAACAACAGCCAGGTCAGGCTCCCGACCCCAAAGCCATAGCCCAGGGCGAGGCGTTCGAAGAAACCCGCACCTGGCACGATCACCCAAACGATTAAGGCCCCCAGGGACCACATTCCGGCAAGAAGCAGGAGATCGACCAACCAAAGGAGAGAATAAGTCAACATGGTGATTATTTTCCCGGGATGTAGAGTCCGAGGGGCCCGGCGAAAAGGACCAAGTGCTTCGAGGCAGGCACCAGGTCGGAAGGCGGGAAATCCTGCTGGGCAAGGATAAACGTTCCGGGTTCGTCTATGAGCGCCCCACAATCGGTCGGGCACGTCTCGATCTGGCGGGGGAAGAGGAAATACTGCATCAGGAACAGATCATTCACGGGATAGCCAGATGCCGGACGGGGCGGGATCAGGACCTTGGCATGGTCGGGGATTGAAGTGCGCAAAAAGGAAATATATGCGGCAAAATCGCCGCCGTACGAAGCATCCGCGCTGCGAGCAAAACCATCCAGGTTTCGATTTCCCAGGAGTTTATTTCGGAATCGCCCAGACAGGTATTGGGCGGCTCCGGCCGATTGGTAAAACAATCCAGCAACCAGGATCAAAGCAACCAGAATCCCAGCGCTTTTCTTGATCATGGGTTATGCCTCCAATTATTTTGGTAATCCACTGGTTGATCCGCGACAGCCTCGATCGGAAACAGAATCATCCGACTCGTCATTCTCCGCCGAACTGATAAATATACAAGACCGGCACCTGATCGACGACAATCTGGTGAGCCAGTTTTCCGCGATTCATCGTATAGTCGACCTCGTCCTCAGCTTTCCCGAGGTCGGCACGCAGAACAAACATGATGTAGTAGGGCTCTTTCGAGGTTTGCATTTCCGGACCATCAGGCATGCTTTGCACAATGTGGATATCAGGTCTTAAAAGGATGGGAGCCTCGATATAAGCAACCCAACCAGCCACAAGCACAACAAGCTTCGAGTTAGGCGGCGTGTTTTGATTCAGCCATTCCATGCCCGGTCGATAACTCACTGCCCAGTAATCCGTCGCTTCCCTTCCCAAGAACCGCTCCCTGGCACCGGATAGTCCACCCGTGAACTGATTGTAATATAGATGGAGATAAGGATAGAAAAGCAAGTAGATTTGTAACAGGTTGACTAAAATCAGCGTGAGGGCAATCGACATCGCTGACCATCGTGGCAGCCACTTTCTTCCTGCCACCCACTGGATACTCTGCTCCAAGCCAAAACCAGCAATTAATGCAGCAGCAGGGAGAAACTCAAGAAAGTGGCGAATGCCATCATAATTGACTGCAGTAGGAATCGACAAACGCAGGATCGGGAAGACCAGCCATACGAGAACCAGACGCCAGAAGAGCGTGTTCTTTCGAACCAAGCGACCAATCACAAAGGCCAAGCCAATTCCCAGAGAGATAAGCATGATTTCTGGCATGGTAGTCACAGCTTGAAGGAGCGGACCGAATTGCCAATGGGTTCCTCCGCCTGTGACTACGTGGAAGAGTTCGCCCCAGTATACTTTCAGACCGCGATAGGGATTGGCATATAAGAATGGCCACGACAGAATATAAACCCCGATCGAGGTCAAGACCATGATTCCATAGTGGAGGAAATATTTTCGGAAATGATCGAGTAAATCAAGCCAGGATTGCTTTTGAACATTCCAGGGTGCGATCGCGGCAAGCAGGAAGAAGGGGATGAAAATACCGTTCGCCTTCACGCCTACCGCACACCCCATTAACACCCCCGCAACCAAAGCTTTTTTCCAACTCGGCATTTCATACCAAACCAGGAAGGTCATCAAAGTAAGACTAAAAAAAACTGTCTCCGAAACATCCTTCATGTTGAAGTGCATATCTCCCCAAAAGCGAGGGAACGTCCCCAGAAATACTAGCATCAGAAAGGCCGCGAATTTTCCCAAACGCGAGGCAGTAAAACGGTAAAAGATCCACAAAAACAGCCCAGCCAGTAGAATCGCATAGATATGAAATCCGTCGATGGGGTTGAGCCACTTGAGCCAGTAGGAAAAAAAATACTTGGAGAGGGTCGGCAGTTCATCGGTGAGTCCCGGGAAGGAAAATGGTTGCTGCCACCCTGGGGAGAGATTCAAGGCCAGGTCAGTCGGGAGGCGAGGCGAGAGGTCAATATCATCATTTAAATTGCGGGGATCGAAAGTGGTCAAGTAGCGAAAATTTTTCTCGCCAAAGAACATGTTCCCATACCCCTCATCCCAGGTGATCCCATAATTATGAAGCGTGATCACCCCTGAGAGGATAAAAAGGAACACTAACAAGCCAATCCCCCAATCGGTATGACGGTCAAACCACTGCCCGATCGATGACCAGCTCATGTTCTCGGAATGACTGCGGGGCTTTGTTGTGATGACAGGCATATTTTCCCAAGATAAAAAGGAATTCGAATTTTTATGAAATAATTATACATTGAATTTCTTGCGCATTATTCAGCCACTTCCTACCGCCCAGGCAATCGATCATCATAAAACCGATAACCGGTTTTGTGCAGACCAGAGTCTCCCCGGTCACGAATTAAGCAATCAAAGGGAACCCTCCAACGGATTACATTCCCGGCAAGTAAGGAATAGCCGTCAGAAAGACGCTCAATAACGCGGCCACCCGGCTGCGGCTGTTCGAGCATCACCAGATGCCCTGCGCCGTCAATTGTCTGCAGGGCTGCGCCGGGGATTTGTTCCGCCAAGGTTTTCGGAAAAGCGTCGCGGGGTCAGTTGGTCGTCTGTGCCACATACCACCAAGACCGGGGTCTGGATGGCATCAAGGCGGGTTGTGACATCAAACTGGTCACAGGCACGCAAGTCACCATGGAAGAGCGTTGGGCGAATAGAGACAAATGCTTGAAAGTCTGGTCTTTCAAATATCTTGCAGCCTGCGGGATGTGCATCAGTTCCTGGAGCGACTGGATCGCCAGGATAAATGTTGCGGGATTGGCGGCATTCTCCAGTACGGAAGAAGCAATCGGCAAGCGCGGCCCGCTGGAGATCAGCCCGATCCCGGCTACGCGCTCAGGGTGGTCAATGGCGAGGGTCAGAGCGATTGCACCGCCCAACGCATGCCCAATGAACACAGCCCGAGAAAGGCCCGCCGCATTCATAAAACCAACACACTATCAGCATAATCGGCGACAGATTGGCAAGCCTGGCCCTTCCGATTTTCCGTGACCGGGCAAGTCGAGCGTAAAGACACGCGCATCAGCCAGCCGTCGGATTTCCGGTGGCCAGGATAAATGATCACCCCCAGCGCCATGGATGAGCACCAGCGGCGGCTTTGTTGGCCTTCCCCCTTCATGCAGGAAGTAGTGGATACCAGCAGCAATTGGCATTGAATTGGGGAGTTATTGTTTTCCGGGGGAATGGTGAAGACGGTCGGCAGCCTCTTCCGTCAGCGGAATATAGACCTGGACCCGAGTGCCCTTGCCCAGGTACAGATTGAACATCCAGCACACCATTGACAAGTTCAGTACGATCTCGCAGGTTGACCATACCCAGGCTGCCACGCTGGTCATAGGAGCGGTTGACCGCGGCGACATCGAACCCGATCCCGTCATCCTGGATTTCGAGCAAGGCCAGGCCTTGTTCCATGAGACGCAGGTTCACCCAGATGTGCCCCGCCTGGGCATGTTTGCGGGCATTATTGACTGCTTCTTCCACTATATAAAAAATGACGCCCTGCTTGCCCATTTCGATGGATTCGAGGATATTTTCATCCACTTTGATGAGCACATTCTGCGAGAAAGTTTCTTTCGTTTTCTCTGCCATGGATTGCAAAGCGGCCACCAAACCCTGCGACTCCAGCACCAACGGGCGCAGGGTGAAAAGCATGTGGCGGATCTCTTTGGTCGTGCGGCGGGCCAAATCCTCGATGCGGCCCAATTCATCGCTGACTGCCTTGGGATCTTTCGATCAACATGCGCTGGGCAAGGCTGATACGCATGGCAATTGCCGAAACGGACTGGGTGGGACCATCGTGCAGATCACGCGCCAGTTTTTTCCGGGCTTCTTCCTGGAATTCGATCATGCGTTCACGCTCATCCACCACGTCCTGGTAGAGACGTGCATTTTGGATGGCAACCACTGCCTGACTGCCGAGGATATCCAAAAGTTCACGCCGTCCGGCGGTGAAAAACATCTGGCTCCGGGTGACCGAAAAGCAGGACGCCATAAGCATTGAAGCCACTGCGCAAGGGGAAGCAGTATATCTCATTGCAGCTCATGAAGGTGACAAAGCGGGTCAATTCCGGGTCGTGCTGCACATCTTTGAGCAAGACCGGTTTATCGTTTTCGATGGCCTGGGCGATGGCTCCCTTCCTGGCCGCTCAAAACGACGCGCATGTCGGCCGGGGTCAGGCGGCGCGCCGAGCCAACTTCAAGGGACTCCTCTTTGGAAAACAGCAAGACGGCGCAGATCAAGCGGTCGTCAGGCGGAGCATCCGGATCAAGGTTGAGCACGCTCAGGCTCAGATCCAGGACGGAATCGAGCACACGCTGGTAGTTGAGGGTTGCCGTCAGGGTGGAAGTCAAACCGTAGATGGCGCGCAGGCGGTCGTTCTCCACGTTGTTGTTTCTTCTGCATGTGGCTTCAGACTGTGAGATTGGCGAGAGCTGTCGAATGGTCTGGATAAGACGCATGCTCAAAAAGCCAAACACTCCGGCAATCAGAAAAGTAAATAAAACCGAGGCGCCAAGAATAAGCAGAGCAACAGGAGCCAGTGTATGGAAGACGGTCGTTCCGATTTGAACGACCATCATCAGGGTGGCCGAAACAAATGCGCCCCAGCACTTCAAAATAGATGGCAGCGGTCAGCAGCGGCAGGAATAATTATCCAAAAGGCGGGGCTGGCGAACCCTCCTGCCAGGACAAAAGTAAAGACCCGCAGCCAGCAAGTCAACCCCCAGACTAATCTCGCGATGGCGCGCCAGACGGCGGTTCAACCCAGCCAGCAGGGTCAGGGCAATATTCCAGCCTGCCAGACCGATCAAGAGTACATTCGGCAGAACTAGAAGTTGGCCTCCCAGCGACAAAGAGATAATCAACCCCAGTAAAACCAGCCAGCGCAGGGAAACGATAAACCAGTCGGCGACAAAGGGAGAGTCAGAGGCGCGCATATCTGATTAAATGATAACCGAAAATCACGCAATAAAACCGGGGGATCCTAGTTTGTAAAGAAACTGACAAGTCATGCCGATGAATCAGCAATATCGATTAATATCCACAGCGAAATCCGGATATTGAGCATAGCGAGCGAGCCCTCCCTCAGGTCATCTGCAATAATCATCAGCCATAGAATAGCCCCACCTCGCCATAAAGCCACTTTCTTGTAAAGCGAATGTAAGAACTTCAAGAGCCTTCCAAAAGTGCCACCTTGAGCAGGTTGCGAAGTTTGCAGATCTTATCGGCCTTCTTGAAACTGAACTTGCAATACTCAACCAAACAGATATAGGAACTGTGAAATTCAACGCTATGCCATTTCTCGTTACCAAGTGAAATGTCCAATTCTATCCAGAATTGCCCAGCGATAGGGATGGCATCTAGTCTGAACAATTCTCTCGGTGTATACTAATGCAGTTTTTAGTAAAGTTCTTATACTTGCATCTTATTTAACGCGGCACTGTTGCCACCCGCTCTTTTGTTGACCAAGCTTTGGCAGGGTCCGCTCGATAAGCACGGCATCAATCCATCAGACTGGTCCGGCTACAACCATTGATCTGCTCAATTTCTCCTTCGTTAGAGCCTTCTCCATAGAGCCGGATCGCCTGTAAACTTGTACAAGTAGCAGCATCTTTACAAAGCGTGTATACTTGAAGAAGTTGGTTCCGTTCTTGTCCCCGGTAATATGCATTTGCGTTTTGCCATGCCAAGATTGTAAGCTAGTTACTCAAACAACCCTCAAGGGACGAAATGAATATTTCAATCGTTATCCCGGTCTATAACGGGGCAGAAACAATCCCGTTCTTGATATCCAGACTCGAAACCGTATTGGTTCAGGTTAGCGAGGCTTTTGAAGTCCTCTTGGTCAATGACGGCAGCCTAGATAACAGTTGGGATGTCATAGTTCAACTCTCCAAGAAACATGCCTGGGTGCGAGGTATCAAGTTAATGCGAAATTACGGACAGCACAATGCCCTGCTGGCAGGCATCCGGGCTGCCAAGTATGAATTTATCGTTACGATGGATGACGACCTTCAACACCCACCGGAAGAACTCCCGAAGCTGTTTGTAGAAATTGAGAAGGGTTACGATGTCGTTTATGGCATCCCCGAAGTCCAGAAGCATAGTATCTTCCGTACAATTTCCTCGCGTTTTACCAAATGGCTGATAGGCATGGCTTTAGATTCACCGAATATTGCCCAAAGTGGAGCATTCCGGGTGTTCCGTGCGCAAGTGCGGGAAGCATTCCTGGATTACCGAAGCCAGTTCGTTTCCATAGACGTGCTGTTGGGTTGGGGAACTTCAAAATTTAATTATTTACCAGTACGCCACGATCCGCGCTATGCCGGTAAATCCAATTATTCGTTTCGCAAACTGGTACGGCATACGTTCAACATGGTGACAGGGTTCAGCATCCTGCCCCTTCGCTTGGCTAGCCTTCTCGGTTTTATTTTTACGATTTTCGGTTTTTTGGTACTGGTTTATGTAGTCGGACGAGATTTGATCCAAGGTAGCCCGGTGCAAGGATTCCCGTTCCTCGCTTCCATTGTTGCGGTTTTTTCCGGTGTGCAACTATTCGCCATGGGGATTTTTGGGGAATACCTAGCGCGCATGTACTTCCGCTTGATGGGACGTCCTCCCAGCGTCACGCGAGATTGTGGGCCCGCCGCCCTCCCAAGAGAAACGTAGTGGCTGATCCCAGGTCTGCATCCATCGCAATCTCACCACTGGATGAGGCACGGTTTGGGGTTCGTACCGCGCGAGCTATGAGTCTCACCATGGACCTCCTGCCACAGATAATGGATTTTTGCCTGTCGGAGCAAGTCTCCTTCCTTATCGCCCGCTGTTCCACGCAGGATTTGCCTGCCGCGCGGGCGATGGAGCACCTCGGTTTCAGCCTGATGGAAACGCTGGTCTATTTCAGACGCAACCTCCAAAATCAGCCTCTGCCGGAACGGCGCGATGTCCCGATTCACTCTGCCCTGCCCGATGATACGGATGCGGTGCGGCAGATTGCCCGCGAGGCATTCCGAGGCTATGACGGTCATTACCATGCCGACCCACGCCTGGAACGCTCTGCCTGTGATGACCTGTATGTGGACTGGGCAGTGCGTTCCTGTTCGCAGGAAGACCTAGCCGATGAAGTGTTGATTGCTGAACCAGAGGGGAAACGGCTGGGTTTTTTGACGCTCAAATTGCTCGAAACCGGGGATGCCGACGGCAGGCTGTACGCAGTTGTGCCTCGGGCTCAGGGACGCGGCATCGGGCAGGCCCTACTGGTGGATGGCATGTATTGGTGTTTGGAGCATGGAATGCGGGGAATGGTCATCTCTACGCAAATTACCAACTTGGCTTCGCAAGGTTCGTGGGTGCGCGTCGGTTTTGCCCCCTACCAATCGTTCTACACGTTCCACAGATGGTTCGATGAAGAGCACAAATGACTGAACCTGTAAAACTCACTTTCAACCGTCCCGTTACGGTGGGCAACGAACTGCAATACATGGCTGAAGCCATTGCCGGGGAAAAAATGGCTGGCGACGGCCCCTTCACGAAAAAATGCAGCACCCTGCTCGAGCAGGAATTGAACGTCCCGAAGGTCTTGCTCACAACCTCCTGCACCCACGCGCTGGAAATGATGCCCATCCTGCTTGATTTCCATCCCGGGGATGAGGTCATCATCCCGTCGTTTACCTTCGTTTCGACGGTCAATGCCTTCGTGTTGCGGGGGGTAAAGCCAGCCTTCGCGGACATTCGGGCAGACACCCTTAATCTAGACGAGAGCAAGGTCGAGATCCTGATTACACCTCGCACGAAAGCTATTGTCCCGGTCCATTATGCCGGAGTAGGCTGTGAGATGGACACCATCCTCGAAATTGCCAACCGACGTGGGATCAAGGTAGTGGAGGATAACGCCCACGGCCTGTTCGGCAAATTTAAAGGCAAGTACCTCGGAACGTTCGGAGTGCTGGCAGCACAGTCGTTCCATGAGACCAAGAACTTCTCCTGTGGTGAGGGCGGAGCATTGCTCATCAACGACCCGACGCTGGTTGAACGGGCTGAGATCATTCGTGAAAAAGGAACCAATCGCAGCCGCTTCTTCCGAGGCCAAGTGGATAAGTACACCTGGGTTGATATTGGCTCGTCGTACCTGCCTTCCGATATCCTAGCGGCGTTCCTATATGCCCAACTGGAAAACCGCGCCAAGATCCAATCCCACCGACAGAATGTATGGGAAACATACCAAGGCGGGTTAAAGACTGGGCAGCGCGCCACGAAGTACAACTACCTTACATCCCGGCATATTGTGAGCAGGCTTACCACATGTTCTACATGCTCCTCCCTACGCTTGACCTGCGCCAAGCCTTTATTACCCACCTGCTCCAGCGCGGCATCCAGAGCGTGTTCCACTACCTGCCGCTACACCTGTCGGATATGGGCGTTCAGTTCGGCGGCAAACCTGGCGACTGCCCGGTAACCGAGCGCGTCAGTGATCAACTTGTGCGCCTGCCCTTCCATAATGCTTTGACGGAAGGCGAACAGCAACGCGTGGTCGAAGCAGTCTTGGAGTTTGACTTCTGATGATAAATGTTCTTGTTACCGGCGGGGCGGGGTTCATCGGCTCGAACTTCGTCTGCTACCTCCTACGAGCGGATCCGGACCTGCAACTCGTCACCCTGGATGACCTTACGTATGCCGGCTCCCTGGAGAATCTTAAAGACCTGCCCGCCCCGGCGCGTCACACCTTTGTGAAGGGCGATATCTGCGACCGGATTTTAGTGGAGGATACCCTGCGCCGATACCAGATCGATACGCTTGTCCATTTTGCCGCAGAGAGCCATGTGGACCGCTCCATTCTAGGGCCGGGCCCGTTCGTCCAAACCAACCTGGTAGGCACGTTCACACTGCTCGAGACCGCCCGGCTGGTGTGGGGGGAAACTGGCGGCTTTGACGGGCGGCGTTTCCACCATGTCTCAACCGACGAGGTCTTCGGGTCGCTTGCTCCGGATGATCCCGCCTTTTGTGAAACCACCCCTTACGATCCACACTCACCCTACTCAGCTTCCAAAGCCGGGAGCGACCACCTCGTGCGGGCTTACTTCCACACCTACGGTCTGCCAGTCACGCTGACCAACTGCTCCAACAATTACGGACCGTACCAGTTCCCCGAAAAACTCATCCCAGTGATGATCCTGAATGCCCTGCACAGCCAACCCCTGCCGGTCTACGGCGACGGCAAACAGGTTCGTGATTGGCTGTACGTGGAGGACCATTGCGAGGCCATTCGCCTAGTGCTGGAGAAGGGCCAGCCAGGCGAAACCTACAACATTGGCGGCGGCAACCAACCGGCCAATATCGAAATCGTCCAACAAATCTGCATCATCCTAGATGAACTCCGCCCGGAAGGCGCACCGCACGACCGGCTCATTACCCATGTCCCTGACCGACCCGGTCATGATCGACGCTATGCGATGAACATAACCAAAATCCAAACCGAGCTGGGCTGGACGCCGCGTCACAACGTGACCTCGGGCCTATTTGCCACTGTCGAGTGGTATCTCGGTCACCCGGAGTGGGTGTCGGCGATTGCACAGCAGTCGGGATACAATGACTGGCTGGAAAGGAATTACAGAAAACGCGGAGGAAGAGCATGAAGGGTATCATCCTGGCAGGTGGTAAGGGAACGCGTCTATACCCGCTCACCCTGGGGATGAGCAAGCAGATGCTGCCGGTCTATAACAAACCGATGATCTACTATCCGCTTTCAATACTCATGCTGGCAGGCATCCGCGAGATCCTCGTCATCAGTTCACCGGAAGATTTACCAGCCTTCCGCCGTCTGCTTGGCGACGGGGGCAGTTGGGGAGTCCATTTTGAATACGCTGAACAGGCCGAGCCGCGCGGGCTGGCGGAAGCTTTCATCGTGGGGGCGGACTTCATCGGCTCGGACCTGGTCAGCTTGATTCTGGGCGATAATATTTTCTTTGGCTCTGGTTTAAGGGATTACCTGCGGACAGCGGCTGCCCTAACGGATGGCGCGCAGATTTTTGCCTACCCCGTGCATGAGCCGGAAAATTATGCGGTGGTTGAATTTGAGGAGAACGGGAAGGCCATCAGCATCGAGGAAAAGCCGAAACACCCGAAGTCGCATTTTGCTGTGCCCGGGCTTTATTTCTACGACAATGAGGTGATCGAGACTGCACATCACCTGAAACCATCGCCGCGCGGTGAACTGGAGATCACGGACGTGAATCGGGTATACCTGGAGCGTGGCATGTTGCGTGTGCGCCAACTCGGACGCGGTATTGCCTGGCTGGATGCCGGTACGTATGAGACCCTGCTCCAAGCCGCCAATTTCGTTCAGACGATTGAAGAACGCCAAGGTCTGATGATTGGCTGTCCCGAGGAAGTGGCCTATCGAATGGAATTTATCTCAAGAAACGATCTTCGATCTTTAGCCAGCAAGCTTCGTCAGAATAGTTATGGCAAATATCTCGAAGATATTCCGGATAACGACTTGTCATAGGCGAAGATAAATTTCCATTTATTCCATGACTATTAAGGGGGACAAAGAGTGAATTTGCCAATGAAAATAAGGTTTTCAAAGAAGCCAGCCACAATCATTGGGGATATGTTTGCCTGAATTGGCTGATCAGGGCGAAATGAATTTGAATTCACGTACTTTCGAAAAGTCTTTCTTGGACTGTTTTGGCTAAACTGCTATTCGTTTAATGCCATTTTGATCATTCCATTAGGCCTGACTTACTGGTTGTTCAGTCAAGTACCTCATTCATAAATCAAAGGGGATACAGAAACCAACACCAAACTTGCAACAAACGCAGGAAATCGCTATCTAGCAGAGGATTCAGAACCCATTCTTACTTTATCTTATTTCCTTTCGAAAGGCGCACTCGCATGCGAAGCCTCCAGAGCGGAGCGACCAATTTTCGGATAAAATATTTGGTTGTGATAATGGACAGCCAAGATCCGCCATCACGGTAATGTACTTTCAGCATCTCTGGCCAGCACCGGTCATCTGCCGCGATTGTCTTCCCAGAGGAATGCAGCCGGAAATTCGCCCACAAGGACGGGACATATACGACAGGTGCGAGGCGTGCAAGGCGTACCCAAAGATCATAATCCATGGCAAAGTAGAAGGATGGATCAAGCGGACCAACTTTATGCCAGAGGTCAGCGCGGAAAAACGCAGATTGTTGAGGTATGTGCACGTAACCGCGCGTCAGACGCCGATAATCAGTCTGTGCAGCAGGGAAACGGCCAATAACACGGCCTTTTTCGTCCATGAAGTTGGTGTCTCCGTAAACCAACCCGATATCAAGCCTGCTTCGTAAAAACTCAACCGCCGCAGATACCGCTCCGGATTCATAGGTATCGTCCGAATTGATCCAGGCAAGGATTTCGCCATTTGCGTGACCAAGACCTTTATTGATCGCATCGGTTTGACCAAGATCGGTTCCGGAAACCCACCAGTGCAAACGGTCCGAATAACGACGGATAATCTCCACGCTGCCATCAGTAGATCCGCCGTCCACAATGATATATTCGATATTGGGGTAATCCTGGTTAAGCACCGAGAGTATGGTGGCTTCGAGGAAGGTGGCCTGGTTGAAGGAAGGGGTGACAATGGAGACTAACATAAGTTCAATCGGGAAAGGGGAATAATCCAATCAACGGTGAGGGAGGAGGTAGGTATCCAGGTTCTGAAAATTCATGATCAAGCGCACCGCACCGAGGTCGACCGAAGACATCTCCGGCCCCCGAGCTCGAAGGACAGAATTCGCCGTCTGGTTGTCGGTATGGCTGACAATCACGAAGAGACGGTCGAACGGCAGACGCTGGTCGAAACGGCTGCCGGTCAGGCCGTAGAGGCGGGAATAATACCATATCGAGGCATCGTAAGGGGCATTTACAATAATCAAGTCCTTAGGTCCGAGCTGGTCCTTGATGAACAGGACCGTATTTTCAACAGGTCCTTTGACGGCCCAGCGGGAGGGAATGCCCGGTACAGCCCGAATAGCACCGACCGCCACGATCAAAATGGCAAAACCGGTTACGATGGCAGCTACAGAGACGTTACGGGCAAATCCCAGGCGCAGATCTTTGAGCAGCCCCATCCATCCAGCTGCGCACCAGATGAGGAACGGCGCCTGCAGAAACACCCAGATTTTTGTCACCCCTTCTGGCCGCTGTACAAGCAATAAAGCTGCGATCCAAGCAAAAGCCGCGATTTGAAGAGGAAAGCGCTGACGGGTGAAACTCCGATGAAAAACGAGGCCAAGCAGGAATCCCAAGGTGAGACCATATGCCCAGACGGGGGAAAACCCGCTGGTCCATTCCTGCCAGACGGACAGCAGGTGACCGGGGATGGAGGGGATGTATCCGAGCCAGGCTTTCGGAGTCGCCCAGGGATTGGCAAAGACCTTGCCGGCTCCGGTGTAAATGAAAATTGGCGTATAGAGGATCAACACCAAAGCCGCAGTGCCGAGTCCGGCCAGCAGCCAATACTTAAGGAAATTAATTCTGGAGCCGTATTCCCCCGGATCGGTAAACAGGTTTTCAAGAAAAAGCCAGGCAAACACCATTCCGAAGGGGAATAAATACACCGGCACGCTGTAGAACCCCAGGGCGGAAAAGAGCACCAGCAAGGACCAGGCAAAGATGTTTTTAGACCTGCGCAGGAAATTCGCCAGCCAGAGGGTCAGGACGGTGAACAGCGCCACCAGGCTGTATCCCGCGCGGTGGTGGCATACAGGATGGCACCGGGAAGAATGGCCATCAGGAGAGCACTGATCAAGGCGGTGTATTTGTCGTAGACCGTTTTTGCAAGTGCATAGGTGGCGGGGATGAGCAGCAATCCAGCCAACAACGCCGGAAGCCGGACTACCCAGGGCTGGATGCCGAATAAATGGGTGGAGAAGAAAATCAGCAGCGAGTTCAGGACGTGGTTATTGGGCAAGTGGTAGTTCGATAGAATGTTGAACAATGAGGTCGAGCTGAACACGACGAAAGTGTAGGATTTCATCATGGTTCATCGCATCGTAGATGCGAACCAGGCGGAAGATGGAGGCCATGGCCAGGATCAGCAAGAGGGCTGCCAGGGCGGCTCCCTCGGACCGGCTCGGTTTCAGGGCTTTGATGAAAGCAATGCAATCGCTTAAATATCGACCCAGCCAGAGGCGGACAGCTTTGAGGCGCCCGGAACCAATGCTGTAGGCAACTGCAAATAGCAATAGGGCTGCTGATCCCAGCAGCAACCTGAAGACGAGAGCATTGCTCTCTTTGAGGGATTGGAAATTGCCATCCCCCCTCAGCAAATCCGCCAGATGTTTCAGGTTTCCATATGGCAGGAAGGCAGGGATCATCAGAGCCAGCCCCGCCACTGCCACCAGGATGGCCAGAACAAGAAGAAGTAGTTTCTTACGCGACAATCGAAAGGCTTTTCCCGAGACTTCGGATCAAGGTTGGTTAATGGCGATGTGGTCTGCGCCATAGAAGTCCGCGGCACATTGGTTTACCCAAAAGGATGGGTCCGAACCAATCTCCATCAGCCCGCTGAAGGAATTGAAAGACCTGGCCTGGCTATCATGAATATTGATGTCCAGAATGCCTTGCTGGATGCTCGTTTGAATGATGGCGGTGCGGGCATCCCACGTGGCTGCCCGCTGGCGATAGACGGGGATTTCCAAATAAGATTTCCGGGCATCGTAGAGCGGATATAGGATTACAGCCAGGAATACAGCTGCCAGAATTAGTTGTAAGTAGACCGGGGTGGGCTCGTTCGCCCAGAGATGTAACTGGCTCAAGCTCATTCCGATCAACGCCCCTTCCGTAATTGTCATGAAAACCATGATGAAGCGCGCCTCGATCAGGACACGGCCTTCCGGGTAGGAAGACTCGGCATAGGCACTCGGCGCGCACACAGCGAGAACCAGCAGGAAGCTGACAGCCGGGACCAGAAACAGCGCCAGGGTCAAGGAGGAAGGCCGCAGCTTGGACAGTCTTGTATCACGTGCATAGAGTACGTAGGTGATCAGCATCGACGCCAACACTGCCAGGACATTCTGGAAAGCATAGTCTTTCATGGAGGTATATATGAAAATGAATGAATTGGTTACTGCCATGCGGATGAGCGGGAAGAGATGCGGCGGGGTCGGCATCGTTGACAAGCGGACCGCATTTCCAGGCGCAATCGCAACCACCAGCAGGGCCAACAATGAGCCAACCAGGGCCGCGCCCACCAGCATGCGGCTGTTGCGCCGGGACGGGGGTCGTATCGCCAGCCAAACGGCGATCAACGCCAGGGCCAGAAGCCCGGTCTGCAGGGTGACATAAGTCACGGAGAATCCACCAGCGAAAAAGGCCAGGGCCGCACATCCGACTGAACCTCCCCAGGGCAAACGCCCAGGATCGGCCTTGCGGACCCGGTTGAAGATCAATCCAATCAAAAGGGCCAGGAAGACCAGCGGCAGGGTGTAACCAACCAACCCGATCCGCCAGTAAAAGGTCTGGTATTGCTGCGGCGCCTCCAGAATGGTGAAGAAAACCATCACCTCCGCAAGGAGCAGTGCCAGACTGGCGGGCACTTTCAGGCGCGTCACCCGGCTGGCCTGCACAAGCGCCCAGGTTAGCATCGAGGTCCACAGCACAACGACCAGTGCGGTCCAGGCCTGAATGGCCGAGCGTCCGAATAATTCCGACAGGTTTTGCAGAAATGTCCCTGTGAAGGCGGGGGACCAGCCAGTGTAGAGGGAGAACTGGGATTTCCAGAATCCGCTGGTGAGAAAGCCGCCCGTTAGGCAGAAATCGTCGGCGTAGTAGCGGGAAAAAAGCCCCAGGTAGGCGTAAAGGATTAACGCTGTTCCAAAAGTTACAATCCCGATTGCCAGGAGCAGATTGACCAATAGCGGACGGCCATCCCCGCGCGGGCTGACCAGCCGCTGTCCCATCTTTTTAAATGGATTTAACGATTCAGGCATCTATAACTCCACGTAAAACGTGCGTCAGGCGGCAAGTTACTGATTTGCCTGGCTACTTTGCCTGCCAGTGCGGCCCGCATGCATCAACAACCAGAGTGCGTGAACGGTGCTGAACGCTCCGGCGCAACTGTCGATAAACAAGAAACAAGCCGGATAAACCGATCGCGCCTCCGGCTGCCTGGATTATTTTATACCACACTTTTCTTGCCGCCGCGGGCTGGATCGCATAAGCCTGGCGGAAATAAGCCAGGGCCTGGCGGGGTTTCCCAGCGTCGATGTAGCGCTTCCCAGCAAAAATGAGCAGGCCAGCTTGAATATACCGGGCGTTGGAGGCGAACGTTCGGCTCAAACAACGGCTGATGCTCCAGTGACGGGATGAAGCGGAAAGCTTCATCCACAAACATAGTCGCCTGGGAGATTGTCTTGGCAGCCTCGTGGCTGCGCTCGACCGCCCAATATTCCGGGACGTGCAGGACCGGCCGACGGGAGGCGATGCGGATCCACAGGCTGTGATCCAGGATGCCATGGAAATCAGCGATCAGGTAACCGGCCTCCTCCAAGGAAGCGCGGCGCATGAAGACGCTGGGCTGAAGCAGGACGTTGAAGGCCAGCAATTCTTTGAGTTCGTACTGTCGGTAGGGATGCCAGTCGAGCAGTTTGAGGTTCCCATCCACCATAACCCCGTCCCCATATACCATGCCGACCTCAGGGTGGCCCTGGAAAGCCTCTACAGCATGCCGGACCACCTGCGGATGGTAGTAAAGATCATCCGAATTTAGCCAAGCAACAATCTCGCCGGTCGTATGGGAAAATCCCTTGTTGATGGCATCCGCCTGTCCCTTGTCCGGTTCGGAAACCCACCAGGCCAGGCGGGAGGCATATTTGCGGATGATCTCAACGCTCCCATCGGTCGAGGCACCATCCACGATAATATATTCCATTCGTGGGTAATCCTGTGCCAGAACTGACAGGATGGTTTGCTCAAGATAGCGGGCCTGATTATAGGAGGGGGTGACGATGGAAACGAGTGGTTGAAGAGAGGATGCCATGGAGCTTTATTCTTTGGAAAACAGGCTGGGATAATTAACTTTCGGAAAGATGCTCAGTCTACCACCGATCGTGGCATCGCGAACCTGGCGCCCAGAGCACTCGAAGGCAATTTTTGCCAATCGGTAAGCCCGTTCCGAGCCTTCCAGGTCAGGAAGCTGCCATTTATAACCTTTCCCGAAGTAATATGGCGAAAAGTGATTGGGATCATCCCCTTGAGAGATAACAACCTGATTGGCAAGCCCTTGAGTGACAAAATTATGGTCCACACCGACCAGGATGACTTCCTGAAAGCCCATATAATAAGCCAGTTGCAGAGCAATATAAGTGACAGTGAAACCCTCGAACATACGTCCGGAGGCGTCCTCAGCGAAGTTTTCAGGCCCGGTATAGTCTGTATCGAGGAAAACCGCCCGAGGGTCGCTTTTTACTCGACGGCGAGCCCTCCAAGCGACGAACTTGGGTATTTCCAGGCTATGCATTTCATCATAACTTTGTTCCAGAACCAAGTCGTTTATCGAGACAAGATAGGTAGTCTTGAACCCGAGGTCGGGGAAAAGTAGATAGATGCGGTTCAGACCCAAGGTGACTTCATCCTTCAGCAAAGACAAATCGGTCTGGCGAAGGGAAGGGCCATTCCCAATGATAAAACAACGTTGACCCATATGGCGATCATGGAATTTCAGCAAGGCACGACGACTTCGCGCCCAGCGCGGGCTGAAGAGCCTCGCAAGGACATGTCGTCCGCGATTGTGCCAGCTCCAATATAAATTCGAACCGAACTGCCAGAGAAAAGCCGGAAGGATGCGCTTGAAGGTCTGTTTCATTCCGTACTCAACCTCGCCGTCGCTCCACCGTCTACAATCATAGCTTGACCGGTCATAAATGAGGATTGGGTATTGTCTGCCAGGAAGTAGATGGCATGGGCAATTTCTTCCGGCATACCGACACGCCCGTTGACCGTCCGGCGGGCCAAATTATCGAGGCGTGTGTAAACGTCCTCGCCCTGGACGTGACCACGATTCAATCCGGCACGCAACATGGGCGTGTCCACCGCTCCGGGCAGGATGGCATTAACGCGGATGTTGTCCTTTGCAAATTCGATCGCAATGGCACGCGTCAACGCCAGCAAGCCACCTTTGCTGGCAGCATAAGCGGAAATGTTGGCCGAGGTCTGTATGGCATGCACCGAGGAGACATTGACTATTGCTCCGCCACCCCCCTTTTTGAGCAGAGGAAAAGCCAGCTTCGCCAGCAGGAAAGCCGGACGCAGGTTGTTAGCAATGACCATGTCCCATTCATCAACGGTCATCTTAACGAGCGGCTTGGCAATCTGTACGGCGGCGTTGTTGACCAGCGCTTCCAAGCTGGGGGTAAATGCCCGCACCCGCCGGAAGATGGACTCCATTGTCTTGGGGTCGGAGATATCCGCCTGGATGAAGAGGCTGTCGGCGGGAAAATCCTCCCCGAATGGGGCACGGTCCACGCCGATCACGCGCCAGCCTTTCTCGGTGAAGAGGAGGACAGTGGCATGGCCGATACCCCCGGCCGCGCCAGTGATTAAAACCATTCGTGATGTGAATTTTGTTGTCCGAGATTTGACCATTGCATCACCATCCATATTCGACTAGATTAATAACGCTATGGCTACGTATGCCGCATCAATTGTGATTCCCGGAACCAGTTTAATTCCTAATGTCCGTTCATCCACCAGCCATCAAGCAGCAGGGTAGAAGGAGCTCGTCAGTAGACAGCGGCTTGGTTCCAAAGACGGTGAGGACCGGCCTACCCACGAGGGTATTCTCCTTATTATTTTACCTATTATTTTACTTAGAACAGTTATTTTCCACCTCGGTGAAATTAAATGACGCCTGGGCTGTTGAATAGAGACTGATATCCGGCAACAATGGTAAATTCTGTCCAAAGTATTCGTCAAAGATGATGCGGAATGTATTAACCGGTGTAATCGTCGAGTAAAGCATGTCTTCGTGACCGGGGAGATAGTAGGCGTTCAAATTCGCCATGCGGTAAGCCATGTTTGGGCTGTTGGGGCCATGATCTCCTTGCAAGATAATAATGGGCGGTGTGGGGGAATTGGCAATAATCTCTGCAACAATTCTCTTCATTTGTTCACTGATGAATATCGTCTGGTCAATATACCCTTTTGCAGAGATTTCCGGGGTAAGAGCGTCCATGTCTATCGATGTCGCTTCTCCATTTGGGCCAAAGACATAGGGCGGATGCGGTATGACCAGGTGAACAAAAACAAACTTCGGACCATTCATGGAAGGAAGGCCCTGCAATTTCTCCAGAACAAATTCCGTCCTCCGACGAGATAAGTAGTCAGGGACATTCGGTATTCCAAGCGCCGCAACATCCAACAATAACCGGCCAGCCGTGGTTTGAACCAACATATACTGGAAGGCATTTAATTCCTGCCTCCCAGGTTGAGGCGCCAGGTAGACGTCAGCATCAGTGATTTGCGACCAGTTGAACCCTGTCTCAAACGCGACGGTCTTGTAACCGCGCAATTCCAGAAACCGCCGGGCCACGCTCTGGCTAATCAGCGGCCGTAGAGGAGTTTCCTGGTCTTTGGCGAGATTGTATAGATCATCCAGATAATCATAATTGAGCGATGATGGCAGGGAAAGTACTGTCTGAGAATAATTAGACTGGCTGCAATCCGCGACGTAAAAGCCCAGCAACTCCAGCGAAGAGATAAATTCAGAATTGTCGTATCGATACAATTCTCGTAGTACGTCAGCTCGCCCGTAGGCATCCAGGATAATGTAATAAATGTCAGGTCTATCCTGATCGCCAGATACCGTATCCCCCAAGATCGTGACGGGGGCAGTTCGGGTTAATTCGCTCCAGGCTCTCCATTGTTTCCATAACCCTGACCCGACTTGAACAGCGGGGAAGACCAAAAGAGTAATACCGATAATATTCAGGACCTCGGTATATTTTTGCGTGTCCAACCTCTTTCGGCTGGCCCACCAAACTCCCAGACCAGCCAGGACGATCCAGAGAGGCGCCAGGCTGCGATGCCGGAAAAGGTAAATACCGGAAACCGTGACACCCTTCAGGTACGAGTAGATGTGCCCGTAGGAAAAGAAAAGAACAAGCAGGATGGTGGTCACCAGGGCCGCACGCTGCCATTCACGAAGCCAGAGACGAACCAGCAACAGCAGCATACCAGCACCAACAACCGATAGGCCGAGTGGCAGCAAGGCCGACGCAGGCGCAACCTGGCTGATATTGTGCGCCAGAAGCGCCAGGATGGGATAGATCGCAAACAACAGGACGTGCCCAGGAAAGACCTGCGAAGCCTGTCCCTTAGTCTTCTTTGTCTTTTTCATGATCAATACCAAGTCCAGTAAGCAGATTGTAGATCGTATTCCAGTGCACCCGTTCCCAGGCAGCAGGGCTGGAGTTGGCGTTGTGCGGAGCCAACATGACATTGTCCATCTTCATCAACGGGCTGTCAGCCGGAAGGGGTTCAACCAATTTGAGCACAGGAAGTTTTATCGAACCGGCCTGGCCGTGAGGCATCAAATTATCCACCTTCAAACGGGGCTTGTCAACCGGCGGCAACAGTCCAATCCGGGGCACAGGCATGTCCCTTATTGAGAGCAGTTGTTCTCAACCGGGTGGAAGTTGTAGGGATAGTTATAATCATCCCACAGGCTGACATCGGGTAGTAAGGGCAGGTTCTGCCCAAAGTACTCGTCAAGCACGACGCGAAATGTGTTGACATTCGTGATGGTCGGGTAAAGCATGTCTTCGTGACCGGGGAGATAAAAAGCACTCAGGTTGGGCCCATGCGTCGGCCCCTCCCACTGCGCTGGTACCGTGATCTCCCTGGACGATGATGATGGGTGGCGTGGGGGAATTGGCAATGATCTCGGGCAGGATTTCCAGCATGCGCTTGCTGATGAATATCGTCTGGTCGATGAATCCCGGTGTAATCATGTCTGCAGTGGCGTCCGAGCCAATCGAGATGGCTTCGCCGTTCGGACCAAAGACGAAAGGTGGATGGGGAACGATCAGGTGGGCAAAGACAAACTTAGGCCCTTCGATGGACGGGATCCGGGGTAATTCCTGGAGATCGTATTCCGTCCTCAGACGGAACAAATCACCCGGACTCTTGAGCATGCGCAGGGCTTCTGCATCCAACAGGATGCGGCCAAAGGTGGTTTGCAGCCACATGTATTGGAAGCCGTCCAACTGCCACTTGCTCATCTGCGGCCCTAGAAAAAGATCGGCATCCGTCCATTCCGTCCAACTAAAACCTGTCCTAAAGGCTATGATTTTGTAGCCGCGCGCTTCCAGGAACCGGCGCAGGGCACTATCCTTGATCAAGGGCCCGAGCGGCGAGCGATCGACGTTGTCCGGGACGAAGGAGTCTCCCAACGCACTCAGATAGTCATAGTTGAGTTCCGTAGAAAGCGAGAGTTCTGTCTGATCATAGTTGGACTGGCTGCAATCCGCCACATAGAACCCCATCTGCTCAAGCGAGGCGAGAAAGGCAGAATTGTCGTAGCCGTAGACCTTTTTGAGTATGTCGGAACGTGCGTAGTCATCCAGGATGATGTAGTAGATATCGGGTGAAGTCTGGCCGGCGGTTCCATCACCTGCACCGACCAACGGGTTCGGGACGACAGCACGCGATTGTTCCCAGGCCCGCCACTGCTTCCACAGCCCCGAGCTTACTTGAACCAATGGGAAGATGAGAAGGACGGCGACTACAACGTTCAGCGTCCGGGTCAGAACCTGGACATCTGACCTGCGCCGGCTGGCCCACCAGACTCCCAGACCAGCCAGGACGATCCAGAGAGGCGCCAGGCTGCGATGCCGGAAAAGGTAAATACCGGAAACCGTGACACCCTTCAGGTACGAGTAGATGTGCCCGTAGGAAAAGAAAAGAACAAGCAGGATGGTGGTCACCAGGGCCGCACGCTGCCACTCACGAAGCCAGAGACGAACCAGCAACAGCAGCATACCAGCACCAACAACCGATAGGCCGAGGGGCAGCAAGGCCGACGCAGGCGCAACCTGGCTGATATTGTGCGCCAGAAGCGCCAGGATGGGATAGATCGCAAACAACAGGACGTGCCCAGGAAAGACCTGCGAAGCCTGTCCCTTAGTCTTCTTTGCCTTTTTCATGATCAATACCAAGTCCAGTAAGCAGATTGTAGATCGTATTCCAGTGCACCCGTTCCCAGGCAGCAGGGCTGGAGTTGGCATTGTGCGGAGCCAACATGACCTTGTCCATCCTCATCAACGGGCTGTCAGCCGGAAGAGGTTCAACCTCAAATACATCCAGAGCCGCTCCCGCAATGGTACCTGTCTGGAGGGCTGCAACCAGAGCTGTTTCGTCCACGATGGAACCGCGGGCAGTGTTGATGAGAACCGCGGTCGGGCGCATCAGGCTCAGGGTTCGGGTGTCGATCAGGTGGTGGCTGGTCGGGTTCAGGTCGCAATTGACTGAGACAAAGTCGGAGTTCTTCAGCAGGGTATCCAAGTCGGTCATCTGGATTCCACTCTCGGCAATGAAGACATGGTCAATATCAATAATATCATTGCCAAGCACAGTCATTTCAAAGGCACGTGCCCGATAAGCAACCATTTTCCCAATGGTACCAACACCGATGATGCCGAGGGTACATTCGTGCAGGGCTTTGCCAGGAATTTTCTCCCATTTGCCGGATTTCATCTCGCGGTCCATCCAGGGGTGGCGGCGGGCGAAAGCCAACATGTAACCGAAAACGGTATCGGTCACAGGCAGGGTGAAGGCATTGGGTGTGCGGAAAACTTGGATACCGAGGTGGGTGGCGGCGGCGCTGTCAATCGAGTCAATGCCTGTGCCCCACTTGGAGATCACTTTTAATCGTGGCAGACAGGCTTTGAGGACGCGAGCGGTGTAATGGTCGTCGCCACAAATGGTGCCGTCAAACCGACCGGCGTACTTGAGAATCTCGTCTTCTTCGAGCCGTTCCCGGACATCGGGCGTGATGAGGTTCAACTCGTATCGTTCGAGCACCGGACGGAATCGATCGAGGAAGCGGAGCATGTAAGGGGCGGAAAAAAGGATGGTGGGCATAGTTTCCCTAATTTTATCCGATAAACGCATCCATAATAATCATCATGGGCAGGGGAGGCGATTCCACCAGCATGGTACAAGCACGTTCAAAACCACGGGCGTGCAATCACCAATGAGTGCGGCAACATTATGGAACGTGCACACCGCGGAACCATTTTGGTTCTTGGAGATTCTCCAATACGGTTGGTATCCTGTGATTGTTGCTTTATACCATAGATATTGAAACAACCCTTGATATAATACGAGCGAATTAGAAGCGTTAGTAAGAAATTCCCAGGGAGAACGCAATGCTTATCCTTTTGCCGGTTCTTTCATTCCTTGTAACATTCCTCGTTTTGACCGGGCATAACGGTAATCGGACAGAGGTCCAGGCAGACTGGCGACACTCGTTCCTGCAGGCAGCTGTCACTCTTGGGGGTTATATGGTCATCTATTCAGAGGTACTCAGCCTCTTTCATGCCCTGGCGCGCCCCTGGATGGCTGCATGTTGGAGTATCGCTCTGGTCGCGGTCTTGTGGTTTGGATGGCAAAAGGGTATCTTGAAAAAAGGGGTGGAATTGGTGTGGCAGCAAATTCGTTCTTTACGCACCTTTGACATTAGCATGGTAATCTTCCTAGGGGTGATCCTATTAGCCCTTTTTGTCGTGGCAGTCAAATCGCCGCCCAATAACACCGATTCGCTAAACTACCACATGAGCCGGGTCATGCACTGGGCGCAGGATCGGAGCCTGCGCCATTATCCCACGGCTTACGAGGCGCAGTTGATCAACCCGATTTATCGCTGAACTCAGCATTCTCAATCTCCGGTCCCTATGGGGCAATGACCAGGTGGCTGGTCTGGTGCAATGGTTCAGCATGATCGGCGCGCTGGTTGGGGTCTCTGTCGTAGCCAAAATACTGGGAGCAAACCGCCGAGGTCAGTGGGCAGCGATCGCCTTTTCAGCCAGCGTCCCCATGGGCATTCTCCAGGCGACCAGCACCCAGAACGATTACGTAGTCGCTTTCCTTTCTGGTCTCAGCGATTTACTTCGTTGCTCTTGCCGGAAAGCGCGAACTCTTTGTTGACGAGAGCGTGAGCCTGGGCGCCGCGATGGGGCTGGGGATTCTCACAAAGGGAACCGCCTACCCCTATTTCCTGCCAGTGGTGGTATGGTTCGTGTTTATCTGGTTCAGGAATTTCAAGGTTCGATCAAAGATACTTCAAGGCCTGTTGATCACGTTCATTGTGTCTGGCCCTCAACGTCGGATACTGGACGCGCAACATCATTACCTTTGGCGGGCCTCTCGGTCCAAGCGAATGGGTTTCCCGTCACACCAAGATAAGTTACAGCCCAGGATTTTTCATCTCCTCGCTGACGAGAAACATCCTGATGAATTTCGTCACCCCTTCGGAATCGCTCAATGCATTCAGCACCAACTGGTACCGGAATACGTTCTCCCGCGTGGATCCCAACGCGGGTGCGTTCGAACTCGTCTGGGGCTGGAATCACGAGGAATGGGCCGGCAGCCCACTACAGGCCCTGCTCGTCCCAGTCACCCTGGGATTGCTACTTATTTTCCGAAAACGGGTCAGTGAGCGAGGCCTCAAGTGGTATGTCTGCGTGGTCTTGGGGGCATTTTTGGCATTGGTGTTCGTTGTGAAATTTGACCCGTGGGGGATGCGCTATCATCTGCCGTTCTGGATAGCCTTTGCACCCCTGTTCGGCGTGGCATTGACACTTATCAAAGTGGAAAAACTGACAGTGGTGCTTACGCTCGGATTGCTCCTTACAGCATTGCCCTATGTAATCTTCAACCGCACCCGCCCGCTGATCGCCATGCGGTCTGTCCGGGAGCCTTTCACCATCCCCTGCTATCTGGGCTGTACGAGTGGAACTATCTTGAACGAATCCCCCAAGACGGTGCTCTTTGCCAACTGGATCCAATACCGCGAGCCGTATTCCGCCGCCACAGACCTGGTACTAGCCTCCGGCTGCCGGAATGTTGGTCTGCGCATCGACTCCCACGATCCCGAATATATTTTCTGGTGGCTGCTCAACGCCCCGCAAAGTGGCACCGCATCGAGTCCCTTGATACATACCCATATTTGCAGCGATACGTGGATCTGACCTTTAAACCCTGCGCCATCATCTGCACCATCTGCAGTTACAAGCCCAGCCTGCACAACCTCGATCTTGTTGGCGACTTCAGTATTGTGCGTGTTTATATGGGAGGAAATTTCGATGCGCAACCGGACAAGTAATGCACACCGAAAAGCTCCCCGATCAGCAGAAAAACATTTGGGAAACTGGCGACGCAGGAATTGCACCCCATAAAATTGCATCAACCTCAAGGGAGAAGGGTCTTCCACGCCCTAGCGGTTTGGAACAAGAACCACCCTTGCAGACGTTTTTTAACGGGTTTATACAGAATATTGATGAAAAATGAGTAAAGGATGAGGAGTCACATTGCAAGCAAAGAGAGTTTTTAATCAATACGTGTGGGTATTCCTGCTTATCCTCGCGGGGATTGGGGTTGCACTGGACCTGATCGTCATCCGGCATGGTGTGGGAGCCAGCGGGGATGCCGTGTGGTACATGCAAGGAGCTGAGAATATCCTCAAGGGTTACGGGTATGGAATCATGCGGGGGGACGGATTTCTACCCACGACGATGTTTCCACCGTTTTACTCGATAATCCTGGCGGGATTGGGTTGGTTTGGCATTTCGATCTATAAACTCGCTGGCATATTAAATGCAATCCTTCTGGGGGCTAACATTTATCTGACGGGGTGGATCATCTATCGGCTGACCAGGTCGCCGTCGGCTTCCATTCTGGCCAGCGCATTCACCCTGCTTTGCTTCGACCTGTTTGTGCTCCATACGTGGGCGATGAGCGAACCGTTGTACCTCACCCTGACCCTGCTCAGCCTGCTATCGATTCTACATTATCAAGAAAACGGGAAGCGCCCAGCTCTGGCACTAGCCGGTTTAGCGGCCGGGCTCTCCGTCACTACCCGGCTTGTCGGAATTTCATTGGTCGCCACGTTGTGCCTGTGGATCCTGGTTTTTGGGAAGGGGAGCATGAAGAAGCGCTTCCTGGAAGCGGTAATCCCTGGCATTATTGGCCTGGTCCCCGTGGCGATCTTTTTCATTCGTAATGCTGCACTAACGGAGCCCATCGCCGGCCGCAGCGCTCTGGTCTTCCATACCATTCCCATCGAAAATTACGTCAGCATGGCACAGACTCTTTCCTCCTGGTATTTTCCAGGGGTCTTGAACCTGTTGCCCTTTTTATTCAAGGTGGTATTGTTCGTCGGGCTCATTCTTCTGTCAGCGGTGCTCTTCTTTTTCTCAGTCCGCCATTCGTTTATTAAGGAAGATGACAGTCAGCGTCTTTACACGCAATTCGAGTACCTGGTGGTGACCTTCCTAGCCTTCTACGGATTAACTTTCATGGGTAGCATCTATCTCTCGCTGGCCGGCAACCCATCCTCAGCGTACCCGATCCCACGTTATCTGAATTCTGTCTTTCCAATATTCCTCATCCTGGCTATATTGATATCCCTCCGATTTCAGAGCGCTATGACCACCAGGGGCAAAGTCTATGGTGGTGCCGCAATAGGCCTGGTTCTGGCTGTCCTGGCTCTTTATATGAACACCTTCGCGGGTCTCTACCACAAAGGCATATACCTGGGCTATACCGAGATCAGGAACGACTTTCCGGAATTGGTGGATGAACTAAAATCCATTGACCCGGCCCGGCCTCTCATCGCCAGCAATTATGAGCTGGTCACCTTCCTGGCTGGGAGGCCAATCTACGGCATGCCCGGAGAAGGCGACGAGATGACCGGGATTGCCAACCCAAATTTACCCCAACTGCTGGCGAAAGTCACAGGACTGATTGACCAGGGCGGCATCCTGGTTGTGTACCGTCCTTCACCGGACGAGACCTTTTATTATGACTCGCTGATCAACGACATGACGATGCTTAATACTTACGGAAATGGAAGGATCAGCATTTCCCTGTACGCAAAGACAAGCGAGGGTCAGTAGCGAATAGGACAATCCTGACGGGGGCAGAAACCGCCGAGGGCGGGGAGCACGCGAGGGGCGTAAAAAATAATGACGGGCATCGGCATTCTAAGGGGTCAGGCAAGGATTTGAGATCTCTTTGAACTCGTAAATGTTCGGGATTGGTGAATAATAACTTGTATCGGGCAAAAGGGCATAGTCCGTGCCAAAATAGGCATTGAAGACCATCCGGAAGCTGTTAATGGGTGAAACGGTCGGGTAGAGCAGGTCATTATGACCAGGAAGGTAGTAAGCGTTGAGGATTTCAAACTGGCTGGAGCCGGTCTGCATCCATGGACCGTGGTCTCCCTGCAGGATGATTACCGGTTGCACGGATGATTCGCTCAGCAGAGTAGACAGGGCTGTTTCCAATTGGCTGCTGATGTATTCAACCTGATTAATATAGCCAAGAGCGTAAGAAGCAGCAGTATATCGGCGATTTTCATTCAGGAAAGGACCCGGGTCGGTTGGTAGACCGTCTGGGGCGTAAATGAAGGGGGGGTGCGGCGGGATGATGTGGATAAAAACGAACTTCGGCCCCGGCATGCGGGTAAGGTCTTCCATGTTATTGAAGACCAACCCGGTACGCTGACGGTAGCGTTCGCCGTCAATCCGGTCGAGGTTGACCCAGCCCAGGTCTTCAAAATGGCGAGCCGGAGTGGTACGGATGAGCAGAGTCTCGAAGCTGGTCATTTGTGACCATAACAAGGAAGGGGCTATATACACATCCGCATCCTTGATCTCGCTCCAGGTAAAACCACTGGCGAAAGCCACCGTTTTGTAACCAGCGTTTTCCAAGTCGGCGCGAACCGTACTATGGCTGATTGAGTCCCACAATGTGCGGCGGGAGGTGCTGCCTGGCTGGTAGTCTTCGTCCAGGTTTTGCAGGTAGTTTAAATTCAACGAAGAAGCCATCGAAACATCGGTGCGGTTGTAGTTGCTCTGGGTGCAGCCAGCCACGTAGAAGCCCATTTCCTCCAATCGCTGCAGGAAGCCGCTGTTATCGTAACCGAAAGCACGCTGGAGCAGATCGGAACGGCCATACGAGTCAACGATTATGTAGTAAATATCCGGCGGAGTCTGATCTTCAGGAACGACCAACCTCTGCAACGGGGCATAATTGTCAACGGGACCAGATTTAGATGACGCCGGAACCGACCACCAGACGATCGAACCGGCGGTGTATAGAGCCAGAGCGAGGGAGATGATGTTCAACCCGAAAGCAGCTTTCTTGAACCTGGTCTTGCGCCGCCCCGCCCAGACCAGCGCCGAGGCTGACAGGACCAGCCACACGCCAAGCATCCAGGCGGTGAGATGGGGAATATTCCACCTCCCAGATATCAAGTCGTAGACGTGACCGTAGGTATAGAACAGCAGCGTCAGTGCAGCGGTGGCAAACGCCGTCCGGTGCCAGCTGCGGTAAATCAGACGCAGGAATAAAAGCAGGACCATGACGGCGATCAAAGTAATCACCACCGGCCGAAAACCGGCAGTGTAACCAACCTCGGATATGTTATGCCCAAGCAACGCCAGAACAGGGTAGACTGCGATTGTAAAAGGATACCAGGGGCGCCTCAATGATTTTGCGATGTGTTTTGACACAGGAATAATGGTCTTAGGGTTCTGAAATCAGCAGGGGAAATAAATTGCCATGAGGTAAGACAGGCAGAACGGACTCGCTGAAAGGTTGTAGTGGGTAATCGACACCATTCAACTCAATCTCCCTGCGTCGAAAAAGATGCCCGTTTTCAGCCTCGATCAGAATGATGTTATGAGAATCATATTCACTGGAAGTTTTTATTACAGATGACAAGGTGGACGGGCTTATCATGAATTGACCATCCCCTTCCACCAATAGATTTTGCCAGCCTGGTCGCAACCTGTGAACAACAGGAATATTTTTTTCTTCCTCAGGGAATATGTAAAGTTGACCAAGTACGCGAGGAAGATTCCAAGTATTGGCATCGATCTGGCGGGTATCGTGAAGGGCTGCGGGATCCACCAGGATGACTGTCCCTTCCCTGGCATCGGGGATAAGCGGCACAAGCTCCGTCCAGAATTCGCGCCGGTATTGCCACGCCATGACGTAATCACGCTGGATAACAAATCCGTAGCCTACCATGCATGCCAGCTCGAGAGATATGAGAATAATAACAAGTTTGCGCCAGTTAGTTCCATTGGTAACAAGGATCAAAATGAGCGCAAACGATGCAACCAGCAATGCAGCTCCAGCCACGCCGGCAAAATGAGCGCGCGTTTCCCGCCCGCTGATCGCATAGGCGCGCACCGTGAAAGTAAGCGGATACGCCGCCGCCAGCAAGATGATTCCAATAATTAGGATTCGCCCGAGCGTCTTGATCTCTTCCGGAAGAGCGCGGCGGGAAACTGGATCTCTGAAGGCACGCCAAATACCCCTGATGCTCACCTGGGTTGTGACCGATAACCGGGAAATGATCCAGAGGAAAACAGCAAAGGAAACTACAATAGCCAGGCCTATTTCCGGGTCTAATGCACGAATCGTTTGGTAAGGGCGATAGGCAAAGGTCCCCAAACTGACAATTGGTCCTTCAAGCACATGCAGGATGGGGGTCATGATCATATCCTTGAGCCCCAGATCGAGTACCCGGTCTTCACTAAACGAAGCCCTAAAGATATAGATTACGCCAAGCATACCGATCAAAACAACGACATGCCAGAGGATTTCCTTCAACAGTGCTTTATTCCAGGTCTTTTTAAGCAATGGGGCAGCGACGAAGAGTAAGAATGGGGTTTCATAGCTAAAGAGAACAATGAATGCCAGTCCATAAGCCAGGATGCGCTTATTTGAAAGATAACTATGCAACGCCAACAGGATCAGCACCATGGAAGGCTGCAAGCCCAAAGAATGGGTCAGGAATGCCTGCGTAGTGTCCGCCGAGTAGAGAATATACCCCAATCCGGTCAGCAAAGCAAAAGAACGATTGGTTGTAACGCGACGCATCAACCAATAGAACAGGCTGATGTTGATCGCAGTGATGAGATAGCCAACAAGATAAGGCCCCCACAACCCGATCGCCCGCCACCCCAACCAGGAGAACAGGAAAATAAAACTGTCAGAAAGTGGCCGGGAATGACCGTACAAGTGGGATATGTAAAAGTATATGTAACTAATCAGCGAACTAAACGATCGGGTGAAATTGTTGGGGAGGATGGTCAGGTCATCTTCGTACAATCCGAAATGCCGGCTGTGCCAGTAACGGACGACCCAGAAAAGAGCTGCCAAGAATAATACATCGATAATGAATGACAGGCACTTATTGGTTTTCACGTGAGTCCTGATTCTTGGATAGAAGAAAGCCGGTAATGTCGAAATCGATTTCCTCATCGATGTCCCATGCCTCGGCGGGATTGATCTCGAACATCAGAGGCCGGTCGCCAATACGGTTGAGCCGTCGGGACAGGTTGGCGCGGGTAAATATATACAGGCAGGAATTTTCCTCGTAGACAGGTGGCAGGTCCTGGGTTTGGAGCAGGATATTCGAATCGTGGTTAAGGGCCTTACCGGCCTGGTCATATAGGCGGGTATGAAGCCGCGTCACAGAAAAGAGCGAGTCGTGCGTTGGATAATCGGTGAGGAACGCTTGAATGGCCTTTGATATTGTTTGGGGCCGGAGCAGCGGGTTGGTGCTGTGGGTTTGGAGGAAGAAATCCGCTTCCACCTGACTTGTATCGTACAGCAGAATCTCGTTCATCGGGATGGTGTCAGCACGCAGATGCTCGGGCCGATCAATGACCTGTACGTGAGGAAAATCCCGCCGCAGACCTTCGATGATTGGAGGGGAGTCGGTATCCACAAGAATCCCGCCGATTTCGGGCACGGCCAGCAATGTTTCGAGGATGTGCTGGTAGAGCGGTCTACCCGCCAGCGGACGGTAGTTCTTACCGGGCACGCGCTGGCTGTGATGGCGCATGGGGAGGAGGGCAACAATATTTTTCATAATTCGCTCATTATACCGAATCGGTTCAACTTCCCTCTTGGTGGGTTAACCTTTTTCCCAGCCAATGGGATAGTAAAACGTCTGGCGACAGGTCAAGGGTCTGCACGTCTGAGCGGCGGAAATGACGAGGATCGCATTGGTTTCGGGTACGGTCAGTGACGTTTTGATACGGAAGGTTTCGAAGGTGTCTTCTTCGTTACAGACCAGCATTGCCATGTCGACAAATATATCGGGAGCGAGCTGGAGCAAGGATATTCCTATGTTTAGGTTCAATATCAGGAGAAAATAAAAACACGGGTTTATGAGTAAGTATTATATGGTTGGAATCCAGCAGGCGCTGGTCATTTCAATTCTAATACTTTCCATCCATAGATAAACTGCCTGAAATCCACCAGCGGCGAAGAAGTGGCACAGAATGAACGGGTTTTAATCACCGGGCATAACACGCGGGGTAGATCCAGGAGAGCAAGACGGAATTGCTGTCCGAATTCGGCCACCGGCTGCCAGCTAGGGTGGGAGGCAAGATAAGCATCCAACTCCTGGTTCCAGATAATCTGGGACGGTTCATCAACTCCCATCCGGACAGTCAAAAGAGGTCGATGGGTGACATAAGGCACCAGGAGGAAATATTTCCCAACTGAATTTTCCAAGGGTGGATTGAACATTTTCACGACCAGGTCCGGTCGATGATAGTATGCCTGGAATTGGAAATTAATCTGGTCAATATATTCACTCGAAACGCGAAAATTAACAAAAATCGTGCTTCCAGCGGGGACATCCTCAGCCAGGTAGGCTAACATATCAGCATTTATACTGTCCTGTGCAATTTGGATTCGGGCGCTGGTAAAATCATTCAGCAACGTCGGGAGAAAAAGGATCAGGAAAACCAGGAGCGCACCCAAGCTTATCAATCGTTTCCAAAAACCACTCTCTCGCAGAGCAGGAAGGAGTATCGTCACCAGGGCACCGGCAAGGACAGCCACTCCCAAGGTGACCGGGAGCATGTAGTATTCCGTCATAAAATACCAGGGAAGGTAAACAACAATCCAGGTAATAATCCAGATCAACACATTAAAAATCAAAACGCGCTGAGGTAGTTTCCTGCCTGCGATCCAGATAAATATAACTGCAAGCAATAACGGAACCACGTAGAGAAAATCGCGGATCAGCCAGCCTGCCCAACGGATCACAGCAGCAAGGATCTGGGAGGATGAAAAATCATACTTACTGGTGTATCCCTGGGTCGTAAACGCGCTGCTGACCAACGCAAAGCGCAGCAAGAGGTAGGCAGCGACCGATACGACGCCAGCGCCGAGATTGACGATATAAGGGACCAGCGCAGTTCTATCGCCCTGTTTCCGGATCAACCAATATTTCCCCAAGGTCCACACCCCGGCCAGAGGGGCGATGATAATGGCTGTCTCTTTCGAGAGGATGGCCAGCAATTGGAACAAACCTACCATGACCACAGTCAGTACTTTTGCCCATTTACTCCGCTGCCGGGCAAATCCTGAGACCACCAAAAGCGAAAGCATCAGGAACATAACCTGCCAGGGTTCGCCTTTTGACAGGGTAAAATAATTTTCAATGATCGGGCTCGCCAGAACAAAAAGCATTCCAGTCACCCAGGCCTGGAAGCGGTTCCTGCCAATATTGAGCAGGAATTGCACAAGGCAATAGGTTGTCAGGGCAAGCACAAGTGTGTTGACCAAGAAAAACCAGAAAGGCTGCGGTCCAAACAGCCAGTAGATGATGGAGAATGACAGCCAATACACGGGGCGGAAGCGACCTTCTCCGGCATCAAAATGGAAGCTCCAGTCGCCATGGCTCACATCTTGGGCAGTGATCAACGATCTTCCGTCGTCGAACAGCCCAAAGTGCGGGGAGACCAAGCGCGGCACCATGACGAGGAAGGCAAGCAGCACGGGCAGGTAGACCGCGGCCTGGCGCAACACCTCCAACAGGTGGCGAGAGGTGGGTGGGATTTGGGTCGGTTGGCGAATGGGTTTAGTTTCCTTCCAAAGACTTATTTACTTTTGGTTGTGGCGGTCATCGAGCGAATCAGATACACCGGCCGATGCTTCGCTTCCTGGAAGATATATCCGACATATACACCGATGAATCCCAAGTTGATCATAATCGTCCCACCGACAATCAAAATGACGAAGATCAAGGAACTCCAGCCCGGTGCCAGGGAGGCCTGCTTTCCGGTCATCCAGAAACTAAGCACGTAAATGACTTCCAGTACCGCCAGAGCAAAAAAGAATCCGCCGGTCAGCAACCCGATCCACAGAGGGGTAAGCGAGAACGAGAAAATAGCATCCAGCGCCAGCTTGACCATTTTCTTGAGCGAATATTTAGACTCTCCCCCCAAGCGTTCAACCGTCTCAAAAGGCAGGATGGCTGCTTTGAAGCCCATCCAGGTTATCATTCCGCGGAGGAAGCGGTGGTACTCGGGCATTTGCCTGAGGGCTTGGACAGCATTCCGCGCCATCAAACGGAAATCTGCCGCCCCAGGTATGACCGGGGTATTGCTCAAATGCTTGATCACCCAGTAAAAACCGGAGGATGTCAAGCGCTTGAAGGACCGCGATTTAATCTGGTCCAGACGCTGCATCAAGACAATATCGTAACCATTTCGATAGAGGGAAAGCATCTCAGGGATCAAGCCAGGCGGGTTTTGCCCGTCGCCATCCATCGAGATCACCACATCCCCATCCGCCAGATCCAGCCCGGCGCATAAGGCGGGTTGGTGGCCAAAGTTTCGGCTGAGTTCCACGACGGTCACGCGCTCGATCCCGGGCTGCGAATTCAGTTAAGAGTTCCTGGGTGCGATCCGCAGAACCGTCATTAATGTAAAAAATGCGGAAAAGACAAGGGAGGGTATCAATCACCTGGAGGAGTGAATGATGGAATGCTTCGATGACATTTTCTTCGTTATAGACAGGCACAACAATGTCGACCTGTAAATCGGGAGTAGTCTGGAGCATAGGTTATCCTGGGTCAGGGTGAAAGATCCGTAGGAAATAGAAGCCCGGATCTATTTAGAAGTATTATACCGAATCGGCTGAACCTGGCGGGGGGCAGTTTTTCTGGTCGAACTCGGTTCGATGAGGGTAATAGAAGGTCTGGCGTAACTGCCAGTTCCACTCGAAGGACTGGCGATAGCCCTGGTAGGTACCCCAAAATTGCATGGTGCGAAACCAGAAGACGCTTGCCGCGCTATTCCAGAAGACACGCCCTTTGAATGAATGCCAGAGGTCACTGGAAATGTTTGACGATGCCATGCGGAGGAAATCGTACAGGCTGAAATGCGCCTCCGGGTAGAGACGCTTGAATGCAATCGCCTCGCGCCGGTAGCGATTGGCAACCTCGTGCGGGGTCTCGTTATGCAAATGGACGATCTCGGCGTCGGCCATGTAGGCAATGGTATAACCACTATCCAAAGCTCCCCTGGCCCAGGCAAGGTCTTCCAATCCGGTGAGAGTTTCATCATAGGGATTCTTTTGCCATACGGAGCGGCGAATTGCGGCATTGGCGTTGTTGCAAAAAGGGTGCCCCTGGGCGAGGTTCGAATGGTCAGGATACCAATGGGCAAATACCTGCTTCTCGGAGAAGCAGGATGTCTCACCGCCACGCTGCTTGCCATACGACAGTGCCACCCGCGGATCGTCAAATGGCTCCAGCAGTCGCTCCAGCCAATCAGGATATACAGGATAGACATGAGCACTGGCAATGGCGACCAAGTCACGAGTGGCAGCAGCCAACCCGAGGTTCAGAGAGCGCCCGAAAGTGAACTCTACTGGGGGGATGCTGACAATCTTTGCGCCATACTGCGCAGCAATCGCCACTGTGGCGTCGGTTGAACCCGAGTCAACCAGGATAATCTCCATATCCTCAACGGTCTGGCGGCAGATGCCTTCCAGCAGCCGTCCGATGTTACGTTCCTCGTTAAAGGCTCGGATGACGATGGAGCATTTCATATCCATAATCCATTTTATTGTTTTTCTTTGTGTTCATTTTGATAAATTCACTGCTCAGGAAACGATCTCCTCCAACAACCCGCCTGCCACCAATTTATTGGCCGCATCATATAGCTGACCCATTGGCAAGCCAGTCCTTTCAGCCACATCAAGCAGTGGCGTCTGACCATCAGCATAAAACAGCACCCAGCGGATGGCATCCAATTCATTACCGAAGATGATGTTCCCCACATCCACAACATAACGCCGTTCGCCGTGCATAGATGAGTCTGCAATTTTCTGCTTGATGGCCCCACCCATCTTGGGGTACAGGCCGCGCTTACCCAACATTGGCTCGCCAACCGAATTGAGGGAACGATATGTACGGTTCTGCTCCAGTTTTTCGATCGCCATCAAGTAAAGCTTCAGTGTCTCCACCAGACTGGCAGCACTGACGAACTCCAGGTTGTCGAGTGAAGTGTGGTAATACGGATAGTCGTAATACTTGTCTTTGCAGATTGTTCCAACCGGTACCCGCAATCCAGGTGTGGAGTACTGCCGCTCATCAGAACCATTGACATCGAAAGGATATTCGATGAACTCAAGGCCAAGTTCCCGGAAGGTAAGCCGGACCGCTCGATCAACGATAGCATCGCCGCGAAAGGTGCGTTTATACCCGAAACATCCAGGACCTGCAACTGTCGTCGCTACCAACCCACCGGTCAGCGCCATAACAGCCTGTTCATCACTGGCAATATATGCCAGTGCCCCTATGGTCTCAGGGGCAATAATAAAGCGATAAGAATGGTACAGGGTGCGTCCGCTTAATTCGCGCAGGAGCAGGGTCCACAACACCACACCAGACAAGTTATCGTTGGCCAGCGACGGATGGCAAGCATAAGTCGAGATGAGAAATTCTTTGCCAGAAGAACCCGGAAGGGTGGTCATGCCATAGGTAAGAGCCCCGGGGATAAGGGTAGCATCCACTACCACATGATATTTTTCATTTTTATCGAGTTTCTGAAACTGCTCATGGGTCAGACAAAACCCCCAGGCCCGGTTGTAGTAAGTCGTCCGATAGGGAATAGCTGCTGGCAAGTCTGGCAAGGTATAGAGGTGCGGAGCCAATTCGTAGTAAGTAAGCGTCCCTTCGAATGGAATACTATAATTTACGAGATGGACGTTGTTCTGCTGGAAATTAATCACGCGTTGGCCAGAGGAATCCGCCACATATGCGTCCCGCACATTCCATTCATCCGGCACGGTCCAGTCATAGCAGACGGTACCGGATGGGACTTCATAGAGCTGGAAAGCCGCAATCTCGCGCAACATGTTTAAAGTCTGGCGGAGCCCATCGCCGGTGATGCTCCGGCAGATGGGAAACAAGCGTCGCAAAAGGTCGTCTGCTTCAAGGGTGACAGCATTCCAGTTAATTGATGTCATGGGTTTCATTATAATTGAATGTTATACTAACTCGAAATCCATCTTCTTCAGGAGAAATCTGATGAGTGACAAAAAACAGGCTTTGTCTCCGGCGGGGCCCGTCTGGGAATCCATCTACAGCGAAGGCAAGGCGCTTAACCGCTACCCGTTCGACCAGGTTGTCTCCTTCCTTTACAAAAATTTCTCCCGAAGCAAACCACGCTCCGAGACGAAGATTATGGAGATCGGCTGCGGGGCGGGTAACAACCTGTGGTTCGCAGCGCGTGAGGGTTTCTCCGTGGCCGGCGTGGATGGCAGCCCGAGCGCCATCGAATTTGCCCAGAAGCGATTCGTCAAAGAGGGGTTGAATGGCGACCTGCGCGTGGCTGATTTCATCAAGCTGCCTTTTGAAGATAACGCCTTCGATTTCGTGATTGACCGCGAGGCTCTCACCTGTTCGCCTTTTGCCGATGCCCAGAAGACTGTGGCGGAAGTGCACCGTGTGCTAGCACCCGGTGGTAAGTTTTTCTTCAACCCGTATAGTGACCGGCACAGCAGTTTCGCATCTGGCAAGCCCGGACCCGGCGGTGTGACAGTGGATATTTCCGGCGGAACGCTGATTGATATTGGTCCCATCTTTTTCTATGGAAAGCGCGACCTGCATTCATTATTTGCAACAGGCTGGAAACTGATCAGCATGCGGCACATAGAATATATGGAAGAACTTGAGCCTCTCTACAACTGCCATGCTGAATGGATAGTTGTCGCAGAGAAAACATAAACATTGAAGCTGCCCAGGTGGGCGGCTTTTTTATTTCGGATGGTTTTGTACCAGCGCCCAGGGGTTTTTAGAGATCAGTTCTTCTGCAATAGAAACAAAATCCTGGAAACGGCAGAGTGCCACCTTACCATAATTTAACGGTACGCTGGCCCAGAAATTGCGTTCTTCCAGCACTTTCTGAACCGGTGCGGAGCTAATAATCGGGTCAATCGTCAGGTCACGGGCAAACATGCGGTATGTGCGGATTTGAGGTGGTTGACCGGTCAACCGCACCTCGCCGGTGAATTCTTTCCAATAGCGGTATGGAACCCGCATGCGCTGTTCGGCATAATGGACCATCGAGGTGAAACGTATGTCCGCACCCAGAAGGAGCAGCTTAAAGTCCAACTCAAGCATCCGGTCGAAGGCAGAACCGGGGTCGAAGGCGGAGGATGTGTCACGCGCTGTCAGGTCAGCAGCATAACGTCCGACCGCCGCAACTGATTGCATCGGGTGCAGCGAGCGCAGCACTCCAGGTTGTTGCCGGACATATTCGGGGAAAACGCCCATCTCTTCTGCCGGGGTAAACGCCTGATCGAAAACTTGACCGTGGGCGAAACCGAAGTTGAAAGTGGGCACCACCAACGTCCCGGTCCCGGAGCCGATGCCGAGAACAGTACACAGCGCATCGTAGTAGATACCCATCCCACCTTCGGGGATGCCAAGAAATTGCAATGCAGAATGGACCATCACCCCATCGGCTTTCTTCAGGCCGACGGCTTTGAGGGTAGAAATGAGCTGTTCACGATTGACTTTCAACATTACAGCGCCCCAACCAACACATACTTTCGCACAGAATCCGGCCAGTTGGCGGCGTCCAACCCGTACTGTGACAGAAAAGCAAAGGCCATGCGTTCCAAACCGAAGGCGATGCAGCCTGTATGAGCTGGTGAGCCATCCGGCAAGGTGATATTCAGACTGCGGCCAAAAAAATCCTGGTGGTAATTATATGATCCGACTGCCAATGTGCTTTGCTTGAACGGCAACCCAGCCCGGATCTCGAACTTTAACTGGAAAGCGCTCTGGAATGCTGCCTGTTTTTTGAACTCACCAATGAAGAACGGGTCATTGGCACTCTCGACGCGGTAGGCCAATCCAATTTCTTCGAAGAAACCTCGCATACGCTCTCGTCCAGTCTCGCGGTTCTGCAAAACAAAATCCTTGGGCCCGACAAAGATAACCTCGCGCATCGTGAAGTTCCACAACCGCTCCAGCGATGCCAGGTTGACAGAACTCGTAACGGAAGCAGTTGCCCACTGCAGTGGCCGCCATTTTCCCACCCGGCAGGGGCTTATCGGCCAGCGCGAAATACAGGTGATAGCAGACAGCCGGTGAGAGCAGGGCCTGGATTCTGGCAAATGAATCGGCCGGTGTGTTCAGCCCGTGTTCGTCGCAGGCGGCGTGCTGGGCAAAATTGTCAATTGCGTCCAGATCCTCGCGCAAGTGCATGACAAAGCTCAACGATTGCGGGAATGCCCGGAAGTAGCCCACACGCTCGAGCGACTTCGCCGGGATCAGGGTCGGGAAGCGATACGGTGCCGCCCCAAACGAGTTCGGCTAAACCAATAAACTGGCGCTCAAAGAACGAGATCAGCCTGGTCACCAGGGGCCCAAGCGTGAAGATGCCCACCGCCTCCTGGTACATTTCACCACGTACAAGCAGTTCAGCGTTAGGGTCGACGGAAGAGGGTACAGGGCGATCGAGGTAATCTTCCAGGATCTGGACCTTTGGCTTGAATGCGCCCTGAACCATGCTCGTCACTACGCGATGAACCTTCTCCTCAAGCTCGCTGCGCTTTGGATCCTCAGCCTGTTCGCGCAAATCAAGCGTGATCTGGTCACCAGTCGATGCGATACGCGCCCCGACAATATTCTCATCTACATATGCCAGTTTGGACTGCACCTCGCCCACCAGGAAATCGGGAATAGTGACCTTGGGTGTAATTTGAAGTTGAGAGGACATGGTCGCTACTCCTTCCCTGTTTTTTGAATATACTCGCAAATGGAGGGGATGCTGGTCAACGCGGCAATAATTTCAGCATCAATGGAAATACCGAAGCGTTCTTCCAGCAACATCATCACTCCCATATGACCCATCAAATCCCATTCCTTGATCCCGCCAAATGCCAGGTCAGGCGCAACCTGGCTGGCGGGAACCAGCAAAGCCTCTGCCACAGTCTCCTGAACGCGAACAATAATGTTGTCGTTTTCCATTCGTTATCAAATCTCCAGCGATTGATTTTTATCCCGCCGTGCGAACGCACTAGCAGCAGTTAAAAGCCCCATCGCGAACCATAGATAAGGCAAAGCGAACGAGTCAATACTAAAACCTTCTGCCAGAAAAGCCAGGATCGCGAAAGCACCCATCCAGCCCAGAGTGCGGAGCAGGGCAGAACGGTTCGAGCGCAAGAATGTGCCTCCTTTCCAGAGCACCACCTGCCAGGCCGCAAATAGTGAAGAACCGATCAGTCCGGTCTCGGCCAGCAGCCGCACCCAGAGACTTTTTACGTTCGGCAGTGTATTCGCCAGGAAAGCCACATTGACAATTTCCGGCAACCGGTAACTCAGGTTGGGAAGGTATTGCAGGAAGAAAAAGCCGGTATTGCCCAACCCAACTCCCAGCAACGGGTAGCGGCCGAAAACGCTCCAACCAATGGACCAGTAAATGACACGCTCGGCAAAGTCCACCTTGAAGGCGAAATCGAACAAATTGGTAGGCAGCGCCTGCAGCGAGAGCAGCCGTGCGGTGCGCGGGTCGAGATGGGCCCACATCACGAGCAACCCCACCACCCCTCCGGCATAAACGATAAAGACTGCCAATCCCAGCAGCGGCAGCAAGAGCCGGTCGAGACGCCAGCGCTTCACTTTTGAGCGGTCCTGCAGACGGTGCCGCAACCAACGGACCAAATAGGCATTCAAACGATAGAATACGAACGCGACCATAAGGAGGAAGGCCAGCAGCCCGATCCGTGAGATTGTGAAGTAGAGGATCACAACGCCTCCGGCGAGCAGGAGGTTTTCGAAGGAGATGCGCAGGATTTTTTTTGCTGCCGAATAACCAGTTACAGTGGCAGCCAGCCAATAGGGAAGATAGACCAGATTCAGTTGATGCGCCAGCCAGGAGGGCTCATAAGTAAAACCACCAACGCGGGTGCGGAAGGCACTATCGTATAGGGGGCGGATGGATATCAATGACTGAAAGCGCACCATAAAGGAAGGATAGTTACTTCCGCGGAAGAGGATGATAACCATTTCAATGAATGACCATGCCAGAATGATGAGTCCGCTTGCATTGACCAGCCGCAAGGTGGTGGTCAGGCGCGGCAGATCGTGGTGCCAGATGGCGACAATAACGTAAGTCACACAGCCAATAAAGAGCGTGATGAGCGCCTTCATCTCCGCGTTAATAACGGAATAACCTTTATAAGGTGGAAGCGGTAGGAAGAAAGCCACTGCTGATGAAACCATGGCAGCGATGATAAACAGAAGAAATGGCTTCATCTCCGCCGATAATGTACCGCCACGCAACAAATAAACTGGCATCCAACCCGTCGCCAGTAAAAGAATGAAGATTGCACTAGCTGGCGCCACCAACGTGCCTCCCATGATCTTCGAAAGCAAAGGCAAGCTGGTGATCGGCAATGTAACCACAACCAACCCCATTACCAGGGTCGAGCCGAATTTCACAAGGTGGAAGAAAGCAGGATTTGCGTTCTTCATTGCACCTTCACAAACCGGAGCACCTGTGCAAGGATGATTCCTACCAGTAAACCAATGAGACTGCCAGCCACGATCATCAAGCTGACGGAATACAGAACCGGATGGGAAGGTTGGTTTGCCTGGGACACAATGACGAACAATAACGCCGGGTCAATTCCATGGCCCGCCTGTTGTTCAAATGCCATCCTCGTTTCCAACCCTTTGAGATATGCGTCCAGGTCAACGGGGTCAGTGAAACTTACGCCTGCGCACTGGTTGGCCTGTTTGAAATCCATTTCAGTGAAACACTTCTGGACAGAGTCGTGCTGAAGTTGCAAAGAGATAAATTGATACGTATGCGCCTGGGCCGTGCGTAAAGCGGCATCCACATTGGCCAGCCACAGGTCTGCCAGCCGCGCTGCCATCGCCGGGTCCGCGGAACGCACGGTTACGAACCATTGTTTTCCACGGCGATCCACGTAAAAATTCGATGGATTAAAGTCACTCTCCTGTAATTGGATATTACTGGAGCGGGCATCGACCACCAGATTAGCTCGCACGGTGGAATCATCAAACATGTTCGCAGCGGGGGATAGATAAATATTCTGATCCTCAAACAGGAGGGGCAACTTTTCGGCTGCAACCAGGCCGCGTACGACAAGCTGCTGCTCGTCCAGAGAAACCTGATAGACGGCAGTGGCTTCATAGATCGGATGCTGGAACAGGCTGAGGGTCCAGCCTACCGCGCCGCCCAACACCATCAGCACAGCCAGCATCCACCAGCGTCGAAGGGTTCTTTCCAGCATATCGAGGGGAGAAAGATCATTCATTTCTTTTTCGATCCAAGTAAAAGAGCGCCGCTGCGCCTGTCACACAGACCACGCCAAATAGGATATTGGCATATAACGGCACCAGGTTCAGCGCGATGAAGGCCGTACAGCCCAGCGCAATAGCAGACAGGTGCATGACGGCGACAGCATGGGGCGTGTCCAACCCAAAGTCCACCAAACGGTGATAGGTGTGGTCTCGACCAGCATGATAGAAGGGTTCCCTCCGCCTCAGTCGTGAGAATACCACCAGACAGGTATCAAAAATGGGAACACCCAGCACAAGGATAGGCAGGAACCAAGAGGAAGCCTGAGGGTAATTTTCTGGTGTATACAGGATGGCTACCGACGCCAGCAGAAAACCGATGGCCTGCGCTCCGCTGTCACCGATGAAGAGACGGGCGGGGGTCAGGTTATAAAAAAACAGCCCGGCGCATACTCCAAGAAGCAGGGTCAACAACTGGAGGAGGATGGCCTGCGTGGAGTCAAGCGTAACCAGCACCAGAAATGCCACGGCAATACCGCTCAAGCCAATCACCAGTCCATCCATACTATCTACAAAGTTAAAGGCATTGGTGATGCCGATCACCCAAATGAGCGTGATCAGCCAGTTGACGATAATATTGGTATGGCCAGGCAGGCCAAGGAACAGGTGCGGGATGATCTGCACATACGTACCGAGGGCAATCAGCAGGATGCCAGCAGTGATCTGTCCAACGAATTTAACCCATGCCGGCAAGCGCTTGAAATCATCCCACAAGCCAACACCAAAGATGATCAAGGTGGGCAGGAGAACCGTCCATAACTGCTTAACCATCGGCAAGTTGAACACCAACCCACCCGCCAACAGTGTCAAAACAATCGCAAGGCCACCGGCCAGTGGTGTGGGGTTTTTGTGTTGTTTATGCGGCAGGGCGCCAGGCAAGTCCATCAGTCCGACGCGCCGGGAAAACCAGATCGCAGCCTGACCCAGCACCAGCGAAAGAATCAGGCCGATCAGGATATTGGAGAAGACAAACAATGGATAATGACCGGTTGGAAGATTCATCTTACCTGCCTTTCGATAACGCAGCTTGGTATACCGCTGTAATTTTCTCGAGGACCTTTTCTGACGAAAACGTCTCTTCGACGAGGCGTCGGCCTGCTGTACCCATCGCAGAACAGAGACCGGGAGTGGAAACCAGTTTCCGCAGCGCGTCGGCCAGGGAGGCTGCATCCCGTTCCCGAACCAGGAACCCACTGACGCCATCCTGGACAGCAAGCCGGCAACCCGGAACATCCGAGGTAATCACCGGTCTGCCACAAGCGGCTGCTTCAACCAACACTGTTGGCAAGCCTTCCCGATAGGAAGGCAGGCAGACAATACTGGCTTTCGCCAAGGTGGCAGGCATGTCTTCTATCCAGCCCCACCACTCCACCACACCTTCGTCAGCCCAGGCTTTGATCTGCACATCGGGGATGGAAGCAGGGTTGCCAGGGTCAGTGCGGCCGGCAAGGGCAAAGCGGACCTGCACGCCGAGGCGGCGAAGAAGGCGTGCCGCCTCAACGAACTCTCCGATGCCCTTGTCCCACAGCAGGCGCGCTGCCAATAACACCACCGGCTGCCCTGAAGGGAAGGGAGTTGGGGAAAAGCGCCGCATGTCCACACCGACCCCGGGGATCAGATACCCGTCTGCGGGACGGATGAAGCCAAAATGCAGGAATGCCTGCCGGTCATCATCGTTCTCGAAGATGACCTGACTGCCGTGCAGCACTGCCCGGTACCAGATGCGCACGAAGAAACGCAAGACTTGCTTCAAAGGGCCGCCTGGAAGGAAAACATAGCCAAGCCCGGTGATCGAATTGACCACTGACTTAATCCCGGACAGCCTCGCCGCCAGCGTCCCGTAGAGCACGCATTTGATAGTAAAGTTTTGGACCAGGTCCGGCGCTTCGCGGCGATACAGGCGGACCAGCCGCGCCAGAGAGCAGAATTCCGCCAGCGGGTTCATGCCGCGCCGGGAGAGAGGGAAGTCGATCCAGCGGAAGCCCAGCGTCTGCAGCCGTGCGGCATATTCACCGGCAGGTGAAAGCAGGATCACATCATTGCCCTGCTCGCGCAAAGCCTGGGCCAGATTGCGGCGGAAGTTGTAAAGGTACCAGTCGGTGTTGGCAAAAAATAATACTTTCACATTATTTACCCTGCGCATCCAACCAAGATTGTAACATGAGCACATTCCAAATCAAGTACTGCCAATTTCTCTCGCCGCGGATATGTTCGGACCACTTTTGGCGTATGTGAAGGGGATCCAAGATGCCTTCCCTTTCCAGCTTCTTATTATCCAGCAAAGTCTCAGCCCACTCTCGCAACGAACCGCGCAACCAAGAATCGATTGGGACGCCAAAACCCATCTTTGGACGTTCAATCATTTCCTGCGGGATATAACGATATAGCACCTGGCGCAGAATCCACTTCCTGGTCCTGCCAAAGACTTTGAGGTGGAAAGGGAGACGCCAAGCGAATTCCACCACTCGGTGATCGTCCAAAAAAGGCACACGCCCTTCCAGGCTGACACCCATTGTGGCACGGTCTAGTTTTACCAAGATATCGTCTGGTAGATACGTAACCAAGTCGGCAAACATCATCCTGTGCGTGGGGTTCCCAAGGTCCGGCCAATGACTAGACTGTTGGAACATAGTGAGTGGTTCGTGCCCTTGCCGAACGATTGTTTCAGGCTGTTTCCAGAGAGAGATCAGGTCGAAGTAGGTCTGCTCAATCGTCGACGACTGGATCACATCTACAAGTTTAAGCACCTTGTCACGCAAGTATGGTAGATGCAAGCGGGGCGGCAGGAGAGGATTTAGCCTCTTTAAAACTGCCGCCGAGCTCGCCATAAGGGTACCCAGCATCTTCCGCTCAGGAACAGGCAGCCAGCCGATGGAAGACCAAATCCGACGTGTCAAAAGATAGCGATCATAGCCGCCGAATAATTCGTCGCCTCCATCGCCAGAAAGGCTGACGGTTACCTGGCTGCGTGCCAGTTGCGAGACAAGGTAGGTGGGGATTTGCGACGGATCGGCAAATGGCTCGTCATAGAGGGACGGCAAGAGGGGAATAACCGCTTGGGCTTCCTGCGGCGTCACATACAATTCGGTATGTTCTGTGCCCAAACGACGAGCGATTATACGCGCATATGCAGCCTCATCAAAACCGACCTCGTGGAAGCCAATGGTAAAAGTCTTCACCGGCCGGGTAGATTGGGCTTGCATAAGGGCTACAACCGTTGATGAATCCACACCGCCAGATAGGAAAGCGCCCAACGGCACATCGGCAACCATACGCTTGCTCACTGAATCGCGTAACAAGGCATCCAGCGCGTCCACCGCTTCCTGGTCACTCCCATCAAAGAGATTAGCCTGTCCATCTTCCGCAACCTGACGTGCTGACCAATAGTAGCGAGGTTGGATAGATGGGTCTCGTCGCTCACGACCCAATGTCAGGATAGAACCAGGCTGGAGTTTCCAAGCATTATGGTAAATGGAATAAGGAGCCGGAATATAAGCATGCCGCATGTACAGCGTCAGAGCATCACGATCGATCTCAGGGGAAAAAGCCGGGTGAGAGCGCAATGCTTTGAGTTCAGATCCGAATAGAAAAACATTTCCCATCCAACTGAAGTAGAGCGGCTTAATACCAAGCCGGTCACGCACCAAGTGGAGCTGACTGGAGGGACGATGCCACAAAGCAAAGGCAAACATACCATTGAAGTTACGGACAGCCTCTTCCAGCCCCCATTCGACGAATGCAGCTAACATGATTTCTGTATCCGAGTAGCCATGGAAGATATGTCCGAGCTCCACCAGTCTATCTCGCAGTTCTACATAATTATAGATTTCACCATTAAAGACAATAACGTATTCACCATTCTCCGAGACCATCGGCTGGTGGCCAGTTGGGGAGAGATCCAGGATGGCGAGGCGGCGGAATCCAAGTGCGACCCCGGCCTCTGCATCCACCCAAGTGCCATGATCATCCGGCCCACGGTGGATTATCGCATCGGTCATGAGTCCAGTAATGCAGGTCAATTCCTCGGGGCGCAACGAACCGGAAAAATCAATAAAACCCGTAATACCGCACATTGTTTTACATCACCTTGATACCAGAGACATTTATCATTCCGAGGCAGCCAATTCTGTATATAAAACTTCATAAGCAGCACTAGTTTTTTCAATGCAAAAATTTTCGATCACTCGTCGCCGAGCCGATTCTCCCAGCTGGTGGCGAACCTCTTCTCCAGACGTGACAAGCTCCATCCAGGCGGCCGCCATCGCGGCAGGATCGCATGGCGGGACGACACGGCCCGTATCTGCCACAAGGAATGCCGCATCGCCAACGTCCGTCACAGCGCAGGGAACACCACAGGCCATGGCCTCTGCCACCACATTTGGGAATCCTTCCCCAAAAACAGACGACATTGCCAATATATCCAAGGCAGCGTCAAGGCGATGGATATCATCCCGCCTGCCCAGCAGGTGGACGCATCCCGCCAGGCCTTCCTCAAAGATCAAGGTCTTTAATGTTTCATTGTCCGGAGAAACAGCTTGCCCTGCCAACAAAAAATGGGCATCCACCCCGGAGCGAGTCAGGAGGCCAGCCGCGTGGAGGAAATCGGCATGACCTTTCATTGGATCGTAGCGAGCCAGCATGCCTATCAGCACAGTTTGTAGATCCAGACCGAACTCTGCACGGACCGAGCGACGGGCATCCTCGTCTGGATGGAACCGGTACTTATCTATTCCGTTTGGAATCAGTACCCAGCGCCGCGGGTGATAGCCGTAATTGGTATGAAATTCCTGGCCGGCATGCGAATTGACAATTACCGCCCACGGCATTCCTGAAAGCCATGAACATAGACGGATGACCAGCCCGGTCAACAACCTGTACTGGCTGGTATCCATGTTCGATGAGCGGATATTCCAAACAACCTGCCGAATCCCGCTCAGTCTCGCCGCAAGCAGGCCAAGCAAATCAGCGTGATACATCCAAGTTTGAAGAATATCAGGCCGTTCGCTGCGAAATTCTCGAACAAGCAACCTTAAGGCTGCGAGAGAAAAATGTCCCGGTCTCAGCCCGAGGGAAGTTACCGGGATCCCTAGAGCGCGGATCTTCTCCCCGATTTCACCGACCGGGATGAGACTGATAACGTGATTTTCAAAGCGGGAATGGTCCATACGCCCAAGAAGTCGGTACAAGGACACTTCAGCTCCGCCTGTATTCAAGCCTGTGATGAGGTGGATGATTTTAATGGTCATTTGGAATAAACCCAAGTGCATGTAAATACGCACCCACTGCTGTCTCGCCTGAAAACGCTTTGGCCCTTTCTTTCAAGTCTTTTATTGGTAATGGATGGTCGAGAGCATCTTCAATCGCGCCTGCAAGTGCAACGAAATCTCCCACAGGTACCAAGCGTCCATACTTCCCATTATCAAGGATTTCTGCCGGGCCACTGGGACAATCGGTTGAAACAATCTGAGCGCCGCAGGCCAATGCCTCCACCAGTACATTGCCGAAACCCTCCCAAGCCGATGTGAGAGCGAATACCCGACAGTGAGCCATTAATGGGTATGGACGGTCTACGAAACCAGGCAAATCGACGTCGGAGCGGATGCCAAGCTCAACAGCCAGTTCTAGTATTCGTACAAGCTCTTCGCCTTCTCCCAGGATTACCAGGCGGACTGGACGGCGGCTGCGAATTGAGGCAAAAGCTCTCAGCAGGGTGGGATAATCTTTTTGGGCAGACAACCGGCCGGCTGCTAGTATGACTGGCGGCTCTCCCGGGGTAAACCAGGAATGGGCGGGGGATTCTGAGCTCTGGCGGGTAATCTCGGTCAACGGGAATGGATTATATATTGACTGAATGCATTTTCTGGGTATTCTTGCGACGTGAGCCATCTCGTCTGCTGCGCCTCGGGAAACCGCAATAATCGCTTCGGCGCGGCGATAAAAAAGATGCAACAGGAAGGGATATATTTTTTCCTGGATTTTTCTGGAGTTCTTGATGGCAGCAGAGAGGAAAATGTGATTACCGATCAACACCTTGGTCTGGCTGGAAGCAAGCAGTTTCGCCCAAATCGCGACGAGATTGGCATGGTCCGGGGCAGCGATCAGGGCGAATGGTCTCTCCCGGCGCAGGTATGCAGCCAGCGGCAGCAGAGCCGAGACGGTGCGCCGAGCGGAAAGATTAACCACGCCCGCTCCCTTTGGGATATTCTTCAACAGCGAGCCAGTTTTCCTGGCCAGCACGAAGTCTACTTCCAAGCCATGCTGCAGGAATCCTTCGGCCAAGGTGATGCAAACGCGTTCGGCCCCACCGCCAGCCATGTAGGGCAGGAAGAAGGCCACCTTACTCATGCCCGGTGATTTCTTTTCGGATACGCCGGAAAGCCATCCTGGTAAAGACCAGCGGCCAAAGGATGTTCCTCCTCCATCCGTGGCGGACAGCGTAATCAGCCAGCCGCCACTGGCGATGGTAGAACGCGGTGGCCGCCAGGCGGTAACAGCGCTCGCCATGCTCGGTACGTTCCAGGCTACGGATCATTTTCGGTAAGTCGGGACGGTCGAGCAATTCCTCGATCAGATCGATATCCTCCTTTAAAAAATTCATCCGAATGAGCCCATAGTCTGAAGCCCGTGAATTGACTGTACTTATCGTCGCTGAGCCACTATGCTGACGGTAGTGGTAGAGGGTCTGCCTGATGGGAACCGGCCGAAAATCCCCGTCCAACGCGGCGTGGATCAGAAAGTAACGATCGGAGGAGTATCTATAACGATCATCGAAATAGCCAAGACGCTCGAATACCGCTGGGCGAAAAAACCAGGCATTTGTTACAGGGCGACCCCGGGTCAGGCGGATCCAGAACTCGTCCGGTTCGATTGTCGGGACAGTCTCGATGGTCACGCGTCCATCAGGTCCTTCAATGAAGGTGGTGATTCCGCCGACGACTGCCAGTGCTTCCGGATTCTGATCGAAGGCAGCCGTGACTGCATCGAAGCACCCTTCTGCATAGAGGTCGTCGGTGTTGAGGAGACCGATGATTTCCCCACGAGCCAGGCGCAGACCCTTGTTGATCCCATCGTACATGCCCCGGTCTGGCTCACTGACAACACTCAAATGCGGATAGGAGCGCAGGATGTCGAGTGTGCCGTCCGTCGAACCGGCATCCATGACGATGTGTTCGAATTTGGGATAGTGCTGAGCCAACACACTTTCGACAGCCTCGCCAATGAAGTCGGCACGGTTCAAGCAGGGGGTAATGATGGAGATGAGCGGGTGGATCACTCAAAGAGCTCCTGGTAGTTAATTTTTGGAAAAACAGTCAGCTTTCCACCGACCGTGGCATCCACGATCTCTCGGCCATCTACTTCGAAGGCTTTGCGCGCCAAGCGAAAGGCAATTTCGGAGGTCTCGAGATCGGGAAGCTGCCAGTGGAAGCCCTTGCCGAAGTAGTTTGGCGAGAAGTGGTTGGGATCATCACCCTGAGACACGACTTCGGTGTGGGCTTTTCCCGGGGTAGAAAATGAATGGTCCACCCCGACCAGGACAACCTTCTCGAATCCCATGTGATAGGCCAGCTGCATGGCGATAAAGGTAACCGTCGCTCCCTGCCAGAGGGGTTTGCGGGCGTCTGGTGTAAAGACCTTATTTCCGCGATTGCTCTGAATAAAGACAGTGTTACCGAGAATTTCTGGGCTCAGGTGTTTCCGAAATGTCCACGGAAGGAATTTGAGCGTCGGCAGGACCAGGATTTCATCCACACACTGCTCCAGCACCAGCCAGTTTACGGCAACAAGATATGTGGTGGAAAACCCCAACTCTGGGAAAAGCAGATAGATGCGGTTCAGTCCAAAGGTATATTCATCGCGTAATTTCAACAGGTTGGTCTGCTTAAGGGATGGGCCATTGCCAATGATAAAGCAACGCTCGCCGCGATGACTATTCTTTAATTCCGTCAGACGCGATTGACTGGCACGCCCCAACGGCAAGACATGGTACAGAAGTCCATGTTTGATGGAGGATAAGTACTGCCTGATTTTCTCTTCCCGTTCGCCGGCCATTTTTCACTCCTTCAAGAGAAAATCACCATTCTGCAATAAACCATCCAGAATGGTGGCAATTGCCATAGAATTCCGCGGCAGGAGTTGCTGCCAGGAAAAATCCTTTAAACGTGTCAGGCTGGGGTAGACACTGGTGGTGATATAAGCATCAAACGGCAGCGAGGTACGATACAGCTGGTAATACAAGAAACGCCGGGCATTGCGTCGGAATTCGGGCGGAATATCGATCCTGTCAGCTTTGAGAAATGCTTCGGCCTGCAAACGGAATTCAACAACACTAGCCGGAAAGAAGACCGTGGGGTATTGCGTAAAGCGTGCCTTACCCGCGCACAGAACAGGCACGCCCAGGATAACAGCCTCCAAACCGATGGTCGAGTTGTAAATCATCACGAACTTTGAGCGCCGAATCAGTTCATAAGAACTGAGATATTCGGTCGGGGAAATGAACACGATGTTGGGCAGGTCGGTTGCCCGATGGATTGCCACCCATTCTTCGACTGTTTCCTGGCTCTCCTTACCAGGGCGGGTTTCATCTGGATGGGCACGAATAACGAACAGCGTCTCTGGATTCATACGTGCCAAATCCATTACTGTCTCAAGCCAGGCAAACATATCGGGGAAAACAGTGTTGGCGTGCGGCTGACTGGTGTCAAAAATCACATTGGTAAAGACCGGTACAATCTGCCGATACTTTGCAGCTTTTTGGAGAAATTCGTCATCGAGCGTTTTCATCTCCCGCCAAAAGTGAATCCCTGCCATGCTGAACTGTCCCTGAAAACGCTTTTCAAGGTAGGTATCCAAACGAGCTTCCTGCCCAGCATTCAATTCGAATTCGTCGGGAATATGGATGGGGTAGGCAGTAGCGTCACCATCGGTGAAAAAACCAGAGAATGGCTGCAATCCGACTTCATGAGTCACGACCCGGACTTCACGCCGGCGCGCAATCCAGAGAGCGACCGCTTCGGGATAGAACTGCCCGTTAAACACCACAACCGCTTGCGGATCTTCTTCTGTGACGAGTGTGACGAACTCCTTCGCCACGTTCCAGGCAGACTGGATATATTGGCGATATATAAAGCGAATTGAATTGTTATCGGGGAGATTATGACGGCGCAAAATCCAACGCAAGCCGGGGGTGACCAGCGCCCCAAGCGGTATTGGTGAAACAATTCCATCAACATTGTGGGTATATTCAAAAGCCATCAATTCCGGGACCGAGAAATTTGCCAGTTGATCTGTTAATAATGGATCAGCTTGATAACCAAACCAGTGCATATTCGAACCCTTGTACATCGCCTTCGAATGGGCGATACAGGCCGAACAAGGCGGTGGTATAGTCGGATTCCAACGGTATGTGCCCATCACGCATAATGACATGCCGCGGTCACAGATAAAATGGATGACTGGTACGCCTTGCAGTCTCAATCCCCAGGCCGCGAGAATATGAAAGGCATTGTTGTAGGTAAAGTCTGCCAGTCCAGTGGACGCCTTAAAGAAAACAAAAGGCCTTATATCGCGCTGTGCGGGGATATTGGCGGCAACACTTACAGCCTTGCGAGCAATTTGGGAATTGTCGCGCAGGCGCCGGGTTGTTTGCTTCAGGCGATCAATGATTTGCTGAGGAATATTTCCAAGATTTATTACAATTCATGCCTTCTTGCGCAAAACCTATAAGAGCGTTCCAGTAGGTTGATAGACTAGTGCCTATCAGCCTTATCGCAAGTTGCGTACGAGACTATTCAGATGATATTGGCAACGTCGCGATAACGATCGAGCAGTTCAAATAATGGAGTCTCCGGTTTATTCCGTGTAATCTAAAAATCATTCTCGCTTTCTTGAGCGAGGCCTTCTCCGCCCCTTTAGATTTTCTGAGCACCTTTCACGGCAAAATCATATTTATTGCAGATGCATTGATTACAATACTAATCCACAGGGTTCCATTTGAGTGCTTTAATTGTCACATTAATTTTATATTTTGCCCTATGCAAGTACCCTCATGGATTTGCAGGTGTCGGACATAGCGGGTCAGGATCTGGGAGAGTTTTGCAGCTAAACGGGTCATTAATTGACGAATTACAAGTTGTGTCTTTTAGGATTTCCATATGTCCGCCAAAATATGTGTTAAAAACAACGCGGAAAGAATTTACTGGGGAGATGGATGAATACAGATTCTGGTTGCCACCATCTGGGAGGTAATATGCGTTCAGATTTGCCAGATTCATCCCGGGATTCGAGGAATGCCATGATCACCCTGAATGATGATTACTGGAGGCGTAGCTGATTCAGAAATGAGTTGATTGACAATCTCGAGAAAACGTTTGTTCAAGTAAGTGACTTCATTTGTGTATCCTGTTGCAAAATCTTCCGGGTTGGCCGCATTCTGATCACGATTGAGCGAAAAGGGGAATTGGAGGATTAGCACTTCGCCATTTGGTCCAAAAGCAAAAGGGTTGTGAGGAGCAAGCAAGTGGACAAAGACGAATTTCGGTCCCGGCAGAGAACCTACGCTGGGCAATTTATCCATGGCATAAGCCATCCGATTACGATACATTATATAAGAATAATCGAGATTAACTTTTATCTCGGGGTGTGTAAGGCTGTATTGATACAACAATATTCCCGCCGAAGTCTGCATGAGAATCGCTTCAAATGGATTGAGGCCACCGATCGTAAGTGCCCCGATAATATCCGTCTGAGGTGAGTAATAGTAATCGGCATTACGAAAATCCGTTGGTGAATAACCCGAATCAAAGGCGACGAATTTATAACCCAGGTCCTTCAAAACTAGCCGGACTTCATTTTCCTGCAGGTAAGGGTACAAGTCGTCGGTATTTGTGTTTGGAGGTGAAAAGTTCTTGTTCAAAGAGGTCAAATAATCGAAATTCAGCGATGAAGTCAATGACAATTCAGTGGACGGATAATTGCTTTGGCTGCAAGAGGCCACATAAAAGCCCTTTTGTTCCAAGGCATTTAAGAAAGCAGAATTATCAAAGCTGAAATTTTCCTCCATCGCATCGGCTCGCGTGTAGGTATCCAGAATAATATAGTAAATATCCGGTGGTGTTTTCCCTTCCGGGATCTGCATGCCGAGTTCGGCTGCAGTTCTGCTCGGGGGTGATTCCTTCCAGGAGATATACGCAGCTCGAGCTTCATAAAAGCCAATCTGCGTAATGGGCAGGATGATAGCAATAAAGCCTATCACATTGAGAATTCTAGTCCAAGCGGACATATTCAATTTATTAAGGCTTAACCAGCCCACAATTATGAAAATGACAGCAAGAAGACCTATTAGTAATCTGTGGCGCGCAATCTTGATCCCAAACGGGTGGATATTTACCAATGAAGAAAAGATGCGCCCATACGCAAAGAAAAGCAGTATTGCCAGCGATGTTACCAGAGCAGCCTTTCGCCAATCTCTGAGAATAATCCGGGAGACCAGCAGCAAGATTGTGGTCAAGACTAATGCAAATAGGAAAGAACGCACTGCAACCAGAGGGGTTGTCTGGCGAATGTTATATGCCAGTAATGCCAAAACCGGATATACCCCAAATAAAAATGGATGGAAAATCCTGTGTTCTAGTTTCTTCATTGATATATCCAATTAATAATTTCTAAGCCGGGATTTCACCTTTCCAACCTAGCTGGCAACGCGCCTCAGTCTCTTTAGAGATGCTATCTCGCTTGCATACACTTTTTTCACGCCGTCGCCCAGGGATGCCTCGCTGACGCGGATATACTTAACCAGACGCTCGAAACCGCCCGGTTCCACTGATGCAGCTTGGTCCGATCCCCACATGGCGCGATCGAGCGTGAGATGTCGCTCGACCACGGACGCACCTAGCGCCACTGCCACCGCCGACGGAACCAGCCCAACTTCGTGACCAGAATAGCCAATTGGGTTGTTCGGGAACTCAATACGTAATGTCTCGATCATGCGCAGGTTGAGTTCTTCCGGTTCGCATGGATAGGTGCTGGTGCAGTGCATGATGACAAGATTCTCCGATCCCGCCGCGTCCACGCCTTCCTGAATCTGCTCCATGGTAGACATGCCTGTCGAAATGATGACCGGCTTCCCGGTCCGGCGAACATGCCGCAGCAGGTTGTGGTCAGTCAAAGAGGCCGATGGGATCTTGTAGGCAGGGGTATCAAACTTTTCAATGAAATCTACAGATGGTTTATCCCAGACAGAAACCATCCATGGAATCCCTTTTTTATGACAATACTTGTCAATCTCGCGGTATTCAGCATCACTGAACTCCACCTTGCGGCGGTAATCCAGATAGGTTATATAGCCCCATGGGGTTTCGCGCATCTGATTTTGCTGCTCAGGTGGGGTGGCGATTTCAGGCGTGCGCTTCTGGAATTTAACCGCGTCCACCCCGGCGTGAGCCGCGGCGCCGATCATCTGTTTGGCGATCTCCAAATCACCATTATGATTAATGCCAATTTCCGCAATGATAAAGGCAGGATGTCCATCGCCGACCATCCGATTACCGATTCTAATTTCACGTGTCATTATCTGACCTCTTTCTTGCTCAGGATTAGATCACAGAGTTCACGAACTGCGCCGTGCCCACCAGGTTTGCTCAATATATAATCGGCGGCACGAACGACCTCCGGCAGGGCATCGGCCACTGCAACAGACCAGCCAACCAGGTCAAAGCACGGCAGGTCGTTGATGTCATTGCCAACATAGACCACGTGAGCCGGATCGAATTTTCGCTCTGTCAGCCATTCCTTCAAAACATCACCTTTTTCGTGGATTTTCAATCCATGGATAGCTTCGACGCCCATCTTCTTTGCCCTGGCGGCCACAACAGGATTCACTTCAGACGACAAGACCACAACCTGGACCCCGGCCTGTTTTAGTTTATTGATAATAAGACTGTCGCTACGATAGGCAGCCACCATCTCGCGTCCTTTTTCGTCACCGAGACGCGGTTGTCAGTAACCACGCCATCGAAATCCAATGCCAGCAGGTCAATCCTGTCCGGCATCGTTCGATGGCGGCTGTCCGGAGATATGAAATCCAACCCGCCGAATGTCGTCAGCCATTCGTATTTGGACCAATCGGACAAGGTATCCAGGTCCACGGAATAGCGAGGGTCGATGACCAACGGATAGATCGTTTCACCGCTCATCGAACCGTTAAGAATAGTCTGCGTGCGGATGGCGTCTATGTGACCGGTCTGCCAATAAATGGGCGGCAGGATCTGGCGGGGGGCGTTATAAGGTTCGTCAATTCCTTCCACGTCCAGCATGTTTTTCATCGGGGCATTTTCGCCATCGGGCAGCCGCCACATCTTGTGAGGGTTTTGCCCCGCCGGGACCACACCGCGGACGCAGTCAGCATCCGGATGGGCCAATAGGATCTTGATGGCACCATCCACACAATCGCGCGGGCGGATGGGCGAAGTGGGGCGCAATTGTACCACCACCTCAGGATGGTAGTCTTCATGCTCCGCCAGCCATTGAAGGGCATGCTTGAAGACCGGCAAGTCGGTCGTCTGATCCTGGGCAAACTCAGCCGGGCGCAGGAAAGGTATCTCGGCTCCGAATGAACGGGCTACGACGGCAATCTCCTCGTCATCTGTGCTGACGATGGTACGCGTAACGAATTTAGATTGCCGCGCCGCAGCAATCGACCAGGCAATGAGTGGAGAACCCGCAAAGATGCGGATGTTCTTGCGCGGGATGCCTTTGGAGCCTCCCCGGGCAGGGATAATGGTGAGAATTTCAGGTTTATTCATTATTCTTAGAATGCTTTCTTTTTCATACTCATGGTTTCGTATCTACGGGGAGGGAACATAGCGATACAACGTATCTCCATCTCCAACAGGTCCTACGGCAATCAGGTGGTCCGCCAAGGTTTCACGGTAAGGAGAAATTGCCAGCATATAATCATACCCGATCACATAGTCAAGACCCAGCTTGTCTAAAAATTCAGATCCTCTGCCATCCCTGAGACTCTGGTAGTATTGAAAACTATTGATCAGCCCGTCAAGATTGACCACAGTACGTTCTTGAATAAAATACCCAATTTCGCCTCCGCCTTTTATTCCAATCAGGGCTCCCGGGTTGGTGTTGGCCTCAAGCAAATGCTCTTTCGTTAGATACACCTGCTGTTGCTCGGGTGAGATGGAATACTGATAATCATGCCACAGCATATACCCAAAGGAAACCAAACATCCAGTGCCAATGGCGGCCAGAAAGACCTGCCATAACTTTTCAGGCCACTTGAGTGTGCAAAAAATCCGGTGGATGATTTCCAATACCACGCCCAGACAGATCATGGTAAAGAGAGTTTCACTTACCCAGTACCAGTTACTGGAATCCCAATAGCTGGTGCTCGTGTAGGAGAAAATTTGGGCGTATAACCCTACGAACAGAACAAACAATCCTAATTGGTCAATAAGCCCAATCACCCACTTGCGTTGTGAGATCAACGCGGCCAGGAGAAGGACGACCGCTCCAATTTTCATCAGGGCGGGGAGGTAATTAATCGTGTGAATTGCCTGGAGAATACCCGTAATAAATCTCAAGGGGGTCAAAGCCAACTCCCATGTGTCGTTACCAAAGACAACGGATAAATCCCGAGTTTTGACCGACCCGTAAAGCGAACTGTAAAGTGTACCCCACCAGTATTTGACCTGACCACTGACTGGCATGGGTGTTCCAAAGTAAAAAGAACTCCAAAGCATGTAGCCGCCCATAAGAAATACTACCGGTATGAAATAACCTACTGAACGTTTGAAAGGCAGGTGCCAGAATTTCCAGGAGGATATGGAATGGGGTATTTCAACCTCTTCCTTCACAAAGAGCAGCTTGGCGACCAGGCGCAGAGCAAGGAAACACGCGATCAATCCAAGCAAATCGGTCAGGATCACAATAATAGGCAGGCTCGTGAAAGATTCCCATCCGTTGCAGGATCACCAATAGAACACTAATGATGGCTATGGACAAGGTTGTTGAGAAGACAATACGCACAAGAAATTTCCAAGAAACTGCCTCACCTTTGAGCGTGTACATCCTGAACAAAAAGAACAGGACAGGCTGGATGAGAAATTCAAGACCGACCAGCCAAGGCAGCGAGGCTGAAGCAGCCAGATCCGTCCTGCCAGTCCGGACACCTATAAAATAGCTCAACAGCCCCACAATAAAGATAATTGCCAGGTCGCCAGTAACTACAGTGCGCAAATAGGCTGGCGCAAATCCGAGAGCAAACCAAATGCCGAGCAGGGCAACAACAAAGATATTATCCAACCGCGCAAGAATGGCCAACCCGGCAACAATTCCTAGCAGAGCCAACTGTCGAAATTTCAAGTCTTCTTTTTGCCATTCGACAGTCAGGAAGAACAGGAAGGCTACGAAGAATACACTCAAGCCGGTTTCCAGCCCGTTTTGGACAACCGTTGCGTGGATGTAAGGAAGGAACAACCATAGAATGGCAGGAATGGCTGCCGTACCGGCCGGGATAAACCTCCGTAATATTCGAAAAATAAAAATGGCTGTACCAGCATTCAACAGGGCAGATACGATCACGAGCAGTCGCAGGGGCAGGATCAGACTCCACTTTGCAGTCCAGAAAATGGCAATACAAACCAGCTCCCAGAGAGGCTGGAAGCCATTCGACAGGTTAATGCCGTCAAAGGTCATCCCCTTTCCATTGATAAAATTGACAGCGACTTTAAAATAATAAAAGGCGTCATCATTCCGGTACCAATGCATCAGGCTGTTTGCAGGAGAAAAAACAACATACAAGTGCAAGACAAGGGTTAGTACGACAATCCCTATCTCGAACAGTTGCCATGAAAACCACCGTTTCACAAAGTCCTCCCGCTTGAATGATTACTGATCACCGGGACTTCATCCATAATCACCAGGCCGTCCAGCCACCGTCAACAATTACGTTACCGCCGGTCATATACGAGGAGGCATCTGAGGCGAGGAATAGCAGGGCGCCATTCATTTCATCTTTATGCGCCATGCGACCCAGGATGGTCTTGGCAGAATAACTTGCGACGAAGGTCTCATCATGGTTGTTATATACGCCACCGGGCGTTAGAGCATTGACGCGAATCTCAGTGCCCATATAATAGGCAGCCAGGTATTTGGTAAAACCCATCACGCCGGCCTTGGTCACTGTGTAGTAAACCGGCTTGAAGGCCAACCGCTTACCCTCCTTGATATAGATACGCTGGTCGGGTCCATTCAATCCATAGGTTGAACAGATATTGATGATACTGCCCTTTTTACCTTTCTCCAACATCGGTTTTACACATGCCTGCGTGACCAGGAACATACCAGTCAGATTTACATTCATCGCCGCATTCCACTGATCCAGCGGGTAATCTTCGAAACGACCGGGGGTGAGTCCCTTCGCCAGTGCGTCGGAGTCGAACTTTGGGTCCATTGCGGCGCAGTTGACCAGGATATCCAGGCGTCCGCACGCTTTCAACGTGGAATCGACCAGTGCGTTAACCGAATCTGGGTTTGTGATATCGGTCGGCACCGCCCGAACCCGGTATTTAGCGGACGTTAAATCGGCTGCCAGCTTTACGGATGCATCCGCGTTCAAATCCACCACCACGACAGATGCTTCGGCTTCAGCCAGGGTGCGGCAGAACTCCTTCCCAAGCAGGCCCGCTCCACCGGTGACAACCGCAACCTTTCCAGCCAGGTTAAATTTATCCATGATCGTCATCATCGTCTACTCGCTTTTCTGAATCCGTTGTCTTTGCCATGAAACACCGCTGCGGATGACCTTGGCCGGATTCCCAGCCAGAATGGATCCCGGGTCACAGGATCGGGTAACGATCGCACCTGAAGCAATCATCGAATTCTCGCCAATGGTCACACCCTTCAGGATTACCGTGTGCGCTGCAATCCAAACGTGTCGGCCGATGAGGATGTCTTCTGCAAAATTGATCCGTTTACCGGTAGCGGTATCAAGGATCGAGTGCGAATCGCCAACCCGGATGTCAATATCGTTAGCGAACATGCATTCTTCGCCGATGGTGATCCTGGAACCCGGCTCGGTCACGTACAGGGAGGCATCGACCATCGTCGTGTCCTGGCCGATGCTCAATATGCAACCGTCATCCTCGAGCCAAATCAGGCCGCCGCGTGTGAACCGGCAGTTCTTGCCGATCTCGATCACGTGGTCCGAGCCGCGGATATGGAATTTCAGGTTGTAGATGATACAACCCTCACCGATGGTGATACGGTTCCGGTCGCCGGCAATATCCATCTCCACATTCGAAAGCCGTGCGCCTTCAGCTTGAAATATATTGCCTGTGCCGCGGATGGTTTTGCTTAACGCGGGCTCTCCGAACAAGAGACGGCGGGCGGCTCCTCCCACGCGGATTAATAATGATTTCGGCATCTTATGCAACCTCCTCGATGCTCATTTCCTGGCTCGCTCGCATGACCGCCAGGGCCAGCTTCAGGGCATAAATTTCGTCCTCCAGTGTGGAAGCGGGTTCCACTTTCCCCTGAATAACCTCGATGAAGTTGCGCATCTCGTCCAAGAACATCGTGTTGCGCTCGAAGGCCGGCGGGGCGGGGAAAAGTTGCCAATCGCCGACCTTGCCATCAGGATCAACTTGCGCCAGGCGAACGGCTCCGTCAGCGTTATCCCAGGTGATCGTCCCCTCGGTGCCGACAATCTCGAGGCTGTGCTGCGGTGGGCGCCGGACGTAGTCCAAGTGGATGCTGGCGAGCACTCCGTTGCGGAATTTGATCCCGATCTCGGCAGTATCGACCACTTCCAGGCCTAGTCCCTGCTGACCGGTGAAGGCCGCCACCGCCTCGATCTCGCCCAGCATCCAGTGTAGATAATCCAGCGGGTGGCATAGTGTCAGGACCACACCTCCTCCCAGGTCGAGGCGGGCGGCATAGGTCTGGTGGTAATCCTCCCAAGGATGCCAGCCCGGTAGGTACTCTCCCCAAGTGGCGCGGACCGAGACGGGCGATCCGATGGCCCGCGCTTCTAGCAACCCTTTGATGCGCTGCAAGCCAGGATGGAAGCGGAACTGGAAACCGCCCGCCACCTTCCCACCGCCGCGCTGCAGGGCGGCCTGGAGCACATCGAGACGGTCGAGTGAGGCGGAGACTGGTTTCTCCAGTAAGAGGTGATAGCCTGCTTCGGCGGCTGGGATAGCCACGTCCAAGTGCAGGGAGGTGGGATTTGCCACGATAACGGCATCTGGTTTCCGGTCCAGGGCGCGGCGCAGGTCAGTTTCCACCGGGATCCCAGCCAGCTCGTCATCCGGCAACGTGGAATGGTGCGTCCGGAATAGGAGAATGTCCTGTTCCCCGAGTGTCCGCAGGTTGCGCAAGTGCCGCCGACCGATCGAACCCAGTCCTGCAATCAGAAATTTCACTGTGTGCCTTCTTCCAATAATGACAGCAAATAATCTGCAGTGCGCTTACCGGCAGAGCCATCAGTATAAGTACATTCTTCCTGTACGAAGCGTCGACGCGCTTCACCATCGGCCTGTGGATTTTGAAGATAATAATTGATATGACTGCGCAGTTCATCCTGGTTGACAGCTACCCGCCCGGCGCCCGCACGGCGGAATCGTTGATGCGTTGGCCATTCGCCTATAACCGTCAGGGGCAACGAATAGACCCCGGGAATATTCCAACCTCCTGGCGCATCGATGCAAACACTAACAATAGGCCGGTCTTGGATGGCTGTTTCAACCACCATGGTGGAATAAACGGTCAGAAATATATCAGCGTGGGCCATCATGGAGGTTTTTTCCTCCATATCCTCTCCAGAGTAATGCCCCAAGCCACCACCCAGCGAGACTGGTTCAACCAGATGCACGTACGGCATATTCCGGATGAATTCCCGGACACGATTGGCCTCCTGCTCGAATCGCGAACCAGGCCGAAAGTGGTTGGGGTGCAAACGGATGAGCAATTGACAGGGTTGAACAAGTTCATCATTATTTACCAATTTTGCAAGTGCAGCAATGTTCTGTAAATTGGGTGAAAAGGTCTCGAAACTACAAGCATACGACAATAACTTCCGCCCAGGGTCAAGTGCGTGCAATTTGAAATATTCCGCTCGGGGCATGAGCCATGTTTTACGAAAATAACCATCGTAAGAAGGGATACCCGCAATGTTCACCTGCTCCGGTTTCCAATCCGAGCCCAGGGTGAGTTCCTCCTTCTGGATTTCAGACCAACAGGAAATATTGTCCACAGGGGCACCTGGCAATGCATAACTGGACGGGTTGTCCCAACCAACAATGACAGAAACAGTGCGGATGCCTCGGGCAGATGCCTCGCGCAATAGATAACGGTCCCAACGCCAGCCGGGGGTACTGGCAATCACCATATCCGGCTGGTATTTATCGAAGAGATCGGAATAGATGGCAGGGGTGAACCGACGCTGGTAATTCACCACAGCAAGCCGAATGACCTTTGAACGGCGCATTAACCATACCAGGCTGCGGAAAAACGGGATCATCAGCCTGGTCCGCCCCTTTAGACCATACTCGAGCATACCCATATTTCCATCCAGCGCGGTCGTATTGATACGGTTGGATCCGCCCACCCAGCGCAGATTATAGAGCCAGTTTTGAGCACGCATGCCTTTGGTATTCGCATACTGATGGCATAGATCCAAGCGCAGTCCATTCACAACCAAGCCTGGTTGGCCGAAGCGTTTTTCAATGGCCTGGCGCGCTTCATCATCGGTGAACAACACTACTTCCACCCCGTTCTTTAAGAGAACGGGAAGGAGATCAGATTGAAGAAAATATACCAGAGCCAGACCGTGGTCAGCGCTGATGAACACTCTGCGTTTGGGCATTGTCATTCCACATTTTCAAAATACCAGCGGAAAATATTGCTATACGTGCCAAGGAGAACATAGCGTACCGGGCGGCTCCAGAGCAATTTTCTCAAGAAGGGGTGTTGATGTTGTAGAGACCTGGAAGGCTGGAGTGTTTCGGGAATCCGATTGCCCATGTGCATGACATAGGGTTTTTCCGTGCAAAGACGCAGGTATTTGAGCTGGTTGATCTCAGCCTCAATGATACTCTCGCCACGCATCGGTTTTTCCGATTCAAGCGGCATGACTTGATCCAACACCGATTTAAGCGTGAGGAACTGAAAATGCCCGGCGCCAATATAAGCCCGATATCCACCTCGACTTAGGCGAAAATCATTTCTGGACTGGAATTGTATATGGATATCTTCATCCGGATGGCCAAGACTACTTTCATGCTCCTTATAAGTATCCCAGTCAATGAAGGCGCCCTCTTCCATGCCATGGCTTTCCTCGCGACCCCATTCCAGTGTGGCTGTGGATAATTCCATCCTGGTTCGCAAGGGCCGCCCGGTGACCATGCCAACATTAGGAAACGCATCAAACAGCTCCAGCGAGGCGGAAAGCCAGTTGGGGCGAAAGTAGATATCGCTATCGGAAAAGGCAACATATTTTCCCTGGGCAGCGCTGAACATGAAATTCCAGGCACCAATTTTCCCAATATTGGTACCTGAAAGCACTAGGTACTGGATCACGCCTTGCTCAAATGCATTTCTCAAGTACTCCCGTACCTCACGGCAACTATGATTATCAAAAACCATCAGGTCGAAAGGATTATCTGTATTCTCGCGCAAGCTGGAAAGACAGGCTTTGAGCACATCCAGGCTTTGTGCATGAAAACCGCTCAGAAGAGGAATACAGTTAACCACTGTTACCGTCACGGGCGCAGGTTGGGCAACTGTACTAATATATTTAGCAGGATTTTGACCGAGGCGCATTGTATTATCCCTTACGAGGAAGTTTGCCATAATACCGGGTGAGTTTCCCAAACCGAATTGAAATCTGGCCGCGCCATCCCCCCATGTTTTCGGTGATGAAATGACGTTGCAACCTACGGAATAAGCGCGCAGGGTGAAAACGCGGGGATCGGACCTTGCCGGCGATCAACTCGAGGTTTGTGTCCAGGACATGGTACACACACTTCCGGCCCCCCGCCAGAGCCAGGTTGCGCTTGGCAACTTCAGAGCCATAGGGTGGTTTGTTCCCAGGCAGGTGGCTGTAGTCATGGGTCTGGTGGATAACGGTCACAGATCGCGTGGCATCAACAGCCGCCCCCCAACTTGTACTGGCGTGGTAGACCATCCAATTGTCCCAGGCCGGACGGCCAATGGTGAAATCAGGCACATCGGTGTACAGATGACGCGGGAAAGACGAAGTAGTCGATACCCCACGGGGTATAAAACTCACCACGTTTGTCCACCTCTATACGCAGGCGTCCTTCCCATTCGCCGCTGAAATCGATCGGCTCAGGCAGATCCAAGTCCCAACGCTGACCAACCATCAGAAAATCCTTCTTCTGGGCTGCCACCTGACGGGCAGCTTGCACAAGGTCAGACATGAGGATCATGTCAGCGTTTGCGTAGCATAGCAGAGGGCTGTCAGTGAAAGCATGCCCCTGGGTCATGACCGATCGGACGGTTGGCACGCCTTTGTCATCTCGATCCACATCCGAGACGTGCCGGATGCCGAACTCAAGGGCAGTCTCAGCAATCCCGGCTCGTCGCCGATGAGCATTACCGTAACATCCTGCAGATGCATCCAGGATTGGATGGCATTGCGCTGGATGATCTTGATATGCGGGTCGGTGAACGGCTTGGGGGCCGTGAAAATGGTTAAAAACGCCATTCGAAATTCCTTTATTTAGCAGGGACAGGCACTCCCAGTTTTTTGGCAACCTGGTTCTCGATCCAGGCATAGGTGCGGCGGAGGCCATCTTCAAGGGAAAGCTGCGGCTCCCATTTTAGAACTTCACGCAGGCGGGTATTGTCCGAATTGCGACCGCGCACGCCCATTGGTCCGGGAATATGCTTGATGGTAATCTTGATTCCGGCAATTTTAGCAACAATATCAGCCAGCTGGTTGATGGTCACCATTCGATCAGAACCGAGGTTAAGCGGGAAGACATGATCTGAACGCATTAACCGATAAATACCTTCAAGGCAGTCGGTTATATGGCAGAAGGAGCGTGTTTGTTCGCCATCGCCCCACATTTCGATTTCGTGGTTGCCGGTGAGCTTGGCAATGGCGATCTTGCGACACATGGCTGCCGGGGCTTTTTCCCGACCGCCGTCCCAGGTTCCTTCTTCACCAAAGATATTATGGAAACGTACAATGCGGGTCTGGATTTCGTAATCCTCGCGGTAGTGGGTGCACAACCGTTCCATGACCAGTTTTTCCCAGCCATAAGCATCCTGAGGTTGGGCAGGGTAGGCGTCCTCTTCCTTCAACGGGGTGACGTTGGCATCAGTCTGCTTGAATTCGGGATAAACGCAGGCAGAGGAGGTGTAGAAGTAGCGCTTAGCCCCGTTGAGGCGCGCTGCCTCCAGCGTGTGGGTGTTGATAAGTGAATTATTATGCAGGATCTCGGAATGGTGCGCAGAAATAAAACCCATCCCGCCCATGTCCGCAGCCAATCCGAAAACTTCATCAATGCCACGAGTTGCTTGCAAGCAATTGTCCCAACGGCGCAGGTCAAGCAGTTCGAACTCATCAGCATCCGCCTTGGAATATTCAGGAACTTTAATATCCACACCGCGAACCCAATAACCCTTTTTCCGCAGGAAGGTCACCAGGTGATGACCGATAAAACCGCCTGCACCAGTAACGAGGATATGTGTTTGAGTCATAGTTTCTCCTTAGGAAAATTGTAATGCAGACTAACGCCCATTTTTATACCCGTCCGACGGGCGCGCATCGGTATCGAAAGCGGATTTGTGTACAACCTTCGAATTGATATCCGCCAGTTCCGGCTCGCGTTCAAAGAGCGACAGAACATCCTGCCAGGAGAAATCATCACGCCCTTCGAAATGGGCATACACCCTTTGCATGAGCGCCAGGTCCTCCTCGGTATCCACCGTCCAGCGTTTGGACCCATAATCAGGAAGGTGGTTCAAGAGCATCACCCGAAAGCCGCGCGGCGAGACCACCAGCGAAGTACTCGCCATGTCGAATGCATCCACCGGAATACCTTCGTATAAGAATGGCATCACATGTTCGCGTTGGAACTTTTGATCAGCTTCCATCCAGGCACGTTCCAGGGCATCGAATGTGCAGACTTCCACATCCAAGCCGATGGGGAATGTACGCTTCCAGGGTGGCGGCAGGCGGTTCGCGGCGAAATCCGTGACGGACCGGTGGAACTCCCTGATTACCAGGTCAATTACAACCGGGTCGATCACCGGACAGTCGGCGGTGATACGCACGATAACGTCCGCTTTCGACTGGAGTGCAGCCTGGTAGAAACGGTCAAGCACATCAAACATATCTCCACGGAAGACTGGGTAGTTCCGGGCGCGGCAGTATGCTTCCACCGGGTTATCGGATGGATCGATCGTCGTCGCGACCAGCACAAGATCCAAGGCGCTGGCGCGGCGGACGCGCTCGATCACGCGTCCCAGCATGGGCTGCCCGCCCAAGTCACACAATATTTTTCCTGGAAGACGGGAGGCAGCCATGCGGGCTTGTACAATGGCAACTATTCTTGGCACTGTCAATTCAACACCAGTTCGTATGTCTCCAATAGTTTCTGGAAGTTCTTCTTCCAGTCAGCTCTTTCTTGAGCGGTGCGGCGGGCGGCAAGGCTCATTTTGGCAAGGTCGTCCCGGTGGTCACAGGCTCGCAGGATGGCTGCAGTCAGGGCATCGGCATCACCATCCGGGAAGAGCCAACCGTTAACACTGTCGGTCACCCATTCCTTGTTGGCGGGAATATCCGAGACAAGGCATGGCAGACCGCATGCCAGAGCTTCCATCAGCGAAACGGAGGAACCGTCCACATGAGATGACGAAATATACAGGTCCGCCATATGATAATAACGCGGCAATTCAGCTTGTGGAACTAAACCGGCATAAGTGACGCGGTCGCTGACGTTACTGCGGCGGAGTAATTGACGGATGACGTCTCCCTGCGATCCACCTCCGAGCAAGAGCAGGTTCACGTCGGACCTGGAACCTGCTACCGAGGTGAAGGCTTTTGCCAGAACATCCACGCCATAGCGCGGCTCCCAGGAACGATTGCAGAACAGAGTAAAACCGGCCTGCGACTGAGAATGAGCTTTAGCAGGTGAAAAATGTTCGAGATCCACACCCCATGGAAAGACTACCGTCCGGTCAGGTTTCATGCCATACTGAATTGCCTTCTGACGAGTAGCTTCGCAGTCGCTGGTGAAATATATGGCCCGACGCAAAACGTGGCGGGTGGCCCAGCGCCACCATGCATTGCGTTCGGCATCCTGCATCAGATCGAAGCCCCACGACATGATCAGCCGAGGCCCGATACCTGCCAATGTGGCGATCAGTCCACAAGTCTGGATGGGACCGGCGTGGATAAGATCCGGTTGGATCCTGCGAGCCAATCGCTGGAAGTCGAAGGTCAGCTTCGGGAGATCCTGCCAACGGAAAACAATCTGTCCGCCTGCCCACTTCACCTGTTGAATAGTAGAGGGTAGAGGACGGTCCTCTGTCTGGCGGTCGCCGCGCTGCAGGCGTACGTAATACACATCATGCTCGGTTTCCGACAGCGCCATGAGGAACCGGTGATCGTGAGGGGTGTAATCAAGGGAAAAATAAAGAATTTGCGTCATAAGGGATCTTGTTTATTAACTTCAAGCGTTGATTGCTTCGGTGATGACTTTCATAATTTTTCTTCCCGCCACATCCCAATTCAATTCCTTTTCATAACGTTGCCGGGTTGATTGACGAAGGCGAATATATTCTTCCGGGTGTTTCATATAGTGCAGGAGCACATTGAGATATTCACCAGCTGAGCTACCACGCGGGAGAACCACTCCTGAGACACCATCCTGAACGGTTGTAGCCAATCCACCCGCGGCATTGGTGATGGTGGGAACACCGAAGGCGGCAGCTTCTGACGGGACAATCCCTGCCGCCTCAAAACGTGCCGGATGGATCAGGAAATGAGCCCACTGATAGTGACGGACATACTCATCAAGTTCAGCGGAGATGGTCTTGTTGTATGGTTTGAAGTACTTCGCATTTGCATCTTGACCATCCACACCTACCACATGCAGATCTACTTTTATTCCTTTCTGATGAAGCAACTCAACTAACTGTAACGCGATATCAACCCCTTTTTCTTAAACTGGCGTCCCACTAACAATATCTTTAATGTTGAAAAGTCAGGGGGGGCAAAGTCAATTCGTGGAGGAATGCAACGGGGGGGCAACGACGCAGATCTTGGTAAAAAGTTGATCCTTTCCTCCGGAATGTGATAAGTATCCCTGATGATATTGGCAGACCACTCGCTCCAGGTAATAATCTGGGAACTTTTCCGCATGACCTTTAATTCCCAATTCAGCATCCGCAAATACTCGATCTTGGAGAAGTTGGGCCACTGATCTTGATATCCTTTTAGAGTCGTGTCCAACATATATACAAGCGGGACATCCAGCTTGAACTTGACCACGGGTGCAGAAAAGTATGAGAAAACCACATCTGGCTGGTAATCCTTCGCAGCCTCGGTGACTTTTCTCCCACTGGTTCTGATAAAAGCCATCGAATATTTAGCACTGCTGCGTCTCGAAAAGAAGGGATGAATTCGCCGGTAGACACGTTCCAGCTTGGATGGAAAGTCCGAAAATGGTCCTATTAGGCGTAACTGAACACCCTGTGATTCGAAGAAATGATATAGATCGTAATCTGATCCACTGCCAGAGTTATGATCCATTGGGTTGAAAGTACATGCAACATAAAGCAGTCTCATAGCAATTGATCTTTCCAATCAAAAGCCTGACAACGTTCCAATGGTCCTAGTGGAATATGATCCATCACGCGCCCAGATCCGTCCAGCGAAGTTCCTTGCCGAAGGGGATATCAGACAGGGCACGCGTCCCGATCACATCCGGAATTTGGTCGGGCTTGATAGCTCCCGGTGTGGCGGGACGCAAGACATCAATCATCTCACGGGTGAACACCTCACCAGCCTTGATGTCACGGGCAGCGCGCAGGCAACGGCGCTGGACAATTTGCGTCTCCTGTTCGTTCCCGGCGATGAACTTATCAGCAGAACCAAGGGCACGTTCCAGCAAGCGGGTCTCCTCGACCATCCGTGGCCCAGTTTTCGGGATTCATGGCAAACTTGTGGTCGGGACCTTCGCGGTTGTTGTTGTCGGTGAAATGGCGTTCAATGACGCGCGCGCCCAGTGTCACCGCGCCCAACACCGGTGCCACCGCGTGGGTATGGTCGGAAAGGCCCAGGATGACATCAGGGAACATGACGGCGTAGGTCTTGAGCACGTTCAGGTGCAGGTGGTCGTAGTTGTCGGGGTTGGCGGTGTAATTTGTGTTGCACTGCATCAAGCACCAACTGCTTGTTGATTTTCAGGATGGCATGGACGGCGCGTTGCACTTCGCCAATAGTCGATGCGCCGGTGGCGACGAAGAATGGCTTGCCCTTGCTTGCCATGCGCTCCAAAGCTTCGATCCAGTCAATCTCACCCGAACCGGCCTTATACACCGGCACGTACTGGTCGAGGAAATCGATCGCCTCGAAATCGTATGGAGCGGAGAAATAGTCGATGCCGACCTCCTGGCATTCTTTCGCCAGGGTCAGCGTCCACTCGAACGGGATGGAGGCTGCCCGGTACACTTCCACGACCGATTTTGTCCATGATGCCTGATGGCTGACCTGCCCGCCGTGCATGGCTCTAAAGCCATAATCCGAGACGATCTTGGGCGCGTCAAAGTTCTGGAACTTGGCCGCGTCTGCCCCGGCTTCCTTCGCCAGCCGGATGAGCTGGATGGCCCGTTCCAGGTCGCCATCGTGGTTAGCTGCAATGTCGGCAATGAAATAGGTGGGGCGAGTGGGCCCGATGATGTGGTTGCCAATATTAAATTCCATAGGTTTTTCCTTTGGGCGGACGTTACCCGCCTCCTACACCTGTTGATACCTCCGGATTTTTTGAGGATAACCTTTTTGGAACTGCATATAAAAACGGTCGAGACCAGTGGAAAAAGCGGGAAAAGGTCCGCCCAAGGCAGCAAATAACTTGTGGACAGACAAACCGAGGTTATGAGCCCGGCGGGCGGTCAATCCGGAGCGGTCAACTGATTCCGGCGAAATGAGCGACTCATCCCACCCGAAGCGGCGGGCGAGTGTCACCCCGAATGTATACTTGGACATCACGTCTTCACAGACGGTGTGGTACACACCGCTCAGGTCATTATCCAGCATGCGCAGCAGCAAATCCGCCAGATCGCCAACGAAGGTGGGATTAAAAGTCGAGTCGGTGAAGCCTTTGACGGGTAGACCAGCACTCAAGTTATTGACAAAGAATTCAGCCAGACTGCGTTTTCCATTCGTGCTGAACCCATAAAAGTTGATCCGTGCCACGATGGCATCGGGATTTGCGGAAAGAACTGCCTGCTCGCCTTGTAGTTTTGTTTCGGCGTAGAGGTTAAGTGGATTTGGTACATCAACTTCGGTATAAAGACCAGATCTATTCCCATCGAAAACCGAATCGGTGGAGATGTGCATCATTTTCACGCCGCGTACTCTGCAGGCTGTGGCCACGTCACCGGGCAGGGATGCGTTCAGGGAATGTGCCAGTTCGGGAGCCGCCTCACAATCATCCAGATTTGCAAGTGCCGCGCAATGGATCAGCCATTCAGGCCGCGCCATGTCGAGAACCCGATCCACCGCACCCTGCTCCAGTAAGTCGGTGCAGATCATTTCAAACGGCACATCGGTCAACTGGCAGCGATCCACACCGATAACCTGGTGCATATTTCTGGCTTCGAGTGCCAGGTTCAGGCCGAGCAACCCGCTCGCGCCGGTGATCAGGAGGCGCATCAGTTTCCGTTGGAAAAAGATTCTTCGAATGGCGCGATATATTTCTTGATCCCTTCGACATCAAGCCATTCGGTATTGGTGTCACTGGCATAGCGGAAACCTTCCGGCAGGCGTTTTCCTTTCGATTCCCAGTCATATACGAACCACATCGCCTCAGACGGTTGGACAACGTACATGTTCTTCAATTCGACCGTGGTGCGAGCCTCGTCTTCGGAGATGAGCACCTCATGCAGTTTTTCCCCGGGACGAATACCGATAATTTCAATCCTGGCCTGAGGAGCAATTGCCCGGGCAAGATCCGCGACATTCATGCTGGGAATTTTCGGCACGAAAACTTCGCCGCCGTGCATCTGTTCGATACAACTGATAACGAAGTGAACACCCTGTTCCAATGAGAGCCAGAAGCGAGTCATGCGGTCATCGGTGATGGTCACTTTTCCCAACTTCCGCTGGGCGAGAAAAACCGGCACCACCGAACCGCGTGAACCGACCACGTTCCCGTAGCGGACACAAGCATAGCGGGTGACATTAGCTCCAGCATAAGCATTGGATTGAACGACCAGTTTTTCGGCAGCCAATTTGGTCGCTCCGTACAGGTTGACCGGGTTGACAGCTTTGTCGGTGCTGAGCGCGATCACCTTCTTGACGCCAGCATCGAGAGCTGCTTCGACCACGTTGCTGGTGCCCATGATATTGGTTTTGATAGCTTCCATCGGGTTATATTCACAAACCGGGACCTGTTTGAGGGCGGCTGCATGGACCACAATGTCAACTCCATGCATGGCACGCCGTAAACGTTCCCCGTCGCGAACATCGCCGATGAAGTAACGCAATGACGGGTGATCAAATCCGCCGACGCGCATCTCGTGCTGCTTGAGTTCATCACGGCTGTAGATGATCAGTTTCTTCGGCTGGTATTCCTTGAGCATGATCGCGATGAATTTCTTGCCGAACGAACCACTTCCACCGGTAACGAGGACCACTTGTTCTTTCCAGTTCATAGAGACTCCGCCGAACGACCTGATTCACTAACCGCTTTCCAATCAATCGGTTCGCCTGCCAAGTAGCGGAAGGTCTGGCCAAATTCTGCCTGTCCTTCCGGACCCAAGACACGGTCCATCGGCCAGCGTTCAATATCTTTAGAAAAGCCTACCAGATGCCATGGAAATGGCAATGGGTAAGTAAAGAAGTAATGATAGGCATACCTCCAGGCAAGTTCCACCTGTTCATCAGTTAATCTATAGCTGCCGGATTCGATCGGGATCTTTTGCAGGAGAGCATAATACTCTTCCCAACTGGAGGGGTCCAGAGTAAAGCCACGGCCACGGTAATGCGTTTCTCCAGCCACAACGACCGGAATCCGGTTCATGACCATTTCCAACCCAGTAGTTGTGGTGTAAACCAATCCCTGACTAATAAGTTCCATCAAATCATATGTATTGATCTTGTCCATCGGCCCCACCAACCGGACATTTTTCGGCAGTTGAGAAAAAGCTTTATTCACAATTTCCACCATAGAGGGGCCGGTCATAAACCGTTCACCCGGATGTACGCGAATGACCAATTGAGCTTGAGGGTAGTCCACGAAGAACTGAATTGTACGCAGAATCCAATCAGCCATGCTGGCACTGAAAAGGTCGCGCCCCAGTGTGAGGCTATCACCGAGGACATTGGTTGCCAGCATGACAATCGGACGATTGTCCAAGCTCAATGCCTGTCTGGCCTGTTCCCCTCCGCTCTTAGGGACATCCTGCCAGCGCCGGTCCGATTTACCAAATGAACGCGCTCCCATCCGAGCCAATTCCATTTCTTCGATGCGGGTGTGTTGTTTTTCTGTCAAAGGGACATTACCGCAAGCTTTCCATAATAGATCCGTATTCTGACGCATAATGTCGTCATTCTGCGCCAGCCAGATCTCTTCGCGGTTTTCACTGAATTCAAATGTGACTGCTGGTATATTCAGAAAACGCGCCGCCCTGTAAGCCATGCCATACTCGAGCACAGAACTGTTAGGCACTATCAACAGATCGGGACGGTCATTTTTCAGCCAACTGTACGAGACGCGAACCGCCAAGTTATTGCGTTCCCGGCGAATGTGATAAAGAGGTGATTGGGTATCCACTTCCTCAACCTGGAGCAGGTATTTGGTATCGTAAGCGGAAACCACGTCGACGCTACTTTCCAGTTCCTTCGGGAGTGCTTCTTCACAACCCTGGTTTAACAGGGATACCGAATCGAGCCACGGGCGCAGGCGACGTAAAACATCCCTGGTATACAGGTTATAGCGGCGTATGTCAAACCGTGTTGAATTCTCAAGTACCTTAGAATAAGGAAGGTAACCAACTGTGCTGCGGTGACCCATTGCGGCCAACGCCAACCCAAGCAAAGTGCAATATTCGATCCAATAAAACTGGGCAGCAAACAAGAATATCTTTTTGCCAGGCTGGCCCAGCCCTTTTGCAAGCTGGATAATTCTCGCAAACTCCTCAGCATGTTTTTCCAAAGTCGGCATTGCATAACGCCCAATATGCTTCCGCTGAAAAAGTATCTGGGAAATCTCATCTACCAGCGGAAGATCACCGAGGATTATTTTTGCCTTTCTTCTCACACTCATTTCAGGCTCTCAATGATCCATTGCAGGCGCGGGCGGACAACGCCGTCGCGCTGCTCCGGCCAGTGCGTGCCGGGCGCGCCGGTCGAGTCGACGTTGAAATCGAGCGCATTTTCATCTTGGAAATAGCGCCGAATCTGAAATGCGCTTGCATTGACGCCTAGTGAATAACGACCGGAATTCAACAGATCGGGCGGGACGGTGCAACGGCTGATATAGCGCCCCGCGGGACGGTTGGTGTATTTTTCGAACATATCAGGGTCATCGGTATCAAAGGATGTAAACACGGATTCGGCACGGGTTGTGTTGAGATAGAAACCGATCCGCAATCCGGTCACTGGAGCATCAAGATAGTATTCCATTTCTATAACGAACGGTTCCGTCGAACGAATGGAGTCAACATTTTTGTACTTGCTGTCCCGCAAACGAAGCGCCACCGGGCGAAATGGTGCGGCGCCAACCGGGATTTCGTCTTCTTCCCAGAAGCGTTCACCGGAACTGGCATGCCCATTTGAAAGATAATAGTCCACCGCCTGGTTCGAAGGTGCGCGCAAAACCAATCGGCCTTTTTCCAGGACAATTGATTCCTGAGTAAGGCGAAGAATAGCGGACATGTTATGGCTGACGAACAGTACCGTGCGGCCTTGCTGGGCAACATCCCCCATTTTGCCCAAACATTTCTTCTGGAATTCGGCATCTCCAACTGCCAACACCTCATCCACCACCAGGATTTCTGGTTCCAAATGTGCAGCAACAGCAAAAGCCAGACGAAGGTACATCCCAGACGAATAGCGTTTTACCGGTGTATCTATGAATTTTTCGATCTCGGAGAAAGCAATAATCTCATCGAACTTATTTTCAATTTCGGCGCGCTTCATGCCCAAGACAGCACCGTTCAAATAGATGTTCTCTCGGCCGGTTCAACTCAGGATGAAATCCGGTCCCGACTTCCAGCAAAGACCCCACACGTCCCCGAATCATAATGGAGCCTTCCGTTGGTTCTGTAATACGGGAAAGGATCTTCAGCAGGGTGCTTTTACCAGCGCCATTGCGACCAATAATCCCCATCACCTGGCCTTTGGAAACTTCGAAGGAGATGCCGCGGAGCGCCCAGATTGTATCGTCTGCATCCGAATTGGGCATCTGGATGCGACGAAGTGTGCGCATTGGAGCGCTGAAGACATCGGAAATCTTTTCGCTGAGGGTCTGGTAACGCTGGCGAACCAGACCAATGCGAAAGCGCTTACTGACATGGTCAACCCGGATGACTGTGCTCATGGTTAAATCGTATCCGCAAAAGTTCGTTCCATTCGGCGGAAATAAAACAATCCGCTGATAAATAACACCAGTACCATAATGATTGAGACAACAAACAACTCGCCCGGGGAATCGCCACCCATGATCGCCCAGCGAAAACCCTGGATGACCCCAGCCATGGGATTCAGGCCATACACAATGCGCATGATACGACCAGTTACCAGACTGGCAGAATAGGCTACCGGTGAAGCGTACATCCAAGTAGTAATGAGGAAAGGAACGATGTGTTGGATGTCACGATATTGAACATTCAGGGCCGAAAGCCACAGACCCACTGACAATGCCGTCAGGATGACAAGAAGTGTAAGGGGAATGAGCCAGAACATATTCCAAGTCAGCGGTGCATGAAAATAGATCATCAAGACCAAGACGATCAGGAATGAAATCATAAAATCCACCAGGCCGGAAAGCACCGACGAGATGGGGATGATCAGGCGCGGGAAGTATACCTTGGTGATCAGGTTAGTGTTCCCGATCAGGCTGCTACTGCAACGCGTCAGTCCGCTGGCAAACAGACCCCACGGCAGCAGGCCGGCTGCTGAAAGCAAAGGATAATCCACTCCACCCTGGTTCTGGTGGAACAGGTTACCGAACACAAATGTAAAGATGACAATATTTACGACAGGCATCAAGAATGCCCAAGCTACACCCAATACTGCCTGTTTGTAGCGGACCTTGATGTCACGCCAGACCATGAAATAGAGCAGTTCGCGATATTTCCACAGGTCGCGCAAGTTGAGTGTGCTCCAACCGCGCGTCGAGCGTATCGAAATCACATCCTGATCCTTTTTGGAATTATTCTCTCGAACCATATTCCTTATTTCCTGTTTTGCCTATACCAATCTATTGTCCTGCGCAAACCTTCTTCAAAGTTCATTCCTGCATGGAAGCCGAAGTACTTCTCAGCACGGCTGACATCCAACCCGCGGCGAGGCTGCCCGTTGGGCTTGGTTGTATCCCAAACCAGTTTCCCTTCATACCCTGTCAGGCGGGCAATGCTCCCAGCCAAGTCTTTGATGGAAATTTCGTTACCGGATCCCAGATTAACCGGATCCGGACCATCATACCTTTCGGATGCCAGCAAAATACCTTCGGCGGCATCTTCCACGTAAAGGAATTCCCGGGTTGGAGAACCATCCCCCCAGACAACTATTTCCTTTTCGCCACGCTCCCGCCCTTCCAAACATTTCCGGATCAAGGCAGGGATCACATGGGAGGAAGTCGGGTTGAAGTTGTCACGCGGTCCATAGAGATTGACTGGCAACAGAAAGATGGCATTAAATCCATACTGCTGCCGGTATGCTTGAGCTTGAACAAGCAAGCATTATTTTTGCAAGGCCGTAGGGAGCGTTGGTCTCTTCCGGGTAACCTTTCCAGAGGTCATCTTCTTTGAATGGCACGGGGGTAAACTTTGGATAGGCACATACTGTCCCAATAGCCACAAATTTCCCAACCCCGCGCTGCCAGGCTTGGTGCATCAGCTGCATCCCCATCATCAGATTATTGTAAAAGAATTCTGCGGGATGCTCACGATTGGCACCGATACCACCTACTTGCGCCGCAAGATGAATGATAACCAAATCGGCGGGATTGAAATCCGGCCGCGCAGCTGGAATAAAGCCGTCAGGACTCAGGTGTGCAGGTCGACGGGACAGAGGTAACAGCGCATCGTCGAACAGACGATGAATTGAGTCTCGATCGGTAAGTTCATAGTGTTCTATACGCGGGATTAATATATCAACTGCACCACGCTTAATCAATTTCTCGATCAAGAAGGAACCCAAAAAACCCGCCCCACCGGTAACAATCACTCTTTTATCCATCCAAAATGTGCCTGTCATGAAGCCTTCTTTATTGAACAATAAATTGAGCGTTTCGGTAACGCTCATCCTGTGGATTTCTAATCAATCCGGTCCGCAATGCATGAACCACTTCGCGCACGCCATCTTCAGCTGTCAACGTAGGTTGGAACCCCAACTTCCTACGTATTTTTTCGAACGAAACAGTAATGTCACGAATATCGCCTCCGAAAGATAAATCCTTATAAGTAACCACCGTCTCCGGCAGGCGTTTCACCACCAAGCCGACTATCTCATCCTTGGTATAGTTGCCCATTTCGGTTCCCAAGTTATAAATATGTCCGCGGGTCTTCTTTTCGGAGGCTTGAATGCCCATCGTCAATCCACGCACGACATCCTGCACATGTATAAATGAACGGGAATAGCCTCGCTGGTAGATGATCAACTCGCGATGAGAATAGGCGTCGAGAACAAATTGGTTGATGATCAAGTCGAAACGCGTACGAGGAGAAATTCCATAAAGTGTAGCCAGCCGGAAGATGGTTGGAGCGCAAGATGAATCCCTTTGTGACAGGAGATATTCTTCTGCAGCAATTTTGGTTTCGGCATATATAGACTGTGGATTGAGAGGCGATTCTTCCGTTACTGGTTTACCATCGGTTGAGAGGCCGTAATTACTGTAGGTTGAAGCGAACACAAACCGTCCAGCTCCCAATCGGGTCGCTTGCTCAAAAACCATTTTTGTTGCTTCGACATTGTATTTCCACGCTGCCTGTCTTCCCACCGCTTGACAGGCCGGGAATCCAACAATAGCAGCCAGGTGAACAACTGTATCCGGTCCTGTCCAGTTTCGGTGCAAGGATGAACGTATTGCCCCCGGCTCGGCAACATCCGCCTTAGCAAAATGAAAATTCGGATTGTGAAGAAAGCCAAGTAGCGATTCACCACCATATAAAAGAGCATCAACCACTGTAACCTGGTATCCTAATCGCAATAATTCTGCAGTCAGTAGTGAACCAATGTACCCGGCGGCGCCTGTCACTAGAATATGTCCTTTACTGTCCATGCGGGCCTCCCATGTGTAACGCAACATTTAATCCAGTCACCTCAAGGACAGGTGCAGAATCAACTGCAACCAGCGTAATCCCATGTTCAAGGCAGGAGAGCTTGCAGATTTCAGCAATTTCCCCCTCACCAATCAACCGGACATAAGAATAGCCCGCTTGCTGTATCGCATCCAAATGTTCTATTACACATTTTCGTGTGTTCCGGTAAAGTAAGAATTGCTGCTCGATATAATCCATGGTTAGACGCGTCCGCAAGGCGATACCTTCAGGTGTGATTATGTATCGCAACTTCTTGCGTTCAGCACGTTTAATTTTGACATAGCCTTTGGCAATCAATCGTTTAAGATGCCAATTGACAGTACCAACCGCTACACCCAAATGCCCGGCAAGCGAGACCTGCGAAATGTCCGGGTCACGTTCAATATTTTCGAGCAATGCCATTTCACGTGCATTTTCTGTGGAGGCTGTCATGGTTCAAAATTCACCGATTGAATTATACCCTATGGGATGGATTGGTCACGACTAGAACGCATTTAAGGCAGCGGTGGTGGAGCGGCGCACCAAGCCGAGGATCTCATAACCTTTCGAAAGAAGATATTCCGTCATGCAGGAGCCTACCTGGCCAGTAATTTGTTTAATCAAAGGATGTGGTGAATTTCTTATAAATTCATAATTCAATTGCTGAATTATACATGTTCTTCCCCAAGTGTCAAGCTCATCCATCTCGGCAGTTGCTTTTGTACCCTTTTCAAACTTTCCTGAAACAGGCAAGGGATTACCCCACGGAATTACAGTATACCTATCTGGCAAGGCTCTTCTGGTGATTGCTGGAAGATGCCGCTCTCTTGTACCCGATTTCAGGAAAGACTATCGCGCGAAGAGCCATTTGGTTCGCAGAAAAACCGACAAGCCTTTGTTGCTCTTCAATCCTATCCACTCCCCGCTCCCAGCCAAGTTTGTGCCCGGATTGCTCACGCTAGTAGAGTCCTTTTTTTCTCCAACGGACTGCCAGGTACCGATTATAATATTGGGCGGCGACAACCTCTCGCAGGCTCCTCTCAAAGGTTATAAAATGCGTAAACTTGGATTATTGTTTTTAATTTTAGTCGTTATACTGTCTGCCTGTAAACAGAATGTCATACCGTCATTTCTACGGCCTCCCACCACAACGCCCACACCGACGATCACATTTACGCCTACGCTTACTTTCACTCCCACTTCGACTCCTACTATAACGGCTACATTCACACCCTCGGAAACCTTTACACCAACGGCAATGCCCATCGATCCGGAAAAACTTGGTACCGTTGAGCACAACGTGACCTATTGCACGATGAACGGAATTCCGATTAATATGGACATCTATTATCCCCAGACCACTTACGGACAATGGCCAGCGGTAATGATAGTTCATGGAGGGGCCTGGATGTGGGGGGATAAAGCAATCAGCGCGAGCCTGGCACTCCAGCCAGGGCTTACGGCGATTGGCTTTCTGGTGGTTTCAATCAACTATCGATTAGCGCCCTCCTTTCCATGGCCATCGATGATCGAAGATGCCAAATGTGCAGTCCGATTTCTGCGTGCGCATGCTGCCAATTACAACCTGGACCCGAACAGGATCGGAGCGGTGGGCGACAGCGTCGGTGGACAGATCGTACTGTTGCTGGGTCTTACCGACCGTGCGCCCGGTTGGGATGTCGGCGAATACCTGGATTATTCCAGCCAGGTGCAGGCAGTGGTGGATTTTTTTGGCCCGACTGATTTAACCGATCCGTCCCTTTCTGATTTGATCATGAAAAGGGGGCAGCATGCTTTTTGGAACATAAGCTGGAACAGCCCCGAACTGATCAAGGCCAGTCCGATTACTTATGTGAGGAAGGATGCCCCTCCGATCTTTATGGCTCACGGGAGCCTGGATCTTAGCGTGCGGCTGGTACAGTCTCAAGAGTTTTACGACAAAATGAAAACCTTGGGTGCACCGATATGGCTGGTGGTTATGAAGAACGGCATTCACAGCTTTGCCCCGGTTTATTATCAGGTCAGTCCTACCTATGATGAGGTTTATACCATGGCGGTAAATTTCCTTGCTAATAAACTGGCTTCGCTCCCCTGTCAATGCGGAGTGCAATCGACCGGGCAACCTACCGAAGAATCCAATTCGGACTGTTTCCTGAATTGCTAGCTTCGTATGAACTGATGCTCTGTGTTATCCCCCCAATAACTTGTAGCTAGAAATTCTGATAAATGAAAGGCGCTCCTTTTTCTGCAAAGGACAGGAGAAAAAGGATCAGCATAACCAGCGCCAGTACCAAAACCTGCAACCAGGCCGGCCATTTTCGAAAGCTGAACTCGTCTTTATATTGAATCACATCCAACACCAACGCTGGCAGAAGGATGAGCGCTACCTGGAAGAAGGGAAATAGGGAAATCTTCCGGAGCGAAGCCAGCGGGAAAAATTCATTTTGTGTCGCCAGGACCAAATAGGCATTATAAACAGAAGGTCTCCAGTTTGGAATCGTGAACAGATTCTGCCAGTAATGAATAGCGGGTAAAATCCCGGTGTGAAATGGAACCCATGCCATTAAAATGCAGAAGAATATCACCGCCGCAGAAATGACCTGCCGCCATCTTGGGAACTCGGTCACTGCCACCCTTGGTCCCCACAACCCCGCGACCCTCTCCAAGACGATAAAGGAACCTTGCAGACCTCCCCAAAGGAGGGTGTTCCATCCCATACCATGCCATAGTCCGCTGACCAGCATTGTGAGGATGGGCGGAACAAGTAAATGGACAGCGTGGTTGGGATCTGAGATCTTTTTACGCAGCCAGCGGGAAAGCGGAAAATAGATGTAATCGCGCAGCCAGTTTGAAAGACTGATATGCCAGCGAGTCCAGAACTCGGAAAAGCTGCGCGAGAAATAGGGGATGTTGAAGTTGTTTGTCAGCTCAATACCGAAGAAACCGCTGATGCCCCTAACCATACTTGTATAACCCGCAAAGTCATTGTAGATTGCAAATGCGTACGCCAGGAGCCAGGTGGCTAATAAAGGGGCAGGATATTGGGATGATTGTTGAAAGGCCTGCGCCGGGATCATGGCTGTAAGGGTATCAGCGAAAATGATCTTGCGAATCAATCCCACCAGCACTAATGTAAAGCTATGCAGGAGCGACTTGCCCGACCACTTCTGCGGGGAATTCAGCCGGGAAAGGAAGATTTTCACCCTTTCAACGGGTCCGGCCAGTATCTTTGGAAAATAAAGAACGTACACCGCGAACTTGACGAAATCCATTTCAGCCTGTGTCCGCCCATAATAGATATCAAGCAAGTAGGAGATCATTTGGAGTGTGATGAAGGAAATTCCGAGGGGGGCCAGGATTTGCAATCCACCGGCTCCGGTCCGGACCCCGAGCTTGGTGAGCAGAGAAACCAATGCCGGGAGATAGAAATTACTGTATTTAAAAAGCAATAAGGCCAAGAGATTTACCACAACACCCGCCCAAAGGATCTTCTTCCCCCGGAGGACATCGGTGACATGCCTGCCAAGATAATAATTAGTTGCAGCCAGCAGTAGGAGGATAAATAGGAATTTCCACGACCATGAGACAATAAAGACTGTGCACGCGAACAGAAGCCAGAGGTTTTTAATGCGCTGCGGCAGCCAGCGATAGCCAATCGCTGCAAGAACTACGAAACCTGCAAACAGAAAAGTCGTGATGCCCATTACTGACTGCCCTGACCGGAATTGGTAAACTGTATGCCGCTATTCTTTGTCAAAATTGCCAGCTGGGTTCCTAAGTAAGCGCTCAAGACCGGTGCACCGACTTTGTTCAAGTGCACACGGTCGGAGCGCCCGTTAGCCGGAATCTGGAGGGCTCCATTTGAGGGGAAGAACAACACCCCGGACGCAGTGACTGTAGACGCGATTTCATGCTGGTATTCTTGATAGACCGAGATGCCACCCATATAGTCGTAAAACGTGGGATTCAGGGGCATGTCCATAATGATCACGCGTGTGTCCCTCATTTTTTGCAAGTTCAAAATACTTTGCAAACAACCCAAACGAGCCGGGTCTATTTTAAAATCGCGGTATTTTGCAAAAGTTTCCTGCTCATCCGGGCTGTTCGGGTCAGGAGGCTGATCAAGATTCGCTCCTGTGTAGTTTTCCAATTCGTAACCGCTAAAGGACGTTCTGCTGGTGCGATAATCGAGCGCGTATCTTGTATGGAGAAAGTCTGAGCGCATCCAATTGCGGTAAGGCAGATAGCGGTTCAGCACCACGGAATGGTCAATCAGGTAACCCGCCAGGTTCCATTCCCCGGACTCGAATTCGATCCAAGGGCTGTTCAAAAACCGTTGATTCACATCCACGTTGTCGCTGGCGAGGTAATCCCTGGGAATCGTTCCAAACAGGAGCAGGGCTGGATGATACTTTTGAACCAGGATCTTCGCATACACAGAGTTGGGAACAATATTCAACCCTTCAACGCCGAAATTATATATTCTCAACCGTGTCCCGGTCATATTGAAGTAGGTATCAGCGACGATATCCGGATTAATCCCCGTATTCATAACCGAACTGCCAATAAGAATGACGTCCACACCCCCGTTGCGCGCAACATACTTCTGTAGGCCGTACCACTTAATCTCAAAGTACTGTCCCATTGGGGTGGGATAAATCCCAAGCGATTCGCGTGTCGAGATCTTGTTTAGGAACCCTTTTCGAGCCACAGTCTCCAGGACCAGAAAGAAGGCGACGAGAAACGCTGCCACCAATAGCAGCGCGAGAAGAACTCGTGTTCGCGGTGTGGCAGGCTTGGCTTTCTTCTTCGAAGGAACGGCATCTTGGTCAGACACGATTGGACCTTAGCTGTGATTGCGAATATTGCGTTATGGCAGACCGGGCATACGAGCAATGTATGACTGTGACCTTCCTAGTCATATAACGTATCAAAAAAGATTAGATTGTGTTTTGAGCTTTGTTGAACAGGGAGATTCTGATCCTGACCAGAAAGTCTCACGGAACAATGTCATAAAGGTCTTGGACAAGGAAAACGATTATTATTCCGAGTCAGTCAACCGTTTCATATCAGCTTCAACCATCATCTCTACCAAACCATTAAAATCAACCTTTGGCGACCAGCTCAATTTCTGGCGCGCTTTTGTAGTATCAGATAAGAGCAAATCCACCTCCGATGGGCGCAAGTATTGCGGGTCCTGAACAACGTAATCCTGATAATTCAGCCCAGCACACTGGAAGGCATGCTCGCAAAACTCGCGTACAGAATGAGTCTCGCCTGTGCCGATGACAAAGTCTTCTGGGTGTTCCTGCTGTAACATTTTCCACATCGCCTGGACATATTCACCGGCAAAGCCCCAGTCACGGCGTGCTTCCAGATTACCCAAATGAAGTTTTTTCGCCAGGCCCAATTTTATACGAGCCACCCCGTCAGAAATCTTGCGGGTTACAAATTCCATGCCGCGTCGGGGACTTTCATGATTGAATAGAATTCCTGATACGGTAAACAAGTTGTAGGACTCGCGATAGTTTACCGTGATCCAATGTGCATAAGCCTTCGCGACCCCATACGGGCTACGAGGATAAAAAGGTGTCGTCTCCCGCTGAGGTACTTCAACCGCTTTACCGAACATTTCGCTACTGGAGGCCTGGTAGAATCTGGCTTTGGAATTGACCAGACGAATTGCCTCGAGCAGTCGAGTAACCCCCAAGGCTGTCACTTCGCCAGTCAGCACTGCCTGGCTCCATGAAGTAGAAACAAATGACTGGGCTGCCAGATTGTAAACCTCATCGGGTTTATATTGTTCGATAAGGGCAACCAACGAGCTCTGATCATGCAAATCTCCTTGAACGACCGTTATATCATTTTGAATATGCTGAATACGCTCAAATGTAACCGTGCTGGATCGGCGCACCATGCCGATAACTTCATAACCCTTTTCAAGCAGAAATTCAGCGAGATATGAGCCATCCTGACCAGTGACGCCCGTAATTAATGCGGTTTGCATTTCTCCTCCGATTTCATAATTCAGTTACTGAATTATAATGCCTAATTGATGGGCGTCAAGTGCGTCGAACTCGCCGGCGATCCAAAATCCACCCCCCGACCAAAATAATGCTGCTGAAAATCACGATCAGCGCAATAATGACAAAGACATGGACTTGTCCAGCCTGCCAATTGGTATAACGAGCAGCGTACCAGTAACCAAAAAACAATAAAAACACTCCCTCCACCGCAAGGAAACGACCCAGCCAGCGGTCGTGAGTGGCATGTTGCCAGGTTAATGTTTGAGCAGCCAGAACAGCTTGAAACAGCAACAAAATAACGCGGTAACGCGGATTGTCCCACTGGTCACCGCCCGCACGAGCAGCAGAGAGAATAATCCAACCCCAGGTTACAAGAAAAAGCCAGAGCCAGGCAAATCGTTCACGATTTTCGCGCAATTTCCAAATTGGGCGCAGGCTATAAACCAAAAATGGGGCTAAAGCATACCACCCCAGACCACGCAGGATACCCAGGGCACGCATCGGCCAAACCGCCGGGTCGGCAATTGCCGCTGGTAATAACGGCTGCGTAATACCATAACCAACAATAAACGGCAGGTGCAATGAGGCTGGCAAGATGGCGAAAACATTCTGAATCCACCCGGAATTAAGTTCCAACAAATAAGCATCCCATGCCGCTGAAAAACGAAGCCAATTCAGAAGGTTATCCAATGGCCCAAAATGGAATTGGAGGCTACTGCCTGCCGCCTTAATAAAGATAAAGGCAGCCAGTGTAACCACTACCACTCCCCCGGCTATCCACCACCAGCGGGTAACCTGGCGCCCTTTTCCCCAAATCCAAACCCAAACTGTCGTAATAAGAATAGCTGCCACTGCGATACCTGGGTTGAAAAGCAACATTCCAACAATGCCGCCTGCCAGCCATGCTACAGAAGTACGCCAGTTTGCTGACCAATTCACCACACCCCAGAAGACCATAACCACGAAGGTTATCAGGAACGGCTCGCGCATCTGGGCACTGCCCAATAAAATGGCCTCGGGGTACAACGCCATAATCCAAGCAGTACCCCATGCCACTGGCTCGCCCCATGCCTTTCGTACCGCCTTCCAGGCGAGAATTACACCAATGGCGGCTGCCAGTGCTCCAACCAAAATGATCAACCAAGGGCGATGTGAATCGGGGCTCAGGAAACGGTAAAGCAATCCGCTAAAGAAAAGCATTCCGCCATATTGGTCAATGCTGGTGGATTTATCAAAAGCGCTCCAAAGCGACCCTGAGGAAATTGCCAAGTGCCATGCCTGGGCGTCACGTGTATAAGAATCTCGAAAAACATATCCGGCATTGTGAACTTCATTGTCATTGCCAAAAGAAGGCAAAATGAAGGAGAATGCCATCCCCAACCCAAGACGAAGGATTACCGTCAAAATCAGGATAAGTCCCAAAGCCCGGGACGCGCCACAGGAGCGCCAGAGCGCAGAGATTATCACCAAACCGATGATCATCATGGAGGAATAAGCCAGCCAGCCTATCCATAAGATTCCGCCATCCAATAAGGACAGTAGCAGTCCAAGCACGAGGCTGACAGGCAGAATCCAGGCATAGCTACGCAGAAAGTTTTTCATTCTTCTTCCTCAGAGACAAAAATAACTGAGTTCCCCAGTAGAAAACAATCAACACAACCAACGACTGTTCTGGCACCAAGAAACGAGGGTTATCACCATGGTCAAGAAAGGTTTGGGCGATGGATGTCAACCAGAGCATACCCAGCAAAAGCCCGAGACACACATCCATACGCAGGATTCGTCGGACCTGCTTCCAGACCAGCAAGACTGATCCGCTGACAAACCCAAGGTTAAGAAATACCAAAGCACCCCGCCAACCCAGAATAATCCATTTTGAAAAGGTGCCCAGCCAAGGGAAGCGAAATGAATCTGCTTTGTAATAAACCGGTACTTTCCAGTACCAGATCCAACCCAAAATTACATTCTTTAAATACATCAGCGGGTGGTCGATGATCAACTGGATCGAAATTTTTGTAAGTACGCGTGAGAGATCTACAAAGCTCAATCCGGTGGCTTTCTCTAAAGCCGGGATCGCATCCCAGATGGCATTGCCTGGTGACCCAGTAGCGGCGATTTGTTCTGTCCGAAAATGAAGGTAAACATCCCGGATGGTGGCATATTCATCAGGCACATATTCAAAGAAAAGACCGGTATGCTGGACCAAATGAAAACCCGTCATGGTTGTCAGACCAACTATGTGAAAACGCTGGTGAATGAAATTGATCCACAGACCAAGCACCACCGCTCCTGACAGCCCAACCATTAGAGCCCCTCCCCAACGGATTCTGGGTTTGGCGCATGCCAAAAAACCAATAAGGAGAAAACCATCCAAAACGGAAGAATCAAGTAGAGTGGTCTGGTTAAAGCAGCATAACCTGCCGCCAATCCTGCCAGTAGACCTAATCCAAGCACCTTCCACACCCTTGGTTCTTTAGAATAAAGCATCCGGGTCAGGAACGTTATCGAAAGGATGATAAAGAAAGTTGCCAGTGTCTCGGTTAGAAGGTCGGCTTCGAAGAAAATCTGCTGGGGATTGAGTGTGTGCACCAGGGCAACCAACCCAGCCAGCCAGCTCCGTCCGCCAATCCGCCAGGCAATGTAAAAGAATAGCAATGTCGTCAGGAAACCCAGAAAAAGCTGCGCTGCGTAGACACGCTCATCCGTGCCAAACAGAGCCAAGAAAAGGGGATACCCGGGAGTACGTGTGCCATCGTACCCCCTCCAACCGGCCAGAATGGCTTTAGCCAAGCGCTGATAACTGCCAGTGTCGTTATAGGATATCGGACGGTAAACCAAATAAAGGAAAACGCGTTCCACCAGCGCAATTACTGCCACTAAAATTAACCAGCTTCGAACCCTCCAGGCAGCCAAACGTTTTATCATCTTATTTCTCCAAAGCCAGCCAGGACGCGTTTGGCGCGTTCGATCCAGGAATATTTTAGTACGGCCTCGCGAACGCGCTGACCGAGAGCCTGCCTCCGTTTCGAGTCATCCAGGAGGCCACGGAGAGCTTCAGCCCAGAGGTCCTCAGCCTCCGGTGGGCAGAAGACAGCCATGCTCTCGTCCAGAACTTCGCGCAGGACGGGCAGGTCACTAGAGAGGATGGCACGCCCGGCGGCCATGTATTCGAACATTTTCATCGGGCTGCAAATCTTGGCGGTATTGCCCCCGCTGGATGTGGCAATCGCAAGACCGTACGGCATTAAGAGAACATCGCCGGCGGCTTGATAGAAGGGGATTCTATCATTGGGGACAAAGCCGGTAAAGGTGACATTGGCCAGGTGCCCGGCGCGCTCTCTCCAGCGGTCCACATCTGCCGGACGACCGCCCACCCAGACGAAACTAACCGCCGGGAATTTTTCCGCCAGCACCAGGAACATGTCCGCGCCGCGGCCCTCATAGAGGTGCCCGGTACACAGGACGGTGGGGGCTTCAGGCAAGCCTAAGGCGAGGCGTGCAGGGACAGGACCCGGAAGGGAGGCGTAACGCTCCAGGTCCACCCCGTCAGGTGCGACGAGAGTTGTTTCCTCCGGCAGGCGCAGGAGGCGAAGCAGGGCATCGGTGATGGGGAGCAAGCGTTTGCGTCCGGGGAGGAACAAGAAGAGACGTAACCAGAGATTGAACCAATACCAATTGAAGTACCCTTTTGGGAAGTCGTGCAATTCAACCATGGAAGGTATCCCAGCGAGCAGACCGAGGACAGCAGACTGGAGTGGCCAGGTGTAAAGCAGATCTGGTCTGAGGCGGCGCGCCCGCCGGACAGCTTTCCACGGGAACAGGCGTCGATTTTTGATAGGCAACCATTCAACAGGGAATGTTGTCGTCAGACCGTAATGTTGTTGGAAGTTGCTGGTTGGGGATTGGGGGCCGGGCACCAGAAGGGTGACAGCGTGTCCCAACTGGGTGAAGGCCTGGCAGACTTTCATCACCTGGATGCTATTGGCTGCGTCGGAGGGGATTTTGGTGGAAGAGATAAGAACAATTTTCATGATAATTCTCGTGCCAGCAATTCTTGCGCCTGGACCTCACGCAGCCCACGCCAAGTCAGCAAGGTGACGGAAATCGCCTGGAAGGCTGAAAGAAGGGCGGCTTCGGCAAGGTAGCCCAGGAGCGGAACAAGGAGGAATGTGAGCACGATTTTAAGAACACCGAGAACGGTTATCACTTTCAGGGGATAGTTCGGCAGATTGAATGATAGCAGCAGGTTGCGATTCCAGTACAGAGTGTTGGCCAGGCCAAAACCAACCAGCAGGATGAGCAGGGCTGGGTAAGACGGCGCGAAATCCGCTCCATAAAACGTGGTGAGCAACCAGCGACCCATAACGAGCAACCCCAACGTCACGGCACCGGTCCAAGCGGCAGAAATTGTTGTCAAGCGGCGCAGCAAGCCGCGCAGGCGCACCCAGGTCTTTTCAGCCACGGCACGCGTCAGCTCGGGATAAGTCGCGCCAATAAAAGGCGTTATTGGCAACATCACCAGGTTAATGAGCGCCTTGGCAGCCTTGTAATACCCGGTCTGGAGCGGCGACAGGATGAACGATATCCAGACTTCCTCATTATCACGCGTCAGCATGGTGATGGTCCCGCTCAAATTTGTACTGGCAGCAAAGCCCCAGAACTTGCGGCGTTCGGGAAGCAATTTCAACTTTGCCCGTAACCAATCCGGACCGATGACCTGCCGCGCCCACCAGGCAGCCAGCCCCGCCAGGGCGAGTCCATTAATGGATTTACCCAGCAGGTAGGCTCCCATCACCAGCCAGATATCACCCTTGACGATGAACGCATAGACGATGACCCCGGCGGTAACCAATGACTGGACAAAGTTGACCACTCCTTGACTGCGGAAATGACCGCTAACTTGCAGGAAGCCGGTGGAAGTCTCGGTGACGAAGTTCGCCAGCAGTGCCAGTCCATAAAGAACGATGAGCGGGGCGGTTGTGGAATCTTTGATGATATAACGTGCCGCAAGGGGCGCAGAGAGAATCAGCAAAAGGTAAGCCGTAAGCGAGGTGAGGGTCTCGGTCAGAGCGGCGGCCTTCAGCGCCGCGGCAGCGAGGTCTTTTTTTCCTTCTGCAAGATATTGCGCCACATACTTCCCGACCAATTCCCCCATGCGGAATGAAAGCAGGCGGTTTATGTTCGAGGCAAAAGAGATGATGGTCCCGATGATACCAAAGCCAAGAATGCCAAGCAGACGCGCAGTCAGCACACTCTGCACAACCATACTGAGCATGTTGCCAATAAACAAATACCCACTGTTGCGCACAACTTTGCGTACGAGGTCATCCTTCTTCCAGGATTGGTAAATTTCACGCAGAGAGGTCACGGAGTCGCCGCCTCTTCAGCCCAGGCACGCTCGCTGGAATACCAACCTGCGAAATGGCGCATTTCGTAGACCAGGGACAACTGCGGCTCCCTGTCGGGCAGGACTTTGGCCTTGCTGATTTCAGCCCGGTTGTCAAGGGTATCTGTCTGGTAGGAAGGGGGGCTTTGGAGGACATCGCAGGCATCATTGAGATTATCTACGCCGGCAACGGCATGTCCCTGCCCGATGACCATTTCAGCGGCACGTGCACCGATAAAACCAGCCAAACCGGTAACCAAAAAACGAGCCACGCCTAATGCCTCTTGATCCTGGCCATTACTTCCCCGGGATTTTTGGCGGCAATCACGTTTAAATTCCCGTTTCTCCCTTGTTCCAAGAAGACGGGGATTAGATCGTAAGCTATTTCATCGAAGATGAATAATCGATATCCCAAGCCAGTCAGATCCTGATAGAGTTCCTTGGAGGACGAGCCAGCTGATTTGAGGGCTTCTTCTGCAAACTCCACCTGTAAAATTGGTGCTTCTGAGGCGGAGAGGCATTTCTTACCTCCCGCCAAAACATGTTTCTCCCATCCTTCGACATCGACCTTGATCATGGTAAGGTTACCTGTCAGGTTCTGCTCTTGCACAAATTGGTCGAGAGTGGTCGTCCTTACCAGCTCTCTTGAGAATTTCTTTCCCCCGGTTGGCGTTGCGATAGAATTTCGACCATCATAGCCATCCAGGGACACAGTCATCGCGACCTGCCCGGAAGTATCGGAAAGCGCAATTTGATAGGCAGTGACATTCGAGAAGTGGTTCAGATGGACATTCTCCATGAGCCGCTTGTAAGAAGTAGGGGTCGGCTCAAAGGCATACACATGACCTTCCTTACCAACGCGATGTGCAGCGATCAGTGTAAAAAGGCCGATGTTCGCGCCGACATCGATGTAGACATCTCCTGCCTTGAGGAAAGCATCATGGAATTTCCTCTCATTGACTTCGAAATCCTTGGCATAGATTGCGTAAGAGACTTCACTGTCCAAGAACAAGCGCATGCGCACCCCAGGCGAGAGGTGAATGTCTTTGGATTGGCGTCTCTGCTGCATCGCTCTCCAGCTGGCACGGCGGAGGTCACCAATGATATAGTTCAAGCGTATCCCGATGCGCTGTTGGAGAATCCCATCCTGCAGGTAGGATATCCAACGCAGCACCGGATTATCCGGTCGGTCCGGGTCGTATCCTGGCATTTACAACCTCTCAACCTTCGGACTATTCTTCCCCAACTCTCCCAGTGCGTTGCGGCTGTCAAAGATAAATCTGGCTGCATCCAGGATGGCAGGGTAATCATAAACCTTGTGGTTCGTCACCACCACGACTAAGTCGGCACGGCGCACTGCCGCCATCAGTCCAGGCACACTGTGCATTTCGGCGCCCGCCTGGGTCTTGAGGGTCGGAATGTACGGGTCGTGGTATTCAACCACCGCACCTTTCTCCTGGAGCAGGCCGATCACATCCAGCGCCGGGGATTCACGAATGTCGTCAATGTCCGCTTTGTAGGCCACACCCAGAACGAGACAACGCGCCCCTTTGAGCGCCTGCCCGCGCTCGTTCAGCGCCTCCAGGATGCGGGTCACCACGTAGCGCGGCATGTTGGTATTGATCTCGGAGGCCAGTTCAATGAAACGCGCCGTGTACTGGTAGGTCTTCATCTTCCACGAGAGATACAACGGGTCGATCGGGATGCAGTGCCCACCCAGCCCGGGACCGGGGTGAACTTCATGAAGCCAAAAGGCTTGGTGGCGGCGGCCGTCGATCACTTCCCACACGTCCACCCCCATGCGCTCGCACATGATCGCCATTTCATTCACCATGCCAATGTTCACCATGCGGAAGGTGTTCTCCAGCAGTTTCGCCATCTCGGCGGCTTCGGCAGATGATACCTTGTGGATGTGCTGGATGGCCCCCCCGTACCAGGCCGCAGCCACTTCGGCGCAGGCCGCTGTGATGCCGCCCACCACCTTGGGCGTGTTCAGCGTGGTGTAATCTTCACGGCCCGGGTCCACCCGCTCCGGCGAGAAGGCCAGGAACCAATCCTCCCCCACTCTCAGTCCGTTGGCCTCCCCCAGCATCGGCAGAAGAACCTCACGCGTGGTGCCGGGATAGGTGGTGGACTCCAGCACCACGACCATCACCCTTGTGCATGGTCTTCGCCAGCTGCTCCGTGGCAGACAGGATGAACGACATGTCGGGGTCACCGGTCTTCCGCAGCGGCGTCGGGACGCAGATGCTGACAGCATCCATCCCCTTCAATACCGAGAAATCCGTGGTGGCTTTCAGTTGACCAGACTTGACCAGCGGAGCGAGCCGTTCCGTGGAAATATCCGGGATGTAGCTGACGCCCCCGTCAGCAAATCGACTTTGCGCACCTCCGGGTCAATCCCGGTGACCTTAAATCCCGCCTCGGCAAACACCACCGCCAGCGGCAGGCCAACGTAACCCATGCCCAGGATGGCAATCCGGGCTGTCTTATTCCGAAATTTATGGATCAAGGATTCCCTATGGCTCATATATTCTTCTTCAATCTCAAAGGCCTAAAAAGTCTGACCTGTCAGACCTTTCGAACTGGCAGGACTAAAACAGACTCAATTGCTTCGGTTCTTCCTTCGGCTCTTCCACGGCCGCGGGCGCGGAGCGTTTCAGCGCGGCACGCGCCTGCTCCAACAGTTTTGGCAGTTGGGCAAAATCTTTCAGGATGGCGGGTTTCAACGCCGCTTGATGCAATGCCGCCGCCGGGTGGAACATGGCAATCACAAACCTGTCACCCACCCGCCGCATCTGTCCATGGACAGAGCTGATCTTCGCTCCGGGCATGTACTTACCCATCGAGAACCGTCCGAGTGTGATGATGATTTTTGGGTTGATGGCGGCAATCTGGCGCTCCAGATATTCATCGCAGGCGGAAAGTTCTTCGGGGAGCGGGTCACGGTTGCCCGGCGGGCGGCATTTTACCACGTTGCCAATCCACACTTCGGAACGCTTCAGTCCGGCTTCAGCCAGCAGCTCGTTCAGGAAATTCCCAGCCGCGCCGACAAATGGCCGTCCCTGTTCATTTTCGTAGAAACCCGGCCCCTCGCCGATAAACATGATTTCCGAGTTCGCCGGTCCCTCGCCGGGCACTGATAGCTTGCGCGAGTGGTACAGTGCACATTTCTGGCATGTTGAAACTTCTTTTGCAATTTGGGCAAGCGTTTCTTCGGCGCTCATGCGGCCTCCAGGCAGTTCAGATCTTCCAGATTCATCAAAACGGCATCCTCGTTATTATCCTTGTAGTATCGCGGGCGTACGCCAGCCACTACAAATCCGTATTTTTTATACAACGCCAGTGCAACCGTGTTCCCGGCGCGCACTTCCAGAAAGGCATGTGCAGCCCCTTCCGCCCGCGCCGAAAGAAGTGCTGCTATGAGCAGTTGTTCTCCTATGCCCTGCCGCCGAAAATCCGGGTGGGTGGCAATGGTGGCAATATGCGCCTCGTCAACAATCAACCAGAGCACCAGCATGGCCGCGATGCGCCCGCCGGTTTCGGCCACCCAACTGCGCGAGACCGGGTTCTCAGTCAATTCAAAGCGGAATGAGCGCTCCGGCCACGGCAGGCTGAACGAAAGCGTATCAATTTCGTGGACGGTGGGGACATCATCCAGCGTCATGCGCCGGATGGCGATGTTCACGCCGGCAGTCCTCCTGCCACGTGCAGGTAAATCGGAGCAAGCGAAGCCGCCGCGTCCGTTATTGCCCGCTTGCCAGCGATTCCAGGCAATCTCCGCCAGAACCCCCGGCCTGCGGACGCACTGCGCCGGGGAGGCCAACATCACATTTTTGAACTTGCGCGCCAGACATTGACGGTCTTCGGCGGTCAACTCGCCGCAGACGATGACTGGCTTGCGGATCTTTTTCTCCAGTTCCTCGGCGGTCATCGTCGTGGCTGGACCTTAGAACCTGCCACCCGCTTCCTGTGGGTTTGTACCACCCCACAGCCAGGCGGCCGCGCCCGGCTTGCAATACGGCGGCCAGTTTCCGATCCGAAAGAGGGACGGAGGCTGCAACAATATCCAGGGTGGGAATACCAACCAATGGTAAATGCCGTGCCAGAGCCAACCCCTTTACGAAGGCCAGTCCCACCCGCAGACTGGTAAACGAGCCAGGGCCAATTGCCACACCCAGAGCCTTGACCGAGTCCATCGTCACACCAACCCGCTCCAAGAGTCCCGCAAGCGCCGGGGCGAGTTGTTCGGTATGGTGGGCGCGGCTCTGCCAGACGAGTTCGCCGGGCACAGCTCGCCCCGTCGTAGAGTGCCAGTCCAATCTGGGCAGTGGAGGTGTCAATCGCCAGCAGCATCAGCCAGCTCCATAAATAGTCTGCCGGAGGGCATCCAGCAAGTTTTCATACCGTGTTCCGTCGCGCTGCAAAACGCATGGAGCGGTGTTCTTCAGATTCATATTCCAGCCAGGCCCATAATCGTTCAACAGGCAGGATGGGTTCGACACGTTCCGGCCATTCAATAAAAAGCGGACCGTGAACCAGCAGGGCATCCAGGTCGAGTTCTTCGGCTTCGCCCAGGCTTTCGACCCGGTAGGCGTCAAAATGGGAGAGTTGCGCGCCATCGGGACGGCGGTAGGCGTTGACCAGCACGAAGGTCGGGCTGGAGACTTCGTCCATCGCACCCCAGCCGCGTGCCACACCCTGGACAAGGGTGGTTTTACCCGCGCCGAGTTCACCCTGGAGACAGATCAAATCACCGGGTTGGAGCAGCGCGCCGAGGCGCATCCCCAGGCGGCGGGTCTGTTCGGGGGATTTGCTGAAGAATTCAAATGTATGCGCGTCCAGGATGGGCATGGCGAGAAGATTATACTACAGGGCTTTTGGAGAGAATTTATCAAAAAGGAACCGATCATTTATCGTAGATGCAACCCTTGCTCCCTTCAAGAGTACTTCATGAGGTCTATCCGTAGTTACCGTGATGGTTGTCAAAGGGACGCTGGCTCACTCCTGGAATTATGACATGGCAAATTCCGGCGATTTTAGGTCAGACCAACCTGTTTCCCAGGATGAGTGCAATCTGTCTTGAAGCGTCAGGACGGGCAACGCGGCGGCAGTTCTTTACCACCTTCTGCCGTTCATGTGAACGGCAAACCCAGCGTGTCAGAGCACGGACCACTGCCAGAGGTTCCGGGGCCCAGACACCCACTCCCTCGGATAAGACAAAATCCACATTGCCGTCTTCCTGACCGGGCAATTTGGCATACAGGATGATCGGCAGTTCGGCAATGAGCGCTTCAGCGATCGTCCCCGGCCCAGCTTTGGTGACGATGACATCGGCAGCACGCATGAAGTCTGGCATTTCATGGATAAAACCATAGATAAAGGCTGGATTTTCCCAGGTCTGTTCTTTTAGTTCGGCTTCGAGTTTGCTGTTCCGTCCGGCCACGATAACCAGGCACACGTCCAGCCCCGATTCGTCAATGGCACGCGCCGACTCGGCCAGCGGTCCCATTCCTTCGCCTCCACCCACCAGCAGGATAACCTTCTTGCTTTGCGGCCAGCCAAGACGCTTGCGTAGAAGAGATTTATTACCGATTGGGAGCACTGCAAAGTTGTGAAACCGGCTGCCCTACCACCCGGACTTTTTCGGGTGACATATGATAATGAATTGCTTTCTGACGGGCCATTTCGGTTGGGAACGATTGTCAGGTCAGCACGCTGGTCAAACCACAGGGCATGCGTGGAAACCATGTCTGTTACCACGGTGACAAACGGCGGGCGGTTCTTTCCGAGGGCCTTTAGTGCAAAGGTGGTTGCCAGCGGATGGACACTGACCAGCATTTCACTGTGATGTTCGGCCACTAGCCGGCGGGCAGCACGCCGGACGTAAGGCCAAAATACCGAGGTCACAAAGCGAGCCTGCGACCGGCCGTCGCTGATGTCAAACATGGCACCCCACAGCTCAGGTACGCGCACCATGTCCGGGTAGGCTTCAGGCAAATGGTTGAAAGGAGGTGGGGCATAATCTTTAAGGAAATCCACCATTTGGGTTATCACGGCCTCATCGAACTCACAGTGGATCGCCTCGATGATGGCCTCACAGGCAGCCCGATGCCCGCCGCCAGTATCCGAAAAAAGGAAGGTCACATGGGGTTTGTCAGTCGGAAGATTGGTCATGTGGTCCCTCTGATAGAACAGCCTTTATCCGCCTGGAGAGTTCCCGGCGCGTCAACATTACCCGCCGCCCGCAGCCTTTGCATTCCAGGCCGATGTCCGCGCCCAGGCGGGTGACGGTCCATTCGTAGGAGCCGCAGGGATGCGGTTTGCGCAGGCGCAGGAGGTCGTTGAGTCTGCAAGTCGGGAAGCATGGAGAGATTTTAACGCAAATGGCGTGAATTGACGAATGCTTGCGAAACTCTTTTGTGATACACTTATCTCCGACCGTTTTTACCCGGAGAACCTCCCATGCCCAAGCTCATGAAACCTACTCCATCGAAATCGCCGGCATCAAGCGCGACCTGCGGCTGTTTGAGATAAAGCCCGGACTGAGAATTGCCATCCTGAATATCCTCGGCGATACCGAACTCGTCCAGGCTGCTGCAAAAGCACTGGCAAAGGCGCTTAAAATCCGTGGACTTTGACATCCTGGTCACGGCGGAAGCCAAGTCCATCCCGCTGGCATACGCCCTCGCCGTGGAGACAAAAAAACCATATATCGTCTTGCGCAAAGCCTACAAACCCTACATGGGCGCGGCGCTCATCGCCGAAACCTTGTCCATCACCACCGGCGAGCCGCAGACCCTGATCATGGATGAAAAAGACCAGGAACTGGTTCGCAATAAAAAAGTGGTCCTCGTGGATGACGTGATCAGCACCGGCTCAACCTTGCAGGGGATGAAGATGATCATGGAAAAGGCCGGAGCCAAAGTTGTCCGCGAGGCGGCAATTTTGACCGAGGGCGAGCGCGCCAAGTGGGATCACATCATTGCCCTGGGGCACTTGCCGTTGTTTACCAGCTAAGCTGTTGAAGAAATTCGCAGCTTTGCTGCTTTTCTACCAGGGGAAATAGCCTGATTTGAAAGTATAAACATCTTATTCTTTCACCTCGACCCCAAAACCGCTCCAATCATGGCGGGTAGTCCCTGCCGAGAACAAGTTTTCAGGAGCAAACCGATGAAAAAATCCAAATTCGAACGAATGGTGGAGAAGGCATTTTGGGGTCTTGAAGCCAGGTATGGTTTCAAGAAAACCGAGACCAAATTCGAAAATCGCAGCGTGACCGTCCGGTTCCAAAATGCCACCACCGAAATTACTTTTGAACTATGAGATCGGTAATACACCCTGGCTGGAAATTTCCGATGTGCATAAAACCAAAGAACAAATCCACGCTTGGGTGGCTGCTCGTCGAGAAAGGCATTGACAAACCTCCACTGCCGGAGCAGGCTTTTCACCCGACAACATTGAACGAAGACGAACTCGAACCCGTTCTGCAAACAATGGGCCAGCAACTGCTGGATCATGGTGCTGACCTGCTCAAAGGCGATTTCGCGATCATGCCAAAATTGCAGGACCGCGCCAGAAAATATGCCCTGGAATGTGACCGCTATCTCTCCATCCGCAAACCGAAATCTTAATATGTGGTCTTTTTTTCGCCCGCTGCTCTTCAAGCTCGACCCGGAAACTGCCCACCAACTGACCCTGCAACTGATCCGCCTGGGCGCTTACCAGCCATTGAACCTCCTCCTGCGGGCAATGTACGCCACACCGGAAAAGCCGGTGGAAGCCTTTGGGCTGCATTTCCCGAATCCGGTTGGGCTGGCGGCGGGATATGACAAGGATGGTCTCGCATGGCGCGGACTGGCGGCCCTCGGCTTTGGTCACATCGAAGTCGGGACCGTCACACCCCGTCCCGCAGCCAGGGAATCCGAAACCCGCGTGTTTTCCGCTTGGTGGAGGACCGGGCGGTGATCAACCGCATGGGGTTTCCGGGGTTGGGGGCGGAATATGTGGCAGAGCAGATTGCATCATCGCACATTGCCCCGAAGCTCTTTCGGGAACACCAGGCAGGTTATCGTGGGCGTCAATCTCGGCAAGAACAAGGATACCCCACTCGAAAATGCTGCCAGCGATTACATTACCCTGATGCGACAATTCACTCCACTGGCCGACTATCTCGCCATCAATGTCAGTTCCCCAAATACCATCGGCCTGCGCCGCCTGCAGGGACGTGAAATGCTCGAGGACTTGCTGGAGGCGATTGCGAAGGAACGCGAGGAATATTGCAGCTAGCCGGCGAAGGGACGTGCCCCCATCCTGGTCAAACTGGCTCCCGACCTTTCCGATGAGGAACTCGACGACGCTCTCGAGGTCATCGTGCGCACTGGCATGGACGGCGTCATCGCCACCAATACCACCCTGGGGCGGAGGGGTTGAGGTCGAAGCATGCGGGAAGAGACCGGCGGGTTAAGCGGCGAACCGCTCCGGTTCGCGCAGTGAGGCGGTCTTACGTTCGGTGGTAAAAAAGCTGGACGGTCGCCTGCCGGTGGTCAGCGTGGGCGGGATCATGAGTCCCGAGGATGCCCAGGCGCGGCTGGATGCCGGTGCGGCGCTGGTGCAGGTCTATACCGGGCTGGTGTACGCCGGACCGGGCCTGGTCAGACAAATCGTTCAAAATTGTAAGGTATTGATGCTTCTCATCATTTTCCCGATATAAACAGACATCCCGCTAGATAATTCTGCGGGATGTCTTTATTATGTTTTTACCGTTATGGTTCCAGGCAGAAAGGGATGGAACTGCTTTGTCCGTCGGGGGTTTCTGTCTCCTCATTCTGATCGTAAATCTTGATCCACTGGATTTCCGGAAACTGCTTGAGGTTGGCAAAGATGAGATTTGCGATCGTGTAAGTTGACCCCTGGGAAGCGCATGTCCCGGTCAGATAGACCCGGGCGATGCCATCCTCGATGGTCAATTTGCTGAAACCGGTTGTGCCGCTCAAAATGACCGCCAACCCCTGGGCTTTTTCGGCTTCGGTGGGACCGAGGAACAATTGGGTCAGGGTCGCTTCCGGCAGGGAAGCAGGTGCTGGCACGCTGCGCGTGACCGCCGCTTCGTACGGTTCGGTGCCGACCTGGTAACGGGCCATGTCGGTGAAATAGATCGTGAGAGGTACGGTGCCGGGGAAACCGGTTCGGTAAGCGGGGGCGTACAGGGGCTGCAACAAGCGACGATTGCCAGTGCAAGCACCAGAATGGGGAAAATTATACGACCCATATATCTCTCCTTCCAAATGACCGGTCCACGGAACGCGGGCAGGTCGTTCGCGCCATCTGTTCGATCCGCGCATGCTGGTGGCGGCACACAGTCATTGCGCATATCCCGATTATACATGCGTGGCGCGATATAATCACCGGAAAAGGACGATTTATGCACATTTTGGTCACAAACGATGACGGCGTGCAGGCCCCCGGCCTGTTGGCACTGGCGCAGGAATTGCGGAAATTGGGCAAAGTGACGGTCTTTGCCCCGGACCGCAACTGGAGCGCTTCCGGTCACGTCAAGACTATGGACCGTCCCTTGCGGGTGCGTGAAGTGCTCCTGGCAGATGGGACCCCGGCCTACTCCTGCGATGGCGCCCCCTCTGACTGCGTGGCGCTGCCCTGATGGGTGTTGTCAAGGAAAAGATTGACGTGGTGGTCTCGGGAATCAATCCGAACGACAACATCGGCCACGATGTGACCTATTCCGGGACGGTGACAGCTGCCATGGAAGCCGTCATCGGCGGCGTGCCGGGATAGCCGTCTCGCTGGATGCACCGGAGGAATTCCAGCGGGCCGTTGGATTACAGCGCTGCCGCCAAGTGTTGCACGCAAAGTGGTACAAAAAGTGATGACCGAAGGCCTGCCAGAGGGCGTACTCTTGAACGTCAACGTGCCGTACTTGACCGAGGACGAACTCAAAGGCATTATGATAACCCGCCAGGGACTGCGCGTTTACCTGTGACAAACTGGAGCGCCGCGTGGACCCGCGGGGCGTCCGTACTACTGGATCGGCGGCGAAGCCCCCACCGGCGTCCTGGAAGAAGGGACAGATTTTGGCGCAATCAAAGCCGGATATGTTTCCATCACGCCTTTGCAGCTTGGACCTGACGGCCCGAGAGGCGATGGAAGGGATGAAGAAGTGGAAGTGGGAACAGGTAGAGGTTACTGTCGTATCGTTTATTTCCATCTTATACTCGTGAACTTTCGCTGGAATACAGAATGCCTGCACTCGAAATTTCGTCGAATTCTTGAAAACCATTTCCTCCGTTATCCGCAGATGCAAATCGCGGACCTGTACAAATTGCTTCATCAGGCTGCTTTGGGCAGTGAACACGCCGTCCATGACGAGCAGGCGGCGCGGGACTGGCTGGAGCGCGAACTGGTTGAGATGGGAGACGGTCCCGATGACCCGCTGATGGACCCGCTCTCTCCGGATGGACAAATCCTGCGCGTCCACTTGCGCCCGTACCTCCGGGCGGGGAAGAAATCCGGAGATGTTACTGAAGGCTTTTATTCAAACTGCCAACGAATGGCGGGTACGCCACCTGTGAAACGTCTAAGAACCGGCACCGCTACTACTGGAACGGGACTACCACGGAGAAGCTCAAGGAGTATTACAGAGCAGGCATTGGAGATCAGGGTCAATCCGACAGGAGGACGAGGCATTGTTCTTTGCCAGAATGGAAGAACAGGGTTTTCCCGCCGTGCATCATTCCAAGTTATACAAGCGTCTTTACCGCCCGGCCTATCGGGTGGTTGCCAGGCATTCTTGGAGGAAAAATGAGCCCATTTGCTTCTCCCCCTGACACATATTTTCAAAAACCAGGTGTGGGAAATCGTCCGGCAGGTGCCGCCGGGCAAGGTAACCACCTACGGGCAGATCGCTAAAATGATCCCCCCGCCGGGTGGTATGCCCCAGCGCAGTTACGACGCCTTCGGCCCACGCTGGGTGGGCGGGGCAATGGCCGCCTGTCCCGATGACGTGCCCTGGCAGCGGGTGATCAACTCACAGGGCAAGATCAGCCTCCGACCCGGGGTGGAAGACCAGCGCCGCCTGCTCGAGGAAGAGGATGTGGAATTCAACGCAAAGTGGCAGGGTGGACTTCGAGCGCTTCGGTTGGAACGGTCCTGACCCGGCCTGGTGCAAGGCAACACGGTTTTCTCATCCCGCCGCCGCTGTCAAAAGGACAGGCACGCATGTTCTAGCAGGTCTAACCAGGCTTATTTCTTAGTCAATTCCACCACCAGCAGTATCCAGAGCCAGGTCAAGCGGGACCTGGCTCGTTTTTGCCCCCTCGTCAATCTCCAGAAGTTTGTGATAAATGGACTCCAGCGCTGGAAGCGAAAACCGCTTCGCCTGGTTGGTCACTTTTTGCGCCACGAAACTCGTGCAAGTCCGAGCTGCTTTCTGGACCTCGGGGATGCCCGCGCCGGCATCCAGCATTTCACGCGCCTGGAGCAGCAGCCGGAACTGGCGGATGACCATGCCCCACAATTCAAAGGCTTCTTCCTCTTCCAGCAATTGATGGAGCACGTACTGGGCCTTTTTCCCATCCCCCTGGCCGAGCGCGTCCACCAGTTCGAAAACATTCCCTTGCGCGCTGACGATGCTCACCCGGTCCACGTCCAGCAGGGTGACCGGGCGCGCAAAGTTGACGTAGGTGAGCAGTTTGGTGAGTTCCTGTGCGGCAATGCGCGTGTCCTCTCCGACCATTTCGGAGAGACGCGCAGCTGCATCCGGTTCGATCTTGCCGCCCAGTTTTTTCGTTTCAGACTCGATCCAGCGCGGCATTTCCCAGCGTTTGGGCAGGTTGTAGACGTGGACTCCGGCCCGAGGTCCGGACTGCACCGCCCATTTCATCAGCCAATGGTCGCGCTTGAGTTCATCATACTCCGCCAGGGCAATGGTCGTCGTCGGCTGGGCCTTATCCAGCAGGTCTGATGAATTTTTTCCGGGCTTCGGCACTTGTGAAAGCCGAGACCGGATGGACCAGCACCATCACCCGGCGGGGAGCCAGGAAGGGCGCAGCATTGACGGCTGTGTTGAGCGCCTCGAAATCCAGACCCTGGCGTCCATCGAAGCGGGCAATGTTCATGTCCGCGGTGGATGAGTCGCCGAGGCCGGCGCATAGTTCTCGATGTGCTCGGAGATGGCAAACTCGTCGTTGCCATGCAGAAGGATGACCGAGGGAGTTTCTGTCATTTGGGTGACTTTCAGGTTCTGATCAATTACGTCTATGACACAAAGCCTCATAAGTGTTTTTTCGTGTGGCTTGCAGCCTCTCGGCTGTCCCCGCATTTTGGGGGATTGGAGGTTGCGCCTTTGCGGTTACCAGGGTATTGCGGAAATATATGAACTCGTATCTTGGTCTTTTCCTTGCAATTTGGCCGCTTCAGTTTAAAAGTCCGCGATAAGCAATAGATCCCCATATGTAAACCACCTAGCCCTGCGTGACCACGCGGTGCAGCGAGAACCGCCCGAATTGGATTGGAAAAACATCCACAATGGACATCCCTTGCGGGTCGCCGGAGGTGGTGACGCGCTGCTGGACCACCGGCCCCAGCGGCTGGCTGGCAATGAAACCGAGCGTAGCCAGGGCGATGACCAGTGGTAAACGCTCCACCTTGTCACGTTTACTTTTAGCCCCGGCCATTCCCAGCCAGCCAGCAAACCGGCGACAAAGCCGGAAGCGGCATAGTTCGTGCCGCAGTGGTCATGAATGGCGAGGGTAGCGTTCGCCATTGTTCATGCGCACCAGCGCCTGGATAACGGCCTCGCGCAGGTCAGCCGTAGGAATATCGCCGAGAATGAAGAATCCGCCCGGGAAGGAATAGCCTGCCAATCGCCGGTATGGGAAACGCTGTGACAGGATGTTGATGGTGGCGTGTTCCAGTCCGTGGTTGCGGCGGATGCGGGAGACCACGGGGATGTCAAGGATGGTCATGGTTGACTCCAATCTCAAAAGATTATACCTGTAAAAGAGTGGTCATTGGAAATTCCTTTGAAACAGGGAAAGAAATGGGGAGAGCTGAACGGGTTTTGCCAACCCAGCTCTCCCCAAATCACCCCATCGTCACTGCAGTTCCCAGAAAATAAGAAAACTTCCGGAATTTAGGAAACTCCGGAAGTCTGTGCGGGCAGAACGTAAAACTAACCCGCCGCCAGCGGGGGCTGATTCACGAGCTGGCACAGTCGTCGCCTGGATAAAGCCAATATACATCAGCGCCACTCCGATCAACTCGGACAGGTAAAGCCCATCGACCAGACCCGCCTTGACAAACGAACCTGCCATGGCGGGGGCCAGAGCACCGATGGCAATGAGCACATTTCCAATCATGCGATTCAGCAGCACATGCTTGCGCCAGAAGATAAATGCCGAGTAAATCGCGCCGTCCGACCAGCGCGAGCGTGCCGTAGATATTCAAAAGGATGGTCAGGAGGATGGTCAGGCTGCCGCGGGTCAGGATGTCTTTATATTGGGATGAGATTGCCATGGTCACATTGTAGGATGCCGCGGCAGGCGTCAGAGGAGCAAGAATTATCAGGGCCACTGCCAGCAGCGAGACTGCGGCCAGGATGCCGGTCAGAGTCCAGGCAATACCACGCTTCCGTACCAGCAGGTGGATCGTCCCCTGGCCAAGCCAGGCGGCGGTTAGCATGGCGCCGCTCAGGTACCATAATTTCAGCAGCAGTCCGCTGAAGGTGAAAGCCAGGATCACCTCCGAGAGCGTGCCGATACCGAAGAAGAGCAATCCAATGGTCCAAAAGAGCAAGTGCGGACCTCGGCGCTTTAAAAACCGGGCAAAGACCGCCGCGGCAAAGGCAAACGTAACGAGAGTGGAAAGAAAAGGAATGTAGTGCATAGAACCTCCCATTTATAATTGGTTTTCCGAATACTAATCTGCCAAGATAAGAGGAGAGTGAAGTCCTGGCTATGAATAAAGTAAGGAATCCACCGCTTGAAACCAGCGCTTAGAGCACTTTGATCATGTTCAAGCTTTTAACTTGATATCCTAGTGCCTCATAAAGCGCCCTCGCTATGAAATTGTGTGCGAATACGTGCAACGCCAGGTGGTGCAATCCCAGATTCTCTGGCTTTCCCCTCAAGCGCTGACATGGCCAGCTTTCCATATCCCTTGTGGCGGTATGGTTCTTCAGATAATGAGATCGTAGATAAAACCAGTGGGTTGTGCAGCGGTGAAATCAGTGGAGAGCCAGATCGTCCCAACCCAGCAGCCCGACTTCCCTTCTTCGATTTTGAAGAAGATGATGAATCGTTCAGTCTTCAGATCCATCCGGTAAGAGTTTTTGATGCGCTCTCGCAGTGATTTGTCGAGCGCACTCGTCTGGGTCGCCAGATACCCCGTCCGTTAACATATCTCCTCTGCATAGCGGATAACATCGCGCTTGATTATACGCAGCGAATTCCGTTTCACTCATTGACGATAAACGAATCATCTTATGCCCCTGGCCACCTTCCGCCCTTTTGGCAGTTCTCTTTGGATCCCAAACGCCAATTCCAGCGCCTGGTAGACCGCACGCGCCTCCACAATCACGATATCCGCGGCCAGGGCTCGCCCTTGCGCAGGCGCTTTGGGACGATGGCGGTCTTGAAACCGAGTTTGGCGGCCTCGCGCAGCCGCACCGGCATCTGCCCGGGCATGCGCAGTTCTCCAGCCAGGCCGATCTCGCCGATCAGCACGGTATCCGCCTTGACCGGCAGGTCCCGCATTGAGGAGGCCACCGCCGCGGCAATTGCCAGGTCGGCAGCCGGTTCGTCAATCTTGAGACCGCCGACCACGTTGACGAAAATGTCCGCTTCGGCCAGTTTCAACCCGACACGGCGGGTGAGCACGGCAGCGATCATCAGCAGACGGTTGTAGTCCACGCCGTTGGGGGTGCGGCGGGCATTGCCGAACTGCGCCGCGCTGGTCAGTCCCTGCACCTCCACCAGCAGCGGACGGGTGCCTTCCATGCGTCACGGCAATCGCCGAACCGGCCGCGTTGACCATGCGCTCAGCCAGGAAGGCCTCCGACGGGATTGGTCACCTCGACCAGCCCGCGCTCGACCATCTCGAACACACCCACCTCGGCAGTCGCGCCGAAGCGGTTCTTGACCGAGCGCAGCAGCCGGTAGGCTTGGAAACGGTCGCCTTCGAGATACAGCACCGTGTCCACGATGTGCTCCAGCACGCGCGGCCCGGCAATTGTCCCCTCCTTGGTCACGTGCCCGATGACAAATACCGCCGGTCCCGACGACTTGGCCAGTTCGCGCAGCCGGTTGGCCGACTTCGCGCACCTGTGAGACTGACCCGGCAGCCGAGTCCATCTCCGGCAGGTAAACGGTCTGGATGGAGTCGACGATCAACAGGTCCGGCTTGACCGCCGAAATATGCTCGAAAATCGTATCCAGGTTGGTTTCGGTGACAAGGAACAGATCAGCCGGGAAATTTGTATCGGAAGCAATGCGCCTCGCCCGCATTTTGATCTGCCGTTCAGACTCCTCACCCGATACATACAGGACCCGGAGCCGGGTTGCCATTTCGAGGGCCACCTGCAGCATCAGGGTGGACTTGCCGATGCCCGGGTCACCACCCACCAGCACGATCGAACCGGGGACCAAGCCACCGCCCAGCACCCGGGCAAACTCACCAATTGAAACGGGAATCCTGTCTTCGGCATCTCGCTGCTGACCTCGGACAGACGGTGCGGCGTTGAGCGTCCGCTTAGGCCACGTGGGGCAGTCTTCCTTCCGGCCAGCACATCAGCTACAATCTCCTCAACCATACTGTTGAACGAACCGCACTGCGGGCATTTCCCCATGAACCCAGCGGAGACACGTCCGCACTGCTGACAGACGTAACGGGTGTGAGTTTTGGTTTTGGACATGGGGATATTATACTCTCCGCCTGAAAAGAGGTTCGCTTATGACTGACCTGCCTTTTTTTGTATAAATGGGGGATAATAGTATTGATTTGCATTTCCTTCCCCTCCCGGAGGCCTCATGGCTGATAACGCGCCCAAAACCCTGAATTGCCCCTCCTGCGGCGCGCCGCTGGAATTTGACGGCAAGAGTTCGATCGTGCGCTGCCGGTTCTGTAAGAATATTGCTCTCATACCGGGCCTTCCCTCAGCGCAGGAGGCAACCCCGCGTGCCTCGCTGGACGAGGTCCGCCGGCTGGCGCAGAACGGCAACCTGATCGAGGCGATCCGCCGTTATCGTGAACTTTACGGCACCGGCTTGAAAGAGGCCAAAGATGCCGTGGATGCCCTGGCGGCTGGCAAAGTGGTCGAGGTACACCGGGTGTTCTCGGGACCGTTGAATGCTGAAGAGACCAGCCGAGTGCTGGATGAAGTGAAAAAATTCCTCCAAGCGGGGAATAAGATCGCGGCCCTCCAGCATTATCGCGAAGTCAGCGACGTCAGCCTGACCCAAGCCAAGGATGTGGTGGACCAGATTGAGGCTGCGTTGACCGGTATCCCGGTCCCGCCTCGCCCCGAAATCCGGGGACTACCCTCCGCAACCCACCAGCCGGTCAAGTCGCGGTTGCTGGCCGCGTCAGTCACCATTCTCGCCATTCTGGTCATAACCGGAGGTTTCCTGGCTCTTATCCTGTTCAAGCAGGGAAGTCCGTTTGCCCCACGATTGTTCGCCGGCGGGCCGGCGGCCCTGGTTCCCTCCGGACCGGGAACTCCACCAGACGTGGCTGCGCAATTCTACAACCCCGATGCAGATACCCGCCTGATCGGACTGGTGGATGGCAGCACTGGCAAACTGCGCTGGCAAGCTGAATCGCTGGCCGCGGACGGGTACGCGGACGCCATCGCATCAGGTGGTGACCTGGTCTACGTTACGGACGGGACCACCCTGCTGGCTTACCGGAAGAGTGACGGCAGCCTAGCCTGGCAAAGTCAGATGCCCGACAAATTGAACTATGGCGACACCCCTCTTCTGGTAACGGATGGGCGGGTGATCACCCTGAACGCGGATGAATCGCTGCAAGGCTACGACGCCATCTCCGGGAACCTGGTCTGGAACCGCCGGCTTGCCGGGTACGACAGCACTCTAAGGCTGATGGGCGATTCGCTGGTGGTGCTCGATTACACCGATAAGACCTACGACTACAGCCTGATTTTCCTCGACCCCGCTGACGGCAGCGAGCAACGCATCCTTATGCCCACCTGCCAGTATAACCAATTTTCGTCCGCCACTCTGGATACCGATTCGGGTCTGGTCTACGTTGAGGCAGAAAATGCGCTGTTTCTGGTCTACGACACTTCCTTCGGCTGCGTCCAGCGCCTCGATTTCGCCACAGGACAGATGGCCTGGCAGACCGTGGCACCAGACAGCTTCAGTTTTTCGCCCGAGGGATTTAATCCGCTGATTACTGGCACGACTTTATATTTCGGCAATGGGAGTCAGCTGCTGGCAGTGGACAAACGCACCGGCACAATCCAAACCCTGCCCAATAGTGGAACCGGAACCACCACGCTGGTAAACGATGACTACGATTTCGTGCCAATGGCATTGACGGGGGATACCCTTATCGTCCGCGCCCGGCGGACGCGCGGCACGGAACGTTTTGAACTGTGGGGTCTGAACCCAGTTTCGGGAGCACAGCTCTGGCAGATAACCCTCCAGGGCGCCGCACCTATCGAGCCGCCCAATGAAATGGCCGGCATGGTGGACGAAACGAACACCGGCTGGACCTGGAGGCTGGCCTCAAGCGGATTGATCCTGATCAAGTTCCAAGGCAATCCCAACCAATTGATTCTGGATGCCATTAACCCGACTGACGGCACCCTTTTAAGCGAACAGATCGTTGCTCTGAAACTGGTGACCGGCGATTATTATACAATCCCGACTGTTATCGGCTGGCAGAATAATGTTATCTATCTCAGTTTGGACTCAAAAATCTACATGCTGGACATTACCACCGGTAAGATTCTAATCCATTTCCAATAACCAAAGTCTTCTGGAAACCACTATTGTGATTGGGCAAATAAGGGGTGTTTAGTCTATCATTCCCTAGCAATAATAGAATTTTACTTCGGCAATAAGCACAATACACTGGACTGCAAAAAAAAGCGCACAGCTTAGCCTGCCCGTTCTGGAACCGGGACTATCGTGTGCACATTTCGGTCCTCATCAAGGATTTTTCCTCTCCTACCCCCTACAGGCTTCGTCCAGCAAAGCCAGGAATCCTTCCGCAGTATTCTGCAGGATGATCTTCGTGCGGACAACGCGCGGCAGGCGCTGCAGCGCCAGGTAGCGCATGGCATGCTTGCGGAACAGAATCAGCCCCTTGTGTTCGCCGTAAAATTGGATATTGCGTTCCAGGTGGCGGCGTACCATCTGGCGGACCATCTCCGGCGTGACCTGTTCCCGGTCGAGGCGGGAGAAGATCCATGGGTTGCCAATGGCGGCGCGCCCAATCATGACCGCTTCGCAGCCGGTATGCGCTTTCATGCGCTCAATATCCGCAACTGATTTCACGTCCCCGTTGCCGATGACCGGGATTTTCACCATTGCCTTGACCTCGGCGATGGCGTCCCAGTTGGCCTCCCCGCCGTATCCCTGTTCCTGCGTCCGCCCATGGACGGCGATCAGCGCGCCGCCGTTCTCTTCTACGATGCGGGCGATTAACTTGTAGGTGCGGTTGTCCTCCCAGCCCAGGCGGATCTTGCCCGTCACCGGTACGTCCAGCAAAGCGCTTAGCTTTTGGAAAATGCGCGCCACCTTGAGAGGAGTGCGCATCAGTCCCACGCCCGCGCCCCGGTTGGCTACCGTCCGTGCCGGGCAGCCCATGTTGATGTCAATGATATCAGGCCGCTTCTCCTGGACGCGCAACGCCGCAGCGATGATTAGATCCGGGTCATCCCCATAAACCTGGATGACGAACGGGCGCTCTGCTTCATCGAAGGTGAAGCGGGAGGAGATGTGCTCGAACGCGTTGACAATGAACTCTGCACCGGGTGAATTCGTTATAGCTCATCGCCGAGCCAAGCGTCCGGCAGATGGAACGAAAAGGCCAATCCGAGAATCCGTCCATGGGGGCGAGGATGGCATCCCCATAGACTGGAATATTACCCACCCGAAAATTAGGCGGCGTTTCGGGGAGTACAGAAGCTGCAATCTGGGTCTGGAGGACTTGCATGTGTAAAAATGCTTTCTACGTAAAGATTGGATGTCCAGAAGCTAATCCATAAGGTGGATGGGAGCCCCTGGACATTTCAAATATATCACTTCTTCACCGTACTGGACCGGGACTTCGCAGCCGGTCTACAAACTGCTTGCGAAATTTGGTCACTTTGGGAACGATGACAGCCCGGCAATACGGCTGGGAGGAATTGTGGGTGAAGTATTCCTGGTGGTAATCCTCAGCCAGATAGAACTTGTCAAAGGGCGTCACCTCGGTCACGATGGGGTTATCCCAAATATGCGCATCGGTAATTTCCTGGATGACCTGCTCGTGCAATCTCCTTTTGCTGCTCATCGTGATAGAAGATGGCTGAGCGGTATTGCGTACCCGCGTCTGCGCCCTGGCGGTTGAGAGTGGTCGGGTCGTGGATGGCAAAGAAAACTTTCAGCAGGTCATGGTACGAAAGCACCTGCGGGTCAAACGTGACCTGGACCGCTTCGGCGTGACCGGTATCCCCGTCACAGACCTGGGCATATGTCGGGTTCGGGACCTGTCCACCGGTGTAGCCCGATTCTACCGATTCCACGCCTTTGAGTTCGTCGAATACGGCTTCCAGACACCAGAAACAGCCTCCTGCAAGTGTTGCAACCTCTCCCGTATCCCGTCCGGGAACCGGAACCGCTTCCACGTCGCTGGAACCGGGATTACCATGTAATTTTTTACCCATAAAATCCTCCATAAGGGCGAGCCATAAAATCCCTGTAAAGGGAATAGGCTGCCCCTTAATCTAATTACGAAACCGGTTCAGGCGTTCCTTTTCGGGTTGTTTCGCCCGTTTCAAGACAACATCTTCCTCCGACACCATCCACCAGGATGGTATCGCCTTCGTGGAAGGTCCCGGCCAGCAGGGCGTCCGAGAGCGGGTCTTCGACTTTTTGCTGGATGACGCGGCGTAAAGGCCGGGCACCCATCTCCGGGTCATAGCCCTGCTCCGCCAACAGGTCCAGGGCGGCATCGGTGGCGGTCAGGGTCACCTCGTGTTCGGCCAGCCGTTCGGTCACCTTGTTCAATTCCAGGTTCACGATCTGGCGGATGTCGTCCTTGTTGAGCGAGCGGAAGACGATGACGCTGTCCAGCCGGTTGATGAATTCGGGGCGGAAGACCTTCTTGAGCGACTCGGTCAGTTTCTTGCGCATCTCTTCGTAGGAGGTGCGCTCCTCGGTTTTTTCGTCGCGCTTGAGTTGGAAACCGAGCGAGGTCTGCTTCTTGATCTCCTCCGCGCCAACGTTGGTGGTCATCACGATGATGGCGTTGCGGAAATCCACCGTGCGGCCCTTGGCATCGGAGAGATGACCTTCCTCCATGATCTGCAGGAGCATGTTATGGACTTCGGGGTGGGCCTTCTCGACCTCGTCAAAGACCACGATGGAGTATGGGCGGCGGCGCAGGGCTTCGGTCAGTTGACCGGCATCGTCGTAGCCGATGTATCCGGGCGGCGCGCCGACCAGCCGGCTGGCGGTGTGGCGTTCCATGAACTCGGACATATCCAGCTGGATCAGGGCTTCCTCGCTGCCGAACATGAACTTGGCGAGGGCTTTGGTCAACTCGGTCTTGCCAACGCCGGTCGGACCGAGGAACATGAACGAGCCGATCGGGCGCTTCGGGTCTTTCAGCCCGGCGCGTGCCCGCCGCACCGCCTTGGCGATGGACTGGATGGCTTCTTCCTGGCCGATGATGGCTTTGTGCAGTTCCTCTTCCATCTTCAGCAGGCGTTTCGACTCTGCCTCGGCAATCTGCATGACCGGCACGCCCGTCCACATGGCAACCACTTCGGCAATATCCTCGCCGGTAACCACCGGGCTTTTGGCGCGTTCCCAACTGGATTTCATCAGTTTGAGCTGTTCGTTCAGGTCGGCTTCCTGGGCTTCCCAGTTGCGCACGTCCTCGGCCTTGCCTTCTTCCTGGGCCAGGGCACGGTTGGCGCGCGCCAGCTTCAGTTGTTTGTAAATATCCTTCGCAGACGTGGACGCACCGGACTTGTACATGCGCACGCGCGAAGCAGACTCGTCGATCAGGTCGATCGCCTTGTCGGGCAGGAAACGGTCCGACACGTAACGGGCCGAAAGCTGGGCTGCGGCGTCGAGCGCCTCATCCGAGATGACCAGGTGGTGGTGCTCTTCGTACATCTTGCGGATGCCCTTGAGGATTTCGATGGTCTCTTCCACGGACGGTTCATCCACCACGATGGGCTGGAAGCGGCGTTCGAGGGCGGCGTCGGATTCGATATGCTTGCGGTATTCATCCAGCGTGGTGGCGCCGATGCACTGCAATTCACCGCGCGAAAGCGCCGGTTTTAGAATGTTGGCCGCGTCCACGGCAGAACCGGCGGAACCGGCTCCCACCAGCATGTGGAACTCGTCAATGAACAGGATGGACTTGGTGGATTTGAGTTCGTCAATGACACGCTTCAGGCGCTCCTCGAACTGGCCGCGGTACATCGTCCCGGCCACCAGCGAACCCACGTCCAGTTTCAGGACGCGTTTGCCCAGCAGCGGCGCAGGGACATCGCCGTCAGTGATGCGCTGGGCCAGCCCCTCGACGATGGCCGTTTTGCCGACGCCCGGTTCGCCGATCAGCGCCGGGTTGTTCTTGGTGCGGCGGGCCAGGATCTGGATGACGCGCTCGATCTCGGTCTGGCGGCCAATGACCGGGTCCAGCTTGCCTTCTTCGGCCAGGGTGGTCAGGTCGGTCGCCAGTTGGTCCACCAGCGGGGTCTTGGGTTCCTGCTTGCCGCCCGGCTTGGCTGTCTCCGGGACGGCTGAAGCCTGTGAGCTGCTGCTTTCCTGCAGCACGCGGCGGGTCTGGCGGCGAACCTGGTCGGGGGTCACGCCCAGTTTCTTAAACACTTCCATCGCCGCGCCTTCCGAGCGGACCAGTCCGAGCAGCAGATGTTCGGTGCCGATGTAGTGGTGGCCCATCTTGCGGGCCTCTTCGATGGCGTATTCGAGCACAAGCTGGGTGTCGGGAGCGAGCTCGATCTTGCCGCTTTCGTAGTGCCCCTCGCCGCTGACACGCTGGATCATCTCGCGCACACGTTCCGTCTCCAGGCCGAGTTCGCGCAAAACACGCCCGGCCACCCCGCCGTCTTCCGTCAATAGACCGAGCAGCAGGTGTTCCGTACCGATCAATCCCTGATGGGCGCTCTCGGCTTCCTGGTGGGCCAGGGCAAGCACACGACGGGCCCGCTGGGTAAATTTTTCCATGCTAGCCATAAGGGTCTCCTGAGCAATCCGACAAGGATTGTCGTTAAGGATTTTACCAAAAAGCAGGCGCTGGTTCTATATGAAGATGATTAGAGTTTAATAGCGATCAAATATATGATCTATTTGCTTGTATTTTCTTTTTTTATGTGCAATAATCTACCTGTAATATGAAGAAAAAGGTTGTGGCTTCAGGCAAGGAGATGGATCATGCATAAGAAAAGTGAGAATGGATTCACGACGCTTGAATTGATCTTGGTGATTATCATAATTGCCGCGATGGTTGCGATAGCAATGCTGGCTGTTATTTACGCACGGCGGAAAGGAACAGAATCAACCACGCTGACGGCGCAGGCCGTGCTGACGATCCGAGCGGTCAACCAGAGCACCGCCTTGCTGATCATCCCTCTATCTACCAGTGATGTCATGACCAAGCAGGCTTATATTTATGCTATAGACACACCGACAGACACACCGACAAGCACGCCGACAAGCACACTGGCAAGCACATTGACACAAACATTGAAACGCACTCCGAATGCGATCTTCTTCCCCAGCAATACGCGAGCCCCGATCATCCTGCCCAGTGATACACCGGTTTCCATTCCTCCTCTTTCCTGCTCGGATTATACAAATCCCGGTAAATGCAATAATAACGGTTGTTACTGGTGGAATAACACCTGTAATACTGCCCCACCTCCCCCGGATTGCAATTCTCTATATGGTACCGATTCCAAGGCTTGCAGCAACGACCCTCAATGCCGCTGGGACGGTAAATACTGCGTGAATAACTAACACGCCTGCGCAGGCCTCTGATTGCGGGTGCTTTTTCAAGAATGGATCAGCCAATACCCCCACAGGAATAGAAATCATTGTCCCCAGTTCAATAAGCGGATATTGCCAGGGAATTCCGCCTGGCAGGTTCTGCATTTCCCCCGCAGGAGAACGAACGATACCACTGGAATTATGTCGTACCAGGCCAGCGTTACTTTACAAGAATCGCAGTGCGAGCGGCCCCACCAGGGGACTCGCCGCGCTGCAGGCGGTAAATCAGCACATTAATGAAACTGCCGAGGGAAATGCCAATCAGCGCTGTAATGATATAACCGAATATTTCCATGGGGTGACTGGATTTGTTCGGTGATCTACAAAGAGGGGGTATGGTTTGTGAAAATTAGCGTTAACGGTGCGATGCCCGTTTCGGAAGCCACTGGGGGGGATTTTTATGATGAGAATTGGCTTTGAAGGTAAATTCTGTCCCGCAATCCGGGCAACCAAACTGGCATTCAATGACATCCGGCCAGCTGGCATCATCCTCCACATCCGCAAGGTCGGTAAAAGATGGGAATTCGACAATTCTCCCGTCTCGCACGAGAGTGCGCAACCGCCGCATGAATTTAGTCAACTCCCCGGTGGATGAGAATTGGTGTTTCTGGTTCAGAGAAGCACAATTTTTACAGGTCATCAGCGATTATCTCCTTCCCCGCCGATCTTGCCGCGGTCCAGGCGGGAGAATAATTTTTCCAGGTTGTGGCCGGCAACTTCATCCAGCGAAATCTCCAGCTCGGTGCAGACCTGGGTCAGGTACCACAGCACGTCACCGAGTTCGCCCAGCAGAGCTTGGCGATCCTCTGCGGCAATAACCCCGGCCTTGTCACGGAATATCTTCTTGATTTTCCCGGCCACTTCTCCGGCCTCGTTGGCCAGCCCGAGGGTGGGGTAGACCACCCGATGCCCGATGGGTGGGTATTTGGCGGTCTTGCGGGATTGAATTTGATAGTCGGTAAAATTCATGAGAAATAACCTTTATTCACGAAGAAAAAGATGGGATATGAAAAAATAATCTGGTGCTTTTTTGCATACCTACGTGGAAAATCACTCTTCCAGCAAATACGCCATCACCCACCTGGTCGTCGCCACCAGCGCTTCGGTGTGGGTGCGCTCGTAGTTGTGCGAGGCATCCACGCCGGGGCCGATGAGCGCCACGGCCGCGTCCGCACCCGCGTTCCACCAGACCTCGCCATCCGAGTGGTAATAAGGGTAGATATCCACCTTATAGGGGATTTCGTTCTTCTCAGCCAGCGCCCGCAGCCGGTTTGACATATCGTGATGGTACGGCCCGCCGCTGTCCTTGACGCACAGCGAGGCGTGGAACTCGTCCGAGTTCTGGCCCTCGCCCACGGCGGCCATGTCCACCACCAGCAGTTCTTCCACATCCGCCGGGATGCCCGCCGCTGCGCCGTGACCGACCTCCTCGTAGTTGCTGATCAGCAGGGTCGTCGTCCGGGCAGGTTTGCGGCCGGCCTCGCTCAGGGCTTTGACCGCCGCAACCAGCGCGGCCACACAGGCCTTGTCGTCCAGGTGGCGGGAGCGGACGAACCCGGCATTGACCTCCACGCGCGGGTCGAAAGCCACGAAGTCTCCCACCCCGATCCCCAGCTCGAGCGTTTCCGACTCGGACATCGTGCGGGCGTCCAGCCGCACCTCGAGCGTGTCCTCGCCCCGTTTCATCTCGCCCACTTCCCCGCCGAAGACGTGGCTGGAGGCTTTGGTCAGCAGGATGGAGCCGCGCACCTGCCGCCCGGAGCGGGTGAAGACAGTACAGCCCTCGCCCTCGATGGTGTTCCAGGCGAAGCCGCCGATCTTGGACAGCTTCAGCCGCCCGTTGGACTTGATCTCCTTGACCATCCCGCCCAGCGTGTCCACGTGCGCCGTCACTGCCCGCGGACCTTCATCCTGCTCGCCGCGCCAGGTGGCGGCCAGCGCTCCCTTGCGGGTGCGGGAAAGTTTGAGCGCCGGGAAGGCTTTGAGGGTCTGCTCGGTGAACGAAATCGCCGCTTCGGCAAAACCGGTGGGCGAGGGCGTGTTCAGTAGTTTGGTCAGGAAATCAAGCAGGAAGGGAGTGTTGATCTCGGGCAGGTTAGGCATGGTTTCCTCGGTTGTTTGTCTGGCTTGCTCCATTGTGCTCTCGTATTGCCAGGTAAAGAAGGACGATAAACGTGACCATCGTCACAGCTGCACCAATCGCCAGAGCGTTAAAATAAAAGAGGATCGGGATGGTTGATGACACTGGAACGGATATCCACCGGTGTACTCTTGAATAAATTGTACATCTCGGTCACCCGCCAGATGCGGGAATGCTGGAACAGGTCATGGCCCATCAAGATCAGTATACACAGGCTGAATATGCGTTCAACTAGGCTTCGGTGACCTAGTTTGTTCAGAGCTTCCTGGAAATAAATGCTTCCAAGCGTTATTAGCACGACCACCGGCACGATCAAAAAACGGGAGCTGACCCGTTCCGAATCAGTGAGCGGGATGGGCAAATGGTTGATGATGGAGTAGATCTTTCCAATGGACAGAAAGGTCACAACGGCAATCGGTGCCAGGAGCGTTTTTGTGGACGAACCTTTGCGCCAGGTTTGATAGATGCCAAAGTAGAGAAGGAATGCCAGGCCTAACAGGCCGATATATGTATCCACTTCCCACCAGCCAAGGGATTTGAATGGGCCAGAGAGAGCCTCCGCTGGGGATTTTAGTACGACCAGGGCAGAGAACAGGTCGGTAAGAGTTGGAAAACCGGAGATAAAATCTTTTCCACTGCCAAGATACTCGATCGCTGGGGGGAGTAAGCGGAACAGGCTGAGCAGCAAACTAAAGAAGATGGCCTCGACGACCGGGACAAGATATTTCCTGGGAGAAAACAGCCCCCAAGCCAGCAGGAAGATAAGGCACCATAAAAGGAAATGGTATGCTCCTTGCAGCGTGATGGCGAATAACGTCAGGGAGACAAACAACACCCACTTCCAGCCTAGTTTTTCACTATCCAATACTTTCAGCAATAAAAGTACAAAAAAGGGCAGGAAGAAATAACCTGTCCACTCGGCGTGACCGACCGCATAATGAGCCGTGATATGACCGTTGAAGTTGAATAGCAGGAATAACACACTGAAAGCGGCTGGAGCCAGAGAATATCGCTTCTGGAGCAGGAGCAAGCCTGCGAACCCAACTGAGTACAGGATCAAGAAGTTGACCAGGATAAAAAGCCCCGGGTCCAGGAATCGCAGAAGGTAGGCTTGAGGTGAGATCAACGTCTGCGGAAGGGCAAGGTAGCGGTTGGTATCTGCCAGAGCGGAGCCAATATGGAGCGGGAGCTGGTTGGTCTGGAATGCTTGGCGAAGGAAACTGAAATAAGCGCCTTCCTGCGTCCAATCGTGCAGGTCAAAGGGGATCTTGCCCCAGTTCAGGAACAGGCACCAATGAAATAAGCCCAAAAGGTATAACCCTGACCTCCAGAAAGGATTAAGCCAGGGCAAAGATCGTTCTGGACTGGGGATGAAAAATGCTTCAACCATTGTACGGAACCAGTCTGAGATGACAATCTTTATCGGGCGTCTCTTGACCATATGCCCATTATACTCTCCCGGGAAAATCACCTTCCGCAAGATTTCATATTCAGAGCAATGCTGAAGGTGGAAATTAATTGTTCCCTTCTTTTTTGGATAACGAGACCTACGGCACTCCCCCCCATGCTGTCATTAATCTGATAGAATAAATGTGCTACATCTTGCTAGGCAGAAATTTCTCGCGGCTGCTTGATAATATTGGCCCAAAACTATCAAGTAAGATCTTACCTAAAGGAAATGAGCAGTATGCAGCCCATCCGTGCTTCCGAAGTTGGCTCTTATCTATATTGTGCGCGTGCCGGTGGTATCACCAGAAAGGGTTTGAATCCACCCACCAAGCTGAAATGACCACGGGTACCGAGCTTCACCGCCTCCACGGAAGGCAGGTCATCGCATCCAATCTGACGCGGGCACTGGCGTTGGTGCTGCTTCTGGTTGCGCTGGTTCTGCTTGCCGCTTTCTGTACGAGGCAGATCATTTAGCCCTTCGGGCGGAAACTGTCCACTCACTGGTATTCCATGGCTTCCCTCACCATCGGCCTCGTCATCCTGTTGATTGCCTTCGCCCTGTTTTTCATCTCGGGGGGTCAGCGCCGCCGCGCCGGTCTCCCCGGTGGGCGGGTGATCTACTCCGACACGCGTGCCTGGGGAGCGGTCGAGCAGTCGCTCTTCGACGTGCAACTGGGTCTTACCGGCAAGCCGGATTACCTCGTTGAACAGAACGGCAAACTCATCCCGGTGGAGGTCAAGAGCGGACGCACACCGGAAGCACCATATGATTCGCACATCTTCCAGGTTGCGGCCTACTGCCTGCTGGTAGAGAAAACCTACGGGAAACGTCCGCCGCACGGCATCCTCCACTATCCCAACCGCGACTTCGCCGTGGACTACACGCCCGAACTTGAATCAGCCCTGCTTGACCTGCTGGTCGATATCCGCCGTAATAAACACCGCCCCGACGTGAAACGCTCACACAACGACAAGCAGCGCTGCCGCCAATGCGGGTTTTGGAAGGTATGCGACCAGAAATTAACCTGATGATCCCCCGTCCCCTCTTCAATGAGGAAAAGAGGAAATAGGGGGCAGATAAACAAAAGGTATAATTACGCCCATGCCCGACATCCCTGCCATCCCACGGCGAATCGCCATCGCCACCCATCCCACCATGCCCGGCGCCGTGCCCCTTGCCACCGCCATTGCGGAATATCTGCAAGGCCGCGGCCTGACCGCCGTCCACGGCTTGCTGGATGATGCTTCCCTGCGCAAGCGTGTCAAGAACGGCGACTTCGACCTGTTCATCGCCGTAGGGGGGGATGGGACGGTGCTCCGCTCAGCCCACCTGTGCGCCCCGGTTGGCATCCCCATCCTGGGAGTCAACCTGGGACGGCTGGGGTTCCTCATCCAGATCGGACGCGAGGAATGGCAGGGCGCTTGCGACAATTTATTGAAAGGCGAGTTCTGGATCGAAAACCGCATGATGATCCGCGCCGAGCACAAGCGCTCCGATGAATCACTGGGGAACTGGCACGCCCTCAACGAGGTGGTCGTCAGCCGCGGCGCATCCGTCCATCCGGTGCATCTCTCCGCCAGCGTGGACGGGATGCTGCTGACCAACTACGTGGCCGATGGTCTGATCGCCTCCACCCCCACCGGTTCCACCGCCTACGCCCTGGCTGCCGGAGGCCCCATCCTGCCGCCGGAACTGCGCAACATCCTGCTGGTCCCGATCGCCCCGCACCTTTCCGTGGACCGGGCGGTCGTTCTTTCCGAAGGAGCCTCCGTCAGCATCACCCTGCGGGATGGCAGCGAGGCCGTCTTGAGCGTGGACGGTCAGATTCCGATCGGTCTGGCCGATAACGATCAGGTGGAGGTCCGCGCCGGGGATTACGCCGCCCGCTTCGTGCGCTTCGGAGACCCGGGCTACTTCTACCGCAACCTGACCGGTCACATGAACCAAAATCCTGCCATAGGGCTGCCCCGATGATTGATGCCTCTGCTCCCACTTATTGCGCCAACCATCCCGGCGTGGAAACCTCTTTGCGCTGTAATAAATGCGGGAAACCGATCTGCGCCAGGTGCGCTGTCCGCACCCCCACCGGTTACCGCTGCAAGGAATGCGTGCGCGGCCAACAGAAAATCTTCGAGACTGCCGAATGGTACGATTATCGTCCTGGGGTTTGCCATCGGCGGGCATCCTTTCTTTCCTGGCCAGCCTGCTGGTTGGCCTGATCAGCGGCATTGCCGGTATTTTCGCCTGGTTTATCATTGCTTTTTGCCGCCCCCACGGTTGGAATGGTCATTGCCGAAGCGGTGCGCCTTGTCACCCGCAAACATCGCTCCCGGCCGCTCTTCATCACGATCGCCGTGGCAGTCGTGCTGGGCGCCCTTCCGGTCATCATTTTCAACCTTATTTCCTTCAATCTTTTTGGTCTCATCTTCCAGGGCATTTTTTTGTTCGTTGCCACACCGATCATCTACACCCGCCTGTCTGGCATCCAATTGACGAGATGACATGCTGACCGAACTCCGCATCCAGAACTTTGCCATCATTGACCGCCTCGAACTGGACTTTGGGCCGGGGCTGGTTGTCTTCACCGGCGAGACCGGAGCGGGCAAGTCCATCATCATGGACGCCCTGGACATGCTCCTCGGCGGACGTACCGATGCCACTGCCATCCGCAGCGATGCGGACCTGGCGCGTGTGGAGGGCACCTTCAAGTTGTCCGGCCCGGAACGCGTCGCCGCACACGAAATCCTGAAACGCGAGGATATGCTCGACGAACAGAACTACGTCACCCTGACCCGTGAAGTCCGCCGTGAGGGACGCAGCGTGGCCCGCATCAACGGTCGCACCATCAGCCTGTCGCTGATGAAAGAACTGGGCGAAATGCTGGTGGACATCCACGGCCAGTCTGAACATCTCTCGCTGCTCAACGTCCACGCCCACCTGGGCCTGCTCGACCGTTACGCCAATGTTGAGGCAATGCTGGCAGCCTACCGCAAAACCTTCCAGAACCTGCTCGGCATCCGCCACGAACTGGAGGAACTGCGCGAAGCCCAGCAGGATGCGGAACGCCGTACCGAATTGCTCACTTTCCAGGCTGGAGGAGATCGAGGCCGCCAAACTCAAGCCCGGCGAGGACGAAGACCTGCGTAAAGAGCGTGACCGGCTGGCAAATGCGGAATCTCTCGCCAACCTGGCCCAGCAGGCCCTCACCGTCCTGGACGAGGGCACTTCGGAAGCTCCCGCCTCCACAGACCTGATCGGACAGGCGGTCCAATCGCTGACGAAACTAGCCCAGATTGATGGGACGCAGAACGCCCTGGCGGAACAGTCCATCACGCTGGAAGAAACCCTGGCCGACCTGGCACGCGGCCTGCGCAATTACCTTGAAGTCATCGAGTTCAACCCCAAACGGCTGGAGGAAGTCGAAGAGCGTCTCGACCTGATCCGCCGCCTGGAACGGAAATATCGGCGGAACCATCGAGTCTACCATCGCCTTCGCCTTCGACGCCCGCAAACAACTCGATACCATCACTACCGCTGCCGAGCGCATCGGCGAACTGGAAACAGCCGAATCTGCCGCGCTGGCAAAACTCTCCGAGCAGGGTCTCAAACTCTCGCAAAAGCGCAAGGAATCTGCCGAACAGATGAGCAAGGCCATCGAGGCCGAGCTGGACGACTTGCGCATGGCTTCCGCCGGTTTCGCCGTGGATTTCCAGACGAAACCCGCCGCGGATGGCATCCCCCTACCAGATGGTACCCGTGTTGCTTTCGATGGAAATGGCTTGGACAAAGTCGAATTCCTGGTTGCACCGAACCCGGGTGAGGGGCTGAAACCGCTTGCCAAGATCGCCTCCGGCGGCGAGACCTCCCGCCTGATGCTGGCGCTGAAAAACGTGCTGGCACGCGCCGACCAGGTTCCCACTCTCATTTTCGACGAAATTGACCAGGGCATCGGTGGCCGCGTCGGCGGAACGGTTGGCGAAAAACTCTGGCATCTCGGCCGCGCCCACCAGGTATTCGTCATCACCCACCTGCCGCAACTGGCCGTCTTTGGCGACCAGCACTTCCAAGTTCAGAAGGTCATCGAGCAAAATCGCACACTGACTAGAGTGGCAAAACTGACCGGTGAACCACGCACTCTCGAACTGGCTCAGATGCTCGGCGCGGTGACTGAAGGCACAATTCGTTCGGCCCATGACATCCTGCAAAGCGCCCAAACATTCAAGACCGGCAAGAAACCCTCTGCCGGTTAGGAAACTCCACCACTGCCAATCTCCAATCGAAATGTAGTTGTCCCGGTTCTGACACGGAGTTGCCAATTTTGGGTTAAATCGACTGGATTTATGCCTCATCTGGTAAATATCAGGGTTGTCAACTAGTCCATTCGACTGTATAATCCCCCCATCTTATCCGCCGGAGTTTCTCACAATATGGAACAAAATGACGCCCTTCTCGGGCAGGGGGTTGCGCCCGAGAGCAATCTTCCCGCCGAAGAACCCAGCAACAATAATACGAACATGGAAACCCTCCTAGACCAGGAGGGCATGTCCCTGGATTTCCCCCAACCCGGGCGAAATCCGTACCGGAGTAGTCGCCAGCATCAGCCAGTCGCAAATCCTGGTCAGTGTTGGCGCGAAATCGGAAGGTGTGATCACCGGCCGCGAACTGGAAGCCATCCCGGCTGAAGAGCGCGCCGCTCTGCAAGTGGGCCAGGAGATCCTGGTCTACGTGTTGTCTGCTGAAGATTCACAGCGGGAATGTTGTCCTTTCCTACACCCGCGCCCAGGAACAAAAAGGCTGGGCCGAAGTCGAGAAGATGCTTGAGGAAGGCGGCTCTTACGATGGCAAGGTGGACGGCTTCAACAAAGGCGGCATTATCGTCCCCGTGTTTGGCTTGCGCGGATTTGTGCCTGCCTCGCAGCTGGGCATCTCCCGCCGCATGGCTGTCACCGGCGATACCCCGGACGCTCGTTATGCCAAAATGATCGGCGAAGCCGATCACCGTCCGCGTCATCGAAGTGGACCGCAAACGCCGCCGCCTGATCCTGTCCGAACGCGCCGCTTCCAGCGAGACCCGCCAGTCCATCAAAGAGCGTGTCATTGAATCGCTGAAAGAAGGCGAGGTTTACACCGGTAAAGTCACCAGCCTGGCTGATTTCGGCGCTTTCGTCAATGTCAACGGTGCCGATGGCCTGGTGCACCTGTCCGAGATCTCCTGGGAACGCGTCCAGCACCCCTCCGAGGTGCTTGAAGTGGGCCAGGAAGTGCAAGTCAAGATCATCAACATTGACCGGGAGAAGAAGCGCATCGGCCTGTCCATCCGCGCCCTGCAGAACGACCCCTGGCAGAGCAAGGTTGAAAAATTCAAAGTCGGCCAATTGGTCGAAGGTATCATCACCCGCCTGACCAAATTTGGCGCTTTTGCCCGCCTGGAAGGCGACCTGGAAGGCCTGATCCACATCTCCGAGATCAGCGAGAATCGCATCGAGCATCCCAAGGAAGCCGGTTTGCACGATGGCAGTGTCGTCACGCTGCGCATCATCCGCATCGACCCCGAACAGCGCCGCATCGGCTTGAGCTTGCGCAAGGTGAACTCGGGTGCTTACAAAGACCTCGACCTGAAACAGATTGACCTCGAAGGCGTCAACCTGGAACTGGTGGATAATGATCTCGACCTGAAAAAGGTTGAGGTGGAAAATGTCAACCCGGAACCGATGAATGAGGACCTTGATCTAAAAGAGGTTGAAGTGGAAAACGTCACCCCGGAACCGGTGGATAAGGACCTCGATCTAGAAGAAGTTGAAGTGGAAAACACCAACCCGGAACCGGTGGATAAGGACCTCGATCTAGAAGAAGTTGAAGTGGAAAATGTCACCCCGGAACCGGTGGATAAGGACCTCGATCTAGAAGAAGTTGAAGTGGAAAATACCAACCCGGAACCGGTGGACGACAAACCTTCCGATGACAAAGAAACCCCCCAAGAGTAGGAAAGAGAAACCCGGTTTCTTTCTGAGACCGGGTTTTTGAATTGCCATGCTCCCTCTCATCGTAGACGCTCACGAAGATATTGCCTACAACATGTTGAACTTCGGACGGGATTATACCCGTGCCGCTGTTGAAACGCGCCGCATCGAACATGAAAGCGGTTCGGCAGCACCTGAACACAACGGCGAGACTCTCCTTGGCTGGCCCGATTACCAACGCGGGCGCGTGGCTGTCGTTTTCAGCACCTTGTTCGTCACGCCCACCCGCCTTAGAACCGGCGAGTGGGACAAACAGGCCTATGCGGATATTCGACCAGGCTCACCTTCTTTATCGTACCCAACTGGACGCTTATCACAAACTGACGGACGAACACCCCGAACATTTCCGTCTCATCGGTTCACGGGTGGACCTGGAAACGGTCCTGACCCATTGGGCCAATTCCAAAGCTGAAAACCATCCCGTCGGTCTTGTGCCATTAATGGAAGGGGCGGAGGGCGTACGTACCCTATCCGAACTGGACGAGTGGTGGGAGTGGGGCTTGCGAGTTATCGGCCTGGCCTGGGCTGGCAATCGCTACTGTGGAGGCACGCGGGAGCCGGGACCGCTCACCGATGAAGGCCGTCTCCTGCTCAAGGCAATGGCAGACATCGGGTTCACGCTCGACCTGAGTCACATGGACGAACTGTCAGCACGCCAGTCTCTCGACTTGTATCCGGGTCCCATTATTACCAGCCATGCCAACGCAGCCGCTCTCGTGCCCGGCTACGACGGGAACCGCCTGCTGCAGCGACGATGTCATCCAGGGCATTCTCGAACGGGACGGAATCATTGGAGTGGTGCCGTTCTGCAGGTTTCTGGCCAATGAATGGAAATCTGGCGACCCGCGTGACAGCATTACGCTTGAAACGCTGGCCGCGCATGTGGATCGTATCTGCCAGATGGCAGGGGATGCCCGGCACGTGGGCCTGGGCAGCGACTTCGATGGCGGCTTTGGCCTGTCTGCCGCGCCTGCCGGGGTGGATACGATTGCCGACCTGCAAAAACTCGGCCCCATTCTGGCGGCGAAAGGGTATAATGACGAACAGGTCGCAGCGGTTCTGGGGAAGAACTGGCTGCGCCACCTCCAGACATTCTTGCCATGACAACTCCCGACCAACCTATCCCCCAATACTTCTCCTGAAGGTATTCCCTCACGGTTGCGCGTCCGCTTTGGGCTGCTATTGACGTTATTCGGCTTTCTCGTTTTTCTGGTTGGCGCCCGCCCGGCACTCTTTGGTCTGGATCGCAGTCCAGTGGTCGGGTTTGTGCAGATCGCGGTCTTTTTAGTTGGGCTGGCAATTATCTGCATCGGCGGGTACATCGGCTTGATGACCTTCTGGAGAAACGGCGATCGCACCATCGCCGGCGATATCGGTTCGCGCCTGGTCTGCGACCGGATACGTGGTGGCGGTCTTTCTCCGGTATGGCGGATTGTGTTTGGCTCTGGGTACACGGGCGCCGCCGCTCGTCCCGTTCTTTGGCCCCTGGCAGGCAACCGGGGTGCAGATTGGCGAGGGGCTGATTACGATTGGTTTCCTGCTGTTGATTCCATTTCACCATCGAAAGAAAAAGGAAGACCACTGAAAATGGGGGCTCCAATTTAAACAAAAAAACCACCGATCTGGGTGGTTTTTTTCACAGTGCCCCCGTGTCAGGGGCTTGGTTGCGGGTGTTATTTCCGTCAACAGGATAAGTATACCAAATTCGTGCTCGCCTGTAACCTAGCTCGATCTTGACCACAAACCGGGCAAGCAGGGCGCGCAATGCCCGCGGATCGTTGGCCTCTTGTAATTCGGCAAATTGGCCGCGCCAAGTCTCCAGTATCATGGCGATTGCTTCCGGGGTGATCTCAATCTTGGCTGCGTTACGTCGCGCCTCTTAGAATTCTTATTTCAGATTCTGTCCGCGCTCGTTCCGCTTGCCGTTGGTTTAATCTCGCGATCGCGTCACCCGTATTTACATCGCCAACTTCTACAAGGTCAAGCAAACGTTGAATTCCCCGATCTAAACCCTCAAGCATGGTTTTCTTCTGGTTGATCTCCAGGTCAAGGCTTGAGGTATCGCTCATTTGTTGGCGGGTCTCTTCGATAAGTTCCTCAAGGAATGCAGGGGTAAGGATTCGGTTTAGGACCGTTTCAAGGATTACTTTATCCGCCCGGTGCTCATTAACTCGGCGCGACTTACAAGCATTTTCTACGTGTCTTTGTCGGTCTTTTTTATTACAAATGTAATAAGCCCAACCATCGCTTGGCGCGCTCGTATGGTAAATCATCGTAGCGCCACATTCCAGACAAACAGCCAGACCGGAAAGCAGGGAAGGGTAAGCAATACGCCGGGGATGATTAAGGCCGCGAGGATAAACGCCCTTCAACTTTTGTACAGCCTCCCACACTTGCCAAGTAATCGCCGGTTCGTGGTGGTCGGTGATCTCCAGGTCGCCAAATTTCTGTATTCCAAGGTAAGTCTTATTTCTAAAGAATGTCGCCCAACAATTGACAGCTCTAAATATCTTCCCACATGTGGCTTTTTGAATGTCCCCATAGGACCGGCCTTCGGCGCGCATTCGCCAAGCTAATTTAACCAGGTCCCATAATTCCGAATCGGGTACCCATTTACTGACCACTCGTGCCGTGTGGTCGCGCTTCTCACCAATTACCACTTTTTCAGCCTTATAACCTCGAGGTGGAAAGCCGCCAGAAGAATAGCCCTTGCGGACCAGTTCGGAAAGCCCGCGTTTTACATCTCGTGAAGTTTGTCGGCGTTTTTCCTCGTTGGCAATGTCAATGATTTTTTCAACCACACGGGACCAAGGTCCTCAGGAATCGGATCGGTGAGGGAGTGAATGACGATATTCCGCCTTCGAAGGGTAGCCTTGAAAAAATCCGAGTCGTCAACATCGCGTGAGAAGCGGGCGAAATTCCAAATGAGCAAACCCGCAGGCCGGTTCGCTTCGTACTTTGTCGCGTCAATCATGGCGTTGAATTGATCGCGGTTGTCTGTGCTTCCCCCTGACTTGGCAACATCTGAAAAAAGGCGGACCAGGACCAGGTTAACCCGTTTGCAATAGGCCAGGATTTCTGTCTCCTGCTGGGTCGTGCTTTGTTCTTGGGCCATGCCTCCAGAGTCGCGCAAGTAAGCCCAAACCAGAGAGCCAGGCGGGAGGGTAGAAGGGGGTGATATGTAATCAGGCATATGAGTTTCTCCTTTTGACTAATAACTTTTAGGCTTATGGGCGACCAAATGTAACCCCTCCGGATATTTCCAATATCCTTTCTTTCTTGCTTCCTTGACAACACCTCTCAAAATCAAACCCTTTTCAAAATATTTCCATTCCTCCGCTAAATCCCAAACCTTTACAACTAATTCCCGGAATATTTTGTCGTTATACTCAAGCGTTCTTAATTCATCCATCGCCTCGCTAACTGCCTTTATTGCCTGTTTTGAAATTTCTTCCATTTCCGCATAGGCCGCGAGGGTTGACTCAATCAACCTTGATTGCAGTTCTCTTGTCCAGGCTTCGTTGTCTTGTAACCTCCATCCCCCTGCTATCATCTCGCGAATTTTTTCTTTTCCGGTTCGTTCATGGTAAAGACATCGAATCGCTTGCAACATTTCTAAATCCTCTTGGGTCCACCTCCGGCCTTTTATGTGTTGTTTCGCAATAGGGCTAAAAAACTCCGGGAAATCTCTTACATAGCGATATAAACTAGATTCCCCTAAGAGCGTAATGCCTGATATTTGACCCGTGGTTAATTTCCACTTTTGACCTTCATTTTTGGAATTTAACATTTTTTTACCTTGCCTTAAATTGCCTATTTAACACCTTATCATCTCGGTCTGAATAACAAGTCAAAAGTGAAAAGTCAAAAAACTCGCTTGGCTCTAAAAACCTATATATATGTATATATGGTCAAAACCCAGGTTTTTACACTTAACCCGCAGGTAGACTCCTAACACCTAAGGGTTTACCTTCCCCTCGCCTTAGGTACGATCTTCCCATTAAGCTGTACCAGTACACCCGCCGCCATTAGTGCCCTTATGGTTGTTGCTAAATCATGCGCCGTTGCTTTGAGGGCTGCTTGTTGGGCCGCCCCTAGATCGGCGTATTGGTCGCCGGGGATTTCTTCAAGGGTAAAGTCAGGGCTTTTTCTTGGCATGGTCTACCCTTAGCTACTCATTACGAAATTCCTCTACATTTTTTGTAACATCAGCGCCTCGGTGAATTCCTTTGGGGCTCTTCATTTTCTTTAGATATGATGATCTATTTACGGGTACTGATTCGCCACTCTGAATCCTAGTGATAACTAACCCGATATATTCCCCGTTTAGTTTTCCATAATCTGCATGTGCTTTAACTAATTCCTCAGTTACATGATCTAATTCTGCTAGTTCTAAAGCTTTGGGATTGAATATTCCTGCTTTATACAAAGCAGCTAAGGCGGAATTTTTCCGACTTGTTTTATCTACTTCTTCTTCTCTTGAGAATTCTTGAGGATTATTAATAGCAGTAGTAGTAGATGGAGAATTTCCGTGCGGGTGAAATATTTCCGATTCGGGAGTCGGAAATTTACCGACTTCAAAATAATCAATGGCCAATACCCATCCACCCGTTATTTTTCTTGCTATCCCTTTATCTTTCAGTATTTCTAAACCTGCTGAAATGGATTTATCGGAATAGCGCGCTACTTGCATTAATTTCCGGTTGCTCATTGGCTTTCGAGAAAAATGTAACGCGAACAGAATACTTACAGGTGCTCCCTTTAGAGCCGGAAGCAGGTCTAACTTAATTCTTGCATTTACCTCCAGGGAAGCAGGAGCACCAATATTTGCAATCATCTTGCGCTCTTATGAGATCGCCCCCTTAGGCGGGTTAGGAGGTTCTAGAGGAAGATCGGACAAGAGACCAAGAGTTATCAAGTTCTGGCGTACAATATGCCGCGCTTGATTTCTTGGGGATCGCAGGTCCTTATGACCTGATATTGCCAAGGCTGAGAATTCTGATTCGGTTAGAGATATAACAATTCTGAATTCATTCATACTGGCCTCTGAAATTTAATGACCGGCTTTTATGCCGGTCATCATACGATATTTAGAGGCCTTGTGCTCGACGTAACTTACTTTGAGTAGTTTTGTCTTATCTTCCTTTTCAATCGTTTTTCAAAGTTCTGATATAGTCTTGTTATTTCAAAAGCATCATATAAATTCTCACGAGCATTATCTGGATTCTGAGCTTTATTGATCGCCTGTTCTATGTATTCAACCTTCATAACTTCCCAAACCTTAGAGATGGATTCTAAAGAATAAAACAACTTTAAGGCTTCTTCGTCCAATTTTTCTGTAGGACGGCCTCCAGGATGTGGCGGTGGAAAATATTTGATAAAGTCTTCAGGAATCTCTACTTTGAATAATTTAGATAATATCCAAAAAATGAAAATTACTGGTGACATTCCAAGCCAAACAAAAAAACCAGCCGGTGATTTCTTTGCAGAATCCCAACCAGTATTGAAATGATCAATTCCTGTAATAAAGTGACCATCTGGAGGAATTTTGATTAATACAGAATTTCTAAATGCCTCTTCAATTTTATTTTTAGTTTCCGGATGGTTCCAAAATGCATAAACCTCCCCTGCTGAAAAAATAATAATTACCAATAGGATTATTAATCCTATTAGGTAGGGTAAGCTCATACTGCCCTTGTTTCCTTGGTATCATTGACTTGCCTCGTTTGGGGTGCCCCCCTCACCCCGGACGGGGCTTTCTATTTTTCATCGATGATCTTAATCTCTTCCTCTTCGCTTTACAGATTACACAACCATAGAGAAATAGAGGCCACTTGACCTTCGTCGTTTAAGTTTGCAGCATTACTGAGAATTCCAGCTTCCAATTGATCCCAGATTTCGGTTGCCATCTTTTTCTCGATTGCTGCTCCAATGAAAAAGGTATTTGGTGATGCACCTACACTGGAGAATGCTTCTTTAATTCGATCTACTGATGTTCGTGCAGTTTTCCAGTGCTCATCCGCTCCGGCTGGGTCTATGCCGCCTTTGAGTTCGCCTAATGCAATATAGGATTCCGCTATTTTATTTTCACTGGCTTCAACTTCATCAGGCGGAATGTTAAACAGACATAAATCAACGTTATTTTTCACTAGTGGGACAGTCAAGTTATAAATAAGAGTACGGTTTCCATTTTCGCTTTGCCAATTTAACCCGCGCAATGACAATTCAATATCAGAATCGTCATCTGTCATATCAATCCATTTTCGAGTTTTGATATCTTGCCAACGATAACTTATTCCCGCTATTCGTAGAGTTGAAATGATGGCGCGCGTTAATTTCCTTTGTGCCAAAGCACCGCCCACATTTCTCATTGAACCGCCAAGAGTGTCTCCCCGAGTGAGCAAGAAACGAAATACCAACTCCTCTACAAATTTTTGGCCCGCTGGTTCAAGAAAATTCTTGATAAGGCCATTTATTGCATCTAATTTATCCTGAGGCAACAAATGAGTGAGTGCTTTATCTGACAATCCTGCCGCAGTCAATAAGCCCAATTCTATACCTTTGATATTAGTCAAATCGGCGGGCGTTTTGGCAGAGGAGGCAGCCTTTTGAAGTGCGCGCGCTTCTGCTATATACGGTGCAGACTTACGGTTTTTTTCGAGCGCCAAGGCGACAAATCCAGCACGAATTGCTTCATAGGTTGTTACCAAATCATCACTTGACCGAAGATGACTATGATGCGTGTGAGTGGTATTGATACTCATAATTTTCTCCAAACATAAACACACTTTCTCAGGACTTCCCGTCCATGTTCTCCCATTTGCTGACTGCTGTTACCTTTTCCATTCGGTAAAACAAGGATGTTTTCTATATAAAATCCAAGATTTTCGGCAATACTTGAAAGTATCAAATCCACTGAAATACTTGCACCAGCATAGCGAACATTATCATTAACCATAATAAGCGGGGCATTGGATTTTAGAACCCTTGAACTTTCCGCAATGATACAAGCCATCTCGTAAAAATAACCCCTGACCATTCGAGGAATGCCATTATTGTTCAAAGCACCTTTTGCTTTTTGATCATCCAAATACTTCAAAATGATATGTAAAAGTTTCTGCTCATCTGCAACAGCAAGTGCTGTTTTCCAAAGTGGATTAATATTCAGCAAGTCCTTTGCTCGATTTTCGACTGTACAACTGAGCATTTCTTGGCGAAGTTGTGTTAATCCTTTTTCGTCAATTCCTAATAAAGCCAACTCAAGGGCATATGTACGTGTGTAATCATATCGATTGCAGTATGGTGGAGATGTAATAATTGCATCGTAGAAATTGCCTGGCATTTGCGGCATTAATTCAAGACAAGAACCGCTTTGCAGGTCAATAATCCCTTGCTGTTTATCTACTGAAAATAGATCGGGTTGTTTTGCAGGAGTAATATCGGTGGTTATCTCGTTAATTTTTTCCGAAACTGCCTGCTCAAAATTCAATATTTGATTCTTATCGAATTTTTTCGTACCCTGTCTTCGTCCAGACCTATAATCCCATCGAAGGTATTGTCCATCTTTACGAGTGTAACTAATGGACTCTAAAACGCAAAACAAAGCAAATCGTAATACTGCTCGAACTCGACTATTCTCTTGCTCACAAGCCGCTAAATACTTTTCAATCGATTCTTTTGTCTTCTCAGGATATGCGCCCTTAGTAATACGCAACTCTGGCAAATCTACTCTATTTTCCGATTTCTCCCAAATCCTTTGTGTTAACCATCGTTGCAATTCATCAAAGTCATTAGGTGTAAATTCTAATTCGATTATTTTTTTTGTTGCTATAATTTGCTGTCCAATAGGCAACAATTCAATTCCATGAGCATTTAGACCCATTGCGCCAGCAATGAACAAAGCCGTTCCACTTCCAGCAAATGGATCTAAGATCGTACCAGTAGAAATTTTGTATTTTTGAATGAAATATTCGACGATAGATGCCGAAAAAGCTTCCTTGTATTTGTACCAACGATAAACGGGACGAGTTTTATTGGCTTGAAAACTTACCAAAGGACGGGTTAAAGATGGCTCTACAACCAATTTGCCGGTAAATTTCTGTTGCAAACTTTGGTCAAGTTGGTTGATTTCTGCCAAATCTATATTATTAGTGTATACCAAATCTTTATTGTTACTGGACGAATTTAGCACTTACCACACTCTCAAATATGGGATTCTAGAACAAGTATACTACACGTCCCCTTGTGGAACTTTATTACCCCTTTTCTCTCAATCAGTTTTTTGTGTCGGCTCGCGGTGGCCGGACGGTTTCCCCAGATTAAGATCAAAACGGATGTTCTGCATGGTCATCAGGTCCATTCAAACTTGACGGCTTTGAGAACAGCCGAAAATAATCATGCACGTAAGTCAAGTAATAAAGTTAAGAAAATATCTTGACAAGCAGTTTATTAAGTGGAAAATAGGAATAGAATATTTGTTCTATGATAAGCATTTTCTATGCTATAATCTAGCCAAGGCATTCTATATGCATAAGAAAGGTCAAGATATGCCTTATAGCCCTATATTTCAAGAAAAAGTTACTGAAGCCGCGTCTATTATTCTTCATCTTGCTGGTGGAAGAATAAGTTATTTTAAGTTGGTAAAATTGTTATATTTGGCCGATCGGAGAGCAATTGAAGAGTGGGAAAGGCCAATAACGTATGATACCTTTGCATCCCTGCCCCGCGGTCCAGTAGGTAGCAATACCTGTAATCTTGCTAGAGGAAAACCTTCTATTAGCGAGTTTTGGGATCAGTATATTGAAACTATTAATAGAGATGTAAGGATTAAAGATAAGTATCCGAAAATAAGGAAACTCTCCCCAATCGAGGTTAATCTTATTGAGGATATATTTGCGAAATATGGACATATGAACAGATATGCATTGGCGAGGTTAACCGAGACACTTCCCGAATGGAAAAATCCAGGAGGATCGTCTTTCCCTATCGAGTTAGGATATTTATTAAAAAAGCTTCACTATAATGAAGAAGAAATAAAGCGTATTGAATTTGAAATTCAACAAGACTCTGAGCTAGACGCCTTATTAAGCGTCTAATTGATTTATGTTCGAGGCGGGGAATTGTTTTTGGATCGAGACTAATATTCGAGTTGATACAACTATACAAGGCCATTTCTTTGTCGTCGTCCTTAATTGCGGCGACGATAGAATAATCATTGTCAATATAGATAAAATCAGCGGTAGAAGAAAATATGATAAAACAACGATCCTTCGAACTGGAGAAGGGCATGAATTTATTACACAAGATTTATTTGTAAAGTATTCGAGAGCGTATATTACTACCACTGGCAGATTAAACCAGTTAATCTTGGAAAAAAAAGCAAAGCATCGAGGGACTTTTGAAAAGGCTGCATTACAGAGGGTTTGCGAGGGAATATTAAAGTCGGGAATTACTAAGGAAGAAGTTCGAGAGGCATACCAAGAACATCTTCATAAAAGCATGAATAAATAATCTTGTTTCCCTCGAACAGCCTTTTCGCGTCGTATCGTGAGCCGCCTCGCGTGCTATACTTGATTTATGAATGAGATGGATAAAGCGGACTCAATTGATAAAGAAATTAGGGGGTCAAATGCGCTTAGGATTTACAACAGACTTATTTACCTAACTGATGTATTTCATATCTTTGAACGGAATTATTCGGAATTTCAAAAACTTCTTACAGCTTATAACACACCTCTCGCTATATTACCTTTCATGGGTGATGATAAAAGAGAGGAATTTCGTTTTATTAATAATGAATTAAGCAGGTATTTCCATAACTACATTACTTCTGCACAAACCTTAGCAGATATTACCCGGAATATGATCCGAGAAGTATATAAAAACTCAGATTTTATAAATGATTATCAAGCAAGAGTAGAAGATTCATTCAAGAATAATCCTATATCTGTTTTTGTAAAAGAACTCCGAAACTATACATTACATTACGCACTCCCAGCTACACTTTCCCAATTTCAAGTATCACAAGACCCCGAAACAAAACAACAAATAACCACTTCTCACGCTCTTCTTCATAAAGAAAGCCTTTTATATGGGTACAAGTGGGAACCCGCAGCGAAACACTATTTGGCTGAAGCATCGAATGATATTGACCTATTGGATTTAATAAATACGCACCATAGCATATTCGTTGAATTTTACGATTGGTTGATTAATCGAATTACAGATATTCATACTACTGAATTAGATTGGCTTCAAAAAAAGACTGCTGAATTAAGAAAGATTATAGACCCTATATTTGAACAGCCATAAAAGGACAGGCCTTTTTTACACCCTGTTTCCCTCCATCAGTCTTTTCTTGTCGGCTCGTGAGCTGCCGGGCGGGTTATGGTAAATTAACAAGTGCACATCATGCGGTGAGATATGCACTTGCACTTTTAGGCGTCAAGAAACTTACTACTTGCCGTCTTTATGCTTGGTTTTATCTACCAAGATAAAACCTTGTCTTGGTTTGGGAGTAGGAGGTAAGGGCTTACCTTCAACCGCCGTTATCTCAGTACCAGTTTGTCCGCCCTTAGGCCCGACAACCCCATATTGACCAGACTTTGGGGCAATCTGACCAGGCCTTTGGATGTTTGGTTTCTTTGCCATTTTATATCATCTCCTTTTGCAAAGGGTAATGAAGGTGATATAATACGCGCACCGCAATCGCATCATCTGCAATACCTGTTTTGCAAACGTCCCAATCTCTGCAAAGATTAGGACGTTTTGCATCTTTGCTAATTAATTATAGCACATATGTTTTGCTTAAATATTTTGAATCGTGCCCTGTTACCCTCAAACTGTCTTTTCTTGTCGGCTCGTGAGCCGCCGGGAGGGTGCACTATGCGGTTGGTAAGGTACTGGGGTAGAATAAGTTGAATGGAATCACGAACACCCGTTAAAGAAAGACGGGTGTTCGGATTAGCGATTCCTGCGTCGCGGGTCGGTTCTACCAAGATTAAAAATAAACCAGATGTTTTGCATAGTCATCACTTCCATTCAACAGTGACGGACTTGCCAACACCCGTATATAGTAGTGCCCCCGTGGGGATTCGAACTCCAGTTTTAGCCTTGAAAGGGCCACGTCCTGGTCCACTAGACGATGGGGGCTGGTTCGAAGGGCAGAGCGGCAGGATTTTACCATCCCCTCCCGTACCGGTCAAGCAATTGATCAAGCCTGTTCATTTTCCGTGATCAATGCCAGCAAGTAACTTACCTATGGTTGAATTGGCATCCGTCACTTCCATGAAAGAAGTGGCCAAACCTTTCATCATGCCGACCGTGCAGGTGCTGGGAACTATTCTTTTTCCCGCCTTCGATAACTTAGCATGACATAGTCAGCGGAAAGTAGACAATGTGCGACAATGGATTCGGGCAAATTTTTAAAATCTGGTCGAGGTCAGTCCCGGATGGGACGCGTTCCGTCACGTTTTTCCAGCGGAAGGCGCATTCTCCGCTTTGAGCCGGACGCCTTGCCTGTCTCCGGGTTGAGGATGGTAACCAGCCAAGAAATGGCTTGCGTGTCGTACTCACGCCGTCCACATACATCACATACCCAGGCCGGGAAATTGGGGACGGTAACGAGTTCCTCGTCAAGCCAGGTGAAGTAGGTGATGTGCCGCAGGTGCATCACCCCGGCCTGGCATTCAGTGCATTGGTATGAATCCTGGGGTTCTTCGGTCATTGGGAAGCTTTCAAGGACTCGTTCAGGATGGATAACTCCCGCGCTCGACCCAATGCGATTCGCACCCGCGGCAATCATCGCCAGCGCGTCCTTGCAGGTGCGAATTCCGCCCGCAGCTTTGACGCCGGTTCCGGGTCCAACCACGCGGCGCATCAAGTCCACATCCTCCACCGTCGCACCGCTCGGACCGAAACCGGTCGAGGTCTTGACAAAGTCCGCTCCGGCGGCCTGGGCCAGCAAGCAGGCCAGGATCTTCTCACGGCGGGTCAGCAAAGCAGCCTCAATGATCACCTTGACCCTGGCTCCGCGCTCATGGGCCTCCTGTGCCACGAACAAGATATCGTTTAGCACCAGACCATAGGCCTCACCCTTAAGCGCACCAATATTGATCACCATATCCACTTCGTTCGCACCGTTCTCGATCACACGGCACGCTTCGTAGACTTTATCCTCAGGCAGTATCGCTCCGAGCGGGAAGGCGATGACCGCACACATGCCCACGCCCGAATCTTTGAGCAGACCGCGTGCCAGCGGCACATAGACCGGGTTAACACAGACTGTGGCAAAATGGTACTGACGGGCTTCCTCGCATAATTTTTTGACCTGCCCGGCGGTCGCTTCCGGCTTGAGCAGGGTATGGTCAATCCAGGCAGCATATTTCTGCACCGACCGGCCTGGTCAACTGGCAGAAGCGGGGCGGGGAGCTCCCGTTCATAGGAATCTGCCAGGATCAAGAACTTCTCGCAAGGATTGCATGATTACTACGGGGCGGCCAGAACAGATTGGTGCTGACTGGATGATCATGAAATCAGCAAAGGGCCAGTAGACCACCAGTGCCTTGCCAAGGACATTTTCTTCCGGCAGGAAGCCCCAGGCATGTGAATCTGCCGAGTTGTTGCGATTATCTCCCAGCACAAAGAGCTGGCCTTCAGGAACCGTCCATTCGTTTGAGTAATCCGGGGGGGCGGCGATATAAGGTTCCATCAACGGGACATCGTTAATATAAACTGTCCCGTTGGCAATCCTGACCGTCTCCCCGGGCAGGCCAATAATCCGTTTGATGTAATCTTCGTAATTATCGGCAAAGCCAGGCAGGCCGAACAGGCTCTGCCAGAAAGGGGCATCAGGATACATCGGCGGACGGAAAACAATAATATCGCCGCGCTGGTAATCGCCCAACTATATACGACAGACGGCTGATCAGCACATATTCACCATTATCCAGCGTGGGAAGCATCGAATAGCCTTCCACACGCACACGTGCAGAAATGACATTGATCACCAGGAAAAGGATGACCGCCAGTCCCACCGTTTCCAGAATTTCGCGCAGGAATTGCTTCCATTCCTGCCTGGCAGGGGTGACTTCCGGCGCAGGCTGGGTTTCGTTTTCAGGGGAAAAATCAGTCAAAAAAGCCTCCGCAGAGGATTATACCATTTGCAAGTTAGACTTTCCCCCAGGCGAAATACTGTTGGCACATGGAGCACACGCTCGCCCCGTTCCCAGGCTTGCTCATCCAATATTTTCATCCTGCGGATTTCCTGCGCCGGGACCAAGCCCGCCAAATCGGCTTCCAAAACTGCCCATTCCAGGTCTCCGTTCCGCAGGTGAGGGCGAACGCTCCCCGCCCTCGCGCCCCGTGCTGGAACCGGGACTGCCCTGCAGGTTTCCAGTTTCGATGGGCGGGATGCCCGCCTGCCGGAACAAGTCTGCCAGCCTGCCTCCCAGGCCCGGGTCCGCACCCTGCCGGCGCAAGGATTCGGCCTGCCAGCGTCCGAGCGGAGCAAGCGCCTCAGGTTTATCCACCCGTGAGTCGTAATCCGGTTCGGCCAGAGCCAGCACGGCACCGCCAGGGCGGGTGACACGCTTCATTTCTAGCAGGGCCAGCAATGGATCACGCACCCAGAGCAGGAGGAAGTGGCAAAAAGTGATATCAAAAATACTGGAAGGATATGGCAGCCCCAGCGCATTCCCGCAGGTGAGCATCGCGGCTGGGACATGCCTGCGCGCCTCGATAAGATGAACAGATTCCAGGTCCAGCCCATGGATCACGGCAGGTGTGGCAAGGTCGGATAAGATCGCCCCCGTCCCGCACCCAACTTCCAGCACCCGCCGTGCCCGGGATAAACCAGCGAGTTCGAAGAGGTAGACGCGCAGGTCATGGGTCCAAGCGGCTTGCTGGAGAAAACGGCTATGCCAGTTCATCCTCTTCCCAATTCAAAATGAACTTGACTTGCCCATCGGATTCGGGGGAATGGGGGTAGATGAGGCTCTGCGCTGCTCCGTGGTACAGTGTGCGTAAATGACGCAAGGCTTCCGCGGGCTTCATCCCGTGGCGGACGAGGTAGCAGCCGACGGTGGTGCCGGTGCGTCCAACGCCGCCGACGCAATGGAGATACACTTTACGGCCTTCGGAAAGGGCTGTGTCAAGGGCATCCAAAACAGCAACCATCGTCTCGTGGGAAGGCACATGAAAATCCGGCAAGGAAAAGCGCTGGTGACGGATCTCACGTCCATCGTACCCGGCTTCTTTACGCAGCATGGAAAAATACGGCGGACGCTCACCTTCGCAGATCAAGTCAATGAAAGTGTCGAACCCGGCATTGAAGAAGGCGGTGAGGCGCTGGCGGGTGCCGAAATCATCATGGGGCAAGGCGGGATACTCGCCGGCCAGGAATTGACCGGGGAGCACCCAATAGGATTCGGGGATCGGTTTAGCGTTCATGGGATGAGAATATACACTTTCAGAATTCCAGGGGATTTCAAGCTGGTAAGGGCAATTCTATATTCTCCGGCTGGGTGGCGATAGTGGTACTGGGTGACACTAGCTTCAGTGGAGAAATCTTCGCTGTGCAAGAGCATGAGCGGATTACCGTGCGGCGGGACCAGCATCACTTCGGGGTATATACCAATGCGACCGCCATAGTAATCAACAGCGTGAAGCCAGCAAATCTGAAGCGATCGGCAGTGGAAATCATCGTTTCTCTACAAAAGGGCACAGGTTTGAAAGGATCTGCTCGCGCAGAGCAACCAGTTCAGGGTATTTGTAGAAGAACAGGATTTTCTGGTCGGCGATGGTCGTATCGGACGGCTTGGGGAGAAAAATATAGACCATAAATGTCTCGGCGATATCTTCAGAGGGACTGGTTGCCGCGTATTCCGAGACAAACTGGCTGTAATATTTATGGTAGAAGTGGCTAAATTTCTGGTTAGGCTGACCATGGTCCGTTTCGGCATCAATAGCCTGCCATTCATTGTAAATGCCGGGCCAAAAACGGTTGAAGAAGGTATTGAGATATAGAATCTGATTTGCTACACCCTTCAACCGTGAAATAGTTGGGACAGGTGGCGGCCTCCCGATCATAGATCTGCCGGTTATCGGGATCTGCAAAAACCAGATTGTCAGTCGTAACCTGGGAATCATTGAGGGTGAGCAAATGGGCGAATTCATGAATGACGGTCGTTGCCAGGTCAGGGAAGTGGTCCCCGTCAATAAGATCAATCTCAAACATCCAATTTTGTGGATAATCCGTCTGTTCCACTGCACCCAGAACTCACCGTTACCATCCGTGAAAAGGGAAAAACCTGTCACCATCACCCGCTGGTCAGCAGGAATCACCATGGTGATAAAATCCCAGATCTTTTCCTGCGAAACGGTATCCTGCTGATAATCTTTCAGGCTATTCGGGACGGAGTCATAGACCGGGTCCGTGATCGTATCGCCATTCACGGCATAAGTGACCAGCGTGTATTCTCTGTCCAACCGGGGTCGGCGGCTGAGCGCAGTGACGCTTTCGGATCCCTCCAGTACTTGTTCCAGTTTCTGGTCACATACAGGAACCACAGCGCTGGGCGTAGTAACGGCAGTCGGCGCAATCGTTGGCTTCGACGGGGCGGTGACCGGCGTATTTCCAAAGGTAATGATATTTGTGGGACAGCAGAGACAGGCCAGGGTCAAAAGGGATGCACCAACGAGAATACCGGCAATGTTTTTCTTCACGAAAGTCTCCAGGATGGAATCTGCCGGGCGGTATAACCCGGACCCGTTTCCTGCCTCCATTATAAGGGGATTCTTTCTAAGGATTCTTCGCCAGTAGTGCCTGGACAATTTCTGCCGCGTCACGCACCACTTTGGGGCACACTGACTCAGTCAACCCGAGCTCGTGCGCTTTTTGAAGGCCTTCCGGGGTGCTGATATCGCAGCCGATCAGTTCCCGACAGAGAGTGGTTCCGTGCTTTTCTTTAAAACGGCGCATGAACTCCCGGGCAATCCCATACGTGGCATCCCTGCCCTCCGGCGCTGTATAACCATATTTCAGGCCAAGTGCCATCAGGCCGCCGGTCACCGCGCCGCAGGTTTTTCCGGTGCGCGCCATCCCACCACCAAAAGGGGCAGCAATTTTCAACGCCATTTCATCAGAGAGTCCGAACTCGGACGCGAAGGCCGTCAGCACGGCCTGGCTTCAGGCAAAATCCCGCGAGAAACGGGCTGCGGCAATATCAGGTTGAGTAGGCATGGAAGGTTACCTTATCATGCAGAATTGTCCGGGCTTTTATCCCCGTAGATAAACAGGTCACCGATCGATTCGCGCAAATAATTGCGACGGATGGCATCCCCAAAGACGGGAGCCACCGAGAGCAGGTGCAGTTTCGGGTGGCGCTTCTCCGGTGGGATAAGAACAGTATCGGTGGTGACGATTTCGGTGATCTGGGAACGGCAGCCAGTTTCTGCAACCCGCCATGCACAAAGACCCCGTGAGTGCAAACCACCCAGATTTCCTGGATACCCTGCTCGATCAGGATACGGCTGAGTTCCAAGCACCGACCCACCAGTGGCAATCTCATCATCATAAATAATGGCTTTCCGGAAACCTTGCACCGGGCGACCCACCAACCCGCTGATGATCACCTTGGTATCAGAAAGGCGCTCCTTGTTCCCGGCCGCAACAGGCAGATTCAAGTCCCGCTGGCAAACAGCGCAGCCGGCCCGGCTGAGCCCATGTCGGGCGCGACCACCACGGTCCCGGCCAGATCGCGAGACTGGAAGTAATGCCGGAAAACAGGGCGGCTGGTCAACGGATCGGTGGGAACGCTGAAAAAGCCGTGGACTTGCGGCGAGTGCAGTACCATCGTCATCACATGGGTGGCGCCGGCAGTCCGCAACAGGTCGGCAATCAAGCGGGCAGTGATCGAGATGCGCGGGCGCGTCCTTTTTATCCGAACGGGCAAAGGAAAAATAGGGGATGATGGCATGGACTTCCTTCGCGGAGGCAGAGCGGGCGATATCCAGCATCATCAGCAGTTCCACCAGATTGTCGTTGACTGGGGGCGCAAGGGTCTGGACAATAAAAACGATACGCGAACGCACGCTGGCGCCGAGCTGGATGTACAGGTTGTCATTGCTGAAACGGCTGACGCAGTGTCTTTTCGAGCGGCAGGTTTAGATAGGCGGCAATATCGGCGGCCAGCTGAGGGTGTGAACTGCCACTGAAAATGCGAATTTCGTCCGGGTCAAGTGTTGTTCTTGTTCGATTCCATTACCAATATTCCTGGATGATAAGACCGGATAGCTGCACCCGTCCCGGCATATTCCTTATACCCATCCAACTCTTTTTGCAGGGTGCGGTCCTCCAGCGCGGTGCGGATGAACAAGTTCACCACCAGCAACACCATTGGGATGCAGGCCCACAAGCGAACCAAGGGCGATCGGGATGGATGATGTATGAGACCAGCAGGCTGGCATAGCCCGGATGCCGGACAAAGCGATAAGGTCCACCCGTCTGGACGGTGTGGCCGCGGTCTTTCTGGATGCGGACAATGGTGGAGAAAAACTTGTTCGAGACCATCGCCCAGGTGAAGAGAGGGTAACTCAAGCCCAGCAGGACGAATGCGGCGATCTGGACCCAAAACGGGATGCTCCCGGCCCAGCCGAAGCGTTCATCCAGACCGGCAAGGATCAGGATGGCGAACCCGCCAATGCCTGTGATGATGCCGATGATCTTGTCCCAGCCTTTGGCACCTTCGCCAATCTGCGAGCGTTCCTCCACCAATTCCTTGTGTTTTCCCAGGCAGGATAAACGCATTGAAGGCCAGAAAAACCAGATACACACCCAGGTAAGCCCAGGCATTCCACCAATTCCATTTCCAGACAGAGACAAACAGGACGGCAGCCTGGATCAGGACGAGAAAACCGATTTGTACAAGTCGTTTGCGGATGGCAGGAGTCATTATCACTCCTCAAAAAAGGGGCGGACGTCGTCCGCCCCTCGAAAGGATATAACCTAATGGTAAATTTTCTCCCACGGATCTCTCAGGAAATTCCCCAGAATTTATCGGCTTCGCCCTGGGTGGGGAGCACATCGCCATCCGGCTCAACGTACAGCCAGGCTTTGCCTGCGCCGGAGGGGACTTCATCTTCGATGGTCTCGTGTGCCACCGGGTTCTCGGCGGAGTACGGGACGGGCAGGTCCCAGCGCAGGGTCAGGCCAAGGCTGGCAGCCTTGTTATGCAAGGCGTGGAGTGCTTCGTGCAGAGAGGCTTCGGAGGCGCCCAGCGAAATACTTTTGACTTCCAGTTTCGCCAGTTTTTCGAGGATTTCATCGGCCTTCTTGACATTCTGCGGCGTGACCGTCAGGTGGACGGTGGTGTACAGGTCTTCCGGCATGACCGTTTCCAGCGCCTTCCAGGAGGCCTTGTTCTCCGGGTCGAGAATGAACAGCAGATGGTCGAGACCGGTTTGCAGGAGGGTGTGCAGGTAGGCTTTATCGGCCAGTTTCAACCCATCTGAGAGCAGGCCGGTGACCTGACCAATCTTCTCGGCGTGGGCGATCAGGGCAGGCAGGTCTTCGCGCAGGGTTGGCTCGCCGCCGGTGAAGGTGATGTGCGGGATGCCTACCGCCCAGGCCTTATCCATGATGGTCTGCCATTCCTGGTGGTCAGTTCGCGGTCCACACGCTTGGTCGGGGCAAGGGAGGCATCTGCACCGGCGGGCAGGCGATAGGTGAGAGCGCAGTCGAGGCGCAGGGGGGCGGTCAAGTCGTGGGAATGCGGTGCAACCCGTTCAAAGTCGAGGAAAGTGGTCGGGTCCAGATCCGGGGTATGGATGAGGGTCTGAATGCGATCGCGGAAGTCCATGTAATCCTTCTGCGCTTCCGCCTGGCTGATGCGGTACCGTTTGGCGATTTGCTGAGGCAGTCTCGTCGGGCGATGTGCCTTTCATCATGTGGTAGGCAAATTCGGCGGCAGTGGCATTCAGGTGCAAAACGGTGGCGGCATTGACAATGAGGATACCGGAACCATCCTTCAGCAGGCGCAGGTGCAGCCGGTAGGGGGGTTCGTCCGGCCCGGACTGGAAGGTGTGCGTCTCGGCAGGTAAAGGTTTATGCTGCTCCGGCTTCTCAGACAAAAGCAGCCCGACCACCACAACCACCAAGGCCAAAACAACTTCGGCCAGCAATCCATATTTTGGAATGAACGCGCAGGCCACGCCCAGCAAAAGAACGAGACCCAAAATTCGAACCGCCCTCCCTTGCAGCTTGAAATGGTTGATCTTTGCTCTGGCGAGGATCATCCCCAGGAGACCGAAAACAACCATCGCAAGGCTAAAGAAAATCAACGAAGCGCTTTCGACCTGGCATAGTGAGGTTGACCGGGACCAGCAAAGGCCATAGAAGAACTTCGAGATTTTCAGAAGGATTGGATTCATTTTTTCCTCTCAATCAGCCGCGCACAAAGTGCGGCATTTCGAATGGGATTTCCAACGAAATTTCAACGAAACCGGCGTACTCGCCGTTCAGGTACCACGGGGATTGATAGATGAGTTTCTTGACGCCGTTCTTTTCGATGGTATATACGTTGACCTGACGACCGTCCATCAGTCGTTCAAGTTTGCCGCGCGCCGGGTCGGGGTGGCAATCGAACATGTTCTTGCCAATGAGGGCACGTCCGCCATCCTTGGCAAAGGTTTTGGCAGCCTTGTCGTTCATCTCAAGGATGATCCCATCCGGGTCACGTAACGGTGACCGCGGCAGGGAATTCTTTGATCCAGGCGTTTTCTTTGCTCATAGTTCACTCACGGATGAAATGCGGAATGTCTTCCGGCACTCCAAAGGAAATCTCGACGAAACCGGCATATTGGCCTTCCTTGTACCAGGGCGACTGGAAGAAGAAGCGTTTCTCTCCGTTTTCGGTATTGAAGTAGGAATTGGTGGTTTGTTTTTCCAGCATGCGTTCCAGTTTGGCACGCGCCGGGTCGGGGTGGCAGTCGAGCACATTCGCACCGAGCAGGTCACGCCCGCCGTCCTCGGCGAAAAGCATCCCGGCCTGGGCGTTCATTTCAAGAATGATGCCGCCAGAATCACAGACCATGATCTCGGCAGGAAGTTCCTTGACCCAAAGCCCTTTGCTCATGCACCCATCTCCAGCGCAACCGGTTTTTCAAACTGCAGCGGACAGCCGCCGCCGCACTCGGCCAGCAAGGCACAACCATTGCATTTTTCCGGAAGAGACTGGCGTTCACGCAGCCTGACCGCCAGGTCGTGGTTCCAGATGGAGTCCCAGTCATCAGCCAGCAGGTTGCCAAGCTGGTGGTAATACGACTGGCAAGGCAGCACCCCGCCATCCGGTTCAACGCACATGTTATAAAGTGCGGCCGTGCAGCCCTTCACACCCAGGTCAAGCGCCATCGGGTCGAAGCCGCAATATTGAGTGGGCGTGTACCAGATAAGACGCTGGCCGCGCGCGGCGGTCTTTTGACGGGCAACATCCAGCAGCGGTGCCAACTCGGACTCGGCCAGTCCCGTCCCCACCATCGAACCGCGGCCTGAGTGGATCAAAGCGTTCAGTCCCACCGTCGGGACGCCGGTATCGGCCAGGAAATCCAGCGTGGCCGGGATGGTATGGGCATTCGTTCGCAGCATGGTGGTATTGGTCATCACGTACAGCGGGCTGGCGAGGGCATTTTTCAGCCCTTTGACCGTCTGCAGGAAAGCGCCTTTGGCGCGCACCATGCGATCATGGACTTCGGCGTCGTTCAACTCGACCGTGATCTGAACGTGGTCCAACCCGGCAGCAACCAGCTTCTCAACATAATGCGGGTCGGAAAGGCGCCGGGCATTGGTATTCAGACCGGTGATCTGTCCGTTCTTTTCGGCGTGGGCCACGAGTTCAGGCAGGTCTTCGCGCAGGGTCGGCTCGCCGCCGGTGAAGATGATGTGCGGAATGCCCAATTCCCAGGCTTTGTCGAGGATACGCTTCCAGTCGCCGGTGGAGAGTTCGCCTGCCCATGCTCCTTCGACGTCATTCCGGGGCTGCCGCGTAGCCTCTCCCTTAGGAGGAGGGGAAGGATGCTGAACGTTATAGCAGTGGGCGCAGTCGTTGTTACAGCGATAGGTCAGCGCCAGGTCCAGGCGGTAGGGCGCGGTGGGACGGGCCGAGAACGGCATGACCGTCTCCAGCCCCAGCTCGTGGATCGGGCAGGCTCCATCCGGGCGGACAAGTTCCTCGAGCTGACCACGGATGGTCCCCAAGTCCGCGCGGACATGGGCGGCATCAACATGATATTTTTGCCGGATCAGGCGTACGGCGTCCTGTTCGGAGGTCTGCTCCAGGGTGAAGTACGCCATCAGCGCGGCAGTCGGGTTAAGGTGCAGGATGCGGTTGGCATTGACGATCAACGTGCCGTGACCGTCGGGGTCAAGCCGAAGGTGAATCCGGCTTTTCTCGTCGAGTTCTTCGCGGCGATAGTGATACAACCCGGATTGATGGGATTGTTGATGGCAGATTTTTGATTGAACAACCTTTTCAGCATCCGGCACCTGTAAAAATTCAGCAATCGTCAAGTGAAGATCTACCGTCCGCCACCCGCACAGGCGCAGGCACAACCGGCACAGGCACAGGCGCAGGCGCACGAATGCCCGCCGCCGCCCGAAAAACCACCGCCACCACTCTTCACGACCGGGACAGGGTTGGTGCGGTTGGTCACGCCGGAGGTGAAGGACTTCACGTCACCCAGGATCCTGCTGGAGAAACCCTGAACGCCAGTGACGACCGAAGCAGCAAAAGCCGAGCCAGGCAAGCTGACGGAAGACCGACCACCGGAAGACGGCATGGAGACCGAAGGCGTCGAACCAGTGGAGACCGGATGGTAGCCGGGGTCATAGCGGCCCCACCACATCGGGATGAAGATCGGGCCGGTGAAGACGCGGCGGGTGCGCTCGTCGTAATTCTTGTCGAGCATGGTCCATTCGAGGGATTCGTCGTACATCTGGCTCTTGACCTCGGGCGTGCCGGCCGCTTCGATCTGCTGCCAGGCACGTTCCATGATGCTCTGGTAGTAGGCGATGGTTTCCTTGCGGCTGAAGCCTTTCATTTTGTCGGAGAGGCTGTTGACCAGTTTGACGGTCATCTCCTGCAAACCCTTGCGGCGAGCCGCCAGGTCATCGACGGCAAATGCCTGCAGGAAATCCTTTTCGTAATCCTGCAAATCCGTCGGGCAGAGGACTTGCCAGCTGGAGTTTGAGCGGGTCGCGGGTGACGACCGTGGCGGCGTTCTTCTTTACCACGCCGAACAGGATCATGGTCATGACCTTGTCGAGCGGCTGTTCCATCAAAATGCCCGCTTCGACTGCCGTCAGGCCGCGCTTGATGCCGTGACCTTCGATCTGGATCTTGGGCGGCAGGTACTGGAGTTTGCGTTTATTCGCATTGATCGCGCCCAGGATCGGCGCGCCGACGAACATCAGGATGAAAAAGCCAAAACAGCAGACACCGGTAAAGTTGGTTGCCACAAGATCGACAAACCACTGATAAAACCGCCGATGTCAAACGCGGGCGGTGTGTAGATCGCATCGGCAGGAACATACTGCTTGGGGAAGGAAGCGCCGAAGGTGTACTGGGTGGAGCCACTGGCGGTGGAACACTGCCAGGTGTAGGTGATGCGGTTTTGATCATCGTAACCGGTTGCGGGCTGGTCTGCACAAGGCCAACCGCCCTGGGTGGCATGGTAGCGCGGTTCCTGCGACTGGACACCCGGCGGAAGGTGGAAGATGACCGTCAGGTCGGTATTGCCATGCGCGGTGGTGTAATAGGCTGGTGCGAAATCGGCGCTGGCATAAGTGGTCGGGTCGGAGGTATCTTTGTAGAGCACCTGGGTAATCTGACCCACGTGAACGTGGACACTGCCCGTCTGCCCCGGCTGGATGGCGTAAGCGCCCATATCCACCGAAAAACCATAAGGGCCATCGCCCTGGAAATCAGAGGAGAGGCTGACCGGATGTCCGCCCACGTCGGCATAATTACCGGTGATGGGAGTGGGTGCAGATCCCGGAACCGGCACGGGGGTCGCCAGCGAGTAGAGGCCGCCGAAATTCCCATTCGGCATGCCCACATCCACAAAGTCGATCACGTGTCCGGCCGGGTCATTGGCGAAGGTAAAAACGTAATCGAGTGCCATGGTCCCGTCACTATTCCAGTATACGTTGACAATTTCCTGGGTCAGATTGAAAGGTATAAGACTGTGCGGCCACGCTGGAGACCATCGTGAACATCAAGAACATGAGCACGAAAGAAGCAAGCAGGCGGAGTTTTTTCATCACAACCTCCTTATACAAAATCCAATTGCGGAAATTAGATAAAAAGCGGATCTACCACTTGGGTTCTTCGGTCAGTTGATAAACGGTATTGCAAAAAGGACAGGTGACCATCGGCGCGCCGTTGACCATCTTGATGTTGTCGGAGGTCAACGAGCCACCACAGGAACGACACTTCATCTGCTCGATCTTGGTATCGCCGGGCAGGTCCACCTTGTAGGTGACATTCTGGGCGGTATCCTGTTTGGTTTTGCGGGCGGCAAAAACAATCATGACAATTCCACCCACAAGGGCAAGGGCACCGATCAGCATTCCCATGCTGCCAATCCCGGTTACTCCTTGTGCTCCGCCGGAAGCACCCAGCAGGATAAAGCCTCCGACACAGATGCCAGATGCAGCCAATAGGAGAAGTATCACAGCTCCGATATACATCCAGGTTGTAGATTTCATACTGACCTCCAGGAATATCCAATGAATATACGTTTGAACTTGGTCAAGTGTAGCATGTTAATTTATTTCAGACAAATGATTTCTTTCCAGTCTTTGGTGCCCCATCTATTTTCTTGTGAGAGGCTTTGGGGTCTTCCAAGCCGACTCGACCATGGCTTGGCGAGGGACTCCTATGCAAGCCCTCCGAATAAAAGTCACTTTTTTTGAAAACCACGCGGAACGAATTCCCTTTCCGGAAGAGAATCGGGGCTGAACCCCGTTGGGGAGGGTATGGATTGCTTCCACATATACCAGAAACGGTGGGGTAGGCGGCGCTTCGGCGCGAGGATGGTATCCCCTTGGGGGACAATGTCCCCTTCGGGGATGGTATTTGTTTTTTGAGGAACGAAAGAGAAACAATTCATATTTAGCCTGCTCACCGGGCTACGGGAAAATCGAACGCGGCACGAAAGACACCGTCTCCATGCCGCACTTTTATTATAGCACAAGTGTGCTAATTTGCAACCTGCGCTTTCCTTTCTCTATTTGTGGAGACGGGGTAATTTCGTGCTAAAGCCGGGTTTCTGCCACCAACTCTGGCGGATATCCCGGCAGTTCCAGAACTAAAAATTCCCACAAATCAAATCAACAAAACAGGCGAAGAATGGGAATTTTTGAGTCGATCCATTGGGCTGGATCTCATCACGTTCTTTGCATGCGGGCAACGAACTGGTAGCGATCGGCATGAAATACGACCTTGCTATACTCTACCAGCAGCCCCAACCGGTCAGTGGATATGCGTTTCACCCGCATCACCGGCGCACCTTTATTAATGCCAAGCAGTCCTGCTTCCTGGATGGTTGCCGAACCGGCGGTAATCAGGTCCAGCGCTTCCTGCGGGTGGGCGTCATATAATTTTTCCAAAGTCACATACACCGAACAGTCATTCAGATCCAAACTGGCCAGCGCCGGGAAGCGGTCGCGATGGAAATACATTTCCTCGATGGCGAAGGGAAGCTGCTTGGCCAGGCGCAGGTTGCGCAGGTGAATTACCTGCGCGCCTTCAGGCAGCCTGAGTTCATTGCTGACCTCCTCGCTGGCCGGAATCACCTCTTGTAACAGGATCCGGTTCGAAGGCTCAAGGCCATCTGCGGACAGATTCTCGGTCATGCTGAACAGCGGCCCGGTAACCGTGTAACTGCGCTTGATGAGAGGAGCCACGAAAGTTCCTATGGCTCGTTTACGGATCAGCAGACCTTCGGTGACCAGCTCGCGATAGGCGCGATGGACAACCAGCCGGCTGATGCCCAACTGCTCGCTCAGGCCAAACTCGCTGGGCAGCATATCGCCCGCCTTCAATTCGCCACTGGTAATCAAGGACTTCACCGCCTCCTTGATCTGGTGGTAATACGGAACTGCGGACTGCTTATTGAAAATTATGTTCAATGACATTCCTCACCAGGTCTGCAGCCATCCTCGGGATCAGGGTTACAGATCCAAGTCTCCCAAAGGATAGCCGGATTCAGCGTCCCAACCGAATTCGGCATAAGCGCCAGCCAACAGGGCAGGCATATCCGGCTGATAACCCGCTGCTCCGCCCTCTTTAAGTGGTTTGAGCAACAGGTCAGGCAACCGGTCGTCAGCCCTGGTCAGCCCAAGCTTGAAGTTCAACCTGCGTTTGATGTCAACAATGCGCTTGCCCAGGGTGATCAAATCATCCACTTCCAGGCCCCAGCCGGTGGAGGCGTTTAGCGCGGCGAGAAGCGGCCGGACGCCCGGGTTTTCGAACTGGCACAAGATGAGAGAATTGTACAGGTTGCGCCAGGCTTGCAAGCGGGCTGCCATGCGGCCTTTTTCGAACGTATTTTCATGCCGGTCGCCTGGCTCGAGGCCGATTTCACCAAGGTTGCTCTGTCCCAGGTCGAGGGTGTACATATCGCCCTGCATATGGCAGGCGCCGCGGGGAGAAAGGGCATAGGTGACCGCCGTTCCCAGGTACGCGCGTGGGTCATGCATGGGTAATTCCAATCGATTTACGGTGGCCGAAAGCTCCGGTACGCCTGCACGTTCAGCCAGGGAGGCATTGCCTTCCGCCAGCACGGCCCCAAAACCTTCCCGCCGGGCGGTCAGTTCGATCAGGCGAAAGACCATTTCCGGGTCACCGTAGCGGATTTCCAGCCCCCCCGTGTCTTCCAAAGTAAGCAGGCCTCGCTCAAATAGTTCGCAAGCCAAACCGATGGTCACACCCAGGCTGATCACGTCCAACCCCAGGAGATTACACAGGTGCCCGGCATGGATGATCGCTTCCAGGTCAAAGATCATCAACAGGGAACCCAGCGCTCCGAGGGTCTCGTATTCGGGGCCATCCACCTTGGGATCCCGGTAAGTTGGGGAATGAGTTTCCCGCCCGCAGGCGATGATGCACCTGGCACAGGCCGTGTTGCGCGTGAGGAATTTCTCGGCCAGGTCAACGCCAGAGAGATCGTCAGCGGGTGCGTGTTCCCCCAGCTGGAAATATCGAATGGGCAGGTCGCCCAGCATGTGACCCAAGTTTATATAAACAGCAGTCCCACAGGCGCGATAGGATTGGGATTGGAAATCTTCTTTATAAAATGCCAGGATCTGGTTGGTGATGGCTTTGAATTCTTCAGGGGCATACAGGGGGACCTTGCCAGTGCCCCGCACTGCGATCGCCTTCAGGTTCTTGGAGCCCATCACTGCACCCAGGCCGGTGCGGGCGGCAAAACGGCCGTGGTCGTTGGCGATGCCAGCCAGCCTGACCAGGTTCTCACCTGCAATACCGATGCATGCGACGCGCACCTTCGGATCATCCAGCTCTTCACGCAGGCGCGTTTGGGTTGCGTAGATGTCAGCCCCCCAGAGATCACCGGCATTATGCAGCGCAACCTGCCCATCGATAACCGACAACCAGGCCGGCTGGTCAGCCCTGCCGGTGATCAACACGCCGTCGTACCCGGCATAGCGCAGCTCGGGACCAAAAAAACCGCCACTGTTGGCTTCCCCCCAGATTCCGGTCAGGGGGGAGCGGGCGCACACGCTGTAGCGTCCTGCCGCAGTCATCGAGGTGCCCACCAGGGGACCGGTCAGGAAGAAAAGCGGGTTATCAGGACCAAGCGGATCTGTGCGGTCGTCTATCAGGTCGTAAAGATAACGCGCGGCCAGCCCACTGCCACCCACGTAGTTACGGGCATAGTCTTCGTTGAGGGCTTCGTCCCACAGCCGTCTGCGGCTGAGGTCGAGGCGCAGGATCCTGCCCAGGTATCCGTTCAAGCGCCGTTAAGTCCCAAAATCGCTATCGATCTGCCCAGCGATCTTTGCCAGCTCGTAGGTGGCCTTGGGGTTGCGCTGGACCTGCGCCATGCTACCGATCAGTTTGAGCTTGCCGGAGAAAATACCCTGGATGGGATCCAGCCTCCCTTCAAGGACCCGCCGCCACGTGTTGAATGGCGCCGAGGTGGTGAAAAGAGCCTTCTGCTCTTCCAAACTACTCAACTGCCTGGCATCGGATGCTTTGCCATGCTGGAGGTTTATATACAGATAAACGGTATCCGCATAATCAGCATCCGGCAGGATGATAAAGGTGTTATCCCCCTCCCAGGAGGCAGCAACCTGGGCATAAGATGCACTCGCATTTAATTTTTTACTGAGTTCCTTGATCCATTCATCAGAGGGAAATTTGATCGCCATGTTTGTCATATCCTTTCCTAGTGACCGGACTCTCTATTCATATTCATAAGACGCATCAACATAACCCTTCAGACCCAGGCGCAACATTTCGCGGCCATCAGAGGTAGCGCCCATTCCATACAGGAAACCGGTTTTGGGCACTTCGTAAGGTGGACGCTTGGCAAAGGTGACACCATCTGCAAGGTCTTTGACGAACCGCTCAGCAATACCTGGCTGGGTCTGCGGCAGGGTGATGCAGAAATGGAAACCCAGGGGGTTCTGGCAGCCGTTCATGCGCCAGCCCTTCGCATACAAATAGTCATTCACGAAATAGGGATTCACCACATCGGAAGTCAAGCCAATCAAGAAGGTGGATTTGCCCATGATACGCATCTCGGGGATCCTGGCAATCCCTGCGCGCATCTTATCCGACGCCTCCATGATCGCCTTGGCAGCTTTTAGGTAACCTGCCTCGCCCATGCAGACCATGGCAGCCCACATGGCTGCACTCAGTCCAGCCGAGCGGCTGCCTTGCACGGTGGGGGAGGCATAAACGCCACCCGGCCAATCCTCCTGTGCAAAGAACATATAGCGGCGCAAATCCTTATTGCGAAAGTTTATGGTGGAGGTGCCCTTGAGAGCATAACCATACTTATGGGTGTCGCATGAGATGGAGGTGACCCCCGGCAAGCGGAAGTCGAACACAGGCACATCGTAGCCCAGCCTTTCGATCCAGGGCAGGATGAAACCGCCCAGGCAGCCATCGACATGCAGGCCAAGTTTGTGCTCCAACGCCAGGTCGGAGAGCTTGCTGATCGGGTCAACCACGCCGTGGGGGTAGGAGCCGGCTGACCCAGCCAGGGCGACCGTGTTGGGGGTGATCTGAGCGCGCATGGCCTCCACGTCGGCTTCAAAGTCCGCATTGACCGGCACACGAACGACCTTCATCCCCAGGTAATGGGCTGCCTTCAGGTGGGCAGGGTGGATGGTCATGGGGGCAACGACCTCCGGTGCGGTGATGCCCTTCTCCTCACGTCCCCACTCGCGATAAACAAACATGGCATTATAGATGCTTTCCGTGCCGCCCGAGGTGATCGCCCCGGCTTCCTCGTCAAAGCGATTGACCTTGCTGACCTCATCGCCGTGCAGCATCCTGCCCACCATGGCCAGCACTTCAGCCTCAAATTTGGTCCCGCTCGGGCACAGGTCACGCTGCATGAGGTTGATCGAAGAGAACATGTTGAAGACTTTGTTCAAGAAGGCATAGTGGTCCAAGCCGCCATGATACATCGTACCGGAACACTGACCGCCCTGCCATTTTTTATTTTCTTCTTCCGACATATAGGCGATCTCTTTCAAGATCTCCTCTTCATCCATGCCTTTTTCAGGCAGCTGGGTGAATACCTGGAAGAGCTTGTTGTAGGGATGCATTTCGCCAAATAGATCCATTGATTCTCGTTCGTCAGGCATATTTTGCTCCTTTAAAGGGTTTAATTTTTTTATAGCCTTTATAATGGCTTGTTCAAGGCATGGAAGACCGGGCGGATCCTGTCCTTGCTTGCCATAAATTGCGCAAACATACGATCGTAGACGAGGCGGGTCTTCGGGTCAGGCTCGAAGACCCGGTCGAACTTGATCATATTAGGAATGTCTTCCAACTTGACCAGCCCCAGGCGGTTGAAAGCCAGCAACCCCATGCCGATCACATTGTTGTTGCGGGGATCGGCCTGGCGGTGCATGGGAAGCCCGACCACATCCGCCATGATCTGTGACCAGAGGTCTGAAAGCGCTCCGCCGCCGGTCAGCCGCCAATATTTGAACGGCCTGCCGATCAACTTTTCAGCCGGGTCGCGCAGCCAGCGCCAGTTCATAGCAAGGCCTTCGAAGACAGCCCGGGTGAGATGGGCACGGCTGGTCCTGGGGGAAAGGTTCAAGAAACCGCCGCGCATGTACGGGTCTTCACCGGGCGCAAGAATACCGTTGAACCAGGGCAGGAAGATCACGCCTTCGCTGCCGGGTGGCACCTGGGTGGCAACCTGGCTGGCGCGTTCGTACATGTCATCGGGGATTATCACTGTATCAAAGTCATCCTGGGAATAGACCAGGTTTTTTAAATAAGAGTTCAAAATATTTCCATTGTTTGCAAGGTCGCCCCAGAAGAGGTAACGCCCCTTAATCCCGCTGGGCAAGGTGGCCATGGTATGGAAGAGATCGGTTTTTTTAAAGGAGACATGTGCGGCCAGGTGGCCTGAAGTGCCCAACACCGCAGCCGGCTCAGAATCGGCAATGGCACCCGCGCCGACGGCGGAAGTGCTATTGTCGTTGACGCCGCAGACCACCAGCGTGTCTGGAGAGAGTCCCAGTTCACTGGCGATGGAGGCGGTAATCTTGCCCAGGATGCCGTCGATGGGCAGCAGGTCGGGCAACTTTTCGCGGTCGATGCCCCCCATCTTGAGCAGCCATGGATCGTATTCCGGCACGTCCAACTGGCGGTTATCCACCATCATCGACATCCATACCGTGTTCTGCGTGGCGGCGAACTTACCCGTCAGGCGCATGTTGATGTAATCCATCGGCTCAAAGAACTTGTACGTCCGCTGGTAGATCTCTGGGCGTTCATGCTTGATAAAGAGCATGTGCCCCAACGAATCAATCCCTTTGAGGGAAGGAACACAACCGTTGATGCTGATATATTTGAGCAGGGTGCTCAATTTATACCCCTGGAGGTTGGGGAAACCTTTGACGATGGCATGGTTGTACCGTGCACCACGTCCATCCATCCACGAAATTGCGTTCATCAGGGGCTCGCCATTCTCGTCCACAGGCAGGGTGACTGACCAAAAACTGGTGACGGCAATGGCAAGGATCGCTGCCGGAGGCACACCGGAAACCTGGATCACCTTCTTCACACAGGCTGTGATGGTCGACCACCACTCAGCGGGGTCGTGTTCCGCTCCGCCGTCAGGGGGAAAGAACACTTGCACCGGAGCGAAGGCGCTGCCGGCCACCTGTCCATGTTGATCGACAAGACCGACTTTTGGCCCACCGGTACCCAGGTCGATGACCAGAACATATTTGCCCGTTTGTTGATCTTCAACCATAGTTGAGCTCTCCATTTTTGGTTTTTTGGGGAGAAAGGGCTTACAGAATTGCTGTCTTTCATTATATATCATCAATGTATATACGTAAATACATTTATACCTGGCGACCAACCCATCTACAGGCATACGAGTTGGCGGGAAACTGACTGTTTTACGGCCTCAACCTGCAATTGCCAATGGAACATGCCTGTTTTTTATCCAACCGGAGTAAAATTACATCCATGCCCGTAAACATAGAAATCAAAGCCCGCACCCGTAATTTTGCCGACCTGCGCCTCCGTGCAGAAACGCTCAGCGACACCCCTGCCCAGGTGATCCCGCAGGAAGATACGTTTTTCCATACAACCAAAGGGCGCTTGAAACTGCGTCAACTTGCGCCGGAGCGCGGTCAGCTGGTCTACTACGAACGGACAGATGCCTCGGGACCCAAACGCTCAGAATACATCCTGGCAGAGACTTTGGAGCCTTCAGCGCTTAAAGACGTCCTGACCGCTGCCCTGGGTGTGCGCGGGGTCATCCGCAAGAGGCGCACGCTGTATTTGGTGGGCCAAACACGCCTCCACTTGGACGAGGTGGAGGGTCTGGGGGAATTCATGGAATTGGAAGTTATGCTACGCCCGGAGCAGTCCGAGGCGGAAGGCCAGGCCGTCGCCCAGGACTTGATGACCCGATTGGGAGTGTTGAAGGAAGACCTGCTGGAGGGCGCATACATGGATTTGAATGGAAGGAAAATGACCACTGCCTGCGCCCTGGTGCTCTCACCCGGACACGTTTTTCCGGGTCACGATGAAGCGCCCTCCCGCTTCCAGTACCTGGGCGGATGGGATTCCAAACCCTACGCCGGTTCCGTCCGCTTTCTGGATCCGCAACCCGCGTTGCGGAATCTGTAACCGCCGTCCACTCCGAGAGAATGCTGCGGGACTTCGAAGCTGCCTGCCGCCAGGGTCCGGGCATCACCGATTACGCCCCCACATACGTCACGCCTGCCACTTACGCGGCGGCCTTCCTGGCAACCGGTGCAACCCTGGACTGCACAGGTGAAGTGCTAGCAGGCCGGGCGCAAAACGCATTTGCCATCGTCCGACCACCGGGGCACCACGCGGAACCGGAAGCCGCGATGGGATTTTGCCTGCTCAATAACATTTCCATCGCGTACAAAGCATGCCTTGATAAACGGCATCAAGAAAGCGATGATCGTGGATTTCGATGTCCACCACGGGAACGGCACCCAGGCTGTATTCATGGATGAGCAAAGGGTCGCTTTCTTCTCCACCCAGCAGGAAAACATCTACCCGTTTCGAACCGGCTTTATCGAGGACGCCCCAGATGCACGCGGCCGCATCGTCAACCTGCCGCTGCCCGCCCGCGCCGGAGATGCAGCCTTTGCCCGGATCGCTGACGAGGTCCTCACCCCGCTGGTCGAGCATTTTACACCGGAAATGATATTCGTCTCGGCCGGGTTCGACAGTCACTGGGACGACCCACTGGCCGAACTGGGACTCTCGTCAGCCGGGTATTACGCGTATGCGCGGCGGCTGGTGGAACTGGCGGGGCGGTACTGCAATGGAAAAATCGTCTTCGTGCTGGAGGGCGGCTACAACCCCAGGAATGTGGCATCCGGTGTGGATGCCGTCCTGGCGGCGCTGACCGGGACGGAGTTCGGTCCGCAAGACCCCAGTCCTTACCCGGAACCGGAACTGCAGAAGCGGCTGGACGAGGTGCGCGCATGGAATGGTTTAGGGATGTGATGGTCGCATCTCGAAAGCCACAAATTGGCGAATGACTCTGGCTTGTACAGCAGGAGGTATTACTCATGTCCTGGCAAAACCAACTCAAAGGCGACTCCTTATCATGGGTGCTGGAAACCAAGACACCCGAAGTCCGCTACCTGGCATTGCGCGATTTATTAGATATACGCTGCAACCGATTCGGAATTACGCTCCGCTTGCATAGCCGCCCATAAGGAAGGGCCTATTGCCACCATCCTGGCCGAAATGGATGAAACCGGCTATTGGGTCAAACCGGGCCCTGGTTACAATCCAAAGTACCGTTCGACGGTCTGGTCAGTAATCCTGCTAGCGCAATTGGGTGCTTCTGTGATTGAAGACAAACGCATTGCCAAGGCGTGTACATATTTGCTGGATCATGCGCTCACAGCAGATGGTCAGTTCACCATCTCGGGTGCGCCTTCCGGAACCGTAGACTGTTTGCAGGGAAATCTTTCCTGGGCCCTCCTGGAACTTGGTTATGATGACCCGAGGCTGGAGAAGGCTTTTGACTGGATGGCACGCAGCCTAACAGGCGAAAGCATAGCCTCATCAGAAAATCGTCAAGCAACTATGCGCTACTATGCAGGCAAGTGCGGGCCAACTTTTGCGTGCGGGGCAAATAACAAACTGCCTTGTGGATGGGGAGGGACAAAGGTGATGCTAGCCATGGGGAAATGGCCCAAGGAACGATGTACGCCCATCATTAAACGTGCCATCCAACAAGGCGTCGATTTCCTGTTTAGTGTGGACCCCGCAGAGGCAAAATATCCAACCGGATATAGCAGCAAGCCGAGCCAGAATTGGTGGAAATTTGGCTTTCCGATATTCTATGTGACCGACCTTCTCCAAATTGTCGAGGCACTGGTGGCACTGGGTTATGGCAATGACCCTCGACTATCAGGCGCATTAGCGATCATCCGTGACAAACAGGATGAAAACGGCCGGTGGGCATTGGACTATGATTATACGGGTAAGACCTGGGTGGACTTTGGAGCCAAGAAGCAGCCCAACAAATGGGTAACGCTGCGCGCATTACGGGTGCTACAAGCAACAGCCACCAGCTAAAGAGGGCGAAGAGGATTTCCAAATCACTTCTTTTCCACCTCCACCCACATCCCAACCCCATCGGTGGAGAGCGTGATCCAGCCATTCCGGTCGGTGCGCAGGAGGGTGATGCCGGTCAGGTTGTCGAGCACTGATTGATCAGGCAGGCCGTCGGGGTCACCGGCCGCCACGCTCAATATCACCACCTGCGGGTGCAAGGCTGCGATCCACTCGGGCGGGTTGGACGGGGCGTAGCCCGAATCGGCCAGCAGGAGCGCCGTCACCGGGCCGATGGCTTTGCCATTCTCCAGTTCGGCCAGGGTATCGAAATTCATGCCGACCGGCAGCAGTGCCCGGAAGCCCTGCCATTCCACCAGCAGGACCGCCCCGCGGGGTGACACGCTGCGGACCTCCAGCCGGGCACCTTGCGCCCAGGTCCAGCACGGCGCCGGGGAAGGCGGGCGTGACCGGTGTCTCGTTGGCAGCCAGCCAGCGGTCCAGCTCTCCGGCGGACTAGGAGGCGTCCAGGTTGCCCGCCCACAGGACGTTCTCCACCGGGAAGCGGTCGAGGATGCGCGGCAGGGCGGCCACCTGCTGCTCCTGCGGAGAAGCGATCACCAGCCAGTCAATACGACGGTCAAAGTAGGGGAGGCGACGTCCGAGGGCGCTGGCAAGTATCGATGGGCTGGGCCCGCCGTCCACCAGGATGGACCGTCCGGAGGGAGTCTGGATCAGGATGGCGTCGGCGGAACCCACATCCAGGAAGGTCAGGTGCAGGCGTCCATCCGGAGCGTGGAAGGCGGCAGACCAGATCAGGTAGACAGAAATGCCCAGGGCAGTGACGATCACGGAAGGGGTAAGGGCGGGGCGCAAGGCCTGTTTAACGCGCGACCCGGCAAAGGTCAGGGAAAGCAATATTGAATAAAACAGGACGACGAACAGGAAGGAGAAGTCTCCCAGCACGATGACGCCGTGCGGGAAGCGGTTGAAGAATTCCACCGCCCGGTTGGTATAGGCCGCGAACGGCCAGGCAACCCAACCGACCAGCTTGTCCGAGCGGCAGGTAGATAAAACTGAGCAGGACGGCCAGCCCGGCCAGGACCATCACCGCCGGTTGGACCGGCAGGACAAAGGGATTGGCGATGACCGAAACCAGCGAGATGCGCCCGAACTGGTAGGCCATGATGGGCAGGGTGGTCAGTTGGGCGGCCAGGGTGAAGAGCATGTATACGCTGATCGGAACGGAAATCTTCCGGGCAGTTTCGATGGAGAAGCGGCGGGCCAGCAGGCGTGTGAGCCAGTCCTGGAAAGGCTGGGCGTAGAGGATCAGGCCGAGGGTGGCGGCGAAAGAGAGCTGGAAACCGACGTCCCAGAGCATGTGCGGATTGATGACAGCCATGACCGCAGCGGTGGCGGCCAGGGTGTTAAGACCGTTCTGGCGGCGGCCCAGCTGCCGGGCGAAAATCGCCAGCCCTCCCATGATGGCGGCGCGCACGACCGAGGCGGTGGCTCCCACCAGGACGGTGTAGACGGTGATGCCAAGAACAGCGGCGATGGCCCCGCGGCGCGGGCCGAGCAGGCGGCTGAAGAGGGTCACGAACAGGCCGGCGATGATGGCGATGTTGAAGCCGGAGATGGCAATGATGTGGGCCGTGCCGGTGTTCTTGTAGGCCTGCTGGAGGGCGGCGGGCAGACCGTTATCGTCTCCGAGCAGGATGCCTGCCAGGAGCGAGGCTTCCGGGTCCGGGAAGATGCGGTAGACATGGTCAACGGCCTGTTCTTTGAAAGCGTAAACCAGCCGCAGGAGGGGGTTCCCGCCGGTGAAGGGCAGGAGCGTGGCAGCGGCATCCGGCATGTAGGCCAGGATGCCCTGACGCGCCAGGTAGTCCTGGTAGGAGAAAGTCCTCGTTTTCAGGCGGAGTTTTCAAATGCCCGCGCAGGCGGACCACATCACCATAGTGCCAGTCGCCGCCGGGGAGAAGGCGGGCGAGGATCAGGCCGTGGACCGGCAGGGTTTCATCGCCGGTATCCAGGCTGGTCACGTTCACGCGCAGATTGGTGTAGGTGTCGCGTACATCGGGCGGGTCGGTCAGCGTGCCGGTGACCAGCACCTCGTACTCCCGGTCGTTGTACCAGGCAATGTAGTGGGCATCAACACGAGGAATGGTGAAATGGTAACGGGCCGCGCCGAGGAAGAAAACAGTGAGCGCAGAAGGCGAGGAAGAAGGTGGAAAGAGGGAGCTGGGCTGTGATCGAGAAGATGAAGATCGTGTAGAAAACGCATCAGCAGGAAAGCAGCCAGAATAACCAGATATCCGAAAGAACGAAACTGCGGAGCCTAGCCAGTGAACCAGACCAGCCAGAAAGTACGGGACAGCGTGCACCTGACCGGCAAGCAGGATACCGGTGATAAAAGCCAGTGACAGCCAGAACAACGGCATCCATGCGGTGAGATTGGTAAACTTGCCTTGGGTTTGCTGATTGGTAGTTTCCATGAAGGCCACCCTCGACATTATTTTACAGGTTGTGGAAGAACAGGACAAGGCTTTTCATTGACGAAATTCCTGCCCGCGAATACAATACCCCTACAATTGAATATTGGTCAGGGTGCCTCTTCCCCCGGATGGGAAGGCCCAATGGCGAAGCCGGTGCAAGTCCGGCACTGTCCCGCAACTGTGAGTTAGCAGGTATGCTAACAAGTCAGGCCGCCCGCCCTGGCCGGTTCTACACTCTCTCGTGGAAAGGAGGTGGGAACGGCGCAACGGATTGCCTCTTCCCCCTCCCCTGTCTTCGCACAGGGGATTTTGTTTTGGAAAATTAAGAAACTGCCACTAATACCCGAGGACACGAAGTAGTTCCCTATCGATAGAAAATCACTTCACCGGGTAAACCAATGCGCTCCTCGCAATGACACTAAAACTTTGATCCTGCACACTCAAACGATTATTCAGGAGAATAAAATGTTCCGCAAATTACTTTTTGCGCTTTTGATCGTCACCCCTGCTGGCTGCATGCGGCGCAGCCCAGACCTCGATCACCGACCGCTATTCCGACCGAGCCGCCCGCCACACGCAGTCCCTCTGCCACTGCCAATCCATCCATCACCCTGACCGACGGATCTGAACCGAACGGTCACGCTCAGCGGCCCAGCCCAGCGCGTGGTCTCGCTGGCTCCAGCCAATACGGAAATCCTGTTCGCAATTGGCGCAGGCGCACAGGTGGTGGGCCGCGATGAAACTTCCGATTACCCGGCTGAGGCACTGAGCCTTGCCCACCATCGGCGGTTACAGCGGTTTCAACCTGGAGGCCATCGTGGCCCTGCATCCGGACCTGGTTTTGGCACAGGTGGCGGCATCAACACACCCGAACTGGTGGCCTCCCTGGAAAATCTGGGGCTGACAGTCTACTACTGCCCAACCCGACCACGCTGGAAGAAATGTATACCAACCTTGAAACAGTTGCCAAACTGACCGGGCACGAATCCGAAGCCGCTGCGTTGGTGGAGTCGCTCAAGGAGCCGCGTGGCTGCGGTGGATGAGAAAATCATGCCGCTTTCCTATCGCGCCGACCGTCTACTACGAGCTGGACGCCACCGACCCGACCAAGCCTTATACCGCCGGCCCCGGCACATTCGTTGACCTGCTCATCGCCCGTGCAGGGGGCATAAACATCGGCGCCGAACTTACAGAGTCAATGGGCACAAATCAGCCTGGAGCAACTGGTGGTCGCCAATCCTGCCATCATTATCCTGGGAGATTCGGCTTATGGCGAGACGCCTGAAAAGGTAGCCCAGCGCCCCGGATGGGGAACGCTGACCGCCGTCCAGACCGGACAGATATTTCCGTTCGACGATAACCTGGTCAGCCGCCCCGGTCCGCGCCTGGTGGATGGGCTGGAAGCACTGGCGAAGCTGCTCCATCCGGGTGTATTCAAATAATGGGCATTAGGGCGACAGGATCCCTTCGGGGACGCTGTGCCCCCCCAACAAGCATGATGAAAATCCGTCCTTATCTCTATACCCTGCTCTTCCTGCTTCCTGGCGGTGATTCTCTCCATCGCCATTGGCTCGGTATTCATCCCGCCTGGCGACCTGGGTCACATCCTCATCGGCTGGCTGAACAGGGCAACGTTCTCCGAGCCATTAAAAACCTTTGCCTTTATCCTGACCGGCATCCGCCTGCCGCGGACAGCGCTGGTCCTGCTGACCGGCGCGGCGCTGGGCGGCTCCGGCGCGGCCTACCAGGGATTGTTCCGCAACCCGCTGGCCGACCCGTATCTGATCGGCGTGGCCTCCGGGGCGGGCCTCGGCGCGGTGCTGGCGATGAGCATAAATGGCCGTACTCGTTCTGGGGTTTGCTGGCCGTCCCGGCGGCGGCGTTCATCGGCGCGCTGTTGACCGTGTTCCTGGTATATGCCCTGGCGCACGTCGGCAAGACTGTCCCAACAACGAACCTGATCCTGGCAGGCGTGGCATTCGGTTCCTTCGCCACCGCCCTGACGACCTACCTGATGCTGCGCTCGACGGGCGAACTGCACCGGGCAATCGCCTGGTTGAATGGCGGCGCCTCCCAGGCGGGCTGGGGACCGGTGCTGACGATCCTGCCGTTCCTGGCCATCGGACTGGGCATCCTGCTCCTGAGCGGGCATGCCCTGAACCTGCTGCAATTTGGCGATGACCAGGCCCAGCAGATGGGACTGCCCGTCACGCGAGCGCGGACCCTGATCCTGCTGGCAGCTTCCCTGGCAACCGCGGCGGCGGTATCTTTTTCCGGGATCATCGGTTTCATCGGGCTGATCGTGCCGCACGTCATGCGCCTGTGGTTCGGCGCGGACTACCGCCGCCTGCTCCCGCTCTCGCTCATCGGCGGAGCCGGGGCACTGCTGCTGGCAGATGTGATTGCCCGCTCGGTGATGGCTCCTCAGGAACTGCCGGTGGGTATCGTGACTGCGCTGGTGGGCGCCCCGTTCTTCCTGTGGGTGCTGCGGAGAGCCAAGAATCAAGGATATTGGTAAGGTTACCAGATTTAAAGAAAGACGAGTAGAGAATAGGGAAAAGAATGTCATGTTGCGTATTGAAGACTTGTCGGTTTCATATGCGCACGCGCCGTGTGCTGACGAATGTTTCGCTGGAAGTCAATCCGGCGAAGTGGTGGCGCTCATCGGCCCAAACGGCGCAGGGAAATCCACACTGGTAAGGGCGGTCAGCGGAGTGGTTCCGGTGGAAAGTGGAAGAATCCGACAAGCCGACATCCTGGCATTGCCCGCCACATCGTCCTCGCAGGGGCATCGGGAATAGCCGTACTACGGGAAATTTGCTTTCCCTGTCGCCCATGCAGCGCGCCCGCTCTCTGGCAGTTGTACCACAGGCGGCTTCCATGCCGCCCGCCTTCACCGTCTGGGAGACCGTCTTGATGGGCCGCACGCCCTATCTCAATTTCCTCGGCCAGGTCTCTGCCAAAGACGAGGCGATCGCCCGCCTGGCCCTGCAAAAAGTGGACGCACTGGACCTGTCCGAGCGGCGCGTGGGTGAACTCTCCGGCGGCGAGCAGCAGCGCGTGTTGCTGGCGCGGGCATTGGCCCAGTCCACGCCGATCCTGCTGCTGGACGAGCCGACCTCCAACCTGGATTTACATTATCAAGTCAGTTTTATGGAAACTGTGAGCAGCCTGGCCCACCAGGACAACCTGGCGGTACTGGTTGCCCTGCACGATCTAAATCTCGCCGCCCGTTACGCCGACCGCGTGGCCCTGCTGGTGGAGGGGAAATCAAAGCCACGGGCACGCCCCGGCAGGTGTTGACGCCGGAGTTGATTTCAACGGCATACCACCTGCCGGTGCAAGTGATCCCACATCCGTTTGCGGATGTCCCGCTCGGTATTCACCTAGAAGAAATCTGAAATCCCGGTCCAAATACAAATTTGATTCAGATATTGATACTGTACTCTGCATGTAATCTTCCGGGACTTTAAGTGCCAAGCCATTCCGCCCACACTCCTGACCATGTAAAGGTCCAGGGATGCATGGTTAATCAGGAGAGGCAAGGATTACACAAAGCAACCGGTCGATATAATTCCTTTAATCAATCAGGTTCGGGTCCATAATATACTGCCACCAGTTATTGGCTACGCCGCCCGTCCGCCCGGGGACTTTAGGCAGGTGCTTTAGCCACCATTTGTGGTGAGCACGGATGTCACCGTTTCCCCATTCGTCAGCATTGACCTGGCGGATATCATTTTGAAATTTCGGGAAGTTGTACCAGTCGTAACAGTTGCTGGGTACGTTGCGCGGGTTGTTCCAATCGTAATCCCGGTTGCTATTTGGAGCGAAATGGATCGTCCCAATGCCGGCCTTGCCGGGCGCGATCTGGTCGAAACTGATAAACTGCTGGAACAGGTTGAGGGTGGGGCCAACGGTGGCAGGTACCCGGCCTTGTCTGTAACGTCCAGGCCACAAAGTCCTGGCAATTGAAAACTTTGGAGACAAGGCTTTCAGAGCGATGTCCGAACGATTCGAGCATTTCGCCGACACCCCGTTCATAGGAAAACCCCATGACGATAAACCGGCGGGTGGAGCCGGATGCCCAGGTCATAGGCTGGGAATTGCACCAAAAGGCGCCCGCCCCGCCCATGGTTGATTCGTAGAATCCGGCTTGCGGGAAGGCAAACAGCCACACTTCGTCAATTTCGCGCATCGCAATGCGTGGCAAGACATTCAATCCAGTCAGGATGGCCTGGTAATCGGCCCCTTCGGGCATATGCGACGGCTGAACACCCTTCATAACACCCAGATAGGTCTGAGGATCATAGCAGTATCCATCTGTCTTGGCCGGGAACTCGTTGAGTTCCATGCGCTGGACAATCTGGTAGCGCGCCAGCCCGCCACTGGTCTCCAGAATATCCTGAATGAAGGCATTGGCCAGGTCATCGGGAGACTGCCATTGCATTAACTGGGAGAGTTTGATACCCGAAGCCGGGTCCATGACCGGGTCGAAGATGACCAACAGCACACGGGCGGTCACAATCCGCACAGGTTCAATGGGGTTATCGGGTGGAACAACGTGGACGGGGTGGGAGGTACTTTGGCGGCCAAACAGCCTGAGCAAAGCACCCAGAAGAGACGGTTTGGAGTTTCCGGATGGATTATTCATTTTTCCTTTTAGGGCACATTGGTGGCGAAGAACACTTGATAGCCTATGCTGAAGAAAATATACCGGTTCGGGCTGATGGTCATGGCAGTGGCAGAACCGTGAATAGCGTATTGCTTTGCTCCACACCGGCCCGGAACTGGCCACGCAACTCCAGCGAATCGGAACGCGGACTAAAGTAGTAGACTGCCCGCGTGAGCGGTTCAAGCAGATAAAGCAGGGGGTCGGGCGCGGCTGCGAAGGATATTTGATTAAACACGGCATCGGTGATCCTGGGGCCAGGTTGTCGCTCCGGGCGGTTATCAACAAAGGTGACCGGATCGGCACAGCGCAACGGGACTCCTTCAAAATGACTCGCCGGGCAGGCCGTGACATGCCCGTCTTCAAAGAGCAAGTACAGGTCAGAATTATTGGCAGCCAGGTCGATGGAGGTGCTCATGTTCTGCGGCACCTGTTGACCGAAGAACATGGTGGGGGAATCAGTGAATTTTCCGAAGTCCCCTTGATACACCCACACGGTGTTCCCCAGTGGATCGAGCACATACAGAATACTTGCCATCCGTATCCAGGGTAAAAGCAGAGATTCCCTGCCAACCAAGCGGAGGCGGGCTGAGAGGCACAGCCTCCGGCTGTCATATTGAACCCGCAGTAGAGCAGCGTTCCCACTGGCATCGATTGCCATGACGCGGGCATTGTAATATTGCTCATTTGCAGGGCTTCAATATCAATCAGTTTCCCGACGGTGAGTCGTGCCATACTGCCCTGGTCCGCATTCAAAACTGGTATCAATTTCATATCCCTGGCTTCCCAGGGCGGCGCGCATCACGCTCCCGCGTGAAGCGTCGAGCAGGTACAAGTCGGTGTTGGTGGCAGCCATCCGGCTGATCTGCACAGTGCGGCTCAACCTCCGTAACAATGGCCGGACGGAAATCCAGGCGCACGATGCCATCCAGGTTATCGAGAGCCGTCTGGGCTTCCTGGCGCAAGTTAAGCGAATCCTGTGTCACCTGGTACTGATCGGCAAGATCGAGGTAATAAAGCGTGCTGTCCCAGGCGCGGCGCACCTCGGTCGGGTCGGTCTGTCCGTGGGCTTGTGCAGCCTGGTCCAAAGCCATATTGTAGTTTTCCTGATATTGGGTAGAACGCCCATAACGTGTATAGACCAATCCCGCAATTGTCACGACAATCAGAGGAATGGCGATCGCCAAAAATGCCAGACTTGAACCGCCAACTTCCGATTCGCCTCCTTCGGATTTGGCAACAGATTTGGCAGGAATTTATTAATGCCGTCAGAAATCTTCTGCGTGCCCACCCGTATTCCCTGGATGACTTTTGCCAGCCCACGGAAGATGCCCCTACGGTGGGCGGTTGGACGCTTGATCTCGGGCAATTCGCCGGTGGTGCGCGAGGAAACAAAACGCCCGGTCTTTGCAGCGGGACGCGAGGCAGCCGTTTTCGAAACGGGCACCGGCCGGCGAACCGGTTGCGCCGCTATGTTCTGAATCTTCGGTTTGCCTGTCGTGACGGGAGTTTCGGTCTTCTGTGGCGGAGATCTCGGGCTTCTGGTGCATCCGCTGGAGTTTTTGTCCTCCGATCCAGCCAGGAGGCGGGCAAAGCGGCTGGCAGGATGTCCACTTTCCACTTGCGAAGTTGGGCGGGACCGGAGTGGGGCAGGCGCGGAGGGTTGCAGTGGGGCAGTCGCTGCAGGAGACCTGGCTGCCGGTTCCACGGAAGCCGGTTGAAGCACCGGGTTCTCTCCGCTGGGAGCAGGTTTGGCCGCCCGTTTTCCGGAATATCGTTGACGAATTGGAGCTGCTGCGCCGGGAGCAGGCAATGGCATCGTTTTCAGGAGGTTCAGATTGCCCTTTCCAGGCTGCGCCTGAACCAATATCGCATTCAAGTCATCAGTGGTGATGGAGAGCAATTCGCGACGCAGGGCGTCCGGTGAAACAAGGAGTTTCCCCAGCAGGGCGGTCTCCCAGCCGGAGGGCAGGTCAGCGCACATCACCAACTGGTCACCGGCATTCAGTATCAAGTTGTGCGAAATAGAGCGGGGTAGCCTGGCCGATGCCCAGGCCTCGCCCTGAAATTTGTGTGTCGTGGATCTGGCGCGTCTCCTTCCCGGTCAGGTGGAAAACATGCGTCGGCCCGCACTGGGCAAATACGAATTGCGAACCGCGCAGCACGCCCAGGATCAAGCGGCCGATGATGTACTGGCCCTTGCCGGTGGTGCGCAGGTTGCGGTCCACCAACGACTGGTTGAGGGTCTCAGCAACGGCGCGGATGGCAGAAGTCAACGAACCGGCGGTCTGATAAAACCGCTGGGCCATCTGGGTGGCAGTCTGGTTATACTCGTTGAAGGAAAAGGGATCGTTCCCTGAAAAGGTCAGGTAGATGACCAGGCGGTCATCCTCGCGGCCGCGGGCAGCGCGCCGGGGCGGTTCCATTACCAGCAACCCGGGCAGTTGCGGCCATTCCTGGCCTTTGATACGATATAACGGGAGAAGGTTGAGATCGAAATTGGCGGTCACTCCCACATTATACTGGTAAAATCTCGGTATGAAATTTACCCTTCATCGCAGTTTCACAAGCCTTGAGCCACTGGCAACTGAATGGAACGCGCTTCTGGAAGAAAGCGTCACCCATGTGCCCTTTCTGCGGCACGAATACCTGCGTACCTGGTGGGACACACGCGGTGGGGGCGAGTGGCCGGACTCAGAATTGGCAGTTGTCATCGCCCATCAGGATGGGCGGCTGGCCGGGGTGGCCCCGCTCTTTTCTGCCAAAAATCGAGACGGCGACCCAGCGCTCCTGCTGCTCGGCAGTATCGAAATCTCGGATTACCTTGACCTGATCGTCCGCCCGAACGATTTATCCACTTTCATCCCTGGTTTACTGGATTTTCTCGATCATTCCGGACCCGCCGGGCTGAGCGTGGCTGCCCCGGAAGCGGGGTCGAAACCATGGCAGATCCTCGACTGGCAGAACTTCCCCGAAACCTCGCCCACGCTCCCGGTCCTGAAAGCCGAAGCCGAAAAGCGCGGCTGGACTTTCGTCCAGGAGCAGACCTACCACGCTCCATCCATCCCGCTGCAAGGGTGACTTCGAGACCTATCTCTCCGGTATTGACAAGAAACAGCGGCACGAGATCCGCCGCAAAATGCGCCGCGCCGAAGAAAGCGGCAGCAATTTACGCTGGTATAGTGTGTCAGATGCCGCGATTCTCGATGCGGAAGTGGATGCCTTCCTGGCAATGATGGCGGAGGAACCGGAAAAGGCGAAATTCCTGACCGAGGCGATGCGCCGAGCAGATGCACCTCTCCTGCCGTGCGGCTTTCGAGAATGGCTGGCTGCAACTGGCCTTTCTCGAAGTTGACGGGCAGAAAGCCGCCGGCTATCTCAATTTCGATTACTTGAACCGCATCTGGGTCTACAACTCGGGCATTGACCGGCGCTTCCTGGAACTGTCGCCAGGCTGGGTATTGCTGGGTTATCTCCTGCAATGGGCCAACGAGAACAAGCGCTCCGAGTTTCGATTTCATGCGCGGGGAACGAGGAATACAAGTACCGTTTTGGCGGGGTGGATAAATTCGTGGTGCGGGCCAAAGTCGTCCGATAGAAGGAAGTCCTACCCATTTTTGTTCTGAGAGAGTCCGAAGTCTCGAGCGGTGGCAACGGGAAGGAATTTCGCCATCCTTTCACGGCTGGGGAACCAGGGAGATACAATCCAGTCCAAAACTGTAGTTGTTGGATTTATCGTTCGTTCCGACCACCTTAAATGTCAGCCGGTGGGTCTCCCGGGTCAGGTCGAATGTCCCAATCGGGATCGCGCCAGTGGGCATCACGATCGGAGTGTACAGATCAATCGGCTCGCCGACCGGCGTCCCGTCCAGAGAGACCTGGATAATGCCAAAATCGGGAGTGCTGGTGAGATAGAGATCCAGCCGGTACCGTCCGGCCGTTTTCACCGGCAGGCCAAGGGTCACTTTACAGTTCTTGCCGGAGGAAACGAAGAGTTGGTCGTCGTTATACCACATTCCTTTTCCCCAGCCTGACATATCCTGCATACCAGGGAAACAACCGGAATAATTAAGCACGGACTGGTTCTGCACATCCATCGGGTTGGGAGCCTGGGCATTGGTTGGCATCGACATGCCGTGCGCCATACGCATGGAAAGTGTCCAGCGGACGCGCGCGATTTGCATTTCAGAGAGGCTGGTACGCACCTCGTAATAGGACATGATGTTGTCACGCGGGACGGGGAAGAAGGTTCCGCTGAGGGTGACGCCCGGGACGGGCTGGCATTGGTATTCGTCCCGTCCAATATACGGGTCAGGCGGAGTGTCGCTGAATCCATCCGCATCGAAAATGGCGGGGTCATTGCCATTATTTTTCAAGGCGAGTTCCGCCTCCGCCACGCTGTGGAACACCCGGGGGAAGGTGTGCGACAGCCCAAGGTAGTGACCGATCTCATGCGCCAACATGCCGATGTTCTGGTAGCCGCAGACAGATGTACCGAACCCGGGCATCGCCACGAAGTTATAGGTGTCTGCGGAAAACCCGCCGCCGGTGGACCCTTCGCCCGGGCCCCAGCGGAAGAAGACGACCAGCTTGTCGGGGTATCGGGCAGCGACCTGGTTGCCAAAGGCAACCTCGTCGACCCAGTTTTGATCCTCGACCCCGGCAATGTTGTTGAGCAGAGTGCTTTTCACGGTCACGAAATCCTGCTCGCTGAAGATGAACTGGATGCCAGACCAAGCGTAGATTTCGTTTGCCTTGGAAACCCATGCGGCGACCTGTGCGGCGGTGATATCCGTGCGACGCCCGCCATCATCGTCCACGATCAGGATGGCCTGGATGGGCACCGTAATCACTGGAAATTCCGAGACAATCGTGGCGGTCGGCGTCAGGCTTGGCACGGGGGTGACGGTCGCGGTGGCTGTTTTAATCAGCGTAGGCGTTCCGACCTGCGTGGGCACGTTACAAGCCAGAAGGGATAAGACCAAGAACAATAATGGGATCACAGCTTTCCGCATGCCGGGGACTTCTTTCCCTTGCTCTCATGGTACCCTGCTTTGGATGATCTGGTCAATCCCACAATGGATCGTCGCAGGAACTCCTGTAAGAATACAGTCTCCTCCTCCGCGTATGAGAAGAAGCGGTTATAAATAGCAGATGCACCCTGAATTGCTCCTGGACGCACGTGCCAACCTCGGTGAAGGTCCGTCGTGGGACGCTTCCCGCGGCCTGCTTTACTGGGTGGACATCCATGCCGGAGGTTTGCACATCTTCAACCCGCAGAACAAGACCGATGACCGTATCAACCTGGGTGAACCGGTTGGTTGTGTTGCCCCGTGCCAGAGCGGAGATCTGATCATCGCTTTACGCAGCGGTTTCGCGACCTTTCAGCTGAGCAACCAAAAACTGACCCGCCTTGTTACTCCGGAGGCGCACCTCCCCGGCAACCGCTTCAACGACGGCAAATGCGACCCTGCCGGTCGCTTCCTGGCAGGGACGATGGACGACGCAGAAAAAGAAGCCAGCGGCTCGCTCTATTCCTATTCTCCCAACGGCACGCTGAAAACCCTGCTGACCGGCGTCCGCATCTCCAACGGCCTAACCTGGAGCCCCAACTACCAGACATTCTACCATATCGACACACCGACCCGCCAGGTCACAGCCTTCGATTATGACCTGGCGACCGGCGATATCGCCAAGCCCGCGCCCGGTGGTAACAGTCCCACCTAAAATGGGCTGGCCGGATGGAATGACCTCTGATTTCGAAGGAATGTTATGGGTGGCGATGTGGGGAGGGGCAAAACTTACCAGGTGGAATCCAGCCACGGGTCAACTGCTGGAAGCAATCCCCGTCCCAGCTTTGAATATCTCTTCCTGTGTCTTCGGCGGACCTGACTTGACCGATCTCTTCATTACTTCGGCGCGCAAGGGGATGACCGCCGAACAAATAAAAAAATATCCGCTCTCAGGCGGATTGTTTTGCATCCGGACGAATACCCAAGGAATGCCGACTTTCGCATTTGGCGGATGACAATTCCCCCACGGAAAATTCTCAATCGCCGGGAAGGGATTGCGGCACAACTTCCCGGCTGCGGTGGACCAGATAGATCCCGGCGATGACGACCAGCCCTCCGATCCATTGGACAGGCTGGAGGGTTTCGCCCAGGAGCGGGATGGCCAGCAGGGCGGTCAGCACCGGCTGCCCCAGCATGGTCGGGGAGACGATCGAAGCCGGCAGATGTCCGAGGGCGTATCCCATGGCCAGGTAGCCGGTCAATTGCGGCAGGAGGGCTGCAGCCAGGAACATCAGGTAGGTGTGCGGGGAATAGCCGGTCAGCGCCGAGCCTGTCGCCAGGCTGAGAATCAGCAGGACCAGGGTGCTGCTCAGGCTGCAGATCCAGACGTGAGAAAGCGTATCGAAATGCTGGCGGCTGCGCTGGGAAAAAAGGAAAAATACGGCGTAGAATATGCCCGTCGCCAGGGCCAGCAGATCACCCCAGCCGATCACGGGATGGTGCAGGAAATCGTTGCTCAGCACGGCCACCGCGCCGCCCATGGTCAGGGCCAGACCAAGCCAGAAAAGTCCTTTGGTCCGCTCCCTGAAGAACAGCCAGGCGGCCAGCGCCACCCACAGCGGGGCAGTATTCCCCAGCAACGTGGCGTTGGCGACGGAAGTATATTTCAGCGAAGTGTTCCAGACGAAATGGTCCAGGGCAGAGCCCAGCCCGGCCAGGACCGGCAGGATCACGATCCCCCAGCGCAGGCTGGCGGCCCGGGGTGTGCGGCGCGTCCGGACCGTGTGGCGCACGTAAAACGGGGTCAGGATCAGAGTGGCAATGCCGAGGCGGTAGAATCCCATCACCGGTGCCGGCGCATTCGCCCAGCGAACGAAGAATGCGGCGAAGCCGAGACTCACGATGGTGACCCCCAGGGCAAGGTAGGGCAGGATTTTTCGGGTGGCAGGCATCGAGCGTCATTGTATCATGCCGCGAAGACGGAGCGCCCAATGCCGGCAATCGTAACGCAACCTGCCAGGGGATGCGAGTCTTGCGTCGGTGAGTTCGCACAGGTGCCAGGAAGAACCTGCCCGCCCGGCGGTTTCCAGTTGCAACCCCCTCCCGCCCGTGTTAGAATAACGTTACCTTTGCCTGATTGGTAGTGGAGTTTGAGACATGTCTGAGATGGTCGAAGTCGTGATTGACAGCGTGCGCGTCAGCCTGATGTCCCCGCAGCGGGTGGTGGTACTGCGCCAGACGGACGTGGAACGTTACCTGCCCATCTGGGTCGGACCGTACGAGGCCGAGTCAATCACGGTGGCATTGCAGGAAGTGGAGATCAGCCGCCCGCATGACCCACGACCTGTTCAAAAATCTCTTGACCCTCTTTAATGGCAAAATATTACGCGTCGAAATCGTTGCCCTGAAAGAGGATATCTTTTACGGCAATATCGTTGCCGAAACAGATGGGAAGATCGTTAACATTGACTCGCGTCCGTCGGATGCCATCGCCCTGGCAGTGCGCACCCACGTCCCGGTCCTGGTCAACCAGGCAGTGATGGATGAAGCGGGCATTGTCCCCGAGAATAATATACCAGGAAGAGACCCCTTCCGAACCGGCCGAAAGAACAGCTCCGGTGCGGCAGCCGAACCGGAGGACGAAAAACGCCTGGATGTTTTCGAAGACTTCCTGAAGAAACTTGGTACCGATAAAGGCGACGAAGAGAAACCAAAATCATAGGGCGGACACCCCCTTTGGGGGTAAACTCCGATCCGCCCTACCGGAATAATCAATGGCCGATTTGCCTCCTCCCGAAGAGCCTGCCCTGAGCCCCGTCGAAGGGCGCCGCCCTGAGCCTGCTCGAAGGGACTCCACCCCGCCGCTCCGTGATCCCCCACAACCGTGAAGCCGAAGAAGCCGTTGTGGGGGCTGTGCTGATTAACCCCGAAGCCTATTACGACCTGGCCCAGTTCCTCCAGGCGGACGATTTCTATATCGTCCGGCACCGCTGGATCTGGGAGGCTTTCACCCGCCTGCACGAAAAACGCATCCCGCTGGATTTCCTGACCGTCGCAGAAGAACTGGAGAGTGCCGGTCAACTGGCCGAGATTGGCGGCCCGGCCTATCTGACCGCGCTGCTCAACCAGGTACCGACCTCGCTGCACGCCGAGGCCTATGGACGGATGGTCGAGGCGGACGCCATCCGCCGGCGCATGTTGACCGCTGCCAACCAGATCGCCACCCTGGCATACAACGAGCGGGAGTCGGTCGAGAACATCATCGAGGAGTCGGAGAAGTCCATCTTCAACGTCAGCGAGCGGCGGCTGCGCCACGACGTGCAGCCCATCCGCCAGGTGATGAGCGAAGTCTACGACCGGATAGACGAACTTGCCAAGCGCCCCGAGGACATCTTCGGCGTCCCGACCGGCTTCATTGACCTCGACCGCAAACTGATGGGCTTGCAGCCTTCCGATTTGCTGATCATTGCCGGCCGCCCGGGTCAGGGCAAATCCGGCTTCCTGCTTTCGGTGGCGAAGAACGCCGCCCTGCTGCATAAGAAGCACGTGGCCATCTTCTCACTGGAAATGTCGAATGAGCAAGTTGCCCAGCGCTTGATCTACCCAACAGACTGGGATCGACTCCCAACACTTGCGTACCGGTAAACTGGATGAGGACGAAGTGGCCGATATTCGTCCATGCCATCGAAGTGCTTGGTGACACACACATCTACCTGGACGATACGCCTGCCATCACCCCGCTGGCCCTGCGCACCAAATGCCGCCGCCTGCACATGGAATACGGCCTCGACTTGATCATCCTCGACTACATCCAGTTGATGAGCGGCGACACGCGCACCGAGAACCGCGTCCAGGAAGTCTCGTACATCTCGCGCAACCTGAAGGTGCTGGCGCGCGAACTGAACGTCCCGGTGCTGGCCGCGGCGCAGTTGAGCCGCGCCGTCGAGCAGCGCACCGACAAGCGCCCGGTCCTATCCGACTTGCGGGAATCGGGTTCCATCGAGCAGGACGCCGATATCGTCATGTTCATCTACCGGCCCGACCAGTACGAGAAGGACACCGTCAAGCAGAACGTGGCCGAGATCATCGTTTCCAAGCACCGCAATGGTCCCACCGGCAGCGTGGAACTGGTCTTCATGAGCCACCTGGCCAAGTTCGTGGACGCAGCGAACGCGAAGCATTGATTTATCACAAACTTAGCACTCCCGGCGGCATCTTCGCGAGGTCGACCCCGAGGCGGTGCCTTGCATGGTCGCAGGACAACATGAAAATGAATTCAAGGGTTTACCGACTCAAGAAACCTTCACCCAAATCCCCAACTCGTTCTTCCGGCAATTGCTGAAAGAGATTGCCGAGGCGGACGAGTTGAAGGTCACGCTCTACGCCCTGTGGCGCTTTGAGCACATGGAGGGCCGCGTCCGCTTTTTACGGGAACAGGATTTTGCCGAGATCGTCCCGGACCCCGGCCTGGCACTGGAAAAAGCCGTGCAGCGCGGCAGCCTGCTGCAGGTGGAGAAAAAATGCAACGTCGTTCTATTTCCTGAATTCCCCGCGTGGACGGGCCGCCGCTGAAGCGTTTGCCAAAAGTCAAAGGGATGTGCCCGAAGGGGCTGCACCGTCCAACCCGCCACCGGAACGCCCGAACATTTTCAAACTCTACGAAGAAAACATCGGCCCGCTGACCCCCTGATCGCCGACGCGCTGAAAGATGCCGAGCAGACCTATCCGCCGGAATGGGTGGCGGAGGCGATGGAGATTGCCGTCAAGAGTAACAAGCGCAACTGGAAATACGTGGAAGCGATTTTACGCCGCTGGAAGGAAGAAGGACATGCCAAAGAGCAAGATAGACGCGACGCTAAAGAACCTCGCGGGCGGGACGTCACGCGCAAAGTCGAAGACTTCCTCAAACGCTAATGCCCCGGCTCCCACCCTGGGCGACCCAAACTGCCCGCACTGCCATGGACTGGGTTACCTGCGCCGCGATGCAGAACCCGGTTCGCCTGACTTCGGCAAGCTGGATATCTGCGTCTGCCGCCAGTCGCAGGTGGCACAGACGGTGCGCGAGCGCCTGTTCTCGCTCAGCCACCTGGACGAACTCCAGGGCTTGACCTTTGAAAGTTTTAAACGCGCGGCCGCAAGGGCGTGGGGCGAATGCAGGCCAATTCGCTCGAATGGGCGTACAACCGCGCCAGGCAATATGCCGGTATCGCTGAACGGCTGGCTGCTCCTGCAGGGCGGATTCGGCTGCGGCAAAACTCACCTGGCGGCAGCCATCGCCAACTTCGTCGGTCGGCATGGGCGTGCCCACGCTCTTCCTGACCGTCCCCGATCTGCTTGACACCCTGCGCTTTTCCTACGACAGTGAAGATACCACCTTCGAAGCAGCGCTTCGATGAGATCCGCAATGCCCCGCTGCTGGTGCTGGACGACTTCGGCACGCAGAATGCCACTGGCTGGGCGCAGGAAAAACTTTTCCAGATCGTGAATTACCGCTACATCAACAAACTGCCGCTGGTGGTGACGACCAACCTCGACCTGGATGAGATCGAAGCGCGCATCCGTTCCCGTCTCGCGGACCCGGAACTGGTCAGCGCGGTACGCATCACCGCTCCCGATTATCGCCGCCCCACCGACGATAAAGGTCACCCGGAACTCTCCTCGCTCGACCTGCATGCCAGCCGCACCTTCGCCAGTTTCGACGACCGGCGAGAAGAAGGCCTCGCCCCGGACGAAATCCGCTCGCTTGGAAAAAGCCGTCAAGGCTGCCACCACTTTCGCCGCCAAGCCACGCGGCTGGCTGGTACTGACCGGTCCGTACGGCTGCGGCAAGACCCACCTGGCTGCCGCCATCGCAAACACCCTGGCCGACAAGGGTAACCCGCCGCTGTTTATCATGGTCCCCGACCTGCTCGACCATCTGCGGGCCACCTTCAGCCCGTTGAGCAACGTCTCGTACGATCACCGCTTTGACGAAATCCGCACCGCGCCGTTGTTGATCCTGGACGACCTGGGTGCACAGTCCACCTCACCCTGGGCGAAAGAAAAACTGCACCAACTTTTCAACTACCGCTACAACGCCGAACTGCCGACCGTGCTCACCGTGGCAGTAGGATATGCTCGAATCCATTGACGAGCGCCTGCGCGTCCGTTTGCTGGATGAGCGCATTTGCACGATCTGCGCGATCACCGCCCCGGCGTTTCATGGGGGAAGAGCCAGAAAGACCAAGCGATAAACGTGGGCTGAGGACTCCCCTTTGGGGAGGATCCTCCTTACGGGTAGGTTATCCCCCAGGGGGATGCTATGTCCGTTATAAATTTATTGCTGACCGATAAAGGGGGATTAGAATAGGGTATAATTGGATATATCTTATCTAATATACCTAACTATCAAAGGTACCCCATGCTTCCATCCTATATTCTTTCCCTCCGCGAGGGAATTGAAGCCACGTTGATCATCGGGATCGTCCTGGGTGCTCTGCGGCCAAATGCACCGCCGGGACCTGAAGTCTGCCATCTGGGCCGGAACAGGCAGCGCCGCCCTGCTCAGTCTGCTCACCGCCATTTTGCTCACCGCGTCTCGGGCTGGAATTGAAAGACCCGGCGGAAGCCATCTTCGAAGGCATTACCATGCTGCTGGCAGCCGGGATACTCACCTGGATGATCTTCTGGATGAGCCAGCGGGCGCGCAATATGAAAGCCGAACTCGAATCCAGCGTCCAGCGCGCCTCGCAGGCCGGGAAATGGTCGCTGTTTGGGCTGGCGTTTATTGCCGTCCTGCGCGAGGGTGTGGAACTGGCCCTGTTCCTGACCGCCGCGACATTTTCCTCGAGCGCCCCCAGACGATCCTGGGCGCGTTGCTCGGGCTCGGTACAGCCATCCTGCTGGGTTGGTCATTTTTTGCAACCACCGTCCGGCTCGACCTGCGGCGTTTCTTCCAGGTGACGGGTTTCCTGCTGCTCCTGTTTGCGGCCGGGCTGGTGGGCGCGGAGTTAGGCGAACTGGTCCTGGTGGGCTGGATTCCCGCATCATCGGGCATGTCTGGGATCTGGGAGGCGTGGTCAGTGAAGGGTCCGTGCTTGGGCAGACGCTGGGAGCATTGTTCGGGTACAGCGCCAGCCCTTCGCTGATGCAGGTGCTGGCCTACGCAGCCTATTTCGGGACGGTGCTGGTTGGATTATGGGTGGCCGGGCGAAGACAGCGGACACGACCCGTCGCGGCTGCTCGCACGGTGGAGGAAACCCGCTTGAAAGACGCTGCCCATAATATGTGCCTAAAACGGACAGGTTCCTCGGGAACCTGTCCGTTTTTTTCTGCTTATTCATATATATCTAAATCTGCAATTGATGAAGTGTTCGTATTTCATGGGGTTGAGGTCCAGGTTTCTTTCACATTGCGGTGCGTTGCATTCAACAGAAATTCACCTCTATAATAAACAAAATTCATCTGGAGGGTTTCCATGTCAATGACTCCCAACCCCGTGCTTAAAAACTTGGCCTGGCAGACCAACGACCGCGTGGCCATCATCCACACTGACGATATCGGCATGTGCCAGGCCAGCGTGGAGGCCTTTGCCGACTTGAACGAGGTCGGCATTATTTCATCCGGCGCGGTGATGGTCCCCTGCCCGTGGTTCCTGCAGGCCGCGGACGTACGCCCGCGCAGCACCCCCAGGCCGATCTGGGTATCCATCTCACCCTGACCAGTGAATGGAAGACCTACCGCTGGGGGCCTGTCTCCACGCGCGATCCTGCCTCCGGCATGATCGATGAAGAAGGATACTTCTATCATCTGACCGAGCCGGCCCAGGAACACGGCGACCCGGCAGCCGTTGAGATGGAACTCGACGCCCAGGTGGAGCGGGCGCTCAAGGCCGGGATCGTCCCCACCCACGTTGACACGCACATGGGCACCGTGGCGCACCCAAAATTCATGGGCATCTATGTCCAGCTGGCCATGAAGTATCAACTGCCAGCCGATGATCTTCCGCCTGGACGAGGCCGGGCTGGCGTGCCGCTGGCCTGGAGCCGGAATTTGCCAAAATGGCTGCCGGCCTTCATCCAGCAACTGGAAGGGTCCGGCCTGCCCCTGCTGGATGTGCTGGGCGGGATGGACCTGGATACCGACGAGAACCGCCTGGAACGCACCAAGCAGGCCTTCTCGGACCTCCAGCCAGGCATCACCCATTTCATCATCCACCCATCCAAGGATACGCCTGAGCTGCGCGCCATCACCCCCGACTGGCGCTGCCGTGCCGCCGATTACCAGAATTTCATGAACGAGGAACTTCGCCAAGCACATCCAGAAGATCGGCCTGCACGTGATCGGCTACCGGGCCTTGAAAGAACTTATGCCCGTTGCATAATCTCAAACCATTGAATAAGGAGAAGCCATGTCTGAAACTGCCCCACGTGCGATCAAACTTTCATTCGGATACAAGGTGACCTGGGGGATTGCCGCCCTGGGTACCAGCCTCATCTCGGGGGTTTTTGGCGCCCTGCTGCCCATCTTTTACCAGGATTACCTGGGTCTCGCCGCCCGTTGGATCGCCATCGCTTCGGCCATCTATGCGATCTGGAATGCCCTGAACGACCCCATCTTTGGCTATATCTCGGACAGCACCCGCTCCAAACACGGCCGGCGCATCCCTTACATGCGTTACACCGCCCCGTTCCTGGCGGCGACCTTCATCCTGGTCTGGCTGGCGCCGCAACACGCCGGCGATTTCACCCTCTTCCTGTGGATGCTGGTCAGCATGGTGCTGTATGATGGCTGCTACACCATCATCGGGCTGGTGTATTCCGCCCTGCTGCCGGAAGTGACCGAATCGGACACCGAGCGCAACCACCTGCAAATTTCGTCCTCGCTGTTTGGCCTGCTGGGCACGCTGCTGGGCTTTATCATCCCGGACCTGTTCCGCCCAAAGGCCGGTGCAGTGCCATCTTTCTTCCCGCTGCAGATTGCCATGGTGGTGGTCGGCGTGACCGGGATGCTATTGATCATCGCCACCACTTTCAAGGTCAAGGAGCGCCTTGAGTTCACCCAACTGGATAAGCCCCTCAAACTCATGGACCAGATCAAATTCACCTTCACCAGCAAAAGCTTCCTCATCCTGGTAGCCCAGAATTTCATGTCCATCCTGGTTTCCTCGCTGGTGACCGGGTCGGTTTTCTACCTGGCCGATTACGTGCTCAAAATGAATACGATCGTCCTGCTGGCGTTCATTTTCATTCCCCTGATTGGCGGCGTGCCAATCACCAACATCATCCGCAAAAAGATGGGACTGGTGCAGGCTCAGCAATTGCTGCTGGTGATCGCCGGTGTGGGGCTGATTGCGATCACCTTCGTGCCCACCGCACTGATCCCCATCTGCCTGCTGCTGGTCGGTTTCGGGCTTTCCGGTCCGCAGACCCTGACCAACATCCTGTTCGCCGAGGTGGCGGACGAGGACGAGCTGCGCTCCGGCGTGCGCCGGGAGGGCGCTTTCTTCGGCATCAATGCCCTGATCACCAAACCTGCCCAATCGCTGGCGATTGCCATTCCACCTTTCATCCTGGAAGCAGCTCATTTTGTCACCCGGGAAGCCAACAACAACGTGGCTTTCCTCAACCAACCCGCCAGCGCAATATTCGGGATCAAGGTTTTCATCGGCCTGATCCCCGGCATCGCCATGCTGCTCGGTGCGCTGATCCTGTTCTGGTTCCCGCTGCGTGGCGCCCGGCTGGAAAAGATGCAGCACGATCTGCTCGAACTGCATGCCAGCAAAAAAGCAGAGTACGATAAACAGAAGGCCTGATCCTGGGGATAAAGATCGTGAGATGAAAGCAAAAGCACCTCCCCAGGAGGTGCTTTTTTTGTTTATTCAGGATAACGTGCCGGGTTAATTTGCTTTTGCCCGTTTGTTCGGCAGGGGGATGATCACCAGTGCGCTCACCAGGAAACAGAGCGTTGCCAGGATAAAGAGAGACAGATAGCCCAGACTGCTCGAGCCGAGGAGCTTGTTGATCGGGTCGATCAACACCCCGCCCAGCAGGCGTGCCACGCCCGAGCCGATGCAGGTGGCAATATTGGCAATGCCCAGGTAACGGGCGCTTCTCATCGGCGGGCACGATATCCGTGGCAAGCGCCCAGGAGACGGAAAGGAACGCGCCGATGCCCATGCCAATGATCCCACCGGCAACGGTGATGAGGGTCCGGTCGCGGACGAGGAGCAGGAGCAGCGCTCCGGCAAAAGCCACCAACCCGGCAGCCAGCATGACCGGTTTGCGCCCAAATCTTATCCGAGAGCCAGCCGGAGAGCCAGCGCCAGCACAATCAAGGCACCGCCCAGGATCGAACTTAAGTGTGCCGTAGAAACACTGGGCCTCGATCTGCGTCATCTTGATCACATCCACCAGGTAGTTGATCAGAAAGGTATTGATGGCGATGAACGCACCCCAGAACAGGATGCGGTTGGCGAACCACCAGCCGAAAATGGGGTTTTCACGGAAGTTGACGTAGAAGGCACTTCTTGAGCGCCTCGCCTATGGTCTTGGTCGCCACGGCGATCGGACTTGGTATCGTGGCTGTCCGGTTTCTCACGCGCCCAGATGGCGGTGAAGATGACGAACAGATGAAAAAGACCACCGTCGGCACGGCAGCGGTCACAAAGATCAAACTCCGTTGATTTTCCCCACTTTCGATTCCGGCACGCAGGATTTTCCTGCAACCGAATCCGCCCGACACGAGTGGCAATGATATCCATCACCGCTTTCAGGCTGGAGGCCTGTCCATGCTGGATTCAGGCACCAGGTCCGGGATGAGCGCCTGCCAGGGTCCCTGCAGGATGTTCGAGGAAAACTGGATGAAAATCACACCCATCAGGAGCACCCACAGCGTGGGGCAGAGCCAGCAGGAACAGGGAAGCAGCGATCAGCACTGCCCCGCCGATGATGAACGGCAGGCGGCGTCCCAGTTTTGTTCTTCGCCCGGTCGGAGAATACTCCCACGATGGGCTGGACAGCCATCGCCACCAGCAAGCCAATAAAGCCCAGGATGCCCAGGGCAGTATTGGGCAGGTTGGGCGCCAGCTGGCGCACCTTATAGGTCATCAGCGGCGGGTCCTGGATATTGGAGGAGAATGTCAGCGCAAATCCGAGCAGGCTGATGACGAGCATCCGCAGGAAGGATATTTTTTTCATCGCTACTCCTTTATATAATTCCGGTCGGATGGATTTAACGACTTTGAGCGATTCCAGTGCTTCGTCCACGTTTAATTCAAACACCAGTGGACCGGTAAAGTTTGCCGCGGCCAGCCGGTCGAGGAAGCGACCCAGGTCGAGGTCGCCGGTTCCGAGCGGCTTGTGGTCTTCGCCGTAACCGCGCATACCCTGCGGCATTTTCTTGCAGTCATGCAAATGGACCTCCGCCAGGCGCGGCAGGAGTTTTTCCACCACCTCGAAGAAATCAAACCAGCCGGGGAAGCCAGCCAGCACATGCCCCGTGTCGAGGCAGACGGACAGGTCGAACTCCTCAGCCAGTTCGAGGGTCAGGTCGAGGGGAAACTCGATGGTCTCGATGGCCAGCCGGCGGCTGGGGAGGCCGGTCTCGGCGAGGATGGCGCGGATACTCTCGCGCGCCCCGTTCTGGAACTGGCGCAGGATCAGGGTGCGGGCAAGTTCCGAGATCTTCATGTTGTAGAACTCCGCCGCCAGCGCGCCGGTGGCATGCAGCACGTAGACTTCCGGCTCGATTGGAATTGTCGCCTTGATTGATTGCACGACTGCCTCCACCGAGCCTTTGCGCACCGGCGTCAGCGGTGTGGACGGTTCCACCGACCACAATGGCAGGTGGAGGGTATAGGAGAGGTCATCCGATCTAAGGGCAGCCAGCCTCTCGACCAATTCGGGGCTGTAGACATTCGGCAGGAACATCCCCAGGTCGCCGCCCAGTTCGATGGGGTTGAAACCCTTGTCTGCCAGACCCTTTTGCCAGCCCGGCATGGTCGAAACTCATGATACTCGCCATGATCTGCTCGGCAGGCACACCCGGAAGGGACGAGGGCTTCCAGTTGCATTGCCATGATGCCAAAGCGCATAAGAATCTCCTTTACCGGTATCATTGTACAAAATCCGGAAGATTTAGGCAACAGAAAAACCGCTCCGATATTCTCGGAGCGGTTATGGTCATTTCCATCATCTACTTTCACGCATCCAGATGATAGGTATGATACGGGTTCTCGCACGGGTTACCCCAGGCGATGTGCATTTCGCGGGCGGTCAGGTCTATCACCATGGCATTGACCGTCTTCTCGCGGTCGAGCGGGTTGCTGGCGTCAATCGAGTGGTTGCAAATGGAGTTCGAGAAGTTGACGTGGTCGCGCTGGATGGACTGTAGAGTCTTGATAGTATGCTGGTCCTCGCGTTTGATCAGCCTCAGAGCACGGAAATAGCGTACGCGCGAGGCAACCAGGTCTTCCGGTTCACGTTCCACCTGCTGCATGTTTTCCGAGAGATAATGGTTGGTGTGAACGATATAACCGTCATCTCCATAAAGAATACCAAAACGCCACGCTGAGACCTCCACCGAATACAACTCACCGCTCTCGTGGACCAACAAGTGGTTATACCCGGCGGCACGCTGCGCCGAAAGCATATGACGAATTGCCTCATCCGGCGTTTTCGAAGCCAGTACGGCACGTGAAACCACCGTGCGAGGTGTGCCGATGCGCGAGTCGTTCGGATAAACAGAATCGCATAACTGGGCAATGCCGTAAGCATTGAAACCGATATTGGGCAGCAACCCACCATAGGTCATCGCCAGGAATGGCGGGTCATTCTTTGGATTGGCAAGAACGATGAACACATCATCCTCGTCTTCTGGAACCCAGTCCTCGTTGTGCGCCAGCAGGACATGCCCATCGGCGGTACGCTCGTCATTGACAGCCATGCTGGTACAGCGCGTCAGGTGCAGGGCATCCATCGTCACTGCTTCCATGGCATTAATGACCACCAGGTCCTCAAAACCAACATCTGCGCCCTCGGCGATGCCCATCATCTCGTCCACATACTGCGGATAGCGCTCCTGGGCAAACGGCAAGTACTTGCGCGCCTGGATTTGAGCACCTGCCCAGGTCAACTCCAACTGCTGGTAGGCATCTGCCACCAGGTTACGCCCGTTCTCGACACCATGCTGGACCTGTTTTTTGCAGGCTTCGCCGATTTGACGGCCCATCTCACGATGAGTTCCGGAGACACGTACCAGCGGGGGGGGATTCGGGTGTAATGGTGGCTTGATTTCAGGGGTCATAAATATTCTCTCTTTCTGCCTGCCAGAGGGGCATCAGGAATTATATCATTGCCTCCTGAAAAACATGAAAACGAACCTTTTGAAAACACCGTGATAGAGGGAAAAAAGGGCGGCGGGCAGGCTTTGAACCCTTCGGGTAGGCTACGCGAAGTACCTCATATTCCCTATTCCCTTTCTATTTACTTCCACCATTACTACGCGATCACCAAGGCATAAAAAACCGCTCCGGAAACCCGGAGCGGGGAACAAACCTCTTGGCAGTTGCCCAAAAGGCCGGAATGTTATGATCCTTATTTAGCACGCGGCTTGCGCTGTGGAACAACTGGTTCAGGCGCGGGGGACTCAGGTGCCGAGGCGACCGGGGCAAGCGGGGCAAGCGGGGCAGAGCCAACTGCCGCAGGTGCAAGGACCGATTGCGTCCCGAAGCGGGTCATGATGACAGCACCCAACCCGGCAAGGCCCAGCAGGAAAGGCACCAACCATCCTACACAATTCAATACCGGAATGCCGGTCAATACATTAGCCACCAGGGTCAGGGTAAAGACACCCAGACCTGCTGAAAAAGCGGGATGCCAGTTTTGATGAAGGGCTGTGGTAAAGCGTTGCCCGATTTCATAACCGATTGCAATCCATCCGAAGATACCAGCCACGAACAAGGCAACAGCAACAATAGCCACCACCGGAATAAGAATGATCGTGACCGTCAAAAGGACAAACGTGATCGGAGCCACGATGACCGTCAGCAGGCCGAGGCCGCCCGTAGTCAGCGGCTGCACCATAACGGCATGGGCCACGCGGTCTGCATTGGGAGCCAGGAAGAGCATGACCAGCATGGCCAGCACAGCCAGACCCAATGCCTGTCCGAAACCGTTCAACACCTTTCCAACCGGGTCAAAATTGACATGGATCGTTGGAACCACCGGCGTAGCCGGGATGGCAGGAATGACAGGATTGTTGCCATTGCTGCCATTGCCGATCCAAGAGGTGGCCGTGTTGTAAATTTGCCCATCAATTTGCGAGCCTTCGGCCCGCTCAAGTGAAGCACCGACGGTGGTAAGGTTGCCATGCAGGTGCGCAGTCGCTCCAATGGTTACCGTACCTCCGATGACAGCCACATCGCCGCTCACTTCGCCATCTACCACCAGGCTGCCGCCAAACAGGACCGACATTGCCATTCACAGTTGCACCCTCTTCAAGCGTGGCCGTACCACCAAAGACCAGCAGGTCGCCATTAAGGGTCTCGCCGGTCTTCAAAGTGTAGGATTGGCCAAAAATCACCTGGCCATCAAAAGAAGAGCCCTTGGCAGCTGCCGACTGAATCGGCACAAAGACCAGCAGTGCCAGCAGAACGAGAGATGCAATTCTTACAATTTGTTTCATGGTTACACTCCTTGCGGATATTTGGTAAATTTCATCAACGAGACGACCCACACCAAACTCCATCCGCCAGCGGCAAACAGGATCACCGCCCAGATATAAGCGGGAACGAAGCCCGGAACAACTTTGAATAAAACCATCCCAGCCCGGAAGATCGCCTGGAGAGAGGCCCAGAATGAGACCAGATGAGGAAATCCAGGAGGCCAGCAAGTTGACTGGCGACTGGATCAGGTCCTTTGAGCACCGGCGAGGAGATCCAACCCAAGAGAACAAGCACGCTCAAGGTCAGGATAACGAAGCCCCAGAAATTTCTCCGCCGCAAAGTCTGTTTCCTTGCTGCCAGCCGGACCTGGAACCGGTCGGCAAAACCCGCTGCGGGCGCGACCAGCCTGACCGACTTCAATGCCAGGTTCACCTCCGCCAATGCAGTGCAGGAAGAGCACGTCTGCAGATGGGTGTTCAGCTGACGTTTCTGATCAATGGTAAGGGGTTGGTTGTCCAGGAGCCAGTCTTCAAAAGGCCGGTGATCCATAGGGCTTCCTTTCTGTGCGCACATGCGCCGGTTTTTCTTCCCACAGGTCTGCCAGTGCCCGCCGCGCCCGGTGCAAACGGCTTTTTACTGCCGGGACGGTCAGTTTGAGAGCCTGGGCGATCTCCACTTCCGAACAATCCTGCCAGTAGCGCATGATGACAGCGGCACGGTCGGTGGGGTCGAGGGATTGCAGGCAATTATGCAAGCGTTCGCGTTCCTGCCGTTTGGCGGTCTCCGATTCCGGGTCCGGAGCGGAGCGGTCGGGGAGATCAGTCTGACCTTCCTCATCTTCATCAATCGAGACCGAGGAAAATCGTCTCCGGCGGAGTTTGTCAATGCAGTGGTGGGCGGCAATGGAGAGCAGCCAGGTGGCAAAAGAACGTGCGCGGTCGTAGCGGGCGAGGTTCTGGTACACCTTGAGGAAGGTCTCCTGGGCCGCATCTTCAGCGGCCTCCGACTCACCGAGCATCCGGTAGCAAAGGTTATAGACCGGTTTCTGGTAAGTTTCGACCAAATTCGTAAAAGCTTCGTCATCGCCCTGCTGGGCCTGGATGATCCAGGTCGATTTCGTCAGTCACTGTGGGTCCTCGTTGGTCGTTCTGAAAAGATATACGCAGGTCCTTGCAAGGAGTTGCTTATTAACCAAAACCCCCACGCAGACGCGCCGGCAGTTGGGCCGCGATGGCTGTCATGACGGTCTTTGCCACGGCGCGGTCTTTTTCATCGGGATCGAGACCACGCGGCAGCTCCAGCCGGTAAGCTGCCCCGAAGCGCAGATTGAATTCTCCATTTTCTTCGTACGCTCCCACCGGCAGTACGGGGAAACCCTGCTCTGCCAGCAGCAGTACAAACCGTCCTGCCTCCGGAGGCCGGCCAGTTGAGCAGACCGCCAGGCTGGTCGCCGCCCTCCGGTGCCAGTCCGAGCACACACTGCGGGTGCGCGCGGGCATAGCTGAGCGTTGCCCGCACCGAACGGGCCCGGCGGGCCACGTCCTTTTCACGCGGCGGCATGGGTGGCATGGTGGTGAAGCCATAGATCTTCGAAAACCGCCACAGCAGCCAGCGCGACCCGGCCATCCCCAGCGGTGCGTACCACTTGCCGGGGAAGGTCAATTCGCCGGTCATCACCCAGTGCATATCCACCGGTACGAGGGCGGCAAGAGCCAGCGCCATCCACCAGGCGTCAAAGCCGGGGCGGTAATAGTGGTTGAAGGTGATGAGGCATGGTCCGCCCTGTGGGATGTTTTCCTCCCCCAGGAACTCGCAGCGGTGGTTTAAGCCGTTCGATGCACAATTGCCCATCGCGGCGGAAGGAGCGATGACCGCCGAAGAGGACGTTGGGAGTCAGACGGAAAGAGCCCAAGGGACGGATAGGTATAACGAGGATACATTTACATGTATTGGGACGGCAGTTTATACTGCCGTCCCAACCAACTCCCGATCTACGGATTTACCAGGCGTACGCTTCCGGCGCTTCGCCGCCGGGACCGGGCCAGATCTCGTCCAGTTTCTTCAGGGCAGCCTCGTCGAGTTTGATCTCCAGGGCGTGCAAGGAACCAGTTAACTGTTCCATGGTGCGAGGTCCGATGATGGGCGCAGTGACTACCGGGTTGTGCAACAGCCAGGCAAGGGCATACATCAGCAGGTTTCTCGCCCAATTCCTTGCAGAATGCCTCCCAGGCTTCCAACTTCGGGCGCTTTTCTTCGATCTCTTTCTGCGTGTCCTTTTCGGCGCGGCGGCCTTCCTTGATCTTTTGCAACACCCCGCCCAGCAAGCCGCCCGCCAGCGGACTCCACGGGATGACGCCCAGACCGTATGCTTTGCAGGCCGGGAGCACTTCCAGTTCGACCATGCGGTCTTTCAAGTTATACAGACTTTGCTCGCTAACCAGCCCCATGTAATGCCGGGCTTTGGCGCTCTCCTGGGCTTGGGTGATATGCCACCCGGCAAAATTGGATGAACCAACATAGATCACCTTGCCCTGCTGGACGAGCACTTCCATCGCCTGCCAGATCTCCTCCCAGGGCGTGATGCGGTCCACGTGGTGCATCTGGTACAGGTCAATGTGATCCGTTTGCAATCTCTTGAGCGAACCTTCCACACGCCTGGCGGATATGCAGGGCAGAGAGATTCGAATTCGTTTGGCCATTCGCCCATCTTCCCATAGACTTTGGTGGCAATGACGACCTTCTCGCGCCGTCCACCGCCCTGGGCGAACCAGCGCCCGACGATTTGCTCGGTCACGCCCTCGCCTGTCTTCCAGCCGTAGACGTTGGCGGTGTCGAAGAAGTTGAATCCCAGTTCGAGGGCTTTGTCCATAATGGCAAACGAATCCTTTTCGTTCGTCTGCGGGCCAAAGTTCATCGTGCCGAGGCACAGCCGGGAGACTTTCAATCCAGTACGGCCAAGTTGAGTGTATTCCATATCTACCTCCTGAAAGATTCACCGCGAAGAAACGCCAAAGTGCCCGAAGGGTAAGGCTGCGGAAGTATTCATCGCTACTCAAAGAATTCTTCGCGCACTTCGCTGCTTTGCGGCTTAATTATCAATGCCCGCAGTGGGAGCAATCCCCGCCGCCGCACGAATCGCACGATGGTTCAGACATGCCAGAGACAGCTTTGCCGCCGCTCTCGGCAAAAAAGACCGAGAGTTTACGCCGGGTGTGCTTCCCGCCGCAGAGGGCACAAGGGATGGGGGCATCAGCCTGGTTCATCGGGCGGATGGTTTCAAACACTTTTTCGCATTCCTGGCAGATATATTCGTAAATGGGCATAATCACCTCGCTATGTAGCAACGATATAAGTCATTACTACAGTATTTTAACCCTTTTTACTTCCGGTTGAAATCGGCAGGAATTTCGCCCCAGGCTTTGGTATCCCATTTCAAAACCGGATTGACCGTTTTATGTGCGGCCAGCCAATCTTCGGCACGGTTGATGAGGTTCAAACAACGGCGCATTCGTTTTGTCAGCGGCAAGCTCGGTATTGCATCGTTTCGCTTTTACCCAGGCAATGGCGGTCTCCGAATCCGAGTAGACCGGCAATGCGCTTTCCTGCTCTTCGAGCAAAGCCAGCGCATGAACAATAGCCAGAAATTCGCCGACGTTGTTGGTGCCGTTCTTGTATGGCCCCTGCCGGAAGATTTCCTTCCCGGAACGAAGGTCAACGCCGCGGTATTCCAACCGTCCGGGACTGCCGGAGCAGGCGGCATCCACCACAATACTCTCGGCGAGCGGCGGGTTGGGGGCGAACAACCACTCTCCGCTGGAAACAGGTTTGCCAACATGAGCAGAATACTTGCCCCGCAAGGCCTGTTCGGCAGCGAGGCGGCTGGTAAAGGACTTGTACTGCGCGCCGGTAAACCCCTGTACCTGAGCAGCGCAGGCTTCCCAACTGGAGAAAACCCCGGTCTTGCGCCCTTTCCAAACCACGTAATATTTCGGTTTTTCAGCCATCCTGTTCACTTGTCATTTATTTCTTTCGCGGTGGCATCCATCTCTGCCAAGATGGATGGAATTTGGTCAACCGGGACGTTGGTTTGAAAAATAACTTTAGCGCCATCCTCCAGCACATAGCGTACCTTGCGCCAGGAGGCCAGTTGCGGCACTCCTTTAGCCAGGGACAGATCCCCGACTGCCGCGTCCCATTGCGGGGAGGCGATGCGATATGGGCCGACCATATCCAGCACAGAATGGAGCAATGGGAAGAGCCCGGTCGGTTCCACCCACTGGGCCTGGTTTTCCGGCGAGAGCAGCCAGCGAGCGAACAGCCAAGCCGCCAGCTGTTTCTCCGGAGTGGATTTCAGACAGGCTGTATGACGGGCCATAGGTGACCAGCACGTTCCCGGAAGTGCCGGGGAAGGGTACCAGCGTCCACTCGTCGGCGTTCTTCAGGCGTGACATGGATTCGTTCGCCAATGGCACCTCGGCCAGGTCGCCGCTGACAAAAAGTGCAAAACGCCCGGCGAACAGAATCGAAGGGAGTCGGTTCGGTGGAGAGCCAGGCGCAGTGGTCATCGAACAAGCCTTTCAGGAATTGCAGGGCGGCCAGATTCGGGTCAGTGCGGAAGCCATAGGCATTCCCGTCCACTACTCCGCCGCCGAAGGCCAGCAGCCAGGAGTAGGTGGTTTGCCAATCCGTGTCCACGATCCAACCGCCGTAGCCATCGTTCTGCGGACTGAGGTCGGTGCGAAAGAAGGCGTTGGCCGCGCAGGCTTGCTGGCGGAACTCATCTGCCGTTGCAGGAGGGTTATCGAAGCCCAGTTCGTGCGCCCAGGTCTGGTTATAGAACAGGAAACGGGCCGAACGCTGTGCCGGGATGCCCAACTGCTTCCCGTCCAGGGAATCCTGCGCCCAGAAGACCGGCGGGAAACCAGCGATGACGTCACTCCCCAGGCCCCAGGCCGGGTCGCCGAGATAAGGGGACAGGTCCACAACCGAAGCGGAGGCATCCCACGACAAGAGTCTGCTCCGGCAGGGCGGCCACCAGGTCGGGGGTATCACCGGATTCGAGGGCGGTGTTGACTGCATCGAACAGGGAGGGATAGTCGCCGTAACCGGTCTGGGTGACGACGATGCCCCACTCGTTGATGGCATTGAACTGGGCAACCTGGTTGGTAAAAACATCATCGGCGCCTCCGGTGAAGGCGTGCCAGACCTGGAGGCTGATCCCGCGCAATGCAGCCGGGTCCACACTGATGGGCGGAGTCTGCGGGAGGGAGTGGGACTGATCGTCTCGGTGACGGCAGGCGGGCGCAATGTCGAAGCTGGTGTTGGGGAACCTGGTCCGCAAGCGGAAAGCATCAGCGCCGTCAGCAGGAGAAGCATCAGGGATCGAAGTGCATGGATTGTCATTTAGAAGGTCACATAGGGAACGGGGGTCAGGACGAGCAGGAAAACCACCAGGATTATCACCGCCAGAGTTTTGCGCCGGGTGTCGAGCTGGGTGATCTGGTCGAGAGGCTCGGCATGAGACCGACCCAGTATGAAAATGATAAATGCCCACAGCCACCATCCGCTCCAGAATAAGCCAAGCAGGAGAATGGCACCGAGGATGACCGGAAAGACTTTTCTGACGCGCTTGCCAAAGAGGGAATAGAGCACATGCCCGCCGTCCAATTGGCCGGCCGGGATGAGGTTCAGGAAAGTGACGAGCAAGCCTGCCCACCCAGCCCATGCGACCGGGTGCAGCATTACATCCCGTCCGCCAACAGGGATTGGATGACCGGTGAAAAAGTATCGGATCCAATAGAGCAGTGGCGGCACATCGTAACTCAGCGGAGAGGGCAGCAGCTCGCCTTTGACGATGTACTTCAATCCCATATAGAGCAGGGAATTTCCTTCCAGCAGGTTGTCGTCAGGGCAGGAGTAGGATTCACCAATTTTAGCGGTGTTGGGGCAGACGTCCGGGCTGTTGGCAGCCTTGGTGTAATACGTATTCTGCGTAGTCTCCACCGGAGAAAGAGCCAATCCCAGGATGAGCACTGGAATGGCGACCACCAGTCCAGCCAGGGGACCGGCGATGCCGAGATCGAACAAGGCGCGTTTATTCTTAGGGAGTTGCTTCAACTGGATGAAAGCGCCCATCGTTCCCAAGATGCTGACCGGCAGGGGGATGAAATATGGCAGCGAGACAGCCGCACCGCGCGCCCGCCCCACGAAGTAATGGCCGAACTCATGCGCCAGCAGGATGGACAGCAGGCTGACAGCGAACGGCCAGCCGACCCACAGATGCGTGACCAGGATCCAGATCTGACCGAGGGTATCCGCTGGCAATGGGCCACGATAACTGTACATCGCTCCGGCAAACAGGACGCTCAAAAGGGTCAGAACAAACAGGAGAATGTTGACCCAGGCACGTCCCGGCCTGGGGTGGATGGTACCGCGCATCAACAGGATGGTCTGGCGCTCGTTCTCGAGGCGGAAAAGCGGGGTGATGTCGTATGGAAGCAGCGCTGCAGCCAATTGGTCATAGGCTTCGATCGAGTTGCAGGATCAATTCACCCCGGTAGCGCAGGAAATAGCCCTGCTTCGGATCGCCGAGGGTGACCTCTTCTACGCGGAAAACTCGCGAGACGATGGAGGCGATTATGTCAGTATCGGGAAAAGTCATTATTCACCTGTAAAAGGAATAGATGCTAGGCGGGAGTGGATGGGGGTCGAACCCACCGCGGCCCGCAACGCGACCCGCCACCGGTGTTGAAGACCGGGAAGTCCTCCGGGACTTAACCACTCCCAGCGATAAGGATAATCGAAGGAGAAAGGTTTGGCAAGGATGCAATAGAAATGAGACAGCAATAGAACTGCCGTCCCACCTTACTGTCTCTTACATATTTCACATGAATTCTGCAGTATTGAACGACTCGAAAATAAGAGGATGGGTTCAGATATCTGCGCAGCAGCCAGGTTCACCCTGGAAGGATAAAGGCGCAACCAGACTTAGTGCCTGGCACGAAATGAGAGGTGGGGATCTATTACGCGATCATTGCCCCTTCCAATTTCAACAGCCATGCCTTCGTTTTAATCCCTCCACCATGCCGTAGCCATGCAACTTCCCATCCATACCGATCACGCGATGACAGGGGAGTACCAACGGCATCGGGTTGGTTGCTTCGGCGCGTCCCACCGCTCGCGCCGCACGCGGCCTGCCGATATGCCCGGCAATTTCCTTATAGGTGCGTGTCTCACCGTAAGGAATTTCGTTAGTGGCTTGAAGCACCGACTGCTGGAATTGGCGCAGCACCGACCAGTCGATGACCAGGTTGAAAGCCTGCCGCTCACCGGAAAGATATTCTTTCAATTGCGTTGCAGCCACTCGGATGTGTTGCGGGGCATACGCGACGGTCCGCTTGAAGCGCCTGGAGAGATAGGTTTCGAATTCGGCCCGGGTCTGACCCCATTCCACCGCCACCAGCCCGAGATCCGAGGCAGCCAGCCAGAACCTTCCCAAGGGGGTCTTGCCAGTCTGACCAATATAGAGTTTATCCATTACGCCTCCTTACCCCTCCCCTTTCCCACAGGGAATCCGAATGGGCCATCTTGTTCGATTTTTGTTTTAACATCCTCCGGCGCAACCAGTTCCTTGCGGATGGCTTTTTTTTTTGTGCCGCGAATGTTGTAGATCCGCCCAAAATCTTCAGCTTCAATGGCAAAGGGTGGCATGAAACACTCTGAAAAACGAAAAAAAAGATTACAAAATTGTCAAATTGGCGTAGGGGAAACGTAGGGGAAGCGTCAAGTACATTTAGACCAAGATGGTAAGATATTGTCGTAAGGCGATTTCTCTTCTCCTCCTTTCACGAGAGCCGGGGTCGGCGTCCCCGGCTCTCACGATTCTATCACAATGTTATAATCCCTTTTGTCGGCAGAACATCGCCGGGGATTTCCCGTGATGCTTTCCCGCCTCGCTTACCGCACCCGCCAGTTCTGGAATGCCCTGCCCGGCTCCCGCAAGCGGGTCGAGACCGAGGCGCTTCTTCCCCATCTCTCGCCTTCCCAGATTGTCCTTTTTCGCCGGATGCAGCCATCCGAACAGGCCCATGCCTATCAGAGTGCTCGAACGGCTGAAAGCTGCTGGTCAAACCGACCCGGACCTGCTGTCTGCTGCCCTCCTGCACGATGTTGGCAAAGTCCTGTATCCGCTTTCCTTACTCGACCGTGTGGTCATCGTGTTGGGCAAGCGCTTTTTCCGGCGGAGAGCCGGGCGCTGGAGCGAGGGAACGCCGGACCGATTCCGCCGCCCATTCGTTGTGGCCGCGCATCACCCTGAATGGGGTGCAGACCTGGCAGAGCAGGCAGGCGCTTCTTCCCGGACCGTGGACCTGATCCGCCGCCACCAGGATATTTCCTCCGCAGATGACCCCTTCTAGCGCACTGCAATCCGCGGATGATGAAAATTGATCCACAGGCAAATTGCCAGAAATGTTACCGCGAAATCGCGAAGTCACGAGTTTTTATTCATTTCGTACCCAATGGCTCCGTGATAAGATTAGAGTGAGGAAACCATGACTGTAAAAATCACCATCATCGGCCTCGGCCAAATTGGCGCTTCCATGGGACTGGCGCTGGCAAACCACAAAGACCAGGTCACCACGCTCGGTCACGATAAATCCCCGGAGATCGCCCGCAAAGCCCAAAAGCAGGGGGCGGTTGAGAGCATTTCCTACAACCTGCCCGCCTCCATCGAAGGCGCGGATGTTGTCGTGCTGGCAATCCCCTTCGATGAGATTTATGAGACATTGAAAATCATTGCACAGGATGTACGCGAGGATGCCGTCGTGATGGATACCGCGCCGGTCAAATCGGCAGTGGCAGAATGGGCGAAAGAACTCCTGCCGCCCAAACGCCATTACATCGGCCTGACCCCGGCACTCAACCCGGCCTGCCTGGAGGATGCCGCGCTGGGGCTGAACGCCGCTCGCGCCGACCTGTTCCAGAAAGGGGTGATCGCTGTCACTGCTCCGCAAGGGACGGCTGAAGGGGCGCTCAAACTGGCGGCTGATTTTGTCGCCCTCCTTGGTTCGCAGCCCTTTTTCGCGGACATGGTTGAAGTGGACGGAGTGATGGCCTCGGCCCATCTCCTGCCAGGATTATCCGCGGCTGCACTGGCCGAGACTGTCACCGGTCAGCCGGGCTGGTCCGACATCCGCAAAATGGCCGGGAAGCATTATTCTGCTGCCACGCAGCCGCTCGATGGGGAAGAGTCCACTGCGCTGGCCGAGGCCATCCTGCAGAACCGCGCCAATACGATCCGTGTGCTGGACGAATATATCGCCACCCTGACATCCCTGCGCAAGGATATTGCGGAAGAAAATAAAAAGGAATTGCAAGCCCGTCTTGACAAGTGCCCGCCGGGGACGCGCCCAGTGGCAATTGGAGCGCGCCAAAGGCGACTGGCTGGCGGTCGAATCCGGCAGACAGGAAATGCCAAAAATTGGCGATATTTTGAAACAGCAGATCGGCGGCCTGGATAAAATCTTCAGACGGCGCGACAAGAAAAACCGGATGGGGATTAACCGCCCGCTATGCCCTGTTATTGCTACATTCTTGAATGTTCTGACGGGACTTATTACACCGGCTGGACAACCGACCCGGAGCGACGCCTCCGCCAGCATAACCGTGGGAACGGTGCCCGATACACGCGCAGCCGGCGCCCGGTCCGGTTGGTGTACGTAGAGGAGCAGCCGGACCGGGGCAGTGCAATGCGAAGAGAGATGCGAATCAAGCGGATGAGCCGGTCGGTAAAAGGAAAGTTGATCAAATTAAAATAGAGGCAGCCGCCTCTATTATTTTTAATTCCTTCCATTCTCATAAGATAATCTACACGGAAGCGCACAATGCCGAATCACAGGCGAGCGTAATCTTCCATTTCTTACTGGCAGACTTTGCGAGTATGGGATTAATTATTCTGTAGGAAGGTGCGTGTTGCAGCAATCTTGTCCTTCGCAACCTTGCCTGACTTTTCCCAATAATCCAGCAACTGGGTGATGGTCACCACCGCGTGTAAATGGAAACCTGCCTGCTCGAGCGCGTCTCTCGCCCCGGACTGGCGGTCGATCAGCACCACCACGTCCCGCACCTTCAGCCCGACTGCAGTCAGTTTCTCAATGGCCTCGAATTTGCTCCCGCCCGTGGTGGCCAGGTCGTCAATCACCACGACTGTCTCCCCGGTATGGTATTCGCCCTCGATCTCTGCCTTCGTCCCGTAGTCCTTTACTTCCTTGCGCGGATAAATCATCGGAAAGTTCCCCAGCAAGCTAATAACCGTGGCGATCGGGATGGCGGCGTAAGGGAGACCGGCGATACGCTGGAATTTGAGTTTTTCCAGAATTGGCAGATAGGCCGCACTAACCTGCTCCAGCAATCTGGGATAGGTGATGATCTGGCGCAGATCGATGTAAAGGGGTGATTTCAGCCCGGATTTCAGGGTGAACTCGCCAAATTTGATGCAACCGGCCTCAAGAAGACCATCGGCGAGAGTAGATAACAGAGGAGCGAGAGGAGTACAGGACGATTGCCATGTCTTGTTTGATGCAGACACGGTTTTATTGCTCCCTGCTCCCTTTTCTTTACTCATCTGGTATTGAATGTTCACCATTTCATCCCGCAGGTTTGCAGCGGCTTTGGCAGGATTCTCTACCCGCGAGATACCGCGCGAGACATTGATGAGCATGCCCTTCCCGTCTGCCCGCAGACCGGAGCGGAGCGCTGTTTCCAGATCGCCGCCCTGGGCGCCGACGCCCGGGACGAGGAACCACAGGTCGGGCGCGGCGGCCCGGACGCGGGTCAGCGCTTCGGGTTGGGTCGCTCCGACAACGAGCCCGATGTTGTTTCCTGTATTCCAATCTTGGGCCAGATGGGCGATGTGCTCATACAGCGGGACGACGGACGAGGGACGGCCGACGGTGGTCCGTGGCTCACCCCCTTTGGTGCGATGACGTCCGCGGTCACCATCAAATCCTGCAAATCCGCCGCTCCCGGATTGGACGTTTTGCACAACAGGAAAACCCCCTTCTCTTTGTACGCCAGGAACGGGTCAATCGAGTCCTTGCCTAGATACGGTGAAAGGGTGATTGCATGGACACCGATTTGCTCAAAGGCTGATATTGGCGTAGGCTTCTGCGATGGAGGCGATGTCGCCGCGCTTGGCATCGAGGATGACCGGGATCATCGAACCCAGCCGGTCAGATTCCTCCTTGTACGGCGGCGATGATGTCCTTCAGAACGGCCCAACCTTCTGGTCCATAGAGCTCGAAGAAGGCCGCGTTGGGCTTGAAGGCGGCAGCGTAGGGAGCAGTCGCTTTCACGAGACGCAGGCAAAAGGTCCGCGCCGCCTCGGCAGTGGGGGCGGGCAGGTCGGACGGGTGCGGGTCGAGCCCCACGCAGAGCAGGGAGGAGCAATCATCGACACGTTTAGCGAGAAAAGAAAAGAAGGTTTCCATCGTGGATTAATCGCCTATTTTATTTTGAGATGGACCGAGTTGATCCTGCAGTTCGGCAAGCGCCTGGTTGACCTGTTTGCGGGAAGTGCCTGCCGCGACGAGACTCTGGTCATCTTTTTCGAGCAAGCGCCAGTAATAATCAGAAAGTGCCACCTGCGTCTCAGCCGGGAGAGGGCATCCTTTCAATCGTTGAATCAAACCTTCGACCTTGCCAAAAGTTATCGGCGGACAGATTGGCGGCGTCAGACAGAGGCCACTTCCAGAATAAATCGCAATGCGCGGGCGAATGCGATGCGCCCTTGAACCGATTGATCCAGCCTAAAAAGGATCTCGCCTTGCTCCTGATAGAGATCCGCCAGGATCGCCAACCGACCAACATCCAATTGTCCCTGCGTCGACCAGCATGCTCAGAATGCTGCCGTCATCCATCTGATCGACGATGTTTTCAGGGAGAGTGGTTAACTGCTCAATTGCCTGCTGGATGGCCTGCAGGGCTTCGGAGTACTTACCGGCCTTCCTCAAACCAATGGCAATCATCAAGACAGCGATGGCTTGGTTGATGATGCGCATCAGATAATCTTCAGTAAACATTGGGAAGACTTCCTCGCACAAAGCCGCAAAGGGTTCTTGTTTACGCTTTTCCAAGCACCATGGCCAGTAACGCCATTCTAACGTATAAACCGTATTCCATCTGGCGGAAATAGGCAGCACGCGGGTCGTCGTCGAACTCGGCAGAGATCTCACCGACGCGCGGCAGTGGGTGCATCACGATCATGCGTTCCCTGGCAGCTTTCATCACCTTTGGGTCGATCACGTAAGCGCTCTTGACGGACTCGTAGACGGACTCGTCGGTGAAGCGCTCCTTCTGGACGCGGGTGACATACAGCACGTCAGTTTCGGGCAGGGGCTGGTCGAGCGCTGTGTATTCAGCCTGCTTGATGCCCTTGGCCTTGAGTTCATCGATCAGTTCGGCAGGCATGCGCAGGATATCGGGGGCGACGTAGTTCAACTTGACTTTGTAAAGGGAGAGCAGGCGCGCCAGCGAGTGGACAGTGCGCCCGTGCTTCAGGTCGCCGAGCAGGGTGACGGTAAGACCGTCGAGGTGACCGAGTTCTTCCTTGATGGTAAAGGCATCCAGCAGGGCCTGGGTGGGGTGCTCGCCGATGCCATCGCCAGCATTGATGACCGGCTTATGGGCTGCCTTGGCCGCCTGCGCCGCCGAACCGACTTCCGGGTGGCGGATGACGATCACGTCCGCGTAGCACTCCAGCGTGCGGACGGTATCGGGCAGGCTCTCACCCTTGGAGACCGATGAGTACTTCACTTCGTTGATCGGGATGACCGAGCCGCCCAGGCGTTCCATGGCGGCGGTGAACGACGAAGAGGTGCGGGTGGAGGGTTCGTAGAACAGGTTGGCAAGGATCTTACCTTTGAGCAGGTCGAAGGTGCCGACATGGTCAACCATGTCATGCATCTCGTGCGCCACGGCGAAGACGTACTCCAGGTCTTCCCGGCTGAACTGCTTGACCGAGATGATATCCTTGCCATACCAGGGCGCGTTCTGCTGATCGCCGAAGGGCAGGTGGGAATTATTGGGTTGGGTGGGCATTGATAAACTCCTCTTGGTTTACGTGCTAGGCGAGTCGGATTCTGTTATATCAATTCATTTTATTGTGAAGAGCAACTCCATTGTCTAATTTCCAACAAGCATTAACCTCTTCTTCTGTCCATATTTTAAACTCATTGCCAAAGAGTTCTGAGAAAGCAATCAAAGAAAGTTGCGGAATATTCCAAAACAAATCCCACCTCATAATCTTCCTTTTTCAGTGCCCGAATTGATCCAGAAGATTTTTCTTTAATACACGATCAGCCAATCTAGAATCAGCACGTACAAATGAACTTAATTTTGAATATGAAATGTCGTACTCCAACTCGTGGTCCACTTCTCTAGCCATTTCCCTGATATTCTTTCCGGACCAACTCTGAAATTCCCGACCAGCCATTTCTTCAAAGTCGGGTTTTACTTCGTCGAATTTATTATTAATATCCTCAGTTCGAGATTCCCAATAATGCCTGAACCAGAGTTGAAGGAATTCTCTCCAACTTTTTCGGTTCGTATCTTTGTACTTCATAATCGCGTCAAGTTCCTTTTTTCGCAAAACGTGGACATACTCGATATATTGGTGAGAAAGGTTTATCTTATCTTTGGTTATATAGTGAGCATTCACATCGATTTCAAACATTGATCTGGCTATCATGTAACCAATATTTATTGGAAACCATTCATTACCAATAGATTTAGAAAGGCGCAGAAGCGTCTCCACGGAACTTATTTCTTCGAGTAGAAAACTGATCATCACTGATGTGTATTCGAGGCCTGCCAGGTGATTTTTAAATTTGTTTTGAATCCGGCTACTCAGGTTTAACAATCTTGTCAGTCTCTCACGTGCTTGTTCAACAATCAAGAATAAAGGTTTCCTAGACATGGACTATTTCCTCACATTCTTGCCGTTCCCCGGCTCGATAAGCACCTTGCCATCCTTGAACGCTTCGTGCCCGCGCAGTACAACTCTTCTCACGCGGCCTTTTACCTTCCAGCCCTCGAACGGCGTCCAGCCGCAGCGGGAGTGCATTTCAGCGGCGTGAATCTCGTAAGTGGCATTCTCGTCCACTTCAACCCAGGTCTCAGGCTGCACAGGCAGGTTGAAAATAAGCCGCGGGTTGGTAACGGATTTCTCGATGATTTGGTCAATAGTCAAAACCCTTTGGGTACGATACCGCCCATCGTGGACAGCGGTTAGCAACAGTGGCAGGAGTGTTTCCAGACCCGGGAATCCGGGCGGCGGGTTGTCGCTGTCTTTCTCGGCGAGAGTGTGCGGGGCATGGTCGGTGGCGAAGCAATCAATGATATCCAGATTTTGCCACAAGGCATCTACATCTTCTTTGGTCGCCAACCGAGGGCGAACTTCACCGCGCCCCCACCCATCCCTCCCCCATGTCCGGCGGATTTGGGGAAGGTTGGCCGCGAAGCACTCGAATTGTGTAGGACTGGTGAGGGTGCAAGATCATCTTTGCTCAGGAACAAATGGTGGGGGCAGACCTCGCACGTCACCTTGATCCCACGTTCCTTGGCCGCTTTGATGAGCAGGACTTCTTCCTTGAGCGAGATGTGGGCAATATGCACCGGCCGGTCGTAGATGGCAGACATCAAAATGACCGCCGCCATGCTGCGGCTCTCTGCGTGGGCTACGATGGGGAGGTTCTTCGGCCATGTTTTGAAGTGCTCCTGCCAGATAGTCATCGAATCAAGCCGCAGTTCGCCGAAGGTCTGGTCGAGGTACATCTTCAAGCCGGCCGCCCGCAGGGGCAGTCCCCTGTGTCTGCTCCAATCGGTGTTATCCGGCCCCGCGCCCAGGAATTGAGCGTAGTCACAGCGGGCTTTTGCGCGTGCAGCTTCAAGCGCCAGATCCAGGGTGCGGGCGTTGAAGATGGGCGGCTTGGTGTTGGGCATGGCGAGAACCATCGTCACGCCCCCTGCCAGCGCGGCGGAGGTGCCGGTGTCCCAGTCTTCCTTATGCGTGGCGCCGGGTTCGCGCAGGTGGGCGTGGGGGTCGATCAATCCAGGGAGTTTGAGCATTTTTCCCTTACGGGTAAAAAAAGAGAGCCGATAACGGCTCTCTAAAGGACAAAAGAAATGGTCAATCCGGCAGGCACGAACAAGAAATCTCGGAAGGGAAAGAACGTGACCATATCGGGCGGAATTATAGGCAAGGTGGGAGATTTGTCAAGGGTATTGGGCGACACATTTGGGAAATTTTTCACCAACATGCAGCGCAATTTGATATAATCCGCGATATAACCAAAGGAGAACATACCATGGCATACACACAATTCAAAGTCCCCGCGGGCGGGGAGAAAATCACGATCAAGGACGGCAAGCTCCAGGTCCCGGACAAGCCGATCATCCCATTTGTCGAGGGCGATGGGACCGGGCGCGATATCTGGCGCGCCTCCGTGCGCGTCTTCGACGCGGCCGTCCAGAAGGCTTACGGCGGCAAGCGCAAAATCCACTGGATGGAAGTCTTTGCGGGCGAGAAGGCGTTCAGGCAGTTCAAGACCTGGCTGCCCGATGAGACAGTGCAAGCGTTCACCGAATTCATGGTGGGCATCAAAGGTCCGCTGACCACCCCATCGGCGGCGGCATCCGCTCGTTGAATGTGGCCCTGCGCAAGGCGTTGGATTTGTACGTCTGCCAGCGCCCGGTGCGTTATTTCAAGGGCGTGCCTTCCCCGGTCAAACATCCCGAATACGTGGACATGGTCATCTTCCGCGAAAATACCGAGGATATTTATACCGGCATCGAGTTCCAACTATGGCACAGAAGATAACAAGAAGTTCAAGGAATTGTTCAAGGAAGCCTTCCCGAAGGAATATGCCAAGATGCGCTTCCCCGATACGGCGGGCATCGGCATCAAGCCGGTTTCGTCCGAAGGCACCGAGCGGCTGGTGCGCGCAGCCATCCAATGGGCGTTGGCGAACAAGCGCAAGAGTCATGAACCTCGTGCACAAAGGCAACATCATGAAGTTCACCGAAGGCGCGTTCAAGGATTGGGGCTACGGCGTCGCCAAGCGCGAGTTCCGCAACGAGATCGTCACCGAGCGCGAGACCTGGATCCTGGGCAACAAGGAAAAAACGCCCAGCTCTGAGCGTGGAAGAAAACGCCAAGGCGATCGACCCTGGTTACGAGATGATGGCCCCCGACAAGCAGGCCGATATCCGCGCCGAGGTGGAAGAAGCTCTGAAACTCTGGCCGACGCACGGCGAGGGCAAGTGGAAGTCGAAACTGCTCATCAAGGATACGATTGCCGATATCGTCTTCCAGCAGACCATCACCCGCGCCCGCGAATTCGATGTGCTGGCCACTCCCAACCTGAACGGCGATTATCTCTCCGATGCACTGGCGGCGCAGGTGGGCGGGATGGGCATCGCGCCCGGAGCAAACATCAACTATCTGACGGGTCACGCCATCTTCGAAGCCACCCACGGCACCGCGCCAAAATACGCCGACCTGGACAAGGTCAACCCCGGCTCGGTCATCCTCTCGGGCGAGATGATGTTCCGCTACCTGGGCTGGACGGAAGTGGCTGACCTGATCGTCAAGGGCATGGAAGGCGCGGTCGCAGCCAAGACGGTCACTTACGACTTCGCCCGCCTGATGGACGGCGCCAAGGAGATCAAATGCTCGGAGTTCGGCGACGCGATCATCAAGCAGATGGGTTAAATCCAACCCATCCGAAATTAAGCGTAAATTCATATTATAGAAGAAGGCCGCTGGAGCGGCCTTCTTCTTAATTCATTAACTCTACATCCTACTTATTCAGGCTCATAACGTAGGCAATCACATCCGCGATTTGTTGCTGGGTCAGGACACCTTGCCCACCAAAGGATGGCATTTTTAGTTTAGGACTGTCACCCGCAGGCGTAGAGCCATTCTGGATAACCAAGTCCAGATTGGTGGCAAAAATCTTAGGATCCGGGTTTTTGATCGTCGGATCAACCGGATTCAAGGTTGGGACAATCCCATCCGCAGAGCCGGGATTCTCAACTCCCAGTGCACCAGCGTCCCCATGGCATTTGATACATTGATCTTTGAAAATCTGCACGCCTGAAGTCGGATCACCCATGAGAGTGATTGCCAACCCGGGGAGCGGAACCACCGTCAACTTGGATGCTTCATCTGCCGTCTGTGGCATGCCAGCCATCACCCAGCGGGTCAACATTTCCACATACTGCGGGTCGAGCAGTTTCGTGGGCGGCATCTGACGGATGACTTTATCCGTGGCCGGGTCCTTGCCCTCCTGCCCGTTGATCAGTTTCAGCAACAGGCTTTCGGGGTCGCCGGCAGTAATCAGCGGGGCATTATCGCCGGTGGTCAAAATTTCATCGTAGGAGGTCATCAGGTAGTTGTTGTTCTGCTTCCCGGCCCGGTGGCACGAAACGCAGTAACGCTTGACCAACGGCTGGATGTGGACATCCCAGGAGGGCACCTCGCCAGGATTTAGCGCCGGGATGGAACTGATCGCTCCGGCAGGCATCTCAGCGCGGTCATCCCAGGTATAGCGCATGAAGGCCACAACGTAATCGATTTCGGTCGGAGAGAGCGCACCGCCATAAGCCTTGCCAAAGGGTGTGCATGCCCAGGTTCGGTTGACCGTAAGCGACAATATCGTAGAACGTCTCATCCGAGCGGGTGTACATCTCGTCCTGGCTGTGGATGGCTTTCATGAGGAACCCTTCCAACCCTTCCACACCCTGAATAGTGCCGCCTTCACCGTCTGCACCGTGGCATTCAACGCAGTTGATCGAATACAGGTCCTGACCGAGGATGATCTGTTCGGAGAGCGTATTGGCCAGCTGGACCTCAGTGCCGGGTGCAGCCTTCGGAGCCAAGGCAACCACCACAACAGCCACAACGACCATCAACACTGACCCAATTACAGCCGTCCATTTTTGCAGGCGGCTGACAAAAGGCCCGGTTTTTTCGGCAAGAATGCCGATCCAATCAGAATAATATAGGCCACAATCGGGATGACCAGACCGGTCAGGAACTGAAGCAGTGTCATCGTGGACATGCCGGTGTCGCCAGAAATTGCAGGGACGCCGGAGATGGTGGTTAAGACAACCATATTTACAACGAAGACACCCATGATGCTCAGCGCCATGGTGCGCCGGGAATAGTGACGGTAAGGATTTTTATCTATCAGCGGCAGGACGAACAAGAGCAGAATGACAAGGCCAGGGATGACTGTGGTGGCAATCCACTCAATTTTTCCCAGCAGCGGGATTTGCCCATAAACGGCAAGGAACTTGAACAGGAACAGGAAATACCACTCCGGTTTTGGAACATAGGCTGAATCGCTGGGGTCTGCTTTCGGTTCGCCCGGCACACCGATGAAGGTGGCCAGCATAATCAGGACGATAAAAATTGCCAGTGAAACCAGTAAATCCTTGAAAATACTGTCCGGCCAGAAGCGCTCGCCTTTTTGCAGGGCGATCTTGTATTTTTCGTGGACGTTCTTTTTTTGTTCTTCTTTCATATCCGCGCTCCTTTAGTCGTCCTTGCCCGGGAATTCTGATTCACCGTTCTTGATGATGAGGAACACGTGGACGCCAATCAGCCCGGCCAGCACGGCGGGGAGCATCCAGATGTGGGCTGCGAAGAACCGGCTCAAGGTCAGCGCGCTCAGGTCGGTACCGCCGCGTAGAAGCCTTCAGGATAAAAGGGCCAATCCAGGGCACACTGCCGGCAATGGACGTAGCGACCGTCGTGGCCCAGTAGGCTTTCTGATTCCAGGGCAGCAGGTAACCGGTAAAACCCATCCCCAGCGTGCACACCAACAGGCCCACGCCAATCAGCCAGGTCAACTCGCGCGGATATTTATACGAGGCGGTTACGAAGACCCGGAGCATGTGGATGAAGACAACCAGCACCATCAACGACGCAGCCCCAGTGGTGGATGCCACGGATCAGCCAACCAAAAGCGACACCGTTCATGATGTACTGGATGCTGTCGTAGGCATGGTCAGGGGAGGGCGTATAATACACGCTCAAGAAAATACCGGTGGCACCCTGGAGCAGGAACAGGAAAAGGCTGGCGGAGCCAAGCGTGTTCCACCAGTTGCCCTTTGGTTCGGGGCGGTCGAGGGTGGCTTTATACAGGTCGTTCAGACCAAGACGTTCATCCAGCCAGGCGAAAAGCTTTTTCCACATAATCGTTAGCCTCCCAGGAAATGAATGAGCAGCGTGCCGTCCTCGACCTTGAGCTGGTCGCCGGAAAAACGATCCAGCGGACGGGGCGGCGGGCCGCCCAACACCTCGCCGTTTATCCCAAACTGGGCATCGTGGCAGGGACAGATATATTCCTGCTTGTCCGCATTCCAGTTGACGTGGCAGCCCAGGTGCGTGCATCTATTGGAGAGAACCAACGTTTCCGTATCCGACGTGCGCAACACAAACACACCGTAACTGTTGACGGTTTTCTCCCAGCCATTGACTTTGCTGCGTGTGAAAGTAGCCAGGGTCGGTTTTCCGACCTCGAAATTTTCGAGTTTCCCCAATGGCATCCAGGCATCTGTCTTGGACTGCCTTGAGCGCTGGATCAATCAGATAGGCGATGGCCGGCAGGCCAATTGCCGCACCGATAACCGTACCCACGGCCGCTGTAGTGATTTTGATGAAATCGCGGCGGCTGATGTGACGAGAACCTGCCATGCGAACCTCCTGATATTGGTATGAATTGTACAATAAAGACAGCTACAAATCCACGTAATATGATTATAAAGACGATTTGTCCATCCCCAAGAGGATGTCTGGAACGAATAATCCATGAGTATTGTCACTTTTATCTATAGAAACGAGGATGGGATAATAGACTATGTTAAAATCCTTATGTCGCTGCGCGGAACCGCATAGCGGCAACAGCGGCGTACCCGCCGAAGGATCCCGAACATCGTCCCGGTGCATCTTCGGAGAGGAAGGGCAAGAAATCTCCTCACTTGCAGGGAGGTTGCCTTGCCCATCCCGGTGGTCGTAGCCTGTGAATGACACATAGTGATTAAGGAGGCGTAGATGGGTCTTAAAAGGAATGTTGGCCTCATGGAAGGCCTGCGATATCAAGGGAAAGGCCCGATGTTGACCTATATCCTGCACAGGATCGGCGGGCTGGGTATCGTCATCTTTGTGGCATTGCACATCCTGGCGTCCTTCTTCTCCAACCATGCCTGGGGGACAAGTGCCGGGATCTTCATCAACTCCATCTACGAGCACTGGCTCTTCCAGATATTCATCTTCTTCTTGTGCGCTGTTCCATGCCATCAACGGCCTGCGGATTGTCATCCTGGACCTCTGGCCGAAGTTGATCGAATACCAGCGCGAAGCCATCTGGATGGAGTGGTTTGTTTTCCTGCCCATTTATGGCATCGCACTTTTTGTGATTATCCGCGGTGGGTTGGGAGGTTAGCATGATGAAAACGAAACCGAGAACTGCTCCCCAACGCGGTTTCCATTTTGATTATCTGATGTGGCTCTTTACCCGCCTGTCTGCCCTGGCGATGTACCTGATTGTCATTGTGGGAATCACTGCCGCTCTGCTGATGAGCGCCCGTCAGAACATGACCGTGGCCGACCTGATGCGCTGGGCATTCATGCCGAACCCAAACCACGTGGCCAATACCAATATTCCGGATATTGATGTCTGGAAAGGCATCTTCTGGCAGGTGATGGGCATCTTGATGCTCTTTTTTGCCGGGGCGCATGGATTGCATGGCCTGCTCAATGTACTGGAAGATTACATTTCCCGCACCTGGGTGCGCAATTTGCCTGCGTGCTCTGGTTATCCTGATCTGGGTGCTACATAAGCGCCATCGGCATCTCTGTGATCGTGACTTCCTAGGAGCATCCCCATGAAAACCCATCAATTTGAAGTGATCGTGGTTGGAGCAGGCGGCGCGGGCTTGATGGCTGGTCTGTATGCTTCCAGGACAGCCAAGACAGCCATCATCACCAAACTTTACCCCACCCGTTCGCACACCGGCACCGCCCAGGGCGGCATCGGCGCGGCGCTCGGCAGTGAAGAAGAAGACCATCCCGAATGGCACACCTACGATACCGTCAAAGGCTCGGATTATCTCGGCGACCAGGATGCCATCGAATTCATGTGCGAGGAAGCCGTCCAGGCCGTTTACGAACTGGAACACATGGGCCTGCCCTTCGACCGGACACCGGAAGGCAAGATCTCCCAGCGTCCGTTTGGCGGGCACACCAATAACGTGACCGGCAAACCGGTCCGGCGCGCCTGCCATGCCGCCGACCGCACCGGGCACATGATCCTGCAGACCCTGTACCAGCAGTGCATGAAGAACAACGTCAACTTCTTCGACGAATTCCAGGTGGTGGACCTGCTGATGGTCAATGGCGCCGCGGCAGGCGTGGTGGCCATCGAACTTGCCACCGGCGAACTGCACGTTTTCCATGCCAAGGCAGTCATCTTTGCCACCGGCGGACATGGGCGCATCTGGGAAATCACCTCCAACGCTTACGCCTTCACAGGCGACGGTCCTGCCGTCATCATGCGGCGCGGCCTGCCGCTCGAAGACCTGGAATTCTTCCAGTTCCACCCCACCGGCATCTACAAACTCGGCATCCTCATCACCGAAGGCGTGCGCGGCGAGGGCGGCATCCTGATCAACGGCAAGGGCGAGCGCTTCATGGAGAAATACGCCCCCAAGGTCAAAGACCTGGCCTCGCGTGACGTGGTCAGCCGCGCCATCTACATGGAAATCCGCGACGGCAATGGCGCCAATGGCCAGAACTATGTTTACCTGGATGTGCGGCCCGAAAGCGTCAACAAATACGCCGCGCTGGACGGGCGCAAGAATAAGGATGGTTCGCCTTACACTGTTACCGGCGAGGAAATCCTGGCGAAATTGCCCGACATCGTGGATTTCTGCCGCGTCTACCTGGGCGTGGACCCGATCACCCAAATGATGCCCATCCAGCCAACCGCGCATTATGCCATGGGCGGCATCCCGACCAACAAATATGGTGAAGCCATCCTGGACGAGAAGAACAACACCGTCCCTGGCTTGTATGCGGCCGGGGAGTGCGCCTGCGTCTCGGTCCATGGGGCCAACCGGCTTGGCACCAACTCGCTGCTCGACCTGGTGGTCTTCGGCAAGCATGCCGGCCTGCGCGCTGCCGAGTTTGCCAAAGGCGCTTCTTTCCAACCCCTGCCCGCCGATCCGACCGAATTCGCCAGTTCCCAGTTTGAGCGCATCCGCAACGCCGACGGCAAGGAAAACGCCTTCGACATCGCCACCACGATGAAGAAAGTGATGTTCGATGAGATGGGCATCTTCCGCTCCGGCAAGGGCATGGAAAATGCCTTGAAGGTGGTGCGCGAACTCAAAGAGCGCTACAAGCACGTCACCGTGACCGATACCGGCAAAATCTTCAACATGGAACTGATAAACGTCTGGGAACTGGGCAACCTGCTCGACCTGGCCGAGGTGACCACCGTCTCAGCCATCGCCCGCACCGAGAGCCGGGGCGGCCATTCCCGCGAGGACTATCCCGACCGCGATGACAAGAACTGGCTCAAGCACAGCCTGGCCTGGGTACGCGAGAGATGGCAAGATCGACCTGAAATACAAGCCGGTCGTCATCACCAAATACGAGCCGAAGGTACGGACTTACTAGGAGGCCGACATGGAAGTAACCATCAAAATCTTCCGCTACAACCCTGAAAAGGATAAGAAACCCTCCTACAAGACCTATAAACTGGAGGCCATCGAGACCGACCGTGTGCTGGACCTGCTCGAAAAGGTGAAGGGCTACCAGGACGGGACGTTGTCCTTCCGCCGCTCGTGCGCGCACGGCATCTGCGGTTCGGATGCGATGCGCATCAACGGGTTCAACCGTCTGGCCTGCAAGACCCTCGTCCGCGACACCGGCACGAAGATCACCGTCCAACCGATGCTCGGCCTGCGCGTCATCAAAGACCTGATCGTGGATATGGAGCCGTTCTTCGAGCACTACCGCTCCGTCAAGCCCTGGCTCATCAACGATGACCCCGAACCGGAAAAGGAACGCTATCCAAAGTGCCGAGCAGCGCGTCCATCTTCGATGACACCACCAAGTGCATCCTGTGCGCCTGCTGCACCACCTCCTGCCCGTCCTTCTGGGCCAATGAGCAATACGTCGGCCCGGCAGCCATCGTGGCGGCTCACCGCTTTATCTTTGACAGCCGCGACAAGGCTGCCGCTGAGCGCCTGAAAATCTTGAACGAAGTGTGGGGCGTTTACCGCTGCCATACCATCTTCAACTGCACCCTGGCCTGCCCGCGCGAGATCCAGATCACCAAGGCCATCGGCGAGGTCAAAATGGCGCTGACGACAGGAAAACTCGAATAACCCGAAGACTAAGCTCCGGTTTTCCCAGAAACCGGGGCTTTTTTTTCCCGCACGCGAAACATTCACACACCTCCCATCATGGGATCCATCAAGAAGATGACACCCTGTCATTCTCGCAAGAGCCCTATTCCTAGGATGCTGGCAAATCGAACCGGGTGATTGATCGGTTCGATGAGCATGGAGTATAATAATCAATTAGCGGTTATCATTATAGGCACAAAGGAAACCCATGTCAAAAATAAAAATCATTCTCAGGTACTGGCTGCCGCTTGCGGCAGTGACCACCCTGCTGATGCGGGCTGATCTATCTGGCGGTTCAGCAATCGCTGCGCTGGGGTGCGAATGACCCGCAGATCCAGATGGCCGAAGATGCAGCTGCAGCCCTGGCTGCCGGCGGGAACGCCTGAGTCCGTGCTGCCTGCCGCCCAGGTGGAAATATCCAGCAGCCTGGCGCCGTTCATGGTCATATTACGACGCTACAGGCGAGCCGCTGGCTTCGTCAGCCCGCTTGCATGGGACAATCCCCGCCTGCCGTCCGGAATTTTCGACTATACCCGTCAAAATGGGGAAGACCGGGTATCCTGGCAGCCTGAGCCAGGGGTCCGGATTGCCGCGGTGGTGGTCGCTTACGGCGGGACGCAGCCGGGATTTGTCCTGGCGGGGCGCTCGCTGCGCGAGGTTGAGAACCGCGAGAGCCAGGTGGAGCAGATAACCGGGATCGCCTGGCTGGTCACGCTCGCAGTCTCGCTGATCGTCGTCGCAGGGTGCGAGTTGATCTTAGGTGAAAAGAAGCCCGCCTTCAAACCTGACGCGTAAATGTGCCCGGCTGGGCACATTTACTGGTGGAAAAAGTCGAGAATGGGGAAATGGAACGATAAACCCGGAGGGCGCGGGATTGAACCTGGTTTTCTAGAACAACCCGCGCACCATCATTAGCAATCCAAAGATAATAAACGGAATACCGACAATGGCCCCGATGACAGTGACGGTCAGCACCACGCCGACGATGAGAAACACCAGGCCGAGGATAACTGCCACCAGCCGCCCGGTCCCGGCAACGATCCCAACGACCAGTTTCCAGATGGCCCAGAACGGCCAGAGAATCCAGGGATTTTATGCGTGTGTTTGTGTTCTTCAGTCATTGTTGCCTCCGATATAAACTTACGAACCCCCGCAGAATAAGTTGTACTCTACGAACAACCACTATTCCGTTGGTTTATGATATTGCAGGTTGACAGCCCCCACGAAAATCTCCACCATCCGCTCCATATTTATTTCTTCTGAAACAATACGATAGGATTCCTCCCCCATTGCCCGCAGGCGAGAGACATCAGACAACGCCTCATACAATACGTCAATGAGCATCCCCGGACCCGGTAACTGCCAGCCGTTCGAGGTGCGGACGAGATCGTCGTTCGTCCCGTCCCCCAGGCCCATGATGACCGGCAGGCCGTAGGACATGGCCTCCTGCACCGCAATCCCGCCGGTTCCGGGCAGGACGAACAAATCCGCGGCAGAAAAATAAGGGAGCAGTTCCGGTCCGTGTTTGTCACCGGGGAATTCGGCGGAAGGATAAATCGTTTTTGCCAAACTCTCCAGAGAGGCGCGTTCGGGCCCGTCACCCACAATCACAAGGTGTGGATGGAGGTTTTCTTGCCCTTCGCCTCTACTCAAGGTGGCGCAAGCATGCAAGAGAGTGTCGACACGTTTTCGAGCCTGGAGTTGTCCAACGAAAAGCACGGTTGGCTGCCCATCAAAAATGGGAGGACGTTGGGGTAAAGGAGATGCAGGGCGTGGCGAAGCTGCATTGGGAGCCACAAAGATTTTGACGGCCGGGAAACCGAGAGCGGCGTACTCGTCTGCCCCGCGGCGGCTGTAGGTGAGCAGCGCGTCGAACTGATGCAGGAAGGATGACCTGCGTGCAGTTCTCAGGCTGCGGAAGAGCCCCTTGAGCGGCGGCGCGCCCAGCCCCCAGCCGAGCACCGGGCGTCCACGCTGCTTCATCCAACGGACTGCGGCGGGTGTCGACAGGTAGCGCTGGTTGGTTTCCACAATGAGAACGTCGGGATCCCAGTCTGCCAGCCAGTTGAGCAGGCCGCGCTGAAAGCAAAGGTAAAATGGACCGCGCAAGAGGTTGAGGTTGCGCGCCGAGGCGAGTTGGGCAACGTTCAATGTCTTGGTGGTGGAAATCGATTCTTCGGGGAGCGGCAGACCAGCAAAGACAGAGAGGCCACCATTACAGGCCTGAGCCAGCAAATCAAAGAAGGCGGCGCGATAGGGCGCCAGGACACGCTGCTGGACCCCCAACCGGCCAGGAAAGCGAGTTATCACGCGACCCATCTCCAATCCAGGAATCCTAAAAGCAAGAATGTTTGCAGGACGAATGAAACCATCCACAATGCCAGACGTAGAGGCCGGCTGCGGATTTTTGCCAGCACCAGGAAAACTGGGAAGAGTGCCAGCAGGTAACGATTGAAGCTGTCGAGCAGGTGGGGCGGGGTACCGCGCATGAAGAAGACGGCCAGGCTCAGCCAAGCATACAAAGAGAGAGCCGGTTCAAGGCGGCGCAGAGCGAGGACGAGCAAGACGAGTACCCCGACCAGAACGGCCAGGTCGACAAAGTCCATGAAAATGAGCCGGTGGGTGACCAGGCGCTCGAGGAATAGCCAGACGCCGGTCCAGGGGGCGACAGTGTGAATGCCCCAGTGCTTGGCCAGCGTGGCGGTCACGGAGCCCAGGCCAGCCGCGCGCAGGGAAAGGGTCCAGCCGATGAAAGCCAGGGCGGGGAGCAGGGCGGCCAGCCAAGATGGAGTACGAAGGGCGGCCAGGGACCTGCGCCAGGTGGCCGGTTGGAACAGACTGAAACCAGCGATCTCCTTCAGCCAAAGCAAACCCAGGACAGGCGTAAGCAAGGCTCCCTGCAGGCGGGTCAGCGCGGCGAGTCCACCCAGCAGGCCAGCCAGAAGCCACTTCCCACGCCGGGCAGCCAGCCATGCGCCAAGGGCGAACGCCAGGAAAAGCGAATCGGTGTAGGCGGCGAAGAGGAAGAAGGCCGAGGGGAAGAAGCCAAGGAAGAGGACTGCAAATGCGGGCTGCCCGCCGGTGAGCCCTTCGGCCCGGGCAACCTCGTAGAGAAGGATGAAGACAGCCAGCGCGGCAAGGTTGGAAATGAGCAGAGCCGAAACCAGATAATTCCCGGTCAATAATGCCAACAAGCGCGTTAGATATGGGAAAAGAGGACCGTATGTAGAGGATCCATCGGATGCGTTGTAGCCAAAACTGGCTATTTTAAGATACCAGCCTGTATCCCAACGTTCCCAGACGTTGATGAAAAGATGCGAGAAGCGATCCAGGTGGAGCAGAGAATTGGCTGCAGCAAAGACCGGTCCGGAGGAGAGCGGCTCGGGATTCGGACCGGAGGCGATCGCGTAGCCCAGCGCTGAAGCCACCAAGCGCAGGGTCAGGAAGAGAACCAGGGGGAGAATCCACTCACGCTTCCAACCCCATCCGGACTTAACCACGGAGAGACGTTGGGGGCGAAGATTCAACAAACTTTTCCTCGCGTTCTTACCCTGCGAATTTGACGTTGCATCTTCGCGGTGAGTCTCCGGGTTGGTGTTCATGGCTGGCAGGGACCTCGCCGGTAAATCGCGGCGTCATCGTCACGGTACAGCTCGCACCAGCCAGGAGAACCCTCCAGGGCGTCCAGCAGGTCGGGCTGATTCATGGTGGAAACCATCAGCAGGTTCACGCCGGTTTCATCCAGCAGGGACTGCCAGTCATAACGGGCGTTGGTGATGTCCTTGTAGGACTGCCACTGTTCAACCGAGAAGGGGATAAAGCGCGAGTCTATCCAGGGCGGACGGGTGGGCAGGGCAAATTCGATGTAACTGGCAAAGCCGATTTCGGCCCACAGTGGACCGGGCAGCTCGGGGCGGGAAGCCAGCCATTCGGTGGCGGCGATGGGGGTGGTTTCGGTGGCAGGCGGGAGCCTCCGGCCACCAGGCGTCACGCACTCCCGGCAGCAGCGCCAACGGCAGCAGGATAAAGACCAGGCTGAGGGTCAGGTTGATCGTTGGGGAGCCGGGTTTCGGGTCTCCCAGGATCCTTTTCTCCCAGTCCGCCAGCAACAGGGAGGTGAGCACCGCCAGGATAAAAACGAACCAGATGACGTAGCGTTCGCCCCACAGGGCCAGGAGGCCGAAGCCCAAGAACCAGGTCCATTCGAGACGATCGAGTTTCCGGGGAGAGAAGACGGCGAGCAGAGGAAAAGCCAGCAGCCAGAGGAAGAAAATATTCATCTGCCAGCCGGTGTTGACCGGCGGATGCCATTCGGAGGAGAACTGCTGAGATGGGAGGGAAAGCAAGTCGTAGACGTAGTTCCATGCGCCCGGGCCGCGCGGGTTGACGAGGGTGGCGAGCAGGATACCGGCAAAGGCCAGGGCCAGGTAGCGTTTGTCGCCTCGACCGAAGGCCAGCGCCGCGCCGGCCAGCAGGATAAGCATGATGAACGAACCGTGCAGGTTGACCCATAATAGGCTGATGAGCGGCAGCCACCAAACTGCTTTTCCATCCCCGTTCTGCCAGCGGTATAAAAGGTAGAGGGCCAGCGCAAACAAGGGGTAGGCAAATAACTGCGGCCGTACGGACCAGTTATTACTGGAGACCAATACGGCAAAAAGGAGCACGAGCGCGGAGCCGAGGCGACCCGCACCCAGCCGCCGTGACGTCAGCCAGACGAGGGAATAAGCCAGTGCGACCAGAAGGCCGCGCAGCAGCACGGTCAGGGAAAGACCAGCCAATTTGTAGATCAGCCAGAAAAGGACCGCCGACCCCCACGAAATATTGACCACCGGATTTCCCGCCGTGGGTGTAACTCAACGTGTCCACCTGCGGCAAAGCGCCCGCCGTCAAGGTGTCGCGCCCGATGCGCAGGTACCACCAGTAATCTTGCGGGGTAACCGGCAGGAGAAAAGCGATTACCAGGGCCACGCACAATGCAAATCCGAGCCAGAGAAGAGGAGCGGTATCGAAACGAGATTTCATTCTATTCCCTCAAAGGCACCCTAATCTTTATCATCCCCGCGGAAAAGCCGCATGCCATCTCGATGTTCTTCCGGGAGAGAGGCGGGGAAGGGGTCTCTCAAAGGGAGAGGAGACGGTTTTGCCACGATATACGCCTTCCAGCCCATTGCCTCCAGCGAGGGGACGACCGGGCAGCCGGGGAGCATCCAGCAAATTTCGTAACCAGCGGCGGTCAGAGTATCCCAGGCAACCCGGCTGGATTCGGGTCCGTGCAGTTCCATCAGCATCAGCGGGCGCGCTTCGGTCAATACCCTGCGCATCCCCGCCAAAGCCATGCCCTCGCCGCCCTCAATGTCCATTTTGACCACTTGCGGCGGCGGGTTGCCGCGGCCATAGACGAACTCATCCAGAGAGATCCCGGGAACGACCACTTCTGACTGATACTTATCTTCCCGACCGGCGGACCCGGCAGCCTTGCCCATCCCGCTGGAAGCGTGCACCAGAAAACGAACCGGACCGGGGACCTGTGTGACCGCACTCGCAATGACCGTTACCTGCGAGTCCATCCCGTTAAGGGCCAGGTTGCGCCGAAGCTGTTCGATGTTGGACGGGAGCGCTTCGAAGGCATAAATTTTACCTGCCCTCCCGGCGGCTTTTGCCAACAGGAGCGAAACGTAGCCGATGTTCGCACCCACATCGAAGATGACAGCTCCGGCAGGAATAAGCTCGCGCAGAGCAGATTGCAGTTCCGGCTCGTACGTGCCGAGCCAGTAATCCTTATCCACCTGCATATCCAACAGGATGGTGAACCCGGCCAGGTCTCCTGCGGCGACTTTAACTTCGACCAACCCGGTGGGAGCGGCGCGGTTCAGCCCGCGGCGGATGAGGCGCGCCAGCGGCTTGACCTTGTAGATGGCTTGCTTGATAGAATTCGGCAGGATCTTGGCGGCGAAAGCTGCAATGGAGAGAAGTAATTTTTTCATAAGGACAGCTGTTCACTTCTAGCGGAGAAGGATTTGAAGATATTCTTCCACCATTTTATCCAGGCCGAAGGCTTCTTCGGCGCGCTGACGGGCAGCCGCCCGGAAATGCGCATTGTCTTGCAGGATTTCCGCGGCTGCCCCGGCCAGGGCGGGGAGATCAGGTGGGTCGAGCTTCCACGGGTCGCCGCCGTATGAGACGAGGCGACCAGCATCTCCGGTGACCAGTTCGGGCAGTGCCCCGGTGGCAAATCCCAATACCGGCAGCCCGCAGGCCAGCGCTTCGATGACCGAATTCGGACAGGCAGCATTGATGTCTGCCGAATATAACAGGTGCGCCGAGCGGTCGAGGGCCGGGATGTGGTGAGGCGGCACCAGCCCAGCCCAGAGGATGGGCAGCCTGCTCTTCTCTTGGTATACGGTTTGCATCGACGGGGAAAGGCGGCCAACGACCATCATTTCAAGGGGAAATTTTGCAGCCAGCCGTTCGGCCAGTTCAAGGGCGGTAGCCAGCCCGGTTTCGTAACCGCCTTGCAGGCTGCCTTCCACCAGCAGCAAGCGGAAGGTTTCAGCCGAGCGCTGGTGAGGACCGTCGGGCGTGTAGGCCGAAAGGTCAACGCCGTTATGGATGACGACCGACGGGACGCGCTCCGGGCCAAACTGCCGGGCCCACCAGCCGCGCACAAATTCAGACTGGTAGACAACATGCGTCACCACCCGGGAACGGAGCAGGGCGAGCAGGCGGTTGCCGTATTCGGCGCGCAGGAAGTGGCGCGGGCCCGTGCGCAGGCGGCGGTGCATCCAGTTGATGCCGTCCAGGCGCTGGACGATGCGGACGCCGCGGCCCCGGGCGCAAAGCAAGCCGGCAATGTTACGTGCCCCGCCGGTGAGAGAATTGCGTTACAGGACCTATCCGTCAGGTCGTCACTGACCTGGATCCCACGAGCGTTCAACCCGGCGGTCAGTTTAGCCTGGAAGGAGACCATGCCTCCAACGCCGTGAACTTTGGGGATGATGCAGATGCGCATTATTCCCGCTTCCCCACACAGCGTGCCGGAATCCCAGCCCAGATTTCATTTTCACCGGTGGATTCGAGCAAAACGGCATTGGCCGCTACAATTGTCCCCCGACCAATGGTCAAGATCCCTTCTTTGCAGAGGACCTTGGCCCCCGAAGATAGAATAACATCATCCTCGATTTCAATGCCTTCGAACGCAGATTGTTCGATGAGATGGTGCACATCGGCACGTCCGAGGGTTACGCCGGGAAAAACCCGGACACGGTCGTGGATAACTGTCTGCGGGTGGATCACAACGCCAAATCCGCCGTGCAACAGTAGAAAATCCCTGCCGATCTTTACCGGGCGAGGGATCTCCGCGCCGAGAAGCTTTAGAAGGTAGTAAGCGAGCTTCCCAAATACCGGGGAACTCCGGGCATAGACCAGAGAAGTATAGAAATCATGCCTCATGGTGAAGATTATACCGCAGGGGTGCATGATATAATTTTCGGACAGGAGTTGTCACATATGTTCAACTTTAAAGGTCCCGACCGCCGCAAAGAAGAGGAACGCATCCGTAATGAGAAGCGCCTGCCACCCGGCCAGGCGCTGACGGTGAAATTTCCAGTGCTGCACTACGGACCGGTGCCCACCTTCAACCCGGCCACGTGGGATTTCCGCATTTGGGGCGAAGTGGAGGAAGAAAAAGCCTGGACTTGGGACGAGTTCAACCAGCTGCCGCGCACGCAGGTCACGATGGACATCCACTGCGTGACGCGCTGGAGCAAGGCCGACACCCTCTGGGAGGGTGTCGCGGTGCGGACGCTGGTGGAGCAGGGCCTCATCAAACTCAAGCCCGCGGCGCAGTTCGTGATGCAGCATGCCGAATACGGGTTTACGGTCAACCTGCCGCTGGAAGTGGTGCTGCAGGAAAATTTCCTGCTGGCGACCCATTTCAACGGCGAGCCGATCACGCCCGAACACGGCTATCCCCTGCGCGGCGTTGTCGGCGCCATCCCCGGCCGCAACGACCTGGCGAGTCCCTACCTATGGAAGGGCGCCAAGTGGCTGCGCGGGCTGGAGTTCATGCCGCGTGACCGCCTGGGTTTCTGGGAAAAAGCCGGCTACAGCAACAGCGCGGATGTGTGGAAGGAAGAACGTTTCGCTTAACAATATAGGGCGGGTCTGCCGGGCGAGGATTCGAGACCCGCTCCGATGTTTCTTTTATGGCCGCGTGCCCAACACGACCGGAATATCCAGCTGCTGGTCGCCGCGCAGGACGGTCAGCGTAACAGTATCCCCGGGGGATTTGTGCAGGGCGAGGTAACGGATCATATCGTCGAAGGTAACAACCGGACTGGCCGTCAATGGCAATGACCAGATCGCCACCCTTGTTCAGGTCCTGGTAGCCGGCAAGAGTTAAGCGGCTGGGTCCCGGCCTGGATACCGGCCTTGTCTGAAGGTCCGCCGGGGATCACGCTGGTGACATACGCGCCGGAGGTGCTTTTCAGGCCAAGCGCCTGGAGCACGGTCAAGGGCAGGTCATCAAGGATCGAAATTCCCAGGTAAGCATAATCAAATTTCCCGTTCTGGATCAGGCTCGGAACGACCCGCTTGACGGTGTTGATCGAAATGGCAAAGCCGATGCCCGAATTAACGCGGTTGCACCGCTGGTGGTATAGCTGGTGGTCACGATGTCGCTGTTAATGCCGATCACTTCCCCGTTCAGGTTCAGGAGCGGGCCGCCCGAATTGCCGGGATTGATGGCCGTGTCGGTCTGGATGATGTCGGCGTTGGAGAAATACCCGCCGCTCTGTAGCCTGGGTGCTGGTGGGGCATCGCCCGTCCCAGGGCCGAGATGATGCCGGTGGTCATGGTGCCGCTCAGGCCAAAGGGATTGCCGATGGCGATCACGGTCTGCCCAACCTGCAGGATATCGGAATCACCCAGCGGCAACGGATGCAGTTCAGAGGCTGCCACATCCACTTTGATGACGGCCAGGTCGGAGTAGGCGTCCGTCCCGATCACGTTCCCGAAGGTTTTGAAACCAGAGGCAAAGTCCACCTCCACCTGGGTTTCAGTTCCCACCACGTGAAGGTTGGTGACGATGTATCCCGTCGCCGCTGTAGACCCAGCCCGAACCCTGGGCGGTGGTGGTGCGGATGGTGACCACGCCCGGGCTGAACTGCTGGTAGATGGTCATCAAGCGGTCCTGCTGGTCGGAAGCGTCCGTGGTGGTGGATGAGAGCGGCAGGGCGGGAACGGTGGTGGCTGTGGGGGGGTGTGGGGGTGAGCGGTGGGGAAAAAACTGGTCAACTGGCAAGCCATCAGCGAGGCCAGCAGAATGACGGCGACAACCGATAAAGTGACTTTATTCCTCATGCTGTTCTCCATTAATGTATTTACTTGAAGTTTCGCGGCTTCTGCCAGCAGGGATCTCTGTTTGGCGGTCAACTGCCGCGGGATCTGCACCTTGAGGTGGACGTACAGGTCGCCTGCGGCCTGGGGGCGTTTAGCACGGACATGCCGCGCCCGGCCACGCGGAACACCTGATCGGGCTGGGTACCGGCGGGGATGGTCAGGACGACCTTTCCGGACAGGGTCTTCACTTCCACTTCGCCGCCCAGGATGGCCTTGAAAACGTCAATGGTGACATGGGTATGCAAATCGTCGCCTTCGCGCTCGAAGAGCGGGATCCTCGGCCACATCCAGAACGAGATACAGGTCAGACGGGGCTGCCATCGGAGCGGAGCGGGACCCGCAGCAGGCACGCGGATCTTGGTGCCGGTGCGGACCCCGGAGGGGATGGTCACATCCACCCGGCGGTTGCCGGTCTGGAGGGTGCGGGTGGTGCCGGTGAAGGCTTCCTTCAGACTGAGGGTAACCGGCTGCTGAATGGCGGGCGCCCCGCGCGAGGTCCGGCCCCGCTGCGCCTGCCCGACCGTGGTCCCGCCGAAGATGGAGCGGAAGAAATCCGAGAAGGCGCCGTTGCCGAACAAGTCGTCCAGATCGACCTGCTGGACACCCGGACCGGAGGACCAGCGGCCCCAGTCGTAACTGCCGGGCGCACCTTTCTGCTGCCACTGGGAATAATCCTCGCCCAACTGGTCATAGCGGGCGCGCTTTTGGGGGTCGCTCAATACCTGGTAGGCCTCGTTGATCTCTTTAAAACGGTCCTCGGCCTGCTTATCGCCGGGATTGCGGTCGGGATGATATCGCATGGCCAGTTTGCGGTAGGCCTTTTTGATCTCGGCTTCGCCGGAGCCGCGAGGGACACCCAGAATTTTATAGTAATCTGATATTCCATATGGAACCTTATATCACAAAATCAGCCAAAAATAAATTCTAGACCCCGCCGGAGGGCAGGTCAAGCGCCAGGAAGGGGGTCTAATACAACTCTAACGTGGTGTTGGCGAACGGGAAAGGTGGCAGTATACTTGACGGACATCGGCCACCAGGAGAATTTATGAAATCCGTCTGCGTCTACTGCGGTTCCGCCAACCAAGCCTCCCAGGAATATTTCCACGCGGCCCAGCAGATGGGTGAGACGCTGGCCCGGCGAGGGCTGACCCTGGTCTATGGGGGCGGCAAGACCGGGCTGATGGGGGCGCTGGCAGACAGCGTGGTGGAACACGGGGGAGCGGTGATCGGGGTGATCGTGGAAAGCATGAACACGCCCGAACTGGCCCACACCCGGCTGACCAAGCTGGAAGTGACGCCCACCATCCACCAGCGCAAGGCACGGATGTACGAACTGGCAGACGGGTACATTGCCCTGCCCGGCGGTTACGGGACGCTGGATGAACTGTTCGAGACGCTCACCTGGGCACAGATCGGGGAACACAGCAAGCCGGTGGGACTGCTGAACGTTAACGGCTATTACGATGACTTGCTGAGGATGCTCGACCGGGCGCTGAAGGAAAAATTCCTGTTCCCGGAACACCGGCGGGCGCTGCTGTGCGACTCGCAGGCGGACGGGCTGCTGGAGGCGATGGAAGCCTACCGGCCTCCGCTGGAGGCGGTGAAGAGGTGGATGAGGCAGGATTGATTAAGCTTCGGGCTCTCGTGAGCCCGAAGTAGTCGATGGCGATTTGAGGTCGCCTCGGCTTAACGCCGCCTCGACTTATGGCGACTTCTTCGACGACTCACGTTGTTGAAGCAACCGATAGTGGCTGGTCCCCTACGCTTCGCTTCGGGGATGCTACGCGAAAGCCACTTCGGTTAGTGATGCCGCCCGCCGCGCAGCGCCGAAGTAGTCGATGTGGCTATGTTTGGCGACTCATGTCGCCAAAGCAACCGACGACGGCAAGAAGCCGCCTTGGCTAGTTGTTTGTTTCGAGGAAAAAAAGAGGAACAAACAACCCACCCTGCCACGCTCCATTCTCTTCGGGGGGTTCTTCATTATTAAACTCTATCAGGAGCATTGAACCTGTAGGGCGGAATTGATTTATTCAAAACAAACAACTCCTCTCTTTTTCTCTCTCTCCCGGGAGGGCACCGGGACGTTCCGCCGCGCAGAGACGGTGAAGCACTGGATGAGGCAGGATTAGTGCCGCTGAAGAACATCGAAGGCTCATGCCTTCGATGTGGCGCACTGCGACTTGATGTCGCAGTGCGCGCATGTCGCCAAACCAGCCGACGGCAGCTTGTCCCCTTCGCTTCGCTTCGGGGATCCCCAAAGGGGATGATATGCTAACGCGATAGCTGCCTCGGCTAGGGGACGTTCCGCCGGGAGGGCACCATCCAGAGCGAGAACGATTTGTTATTGAGAAACGAATGAGGAACGACTACCCTATGATGTTCCTTCATAAATAAAGTGTATGGGTATGGTTTCGATGCGCGGATCGAAACCTGAACAGGCGGATGTGGGGATCTTTTTAGCGGCTTATGGAATATTCGGCTTTTAAGGTGCAAACTTTTGCGGCAAGGAGACTCCTGCAACCGTCCCTTGCCGCAAAAGGATTATAAAACATATGTTCTAATTTGTCAAGGGGAAAATGGGCGGAGAGGAACAACAACCTCGCTTAGGAATTGAACTCCTAACCTAGCGGTCATAAGTTCAAATTCAGCAAAATTATAGTTTTATGTTTTACGATAGTTGCACTAGTAATTTAGTAGTTTCAATCGAAGTTTGTATAACTTCAACTTCAACACCTGCAAATATAAGGTCTTCTTCTGCTGCCTCTAATTTTTCTTGGAGAGCATAGAATCTTTCATTTTCAGGAGATACATTCATCATTTTTGCATTTCTTGCTTCTAAATTCGTTTCACGCTCTGCCTGTTGTTCACTTTGTAAGGTTATCTTTCGCATCCGTGAATTTTCTCTTGCATCAAGAAGTTTATTTCTTAGTTTTATGACAGTTGGATCAGTACCTACCGCCGCTCTTACATGTCCTTCAGTGGTTTTTTCAACAGATGCACGAAATGTCATCTCCGCTTTATCTTCTGCTTCCGTCACTTCCAATTCAAGGCGATCAATGATTGACTCAAGCTTTAATAATTCAAGGTTATCATCAGGATCATCATAATCAGTGTCGTCGCCAAAAGCATCATCATTCTGATTGTTTGTTCTCTCAATCTCTGCCTTAAGTCTACTTATCTGCGTTTCAAGATGTATTACCGCTATCTGCGCTTTTGCCTGCTTCTCAAGTGCTTTTCGTAATATAACCGGAAGGGATTTATCTGTTCTGTTAATTGGTCAGAGGATGATTCTGGCATTTTTTCATTCCTTTGCTACAGAAGTATGATTTTAGGTAACGTCAAATTTACTTTAACAAAATTAAATTTACTGCCTTCAGTAGTTTGCCTCGAGTGATAGATTTATAATTTTGAACCTAGCGGTTCGCGGTTCAAATCCTAAATAAGTACATTTCTATACCATTCAAAGCAACGAACCTATAAATTGCAAGAAAAATCCAAGTGCCACAAATACGAAGCCGATTTTTGCGTACTTTGATTGTTTAAGCAATTGCTGCACTTGTGGCAATTTTTCATTCTCTATGTCTGTGTCACCTGCCCACCTCATTACTCCAATATCTATCGCTTGTCTCTTAGATAAAAACTGCACAACTATGAGGATAACAGTGCCAATGAAAGCAAGGAAAAGTCCAATGCTTGTGAATAATCTTTGGTAATTCATAATCTCATCCTTGGTCTTCAGATTGTTGTGAACCTAGCGGTTCTAGGTTCAAATCCTAGACGAGGCATTTTTGTAATTTGATTATGTAATTGCTAATTATAGTATGTAGCATCATAGTTAGCACGAGCTTATACTTTTATCATATGATAGATACTATTTTAATAAACTTCGGTAAACGTGTAAAACAAGAACGTCTTAAACAAGGTTTGTCACAGGAAGAGCTCGCTGATAAAGCTGGAGTTCATAGAACCTATATTGGTATGGTTGAAAGGGCGGAGAAAAATATAACTTTACTTAATATTGAAAAGATTTCAAAAGCCTTGGGTATAAGTGCATCTAATTTATTAGAGAACTAGTATGGTACAAGATGGTTTGACAAAACCTGCGAGTAAATTCTTCTTTGCCAAGAATGATATTCGTATGAATCGCAGTTTAATTCATAAAGATGATATTGGAATTGTCGAAAGTAAATTAAAAGATATATATTCTATATATTTGATAACTATTGATGAAAGATTAAATTTGATCACGAATGATTTTGTTAAGTTTTTTGAGTTATTTGATATCACAAGTACAGGAGATGCCTTTCCGAAAAAAGTTTGCAATGTCTGTCACAGATTACTCAACACGACTGAATTTGCGAGAAACCAAAACGCGAAAGGTGATCGACCAGTTAGAAGACCTTCTTGCAATGAATGTCGGGTAAAAATTGACGGCGTTGGTTTATTACTAGAAGATAAAAGAAAATGGGAGAGGACTAGACCAGAGCTAGTGCCTTTTCTATGTCCCATATGTTTAAAAAGAACAATTCCTGGATTAACAAGTAATATAGTTATAGATCACGATCACAATACTGGTCGGGCAAGAGCATGGATTTGTGATAGCTGCAATACGGGACTTGGAAGATTTAAAGATAATGTGGAAATACTTAAAGAGCTATTAACTATCTGGAAACAAAGTAAGAGGAGGGTTATATTTTTCTAGTCTTTGTTTCGCAATTTCTACGTATTCCTCTGAAATATCACAACCGATATAAATACGGTTGTTTTTTTTAGCCATTTTACACGTAGTACCTGAACCGCACATAGGATCAAAAACAATGTCTCCTGTTTTAGTCCAAGAAATAATATGATCTTCTGCTAGTTTTTCTGGAAATATTGCTGGATGCTTAACCAAATCTCTGTCATTTGTCGAACCACCTAGACCAACAGCGTATTCCCAGATATTTGTTTTTGTTTTTTCAGTCTTTAATTCTTTAATGTTTTATTATTTACTGCGTCTGGTCCCTTATTAAACGGCATCATTTCAAGACCGTGTCTTACGGTCTTTTCTCTAATTGGAGTAAAGGTATTCGGTTTACCTTTACTAAAAACAAACATGAATTCGTAACAATTTGTATAAGCGTTTGATCTCATGAAAGGAGTATTTTTCTTCTTATATATCATCACATCATGAACATTAAATCCACATTCCTGAAAGAATAGTGCTTGTTTAAAGCTGGTGAGGCTTCTGTTTCCGTTCGCGATTTTATCCCCAACCACCCATACCAAAATCCCACCTTTTTTTGTCACTCTATATAAATTTTTAGCTATATTTTCAAAATCAAATTTATAGCCCTTATAATTTCTAAGTTGATCATAAGGCGGCGAAGTCACAGTCAAATCGATATAATTTTCATCCATCGACTTCATTAAATCAACGCAATCACAGTGATATATTTCGTTTGGCATGATATTGATTGGCATTTTAACCCTATCTAACGCACACAAAAAAGGTAACCACTTCTTGTAGTAGCACGGCTACGGTAACTTGATAGTTGGGTATACTCAAAGGCTTAATAACCATTATTGTTCAACAGTAACTTGCTCAACTTCTATCCTTCTAATAGGAACACCTAAGGACAATTTCTTCAAGATATTTAAATATTATATAATAGGGAAAAATTTTTGTATTCCGATGCGAAATGCCAATTGAGCTAAGGATAAACCTCCTAAGCACCAAAGTCCTGCACTGATTCCATAATCACGTGCAGATTGATGAAAATCGGAAGTTGTCCAAAATGCATATACAGTGGGAGAATAAATTCCATATCTTATATAACTTCGTTTAATATCATCAGATTTAACTATTGCTCCCCCTAAAAAGCTTCGAAGGTCTGTTACAGTAATAAGTCTATCATTATAGCGTTTCGCTTGACCAATCACAGTCAGACAACATGCATGAAGAGCAGCAATTTCAATTATTGATACTGGTAAATCAAATGCGGTGAAATCAACGCCTCCGTCATTAGAACCGCCGACCGTGTTAGATGCCGCTCCTAAAGCACTTAATAATTTAGCGCAAAATTGTTCAAATTCCTCTGGGGATAGTTGCTTTAATCGTGTAAGAGTTGTTACAAATTCAATGTTCTGGGATTTTATATAAGATGTCCCAGGCTCTCCTTCCAGCAAGAAAGATGGCTCAGTCCCATTACGCCTAAGTTGATCTGAAATTTCCCCAAGAGAAGTAAATACCTCAGGTTCATTTTTCTCTACTAGGTCTGATACCTTTTCTTCGGAAAATTGAGGTATATGATCCTTTATGCTATTTTCAATAGCTGTCTGTAGAGAAATGAAATTTGACTCGCGAATTTCATCGGCTATCCATCGAGCAATATAGAACGGACTAGGATCACTCATTTTTTATTTATCAGTTTTTCGCGATCACGAAGTACTTGCTTTAGTCGGGTTTGAAGGTCTTCAAGTAAATCAATATCATTTTTTTTGAAAGCCCTTAGAATATCAGGTGTCAACGAGGCAAGTGTTGATTGAGCGGTGAGAATAAATCCTTGCCATGCTTCCTGATGTTCTGAGTTATAACGTGAAGATGCTTTAGTAAGTGACCCATCGGGCATTCGGAAGACGCTTAGTGATGCCTCGTCTTCTATAAATCTACTTAGTTCACGAATACTCTTCGCTTCAGGTAATTTGGGTTCTGAGCGGTTTTGAATATCATCATCATCCAATGCTTCACCAACGATCCACCCATATAGCTCTTTTCTGTGATCATCGTTAGTAAACCGTTCTTCTGCATCACTCCAGCCAAGCCAATTGCGCACATTGGGCTTTTTCATTATCTCTTCAAAATAGCTATACATATTGGGCTGAACGAATTCACCAAATTCTTCGTCATCGTGCATTTGTTCAAGTGCAAGATACGAACGCCAAAGTTGATTGGCTGCCTGAGTAGCTAGACCTAAACTTTGTGCAACAATGCGAGGATGCTCCCCTGACTGGCGTAGAACATAAACAGCTCTCGCTTTCTGGTATGCCCCCCATTCTTTTATTCCTGAGACATGGCGCAATCCAGGTATTATTAACCTAATAAATTTTGGGGCTTTGACCTCATCCAAAATAAGAGAAGATATATGTGTAAAGTTATTTATTTGATCGTCAGTTAGAGTGTCGCGACCAGTCTCATGTAGTTGTATCAACCATTTCAATGCTGCAATTCTTCTGTTTCCTTCAATAACAACAAATTTATTTGATAAACTTTCTTTGCCATCACTTCGTCCCCAAGGGCGAACGACAATTCGATCCACTGGAAGATAGCCGACAGCTTTAATTGTGTCCCTAAGTTCAGTTACATCGAACCTTGTTGCCTTCATGCGTTCGAGAGCATCTCTTTGTACGCGATCTTCTGCTATTCTTGTTTCTGGAACAGATTCGTCAATTTGGCCTTGTTCGGCGAATCTAGGATTGTTGGGGTCGAGAAGTAATTGATCTAATGTAAGGTCAATTGGACTTAGATATTCAGAGATGTTTGACATTGGTTGAATCTCCTTATTATTATTATTGTCGTATGAGGCGGGTTGTTTTTTTGCTGTGTCATTTTCGTTAACAAATCTTTCCCCTGATCTGCAAGGTCATGTTGCTCTTCTTCAGTGATGAGGGGCCAAATTCTAGAGAGCCGTTGGAAGCTTGGATTGGGGCGGGGAAGCTCTAGAATGTCTTAGGCTACCCTATTATACATACAATAATGATGCGTATGTAAGATATGCATATCGCGGTAGGCTATATTTCACCGAGAAGTTAAATGGTCGCCTCGGCGGTATTCCCAACCCAGTTGGCTACCACATATAGATTGTGCTACAATAAAATCATGAGCACCCAGGTTTCCGAATCCCATACCGGGATGGAAGCCCTGCAATCGAATATGCTGAGACAGGCCCCTCCCGCCCGTAAATAGGAGAAATCAGCGATGCTACCTGAACCGATCGCGGTCACGGTCAAAGTAACCGAAGCCCTCGAGAAACTCGGGGTTCCGCACTTTATCAGCGGCAGCCTGGCCAGCACGCTTTACGGGATGGTGCGCAGCGCACAGGATGCGGACATCGTCGCCGACATGCACGCCGATCAGATCCAGCCTTTCGCAGACGCCCTGCAACACGAATTCTTCATGAACAAGAAAATGATGGCCAAGGCCATCAAGCGCAATTCGAGTTTCAACATCATCCACCGTGAGACCATGTTCAAGGTGGATGTATTCATCCCGCGCCCACGCCCCTTTCCTCCAATCTCAACTGAAGCGAGCCCAAAGACAGACCTTCCCGGCAGACCCCGAAGTGAACGCCAGATTTTCCAGCGCGGAAGACACCATCCTTTCCAAATTGGAATGGTACCGGCTGAACGGCGAGGTCTCAGACAGGCACTGGCAGGACGTGCTCGGCGTGCTGAAAACAAGGGTGGAGGCGCTCGACCTGGGCTATTTGCGCAAATGGGCCAAGGAGCTTAAAGTCACCGACCTGCTCGAACAGCTGCTGGAAGAATAGGTTTCACCCCCTGCGTGCTACCCCACGAAATTAAGAACCGCACACCTAAAGGCTTAGCCCCAAATCCCCTTATTTCACCGAGAAGGGAATGGTCGCCTCGGCGGTATTCCCGGCCCGGTCGGTGGCCACCACGCGCAGGGTGTGGTTCCCCAGCTCTTGCATGCCAGAGCACGCCGTAAGGCGCGGCGGTCAGATTCCCCCACCAGAACGCCATCCACATAGAATTCCACTTTTGCCAGGAACGGGTCGTTCACCTGGGCCTGCAGCGCCACCTGCGGTTCCTGGGCGAGGCTGATGTTCCTGCCCGGCCTGCGGATAGGAGATGGCCACCTGCGGCGGGGTGTTATCCAGCGTGACCTGCACCACGGCCTGGTCCACGCGCTGGTCGGTGCGCACCACCATCAGGCGCAGGGCGTACAGCCCGTTCAGCCCGGTCGTGTCCCATTCGCCCAGCAGGCCTTCCGTCACCGGCGTGGCGCTGTCGGTGCCGATCTGCACCCAGGCCTGCGGGTAAAGCCCCTGGCCGTATTCCAGCCGGTACGAGACGAAATCCGCGCCGGCCGCGCTGCCCAGGATTTCGATCTTGCCGCGCCCGTCGGCGAACATCTCCGGCGAGGTGATGTGCACGTCCGGCAAAATCGGCGGGGTCTGGAGCGTGTCGTAGGCTGTCGGCGGTGTGGCGATCCCGGCGGTCTCGGCCCAGAGGCGCGCCTGCGGCGGCACGACCATATAGGTGCGCGTCTCCACCAGTTCCGGCGGGGTGAAGACGGTGGCCAGCAGGCCGGTCTCGATGTTGACCTGGAAGGTCTGGAAGAGGGTGTCGGCCTGCACCGGCTGGCGTCCATCCAGGAACACCTCGCTGACCACGTTCGGGCAGGCGGCGGTGGGCAGCAGGCCAGACGGGTCGCAGACGCTCACCGTGACGATGCCGGAGGGCATGTCCCAACTGGCGGAGGGCAGGTCGCGCACGGCGTATTGCATCAGGGCATGCCACAGGTCCGCGGAAAGGAGACGGCGGTACGGCGACCCTCGACGCCTGACTCCGCGCCAAAAAGACGACGGTCACACGCTGGGGCGTGTAGCCCACCGTCCAGGCCGCGGAGTAGTCCAGGGTGCGGGAAAGTTTCGCCCCGGCCGGGCGGCCGATCTCGAGCGGGTTGGGATGCCCGAGCGAAGGCCAGCGAGCGGTCTCGTCGCTCAGGACGTGGTTCATCAGATAGGCCAGTTGCGGGCTGAGCAGAGGCCTGACTCTGCGGTGTCCGTCCAGTCGACCCAGATGGAGTGGTCCACGCCGCTGACTTGCAGCACGGCGGCCGGCTGGATGGCCGTGCCAGTGAGACTTTGCCCGGCCTGGGTGCCGTTGTTGGCAAAGATCGCATAGGCCCCGGCCAGGGCAACGGGGGAGATGTCGAAATCGTCCGTGAGCAGCCCGGAGGGAAGTCCAGCCCGAAGGAGGCGGCGATATTCTGGACGCTCTCGGCGCCCATCTGCTCGAGGACGTTTGGGCGGGCGGGAGGTAGTCGTTGGCCAGGGCGATGCGCAGACGGACGGGGCCGTGATAGACCTGGCCGGGATTCGGGGTGACGCCGGGGATGTCCCAGCCGAGCGAGGCCGGGTTGAGGCCGCGCGAGAATCCGGTCAGGTAGATGAAGGGGGTGATGGCCGTCCCGGCAGGGTGGGAGGCCAGGAAGTGCCCTGCGCGCCAGTGGTCATATCGCCGACCGCCGCCAGGATCTGCCCGGTCTGCGGGTCGAGGATCAGCGCGCTGGCGGAGGCGCCCGGCAGAGACTTGCCCGGTGGAGGGCAGGCAGCAGGCGGGCAGCTTCGCAGGGCGAACCGTCGGGGGCGGGGAATTCCGTCGGGTCACCTGCCAGGCGCGCCAGATGGGTCTGGACGGTGCAAACAGCCTGCAGTTGCAGATCGTAATCCAGGCTGGTGAGGATGACCAGCCCGCCGCGTTCCACCCGGCCCGCGCCAAAGCGGGAGTCAAGCTGGGAAAGGGCGAGATTGACAAAAGCCGGGGCGATACCTGGCCGCCTCTCCAGCCGCGTCACCCGGTAATAGTGGGGGGAGTGGATATCGCCTGGGCAGCCTGTTCTTCGGTCAGCAACCCCAAGCGCCTGCATGACCATCAGGGTCTGCACGCGGCGCTGCTCCGGCGGCCGCGGCTGCGTCAATGGGATTGAGCGCCGGAGCCTGGCTGACCGCCGCCAGCAGGGCGGCTTCGCTCAGGTCGAGCTGGGTGACGGATTTGCCAAAATACAACTGCGCGGCGGCTTCCGCTCCGTAGGCATAGTGACCGTAGTCCGCGCTGTTCAGGTACCATTCCAGCACCTGCCGAGAGCCATAACTGGCAGTGACCTGCGCCGCCAGCATGCGCTCATGGATGCTGCGCAGGAGTGGAGGCGGGCTGGTCCCACAACACCAGGTCGTAGACCAGGCGCTGGGCCAGGGTGGGGTGCGCCTGCGGGTCCTGCCAGCCTTTAGGGTGTAGCCGGGGGAGGTCCAGAAATCCGGCTCGGCTGAGGGCCAGGGTGGCATCCACCAGCGCTTGAGGGAACTGGACATAGGTAGATGTAGGTACGGGGAGAGTCCGTGGGGGAGAGCGTGCGCGAGCAGATGCTGACCGGTGCGGTCGTAGAGACGCGTGGGCTGGAGCAGAGTGGCCGTCCTGCGGGTTCAGGAGCACGGTCAGCTGCTCGAGCGGGGGCAGGCCGCGGGTCAAAGAGGCGTAGGCCAGGGCGGCGGCCAGGACGAGCGCCACCACTGCCACGCTGACGGTGAATCCGACCCCGAAGACCGCCCGCTGGGAACGCTGTTGTGCGCTGCTGCGGGCTGGTCACGGCGGTGGCGCCGCTGGCGGATGATGGTGAGGATGGAGGACATGGGATCCGGGTTATTCCTGGTCAGGTTCCAAAGATAAATGCGTAATAACATCTAAGCGGCGAACAGGTCTTCCAGCATATCTTTCAAACCGTGGCTGGGCTGTCTCACCATGGACGGTGCCGGTCTGGCCATTGATGACCACCCGGAGGATCCTGCTCCTCGAAGGAATATTCCGTCACCCAGACCGGCAGCAGGATAAGGCGGTACGACAGTGATCGAGATGGCGGAGGTGGAGTAACGCAGGTCAATGACGTTCCCATGCTCACACATGGATGTCACGGCGGATCTTGTTCGACGGTGATGCCGGCGGGCCTCCAGGGCGGCATCCGACATGGTCGTCTCGTAGACTTCGGCCGGCCAGCCAGCCAGGAAGCGCGGGTCATAGGCCGGAGCGGTGGCGAGGCTGTATTCGGGCAGGAGTTTGGGTAACAGGCCGGCCAGTTTGCGCGAGCCGGGGATGCAGACATCGTTGAACTGGGCGGGACTTTCGCCGGAGACGGGCACTTCACGCTTATTGCGGATGACCCGCCCGTTCCAGGGAATGCTGCCAATCAGAGTCGAAGGCCCAGACCGGCAGGTAGAGCCCGCGGGGGGCGGCGACCCTGCCCGGCGGTTGCGATGCGTTTTTTCTCCACCCATTGTGCCAGCTGCAAGACGGCCTGTTTCTGGTCAACAGCCATCGGGATGACGGCATCCGGCTCGACCAGCTCACGGGCCTTCTCCATGGCGATCACGTGCACCGAGCCGCAGTAGGCGCAGGTGGCGGAAAGTTCAGACGGGGCAAGCAGGAAATTGGCTCCACAGCCCTGGCATTGGAAGGTTTTCACCGAAATGGTTTTGCGAAACCCTTTGCCGTTGGCCATGGCAACGAAAAAATCCTGTTCGGCGCCGGGCGTGTTGGTGTCGAGACTTTGCTGGCGGCTGCAATTTTCGCAGACCAGGGAGGTGCCATCGGGGGAGTAGACCATGCGCCCGCCACATTTGGGGCAGGTGAAGCGGTCAGCCTGGGCCTGCCTGGGTCCCGGCAATGGGAGCAGGGATCGCGTCGGGGTTGACGATCTCTGCGGGTTTGAGCTTTCCATCCAGGATGGCCAGGGCGCGGCGGGCAGCGGCATGGCCCATGTCAATTGCAAGGGTCTCTTCGAGGAATTGGCGCTTCTGCCTGGGGTCGTCCACCACCTGGCTCATATAGTAATTGGCCTGGGCCTGCGTCTGCAGGTCATCGGCGGCATCCAGGGCGCGCTCGAAGTAGCGGCGCGCCATGGCATATTCCTTCGACTTGAAATGAAGGATGCCTTCCTTGCAGCAGGTCGTTATCGTATTCTTCAGGCATGTTTTCCCGGTGCGGACGATGGCATCCGTCATGCGCGCCACCCGCACCATGCTTCAACATCATGGACGCGCACGATGTCTGCGCCGCGGGTGATGCCGACGGCGCATGGCGGCAGCCGTCCCTTCCACGCGCTGGTCGGGAGGCAGGTCGAGGGTATAGCCGATGAAGGATTTGCGCGAGGGTCCCAGCAGGACGGGGAATCCCAGGAGGCGGATCTCGTCCAGGCGGTTGATCAATTCCAGGTTTTGCTCGACCGTTTTGCCGAAACCGATCCCAGGGTCCAGGATGATGCGCTCGTCGGGGATCCCGGCGGAACGGGCGATCTGGACCGAATCCATCAGTTCGCGCTTGACATCTTCCAATAAATCTTCGTATTCCGCGCCGGCGTAGGCTTTGCCGAGCCGTTCCCGGACCTCGACATTGGCGGGTTTTGAGCGGTTGTGCATCAGCACCACCGGGGCTTTGGCGCGGGCGGCGACCGCGGCCAGTTCCGGGTCGAGCGCGCAGGCCCCAGACATCGTTGAGGATATGTGCGCCCGCTTTCAGGGCTTCCGCGGCCACTGCGGCTTTGCAAGTGTCAATGGAAATCAAAGCATCGGGGAACTCAGAGACAATCGCCCGGATGACCGGGAGGACGCGCTGTTTCTCTTCCTCGGCATCCACCGGCTGGGAGCCGGGGCGGGTGGATTCGCCGCCGATATCGAGGATATCTGCTCCCGCGGCGAGGAAGCGGCGGGCCAGACGCTCACGACCCCCTGCCCCCACTCCTCCTTCCATTTCCAGTGGATATTGGGCGGAGCAGAGGAGGGAAGGAGACCATCCCCTGAAAAACTATCCGGGGTGATGTTCAAAATCCCCATCACATAGGTGCGTTCGCCCCACGTCAGGGTGTGGTTGCCAATGGTCAGGGAAGGCATCATAGATTGCAGGAACGACTAAATCGGACCCTACACCATTTGATCCAACGGGCGGCTGAGCCAGGCTTCGGCGGCATCCATGTCGGTAAAGATCTTGATGGCTGCCGAGGTCTCGGCGACGACCGCGTAATAGATTTCGCGGACGGCGTTGGCCAGCTTGTCATTGTTGACCACCACCGCCAGGCGGATATTGCGGGCGGCCGGGTCGCTATTGACTTCCATGGCGATGTGGATGGCTTTCTCAGGGATTTCCTTGATCTGGCGCAGGTCGTACAGGTTGCGGGTCAGACGGTCGGAGCCGAGCAGGTGCTCCAGGGCGAAATCGTGCCAGTGTTGGATGGTGGCATCCGACAGGTCGGTGAAGGTGAGCGCCATGCCTCCGTCCGGGCGGCGGACGACGGTGTAGCCAATGCCGGGTTCGGGTTTCCAGTAAAGGGGTTTGGGTTCGGTCATCGGGAGCACTCCTGATAGTAGAGAGGATTATTATCGATTATAACGAAAAAGAAGCTCGTTTCTTAGCAAAAAAGGGGAATCCCCACACCCTGATGCGGTGAAGACCCTACAGCCTGCCAGCCATGCGCAGTACATAGAGCGCGTCGGCGGTTACAAAGGGGTTCATCTTTTTCGTGCTCGTCCCGCCCCAACGGACCGGCGAGTACCCGCTCAATTGCGGGCGGGTCGGACGGGCAGAACGACTCTTCCGCCGGGAAGCCGCCATCCGGCAGGCGTTTGGATTCGAGCAGGTCGAGGGCGTCCTTACAGCGAGGGTCGGAAATGAACCCGGCTTCGGCCATGACCTTCAGCCCAAAAAGAATGTTGTAATGCCAGTAGGGATGGATAACTGCAGCAGGACGAAATGCTTGTCCATCACGGACCCATCGCGCTGGCGTTTGAACAGGTGGCGATTGAGGAAGACTTCGGCGGCGCGTTCGGCGGCGGCCCTTGACCTTTGAATCTCCCGAAACCTGGGCGTACAACGCCAGCGCCCGCAGGGGGATGAGCGTTTCCATGAACGATGAGGTGTCCGCTTCGGGGCGCTTGTCGCAGTTCCAGCCGCCATCGGGCCACTGCCATTTGAGCAGGCGGGAGACCAGTTCATCGGTGCGCCCATCCGCCAGCCCCAGCCGCAGAGACGACCAGATGGCATTGCCTTCCTGCGAGGCGCAGCGCCGCGTCCGCCCGGCGATCAGGCGGATATGTTTTTCGTGGTGCGCGCTCAGCCAGGCCTTGTAGGTCTCTTCCATCAGCGGGCGCAGGGACTCGTCGCCCGGTGGACAGCCCAGGTCGGCCAGCAGGGACAGGATCCAGTGCGCACCGTTCCACTTTCGGTAAGCATGACCGTCCGTGTCGCACCCGGAGAGCAATTGAGTCACGAGCGGGGAGCGACGGGTGATTTCGGCAGCCTTGTGGGCTGCGTTGGAATCAGCTGGCTGGCCGAGCACGTTGACGGCCACCTTCCAGGCCAGGGCGGGTTCGGAATTCAGTTGATCAATCAGTTGGCTCATAGCGTTTCACTCCAGCCGAATCCACCACCGCCGTAACCGGTTCGCGGACGGACTTGCCAAAAACCGGATGGACGAGATCGGGTGCCAGGTCTGCCAGCGGGAACGAGGACGAAGGCGCGTTCGTGCAGGTGCGGGTGAGGGATGATCAGTTCCGGGGTATCGAGAATCAGGTCATCATAGAAAAGGATGTCCATGTCGATCAGGCGCGGTCCCCAGCGGACAGACGGGAGGCGGCCGAGTTCGGTTTCCAGATGTTTCAGGTGTTTCAGCAAGTTCCACAGGAGCCAGGGCCGTCTCACCCTTGAGGACCATATTCAGGAAGGCGGGCTGGTCGGTGAGACCCCAGGGCGGCGTCTCGTAGACCGGCGACTGCTGCAAGCACACGGACGGCAGGCGGGAGGGCGGCAATGGCGGCCTGGAGATTGGCGAAACGGTCGCCGAGGTTGGAGCCGAGGGCAAGGTAGAGGATGGGCATGGGGTTGACAGGCGTGCACACCTGGTTTCAGTGTTATTGTACTCCCTTCCCATTCACGAAGCCGCCTCAAACCACTTGACTCGCACCCGGCTAATTATTTATACTGGTGGGGATCAAGTTCTCATTTTGGTCAGCCTTTGAGCCGATCTGCCAAACGGCGGTTATCCCTTCCCATGATATTATTCTGAATGAAATGGATAAGAATGCAATGATCCGAAGAATATCAATATCTGTCGCGCTCGCGGTCATTCCATTTTTGGTATTTGCCCTGATATTGAGACTGAGTATTCCCAATCAAATCGGCCAATTCTTCTATGACTATTCATTGCCTCTCTTAATTTTAGTCCTTGGAATTTTTCTGGGTGGCTTTTCGTTGAAGGGACGTGCCGGCTGGCTGGTTACTGCGTGTCTCGTCATGGCTTGCTTTGCGATTCCTTTATCTTATAAATGGACCTCCGGTTATTCCGACGCCGGCCTGATTGCAGGCATGATTCCCTATAAGGATGGTTTTTATTACCTTGCCGGCGCCCGCTCCCTTCTGGAAGGACATCGCATCCTGCCTGGTTTTTCTCCGGCTGCCTGGCGGCCGCTATTCCCAGGCTTCCTTTCGGCCATCATGCTCCTGCTGGGAGGAAATCTGCGCTGGGTGCTGGCATCCCTGGTCTCATTGGTTGGATTTTGTTCTTTCTTATCTGCCTATTTTCTGCGCAAATCTCTGGGGGTACTGGCAGCGGCTGTGTACATGACTCTTCTCTTTCTTTTCTTCCAAAGGCAGATAGGTTCCTTGCTCACCGAGAACCTGGGACTGGCCCTAGGCTGCCTTGCCCTGATACTCCTTTGGAACGCAGCCAGATCGCTGGAGATTCGCCATCTTCTCTTTGGGGTTTCTGTTTTGATGATCGCAGTCAGTGTGCGCGCAGGGGCATTCCTGGTTTTTCCGATGATAATTCTTTGGGCCGGATGGGCTTTTCGTGGGAAGAAACGATTTTCGTTTCCCATTGCAATATATACCTCCCTGGCTGCTTTAGGCACATTCCTGGTTGTCAATGTGATTTTCCCATGGCTGGTAGTAGCCAAGGGGACGACAACCTTTGGGAATTTTAGTTCTGTCCTCTATGGTCAGGTTCTGGGAGGGGTCGGTTGGACCCAAGCGGGGAGGGATATCAGCAACGCGAATGTATCTTCAACATATCAGGCTGCCCTGCAATATTTTCTTCACCATCCTGCAGGTTTGCTGATCGGTTCGCTCAAGGCATACCGGGATTTCTTTCTCCCCGGACCCACAGGAATTTTCAGCTTTATCTCACCTGGCGGCCCAACCTGGGTGGATATTTTTCTGTGGGCGGGCTGTCTGATCCTACTGGTTCTTGGACTTATACAATCCTTAAGGCGGATCCAGCTGCCTATCGCCTCTCTTATCGTAGCCGCTTTTGTCGGGATTCTGATATCCATCCCTTTCCTGCCTCCCATTGATGGCGGCCGGCGTTTCTACGCAAGTACCATGCCTTTCTTTGCCCTATCGACCGTGATTGGTCTTTCTGGAATAACGAGCCGACTCGAAAATCACGAACATGAATTCGACTCTTTCTCAAGCCGGATGGTAAACGTATTGACCTGCTTGCTTATCTCCCTGGCCGTCATCGCACCTGTTCTTATCCTGTTATTCAACCACTTAGCACAAAAGCGGCTGTCAAATCCGATATGCCCATCAGGCCAGATTCCCTTTGTCATCAAGATGCCCCCCGGTTCTTATGTCGATCTTGTTCAGGATGGAAAAGCGGCTTGCGGATCCGCGTCACGGGTTTGCCTGAGCGATTTCTGGCAAAACGGCACCGAACGGAGTTATGACGATTTCTACCAGAGGCTTTATGAGTTTGCAAATGGTGCAAATCCCATCACCAGGATTACTCCAGCCTATGATCTAACCGATGGAGGATTTCACTACTTTATCGGTACGCCGCAACAACTTGGGGATTTGTTTCCAGGCCATCACGTGTCTGGTTGTGCAATAACCATCGGGACGATCAACCAGTCCATCTACCAGATTCAGACAGGTTCTGAGATCGGCAACCAGCCGGCGAATTAACCATGACCGCAGTGTTCCGCCAAAAGGCGTTGCTGATCTACATCAACAGAACAGTTCCCGAGACTTCGCAAAACGATGGAACACGGGGCTCCTGAAGATCAGCAAATCCAAGCCAAGACAAGCTTTATTATTCCAAAACCTTTTCCTGCTATAATACCTCTGCTCTTTGCTTCTAATTGTTTCGGCGTCACACGATTCGCCGAAGCTCATTTTTTTCATAATAATATAATTCTTCCCTGGCACACCAGAAAAAGAAGCAAGGGGCGTATTTATTCCTTCGGTCGCATGAAAACCCGGGCATCATCACCGGTAAACCTTGCGCAGCCCGTGGGCCAAATATCCAATAATGGATCTACTGCAGAAAGGCCGGAGTGCCATTTTCGAAAGTGAAAGTGGGAGAATGTTGGTAAAAAGGAATCGAATTATTGCCAGAAGCTCTTGAAAACGCCAGAAACGTCATCAAAATTGGGAAGAATTTTTCTACCGTTTTTGAAAATCGAGTAATTGCAATGGAATTTAAGCAATATGCAAATTGATAATTCGATATCGATGCTCCCCTTAGAATTGTCAGCCAAGTCCTATCAAATTGCAAGACTTGCTCACTGGGACGAAGTAGCATCTCAGATGAAGAAATGGAAGGGTTGGGGAGGCTTATACCACCGCAGATTGGCGGAAGTATACCGTTCTCTCATCCCACCTGGTCAGAGGGTAATTGAAATTGGCTGTGGGGACGGTGATTTGTTAGCTGCCATGCAGCCTTCCCACGGCGTTGGGGTGGATTTCTCTGGAAGCATGATCCAATCTGCCAAGAATCGTCATCCTCAATTACATTTCATACAAGCGGATATTCACGAACTTCAATTAGATGAGAAGTTCGACTTTATTATCTTGTCTGATCTGGTTAATGATTTGTGGGATGTGCAAGCCGTTTTGGAACGCATCAAGCAATTGACAACGCCCGAAACACGTCTGATCATCAATGCGTACAGCCGGTTGTGGGAGTTACCGCTTAACCTTGCCGGACGGTTAAAATTGTCAAAACCCAACCTGTACCAGAACTGGCTGACAGTTGAAGATGTCACCAATCTGCTTCATCTGGCAGGTTTCGATGCAATCCGTCATTGGGAGGAGATCTTATTGCCATTGCCTTTACCTTTGCTGCATTTCCTGGCAAATCGTTACCTGGTCAAATTATGGCCCTTCAAGTTGTTTGCGCTGACCAATTTCATAATTTCCCGGCCTTCGCCACAACCCTCTCTTCAGCCAAGCCGGGCACCGATAGTGTCTGTGGTAATTCCAGCTCGTAACGAGGCGGGAAATATAGAGCAGATCTTCAAACGCGTTCCGACTATGGGAGGCGGGACTGAACTTATTTTTGTGGAGGGTCATTCCAAAGACGACACTTATTTACGGATTGAGCAGGCTTGCATTACATATCCCGAAAAACGAGCCAGACTATTCCGTCAAACAGGGGTGGGAAAGGGAGATGCAGTGCGGCTTGGTTTCAGTCAGGCCGAGGGAGACATATTGATGGTCCTGGATGCTGATTTGACTGTCCCGCCCGAGGATCTATCCCGTTTTTATGATGTTTTACTCTCCGGGAAAAGCGAATTCGTCAACGGCGTGCGCCTGGTGTACCCGATGGAAGATCAATCCATGCGGTTTGCGAATTTAGTAGGGAACAAGTTCTTCAGCCTGGTCTTTTCCTGGTTGCTGGGACAGCCCATTAAAGACACACTATGCGGCACGAAAGTGTTGCGCAAAGTTGATTACGAGCGTATTGCCGCCAACCGTTCTTATTTTGGCGATTTTGATCCTTTTGGCGATTTTGATTTGCTTTTTGGAGCGGCAAAGTTAAATCTCAAGATTGCCGAAATTCCCATTCGTTACGGGGCACGCACATATGGAACGACAAATATCCAGCGCTGGAAGCACGGGTGGCTTTTGCTACGCATGGTGTTTCTTGCTGCGGGCCGGATCAAATTTATTTGAAAGATCATGTTGAAAATCAGATCCTGGTTAGCACATCCTCTTACCCGCAATATCAACATTGACGATCCATGTGTCACCGGTTTGCGTCGCCGGATTATTCAGGAAAACCACTTCTTACGTCGGGTATATGAAGAATGGTACAGGGAGATCCTAAGATCAGTGCCTGTTGGTGACAAACCCGTGCTAGAGTTAGGTTCCGGTGCAGGTTTTTTGAGTGACTTTATCCCCGGGCTTATCACTTCGGAAGTATTATTCGTACCGAACATCAAAATAGTATTGGATGGGCAGAACTTGCCATTCCTTGACGGGGCTTTACGCGCGATTGTGATGACGGATGTTTTGCATCACATACCTGAAGTACGCCATTTTTTTCGTGAGGCGTGTCGTTGTGTGATGCCGGAAGGTGTAGTTGTGATGATAGAGCCTTGGGTGACGAATTGGTCGAGTTATGTTTATAGCCGGCTGCATCACGAGCCATTTCTCCCTGATGCTGCAGATTGGGAATTTCCCAAGACCGGCCCTCTATCTGGAGCAAACGGCGCTTTGCCATGGATCGTATTTGAGCGGGATCGCGTTCAATTCGAGCGAGAGTTTCCATGCCTGAATATTGTCATGGTCGAGCCTGGTATGCCATTTCGTTACTTGGTTTCGGGAGGAGTTTCCTTGCGTGCCTTGATGCCAGGCTGGTCTTATGGCCTTTGGCGAAGCTTGGAAAATAGCCTGGCATCGCATATGCACCAACTCGGTATGTTTGCTACCATCAAATTAAAGAGAATAAAGGCAGGGGAACCCTCCCCAGAGAGCCTTATGAGAGGCAGGCAGAAGTAACTGCTTCCCTAATGGGGGGTTTGCTATATAATACAATTCCATCCCATTCTGTCAGGAGACCTTACCCATGAAAGAAGACACCTTTAAAGTCTACGGTTACCGCTGGATCATGCTGGTCGTGTTCATGTTCATCGTAGCGGTCAACCAAATGCTCTGGATCACTTTCGCCTCGATCACCAAGGACGCAGTCCAGTTCTATGGCGTCTCAGACCTCAGTATCGGGCTATTGTCGATGATTTTCATGATCGTCTACATCGTCATCTCGATCCCGGCTTCGTGGGTGATCGATACCTACGGCCTGCGTGTGGCGGTGGGGATCGGCGCGGCATTGACCGGCATTTTCGGCCTGATGCGCGGGTTGGCCGCCTCCAGCTACACGCTGGTGCTGATTGCCCAGATCGGGATCGCCATCGGACAGCCCTTCATCCTGAATGCGATTACGGCGGTGGCAGCGCGCTGGTTCCCGATCCGAGAGCGGGCCACCGCCTCCGGGCTTGGATCGCTGGCGATGTACCTCGGCATTTTCCTGGGCCTGGGGCTGACCCCCTTCCTGACGATCCATTTCCATATCGGCGGCATGCTGATGGCTTACGGGATCGCGTCGGTGGTGGCGGCGCTGGTCTTTATTGTATTTGCCAAAGAGCGACCAGCGACGCCGCCCTGCCCTGCGGGAATGGAAGTGCGCTCGCTGGTCCTCGACGGCTTCAAACAGATGTTCCGCGTGCGCAACTTCATCCTGCTCTTGATCATTTTCTTTATCGCACTGGGGGCTTTCAATGCCGTCACCACCTGGATCGAGAATATCCTCGCGCCGCGGGGTTTCTCCAGCACCCAGGCCGGGACCGCAGGCGGGTTGATGATCGTCGGTGGAATCATCGGCGCCCTGATCATGCCATCCATCTCTGACCGAATCCGCAGGCGGGTGCCGTTCATCATCCTGGCGCTTGCCGGGGCGACAGTGGGACTGGTGGGCATCGCTTTAGCGACGAGCTATTGGCTGTTGATCACAGCCTCCATCACGATGGGATTCTTCCTGCTCAGCGCGGGACCAATCGGATTCCAGTATGGGGCTGAGACCACCTACCCAACACCGGAGGGCACCTCCAACGGTCTGCTCATCCTGATGGGGCAAATTTCGGGGATCGCCTTCATCTTCGCCATGGACGCTTTCAAATCCCCGCAAACCGGTTCAATGACTACTTCCCTGATTGTGCTTATCGTGTTGATGGCATTGAGCATCATCCTGGGCACACTTCTCCGGGAGCCAAAAACGTTCCTGACGGAAAGCGACAAAGCGCAAGAGAAAGCATAGCCCCAGAGGGGTGTTTATAGGGTCCATCCCTGCAAATTGGGAGTTTGTTTCGGGGAAGAACACCCCTTGCAATGACTTGGGCTGGGCCGCGGATGTGCTGGCGAACCTGCACTGACCACCGGCGACCTTCAGCCAGCACATGTCATGGGGGTTGTTCGTACCGTTCGCCCAAGCCCGAGGATACTCCCTGGTCATCGCCGCCAGCCAGCCCGGCAGGGAGTCTCGCCAATCCAATCGATTCGTCAGGAGGTAATTCCATGAAACAGGATAAGTTCCTGATCGGCATCCTCTCCTTTATCGGCTTGCTGGTCGTCGTTGCCCTAATATTGTTCTTCGTCCGCAAGGACAAGGCCACTTACCGGACCGATGATACTCCCGAGAATGTGGTCTATAACTTCGCTCTGGCCATCCAGCAGAATGACCTTGTCCGTGCTTATGGCTACCTGGCCGACCTGGAGAGCAAGCCCACCATGGCTGCTTTCCTCCAATCCAACCAGAACGGTTACCTGAACATCAGCGGAAATGCCCTTGATGTGGGCAAAGTGACCATGCAGGGGCAGGATAATGCCTGGGTGAATGTGACCATCCAGTACCTGGGAGGCGGGCCGTTTAACAGCGGCTGGTCCAACCAAGATAAGGCAGTATTGGTCAGGCAGAACGGGGCCTGGAAGGTCTCGTCCATGCCATATCCCTACTGGTCAGGAGACTGGTACCTGACAACTCCCGTACCGGGGAAACAACCGTAACAGATCGGAGGTCTCATGCGTACCATCCGTCGAATCTATTTCTATGCGGTTGCCCTGATCAGCGTGGAGATTGTCCTGTGGGGGCTGATCAGTCTGGCACGTTCCATTTTCTGCCCTAAATTGGTCGCCTGTGGGGGATTGGGATCCTCCCTGGCCCAGGGACTGGCGCTGGTTGTGGTGGGGCTGCCGGTCTTTGGGTTCCACTGGATAATGGCCCAGCGGTTTGCCCACCATGAAATGGACGAGAGCGCTTCGGGCATCCGCGCGGCTTTCCTATACGGCACGCTGCTCGGCACGCTCATCCCGGTGGTTCAAAATCTTCTTGCGCTGGTTAACCGGCCTGTATTGAGCGGCTTACAGATGGAAAGCTCGCGGGCTTTCGTGGGAGGTGGACAGGTCTGGAGCGATAACACCATTGCCATCCTGATGAACCTGCTGGTGGCGGTTTACTTCTTTTATATTTTGCGCGGCGATTGGAAGGTCATCCAGCCGGTGGAAGCCTTTGCCAACCTGCGGCGCATCTATCGCTGGATCTGGGCGCTCTACGGGCTGGGACTGCTGGTTTCGGGCCTCGACCAGGTGCTGCGTTTCATCTTGAGCTTCAATACCGGCCTGATGAGCCTGGACTTCCAGCGCTATTGGGCGGTCAACGGCATTGTTATAACGCTGGTGGGCGCGCCGATCTGGGTCTACGCCTGGCTGACCATCCAGAAATCGCTGGGCGAACAGGCTGAACGGGAGTCGTTCCTGCGGTTGGTCCTGCTGTACCTGCTCTCTCTGACCGGGGTCATCGTCACCCTATCCGCAGGCGGCGTGCTTGTGGATCATCTTCTGAGTCTTATCTTTGGAGAATATGGGGTTTTCCAAGAATTCGTGCAGGCAATCGACGGTCCGCTGGCGGTCTGCATCCCCTTCCTGGGCATCTGGCTCTATTATGGGCGCTGGCTGGGCCGCGCCTTGCAGGAGGAACCCGACGCGCCGCGTCCTGTACCGAAAAAGACTCGGGATGATATGCTGGAACCGGGACTACCACGCCGTTCGGGGATGCGCCGCCTGTACTCCACCATACTTTCCGCACTCGGCCTGGGAGTGACCTTCGTTGGTTTGGCCATGCTGCTGTCCTTTGTGGTGGATGTGGTGCTGCTCAACCTGCAGGGGAGCAACCAACTGCTCTCACGGTTGACTGCCTCCCTGGCGCTGCTGATCGTCGGGCTGCCGCTCTGGCTGCTGACCTGGCGACCGATGCAGGCCGAGGCCTTCGCCTCGAATGACGCTGGCGACCACGCCCGACGCTCCTTGACCCGCAAGATCTACCTCTACCTGGCATTGTTCGCGGGCGTCGTCGGCGGGATGGTAACAGCAGTCGCCCTGCTGAATACCATCCTGATGTCTTTGTTCGCCGGGGATTCTTCCAATGTGACCAGGAGTGTGCTCAACTCCATTGTGATCCTGCTCCTGTTCGTCGGACTGGGTCTGTATCATGGACTGATGCTGGGGCGCGATGGACGGAACACCACCAGCGCTCTGATCGCCAAGCATGCCGCCTTCCCAGTGTTGATCTTCGACCCGGGCGACGGCTTCGGCCCGGCCCTGCTGGCCGCGGTCCAAAAGACAACTCCGAACCTGCCCGCGGCGCTCCAGGCGGTTAACCAGCCGGTGGCGGACTCCGCCAAACCGCTGGCCGTGGTGCTCCCGTCTGACCTGGCGCTCGACCCGCCGGCTTTGCTGCGGAAATGGCTTGAAAAATATACCGGGACCCGGCTCGTGGTCCCGCGCCCGGCGGGTAAGTGGACTTTGGTGGGGCAGCCGGCGCGCCTGCCGGTCAACCAGACGGCACAGACCCTCCGTCAACTGGCTGAAGGGCAGGAACTGCGTGCCGGAGGCACACCCGGCTGGCTGATCGCGGTCTATATTGTAGCGGGGCTGATTGGCCTACCCATTCTGGTTTCGTTGATCAGCACATTGGTTTCGTCGTTTATGCATTAACCGTCTTTTCACTTTGACCGTCTCAGGATATACTTCGGATAGGTGAGGTCACCCCACCCTATCCGAAGGAGAGGGCCGAGCGATGAAAGTAAACGTCCTACAAGAAAACCTGGTTCGCGGGTTGAGCATCGTCTCCCGCGCCGTTTCGCCGCGCAGTACTTTGCCGGTGCTCTCGAACGTCCTGATCGCCAGCGACGAAGGCCGTCTACGCCTGTCGGCCACCAACCTGGAACTGGGCATCACCTGCTGGATCGGTGCCAAAATCGAAGAAGAAGGCTCGACCACCATCCCGGCGCGCACCTTCGCTGATCTGGTCGGGACACTGCCGCAGGAGCAGGTGAGCCTGAACCTGAACACTTCCACCCAGACCCTGAATGTGCGCTGCGGCGCCTCGAACACAGACATCAAGTGCATTGACGCCCAGGAGTTCCCGCCCCTGCCCGTCCCGGACATGGAAGGCGCCATCCTGCTCAATGTGGCCGATTTCAAGGACATGATTTCGCAGGTAGCCTTTGCCGCCTCAACGGACGAGGCCCGCCCGGTGCTGATGGGTGTGCTGGTAATGGTGGAAAAGGATAGCATTACGATGGCCTCCGCGGATGGTTTCCGCCTGTCGGTGCGCAAAGGAACCCTTTCCCAGCCTGCAGCGCAACCATTTACGGCCATCATCCCGGCGCGCGCCCTGAGCGAACTGGCACGCGTATCCACTGACGGCAACGAGATGATTTCGATGGTCATGCCCAAGGGGCGTGGACAGGTGGTCTTCCGCATGAAGGAAGTGGAATTGGTCTCGCAGTTGATCGACGGGACCTTCCCGGATTTCCAGCAGATCATCCCGCGGGCGTATAAATCCCGCACCATTCTCTCGACCCCGGCCCTGCTCAAGGCCTGCAAACAAGCCGAGATCTTCGCCCGCGAAGGCTCGAATGTAGCCCGTTTCAACATCAAATCATCCGGCGAACTGGAACCCGGCTCTGTGGAAATCTCCGCCCAATCCGAAGAGACCGGTTCGAACGAGACGGTGGTGGCGGCGACGATCGACGGTGTCGGTCTACTGATCGCCTTCAACGTCAAGTACCTGCGCGAGGTGCTGGAAGTGGTCAAATCACCCAACGTTGCGCTGGAGACCTCCGCTCCGAACGCTCCGGGTGTCGTCCGCCCGGTGGGAGACGATAACTTCCTGCACGTGATCATGCCGATGCACCTGGGATAAACCAATTTCTCCTGAGGTGAGAAAACGTCAGGGCAGGTTGCGCCCTGACGTTTTTTGAAAGGGTGAGTAATGAAATTCCCAACCCCGGTCAGAATCCTGTTTCTGCTGCTGATCGTATTAATTTGCTGGAACTACTGGCTGCATTCTGCCTGGGAAATGTATAACACAGTGTCCCAGACGAATGCGGGGGAATTGCACAATGTGGATTTCTTTGCCTATTACAAAGCCGGGTCGCGCTTCTTAAGCAACGACAACCCTTACTTCTGGGGGAAAGATGCCCAAAATGATCCGGTCATCTCGGATTTTGTCTATCCTCCCGCGGTCCTGCCCTTCTTCAGCCTCCTGTCCCGGATTCCCTATGACCTGGCCCGCCTGGTCTGGTTGATCGCCTACGGGCTGAGTTTTGCATGCATCCTTGGCTGGATGGTCATGTCCTTTGCACCAGAATGGAGAGACGTATTCCTGGTGTCTGGTCTTGTGCTCACCCTGGCATCCTTTCCACTCTTGAGCCACTTGGAACACGGACAGGTGGATATTTTCATTATCAGCCTTATCATGGCAAGTTTTCTCTCCTACGCCAGGAAGAAGCGCCTGCTGGCGGCGATCCTCCTGGCGGTGGCAACCTTGATCAAGGTCAGCCCAGGATTCCTTCTGATCTATTTCGTTATTTTTCGCCGCGATTTCCGTTTCCTGTTGATGTTCATCGGAAGTCTGGCAATCATGCTGGTGTTTTCGCTCCTTTTCGTACCGATCGGCTGGTATTTGGATTACGTCCGTTACGTGCTCCCGGCGGTGGGGCAAGGCACCTCATTCTGGTTGAACGAATCAATTCTCAGCACTTTAACATTCTCACCAGGGATTGCCCGGGTAGCGGGCATCACCGGGCTGGGTTTATTGGCTGCGGTGGTCTGGCTCATCAGCCGGAGGTACTCTGCAGAAGAACGCAAGGGTGTGCTCCCGTTGGGGAACGATGGAACGATCGGCGAGCTGGTTTTCATCCTCAACCTGACGGGGACGCTGATCTTCCTGGGGAGAGCCTGGGTGGCGGCGTATGTCTGGCTGATCATCCCCTCGGCGTGGCTGGTGACCATTCTTCTCATCCGGCGGATCAAACTCTTCTGGGTGGGAGGTATTTGCGCAGGGATCGCGCTGGTGACGGCTAAAGTCTACGGGTTCCCCATCCTTAATTCACTTAACCTATGGGGAGGTATCATTTTGACCACCTGCCTGGCAACCGGCCTGCTGACAAAAAAGTTCCAGGCGTTGCACGCCCTTCAAGACCCTGAATCGACCTCAAAGCCAGGATGAGAAATCCCAAAACCTGCGCCGAGAGTGACCCGGGTGATCCCTTGACCATATTGCTGTAGGAAGATTAATTTACAACGACCATAGCACTGACTTTTGCGAATTTCAATTGCCCATCCAAGAAAGTTACTTCTTTGGTGCCGGGCTGAACAGTATTTTTCCTGCTTACAGGTTGGATGACTCCCGGGAGTTATGAAACAGGAACAGTTATAAGAGGGGATTGCATTTGTGAACAATACCATTATAATGAATTGAAATACCCATCATTACACGCTCGTTCTTCGCGGGGACCTTTGCCGGCGTGACATCCACACGATCATAATTGAATCAGGAGGAGGAATCATGTCAAGACGTCTTGGCTTGGCATGCAGTGGAGTAGCCTGGCTTCTGGCGCTTATTGTGTTGCTCACGGCCTGTAAAATACCGGGCCGTCCGACGGAGACGCTTATCCCCATTGCACGATTGGTAGAGAACGCCAACTGCCGTTCGGGGCCAACGATAAAATACCAGATCATGGATATCCTGACGGACGGCACCGAATTGCCGATCCAGGGACGGAACCGGGCCGGAGATTCCTGGCTGGTCGAGGACCTCACCATTGGCAAAAACTGCTGGGTGTCCGGGAGCATGGTGGAGGTGATCGGGGATACCAGCTTGGTCGAAATAATCAATCCCGACCCGCCTGGGGCTCCCCCCTTTGCACGATTGTTAGAGAACGCCAACTGCCGCTCCGGGCCGACGACAGAATACCGAAATCATGGATGTCCTGCTGGCTGGCACCGAATTACCGATCCAGGGACGGAACCGGGCTGGGGATTCCTGGCTGGTCGAGGACTCCAACATCAACAAGAACTGCTGGATGAACGGGAGCATGGTGGAGGTGATCGGGGATCCCAGTTTGGTCGGAATCATAGATCCAGATCCGCCTGGGGCTCCCCCCGTTGCACGATTGGTAGAGAACGCCAACTGCCGCTCGGGGCCAACGACAGAATACCGGATCATGGATATCCTGACGGACGGCACCGAATTGCCGATCCAGGGACGGAACCGGGCCGGAGATTCCTGGCTGGTCGAGGACTCCAACATCAACCAGAACTGCTGGGTGAACGGGAGCATGGTGGAGGTGATCGGGGATATCAGCCTGGTCGAAGTAATCAATCCCGACCCGCCTGGAGGTCCCCCCTTTGCACGATTGTTAGAGAACGCCAACTGCCGCTCCGGGCCGACGACAGAATACCAAATCATGGATGTCCTGCTGGCTGGCACCGAATTACCGATCCAGGGACGGAACCGGGCTGGGGATTCCTGGCTGGTCGAGGACTCCAACATCAACAAGAACTGCTGGATGAACGGGAGCATGGTGGAGGTGATCGGGGATACCAGTTTGGTGGAAATAGTCGATCCCGACCCGCCTCCCACCCCCACTTCTCCTCCTCCGCCTCCGGAGAATTGCTCACAGTACAATTCGAATTTGTGCTCCTCACATCCTGCCTGCAAATGGGAGGGGGGTGTTTGCAAGAACAAGTAATATAACAGAAAACATCCCGTCGAAAGGCGGGAGGTCCTTTTTGTGAGCAGTCTGTTCTTAATACCGCTGGATAATTCCCTCGCTGGTCCCAGGGAGCACAGTGCCACTGTGCCCCCTTATGCATTAAAGTGGACCCATGCCCTCCAGCACGCATTCCTCCGACCGCATCCTAGACATCTACCTGACCCTGCGGCAGTATCCGATCCTGCGCAACCGCATCCGGGCGCGCATGCGGCGCGAACTCTTCGAGCGCGGCATCGTCACACCCGAGGTTTTTGAAGCCAACGTGCGTGAAAAGGCTGTCCAGTCGCAAGCTCGAGAGGGATTGCATAACCCTTACTTCGAGGAAACCGATGATATCTGGGAAAAGAGGCTGGACCGCGTCCGTGAAGCACAAACGGATTTCTACTTCGCCTACAACCTGCTCTATGAGGACTTTGAACACATCATCAAGGAAATTCTAGCCGAGCGCGGCGAGACCCCCGACCTGATCTCGTTCAACCCCGAACTGGCTCCGCAGGAAATGCTCTTCGAGCAGGCGGAGAACATCGAACTCATGCCTGCCAGCAGGCGCAAGAAACTGGAAGCGCGCCTGCAAGAGATCAAGGTGGTGCTCATCCGCACTATGATCAGCGACCAGCTGGCGTATCTGAACATCGCCCGCAAGTGGTTCACAATGGACGACTTAAAGGAAATCCGCCAGCGCAAAATCGGATACGGGAAGATTGGCGGCAAGTCGGCGGGGATGATGCTGGCGTACCGCATCCTTCGAGACGTGACCCCGCCCGAGGTACAGGAAACGCTGCGCATCCCCAACTCCTATTTCCTTGCCTCGGATATGTACTACGCTTTCATGGCAGCCAACGGCCTGGTTCACTGGTCCGACCAGAAATACAAGTCCGAAGCAAGGATGCGCAGCGACTATCCAAAAATCCTGCGTGACTTTGTCAGAGGGACCTTCCCCGAGGACATCCTCGAGCGCCTGCGCGTCATCCTGAATGAGGCCGGAAAACGCCCGCTCATCGTGCGCTCTTCCAGCCTGCTGGAGGACAATTTCGGCACCTCCTTCGCAGGGAAATATGACAGTTTTTTCTGCCCCAACCAGGGCGTCCCAGAAGAGAACCTGAAGGCTCTGACGGAGGCAATCGCCCGCGTTTACGCCTCCTGCGTGAATCCAAATGCCCTCCTTTATCGCCACCAGAAAGGCCTGGTGGACTACGACGAGCGTATCGCCGTGCTCATCCAGTTCGTGGAGGGCCAGCAATACGGGCATTATTTCCTGCCACAGGCGGCAGGTGTGGCTTTCAGCCGCAACTTGTACCGCTGGTCACCGCAAATCCGCAAAGAGGACGGCTTCCTGCGCCTGGTGTGGGGGCTGGGAACACGCGCCGTCGAAGAGGTCGGCGATGATCAGCCGCGCCTCGTGGCACTCAGCCACCCGCTCCTGCTCCCGACCGATTCTGCCGAAGCCATCCGCCAGCATTCCCAGCATTTTGTAGACCTGCTCGACCTGGAAGAGAATGTGCTGAAAACCCTACCGGTCCGCGAGGTGCTCAACCCGCAATATCCCGCCCTGCGCAGCATTGCCCAGGTGGACGAGAACGGGTTCGTCGAGAACATCCACTCCAGCCTGGTGAACCCGGAAAATCTCGTGGTCACCTTTGACGGCCTGCTGCGCCGCACACCCTTCGCCGGGCATATGAAAACCATCGTCACCACACTTGAAAAGCACTATGGTTCTCCGGTGGATACCGAATTCACCGCCGAGATCATGGACCCACAAGCCGCCCAGTCGGAAGTCCATATCACGCTGCTCCAATGCCGCCCGCAAAGTGCCCTGATGGATGGCGGCGAAGTGGACCTGCCCGCCGAGCTCGACCCGGCGGATATTGTGTTTGCGACCTGCCGCATGGTCCCGCGCGGCAAGGTGACCGGCATTCGCTGGGTGCTGTTCGTCTCACCGGAGGGATATTTCTCCCTTGGATCCCCTGCCGATAGAAACAGGCTGGAACGTGCCATCGGCAGTCTCAACTCCGCCTTGAAAAACGAGACCTTCATCTGCGTAGGCCCCGGCCGCTGGGGAACTTCGACACCGGACCTGGGTGTCAGCATTGCCTACGGGGATATCTATCACACCCGCACTCTGGTCGAACTGACCGGTAAGGGCATCGGCCCGGACCTAGAGCCGTCGTTCGGCACTCATTTCTTCCAGGACCTGATGGAGGCGCATATCTACCCGTTGAACATCAACCTGGACGATCGCGACTCCATCTTCAACCGGGGCTTCTTCGACAAAACACCCAACCGTCTCGGTGACTTTCTCGCCGCCGACGAAACCCTGCTCCGCACCCTGCGTCTGCTGAAAGTGGAGGATTTCCGACCCGGTCACAGCCTGTCATTGGTGATGAACGATGATGTGGGGAAGGCAGTAGCATATCTTCGATAAATGCAGATAGGGGTCGGCGAACCTTCGACGACTCGTGTCGTCGAAGAAACCGATGGCGGCTGGATGCCGCCTCGGGATGTGTCGCTGGTGATGAACGATGATGCGGGGAAGGCAGTTGCTTTCTTGCGCGAAGAATAAGACGCACCCTGAAGGATGAGGTAAATAAAACACGAGCGGCGCACAACCTTTGTGCCGCTCGTATGATTTATCGTCAACCAAACAATGTCAAAGATTCCTGATGTTCAGCCTTCGCCGAGGGTTTTCGGCGCTGTTGCACGATGATTCCTTAAGGCAGATGAAAGCAATCTTTTATCGTTTCATCGATTGCAGTGTCGTCGTACTGATGAACGGCAGAAGCACCTTCATGGTGGTCCCCTTACCGAGGCCGGGACTTTCGGCCCAAATTTTTCCGCCATGCGCCTCAATCAATCCCTTGGCGATGGAGAGGCCGATGCCCATCCCACCATGCTTGCGGGTGGTATGCGGTTCGATCTGGAAAAACTCCGTGAAGATTTTCTTCAACTCGCCTTCCGGAATGCCCTTCCCGGAATCCTGCACCCAGGCCAACACTTCACCCGGTTGAGCTTTGGCTCCAATCGTGATCTTGCCGCCATCCGGTGTGAAACGTACCGCGTTATCCAGCAGGTTGACAAAAGCCGAGACCAGCTTTTCCTGGTCGCACTTGACCGGGATGGGAGCTTCCGGCAAGGCCAGATTAACATGCTGCCCTTTCGCATCTGACAGGATTTTCACCTCCCCGTATGCGGCGCTTAAGATTTGCTGCACTGGAACAACCTGGCGGTGCATAACCATCTCTTTGGAGCGCAACATGTTCAGGTTGGTCATGGCATCCACCAGCACGCGCATTTTCATGGCTGCGTTGAGCACTTGCTTGGCGTGGTCGGAGAGTTCACTGGGAGATTCTTCCTGCAGGAAAGAGGCATAACCGATGACGATACCCAGAGGCGTGCGCAGTTCATGCGAAGCCAGCGCCAGGAAATTGGTCTTTAACTGGTCGGCGGCATGCAGTTCGATATTGGCATCCTGCAAGGCTTTCACCAGGCGGGCATTATTGATGGCCACCGCTGCCTGCGAGGCAATTACCGAGAGGAGGTCCGCATCGCTTTCGTCAAAATCTCCATCCCTTTTATTCAACGCTTCCAGAACACCGGTCGGCTTGTCCTTGATGCGCATGGGAACCCCCAGCACGTTGTGAACTTCAAAATCCACCTTCCGGGAAACCATGGAGGATTGGAGCGAATCATCATTTACGTCAGACAGGCTGATGACTTTGTTTTCGCGGAAGACCGTCCCGGCCAGGCTGCTATCCAGTGGGACGGGGGTGTCAGCCAGCCGCTTCGGGTCAGACCCGGTAGCAGCCGCGAAAACCAAGCGTTCCCGCTTCTCATCGTACAGCAGAATCGAGACTGATTCGCAGTCAATGATTGCCGCGGCAGTGCGGATAATAAACCGCAACAACTCATTCAGATTGAGGGTCGAGTTAAGGGTGAGACTGACCTCGATCAAACGGGCCAATTGCTCAGCCATATAACGTAGGTCAGGTTTGGGTCTGGGATTGGGCATATCCACCGGCTCCAATAGTGTAGTCCAAAAATGAAGGGGACACAATACCCAATCTGGCGTTTTGAGGAGGGTCAGCATATATGGCTCAAATTGGCATAGTTCAATGACTATCCCCAAATCTGGCCGCTTAATATCTGACCGTTTCCAGGGGTTTTACCCATTTTTCTCTGTATATTCAGGTGCGGCTCCCGTCCCGTGAACAGGTCCCCAATCCAAATAGAACATTTGTTCTTATTGTCCATAACAAAAACAGAGAGATTTACAGTCTCCCTGCTCTTGCGGGGTTGCGACTCGCTCTTTCCGACTCGACTGGCGGAGGCTTAAATGTCCAGCAATCCCACCCTCGGGTCGATGTCTACTGTTTTTATTGGGGAACTAACTTTTCATTTTTTTCCTGAAAGCCCATATTGCAATAATGAAGACGATGACCGCATACCCGATGACCCATAAAAGGTGCGGGAAAATCGATGAGTATTCTCCTGCAAGGGCGGCTTTTGCCGCATCGATTGCATGAACAAAGGGAAGTGCATACGCGATCGTTTTCAACGAACCGCCCACCATGTCCAAAGGAAGCCACATACCACTGATAAAAACTTCCAACCAAACGAATATGGAAAAAAAGCCACCGACCTGCTTATCAGTAAAGATGCTGCCAAACAGTAAACCAAAGCCTATAAAAAGAGCGGCAGCCGGAATCAGCACAAGCAGGGTGATCAAAACATTGACAGTAACAGGCAACCCGAAGAAAAAGGCGGTAATGAAGAAGATGGCACCTTGCAGTAAAGCTATGGGTAAAAGCGGCAGTGAATAACCGAAAATATAATCTGATGAGGTGAGCGGAGAGGCAAATAATCTTGTTAAAAATGAAGTGCTTCTGTCTCTCCCTATCAACATTCCCGAAAATAGCGTTAGGAATGAGAAACCGAAGACGGCGGTTCCTGGAGCAAAGTTCTCTATTTTGAATATTTCCACTGGCGGAAGACTCTTATTAAGTACCGCGACTAATACCAGCAAGAACAAAGGAAGTCCAATACAGAAGACCAAACTTAAGAGATCTCTCAGCAATTCCTTGCTGTTGCGTGATGCGAAAGCTGAAAATCTCATGCCGACACCTCCGTTTCCGTCAGCGCGAGAAACGCGTCTTCAAAAGACGTCTTCCCGGTTTCCTGTTTTAACTGTTCCGCTGTGCCGAGCGCCTTCAGTCTGCCGTCATGCAGGATGCCGATTTTGTCCGACAAGGCCTCTGCTTCTTCAAGATAATGGGTCGTCAACACCGTTGTTACTCTGCCTTTTAAACCTCTCATGACCTTCCATAGCTCGCGCCGGGTGACGACATCCAACCCAAGGGTCGGTTCATCGAGAAAGGCAATTTCGGGATTTGATATGAGAGCCATAGCGATGCTCAGCCGCCGCTGCAAACCCCCAGACAGAGTTTTTGCCTTATCCTTTGATCGATCAGACAATCCGAACGATTGCATGATCTCATCAGCTTTTGAACGCGCCTGGCTCTTATCACTGCCGTATATTCTCGCAATCAATTCTAGGTTTTCCTTGACCGAAAGATTTGGCGCAACCGCGGTCTCCTGCGGTGATATATTTATTTTCTGCTTCACGGCTGCCGGATCTTCGACAATACTGTCGCCCAACAACACAGCGTCCCCGCTTGTGGGAGATAACAAACCACACAGCATCTTGATGGTTGTTGTTTTTCCAGCGCCGTTTAATCCAAGCAGTGCAAAAAGCTCGCCTTTTTCAATCGAGAGATTGAGTGAATCCACGGCAGTTCGCTTCTTAAATCTTTTAGTCAAATTTATGGTTTGAATTGCGGTCATCATTTGCCTCTTCCGGATTCTCTTGAACACCAAGGATGCCATCAGCAATTAGTTTTACTGACTCGTCTACGGCATTGAGCGCACGCGCCGAGATGCGGCGGTGACAAGGCGTTTTGCGACGATGGTGACCTTGTTGCTTTGGCTGGGAGTGTAGACATGGATTGTCTCCCAGCCTTCCAACCCCCATTCGTTCAATGTGTCTTCAATATTTTCGTCCTTTGTCCCGAAAACGTTGCCGATGGTCAGGACACGATATTCCCATTGTAGAGTTTGCTCAGCCATATGGATCTCCATTTCTCTATCTTCTTAGTTTCACGTGAAACTTTGGTTCAGATTTCTTCCCGCTCAAAGCGCAGGCAGGCGACGAGGAGGGCAAGCACAATGATTCCGGCAGCAACACCCAGCGCCGGCCAGGCAGTATGCGCGCTTTTCAACACGAGCGAGCTGCCCCAGGTGACCAGCTGGCCAGGCATATAATCGCTCAGGCGCGGCAACGAACCAAGGATGACCAGCACAACCAGTCCACCGAAAGCTCCGGCAGCGGCAATGGCCTGGGAGCGGGCCAGCGTACTCGCCAGCAACGCCACGGTCAGATAAACGCCCAGGTAAACGAACAGGAGCAGGTTCATGACCCAGAAGGCGCCAAAAGGCAAGGGTTCGAAAAGCACAACCGTGTAAGCGAGACAAGCAAGGCCACCCACCAGCAACCCGGCCAAGAGGATGGTCATCCCTGCCAGCCATTTCGCCAGAACCACAGCGCTGCGGCTGACGGGTTTAGTCAACAGCATGGCCGCCGTGCCGCGTTCCTTCTCCTGGGCCACAACGCCCATGGTGAGCAGGATGACCAACAGGATGCCAAACTGTTCGGTGTTCTTGAGATACTGGACGACCGAGTTGGCAACGGTAGGAGTGGGGATGAAATCTGCCAGGCCGGCAGGCAGGTTGGGAACCATCTTCAGCAGCTCCGGGGTGTATTTTGCCAACACCGGTGAAATGATGCCGGTGATGAGGAACACAGCCAGAAAAACGAGCATCTTCCACGTGCGCCACTGCTCACGGAATTCCTTGGCTAATAAGGTCCGAAACATGGCTAGGCCTCCTTCCCGGTCAATCTCAGGAAAACGTCTTCCAGGGACGGGTGAACCATCTCAAACCGCCGCACCGACAACATCTCTCTCACCAGAGATTCCAGCAACGGTTTCTGTGCCTGGTGGACATCCTTGACCAGCACGCGCGCGGTATGGTTCGAGACGGTCACGTTGGTCACAAAGGCCTGCTTCTTGACCCACTCCAGCCAATTACCAAAACCATCCTCTGATTCGATCTCGAAAAGGGGAGTAACATAACGGGCGAGCAAATCGTCGCGGCGTTCCTGGACGACCAGGCGACCCTTGGCAATAATCCCAATGACATCGCACACCCGTTCCACATCTGCCAGGATGTGGGTGGAAAGCAGGATGGTGGTGTGCCCGCGCAGGGTATCGATCAATTCGAGCACTTCCTTGCGCCCGGAAGGATCCAGGGCGCTGACAGGTTCGTCGAGCAGTAGAACCGGCGGGCGATGAACCAACGCCTGGGCCAGTCCCATCCGCTGGCGCATGCCGCGCGAGAACCCGCCGATGCGGCGGTTGGCGGCATCTTTTAAGCCGACGACTTCCAGCAATTCATCGGCTCGTCGGGCAGCAACCTGGCCATGAATATCATAAAGGGGAGCGACAAAGTCACGCAGATACTCACGAGGTGTCATCCAGCCATAGAAAGCCGGTTCTTCGGGCAAGACCCCGATCAAGGAGCGGACATCCGACCCCGGTTGACCTATCTCTTTATCCAGGATCCACGCCCGACCGCTGTTGGCACGCGCCAGCCCAGAGAGGATGCGCATGCTGGTGGTTTTTCCAGCACCATTGGGACCGAGGAAACCATAGACCACACCCGGTTCAACATTCAGGCTGAGGCCATCGAGGGCATGGACGGACCCATACGTTTTAACCAAATTTTCGATGCGAAATCATATTACGCCTCGGCGTGGCGTCCCCAAGCCAGATAAACTCCGGAGACGATAATCCCGATCGGAATGCTGAAAGCGGTCACGATCAAACCGAGCGCCCAGGCCCAACGGGGGCCGCGCGTTTTGGAGCGGCCCGCCAGATCGATCAGGGCATAGATCGCCATCCCAAGCTGGATGAGAATGATCGGGGAAATAAGCAAAAGAATGTTGAGGATTTCTTTGGTAGTCATGATTTCTCTTCTCCTTCACACGCAGGTCTTGCAGGACTTATGAGCCTGCATTGCCGGTTGATGTTCCACGTGAAACATGACAGGGGTGATGCTCTTATTGGCTGACTTTGCGAAGGTTGGTCGAGTCGAAGAACAGACCTTCGACTTTGTCGCCATCCACTTTGAACGTCATCGTTACAATGACGCTTTCCAGTTCATATTTGCAGGTCAGGCGATAGACGGCATAACCCTGGCTGTTCGAGAGTTCCGGAGCCGCGTCTGCACACGAGACATAATTCCCGCTGGTTTTCTTGAGCAATTCAGCAAGGCTGGTGAACTGCGCCTCGGTAAAAGTGCTTTTCATGGTATCGCTGAAATCCTGCGTGAAACTCTGAAAGTCACCGGTATTGATCGCCGACAGGGTGTTTTTAATCACCTGAACAACCTGGTCATTGGAAAGGGCAGCTGGCTTGGAAGATTGGCAACCGGTGAGGAATAAGGTTGCTAAGAGCATTCCACATATAATGGTGATGGGTATACTTCTTTTCATTTTATATTGTTCCTTATGCACTCAGGTTTTATTTTCCGGGACGACATCCATTTGCCGTCCCATTATAGTAATCCAACTATTCCTTTTTCTTAGGCAAGTTCTGCTGCGCCAGCGAGACCATGCCGCTGAGGCCACCCAGGTTCATCGTATCGATGGCAGAGCTCGGGACAATGACCAGCGCGCCCTTTTCCTTGAGCCCTTCAAAGAGCATGTTCATGGCACGCAGGTGCAGGGCAGTGGGGTTGGTGATATAAGCTTTGGAAGCTTCGGCGAAAGAGTCGGCGATCTGCATCTCAGACTCGCCCAGGATGATGCGCGACTGGCGTTCGCGTTCCGCCTGTGCCTGGCGGGACATGGCATCTTCAAGGTCAGGCGGGATGATCACATCACGGATCTCAACGGATTGGACGGTGATGCCCCAGGGCGTGGTGCGCTCATCAATAATTTTCTGCAGTTCGGCGTCCATCTTAGCCCGACCGACCAGGATATCGGCTAACACGCTCTGCCCGATGATCTCGCGCAAGGCGGTCTGAGCAGCCCAGGCAATGGCGGCGCGGTAATCGGCGACCTCTAGGGCAGCCTTTTCTGCATCCCATATCACCCAGAACAGGACCGCGTCCACGTCCACGGGGACGGTATCTTTGGTCAGCGTTTTCTCGGCTGAGAAGGACGTGACCATGACGCGATGGTCGATCCAGTTGGCCAGGGTGTCAACGAACGGCAATAGCATGAAGATGCCCGGTCCGGCCAGCTTATGAAACTTGCCGAGGCGCAGGACGACTGCTTTCTCCCACTGCGAGGCGACCTTGAGCCAAAAAAGGAGAATTGTGCCCAAAAGGATCCAGGCAACGGTCCAGCCTCCTATCAATGTATCGCTGGCGACACCATTTTGGGTCATCAAGAGGACGCCGACGAAACAGGCCACCAGGCAGACAGCGAACAGGAAATGAGCCACGCCGGGGATATGCTGGTCGGGCTTAAGGCTACCCTGCAACCGCAGGCTCAGATCTTTAGATACTTTTGGGTTCATATTATTCTCCTTTTATTCAACATCAGGTTCGGGATTTCGACAGGCGACCGGTTTGCTTCCAACGAGTCACCTGGTCATTCAGGATTTGGTCCAGTTCCTCGAGTGAGGCGCCAAGCCGGTCCGCATCCGCCAGATATCGCTGGGTCAGCGCCATTAGTGCTTCCTGGCGGATTTTTTCGGAGACCTCGGGCGGGGGAGTGTTCATGACATAGGTGCCGCGCCCTTGCTGAGTAGAGATAATGCCGACTTCATCCAGTATGCGATAGGCGCGGGCGACAGTGTTGAAGTTTACGCGCAACTCCAGAGCCAGGGAGCGGACAGTAGGGAGCTGGTCGCCGGGTGTGAGCCGGCCACTGGCGATAAACTCCTTGATGCGCTCCACCACCTGGATATAAATCGGGATACCGGAACGAAAATCAAGTTCAAGGTTCATAGGATAAATTGTATCATTGTCTCATTGTATAATTGTATCATTGTACTAATTGTATACCGTTTCTTCGTTTTGTCAAGGCTTTCTGGCAAAATCAGCCTCCCTCCCCCCATCAACCAAGCGGCCTATTTTCAGCTCAGACCACTACAACGGCCGTGATTCTCCGGGGTATATAAGATCCAGGACAGTTGTTTGCAACTTAACCGGTGGTAAAATCGAGGGCGTATCATTTGAAAGGAGTTTTTTTATGGAACAACAAACCGGTACTTTTACCGTAAAAAAAGGGTTGGCCCAAATGCTCAAAGGTGGCGTGATCATGGACGTTGTCACCCCCGAACACGCCAAGATCGCAGAAGAAGCCGGGGCATGCGCCGTCATGGCGTTGGAACGTGTCCCGGCGGATATCCGCGCCCAGGGCGGCGTGGCGCGCATGTCGGACCCTGACCTGATTCTCAAAATCATGGACACGGTCACCATCCCGGTCATGGCCAAGTGCCGCATCGGTCATTTCGTGGAAGCGCAGATCCTCGAAGCCATCGGCGTGGACTACATTGACGAGTCCGAAGTATTGACCCCGGCGGACGAGGAGAACCATATCCTGAAGCACAACTTCAAGGTCCCGTTCGTGTGCGGCTGCCGCAACCTGGGCGAGGCCCTGCGACGGATCGGCGAGGGCGCGGCCATGATCCGCACCAAGGGTGAAGCCGGGACCGGCGACGTGGTCGAGGCCGTCCGTCATGCCCGCGCCGTGCTGGGTGAAATCCGCCGCCTGACCACCATGGCTGACGAGGAATTGATGGCCTACGCCAAGACGATCGGTGCGCCCTACGAACTGGTCAAAGAGACCAAGGAACTGGGCCGCATGCCGGTGGTCAATTTCGCCGCGGGCGGCGTGGCCACTCCCGCCGACGCAGCCCTGATGATGCAACTGGGCGTGGACGGCGTGTTCGTTGGATCGGGAATCTTCAAATCTGGTGACCCGGCCAAGCGCGCCGCGGCCATCGTCAAGGCCGTGACGCACTACACCGACGCGTCCATCCTGGCAGAAGTCAGCAAGAATCTCGGCGAGCCGATGGTGGGACGCAACGTGTCCCAGATGCCGGAAGGCGAGAAGATCGCGGGCAGAGGATGGTGATCAGGTAATCAAGTTCAGGCAAACCTGGACTTTAATTTCTGATCATCCATTTTGGAAATCATCCATGAAAATAGGTGTTTTAGCCATCCAGGGCGATTTCGCCGAACACATCGTCATGCTCAAACGCCTCGGCGTTGAGACCGCCGAAGTGCGCCTGCCGCCTCATCTCAACGGGCTGGACGGCCTCATCATGCCCGGCGGCGAATCCACCACCATCGGCAAACTTGCCGTGGATTTTGGCTTGCTGGAGCCGCTGCGCGAGTTTGGCAAAACTCATGCCATCTGGGGCACCTGCGCTGGAGCCATCTTCCTCTCGAAGGACGCCCGCCGCAGCCAGCCCCTGCTGGGTATCATGGACATCACCGTCGAGCGCAACGCCTTTGGCCGCCAGGTGGACTCGTTCGAAGCCGACCTCACCATCCCCGAACTGGGCGAAGGCAAGCACCTACCATGCCATCTTCATCCGCGCCCCGATCATCGAGTCGGTGCAGGGTGACGCCAGAGTATTGTCCACTCTGCCAGATGGACGGATCGTGGCCGCCCGGCAGGGAAAAATATTGGCAACCTCGTTCCATCCGGAACTGACACAGGATACACGTTTTCACCAGTATTTTCTATCATTAGCGAAATGACCGTCCGCTCGCTCGACCTCCTGGATCTGCCCCTCCTGTCCCGCTACCGCCGCGACGTTTTGCCGCTCTATAGCGCCCGCATCTTGACGCGCGGCAACCCGCTCGGCGCGATGGCCATGCTCTCGTATCTGAATCCGCGCCGCTATATCTACACCGCCGTTGCCTCCGAAAACGGTGATTCGCTGATGGGACAGGTCATTTTGAAGGAGATGAAACCTCCGCCCGGCTGACCTTCCTGGCCCCGAAGGAGAACATCAACGGTTTAACCCTGTCTCTCCTGGATCACCTGACAACGCAAGCCGGGGAATGGGGTGCATTCCACCTGCTGGCTGAAGTGGACGAGAATTCCCCGGTCTTCCGGTCATTGCGACAGGCAGGTTTTGCCATGTATGCCTGGCAGCGCGTTTGGAAATTGCCCAAACTGGAAAAGCCCGATGAAAACAGTTCCTGGCGCGAAGCCGAAGAGACCGACTGGCCTGCCGTCCAATCGCTGCACGGGCAGATCATCCCGGCATTGATCCAACCGGTGGATGCTTTGCCGAAACAGGCTTCAGGCCTGGTGTGCCGCCCGGAGGGGAATCTGCAGGCTTATGTTGCGGTCGACAGCGGACCCGCAGGAGTATGGGTTCAGCCGCTCGTCCCGCCCGATTCCGGGTGTGGACCCGAACTGCTGGCCGGGCTGTCCGGGCTGGGGCAGCCGCCCGGTTTACGTCTGCGTGCGCTCCTACCAGGCCTGGCTCGAAACCGTGCTCGAAGACATGGGCGCCGAAGCTGGACCGCGACAGGCGGTGATGGTCAGGCGTTTGGCAAAGACCATCAAAGAATCGCAGGTGATCCCGGTGATGGAAAAGGTGCTGGCAAAAGCGAAACCCGCCGCGCCGGTGACCCGTATCGAAAACGGAAAGTGAAGGCCAGCTGTTGTTGGCGTGATACAATACCGAATGGATATCCTCCCAATTGCATAGACTTGATCACCACCGTGTTCCAGGTGGATTTTGAACGTTGCTACGCTGCCCACGCCCAGACTGAAATTAAAGGGTACAGGCGAATTTTATTAACCTGGAAGACTTGAAATGAAGTATGAAAGCGGTCGGCAGGCATCAGGACTAAGCAGATATCAAAAACCTGGAATGATTTCCTCCGTGAAATGGCGGAGTTCTAGAAAAGTACAGTATATGACCCAACTAAAAATCACCGACGACCTGGACGCCCTGCTCGGTATCCTGCCCGGCAATATCGTCGAAGCCGTCCATAAAGCCAACGATTACGATAACCTGCTCGAGATCATCCTCGACCTGGGGCGGGTGCCCACGGCGCGCTACGTGCTAGGGCGAGACAGTATTGATCAACAAGGAAATCACCCGCGCCGAACTCGACCACGTGGTCGAGCGCATCGGCGAGTTCGACGCGGACAACCGCGCCGGGCTCGAGCGCACCCTGCACCGCATTTCCTGCCTGCGCAACCGGCGCGGGCATATCGTCGGTCTCACCTGCCGCGTCGGGCGCGCCGTCTACGGGACGGTGGACATCATCCAGGACATCGTCGAGTCGGGCAAGAGCCTGCTCATCCTGGGCCGCCCCGGGCGTGGGCAAGACCACGCTGCTGCGCGAGGCCGCCCGCATTCTGGCAGAGTTGAAACGCGTCATCATCGTGGACACCTCCAACGAAATCGGCGGCGACGGCGACGTGCCGCATCCGGCAGTTGGCAAGGCGCGCCGCATGCAGGTGCGCGAGCCCATGCTCCAGCACGAAGTGATGATCGAGGCAGTGGAGAACCACAACCCGGAAGTCATCGTGATTGACGAGATCGGGCGCGAACTGGAAGCCGCCGCGGCCCGCACCATCGCCGAACGCGGCGTGCAACTGATCGGCACGGCCCATGGCCGGACCCTCGACAACCTGCTGCTCAACCCAACCCTCTCCGACCTGATCGGCGGCATCGAAGCCGTTACGCTTTCGGATGAAGAAGCGCGGCGGCGCGGCACCCAGAAAACGGTGCTCGAACGACGCTCCCCGCCGACCTTCGACGTGCTGGTCGAGATCCAGCAGCGTGACCGTTTCGCCGTCCACATGGATATCGCCGCCTCGGTCGATTCGCTCCTGCGCGGTTACCCGCTCCCGCCGGAAATTCGCAGCCGGGACTGCCGAGGGCAAGATCCACATCGAGAAAACCAAACCCAATCCGAAGTCCAAACCCAATTCGGAATTCCGCATCGAGAACGGGAATACCACCGGCCCGCGCCAGGAATTCAATCCGCCCGGATTCATCCAGACGCCGTCAGCCTGTCGGACCGCGCCGGTGAGCGTACGTCCTCGCGCAGCGGCGACGTTCCAAATCCCGCCGCACCCCGCTCCAGGCGGTGCGTATCTACCCGTTTGGCGTGGCGCGCGACCGGTTGATGCAGTTGGCCAAACGGATGGGCGTCCCGGCACTTTTCGTAAAGGACGCCGGCGAGGCGGACGTGCTGGTGACACTGCGCTCCTATTACCGTGACCGCCAGCAGGCGGTGATGCAGGCCGAGCAGCGCGGCATGCCAATTTTTGTGCTGCGGGCCAACACGGTCAGCCAGATGGAACAGTTCCTGAGCGATCTGTTCAACCTGTCCGAAGTGGTCCCCGCGGCGGGCGAGATGGACGATGTCAAGATGCAAGCGCAGGCCGCCATTGCCGCCGTGCTGAACGGCGAGCGCTGGGTGGACCTGCCGCCCGGCCCATCCACGGTGCGCCGCCTCCAGCACGAGCTGGCGCGGGATGCGGAACTGGTTTCGCATTCGTATGGAAAAGAACCCAGAAGGCATGTGAGGATTTTTCGAGAATAGGCAAGGACATTAATCGCTGGACCTAAGGCGGCAACGTCCACCATCAAGGTGGATGCGATGTCTTCCGATGTCAATCTCTTGATCATCCATAAATATGTTTATCACCTTCGAAGGCCCCGAAGGCTCCGGCAAGACCTCCCACGTTCCTCATCTTGTGGAATACCTGCGCGAGAAGGGCTATCCCGTTTTCCCCACGCGCGAACCGGGCGGAACGTCCATCGGCGAGCAAATCCGGGAGGTGCTCCACAGCCTGAAGAACACCGAGATGCACCCGCGCACCGAGACGCTGCTCTACCAGGCGGCGCGCGCCCAGTTCGTGGAGCAGGTGGTCCGCCCGCGGCTGGCGCTGGGCGAGATCGTGCTCTCCGACCGTTACGCCGATTCGACCATCGCCTACCAGGGCTATGGTCACCAGCAGGACCTGGACAGGTGCGCGCCCTGGTCAAGTATGCCACCGGCGGGCTGGTCCCGGACCTGACGATTCTGCTGGATGTGGATGTGGAGGTTGGGAATTGGCAGAAAGACAAAGAGCCAGGAATGGAACCGCCTGGACGCGTACACACTGGAGTTCCACCAGCGGGTGAGAAAAGGGTACCTGGAGATGGTGAAAATGGAACCGAAGAGATGGGTGGTGGTGGATGCAGGGAAAGGGTGGCAGGACGTTCAGGAAAAATTGAGAGAGATAATTGTCAATCGAATAATAAAGGCGTGAGCTTATCGCTCACGCTTTTCATTAAACGGCCAGCGTAAACAGCTACCTTACTCGTCTCCCACATCTCCTCCCCCAAGATCCGGCAACTCCTTTTCGATCTCCTCCGGGCTTTGGCCTTTTTCCAAACGGTCAACCACATCGTTAAACTCCGGCGGCAGTTCCTCGCCCATTTCGTTCCCCATTTTGCGCATCATGCGTCCCATGGCCTGCGGATCGTTTTCGAGACCAGCCAGGGCAGACGGGTCGGAGAAATCACCGGCAAGGGAGTCCATGCGGCTGTCGTCCGATTTCGCCACGCGCACGCGCGGAATCCGCCGGCGGACGTTCTTGCTCCCGCAGGCGGAGCAGGTCACAGGTCGCGTGCCGTATTCGGCGTAAGTCATAAAAACATCGAAGCGTTTTTGGCAGTCCAGACAAAAGTAATCATAAAGTGGCATGGGTCCATATTTTACCTCATCCGCCGTCTGGTACAATACAGCCATGCCTGATTCTGAATTCAACCTTCACAAACCCCAGCCTCTGTTAATCGTCATTTCCGGGCCATCGGGCGTGGGCAAGGATAGCGTCCTGCATGGCCTTAAGGGGCGCAACCTGCCGATGCATTTCGTCGTGACGGCCACCACCCGCCCACGCCGCGAGAACGAAACCCACGGGGTGGATTACTTCTTCGTCTCGAAGGACGAGTTCGCCCACATGATCGAGCAGGAAGAGTTGATCGAGTATGCCATCGTCTACAACGACTACAAAGGCATCCCCAAGCAACAGGTGCGGGAGGCGCTGGCTTCGGGCCAGGATGTGGTCATGCGCGTGGACGTGCAGGGAGCGGCCACCGTTCGCAAACTGGCACCGGAGGCAGTGCTCATCTTCCTGACGACCGAAAGCGAGGATTCGCTGGTGAGACGGTTGAAGGCTCGCCAGACCGAGACAGCGGAGAATCTGAGCCTGCGCATCGCCACTGCCCGCCAGGAACTCAAGCGCGCAGCCGAGTTTGATTATGTCATCGTCAACGCGGATGGCCACCTGGACGAGACGGTGGACACGGTGATTGCCATCATCCAGGCCGAGCACCATCGGGTAAATCCACGCAAGGTGAGTTTATAGGTTCACCTTAGAAAATTATTTTTACCTGGAGAGAAATGAACCAAAACCCGACCCCCGACACAAGTTCCTCAGACACAACCGCCACGCACCGTCCAGGTGGCGATGCCGAACGTGAAACCGTACGCCACTTACATCATCCTGGGTGTAACCATCATTCATCTACCTCCTGCAAGTTGCCGGGCAGTACCTGCTCAATGCGGACGTGGTTACTCTTTTAGGCATCAAGGATGACACTCTCATTCGCGCTCGGCGAACTCTGGCGGCTGATCACGCCGGTCTTTTTGCACGCCTCCATTCTGCACATTGCCTTCAACATGTATGCCCTGTTCATTTTTGGACGCGGCATCGAGGCGCGTTACGGCCATGGTCGATTCCTGCTGCTGTATTTCCTTTCCGGTTACGCCGGGAATGTGATGTCCTTCCTGCTGACCGTGAATCCATCGTTGGGAGCTTCCACAGCCATCTTCGGGCTGATTGCCGCCGAAGGCGTTTTTATCATCCAAAACCGCAAACTCCTGGGGAACCGCGTCAACCGCTCGCTGATGAATTTGGTTTACATAGCAGGGGTCAACCTGCTGATTGGTTTCACCACCCCCGGCGTGGATAACTGGGGACACATTGGCGGCCTGCTGGGCGGACTTCTCTTCGCCTGGTTCGGCGGCCCGCGCTGGAAGCTGGAGGGATTCTACCCATCTGTGAAACTGGTTGACGAGCGGGAGGGCCACGGGGCATTTGCCGGGACGGTTGTCGGTGTTGCTGTTTTTCATCCCATTGACAGCCCTGGGGTGGATCTGGGTGGTGCAGAAAATATTTCATGAGCAAACAAACTTCCGAGGGTCAGACCTTCCCGTGCAGGAACCGGGGCTATCGTCGGAAGTTTTTTTATCCTATCGCCTCTTTCAGCCGGCGCGCCAGTTTCCCAAAGTGCGCCGTGTAGCGCATCTCATCCGCCCGCGGACGGGGCAAATCCACGTCCAAATCCAACTTGATCCTGCCGGGCCGCTGCGTCAGCACCAGGACGCGGTCAGCCAGGAAGAGCAACTCGCTGATGGAATGTGTCACCATCAGCACCGTTTTCTGGCGCCTCTGCCAGATGCGCGAGAGTTCGGTCCACATGCGTTCGCGGGTCAGGGCATCCAGCGAGCCAAAGGGTTCATCGAGCAGGAGAATATCGGGGTCATGGATCAGGGCGCGGGCGATGGCCACACGCTGGGCCATGCCGCCGGAAAGGTCGCGCGGCCAGGAGGATTCAAACCCCTGCAAACCGACCAGGTCGATCAACTCCTGGGCGCGCGGCATGGGCCTCGTCCGGCGGGACACCTGGAGTTCGAGCGGCAGGGTGATGTTTTCGAGCGCCGTCCGCCAGGGCATCAGGTTGGATTGCTGGAAGACCATGCCGATTTTCGGCTTTCCACCGGCAAAAGTGAATGAGCCGGACGTGGGTTCGAGCAACCCGGCCAGGATGCGCAGCAGCGTGGATTTGCCGCTGCCCGAAGGGCCCAGCACACAGACAAATTCGCGCGGCTGGACGGTGAACGAGACCGTGTCGAGTGCATCCAGACCCCCGTTGCGGTCGGGGAAAGTGATGCTCAAATCATGGACGGTGAGGATGGGATCGGCCATAGATATTCCGCGCATGAGGCGGCGATAATGGACACTGCCCTGCTACAAACTATGGAAGAAATTCGTTGGTGAACGCTTTCGACAGGTCCAGCGGTTGGGTCAGCAGGCCCATATCCAGCAACACTGTTTGCATATTTTCCCAGGCTGCCGGATTGGATTCTCCCAACCGGGCGGCCTTCCATAAGCTCAATGGAGGTCGCCAGCACTTGTTTTTGCACGGCCGTGTCGGCCTGAGCCAGGGTGTCAACGTAGCCCAGGGAGATTTGGTAGGCAGCCTCAGGGTCCGCAATGGTATCGGAGAGGCCATGCAACAATGCGGCGACCATGCCCCGCACCAGGTCGGGGTTCCCGGCAGCCGTCGTCTCGTTGGTAATCAGCCCATTGGAGGCCAGTTGAACGTAATCAGCCACGCGCAGTTCGGTCAGGTTGTACCCCTGGGCGCGCAACTGCACCGGTTCGTTGTTTGTGTAGACCGAGACCGCCTGGTCGCGGCCCGCCGCCAGCGCTGCCACCTGGGTGTAACCGATGGAGTCGAGTGTCACATCAGACTCGCTCAACCCACCGGCATGGAGCAGGGCGCGCAGGCCGATGTAATTGGCTCCGTAAGGTCCCGGCAGGCCAATGGTCTTGCCGCGCAGGTCAGACGGGGTGGTAATCCCCTGGTCAGACTTGGCAATCACCGAGACCGGGTATTGCTGGTACCAGGCTGCCACGTAGACCACCGGCAGTCCCTGGGCACGGGCCAGCAGCACCTGTTCGCCGGAAACCACGGCAAACTGGAGGTCGTTCGCACCGACCAAGCGCCGCCGCCTGGTTTTCATCCATATAGGCGAACTCAATCTCAATGCCCGCATCGGTAAAATAACCCTTCTGCGCAGCCACATAAAGCGGGGCGAACTGGATATTCGGGAATGTAGCCAAGCGACAGCCGGATATGGGTCAGACTGGGGGTGGGTTTCGGCCCGCAGGCTGCCAGCAGAAATATGGTAAAAATCATCAAGCTGATATTTTTTTCATAAATACTCCGTGCACAGAATCTGGATGAACCTGATCAGCGTTCAAACGTTTCCTGCCAGATGAGCAATTTTCTTTCCAAAAATGAAACCAGACCATATAACGCCAGCGCCAGGGCAATGAGGGTGAACACTGCCACAAAGACCAGCGCCGTATCGTACTGTCCGCGGCCCACGTTGACCAGGAAACCGAGACCGTGGTCCGAGCCGACCAGTTCCCCCACCACCGCCCCGATGACCGAGAGCGTCGCCCCAATCCGCAACCCGCCCAGCAAAACCGGCAGCGCGGCCGGGAGCTCGAGCATGCGCAGGATTTGCCCGCGCGTGGCGTGCAGCGAATGCATCAGGTCATGGAAGGGACGCGGCACCGCCCGCACGCCCACCACCGTGTTGACCAGCACCGGGAAGAAGACGATCAGCGCACAAATCAGCACCTTGGAGAAGATGCCCGGTCCAAACCAGATGACCAGCAGGGGGGCAATGGCAACGACTGGGAATGGCTTGCGTGGCAACCAGGTAGGGGGAGACCAACTGCTCGAACAGGCGGCTCTTGGCAATGGCATAGCCGAGGTCACTGCTGCAGTCGTCCCGGCCAGCAGACCGAGCAGGACTTCCGTCAGCGTGGCAGCGGTGTGGACGAGCAGGCTGCCATCCGTCAGCGCTTTCCAGAAGCGGACGGCCACCTGCTCCGGCGCGGGCAGGATGAAGGCCGGCAGCCCGGCGAAACGGCTGACCAGCCACCAGCCCAGCAGGGCTGCAGCCAGGGAGGCAAAGGCCGTCCAGCGCAGGGAGCGGCGCGAGGTGCGGGGAGATTTGCGGAGGATTTTCCAATCCATGGAATAAAAAATACCTCGTCCAAAAGAACGGGGCAGGCGCGGTTTCATGAATAAGAAACCCCGGAAACAAGTTCCGGGGCGGATAGACAGACCAGACCCATGGCGGGTCGCGTCGTCACCTTCTTTTATCCGGACTGTTACGGTCGGCTACGGAATTCACTGGTCGAGCGAGTGTCACCGTATCATGCGCAATTGCGCTCGTGGGCTTTACCACCGGTCGGGAATAGCACTTGCACCGCACTATATTCGGTGCAGCGCAGGGGTCACCCTGCCCCGAAGGTCGAATATTCAGTTGATGGGATTATACTGCAAATTCCAGAGCAGCCTGGCGGTTCTGGAAATCTCCTGCCTGAAAGAGTAACTCAAACCGTTAAACAGTCCAGGGGCGGATAACTCCGCCCCTGACTTGGTGACTATATTGCGTTATGCCTTGAGGATGGCTGTATCGGCCACCGGGCAGACCGACTGGCATTGCGGGGTATCGAAGTGGCCAACGCATTCCACACAGGTGGCGGCATCGATCACGTAAGGGGTGCCTTCGGTGATCGAGTTGGTCGGGCATTCCGGGACACAAGCTCCACAGGCAATGCACTCATCTGTAATTTTCATTGCCATAGGTTAATACTCCTTGATGGAATTCGGATGACAATCGTCCTTAAGTTACTTTATCGGCGGTTGCGTGTCAAATGACGAATGTCTATGAAATTGACTGCTTTTGTCACAGGTCTACCAAAGGGCTGCAAAGATGAATCTTACCACTTGCTTTCAGGCAGACCATATTTTTCCAATATGCGTTGAAATATGCCTTGATCGTAAGGCGATATTTTCTTAATCTGAAAACCTTCATTATACACATACGGGTCGATAGGGTCGGGTTGTCCCCACACTCGCCGGGCCATAAAAGAAATATATGGCTTGTCTGATATCTCAGGTGTCAAATCCAGGCGCAGGGAGTAATCTTTATCTTCCGTCAGGGCTTTCTGACAGTCAAGTCTGAAGCCTTGCGGGCTGATATCTGAAAGATACCCAATAAGCTCGTGCGTGTTGTTCTCAACGACACGCATATAATATCCAAATTTACGCCGTTTAATTGTTCTTCGTTCGTCTGGCATGGCTTACCCTTTCACATAACACCATTAGAGGGGAAGGCCGGTCAAGATGCAAATACATCTAGCGGGCTGGGGACGGTGTCCATAATTGATATTATAGTCTTTTTAGTTCCTGTGTGCCTTTAACTTCTCGGCAATCGCTTTGAACGCCGCCGCCATCTCGTTATCTTCCTGGACAAACGGCGCCGTTTTTACCAAAGAAACCTCGAAGACTTGGATTGGCTGTTCACTCCCTATCATCATCAAACTGCCGGCTTTTTGAACTAGATATTTATTGTGAATTGCCTCCGCGGTCGATGCCCCAACAAAGATGCGATTGGGAAGAGCATGTTCCTGCATTCGATAGGTCATTTTGATCAGATTCCCCATAACATTAAACTCTGCCCGTTCCTGGGTACCGACATAACCGACCATTGCTTTCCCCGTATTGATGGCGACACCGACTACACAGCGCATGGTCAGGCTCAGGCGGATCGGCTTTTTTTACAAATTCAATGATCTCCCGCGCAACACTGACAGCCCTTTCTTCAGGGCCAGCTCTATCCTTTGTCTCCATGAAAACCGCCAGACCCCATCTCCCAGATATTTAACCATGCCACCCTTCTTGAACACAACCTGTGTGGCATTTTGATAAAAAGAATTGAGAAAGGATGAAAATTTTTTCGAGCCTATTCGTTCTGCAAAACCGGTCAAATCAGCGATTTCAACAAACAGAACAGTGACTTTTTTCTCGGCAAGATCTGGTAAATCTTCCTGTCTTCAAGTAGTCCTTTAATACGCCCTCAGCTTCAATTGGCGAGACAAAACGCAACAAGAGTTGCTTGACCTGCCCCTCTTTACGGATCTTTTCAAGTAATTCTATCCTCACCATGGTCAGGGCGGTTTGATGACTTATTCCAACGGCCAATTGCATATCACGTTTATCAAAGGGGAGGGCACCCGGGCGATTCTTTTCCAAATAAATCAGTGCAAGGGGTTTCTCACTGCTGATTACTGGAACGCATAGAGCTAGAGGGCTTACTTCAATAGAAGAATTCCGGATTGCCTTTGCCGTCAGATTATTTGCACTCTCCGTATTTATTTTATTAAAGTCCTGAGCCAGGATTATTTCACAGACATCCACACCCATTGCCCGTTTGATCAGGTCGACGACCAGGATGATTGCCGATTCGATATTACAACTGTATTGAGCTTCTCCGTGATTTCGTATCAAAAGGATCGGGTGCTCGTCGACGGACTTCCAGAACCAATTCACGTGTGAAGTGGCGCGTACCAGAGATATCCTTCTGGTCTGTTGCTACGTTGGTGATTTTCGTCAGGTGCATTACAGTCTGACCAATGCGAATAACATCACCATTCTGCAAGCGATAAAACCCGGTTATCTTCTGGCGATTGACATAAGTGCCATTTGAGCTTTTCAGATCGTTGATCGATACTACTTCAGACACTGAATCAAAATATATCTCGGCGTGCCGCCGGGAGGCAGCACTATCATTGATTACAATATCACTGGTGACCAAGCGCCCGATCAGCATCTTCCCGGGTGTTAATTTGATCTGGAGTGGTTCACTTCGAGGGTTGGTAATTGTTAGAGACCACATAGTTTCAATCCTTAAGCGGAATTTATCAATTATTCTTTACAATAAGTAAAGTGTACTCTAAGTGCATATAAAAAACAATAATTATCCACCAGCAATTATTGAACAGAATTGTCCTGGCAAATTCACTCAACAATCAGCTTATTTTAGAGACATGGGAGCCATCCCTCGGGAGAAGGCATCATCCGAGAAATGACTCCATAGACCTTATGGCATCAAAGGCCCAGCTGTGCCTTCAACTTGGCAGCTGTCTCCTGGAAGGCTGCCAGTCTCTCGCGTTCTTTCTGGACAACCGCCGCGGGAGCTTTGTTGGCAAAGTCACTGCCGAGCAGTTTCTCCAGCCGGTCGATCTGGACCTGGGTCTCGGCCAGTTCTTTCTGGAGCCGGTTGCGCTCCTCTTCCAGGTCCACCATGCCGGAGAGCGGGATGTAGATTTCCACCGGACCGGCAACCAGGGCGATGCTGTTTTCCGGCTTCGCCGGGAGAGAATTGAGAATCGAGAACAGAGAATTGATCAAGTCCAGCAAGGGCAGCGATGACTGCCGCCTGTTCTTTGAACAGAGCCGTCTTCGCTCCGCCGGCAATCGTGGCCGGGATGCGCTTCGCCGGGCTGACCTTTTTCTCGGCGCGCAGGTTGCGTATCGAGCGGATCGTCTCCTGGATAAGCGCAAAGTCTGCAACTTTCTCGGCTTCCCAGTCTTCTTCAGGGCGCGGCTCCGGCCAGGAGGCAATGATCAGCGCTTCGGGCCAGTCTTTTGCCAACTCAGCCAGCGGCGAAGCCAGCAGGGCGCGCCGCAGGTGACCCCACAGTTCCTCGGTCACAAAGGGAGTGAAGGGGTGCAGCAGGCGCAGGGAAATATCCAGGATGCGCGCCAGGGTCTGCGCAGTATCGGAATGCACGTTCGCCGCCCGAGCCATTTGCAGTTTCGCCACTTCCACGTACCAGTCGGCAAAATCATTCCAGAAGAACTCGTAGATCTGGCGTCCGGCCTCGCCGTATTGATGGGCCTGGAACAGGCGCTCCACTTCGCGGACGAGCGATTGCAGCCGCGCCCAAATCCAACTGTCGGCAAGAGTCCATTCGGACTGACCATCGACATTGGACAGTGATCAGGGGATGTGTTGGTCTGCGGCCTGCGGTCCGCGATCGGTTGAAAGGCTGTTGATGGCGCTGAGATCACAAACCTGCCCGCATTCCAGATCTTATTGGCAAAGTTGCGGTTGCCTTCCACTTTTTTCAGGCTGATGTTCATATCGTTGCCAGGCGTGGAACCGACCAGCAGGGTGAAGCGCAGGGCATCGGTGCCGAATTCTTCCATGACCGGCAGCGGGTCGATGCCCGTGCCCTTGCTCTTGCACATCTTCTGCCCCTTCTTCGTTGCGGACCAGCCCGTGCAGGTAGACCGTCTCGAACGGCACCTGGCCGGTAAACTCCAGCCCGTCCATGATCATGCGCGCCACCCAGAAGAACAGGATGTCGTAAGCGGTCTCCATCATGGTGGTCGGGTAGAAATACTTGTAATCGGGCGTCTCTTCCGGCCAGCCAAGCGTGGAGAACGGCCACAAGCCGGACGAGAACCAGGTATCCAGCACATCCGGGTCCTGGCGGATGTTCTGCGAGCCGCAATGGGCGCACTGGGTCGGGTCTGCGCGGGTGCAGGTCTGCTTGCCGCAGTCGTCGCAGTACCAGACCGGGATGCGGTGTCCCCACCACAACTGGCGGGAGATGCACCAATCCTTGATGTTTTCCAGCCAGTTGTAATAGACCTTCTCGAAGCGCTCCGGGATGATCGTGATGCGCCCGTCCCGGACGGCTTCCAGCGCCGCCTCTGCCAGCGGCTCGATCTTGACGAACCACTGCGTCGGAGATCATCGGCTCGACAATCTCACCACCGCGCTGCGAGCGCGGCACGTTGAGCGTGTACGGTTCTTCTTTGATGACCAGGCCGGCGGCCTGCATGTCGGCCCACAGTTTTTCGCGGCAGGCAAACCGGTCCAGACCCGCATACGGTCCGCCGATTTCGGTCACTTTTGCCTCCCGGTCCAGCATCGAAAGGACCGGCAGTCCGTGGCGCTGGCCGATGGCATAGTCGTTGGGGTCGTGGCCGGGGGTGATTTTCAGCGCCCCGGTGCCAAACTCGCGGGTCACATATTCATCGGCGATGACCGGGATCTCGCGTCCCAGCATCGGCACGACGACTTTGCGCCCGATGAATTTTTTGTAGCGCTTGTCATCGGGATGGACCGCAACGGCGGTATCGCCCAGGATGGTTTCCGGGCGGGTGGTGGCGACAGGGATGAATATCGGTTATCTGGAACCCGGCCAGCATATATTTGAAATAATACAAGTTTGCCGGGTTCTTCGGAGTATTCCACTTCCAGGTCGCAGACGGCCGTCTTCAGCCCCGGCGACCAGTTGATGAGGCGCGGGCCGCGGTAGATGAGTCCCTTCTCGTACAGGCGCACAAAGGCCTCGCGCACCGCTTTTGAAAGGCCCTCATCGAGGGTGAAGCGCTCGCGCTCCCAGTCGCAGGAGGCGCCCAATCTGGCGGATCTGGCTGGTGATGATGCTGTGATATTTCGCCTTCCAGGCCCAGGCCCGCTCGATGAATTTTTCGCGCCCGAGTTCTTCACGGGTCACTTCTTCGGTGCGCAGCAGATCTTTTTCCACCTGCAATTGGGTGGCGATGCCGGCGTGGTCGGTGCCGGGCACCCACAGGGCAGGGATGCCCTTCATGCGGTGGTAGCGGATCATCAGGTCTTCCATCGCCACGAACATGACGTGGCCGATGTGCAGTTCGCCGGTCACATTCGGAGGGGGGATGGAAATGACGAACGGCTTTTTGGCCGGGTCGAAACCCGGCTGGTTGGGGTCGTTGGACGGCTGGAAGTAGCCGCCCTTCTCCCACATCTCGTAGATGCGCGGCTCGGTGGACTTGAAATCGTAGGCTTTGGGTAACTGGTATTCGGTCATTTGTGCTCCGTGTGTCTCTCCGACACCCAGGATAGTTTCTCATTACAAGTGCTCAATCTTTGATAGAGTTCGCCAGTATGCTGTTGGATATGGCGGAGGTTGTAAAGTTGTAACTCCAATTTATTCGTGAGAAACCCGGCATACCCTGATTTTCCCTCGAGGTCCATCAAGGGAATTTGCCCGGCAACATCCCGCTCGATAAACGCAAGCCTTTCGAGAATTTCCTCTTTCGAAAACGGGACGCCCTGGTGGGAATGTTGGCGTACTTCCCAACGACTATAGCCTTTGTTCTGTGCTCTCAAGTACCGGTGAGCATAATACAGTGTGTGATATGCGACAAACCAGAACCTGTCCTTTTCCTGTGCGTTATCCCATTCCTCTGGCGGGCATTTGACGACCGCCTGTTTCAGCATGGCGAGCGAGGCAAGATATTGAGATTGAATGACAGGCTTTATTTCCATGTGCGCTCCTTGCTCGAAAAATCAAAAAACGCCCTGTCCATCATGAGGACGGGCGGGCGCCGCGGTACCACCTCAATTCACACTCCTTCGAATTCGTTAAGAGGGTGCACTCTGTGCCTGACCATCATCAGGCTGGTCTGTAACGGGACCTCCCGTGCTGTTCTACTCTCACGAAGATTTCTTCAGCAGAGTGACCGTGCGACTTCGGCAGTGGGTTGCTGCGGAGGCTTCCAGCCAGGGCCATCCTTCTCTATCAGCATGCCGGGCTGCCTACTCCTCACGGCATGATTGAGCAGATTATACAGAGTCTGCCAAGACGAGTCAAGCGTGGCGCTTATCTTTGCAAGGTGCACCAAGGGTACACCAAGAAGATCATGGGGCGCTGGCGGGGATGATGTTGCCCTTGCAACAAACCTCAGTTATGGTATCCTTGACTTACCACTTTCATACAGGAGAGACTATGTACATCGCCATCGAAGGAGTCATCGGGGTCGGCAAGACCACCCTGGCACGCCTGCTCGCGCCGTCATTCGAGGCGGACCTTCTGCTCGAAGTCTTCGAGGAAAACCCTTTCCTCTCCGATTTCTATTCCGACCGCGCCCGTTACGCTTTCCAGACCCAGATCTTCTTCCTCCTGAGCCGCTATCACCAGCAACGGCGCGGGGTTACGGCCATCGTCAAATCCGGCAAAACCCTGCTCTCCGATTACACATTCGCCAAAGACTCGCTCTTCGCCCGCATCAACCTGCAGGGCGACGAACTGGAAATGTACAAGCGCGTCCACGAGGCGCTGGCCGAGAAAATCCCGATGCCCGATTTGCTGGTTTACCTGCGCGCCGACACCGATGTGTTGATGCAGCGCATCGCCCTGCGCGACCGCACTTACGAGCGCAACATGGAACGCAATTACATCGAAGAACTCAACCGGGCCTACGAAGAATTCTTCTCCCGACCTTATGACGGCACGCCCGTGCTGACCATCGACACCAACCCGCTGGATTTTGTCCGCTACCCGGAACACCTCAGCATCATCGAGAACCGCATCCGCGAGACCCTCAACCTGCCTCCATACCAGCCCTCCTTGATTGACAAATAGGGAGATCTTCGATGCGTATCACCCGTGAGACGCTCATCCGCATCGCCAAAGAAACCGCCCAGAAACGAGCCTTAGGCGGACCCCGGGCTGGTGGCGGCTTACCTGACCGGTTCCCTGCGTTCCGAAAACCCCTTCCTCGGCAACTCCACCGATATAGACATCGTCCTCGTCCACGCCGGGACAGCCAAAAGTCCGCCGCGAGATATTGCCTGCTCACGCCCGAAATCCACCTGGATATCGTCCATAACCCGCGCAGCGAGTACGAAAAACCAAAGGAACTGCGCATCCACCCCTGGCTGGGACCCGAACTCTACGACCCGCTGCCTCTTTACGTCACCCAGCATTTCTTCGAATTCGTCCAGGCCGGGGTGCGGGCAGAATACGATGAGCCGGCCAACATGCTGGCACGTGCCCGTCGAAATGCCGAACACGCCCGTCAAATCTGGAGCGGCCTGCAACTCAGCCAGGAGACCGGCCCCATGCGGCTGCTCTCCTACCTGAAAGGTGTCAACCACGCCGCCAATGCCATCGCCCTGCTGACGGGCGGTCCGCTGGCTGAACGGCGCTTCCAGCTCCAGTTCCCGGAACGGGCCGGAGCGGCTGGTGCGCCGGGTCTCGCTGCCGGCCTGCTGGGGCTGCTCGGCGGAGCACAGGTGGATGCGGCAACCCTGAGTGAATTCCTGCCGGAGTGGGAAAAAGCATTTCGTCGAGGCGGCCAGCCGAAACAAGGTCCACGCAAGCATCGCTGCACCCCGATTGGCATACTACAAACTGGCGTTCGAGGCCATGCTGGCAGGCGAGTCTCCCGCAGTCTGTCCTCTGGCCGCTGGTGCATACCTGGACACTGTCTGCGGCAGTTCTTCCGCCAACGCACCAATCAAAATGGAAGGCCGCCTGTGAAACACTCGGGCTGGCTGGAGATGCGCTTCAATGAACGGCTGGAAGGGTTGGACCATTTCCTGGATACCAGTCGAGGAAATGCTGGAAAATATGGCTGCCAGCCAGGGGTATGTACCCCATACATAGGTACCCCCCACCCTGGTCAAATGCCAAGACTGTGGATAACTGCCCAAAAACTGTGGATAACCCGCGCGGACTGTGGAAAAGTCGCTCAATTGTTCGAAATATGAACCCCCATATGTGGGGGCATGTTATTCGTTATCCTAAATGTAGTTCCTGTTCAAATCTGGTCTTGAATTCTTGTTATATGAAAGCGAACCTTTTCCTGGACTTTTCCACAGGGTCAAAATGTCCGGATGCGGTTGAATCCGCCATCATATGCTGGTTGCACCCCGGGTTAAGCCAGCACTGCCGGGTCTTTTGGGTTATCCACATATCCACAGGCTCTACTACGATTACTATAAACTTATACCAACTATTATTGATGAGGAATACTGGGGAAATAATCCATACAACCGGCTGTTGCTATTTACACAAATAAATGTATAATGATCTTTATCTACTGAGAGAGGAGGTGCCCAGGTACCGATACTATTCTTTGTTTTATTCCCCCCAAACCCAACCATTAGTTCTTCCATATTTTAAGAGGAGAGAGATTGTGAAACGCTCAATGTATTTACTCATATCGCTGGTCGTGTTGACCAGCATGATTTTGGCGGCCTGCGGCCCCACACCCGCCACTGTAGTCCCTGCTACAGCGGTACCCCCCACGGCAGTACCCCCCACGGCAGTACCGCCTACAACGGTGCCTTTCCAACCGTTGAGTCTGGCCGCCCCGGATTGCTCGTACGGAGGTGAATTTTCCAAGATCGAGGCGGTGGATCAAAACACGGTCAAGTTCACCCTGTGCTACCCTGATCCGGCCTTCCTGTCGAAGGTGGCCTTCCCGGCATTCGGCATCCAGAGCGCTGCACATCTGGAGCAGACCGGTGGAGGCGGGGCTGAATTGCTCAACAGTCCTCTTGGCACCGGCCCTTACATGGTTAAGGAATGGGTGCGCGGCGATCACCTGACGCTCGTTCCTAATCCGAACTATTGGGGTCCTGCGCCCAAGAACAAGGAGTTTATCATTCGCTGGAACAGTGAAGCTGCCGCCCGCTTGCTGGAACTGCAGGCTGGCACAGCAGATGTCATAGACAACCCCAGCCCGGATGACTTTGCCAAGATACAAGCCAATTCCACGCTCAAATTGCTTCCGCGGACCGGGCTAAACGTCTTTTACCTGGGCTTTAACGATACCATCAAGCCGTTCGACAAGGAAAAAGTGCGCCAAGCCCTGGCCATGGCGATCAACAAGGTGCGTATTGTAGACAACTATTACCCGGCTGGCTCGATTATTGCTGAACAGTTCGTCCCGCCTGTGATGGTGCCTGGCTACATCGATGGCTTCAAGTGGTATGACTATGATGTCGCCGCGGCCAAGAGTTTATTGGCCGAGGCAGGCTTCCCGAACGGGTTCTCGACAACCTTGTCCTATCGCGACGTTGTGCGCGTTTATCTGCCGCTGCCCGGAAAGGTGGGGCAGGAGATCCAGTCGCAATTGGCTCAGATCGGCGTCAAGGTTACGCTCGTACCGATCAAATCCGGCAAATTCCTGGCCTCTGTTGCCGCCGGCGAACAAGGCATGTTCATGCTGGGTTGGGGCGCAGATTATCCTGACCCGACCAACTTTTACGATTTTCACTTTACCGGCGCGTCCAAGAACTTCGGCGATGTATATCCTGACCTGGTCGCTGCGATCCATGCAGCCGGCCAGGTGGCCGACCCCGCTCAGCGCACCACGCTATACGCCAAAGTCGCTGAGTTAGTCAAGCAGCATGTGCCAATGGTCCCCATTGCACATGGCACCAACGGCATCGCCTATAAGGCGGCCGTGGATGGCGCCCAGGCCAGCCCGCTGGCTGACGAAATGTTCAACCTTATGTCGGTGCCGGGGCAGGATCAATTGAACTTTATACAGAACGGCGAGCCGATCAGCCTGTACTGCAACGACGAGACTGACGGCGAAACACTGCGTCCCTGTTACCACATCTTTGACACGTTGTATTGGTACAAGCCAGATACGACGGAACTCGTGCCTGCGGCTGCCGATAGCTATACAGCTAGTGCAGACTTGAAAGAGTGGACATTCACCCTGAAGACGAACGCCAAGTTCAGCGACGGGACAGTTATGAATGCGAATGACGTCGTGGAGACCTTTATGGTGATGTGGGATGCTTCGAATCCGCTGCACAAGGGTAACACGGGCGTCTTTGAATACTTCAGCGGCTACTTTGCTATGCAGCTGAATGTGCCGAAGTAACAAATTGCTTCTACTATGATCGTGTTGACGATGGGGCATTGCTTGGCGCAATGCCCCATCGCTCCTTACTCTGGTTCGGAGGTCGGTCCGACGCGATGATAAACTTTCTAGTTCGGCGATTGATACTGGTTATCCCGGTGCTGTTTGGTATTTTACTCTGCACCTTCGCTCTGGGCCGGCTCATTCCAGGCGACCCTTGCATGATGGCGCTAGGCGAACATTTCACACCCGAAGGGTGCTTTCTTTACCGCGAACGCACAGGCCTCAACGATTCCATCGCTATTCAGTTTGTTCGTTACATCGGCAACCTGGCGCAGGGGAACCTGGGAACTTCGCTGCGCACCAGCCAGCCCGTCGTTGGTATCGTGCTGCTCCGCCTGCCGATGACAGTAGAGTTGACCATCTTCGCCATTATATTTGCGACTGTAGTTGGCATCATATTGGGAATAATCTCGGCCATCAGACACAATTCAATCATTGATGTGCTGACGATGATCCTTGCGAACTTTGGTGTCTCAATGCCGGTGTTCTGGTTGGGACTGATGATGGCTTATCTTTTTGCGATCATGCTCAAAGGTACACCACTCTGGCTGGCGCCTTCAGGGCGTCTCACCCCGGGCACGACTGTGACGCCGCTTGCCGTTACCTTTCATCTCCAAAACCTGAGCGGCATTAAACTGACTCTGGTCACCTTTGCTTCGAATCTGGTCGTCTTTAACTCGCTCATCTCCGGGAACTGGAAGGTGCTGGGAGATGCACTGCGCCACTTGATCCTCCCCTCTATAGTTGTGGGCACGATCCCGATGTCCATCATCGCCCGCATGACGCGCTCCAGTCTTTTGGAGGTAATGGGACTGGACTATATTCGCACTGCTCGCGCTAAAGGGCTATCCGAGCGCCTGGTCATCCTTCGCCATGCCCTGCGCAACGCCATGCTGCCGATCATCACCATTATCGGGCTGCAGCTAGGTACTTTGCTGGGCGGCGCAGTTCTGACAGAAACCGTGTTCGGCTTGCCGGGGGTAGGTACCTTCCTCGTGGCTTCCATCTTTGCGCGCGATTATTCTGTCGTGCAGGCTTTCACTGTCATCATCGCACTCATTTTTGTAACGGTCAATCTCATCGTGGATGCATCCTATGCTTATCTCGATCCGCGCATTCATCTTCAATAGTGGAGCACTGAATGAAACTCGATAACGCGCTGGAGACCCAGGCATCAGCTGGGCCGCCGAACAGTTTGTTGCGCAACGCACTTCGCCATCTACTTAAAAAACGCTCCGCTGTCACAGGGTTATTGATGTTGGGCACGCTGATCCTGATTGCGATCTTTGCCCCGGTTATCGCCACGTACGACCCGACCAAGATTTTGGAAGACGCCAAACGCAACACTCCCCCGTGCATCCATTTGCTGGGATGTCCCGCTGATCAGGCTGAGCACTACTTTGGAATTGACGGTAACAGCCGGGATTTTTTCAGCCGGGTGGTTTTTGGCTCCCGGCTCTCATTGCAGATCGGGATTGTATGCGTAACATTTGCGATCGTGGTGGGAACCTTGCTCGGTGCGGTATCCGGTTACATGGGGGGTTGGTTGGATAACCTGATCATGCGTATTATGGACGTACTGTTGGCCTTTCCGAGTCTGCTTCTCGCCATCGCCATCGTCGCTGTATTGGGACCGGGATTGATCAACACGCTCCTGGCGATCAGTATTGTTTCCATTCCGCAATACGCCCGCATTGTGCGCGCCAGCGTGCTCTCGGTAAAAGAGCTGGACTTTGTGACCGCCGATCGCGCCCTGGGTGCGTCTCCCTCCCGTATCTTATTCCACCGCATTCTACCTAATGCCATGACCCCCCTCATCGTTCAGGGAACACTCGGTATTGCGACGGCTATCCTCGACGCCGCAGCCCTCTCATTTCTGGGGTTGGGGGCACAACCACCCACGCCCGAGTGGGGACTGATGCTGGGCGAGGAGCGAAACAATGTGTTCAATGCTCCACACCTGCTGTTCATTCCTGGCATTGCCATCGTGATTACCGTGCTGGGTTTCAACCTACTTGGCGACGGCCTGCGCGATGCCCTGGACCCGCGATTGAATGGCTAAAGAGTCAATGGGAACAGGGAAGCAGTGATTAAGGAGTGAATCTTGGCAGGCTTTGAGCGGCTGGACCAGGCACTTGTCTGGAACCTGGGACATCAGACCGTGCGGATTGAACCCTGGGGGTCTGACAGTCTGCGTGTGCGCGCCACTGAGAATGCCGAAATCCGGGACGATCTGCCGCAGGCACTGGTCGCCCCCTCCGCCACAACCGCCCAAATCGAAATCAACGCAGAGCGCGCGTCAATCCGCAACGGCTCAATCGCCGCTGAGGTATGGCTGGATAAGAACACGATTCGGTTTATCAATCCGAACACGGGCGGTGAATATCTAGCTGAAAATGCACTGCGCCATTGGCCTCCCGCCCGTAATTTTCGTCATGCAGCTGGCGACAACTTTGAGGTGCAAGCGCGCTTCAAGGCTTACGAGGATGAGCGTCTCTATGGATTAGGTCACCATCAACACGGTTACCTGGATCAAAAAGGCTGCGTTATCGACCTGGTTCAATTCAATACCGAGTCAAGCGTGCCATTTTTGCTCTCCAGCCGCGGTTACGGCTTTTTGTGGAACAACCCGGCGGTGGGACGAGTTGAGCTAGGCAGGAACGCCACACGTTGGATTGCCCATGCTACATTGCAGTTAGACTATTGGATAACTGCAGGCTCAACGCCGGCTGATATCCTGGAACACTACGCCGACGCCACCGGCCACACACCGATGATGCCTGACTGGGCTATGGGCTTTTGGCAATGTAAACTGCGGTATAGCACTCAGGAGGAATTGCTTTCGGTGGCACGTGAGTATAAACGACGCGGGTTGCCACTCTCGGTGATCGTCGCCGACTTCTTCCATTGGAGCCTTCAAGGCGATTGGCAATTCGATCCAGCAAAGTGGCCCGACCCGGCGGCTATGGTGCACGAGCTTGAAGAGCTGAGCATCAAATTGATGGTCTCGATCTGGCCCACGGTCAATGCCCTCAGCCCCAATTTTAAGGAGATGCAGCAGCGCGGCTTACTCATCCGCACAGAACGCGGCATTCCCGTGCTCATGCCCTACGTGGACAACAAACCGGAAGGACCGGTCAATCTTTATATCTACGACGCCACCAATCCCGAAGCGCGGCAATACATCTGGCAAAAAGCCCGCGCGGGATACTATCGGCATGGCATTAAAGCCTGGTGGCTCGATGAGACCGAGCCGGAAATTGACCCGCTGCATTTTGACAATATGCGCTATCACCTAGGTAATGGCCAGTCGGTTGCCAATATCTATCCAATGATGCACGCCCGCGGCTTTTATGAGGGCATGCAGGCTGAAGGCGAACAGGAAATTCTCTTGCTTTGTCGTGCGGCTTGGGCTGGAAGCCAGCGTTATGGCGCCGCGGTTTGGACGGGAGATATCTACTCTACCTTTGAGGTATTGCAGGCGCAGGTCCGGGCCGGGTTGAACATGGCGCTGAGCGGCATTCCGTGGTGGTGTACAGATATTGGCGGTTTTTATGGTGGCGATCCAGACTCGCCTTATTTTCGTGAGTTGATCGTGCGCTGGTTCCAGTTTGGTGCATTCTGCCCGCTGTTTCGCTTACATGGCTGGCGCGAACCTGCAATCCGCTACCCAATACCAAGCGGAGGCTCGAACGAAGTATGGTCGTTTGGCGATGAAGCGTATGCCATCCTCAGCGGCTACCTGTTTCTGCGGGAGCGCCTGCGAAGTTACATTGCGACGCAGATGAGGCTTGCGCACGAGAAAGGCATTCCTCCGATGCGGCCGCTCTTTTTCGATTATCCACAAGATGCTGCCAGTTTCAACGTAGATGACCAATTCATGTTCGGCCCGGATTTGATGGTTGCGCCCGTGCTACATCAAGGTGAAAGGAACCGATCCGTTTACCTGCCAGCCGGAACGAGCTGGAAGGAGGCGTGGAGCGACCAGGTTCTTGATGGCGGTCAAATAATCACAGCCGACGCGCCACTCGATCGCATCCCGCTCTATTTGCGCGGTCAAGCCAGGTTGCCCATCCGCGCGGTCAACTAAACGGATTTCGACGCCAAGAGAATCTGCGACAACTGTGACTGATCAAAAAGATGTTTTAATGGATATCTGTAATTTGCGAACTTATTCTTCAATCCTAGAGGGTGTGAGCTTCCATGCTCGGTGCGGAGCGCAACCAGGTCTTTACCGCTCCGCACCTGGTCTTCTATCCCGGTTTGGCCATCATGTTGACCGTACTTTCATTCAACCTGCTGGGCGACGGCCTGCGCGATGCGCTCGACCCGCGGCTCGCGCATGTCAGCGGGTGAATCGACCGCAGCCAGTGTTCTATTTCCCCCGCCCCACAGTATCTTGTGGGGTTGGTCTTTGCGGAGGCGCTCATGACCACTCCCCTGTTCCGCTTTGATGAATTGACCTGGCCGGAGGTAGCCGCCCTGCCGCGCGAGACGCTGCTGCTCCTGCCGCTTGGCAGCGTTCCAGACCCGGAAACGATCCCCATGTTGCTCAAACCGACGCAACCGGTTGGCATCCTCCCGGCCATCCCCTTCGGCTGGGCCGGGAGCGGACTGGAAGTCCGGGAGCAGGTTTTCACTGCAGTGGTGCACAACCTGGTATGGAATTTGTTCGAGGATGGGTTTAGCTCCGTCCATGTGCTGACGCCATCGGGATTGTATCTGGGGGCGGGCATCCCGACCATCGTTTTACCCCAACAGGTCGAGGCTCCGCTTGCGCCTCTGGCAGACCTCGATAAGGTGGTCATCCTGCCCGTCGGCCATACCGAACAGCACGGATACCATGCCCCGCTGTCCACCGACACACTCATCATCGAAGCCATCGGCCAGGGCACGGCGCAAGCCGTCCCCGAGAGTGCATTCTCGTTATCGGTCTTCCCGTACGGGGTCAGCACGCACCGGCGCTCGTTCCCCGGCACGTTCAACGTAGGCGGGCGGGCCTTCGAGGATTTCTGGCTGGCGGTGGTGGATACGCTCGTGGGAAGCGGTTTCACCCGGTTCTACCTGATGAGCGGGCACGGCGGCAATTCGTCGTTCCTGGTGAATGTGGTCAAATACGCCGGGGAGAAGTACCCGCAGATCTTTTGCGCGACAGCCTTCCTGTACCTATCCGGTCCGCAGGGTGTGGCCGCGCTGGAAGCGAGGCGCCAGTCCGGGCTGGGCGGGATGGGCCATGCCTGCGAATTGGAAACCTCGCTCATCCTGCACCTGCGCCCGGAACTCATCCATCTCGAGCGCGCCGTGGACGAGACCGATTTCGTCACCACCCCCAACTACTACATGGACTGGATCGAGGGCGGCGCGCTGACCGCCAACCCTCCCTGGGAGGACGATACCCGCACCGGGGCGTACGGGGCGGGCAGCCTGGGAACGGCAGAAAAGGGCAAGTTCTGGCTGGAAGCTGCCATCGCCGAGAAGGTGGAACACGTGGCCGAAATCCATGAGCAGTACCGGCGCAGGAGGGAAAGAAGACAGCATAGAAGTTGAACACAGGGCACGAAGAGAACAAGCGAAAAGCAAAGGCTCTCATTGGGCGATGAATTGATGGTGATTTACTTGGTTCGGAGGGTGTGATGTTTAAGAAAGCCTTGTTCCCAATCGTAATATTCCTGCTCCTGCTTTCATGTTCACTGCCAGGGAGGGCGACTCCCGTTGCCTCATTACCGGGGACGATGATGCCTGCATCTTCATCCAGTCCGGTTGCGCCAACCACGCCGTCACCACAGCCCGGTCAAACAGCAACTCCGACTTTTGAAGGTGTATCGAACAGCGGCGTGCCGGGGGCCATCGAATTTGAGGATTTGCTCATCAAGGAGAAAAACAACATGTTTGCTTCCATCCAGGACATGTCCCCGTGGGGCGCGCAAGGATGGAGTGGTGGCAGACATCTATTTGCCGGCGCAGACTTAGGCAGTTCTATCAAATTTGAGGTAGTGGTGAGCAAGGCGGAAAGGTACTCCCTGCAAATCGTTGCGACTCAAGCGCCGGACTTTGGCCAGATCCAGGCTCTTCTCGACGACAAGCCATTGGGAAAGCCTATTGACCTGTATGCTCCGACGGTGATGCCCTCGGGGCCGATCCTGATAGGCGTGATCGATCTTGCCTCAGGAATTCACGTTCTGTCTTTTTCCGTGGTCGGTAAAAATGACGCCTCGGCGGGATATAAATTCGGCCTTGACACCCTGGCGGTAGCACCGCCGAATGTAGTGATGGAATCCCCCATCAGCCCCAAGGACAATCGTTACGTGATGCCAGTTCAAAGCACATTACCATGGGGTGCCGTCGGTTTTATCGACAATGGCTGCACGGGGACTCTGATTGACCGCCAGCATGTGCTTGCTGCTGCGCATTGCTTCATATTTGACTACAACAATGATCCTTTTCAACAAGGCGATTGGCAGCCGGGGCTCGTTTTCTTTCCCAATTACAATCCCAACACCGTCAATCCTCCGCGCGTTGCCATTGATCGTGTAGTCGTTGGGACGCGTGTCCAAACTGGAAACGAATATGTTGGATCGGACTGGGGCATTGCCCACCTGTCTCAACCAATCGACGATTATCCAGCCATTCAGATACAGCCTGTACCGTCAAATAAGTATCCTTTAATTGTTGCGTATGCCGGCTATCCGCGGGATGAAACTATTTTTCCCTTGAGATATCCGCAGCCTTCCCCGGGTGTCTATTGCAAGTATTTTGGCGGCAATTGTTGGTGGATCCCCGCGCTCGTGGAACCTGGTTGTCGTCTCCTTGCTGACACGAATCATATTCTCCAGTTGGACTCCGCGAGTTGTCCGGTCATTGGTGGAAATTCCGGGTCGCCCATCCTGTGGAATATTGGCAGCCAGGAGGCTCCAGACTACCGGATTACCGGCGTAATCCACGGCGGAGGAGTGGAACCTGCCGGGGAGCAGTTCTTATACGCGCCGCGCTTTGTTTCGAGTATAGCGCTGGCAACAGCGAACAATGGCAGTTCACGCACCCAGGTTTTTGCTGGTGATACGGATTTCAATCGGGTGGTCAGCCGCACCCGGGAGGATGCCAGCAGTTCGAGCCATTTTGCTCCATTTGACCTGGCGGGAGAAGATGTCCCTTCCCCTCAGAGGCTCACTGCTTTCAAGCTTGCGAACAATAAACCGGTTGTCGTCGTTGTAAGCGGAGATGGAAACTTGTACATTACGGGTGTGGATAACATGAATCATTGGCAGGCGTGGAGTCAGATGGATAGGCCTGGAGGCACAAGTGGATTCCTGGATGCTGCCTCGGTGTATGATTCAAATGGTGCGCCTCAGTTGTACGTGATTGCAAGTGACCATCAGCCATACGTGCGACGCCTGAAGAACAGCGACCCATCTGCGGGCTGGGATAAATGGCAGCCGCTGTTATCATCCGGTATTAACGAATACGATCGCATCGCAGCCATCCGGCGGTTCGATGGTATCCCTCAAGTTTTTCTTGTCAGTACAACGCACGCGGTTTATACGCTCACTCAAACCTCTGCGTTCCCAGATCCAAACTGGTCGGCACCGGTTCAGTTCATGGACGCTGGTAATCCGGCAGCCTGCATGGAACTTACCGTGAATTTAACCGAGGATTTCCATGTGGAAGTCTTTGCGATCGATGCGCAGGGGGGCTTGTGGACACGAACGATGAAGACCCGTTCCAGCAGCGATGGCTGGAATGACTGGACACCTTGGGCAGTGAAGTTATTCGCACCCGTTGCAACCAACCCGCCCGTGCTCAACGATCTAACCACGCTGACCGCAGGGCAATGGCAGGAACCATCCAGCGGAGACAGAGTACCGGTTGTCTTTGCGACTGACCGGCAGGGCAATATCTATTACACTACTCATTCCAGGAGCCAAGGATGGCAAAGCTGGCTTTCTTTCTACCATTAGCATGGGATCAAAAATATTAGTTGAAAAGGCAGGCGCGTGTGATTGCCATGCTGAAATCCATCGAAAAGCCCAAGCGCAAACAAAATTGGCAAGTTAGAGTCTGAATGGTCCGGTCTCCGAAGTTTTAAGACAGCGCTTCGCGATCGGTGGCGTCTTGAAGCCGTGAACCTTGCCCGCCGACAACAGGAAAACGACTGCGATGCTTCCCCCTTTCGCAGCGTTTTCTTATTTCCCCGCGCTGATGATCACCTGCTCGCCCAGCCCGGCCCAATCGTAGAGCCATTTCGCGTCCGCCGGGGACAGGTTGATGCAGCCATGCGAAGCGGGTATGCTGAAATTATCATGCCAGGAGAGGCAAGTCTGATTATGAATGAGGAATGGGTATCGATGAGGAAGGTTTTGGGCTGTCCTGTGACGGGCAGATATATGCGATAAAAACCTGGATAACGGTAAGGAACTCTGGCCTTGGTCAGAATTGTACTACGGGCAGTGAATGGTCGGTGACGAGTCTGGTCCAGAAAGCCTTGGCGCCCCCTTTGGAGGGGTAGTATTTCCTTCGAGAATTTCGTATAATAGTCTGAGGGTAAGATCACCTGCCCTTCGAAGTTGACGAGTCTTTTTTCCGGACCATCTCACCCTGCCGGGGCGTTCACCGAGGAGGTTCTCATGAACCGAAAAGCATCCAAGCACCTTTGCCTGCAGATACTGGCAGCGTTCCTCCTTTTGCTCGCGATCACAGCCTGCGGGCCAGCCAAGCCGACTGAAGCGCCGACCGAAGCGCCGACCGAAGCGCTGACCGAAGCGCCGATCTTACCGCCTGAACCCACGCCCACCGAGGTCCCCATCTTCGAATTACCGGCTGGCACCTTGATGAGCTGGTGGGACGGCGGCACCATCGTCTACGTCCCAGGCGGCGAGTTCGCCATGGGCGACCCGGAAGCCACCGAGGGCGACAACATTCCCGCCCACACGGTCAGGGTGGACGGCTTCTGGATCCACCGGACCGAGGTGACCAACCGGATGTACGCCCAGTGCGTCGCCGCCGGAGCCTGCCAGCTGCCCACCCCGGACCCGAATTACCCAAACCATTACCCGAAGGCTGAATACGCCAACCACCCGGTCGCCAGCGTCAACTGGCAGCAAGCCGTGGACTACTGCACGTGGATCGGCGGACGGCTCCCCAGCGAGGCCGAATGGGAGTGGACGGCACGCGGCGATACCGGTGACCCCTATCCCTGGGGGGAACAGGAGCCCAACTGCAGCCAACTCAACTTCCTTGGCTGCACCCCGCTGGGCACCACCGTCCAGGTCGGCAGCTACCAACTCGGGTTAAGTCCCTCCAAAGCAGCCGACATGGCTGGCAACGTGTTCGAATGGGTCAACGACCGCTACGGGGAGGATTACTACGCCGCTTCCCCCGCTGAGAATCCGGCTGGCCCGGCGAGCGGTGATTTCCGCGTGGTCCGCAGCAGCAGTTTCCTGAGCAAGGCCGAGTCTGTGCCGGTCACGTTACGCTTCAACCAAGACCCAAAATCCGGGCGTGCTGACCTGGGCTTCCGCTGCATATTGAGCGGCGAGGCGGTCAAAAACCCGCCCGCGCCAGTCTGTACAACACTCTCCTACCAACCGATCCCAAAGCAGCCGCCCTCGATACAACCGCAAACCGACCTCGCTCCGGCTTTTTCTTTCGAACCCTTCTGTCACCTGGCGGACAACGGGGACAAATTCGGCACCGCCTCCATCCTGTTCGAACCTGGGACAGATCCTGCCAGCCTCGGACTAAGCTCCCCGCAGGGGTCGCTCGACTGCACGCCGGATGTGAACAATCCACTGTTGTTCAACTGCTCCGGGTCAGCCCTGCAGCCGGGTCAACCAGTGACGATCGATGCCTGTAATAATCCGCAGGCAAATCCGCTCACGCCGCAAACCTGCCCGTGCAAAATTGAAGGACTCCTTGTTGCGAAAGAAGGAAACCATATCCGGGTCAAGTGGAACGCGACACCCCAGGCGTGTTCCAACAAGATCTACCTCAAGCTCCAGTGCGACGGCAGCGACAAGATGAGCATTTTCCTACCGGGCTCTCAAACCGAGTTGGTAATCGACGGTTGCCCGATGCCCTACACCAACCAGAAGGTTTGTGTCTCCTGCATCGATCCAGACGGAAATAAGGGTCAGCCAGCCTGCAGCGATCTACCCTACCTGCCTCCGCCCACCTGCCCGGTCTTCTATACATTCAATCCCAACACCAACCTGTGTGAATATAAGCTGGTCTGGCTGATGCAATGCAACGCTCCGAATATCGTCGTCCCAGGATATGGTTGCCTGCCAGCGCCGCAATCTGGAGACTGCCCGGTCGACTACTTCGAGGCCAGCTATATGAACCAGCCGGTCTGCATCCCCGCAGGCGGCCCGCAGTGCCAGGGAAACATCTGCCCTGCCACCTGCCCCATGGGGCTGGTTTTCAATGATGCGGGCTTATGCTGCGGGTATCCGCCAGACATGCCCCCCGTCTGCCCAGCCGGTTATGTCTTCGACCCGAGCCTATCCGCCTGTGTGCCGGCCTCTGTCGCCCCAATCGAATGCACCTCCGTCAGCGCCATGGTTCCAGATTGCAAACCGGAGCAGCCCGGAGGACATCCCGGCCCGACGGGATGTTTGGTTCCCAAACCCCCCATGGGTGCACTATCTTGCGTCGTCCCTTGCCCGGTCGGTGTGAAAAACTACGGCTCGTGCACGCCCTGACCTGGAGGAAGAGGATAAGAAAGGAAGCCAAAGAAAGAATATCCGCGCCGCTCCTGTTCACGGACGTTGATAAGCCAGCAGCCAGCGTAGAACTTACTCTGAATTTAGAAGAATTGGCAAACAAGAATCTGAAAGGTCCGCTCAGCGAAGTACTAAAAACAGCACTTCGATGTCGGTAGAGTTTTGAAGCCGAAGACTTCGCCTGCGAACAGCAGGAAAACGGCTGCGATGCTTCCATTTTTCGCATTTTCGCAGCCGTTTTTTTATTTCCCCGAACTGATGATCACCCGCTCCCCCAACCCGGCCCAATCGTACAGCCATTTCGCGTCCGCCGGGGACAGGTTGATACAGCCGTGCGAGGTCGCGGTCCCAAAATTATCGTGCCAATAGGCGCCATGGAAGCCAAAGTTGACGGCGTAGGTCATGAAGTAAGGCACGCCTTCAATATAATACTCACTTGTTGATTTGACCGGCGGTATGAGGACCTGTATTCTGTATCCTTGTTGAGAATGGTAAACCGGCCTTCGAACGTCCAGGAATTTGCCCCGGAGGAGATCAGGGTGGCGAAGACCAGCTTGCATTTGTCGTAGACGGTCAAGGTTTGCTCAGCCAGGTTGACGTAGATAAACCGGCAGGTGTTTGCCCCTGCATCAGCCGGGACCTGCGGGTTGACCATCGCCACCTTGTCCTCCGGCAGCCACTCGTCCGCCCCGACGGCGATGGTACCCGGATTTTTTGTTACCGCCGGGACTTCATGCACGACCTGGTAACGGGTAAAGGTCTGGATGGGCGTTCCGGCCGCGTTGACGCTCTGTGTCTCGGCCAGCACCCAGCCAAAGCGGAAAGGCACGTCACGCGTCAACAAAAAGCCCGTGAACGTGGAAGGAGTCAGGACTTGCAGGTCCTCCCCATCCATCCAGCCGGAATAGACTGCGTCATGATAGAAAATACGGCCGTCTCGCATCTCAGTGGTGGTGTAAGCCACGTAAGCCGGAAAGTTCGGCAGATACCCGAAATTGCCGTTTTTGCAACGGCGTCCTGCAGGCTGACGTAGACCCTCGCCTTCGGGTTGTTAACCTGGGCGTAATTGTATTTCAGCGTGCCCAGGGACGGATCGAGCGGCAGGTACCAGGCTGGTTCGGGTGTGGGTGTGAGGGTGGGCGTTGGGGTTGCCGTAAGGGTGACAGTTGCCGTGGCAGTGGCGGAGGTGGTGGGAGTCTCTGTGGGGGTAAGGATAGGCGTTGGGGCTGGTTGGCAGGAGGCGAGAAACAGCGCAAGCATTGCCAGCATTAAGGTGGAGAACCATGAGGGAGGAAACACAAAGGCAACTGAGATTCCACGGATTCACATATTTTCGAGCCTTTGTGCCTTCACAGTGAAGGGGCCTATTTCTCATGTAATTTTCGGCCAATCCAGCAACATGACTTCCGCCAGCAGGCGGGCGTTGACGTTGCGCTCCAGTTTATCGATGGCCCCCTCTGCGTCGCTGACCAGTTTCCGCGCTTCAGGCAGGGTCAGCCTGGCCGCCAGAGCATCTACAGCCTCGGTGTAGTCCACGTTGGTGAGCGGGGACCTCGGAACCAGTCGCGCGCAGCAGCACGTCCCGCCAGAAGGAGAGCCAGAGCAGCAGCGTCTCACGGAAGCGTTCTTCCGCCTCGCTCTTCTTTTTCCGGTCGGTCAGTTTTTCGGCGTAGGTGAAGCGTTCGCGGCGCGTGGACTGGAGCAGGGTTTGCAATTCGTCCAGCCGTCTCGCCCGGAAATCCAGCGCTTCTTTGTCTTCCATCAGGCGCAGGGCGTAGCCGGGCCGTCCGCCGGAGATATGCGCCAGCAGGCGGGCGGATTGATGTCAGCTCCGCGTCCTGGACCGACGATTGCGGTCTTTCAGGTAGGCTTCCACCGTCTCCACCGGCAGTGGGCGCAGCCGCAGGATTTCACAGCGCGAGGGGATGGTCGGCAGGAGTTGTTCGGCGGTGTCGGCGGTCAGGAGCAAAATATACGTGCGCCGGGGCTTCTTCCAGCGTTTTCAGCAGGGCATTGGCCGCGTTGGGGTTGGCTTCCTGGAAGCGCAAGAAGAGCGCCACGCGGTATTTTCCCTGGTAGGGTTTCAGCGACGAGGCTCTGCCGCACGGAGCGGATCTGTTCCACCTTCAGCGTGCCGCCTTCCTTTTCGGCTTGGATGACAGCCAGGTCGGCGTATTGCATCCGTTCGATCTGCTGGCAGGTTTTGCATTTCCCGCAGGTTCGCCAGGAGCGACCGGGTTCGGGCAGTTCAAGGCCTGGGCAAAGCGCAGCGCCAGGGTGCGGCGGCCCAGCGCCGGGAGGTCCGGTGAACAGGTAGGCATGGCGGACGGAATCACGAGTGAGATGCTGCTTGAGCATCTCCACCGCCCATTCGTGTCCGAGAAGGTTCCAGTTTTTATCCATATTTGATCGTAGGTCAATGCTGTCCGGATCTTACTCTTCTCCGGCTCTCAACCGTCAAATACGAATCATACCGCTGGGGATGCACCCTGCCCGCCTGCACGGCGGCCCGCACTGCGCAGCCCGGCTCGGTCTTGTGGTTGCAGTCGTTGAACTGGCAGGCCGTCACCAGCGGAGCCAGTTCGGGGAAATAGCCATCCAGTTCCTCCGGCTCGGTGTCCCACAGTGCCAGCGAGCGCAGTGCCGGGCGTATCGGCCACATAGCCGCCGCCCTCCAGCGGGAACAATTGGCGCACGCTGGTGGTGTGGCGCCCTTTCTGGAACGCCTCGCTGATCTCGCGCACCGCCAGCCCCAGCCCCGGCTGGATTGCGTTCAGCAGGCTGGATTTGCCCACGCCGCTTGGCCCGGCCAGCGCAGACACTTTGCCGGTCAACCGCTCCCGCAGTTCCTCCACGCCCTGGCCGGTCTTGGCGCAGGTATAAATGACCGGATAACCGATGGGCGGGTAGAAGCCGAACATCTTCTCAGCCTGTTCGCGGCCCACCAGGTCGATCTTGTTGGCAACGATGATCGCCGGCAGCCTCTGTTTTTCGGCAATGACCAGGAACCGGTCCAGCATGCGCAGGCGGGGAGTGGGACGGGCGCAGGCGAAGACGAACACCGCCTGGTCGGGGTTGGCTAAAATGACTTGCTGGTACACTCCCTGGGGTCTCGGGTCGAGCCGGACCAGGGAACTGCGCCGCGGTTCGACGGCTTCGATGCTCCCCGTCCCGTCTGGCTGACAGGTGACCTGCACCCGGTCGCCCACCGCGGCGATATCGCCCACGTGTTTGCCCTGCTTGAGGCGGCCGCGCAGGTGACAGGTCAATGCGCCGCTTTCGGTCTGCACGGTGAAGAAGCCCGACTGGGAGCGGACGATGAGTCCGGGGTGGTCCTGTGTCCGGGACAGGGCGGGGTTTGTTCTGTTAGCATTGCAGTCAGAGAACTTTACCACCAGTCGCAAGCACTGTATGCACACCTGAGCATCCAGGGCGCAATGTGGCCTGTATGGTTGAGATAAGCCTTACGGACCCGGAGTGGGGGTCGGTTGTGGGAGACGCCGTAATCCGGGTTGACCACGCCGAAGGTGGATTCCCACGGGTAGATCGTCTGTGGTTTGACCGTTGAAGTAAATTTCCATCACCCGCCGGAAGATGGGCGCGGCCCAGATGGCGCCTTCGCCCTGATTGTTGACGAGCACCGCCACGGCAATATCGGGTTTGTCGGGCAGGTCGGCCAGGCTGTATCCGGCGAACCAGGCATGCGGGTCGGTTGCGCCGCTTTCGGCGGTACCGGTTTTGGCGGCGATGGGGAAGGGGAAGCCTGCAAACCTGGTAATAGGCCGTGCCGCTGTCGGGTCGGTCGACCACGCTGCGCATGGCATCCTGGATGACTTTCAGGTTCGCGGTTGTGATGGGCAGGGTGCCGTTCGCCTGTGGGTGGAAGATGTTGATCGCATCGCCGGTGACCGGCTGGACCTTTTCCACCAACTGCGGGCGGTAGAGCGTGCCGCCGTTGGCGACCGCGGCGATGAAGGTCGCCACCTGGAGCGGCTGTAACCTGCACGTCACCCTGGCCGATGGCGATGCTGGTGGCATTGATGCCGTCGGTGGGGTTGGGGATGGTCCCGTTCGATTCGGCCACCTGCTCGATCCCGGTGGCACTTCCCAGGCCAAAGGATCTGGCCATATCGGAAATGAGATTGCCCTTGCCATCGCTGTAAAGGGTGTAACCGATGTGGTAGAACCAGGGGTCGCAGGAGCGCATCAGGCCCTGTGGCAGGGTCAACAAACCGCTGGGAGGCCATGGAGGTACAGGTGTCTTTCCCGTTGTTCAGTTTTTCGGTCTGGCAGTGTTCCCAGGTCCAGTCGTACAAGGTTGGGCCGCCTGGGAGAAGTTCCGTGAAAGCATACTGGCAGTCGTAGGTGCTCTCCGGGGTGAAGACACCGCTTTCCAGCGCGGCTGCCATGGTGACGATCTTGAATACCGAGCCGAGCGGATACGTGCCTTGCGTGGCGCGGTTGAAAGTTGGCTGCTCAGACGTGAACTGTCTGTTGACGTTGTTCAGATCGTACCAGTTGGGGTCAAATCCCGGCGAGGAGACCATTGCCAGCACGCGCCCGGTATTTACTTCCATCACGACGATCGCGCCAGGGAGACCGTCCATGGCGGCCTGGGCCTGTTCCTGTAAATCCTTGTCAATGGTCAGGGTAATGGAGGAGGCGGGTTCAGAATTCACCTGGGCCAGAACCGTTTCATAAGTCCCATCTGCGGAAGTGACGTAGAGCGTGGCAGCATTATGGCCATGCAGATAGCTTTCTCCCCATTTTTCGATGCCTTCCCATCCGATCCGTTCCGCCCCGCTGTAACCGAGCCGCCGGTAGGTATTGTAGTCTTCCTTGGAAATGAACAAGGTATATCCGACGGCATTGGGGGCCAGGTTCGGTTCATAAAAACGGGAGGTGTAAGGAGCTGGCCTGCACACCGCTGAAAGCCTGTGATACCAGAGGCATTTACCGCCGCGGCGCTGGCCTCGCCAACCGGCACATAATTCCCGGCCGCATAGTTTTCATAATTGTTGCGGATGATTTCCGGGCGGACACCCGTCAGCTCGCCAGAGTGTATTGAAAACGGCATCCTTCACTGTCGGGCGAAACCTCCCCGGCTACCAGACCCAGGGCATAGGCATCCGTCTGGGTGGCGATGGCGTTGCCGTTGCGGTCGTAGATATCGCCGCGCGCCGGGCTGTCATAATTGGTGACCAGGTGCTTGCCGCCGGCCAATTCGGGCAGGATCAGGCCGTCGTCCCACTGGAGCCGCCATTGGCCGTTCTCCAGCACCAGGTTGGTATTGAAGTCGCGCTGGATATCGCCGAAAAGGCTGGTATGGTAGGTGATATGGAAGGACACCTGGGAATTCTGCGGGTCGGTCAGCATGGACAGGATATTGTATTCGACCGTTTTTGCACTCATGGCATTCAGGTCGTCTGTGTAATGCTTGGCAAAATCATCCTGGGAGATGGCGTCACGGCTGGCCTGGGTGAGCATGGCATACATCGTGGCGTAATCTTCCACCACGCAGTAGTCCGTTCAGCACGGGACATGGCGTCCAGGTAGGTGCGCAGCGCGGCATCCGCGCTGGGGACATGGGTGACATTGATCTGGGCGGTCGGCAGGGAGGGTGTGCTGGTAGCGCTGCCGCCTCCGCTCACCGCATCCGGCCAGGAAGATGAGCATCAGGAGCAGGTTTAACAAGTGGACAGGTTTCATCAATTCACCTTTCAAGTCAACCGACCTGCTCCCCGCGTAAAACCGCGGCGGAGATCGGGCAAGCGTAATTCAAGCCAGGACTGGCACTCAGCGGAAATGTCGGTCATGGGGGTAATATCGAGTTGGCGCAGGGTGCGGGTCAGGTGGCAGAGCGGGAGTCCCATCACGCTGGCGTAGCAGCCGGACATCCTTTCGACCGGATGGAATTTGGGGTGCTGGATGGCATAAGCCCCGGCTTTGTCGAGCGGGTCGCCGGTGGCGACATATGTATCAATCTCTTCATCGCTGTAGTCCCGCATCGGCACATCTGTGACGCACAGGTCCGTGCCCAGGTTCCCGTCGGACATCCTCATCACCGCGATACCGGTATAGACCTGGTGGGTGCGGTTGCGTAACCGCCGGAGCATTTCCACCGCCTCGGCCGTGTCCTTCGGCTTGCCCAGGATGGCTTTCCCGTCCACCACGGCGGTATCGGCGGCAAGGATGGTCAGGTGTTCGTGGGTAGATACCATCCCCCTGTTCATGACGGATGCGGCACAGGTACGCGCCTTGCTCTCGGCCAGACGCAGGACGTAGATCCCGGGCGCTTCGCCGGGGCGCTGGCTTTCATCCACTTCGGCGGGACGGGTGTTGAATATCCAGCCGCCGAGCGCCAGCAGTTCCCGCCGCCGGGGGGAGTTCGACGCCAGTACCAGGTAAGGGTTTACCCATGGGCGGGATTCTAACACACTAGCGGGTTCTTCATCCCCGTTGTAAAATGGTCATACACGATCTGCAGATATCAAATGAAGCTGTCAGGTTTTACACATACATTTTGAGGAGGCCTTTTGTGCTGGAACTCATTGAACGTATCCGCCGCGACGGCAAAAACCTCGGCAACGGCATTCTGAAAGTGGACGGGTTCATCAACCACCAGGTGGACCCTGCATTGATGGATGCCTGCGGACGCGAATTGGCCCGGCGTTTTGCGAATGTCGGCGCCACCAAGGTGCTGACCGCTGAAATTTCCGGCATCGCCCCGGCCCTGACCACCGCCCACCACCTGGGCCTGCCGGTGGTCTACGCACGGAAATCCAAGCCGATCACCATGCCGGATCAGGTCTTCCTGACCATGGCTCCCTCGCATACCAAGGGGCGGATGGTCGAGTTGATCGTCTCGCCCGAATACCTGGCCGGCGGAGAAAAAATCCTGATCATTGACGATTTCCTGGCCTCCGGGGCCACCATCTGGGCCTGGTCCGCCTGGCGCAGGCGGCCGGGGCGACCATCGTCGGCATCGGGACGCTGATCGAGAAGATTTTCGAGGGCGGGCGCGAACTGCTCAAACCGCTTGGCGTGCCGGTCGAGTCGCTGGCGGTCATCACGGCGATGGACGGGAACCGCATCATCTTCGCGAATGAATAGCATTTACCGTTTGCTTGAAGCAGCCTTCCTTCTATCGGATCTTTATCTGGATGCTGAACCACGTCCCCTTTGCCATCCCCGTCAAACGCCTGCGCGAAACGGACACCCTGCTGGCTTTTTTCCATCCCAAGCCGGCTTACCCTTTCCACGTCATCCTCATCCCGAAAAAAGCCATCCGTTCCTTTTCGGACCTGGAGCCTGCCACCCGTTCCTGGCAGACCTCGTCGCCGCCGCGCAAAGTCTGGTCGCTGAGAATCATCTGACGGCTTACCGGCTGATCGTCAATGGCGGGGAATACCAGGAATTCCCGCATCTGCATTTTCATCTCATTTCCGGCCCGGCGACTGTTCAACAACCGATTTTCGACTGACTGTGAAAACCATGACCCACAACTCCATCGCCATCCTCGATTTCGGTTCCCAGTACGCCCAACTGATCGCCCGCCGGGTGCGCGAGGCGCACGTCTACTGCGAACTCTTCCCCTGGGACGCTCCTGCTGAAAAGGTGCTGGCGCTCCAGCCCAAAGGCTTCATCCTTTCCGGCGGACCGGCCTCGGTCTATGCCGAGGGCGCGCCGACCCTGCCGGACTATGTCCTCGAGTTCGGCCTGCCGATCTTTGGGATCTGCTACGGGATGCAGTTGCTGGTGCATACCCTCGGCGGCAAGGTCAACCCATCTGCCGAGCGCGAATACGGCCCGGCCGAGATCCAGCCGCTGATCCCCGGCACGATGCTGGATGTGCTGTCCAAGGTCTGGATGTCGCACGGCGACCGGATCACGGAAATGCCGGAGGGGTTCGTTGCACTTGCCAAAAGCGGCAACAGCCCCATCGCGGCGATGGGCGATTTTGAGCGCAAGTATTTCGCCGTGCAGTTCCATCCCGAAGTCCAACACACGCCGAATGGCGCGGAAATCCTCAAGCATTTTGCGATGGACATTTGCGGCTGCGCACCGGACTGGACTCCGGCGTCCATCATCGAGGAAAGTGTCGCCAGGATCCAAGCCCAGGTTGGAGAGGAACGCGTCCTGGCGGCGGTCAGCGGGGGCGTGGACTCGTCGGTGGCTGCCGCGCTGGTGCATAAGGCCATCGGCGACCAGCAGGTGGCTGTTTTCGTGGATACCGGTCTGCTGCGCCAGGGGGAACCGGAACAGGTGGTGCGCACCTTCCGCGAGCAGATGGGCGCCGAACTGGTGGCGGTGGATGCCGCCGGGGAGTTTTTCGCCGCCCTGAAAGGCATCACTGACCCGGAGCAGAAGCGCAAGATCGTCGGCGAGAAATTCATCCGCATTTTCGAACGCGAGGCGAAGAAACTTGGCGACACCGAAGTTCCTGGTGCAGGGCACGATCTACCCGGATGTGGTCGAGTCCGCTGCGCCGGACCGGGACAAGGCTGCCAGGATCAAGTCGCCACCACAACGTGGGCGGCCTGCCGGAGGATATGGAAATGTCGCTGGTCGAGCCGCTGCGCTACCTGTTCAAGGACGAGGTGCGGGCGGTGGGCGAAGCCCTGGGCCTGCCTGAAAGCCTGGTCTGGCGGCAGCCGTTCCCGGGTCCGGGGTTGACCGTGCGCTGCCTGGGCGAGGTGACCCCCGAGCGCGTTGCCCGTCTGCGCCTGGCGGATGCCATCTTCACAGAGGAATTGTCCGCCGCGGGGTTGCTGGGGAAGGGAGCCGGCACCAGCCAGGCGTTTGCGGTCCTGCTGCCGGTCCGCTCGGTGGGCGTGATGGGTGACGAGCGCACCTACCAGGAGGCTGCGCCATCCGGGCGGTGGTCACCGACGATTTCATGACCGCCGACTGGGCGCGCATCCCGTATGATGTGCTGGCAAAGGTGGCCAACCGGATTGTCAACGAGGTGCACGGAATCAATAGAGTGGTGTATGATATTACCAGCAAGCCGCCCGCGACGATTGAATGGGAGTGAGGACGATTTACGATCTGATCAGCATTTACGATTGGAGATTGAAAGATGACAAACGAGATCGAACATCAAGGCAATGCCACCCGAACCCGCCATCCATCCCGCCCGCGCCGATCCATCCGCTGGCCGCGCTGACGACCATCGTGCTGGATAACGTCTTTGGCGTTTTCGAGCTGGTTGACCCGCTGGCGCTTATCCTGACCAGTGTAACGCGTCGGTGTTATTGGGCACGGTGACCACCATCTTCGTCCAGCGTTACCTGGCGAAGGACGAGTGGGGGCCGTCGGTGGCAAAGGGACTGGTGATGGGCATCATTGCCGGTGTGCCTTTCCAGGTGACCGGGACGGCGGTCGGCATGCCATCCTGCTGGCCTGGGCTGGGGCAGCACAGTGGATCAAACTGCCGCTGGCCGAAAAGCAAGCCGGACAACTTCCTCCGATCTGATGAAATCGTGGATGTGGAAGTCAAGGATGTAAAGTAATCGGTTGGGCCGTGATCAGCGACGATTGGTTACCTCAACTGATTGCTGCACCATATGCGTAAATTCCTGGCAGTATTTCTCAGCGTTAACCTGCTTTTTGCCGGGCTGAATCCTGCCCACGCCCAGAGTAGCGCACGCCTCAGCCTTTATGCATTGCAGACAGCATCTTTCCCGTCCATGACCGCCGGGCTGGATGTGTTCGATTCGGCCGGCAACTTCGTCACCGGGCTGACCGCCCGGACGGTCACCCTGCTGGAAGATAACCAGCCCCGCCCGCTCAACAGCCTCGAAGAACTCCAGCCGGGGACGGAATTCGCCCTGGCGTTGGACCCCGGCCCTTATTTTGCCTACCGGGATGTCAATGCCGTCACCCGTTTTGACAAAGTCATGAAAGCGTTAAAGGAGTGGGCAGCCGCACACCCCGATTCGCTGGGCGATGACTTGAGCCTGATTCCCACCGGCGGGACTCCGGCTACCCACCTGGCGACGACCGCGGCATTTTCAGACGCCCTGGCTGCTTACCAGCCCGACCTGAATACATCGTCTCCAGCCCCCAAACCCTGTCAGTCGCCCTGGATGCGGTCTCCGAACCCAGCTTCCCAAACCGGCAGGAAACCCGTGGTGTTGTACATCACCTCCTTCCCGGCCGCGGGTGACATCCCGGTTCTGCAAAACCTGACCCAGCGCGCCGTGGCCGGGTATATCCGCGTTGATGTCTGGATCGTGGCTTCGCAGGATTTCTTCTCCACATCCGGTGCGACGGCTCTCAAGGATTTGGCCATCCAGACCGGCGGACAATCTTTCCTTTTCTCTGGCGATGAGCCATTGCCCAGCCCGGAGACATACCTTGCGCCCCTGCGCCATACCTACCAACTGGAGTATTCTTCCGGCATCCTCACCTCCGGAGGACATACGCTGGCGGCGCAGGTGAGCCTGAATGGTGAGCCGGTCACTTCCGCGGCGTTGCCCTTTGAACTGGATGTTCAGCCGCCCAACCCGATCCTGGTCGCCCCGCCGGTGCAGATTGTCCGCACGGCGCCGGATGAGCGCACCACCGCGGTCTCTTCATTTCTTCCCACCCAACAGATCATCAGCATCATTATTGAATTCCCCGATAGACGGACCCGTCCCTTGGTCCGTACCGTATTGTACGTGGACGGCGTGCTGGCGGCCGAGAATACTTCCGACACCATTCGACCAATTCACCTGGGATTTGAGCGGCTACACGACCAGCGCCCAGCATATCCTCACCGTGGAAGCCGTGGACAGCTTCGGCTTGAGCAAGGTCAGCCTGGGGGTGCCGGTGCTGGTCACCATTGTCCGGCCGCAGGTGGGTTTGCTGCCCTGGCTTTCCCGAAACAGCCTGTGGGTGGCGCTGGGAGCCATCCTTTTCGCCGGCGGGGGGCTGGGTGTGATCCTCACCCGCGGCCGGGTAAAAAACGTCGTACAGCACCCAGCCAGCCGCGGAGCCCGCCGGGACCCGTTGACCCAACCCGTCCAGCCCGAGAGGAGGAAGACGCGGTCTCCACCTGCCGTGGACCGTCCGGCCAAAACCTCTGAAGCCTACCTGGTCCGTTTGAAGGATGACGGCCAGCCGATTACCGCGCCGGCCATCCCCATTACGACTGCCGGAGATGATCTTTGGCTCAGACCCAATCCAGGCCACCTGCATTTTGGACGACCCGTCGGTCTCGCCACTGCATGCCCGGCTCAAAGAAGAGCATGGCGAATATATCCTTTCTGATGAAAAATCCGTCGCCGGGACGTGGGTCAACTACGAACAGTTGACCGCCCCCCGCCGCCTGCAGCACGGGGACGTGATCCACATCGGGCGGCTCTCGTACCGGTTCATGCTGCGCAAGCCGCCTGAACGGACCGAACCGCGCATCGTCCGTACGACAAGTAGTCCCGACTCTAGCACGGGAAGAAATGATCCGCACAACAAATTCTCCCCTGGAAGTTGCCGCCGTAACCCATCCCGGCATGGCTGGTAAACAGAATGAAGACCGCTTTGCCGTCTCGTCCTACTGCGTGAGCGAAAATGACGCCACGCCATCGGTGTTTGCCATAGTTTCGGACGGGATTGGCGGGCGCCGCTCTGGGGAAGTGGCAGCAGAGATGGCTGTGGAGACCATCAGCCACATGGTGGCCCAGTCCGACATTCGTCATCCGCTGGCTATTCTCGATCATGCCATCCAGGTCACCAGTGATGCAATCGCAGCGAAAGCCAAAGACGATACCCAGCGTCTGGGGATGGGCACAACCTGTGCCTGCGCCTGGGTCATTGGCAGCCAGTTGTTCATTGCTTCAGTGGGGGATTTGCGTGTTTACCTGTTGCGCAATGGCAGCCTCATGCAGTTGACAGTGGACCACACCTGGGTGCAGGAGGCTGTGGAGAAAGGCATCCTGGGCTCGGAAGATGTGCGCAACCACCCGAACGTGCACGTAATCCGTCGCTATCTGGGTTCCTCCAAAACGCCCCAGGCGGATATCCGTCTGCGGCTGGCGAAGGAAGAAACCGACACCCAGGCGCGCTCCAACCAGGGACTGCGCCTGCTCCCCGGCGACCTGCTCCTGCTGTGTACCGACGGCCTGACCGATGTGGTGGAGGATACCGAGATTGAACCGACTGTACGCGGTCTGCGGCTCCAGTCTGCAGCGAAAGCACTGGTGGATCTGGCCTGCTCCCGCGCGGGGAATGACAATATCACCGTGGTGCTGATGCTCGTACCCTGGAAAGTCCCAACGAAGAAGAAAAGCAATTTCTGGCGGTGGGCATTGCTGGGATTGGCAGTCGTGATTCTGCTGGCACTGGTCATTGTATTTGCTACCTGGGCAGTGTTTAATTTCATCCTTCCACCGGCCGCAACTCTGACACCACCCCCCTAGCTCTTACCAGACAAAACTCAACCCTTGTCATTTCCCCATAATGGCGTATACTCCGCACCGCCTAAATCTTATCAAGAGGTGAAAAAATGATCACTCCATTGCAGGAAAAGGAAAACGATAAACCTCCCAGTTCAGCCCCGCGCCCGGCCCATCCGTGGCGGGTGGCCGTGCTCGCCAATATTAAGGAGCGAGGAAAAGTCCCTCCCAGCGGATGTACCTCCAGATGCCGGCGCGGATTACGATTACATCGAGACTATTGACCAAATCCGGGCTGCCATTGAAACCGATGGCCACAAGACCGTCTTCATCCAGGCCGATAGAGATCTTCCTTATTCCCTGAAGCAAGCCCATCCCGATATTTGCTTCAACATTGCCGAAGGATTAGGGGGCGATGCACGCGAAGCCCAGGTTCCAGCCCTGCTGGAAATGCTCAAAATCCCTTATTCCGGTTCGCGTGTTTTGACCAATGCCATTTCGTTGGATAAAACTCTGACCAAACGCATCTGGCGTGACCGCAACCTGCCTGTGGCTCCTTTCCAGGAATTTACCTTCGGCGATGAACCGCTGCGCCCCGAAATGCACTTCCCGCTCTTCGTCAAACCCGCCCGCGAGGGCACCGGCATGGGCGTGAATGAAAAAGCCATTGTCAACAACGAGGCCGAACTGCGTGAACGGTCTGAATACGTCATCCGCCTGTACCATCAACCGGCGCTGGTCGAGACCTTTTTACCGGGCCGCGAGTTCACGGTCGGGATCATGGGCCGCTTCGATACCGTTCTCTACTCCCGCCATCCTGAATGGTATGAAAAAGATGGTTTCCTCCGTCTGCCCATTCTGGAGCTTGACAGCAGCCGTTCCATCACACCCGGCATTTATGGTCTGGAAGCCAAGGCCCAATCGGTTGGTTCGGAAGGCGCACCCGCATACCTCTGCCCGGCCCCGGTTGACCCTGAACTGACAAAGAAACTCCATCGTCTGGCCTGGCGGGCACATATTGTTCTGGGTGCTCTGGACGTCTCCCGCACCGACATCCGCCTTGACGCCGATGGCCAGCCGCGCCTGCTGGAGATCAACCCATTGCCCGGTCTGACTCCCGGCTACAGCGACCTGTGCATCCAGTGTGCTGCCCAGGGGATTTCCTACGAAGACTTGATCCTGGAAATCCTTTACCTGGGGGCTTCGCGTTGGAATATGCTCACGCCGCGCGAAATTCCGCTGCCTCAGAAGAAGAAGACCGGACCTCTGAACGGGGCTGCCAAAACGACAAATGGGAAATAGGTGCTTCCAGGGCACTGCGTAAATATCTGAACCAGAATTTCCGTTCTTTCCATTATGTATTGGCTGCTATAGTTCAGAAATCATGAAGCAATGAATTGGGCGACAGTCAAAACTGTCGCCCACTATTTTTCGTTATGGTATAATTCGCCCGCCTTACGGAGAGGTCGCGTAGCTGGCTTAGCGCGCACGCTTGGAAAGCGTGTAACCCACAAAGGTTCGCGGGTTCGAATCCCGCCCTCTCCGCCAGAAAGAACTTCCCGCACATTGGTTGCGGGAAGTTTCTGCTTCACTGGCTGAAGAGTACTCTTTCGATCAGTAAAACTTACCGATAATTGTCTCATGATATACTCTGGGCTACGATGAATCAAACTCAACCTCCCCGCTCGCTTCTCATTGTATTGTTCATCCTGGTTGTCCTTACTTTCTTCGTTGGAACCCTGCGCACGTTTTCCCAGGCTTATGCCGCGACTTTTATGGAAAACCCCGCACAAAAAGCCGACCTGCCCACCGCTAATGTAATAACACCAACTTCCACTTTGATTTCGGATTTCCCCTCACCCGGCCCGACCTCAACCCCACCCCCTAGCTCCCTGCTCCCGCCTCCGACCGACGAGGAAACCTCCATGCCAACGCCGGCGCCGACGCCCACACACAAGGTCACCGCGATTCCCAATCCGGGATATGGCGATACTACCGGAATCATTGCCATGGGCGTTCTGCTGATGTTTGTGATTCTGATTGGCATGGCTTTGGGTGGACGCAGCCCACGGACGAAAAACGAACCAAGAAAATAAATCTTATGGTTTCAGACCTTTGCGCAGCTCCCTGGTAAAGGCTGCTCTTATCAGGAGGTTAATGGTCAGAGAGCCTTGCGTTAATGGAATAGAACTCTATTCATCTGAAATCCAAGATAATTGCAGGTCTCCAAAAACCTGGAGACCTGCAATTGCATTTGCTGAAAAGAAACACATAAGCTAGAACGTTTGTACGAAATCCGCTGTGTGGTAGAATACAGGGTGCTGTCAGGCAAAAAAGCAAGATAACATATTGATATTTCAAAGTACAGCGGATTTTGCACCAAGAAGTAATTAATGTCCATACAAACTTCGCAAGGTAAATTTCCCCCGCCTCCGGGTCTGGTCGCCTCACTGATGGCGGGATTTGATTCTGTCGCCAACCACATTGCGGTCATCCTGCCGCCGGTGCTGCTCGACCTGTTCCTGTGGCTCGGCCCGCACCTGCGCCTGAAGGAATTCCTCCAGCCGCTCATTGACCACCTGCCTTCGCTGGCAAGCGCTTTCCCATCCAGTTTCCCCGACCTGACCACCATTCAGACGGCCTGGACAGGCATTGCGAATAAATTCAACTTGTTTGTCATCCTGCGCACCTTCCCGGTGGGGACTACCAGCCTGTTGAGTTTCCAGACTTCCGGTGCAAAACCCGTTGGGGGTTCCGGTGAGCCTGGATGCCGGTTCGTTCGTCGGGATCCTGGGCTGGGCAATGCTCCTGGTCTTCCTGGGCTGGATCATCGGTGGCTTTGTACTATTATTGGGTTTCCAGGGTGGCGCTTAAATCGGAAGTGCGTTCGCTCTGGAAATCCCTGAGACAGGCTGTATTGCTTTCACTCATCTGGATGGGACTGTTGTTCTTATTCGGGCTGCCTGCACTGCTGGTATTGTCGGTCCTGACGGCCATCAGTCCGGTTTTGGGACAGGTGGTGTTATTTGCCGGGGCGATCGTCCTGATCTGGCTGGTGATGCCGATCTTCTTCTCGGCGCACGGCATTTTTACCTTGCAACTGGATGCCCTGCGTGCCATCCTGAACAGCCTGCGCATGGTGCGCTTCACCCTGCCCAATACCGGGTTGTTCCTGCTGATATTCGTGGTGATCAACCAGGGATTGAACTTTCTATGGAACACCCCGCCCAGACTTCCTGGTGGATGCTGGTCGGCATTGCCGGGCATGCCTTCGTCTCTACTGCCCTGCTGGCGGCCAGTTTTGTCTATTATCGTGATATTAATGCCTGGTTGAAGGTGGTTTTCGAACAACTTCAACGGCAAACAACTTCAGCAAAAGCATAGTTTGAGGTATCATCTGATAGAGGTACCCCCCGCTTATTGAGATATCGGATTGAGGAATTTATGGCAGTAGTAAATGGAAGTTACAACGCAAAAGATATCCAGGTCCTGGAAGGACTGGAAGCCGTCCGCCGCCGCCCCGGCATGTACGTGGGCGGTACCGACATCAAGGCCCTGCACCACCTCGTCTATGAAGTGGTGGATAACTCGATTGACGAGGCCCTGGCCGGGGTCTGCACCCGCATCGAAATCATCATCCACGCCGATATCGTCCGTCACCGTCATCGACAACGGGCGCGGCATCCCGGTGGACATGCACCCAACCGAGAAAAAGTCAGCCCTCGAGGTGGTGATGACCAAGCTGCACGCCGGCGGCAAATTTGGCGGCGGCGGCTACAAGGTCTCCGGCGGGTTGCACGGGGTGGGCGTCAGCGCGGTCAACGCCCTTTCGGAGTGGTGCGAGGTGGAGGTCCAGCTCGACGGCCAGGTCCACTTCCAGCGCTACGAGCGCGGCTACCCAAAGGAACCGGTCAAGGTGATCGGCAAGGCCAAAGCCGGCGGTAACACGGCACCACGCACCACCTTCAAGTTCGACCCGCTGATCTTCACCGAAGCGCTCGAATACCGCTTCGACACCCTCGTCCAGCGCTTCCGCGAAATGGCCTTCGTCACCCGCGGCACCACCATCTATTTCCTGGACGAGCGCTCCAACCGCGAAATGACTTTCTACTTCGAAGGCGGCATCACCTCCTTCGTGCGCTACCTGAACCGCAACCGCGAGACCCTGCACCCGGTGGTGCATGTCGAAAAGGAGATCGAAGGGATCGGCATCGAGTGCGCCGTCCAGTACACCGATGCTTACACCGAGTCCGTTTACTCGTTCGCCAATACCATCAACACCGTGGACGGCGGCACGCACCTGACCGGGATGCGGGCAGCCCTGACGCGCGTGGTCAACGATTATGCCCGCAAGGGCGGGCTGCTCAAGGAAGCCGACCCGAACTTCTCCGGCGACGACACGCGTGAGGGTCTGACCGCCATTATCAGCATCAAGCACCCGGACCCGCAGTTCGAGTCGCAGACCAAGGTAAAGTTGATGAACCCCGAAGTGCAGACCTACGTCACGCAGGTGGTGGGCGAGGCCTTCGGGACGTTCCTCGAAGAGAACCCGCAGGCGGCCAAGGCCATCGTTGCCAAGTGTCTCACCTCGGCGCGGGCGCGTGACGCTGCCCGCAAGGCGCGCGACCTGGTCATCCGCAAATCCGCGCTGGAGAGCCTCACCCTGCCCGGCAAACTGGCAGACTGCTCCCAGCGCGACTCGTCCAAGACCGAACTCTACATCGTGGAAGGCGACTCGGCCGGCGGCTCGGCCAAGCAGGGCCGCGACCGGCATTTCCAGGCCATCCTGCCCCTGCGCGGCAAGATCTTGAATACCGAACGTGCCCGGCTGGATAAGATTCTGGGCAATAACGAAGTCAGGGCGCTCATCTCGGCCCTGGGCACCGGCATCGGCGATAATTTCGACCTGGCGGGCCTGCGCTACGGGCGCATCATCATCATGACCGATGCCGATGTGGACGGCTCGCACATCCGCACGCTGCTGCTGACCTTCTTCTTCCGCTACATGCCCACGCTGATCGACGAGGGTCACCTCTACATCGCCCAGCCGCCGCTCTATCGCCTGGCTTACAAGAACCAGGTCCATTACGCTTACAACGATGCCGACAAGGACAAACTGCTGAAATCGCTGGGCGTCAGCCCCGACAAAGCCAGCCTGTCGCGCTATAAAGGTCTGGGCGAAATGAACCCGGTGCAGCTCTGGGAGACGACCATGAACCCGGTCAACCGCACCCTGCTGCAGGTGACGGTGGACGACGCCGCCGAAGCCGACCGCACCTTCGACATGCTGATGGGCGACGCGGTGGATCCCCGCAAGAGGTTCATCCAGACCCACGCCAAGACGGTGAGGAATTTGGATATTTAGGAAATAAATAGGTCGCGCTTCAAGGTCAACCGCACCCTGCTGCAGGTGACGGTGGACGACACCGCCGTCCCCTTCGGGGATGCTTCGCAAAAGCCGACCGCACCTTCGACATGCTGATGGGCGACGCGGTGGATCCCCGAAAGCGGTTCATCCAGACGCACGCCAAGACGGTGAGGAATTTGGATATTTAGACCTGCCGCCCAGACCTCCGAAGTCTCGCTGCTCTTTGGCGCTTCGGAGGTCTTTTTTCCAGCCTGTATTTCGACCGAAATACCGCCGAAGCCGGCGATCAAACCTCAAAAAAATTTTATGATCCTCCAATTTAATAAAAGGATGAATATTCATGTGGTTCAACCCGATAATGATCTGGCTTTTGAAATCCCCCATGCATGGAACAGTTAGCAAGAATATAATGCTGGTCACTGTCACTGGTCGTAAAAGCGGCAAATCCATTTCGACACCAGCCAATTATCTTCGCGATGGAAATACATTGTGGGTGATCAGCTGGCGTGAGCGAAAGTGGTGGCGAAACTTGCGGGGTGGCGCTAAGGTTCGTGTTCTACTGGCAGGCAAAGACTTGGAAGGAAGCGGGCAGATCATCGAAGAAGAACAAGCCGTTGCAAAGAGTCTGTTTGAGTATTACCAAAAAGTCCCGAAAATTGCGAAGTATGTCCAGATTGGTTTGGAGGCAACAGGTCAACCTGTTTACACGGATTGTGAACGCGCCGCAAAAAAGATGGTGACGATACGGATCGATTTGGCATGAAAACCGTGACGCCACCGCTGTCCCCATTTGGGATGCTTCGCGAAAGCCGGACGCACCTTCGACATGCTGATGGGCGGCGCGGTGGACCCCCGCAAGAGGTTCATCCAGACGCACGTCACTGTGGAACGTCCCGCAGGGAAAACGGTGAGGAATTTGGATATATAAATCAACCGAAAGGTCCCTATTGAAGTGGGACCTTTTGCGAGATATTATAAAGGTAATGTTACCCGCAACAATAAGCCCGGCGTTGGCTGCCTGATCGGGCAGCCTTACGGTTGGGAGAGGAGTGCTTGCGTATGCGTACTCATTGCCTTTCGAAGCAACGGCCTCTATTCCTGGCGATCGTTCTCCTGCTGGCATTCGCCGCATTCCCGAATCAAGTCGATTGGGCTGCGCCGGACCATCAAAACACAACCTATCAGGAGGATTTCGAGGATGGGCAGGCCCAGGGCTGGCAGTTGGAACCCGGTTGGAGCGTGGTTCTGGACGGGGGCAATCATGTCCTCGGCGGGCAGGGACACGTCTGGGCGCGCCTCGACCAGCCCTTCAACGGCGACCTGCGCCTGACGTTCCGGGTCAAGCTCCTGCAGGGCAGGATCCACCTGGTCACCCGCCTGACCGACGCCAGCCGGTATTTCATCGGCTTCGACGCCAGTGGAGCGGATCTGAATAAACAATACTTTCCCGACGAATTTCATAACGGCCTGACCAGCGGGGGTGGGGCGCACAGCTTGAACCGCTGGTACCAGGTGGAGGTCGACTTCCAGGGCAGCCACATCGACTTCCTGGTGGACGGGATCCGGGCATGGTCTTACACTGACCCGCAGCCGCTGCAAAGCGGCACGCTTGCCTTCGAGACTCTGGATAACTCGCGGGCTTACGTGGATGACATCCGCGTGGAAACTGGAACGGGCACGCCTGCCACGGCCACCTCACCTGCACCCATGGCTGCTACTGCCACCTTTCCCGCCTCTGCCAGCCTGAATTGGGTGCGGACCGGTGGGCCTCTGGGGGGATTGGGCTACGACATTCGAATGAGGCCTGATAATCCCGACATCATGTATGTCACCGATGCCAAGGCAGGCGTCTTCAAATCCACCGACGGCGGTAAAACCTGGGTTCCAAAAAACAAAGGGATCACCACCCGTCAGGGGACTGCCAGCGACGAAATCCCTGTCTTCTGCGTGACGATTGATCCTAATAATTATGACACGATATGGGTTGGCACTCAGTGGCAACGCGGCTTTTTTAAGTCTACTGATGGGGGCGAGACGTGGAATAAGATGGACAACGGCGTCATCGAGCGTGGCCTGACCACACGCGGATTCGGCGTGGACCCGCATAACTCTAACGTGGTCTATGCGGCGGGTGAAGTCTCCAGCTGGGAATGGGCTGGTGAGCAGCGTCTCGGTGAGCAATTCGACATGACAAAAGGCGTCGTCTACAAGACCACCGATGGTGGTCAGCATTGGAACAGGGTCTGGGAGGGTGACAATCTGGCACGCTACGTCTGGATTGACCCGGGCGATACGAATGTCCTTTACGTTTCCACCGGCATCTTTGACCGCGAGGCAGCCAATTCCGACGTACGCAATGGCAAGGATGGCGGTGTAGGCGTCATTAAAAGTACGGATGGCGGTAAAACCTGGCAACAAGCCAACAGCGGCATCCGCAACCTCTATGTCGGCTCGCTCTTCATGAACCCAACAAACCCCGATATCCTGCTAGCGGGGACAGGTACTGCCTGGGCCAGTCCGGGTGGCGGCGTTTACCTGACCACCGATGGCGGCAGCACCTGGAGGCAGACCCTCTCGGTCGGTCTGATGATCGAATCGGTCGAGTTTTCCACCACCAATCCGCAGATTGCCTATGCTGGCGGCTTTCAGGTGGTTTATCGAAGTGAGGATGGCGGCAGAACTTGGACACTGGTCTCAGGCGGCGAGCAACCGGATCAGGAAGGCTGGGGCTCACCGGGCATTTTTGCTGGACATCCGATTGATTTTCAGCTAGATCCTCGGAATCCCAACCGCCTCTTTTCCAATCAGTATGGAGGGGGCAATTTTCTTTCTCTGGATGGCGGTAAAACCTGGGAATCAGCCAGCAAGGGTTACACCGGCGCTGCTGTCAGAGATATTGCAGTGGATCCCACGCAACCCGGACGTGTGATCGCTGCGGCGCGCAGCGGAATCTTTGCCAGTTACAATGCCGGCGAAGACTGGATGGGATTGTCCTTCCGTCCGTTTTATTACCCGGACTGGCACGTCATCTCCATAGACCCTTCCAACCCGCAGCACCTCATCGCTGGGATGACTTGCTGGCGTAACCTGGTAAGCAGCAACAATGGCGGCATGAAATGGCATCAGACGGAACAATTTCCCGAGGGTACCAACAAAGCATTTGCGACTGTAACCTTCGCGCTTTCCGATCCCAAAACCGTGTATGCGGGGGCGGCCGGCTTTATCTCTTGCGGGCATTTCACCTCGGATGTACCCAGTTCAGGTTACAACGCCACAATCAGGAAACCCGGGGCGGGTGTTTTCATTTCGCATGATGGCGGCGAACACTGGCAGCAGTCGCCTGATCCACAGATGCAGAACCTGTCGGTCACCAAACTGGCCGTGGATTCGAAGAATGCTGACATCATCTTTGCTGCCACATTCTACAACGGTCTCTACCGTTCCAGTGACGGCGGCCAGAGTTGGAGCCAGGTACGGGGCGGCCTGCCGGCAGACAAGTCCATCACCACCGTCAGCATTGATCCGCATGATAGCAGCAACATCTACGCCGGGCGTAATCAGGGTGGACTGTACCGCAGCAAGGATAGCGGAACGACATGGCGGCAGGTGTCCGCCGGTCTGCCTGCTGAAGGTGTGATCACGGATGTCGAATTCGACCCGCAAAATCCACAGGTGCTCTTCTGCACGGATGTTTTCAGCGGGGTCTACCGCTCGCAGGATGGCGGCAAAACTTGGCAGGCGATCAACAACGGCCTGGGTGTGCGGTCGCTAAATGCCCTGGCCATTTCAAATGATGGCCAGCATCTCTACGCCGCCAGCGAAGGGATGGGCGTCTTCCGTCTCGACCTGAACGGCCAACCACCTCAAGCCGCTCCGCTCCCGACCCCGACCTTGAACCCAACCACGAACCCATCCCCGACTTCTGCTCCGACGGGAGTTCGGCCAACCGCGACCCCGGTGCAGTCGCCCGGCGGATTATGCGGAGGCAGCGCGCTGATCCTGTCGCTGCTTGCCCTGATAGTGATCCTTTGGAGAGTGCGGAGTAGCTGAAGGATCGATTAATATGAAAATCATCCGGCCATATCACCTGATCCTTGCTGGCCTGATAATGCTCGCCATGGCCGTCCTGGCTGCCTGCCAGCCAGCGTTACCGGTTCCATCTCTTACATCCTCGCCAAGCCCATCCCTCCCCATTGTCACCCCTCTCCTCCCCACATCTTCCTCCCTGCCGATGACAGTAATTCCTCCCTCCGGTGCCTCTATCACCGGTACCGTTCTTGATCCTGAAGGGGCGCCGCTCTCTGGGGTAACCGTCCGCATTCAAGCCACAGTGAACGAAACCAAGACTGATGAAGAGGGTCGTTTTGTGCTGGCTGGCCTGGCAGAGGGGGTGCCGGTCACCGTCAGCGCGTGGAAGGAAACCTATTATTGCGCCAAGGTTGAAGGGGTGACGCCTCCAACCGGCGGCATTACGTTCACCATGCGTCTCGTCCAGACCAACGATAATCCGGATTACCAGTGGATTCAACCCACCGGTGAAAATTCCTGTTATTCCTGCAAACCTGGTGTGACCCAGGTCTGGCTGGAGAAGGATGCGCATGGCAAATCAGCGGTCAATATCCGTTTCCTCACCATGTACAACGGCACAGATGTGCACGGCAACCAGAGTCCGCTCACGAGCTATGGCTACAGCCGCGATTACGGGCGCTGTCCCACTACGACCGGACCTTAGCCAACCCTATTTCGGTCCTGGTTATAAACTTGATTTCCTGGATTCCGCTGGAAACTGTGCCGCCTGCCACAACCCCGGCGCGGCGATTGATGCACCTTACGGCATTGATCCGAACACGGTCAGCGGCGTGAATAAATTTGGCATCCACTGCGACTACTGCCACAAGATTGCCGATGTCAAACTAAATCCTGCCACCGGCCTGCCCTACCCGAATATGCCCGGAGTGCTCTCGCAGGACATCCGCCGCCCCTTCCCCGAGGACCCCAACCGCTACCAGGTTTTCTTCGCCACTTTTGATGACGACAACGTACCGATGGAGGATACCTATCTGCCGCTCATCAAGGAAAGTCAGTGGTGCGCGCCGTGTCACTTCGGTGTCTTCTGGGACACAGTGGTCTACAATTCCTTCGGTGAGTGGCTCGCCAGCCCCTACAGCGACCCGCAGACCGGCAAGACCTGTCAGCAGTGCCACATGCCCGCGCCGACCATTCTGAACGGCCAGCGGATGACGAATGTCGCCCCGGGCAAGGGCGGGGTGGAACGCGACCCGCTGACCATCCCGGCTCACACCTTCCCCGGCGCCTCCAGCACTGACCTGCTGCAGAATGCGGTCACAATGAACGTTTCTGCCAGCCGCGAAGGGGGCAAAGTCACCGTCGCGGTGACCATCGTCAACGACAAGACCGGTCACCATGTACCGACCGATTTGCCGCTGCGCCAGATGATCCTGCTGGTGGCGGCGAAGGATTGGCAAGGACGGGCCTTGTCCCTGCTGGAAGGCTCAACCGTTCCCGAATGGGGCGGCGTGGGTGATCCAAACAAAGGCTATTACGCTGGCTTACCCGGCAAAGGCTTTGCCAAAATTCTGATGGAGTTATGGACGGAAATCACCCCTACTGGCGCCTACTGGAATCCGACGCGGGTCGTCAGCGACAACCGCATCCCGGCTTTTGGTTCAGATACCAGCGCCTACACCTTCACTGTCCCCGCGGAAGGAAAAGTGAGCATCAATGTCTCCCTGCTCTATCGCCGGGCTTTTATCCAACTGATGGATTGGAAGGGCTGGAACGTGCCCGATATCGTGATGGATACGGAGAGGGTCGAGATTCCGTAACCAGCCCATCTAGACCAGTGGCTAAATCGTGGATTGGTTTTGAATACCGGGAATTTCTGAACGCCGCTGCCGTCCCCATTGGGGATGCTTCACGAGAGACAGTGGCTCTGCCGCTCGAAACCAAAGCGCGTTTCCAGAAGTGGCGCGAAAATGGAGCGAGTCTCGCCCGGCCCGACGCTGCCGCTAACGCCAGCCGTTGTTGTATTTCCTGGCAACAAGAAATCATTTCTATATTCAAGGAATACCATGAATACTCAATCAAGTAAATTTTCCACCCTAAAGGAAATCCTCTTTTTCATTTTAGGCGGATTACTCATTGCAGGATTTATTATCTTGTATTTCCCGCGCTTTCTAGGCATTGCAATGCTACCGCCAGCCATTCGTTATCTGTTCTACCAATGGGGGTCAAATTGGGCTATTGCCGTGAACGCCGGGGTTTTTATTCTGTTTCTATTATTTCTCCCCTATCGGGCTAAAATAGAATGGCGCTCGAAAAGCGTATTCGCTGCGTTTATCCTGGCTTTGATGGCAGAGATGTTCGGCATCCCTCTCTTGCTTTACATCCTGTCACCATTAATGCGTATTTCTTATTATGCCCAACATAATGGCGGTTGGCTTAACAATCCGCTCATATTTGGATGGAATGGTGCAGTTATTGGTGCATGGCTGACATTGATCGGAATGATTATTGTGATAGTTGGATGGCATCAGATACATCGTGCGAGGGGGCTGGTTACTACGGGGATATATAAATTTATCCGCCATCCCCAGTATTTGGGGTTCTTTTTAGTAATAACAGGTTGGCTTTTGCATTGGGAGACTACGCTCACGCTGGCTATGTATCCGATCTTGGTGCTAATGTATTATCTCTTGGCGCGCAAAGAGGATACTGAACTAAAGAGGGAATTTGGTGATGAATATGAAATCTATCGCCAGAAAACACCAATGTTCTTGCCAATTCGCTGGAAGGTTATAAGAAAATAAAACGCCCAATGCCGGCAACACCCTTCCGGCTCGAGCACTTCTGACTCAAGTGCTGCTTCTGGTCACGAGGTATCGCGTCGTGACTCCTGCATGTAAATGACGTTCCGGCGCAGAGCAAAGGAACCATAAATGGTTCAATACCCTACGGGGAAAAGATCAAGCCACCATCTTCCGAATCTCTTCCGCCACCTGCTCGAAATACTGCGTGGCGCGCCTGATCAGCCCGATCATGCTGAGGAAGCCGTGCACCATCCCGTTGCAGCGCATGAGTTTTACTTTCACCCCCGCCTCCTGCATGCGCCGGGCATAGGCTTCGCCTTCGTCGCGCAGCACGTCGAATTCGGCCGTCACCACCAGCGCGGGCGGCAGCCCGCGGAGGTCGTCTGCGAGCAGCGGCGAGACCAGTGGGTTGAGCCGGTCCTTGGGGTCCGGCGTGTATTGCTTCAGGAACCATTCCACATCGCTTTTGGGCAGGCCGAGGGATTGATCGCCAAATTCCTTATAAGATGGGGTGTCCAGGTGGGCGCCATCAGTGGCTGCATAGAATAACACTTGCCCGGAAATTTTTGGAAAGCCTTCTTGACGACCCATCTGTGCCACCACCGCCGTCAGGTTTCCGCCGGCAGAATCGCCCCCCACCAGCACCCGATTGGGATCGCCCCCCAGTTCACCGGCATGTGCCACGGCCCATTGGACGGCCGCAAAAGAATCATCCACTGCCGCCGGGAAGACATGCTCCGGCGCCAGACGGTAATCCACCGAAAGCACGACGCAGTTGACATGTTTACATAGGAAGCGTGCAATGTTATCTGCGCTGTCGAGGCCGCCGATGACCCAGCCGCCACCGTGCAGGTAGACGAACAAAGGATAGGCAGTACCTTTGCCGGGCTTGTAGAGACGCGCAGCAGTCCCGGTTCCAGTACGGGACCGGATCCCGCCCGCAGGGGCCGGGATGGTCAGCTCCCGAGTAAATCCACTCTTTCGAAAAGACCGCCGATGCTTTTAAGCAGCGAAAAGCTCTTGATTAAAATTGAGCCGTGCCTGGGCGGGTGTGACTTGATCGAGGGGCGTTTCCCCCAGCACCTCCTGCCCCCGGCGCAGCAGGGCAGTCTGCTCATCCAGGACGCCGCCCGGCAGGGGCGGGAAGCGCGAGGTGAGATTGAGAAGTTTGATGCGCAGAAAGAGGATGATAAAACGAGAATAGGTGAAAAGATCAGTTTTCATAAGACCATTCTAGCATGACCCTCCCGCAGCTTCAATGACTGGGGGAGGGTCATATTGGGTACGGATTTTGAGCCGCGGGAACAGCCAGCCCCATTATCCGGTGGCTGGGAAGGAAACACTCACCTGCAAACCACCCCCGGGAAGGCTGCGGGCGGTGATCCGCCCATCCTGCCCTTCCACCAGAAGTTTGGCGATTGCCAAACCCAGCCCCGCACCGCCCGAGACGCGCGAGCGCGATTTCTCTCCGCGCCAGAAGCGGTTGAAAATAAACGGCAGGTCTGCTTCCGGGACGCCGGGGCCGTTATCGTTAATGCTGATTTCCACCTCATCGCCCGTCAGGGAAATCTCCACCCAGACGCGCCCTCCTTGGGGGACATAACGCAGGGCGTTCGAGAGCAAGTTGCCGATCACCTGTTCGCTGCGCAAAGGATCGGCGACGATCAAGGCTTTTTCCAGGGATGTCACCAGGTCCAGGCTGATTTTCTTCTCATCAGCCTCGGCCTGGAACATGTTGAGCGAACGCCGGGCGATCTCGACCAGGTCCAGTTCTCGTTTCTCAAAGGCCAGCTGGTGAGTCTCGGCGAGGGTCAGCAGGCGCAGGTCTTCCACCAGCCGCTCAAGCAGGTAGGCTTCCTCAAGGGCCGGGCCAACATGGTTCTCGTCTGCCGGATACACTCCATCCATGATGCCTTCCAGGCGGCCGCGCATGACTGTCAGCGGCGTGCGCAGTTCGTGGGCAATGTTGGCCAGCATGTCGCGCCGCTCGTGGTCATTGCGTTCCAGGGCGTCAGCCATTTTGTTAAAACTTTCGCTCAGATCGCGCAAGTCGTCAGGCGCCTTCACACGCACACGGGTTTGCAAATGTCCTCCGGCAATCTCCTCGGCAGCGGCGATGACTTCGGCCAGGGGCGAAACCACGCGGCGCGTGAGCAACAGGCCGATCAATGTGGCAAAAACAGCCAGGACAAAAGACGCCAATACAACTGGCTGGAGGAAGTTGAATGTGAAGCGCCTTTCCGGTGGTTGCATATGTTGTCCGAGAACGAGTTTTCCAACCACCTGGCCATTCGCTACGATGGGAATGACTGTCTCTCCACTGACAGGCTGGTATATCGGTGATGTGGCGGGATCGACCGGCTGCCCATGATTCAACTACGATATGGTTTTGTGCATTCAGGAGGATGGAGGACTGCCACTGGGAAGATTCAATATTAAGGGAATTGGTAAAGATGGTATTGACACCATCCCAACTGCCGCGGGCGATGTAATAGGTTTCGAGGCGGGCAATGGACGGCAGCCGGTAGAGCGGGTTGGATTGCGAAGGATTGGCTAAGACAAGACCTGTGGCCAGAAGTGTAAACAGGATGAGGAAGGCAACCGCGATGATAAAGGCGCGTAGAAGCAACAGGAACAGGCGGTTGCGGATCGAGCGGACGCTATTGGAATGGCTCATCGATCACTCTTCGAATTTGTATCCGACGCCGTGGACGGTGATGATGTAATCCCCAGGCTCGAGTTTCCGGCGCAGGTTGCGGATGTGTGAGTCAATAGCGCGCTCGTAGCTATCGAAGGCGACGCCGCGCACTGCGTTAAGCAATTGGGCGCGGGTGAAAATGCGCCCGGGCTGGCTCATCATGGTTGCCAGAAGTTCGAACTCGGTCATGGTGAGTACCACGCTCCGGTCCGGCAGGTTGACCTGGTACCGTGTCCGGTCCAGGGTAAGGTCGCCTGCCCGGATCACTTCGCTGGACGAATCCCCGCTGGCACGCCGCAGCACCGTGCGGACGCGAGCCACCAGTTCGCGCGGGCTGAATGGCTTGGTCATGTAATCATCCGCTCCCAGTTCGAGGCCGATGAGTTTATCGGTCTCCTCGATGCGGGCTGTGAGCATGATGATGGGCATGTTGCTTTCTTGTCGCAGCGAGCGGCAAAGGTCTATCCCGTCCATGCCGGGCAGCATCAGGTCGAGTACGACCAGGTCGGGCTTCTGAGAGCGCGCCAGCGCCAGCCCCTGCAACCCGTCGCCGGCTGTGATGATATCGAAACCTGCGGCGTGCAAATAATCGCTGCAAATCTCGACAATCTTGGGTTCGTCATCTATGACGAGAATCTTCTTGGCCATTGCTATTACCGGGTACTGCGTAATTATCTGTACAAAATTCCTGTTATTTCTGAGTTTTTCGATACAGGAAATTTCTTATATTTATGGATAAGCAATATTATGACGCAGATAGATGATTCAGACAAGAATAAGCGGCCTGCCCACACTCCATGCCCCGTGTCCCATTCGAGAACCGGGACTACCCCGCGGGAACCGAGACCAGGCAGGCAGGCCGCCTGAGGTCAAGCACTGGCAGCCGGTGGTGTGGCTGGCATTGAAGGGACCAGCACCTTCTTAGCTGGGATCAAGGCGAGAACGATGACCGCCAGCGCCAAGACCAGGTGGAGGATACTCAAGCCCAGATTCAAGCCATTTAAACCTCTCGTAAAACTCATCAAGAGCATCGGGAGGAAACTAACCAGCGCCAGAATGAGGTAGATAACAGCCATGACGATGCCGAGAACCTGCCCCCAGCGCTTGGTGATGAACATACCTATCGCTGCAGCCAGCGAGACCAGCAGTGCAATGGCATAGACAATGGTCCCGGTTATGCCGCTCAAGAAGCCAAAGCCGAGCAGGCTGCGTGATCGGCCTGCGAACTGCTGGCCGGGGGTGGTTGAGTTGCCCTGGCCTTGAGATCCGCCGTTTGGACCGGTAAATCCCTGTCCCTGCAAACCGCCGCCCTGGCTGGGGAAACCGTTCTGTCCGCCGGACGGGAACTGACCATTAAACTGCCGGTTGAAACGGCCTGACATACTAGAGACACGCAAGAGGGGCGTGGCCATGAACAGCAAGGCCAGCACCATGAGAACCACAGCTGCAATTGTTAGAGTTGTTGAATTTAGTTTTGACATATGAACCTCCGGAGTAGCCCCGGTTTCAGTACGGGGCAATAAATATGTTACCTGTAACTAAAGGTATTACTCATAGCGCAATGCTTCCACCGGCTCAAGGCGGGCTGCCCGCCGGGCCGGATAGATGCCAAAGAACAGCCCGACCGCGATCGAGAACAGGGTCGCCAACAGCACCGCGTTCAAGCTGACCGCCGGGTTCAACGAGTTGCCCGCTGCCGAAGCCACCTGCCCGATAATCAGGGAGATCAGCCAGCCGAGTAGAATTCCGATTAACCCGCCCAGCAGGCTCAAGAACGAGGATTCCGCCAGGAACTGGTTCATGACATCCCGGTTTCGGGCTCCCAATGCTTTGCGCAGCCCGATCTCGCGCGTCCGTTCCACCACCGAGACCAGCATGATGTTCATGATGCCGATCCCGCCCACCAGCAGGCTGATTCCAGCAATGCCGCCCAGGAACGCGGTCAGGATTCCAGTGATGGAAGAGGCCGTCGTAAGCAGATCTTGCTGGCTCAAAACGGAGAAATCTTCCTTCCCCACTGCCACATGATGGCGCAGGCGCATGATATTGGAGACTTGGGTGTTTGCCTCTGAAACGGCGTCGGCGCTTGTTGCCTGGATGTAAATACCTTCCACGGTGGTGCCGGGTGCCCTGACGACGCGGTCACGTGCCGTGGTGAGTGGAATGATTGCCTGATTGTCGGAACTCCCCATCGAAGATCCACCTTTCGATTTCAGGACGCCAATAATCGTGAATTTCTGTCCGTTGATCAGCATGGTATGTCCTGTCAGGTTGGTGGTTTTCCCAAAGAGAGTAGTAGCCAGGTCAGGTCCGATCAAAACCACCCGTGCATGGGTGTTCACCTGCTGGTCATTGAAAAACGCGCCTTCTGTAACCGCCTCATTCCGGATGGAAAAGTAGGAGGTGGTTACGCCATAGACCGTGGTGGTGGTCGTCTGCCCGTTGGCACCCGCGGAGATCTCTCCCCCCTGGATGACCGGGGCGACCGCTTTGACGGATGGCGCCTGGAACTGGATCCATCAATGCCTGTGCATCTGCAATTGTCAGCTGGCGTATGTTACGCACAAAGTTGAAATTTCCCCTGGTGAAACTCGCCCGTGCTCCTGCGGAGATGTACAGGATATTCGTGCCGATGCTGTTGATGGAGGCGGTGATGGAGTTCTGGGCACCCTGCCCGATGGACAGCATGGCAATAACCGCCGCCACACCGATCACAATGCCCAGAACGGTCAGCCCGGTGCGAAGCTTGTTGGCGCTCAAACTGGTGAAGGTTTCCCTTATTACTCGTCCGATTTTCATTGGATATTCTCCTCGACCACCCCGTCTTGGATATGAATCGATACGCTGGGTTTGGGCGGCGATTCTCGGGTCGTGTGTGATGATCAGCAGGGTGGTATTGCGTTCGCGGTTAAGCGTTGAGCAGCAGGTCCATGATCCCCTGGCCTACTTTGGAGTCCAGGTTGCCGGTCGGTTCGTCCGCCATCAAGATGGCCGGTTCATTGACCAGTGCCCGGGCAATGGCCACCCGCTGCTGTTCCCCGCCGGAGAGTTCGGTCGGTCGGTGTTTCATGCGGCTTTCCAGGCCAACTGCCTTTAATGCCGCCACCGCCCGCTCCCTGCCATCGTTGCCATCAGTGGGAATAACTCATTGGCAGTTCGACGTTGGCAAGCGCCGATGTACGTTGCAGCAGGTTAAAGGACTGGAACACAAAACCGATCTTCCGATTCCGGATTCCGGCTAGCTGGTCATCGTTCAATCCCGATACCTTTTCGCCATCCAGGATGTACTCTCCACCGGTTGGCCTGTCCAGGCAGCCCAGGATGTTCATCAGGGTGGTTTTTCCGGAACCGGAAGGTCCCATGATGGCAACGGCTTCCCCGCGCTTGACCTGCATGGACAGCCCGCGCAGGGCTTGCACTTCCACTTCGCCCATGCGGTAATATTTGGTTAGACCTTCAGCTCGGATTACTGTATCTTCCATTTCAGCCTCCCGGTCTATGGACCCGGATTGACTCGAACACCGCCGCCGCCAGCAAGTCCGCCCAACCCACCAAATCCGAACCCGCCGCCGCTGGTGGAAGAGGTACTGGCAAAACTGAGGATGATCGTATCACCTTCCTTCAGCGTGCTATCGGTGATCTGGGTGGTGGTATCCGATGTGGCGCCCACCGTACAGGCACTGTGGTCGTGGTGCCATTCTCGACCAGGTACACGTACTGCTTGCTGTCGGAATCGGTGAAGATGGATGTGCTGGGTACCAGCAGAGCATTCTCCACCTTGTTGGTGACAATCGTGACGTTGGCTGCCATACCCGGTTTGATCAGTGCATCAGCATTGGTGATCTGTACGGTGACTGAAAAGGTCGTGCTGTTATTACCCACAGTTCCAGCCAGGGCTGACTGGGTGACCGTACCTGAATAAGTTTTATTGGGAATGGCGTTAAAAGCGATCGTGGCAGGTTGCCCGGCCTGGATGTCATTGATGTCAATCTCGGTGACCTGAACTACCACTACCAGGCTGGACAGATTGTCAATGCGGAAGGCCTGCGTTCCCGCTGAGACAACAGCACCGGGGATCGCATCCGCCTGAGTGATTGTTCCATCGAATGGGGCGGTGATCTTGGTCGTATCAAGGTTCCCCTGTGCGTTCTGGACGGCCAGCTTTGCCTGATTGAGCTTCAATAACGATGTCCCGGTAGCGTTTGCGGGCACATCCCCGCCGGTTAATGCGGCCAGGTATGTCTGGTCTTCCGCCAGATTCGCCTTTGCCAGTGCAAGGGCAGCATCGTATGATGCAATCGTTACTTGAGTGGCATGCCCGGCTAAGATGTTATAAGTATAGAGTGCAGTGTTGTACTTCTGCTGAGCCGCGTACATGACCTGGTAAACCCTCGCCTTGCCCGTGTCAGTATCGGGCTGGTACGCAAATCTATTGTAATTACTTTGTGCATGATCCAAATTATCCTTTGCCAGGACCAGGGCAGCATTAGCATTTGCGATGGCACCCTGATTGTGAACGTTTAAACTATCGCGGTTGTATTGGGCGCTGATAAGGGCTTTTTCATCTGCTGCGACTGCCGCTTGGGCGGAGGCGATGGCGGAGGGCGAGGTCAGCTCAGCCAGATTCTCCTGGGCAGTGACAAGGCTGGATTCCAAGGTACTCTGGGTCAGGGAGGATAGGAGCAGGGTGGCCAGAAGGTCCCCGTCCTTGACCTGGTCGCCGATCTGCGAGTTTACCTGGTCCACCTGCCCGTTGGTCTCCCATGCCAGGTTGACCGATTGGGTCGAGGCCACGGTCCCCGTGCCTTCCACGGTGGAGGTAAGCGTACCAAGCTGGACGGTCGTCGTCTGATAAGCCGCAGCGCTACTACTACTGTTCTGATTGCGAATGGCGACGATGACGAGCACCACTGCGATGATTACCACTACCGAAACCCCGGCGGCAATCCAAGTTTTCTGTGTTTTACTCATAACGGTCTCCTTTTTCCTGTAGAATAAGACGAAAGATACCTCGCGAATATGGAGAAATTGTGGAGAAAGAATGGCAAAGTGTGGAGATTCCCGGCTTTGCAATTACTGGGTACCCGCGCTGATTTGAATGCCCCGGTAAAATATGGCCTTCAACAATACTTGCAAGAGACCTGGCCTTTTGAAGAAGCTGGATTTTTCGTTTGAATCTTTGGTATCATCTGAGCATGGAATCAAATATGCTCGTTCCGCAAATCTCGCTCCACTGCCGCGTGCTGGTGGAACTGGTGGATTCGTCCGGGGAGGCCGAGCGGCGCGAGTTCACCCTTGTCACCAGCAAGCAGGCCGATTTTAAAAGTGGTTTGCTCGACGAGAATACTCCGCTGGGCCGTGCCCTGCTGGGTCACCGCGCCGGGGAAACAGTCCCCTACCAGGTGGGCGACCTGACGGAGGTGCGCATCCTGGCAGTGGAGCACGGGGACGGTTCCATCCTCTCGGATGCCGCCGGGAAACGACGCGCGGACGTCCGAAAGGCAGCCGCCCAGTCGGAGATCACCAACCAAATGATCTTTTCCACTGCCAGCGGCAGTAAATGGGGGGATTATGAGGTGGATATGGATAAATTGCTGAAAGACGAGGAGGAGGACACACCTGAAGAGTGAGCCGTAAGGGCGCCCCGGTTTTTTCTTGTGATCCGGAATCGCTTGCGGGACGGGGCATATGGCTGCATCGCCACCGCATGTGTCATTGCAATCAGCTTCTGTCATAGCGAGCTATGTTCCCCCGCCCCTGTTCTTTTGGGGTTGTAGGATATGGAGTCGGATCAGGGAGTGGCTGTCGAATCAGGAACAGGAGGAGTAGCCGTCACGGTGGGAGTCGGCTCGTAAGGCGGCCATTTGCGAACCACCGAGAAGGCGGTATAGCCGTGCTTTTCGGCTGCCGCGACACGGGCGCTGGAGGGCTCCAGGCAGCCGGGCTCGTCAATCACATAGATTCCCATCAACCCCACATTTTCCTTGAGTGGAGGAAAAAATTTGAGCGGCGTGAATTCAAGTTGGCCGTTATGGCAAACCCAGGCTTCCACCAGGTAGCCGCGATAGTCGTCTTCCGTCATCCAGACTGCGGCCCAATATATGGTCACCTTGGTCCCCTTGCGCACCGCCACCACGCCCTGCGGTTGCCGGTAGAGTTTGGACCAGGGCAGGTTGGTGTAGGTCACGATTGGGATTTCGGGATGGGTGAAGATGTCCCCGCCGTCAATGAAGCGCACCAGTTCCGACTTCACCCAGCACGGGTTCGGCTCCGTGCCGTGCACGGCCTGCACCAGCAGCCAGACATCCTTTGGGTCGGTGTTCGGGTTGATCGCGGTGTGCCCGATCACTTCCATCCAGCTGGTCGCGTTCAGGCCGTATATCGGTATATAAGCACTACCCGGCCCATAGTTACAGGCCGCATGCACCAGGATGGACACCACCGGCGCCTCAGGCGTGGCGGTGCGGCTGGGGGTGCGGGTGATGGTGGGCGTGAGCGTGATGGTGGGTGTCAGGGAGGGGGTCAGGCTGATGTCGGGGGTCGGGGAGGGGGTGATGGTGACGGGCACTTCCACCAGGCGGGTCACCTCGCGCGTCACCTCGCTGGTCACCTGGCTGGTCACCTCAACGGTCACTTCGACGGTATGTACCAGCGTCTCCACCTGGATGACCGGGGTGGGCTGCGCTCCGCAGGCGCCGCCGAGGAGCACCACCAGCAGGGCGGTCAGAAGAATGCAGCTGGTCTTGAGGCGGGGGAATCAATGATGGCATGGGGTCTCCTCGGGGTTGATTGTAGCAGAAAATCCCGGGAGACCGGGAAGTTTCAACCTCACAAAATTATCAGGTGGTATCTCAGCGGGCGGTGTTGCCGCCGTCCACGACCAGCGTCTGTCCGGTCATGAACGAGGAATCCGTGCTTGCCAGGAACAGCACGGCACGCGCGATCTCTTCCGGTTGGCCAAAGCGCCCCATCGGCAGCCTGCAGGCCGCGTCGGTTTTGGCCTGTTCGAGCGTGACCGGGTCGGAGGCTTCGAAGTAACCCTTCTCGATCCAGCGCTGCACAAACGTATCCCCGGGGCAGACCGCATTAATCCGGATGTTCTCAGCGGCGTGGTCGAGTGCCATGCAGCGCGTCAACTGCACCACTGCCGCCTTGCTGACGGCGTAAGCCAGCGCATTTTCGGCCCCCACCACGCCCCAGTCCGAGGCGTTGTTGACGATCACCCCGCCCCCCTGTGCCCGCATGTGCGGCAGCACCAACCGGCTCATCCGCCAGACAGCGGTCAGGTTCAGGTTCATCAGGGATGCCCAGTCTTCTTCGCTGGTGCTCTCAGCAGTGCCTTTCATTACCACCCCGGCGTTGTTGAACAGGATATCGATCCGTCCAAACTGGCGGACTGTTTCGGAGACAGACCGCTCACAATCTTCCAGTTTCGTGTGATCGGCCTCCACGTACGCGCCCCGGACTCCAAACTTGACCAGCGTTTCGACGGTTTTTTCGCCCAGCCTGGCGCGCCGGCCGGTAACCACCACGTTTGCGCCCTCGGCGGAGAAAAGGGTCGCAGTGGCCGCGCCGATCCCCGAAGTTCCGCCCGTGACAAGGGCTACTTTCCCCACGAGTTTTCGAGGTAGTCCCGGTTCCCGCATATCATCCCGAGTCTTTTTCGGGACAGGGCGGGTCATTTTGCCTCCAGTTGTTTCCGGTAAAAGCGGTAGCGCTTGTAAATTCTAGCCCCCATGCGGCGGGCCAGCGGGAAGGTGTCCAGGTTGTCTTCGCCAGTGAGGGACAGGTCGGCCCACTGGTACCCCTTGGCGGTCGCGCGGCGGGCCATCTCGTCGAACAGGAGCACAGCCGCGCCGGTGTCCCAGTGTTCGGGGACCACCGCAATGCTTTTCACTGCCAGGCATTTCGGTTTGAGGCGGGCATATTTCGCCAACCGCAGGTAGTCCCAGGGATGGCGCAGACCGTTGAGGTGGATGAGTACCTCGTTCATATTGGGAATGCCGGGGAACCAGCCCACGACTTTGCCGTCCACTTCGGCAAACAAGACGAGTTCGGGGTCAATGATGTCCAGTGCCGGTAAAATCATGGCTTCGATGGAAGTGCGCGTGTAGGGGGTGAAATCCGACATGTGGGCGAGGCCGCGGTTTTGCAGCTCCACGATGCGGTCAATTTCACCGTCAATATCCTTGAGGTTGCCGCCGCGCACGGTGATGTTCTTGCGCTGGCGGATTTTCTCGGCCAAGTGCATCATATGCTGGATTTCGGGGGTGTTCAGGTTAATATCAATGGCGTAGGCCAGGCCATCACCACCAAACTTATCGAAACCATACTGTTCGAAGAAGCCCTGGTAATACGGCGGGTTATGCCCGCAATATGAGGCCGGAGGCCGGTCGCGGCCCTCGACCAGGACGCCGCGTGAATTCCTCACGGTCAAGGTTGAATGTCCCAAAGAGGCTGGCGAGGTTGTGCTCGCCCGCCCAGTCCGTTGCCCGGTCGAAGAGCGCCTCGGCCACGGCGTAATCGTCGACGCAATCGAAGAAACCGACCAGGCACTCGCCGTAGCCTCTGGCTTTGGTGGCGGAAGTATCTTCTGCACAAACCATGGTGCCCACCGGTTTACCGTTCTGCCAGGCGAGGAATAGCCCGGCATAGCCGTCCTTGAAGAACAAGCCGCGCTGCGGGTCAATCGTTTTGGCCCGCTCCGATATGAGCGGCGGGACCCAAAGCGGGTCATCTTTATAAATTTGCCAGGGGAAGGTCAGGAAGAACCGCTTCTCGCGGGCGGTGCGGACGGGCAAAACCTGAATGTTGGTCATGATGGAATCTCCTCGTTGATTTTAACCTCATTAAACCATCATCAGAACGATGGCGGCCAGAGCGGTCAGGATACCGGCGAGTTGCAGGCGGTTCAGACGCTCATGCAGGAAGAACCCGGCCAGCAGAACCGTGGAGGCTGGGTAGAGTGAGGCCAGCACGGCGGCCACGTCCATGCGTCCGGCCTGGCCGGCCAGGATATACAGACCGTTGCCGCTGACGTCCAGCATGCCGTTCAGGATGAGCAGAGGCCAGACGGACTTCGGAGGCTCGAACGACTGGTGCGTGACCAGCGTGTAAATCAACATCGTTGCCACTCCCGCCAGACGGGAGGACACCATCGGCCAGAACAATCCAGTCTGGCTGCCGCGGTGGAAGAGAATAAGATAGACTCCGAAGCTGACCCCGGCGATGAGCGGCAGGCTCAAATCGGCGAGACGCAGCCGAAGGCTTTTTGGACCTCCATCCGGCTGCGAGATGAACCAGATGGCGGCCAGCGCCAGGGCGAACCCGGCTAGAGTCGGCCAGCCTGGGAAGCCCTCCACAAACGAGCCGACAATGACCGGCAGGATGGCAGCCGTCAGCGCCGAGACGGGCGCGGCGACGGACATCTGTCCTTTGACCATGGCTTTAAAGAAGAGCAGGAGTCCCAGCACGCCCATTGACCCGGCGATGGTACACAACAACCAAGCGAACCAGCCGATGCGCTCTTCACCGGAGAGGACCGCGGCCGCCAAAAGGGCAGCCAGCCCGACCGCTTCGCCAAAAAGGACTGCCTGGTAGGCTTTGGCTTTGCGGCTGGCCAGCCCGCCGCAGAAGTCTGCAGCACCCCAGGTCAGGGCGGAGGCAAGGCCGAAGAGAATGGAGAGCAATACAGTTCCTTTCTTAAATACAAAGGGCACAAGGGATCACAAAGGAAAACCTTTGTAAAGCTCCGTGTCCGCCTGCCCCCGTTCTCCGGGGGTTGTGGGGAATCATATCTTGCCCGCGGCGCGTGCCCGCTCCAGCACACCCTGCGCAGCCTTGACCAATGGCAGGTCAATCATTTTCCCGTCGAGCGCAAATGCGCCCTTCCCTTGTTTCTGATGGGTTTCGAAAGCCTCCACCATGTGTCTTGCTTTTTCAATTGAACTCGTTGTTTGGGGTGAAAACCTCCTGCACCGGCCCTACTTGCGCCGGGTGGATGACCTGTTTGCCGGTGTAGCCCAGTTGCGCCCCAAATGTGGCTTCCCGCCGCAACATATCCACATCCTGGAAATCAATTGTCACGATATCAATCGCCTGCAAACCGAAGGCTGCACAGGCGGCTATCACCGCCGAGCGGGCGAATAACAGCTCGGTTGCTTCGGGCGTGCGCACCGCGCCGACGTTGGCGGCATAATCCTCACCACCGAAGATGATACCGTCCAAACGCGGGTGAGAAGCAATTTCCTTCAGGTTCAGGATTGCCCTGGCCGTCTCCACACCCACCAGCATACGGATGGAATTGACCGGCCAGCCGTGTGCCAGTTCTGCGGCCTCTATTTGCCCATGGACCCATTGGATCTGTTCGAGCGATTCCACTTTTGGCACGACTATCCCGTCCGGTCGGGAGGGCAAAACAACTTCGAGATCCTCCACCTCCAGCCCCGAGCCGATGGCGTTGATGCGCGCCAGTTTTTCGGAACGGCCAAAGGTCAGCTCGCCCAGCGCAGACGCAATGATTTGCCGGGCCTCTGTTTTCCGGTTCAGTGCCACGCCGTCTTCCATGTCCATGCAGATGCAATCCACATCCAGCGTCAAGGCTTTTTCGATTTTGTGCCGGTCATCGCCGGGCATATAGAGCAAGGCTCGTCTGGCGTGCATAGGTCCTCAATCAGGGTCAATTATCTCATAAACCGCTGTAACTTTGCTATACTTGCCCCATGCCGCGCCGTAGTCAACCTAGAGTATTGTCGTTCCTCGTCGTTTTTCTTTCAGCCTGCCAGCCGTTCTTTTTACCCGCGCCCACTGACTCGCCGACAATTCTCCCCAGCGACACATCCCTGCCTTCCCCGACTGCGAGCCCTACTCCGGAAGTGACCCTGAACACTGTCGAGGATCCGACACTGCCTCCCACCCTGATGGCAACTCCGCCCCCCACTGCGTCCCTCGAACCTTCGCTCACGCCCATGCCGACGGATACGCCACTCCCTGCAGCCCTCCTCCTCGACCCGGCGGACTGGCATCACTGGCCGGTGATTCCCATCGTGCCTGAATATACCCGCAAGATTTATTTGCTCGGGCAGTCGCTCGGTAATGACCCGCACGCCTTTTCGGTGCTTGGCGACTGCCAGTCCGAACCTGACGTTTTCATGGGCAGCTACGAAACCGACCTGCAGGCGATCGCGACGCTGCCGCCGAATTTACAGGAAACAGTGGCCTGGTTCAGCGGATCGTTCAACCGCCAGAGTCCCACTGTGCGCGGTGGCACGACCACCGGCGCGACTGCTTTGGCCGATGTGGCACCAGAACAAGTACACCTGCACGAAATATGAGACCCCGCTCCAATGCGAACTGCGCATCCACAGACCATCCTTCGTCATCATCCATGTTGGCACGCATTACGAGAACCGTAACGAAGGTTACATGCGGACCATCCTGGACCAACTCATTGCGGCTGGCGTGGTCCCCATCCTGGCCAGCAAGGCGGATGACCGTGAACTGGATGAGCACGTGAATGACCAATACGCCGAACTGGCCGTGGAATATAACCTCCCCTTCTGGAACTTCTGGGCGGCGGTGGACAGCCTGCCCAACCGCGGCCTCTACACCCGCGCCGACGCCGCATACCAGGGCGACCTCTACCTGACCAACGAAGCCGCGGCCATTCAGCGCTTATCTGCTTTGCAGGTGCTGGATATCGTCCGCCGCGCGGTGACGGGACCGTAAAAGAGACTGCCAAGTTTTCGCATTCTTCTGAGATGCTTCGCAGATACCCGGAGGTCACCCTGCTTATTGCATTAAACCATGAACAATCATCGAATTAAACACAGTAATTACAGCAATGTAGGTTCAGCACACCGCAGTTTGTGATAAGATACGGCCTATGGATTTTTCAAAAATTACTGACAACCTGTTTATTGGTGATACTCCACACAGGGATGAATATGATCACCTGCGAGATCTGGGCGTGCGCCTGATCATCAACATGCGGTTTGACAGGCGTCCCACCATTGACCTGCATCAGCCACCGCTCGATTTTCTTTGGCTGCGGACGTTTGACAATCCGGTACTGCCCATCCCCATCCGATCGTTGATGCGCGGTGTCCATGCCGCGCTCGAGACGATCCGGGAAGGGGGAAAGGTTTATACCCACTGTGCCAGGGGTCGTCACCGCGGGGTGGCGATGGGTGCCGCCATCCTGATCGCCCTGGGATACGACCCGGATGAGGCCATCGAATTGATCAAGGCGAAACGTCCCACCGCCGACCCGGATGTCTTTTATATTCGCAGGCGCATCCTGCGCTTTGCGCATGCTTGGGCCCGTCCTTAAGCCGGAACTATCATGCAGACAATTGACTGAAAGGAATTGGGACCAAGATTTGACCTGAGCAATTTCCACGAGATTCTTCTTCCGGCAGGCGCGGTCACGCTGGACGTGCTGGAGAGACGTTTGCACGAGTGGCTGGCCGGGCAGAAATAATAATAAGAACTCCGAGGCCATTGTGGACTCGGAGTTCTTATTTATTCAGTTGCCAGTTTCGCCACCGTAACCCCGGATCCGCCTTCCTTGTCCCCACCTTCCTCGAACGAAAGCACATGCGGATGATCCTTGAGGGCGGCCCGCACTTCCTGGCGGAGTTTCCCAGTGCCTTTGCCGTGGATGATGCGGACGAAGGGCAGCCCGGTCATGTAAGCTTTTTCAAGGTAGCGATCGAGCAAGTCCAGGGCATCTTCAGGGCGCTGGCCGCGCAGGTCGAGTTCGATCCCGGGGGAGACTGCAAGTAATGACGACCCGCGATGGACGGCGGAGGATGGTTCGGCCATGATTTTTTCCAATTTGCGTTTTTCCGTGGACGTCCCGGTTCCAGCAGGGTAGTCCCGGATCCCGGACGGGGCACGGGGCACGGTCTGCGGTCCGCCCCGGAAAGGCAATGAGGCTTCGCCGTCTACGGCCTCTTGTTTTCGCTTCAATTCACCCAGTGGGACGCGCATTCGCAACGAACCGGCCTGAATTTCGGCCTCATCCTCGTCAAGTGAAACGATCGTCCCTTCGTTGCCGAGTTTTTTCAGGACTACTTTCTCGCCAACTTTGAGCGGTTCGATCCAACGTGGAAGATTCAATTTTCGTCGTTTGACGTTTCAGCGGCGCCTGTATCTTCTCCTCCACCTCATCCACTTTCTCTTCGATTTTCTGGAGCGCATCCAGCGGCTGGCGGGCTTTCTTTAATTCTTCTTTGAGCGATTTCAACTGCGCCTTAAGCACCTCGACTTCCAATTCGCCCTCGGCGCGCGCCTTTTCGAGTACTTTGTAACGCTCATCCTCGATTTTTTCCAACCGTTCTGCCAAATCGTGTTCCAGCCGGCGGGCCTCAGAGCGGGCTTTTCCAGCCTTTTCGCTCTCCTTGAAGGCGATCTTGCGCTGACGGTGGATGTCACCGATGAGCTTGTCGGCGCGCAGGTCGTCGGGGTTGATTTCACTCTTCGCGGCTTCGATGATATCCTGCGGCAGTCCCAGGCGCTGGGCGATGGCCAGCGCATTCGAGCGGCCGGGCAGACCGATGGTCAGTTTGTAGGTCGGACGCAGGGTCTGGACGTTGAACTCCAGCGAGGCGTTGACCACGCCCGGGGTGGTGTGGGCGAAGGTTTTCAGTTCCGGATAGTGGGTGGCGACGAAAGTGGTGATGCCCTGCACGCAGCAGGCTGGAGAGGATGGCACGCGCCAGCGCGGCGCCCTCCTGCGGGTCCGTGCCTGCACCGAGTTCGTCCAGGATGACCAGCGAGCGTTTATCCGCTTTTTTCAGGATATGGACAATATTGGTGATATGACCTGAGAAAGTGGAAAGCGATTGCTCGATGGACTGCTCGTCGCCGATGTCGGCGTAAACGGCCTGGAAGCAGGGCAGTTCCGAGCCGGACTGGGCCGGGATGTGCAGCCCGCTCTGGGCCATGACCACCAGCAGGCCGACGGTCTTGAGCGTGACGGTCTTGCCGCCCGTGTTCGGACCGGTGATGACGAGGGCGAAAGTCCCGGGTGCGGCGTCAATCGTGATGGGCACCACCGTTTCCGGGTCGAGCAGCGGATGCCGTGCATCGAGCAGTTGGATCGCGGGAATATCGAATAACCTAGGGCGATCTTCATCGGCGATGCTGGTTTTCGACGTTTGACGTTCATCATCGAATGGAGGATCGGCTCGTTGGCCTGGATCTCGTCCGCATACTTGGCTTTGGCAAAGGCCAGGTCGAGTTCTGCCAGCGCAGCCACTCCGGGGACGATCTCCCCGGCCAGTTCGCCCACCTGCGCCGAGAGTTCAGCCAGCACCCGGCGGACTTCGTCACGTTCGGCGATCTGGGCTTCACGGAAAGCATTGTTGAGTTCAACCACCGCCAGCGGCTCGACGAAAAGGGTTGCCCCGGTGGACGACTGGTCGTGGACGATGGCTTTGACCTGGCCCTTGAACTCCGCCCGCAGCGGGATGACATAACGCCCATCGCGTTGGGTGATGACGGCGTCCTGCAACTTGGAGGCGGTGGATGAGTCGGTCAGGTAGCGCTGGAGGCGGGACATCAGCCGGTCGTGGGCGACCCGGACCTGGCGGCGAAGGTCGTACAACCTGGGCGAGGCGCTGTCGGCGACTTCGCCGTTGTCGGCGATGCAGCGAGTGATGGCATCGATCAATCCCGCCGGAGCTGGCAGGCGGCAGGCGATATCGGCCAGGTGCGGGGAGGCTTCAGCGTGTTTGTCAAAGAAACGATGCAGGTCGCGCATCGAGACCAATGTGGACTGCACTTCGAGCAGTTCTTTCGGGTCGAGCACTCCACCATGCGCCGCCAGATCCACCTGCTCGCGGATATCATGCGCACCGCCGATTGTCAGGTTGCTGGTGACGAGTAAAGTGCGCGCCTCGCTGGTCTCGGTCAGGCGGACGATGGCTTCTTCGAAATCGGGCGTCGGATGCAGGGTGCGTGCCAGGTCCGCCGAGGCGGAGAAATCGCAAAAATCCCCCAGGCGGGCAAGGATCTTTGGGTATTCGAGGACATGGAGGGTTTTGGCATCCATAGCAGTTGAATTTAACCACAACCCCCTCGCAGGGGCAAGAGAGGCTCATAAGGAAAAACAGGGACTGCCTCTTTCAGGACAGCCCCTGAAAGCGTGATAAATAGTGCGATTTCTATTCTTCCGGCTTGTAGGCTGCTTTGCTCATATCACCCACGAACTCGGGGAGTTTGGCGTGGCCCAGCATCTGGCGGACCGAAGAGGCTTCACCGGTGTGGTACCAGTAGTGATAGATATTTCTCATCAGCAACGTGCCGATGCTTTCGTCCACCGGTTTCCCGTCCCGCAGCAAGAAGGTCTGCATGATCGTGGGCGTCAGCGTTGCGAGATATTTATCCGCCTCGGCGGTCACTTTATGCCACGACTGCCCACATTTCTTTCAGCGGGGGCGTACTGGCGGGTTTGCCATACCCCACCAACTCATTAAAGACCAGGCGCAACTTCCTTTTGCTGGGCCAAAATCACCCAATAACGATGCTCTTGATTGGCGAGATGGCCGACCATCCAGCTGATGCAGTTCATCGGCATAATCCGGCGGATGGCATCCTCCTCGGAAACACCTTCAAGGCAGCGGACGAACTCGCTGCGGGCGAAGCGTAACTGGCTGACGAGCAGATGGGATTGCATATTTGGACTCCTTTCGCTGGGGACGAATAATGTGCATACCTCGCTAGTCTCGTCCAGGTGGAAGAGTCTGACGCTACTGATATTTTACTCGTTTCGAGACTATCCTGCCTAAACGGTTTACCCAAGACGACAGATCGCCGCCCATCCTGTTTTTAATCCCCACGCTCTGTTCTCTCGAATCGTGGTATACTCCCGTGCCGCTCGAAATTGGAGCGCACGCACCAGGGAAATTGTTTTGAGACTTCGAAGATGGCCCGGCGAGTTGACCGGGCTAATTTGTTGGGCTGAGGTGCCCGCAAGAGCACCTCGGATTGGCAAGAACTTTGTACCCGTGCCCCATCCAGGAACCGGGAACACCCTTGAGGTCATCGAAACATCCCATCATTCATGTCATTGCGAGCCGCCGTTCCTTGGCAGCGCAGTAATCTCTCCATTATCAGGAGATTGCTTCAGCGCTCCCTTACGGTCGGGCATCGCGCTCGCAACGACATAAAACGAGGATATTGATGACCACCCAATTTACTGATTTAAACCTGCGTCCCGAGTTGATGCAGGCCATCGCCGCGCTCGGTTACACCGAGCCAACACCCATCCAGTCCGCGCTTATCCCGGTCATGCTGACCGGCGCGGACGTGATCGGCCAGGCCCAGACCGGCACCGGCAAGACCGCCGCCTTCGCCCTCCCCATTTTGAACAACCTGGAACCCGGAGAACGCCACGTGCAGGCGCTGGTGCTATGTCCCACGCGTGAACTGGCTTTGCAGGTGGCCGGTGCCATTTACGATTATGGCAAAGTGCAGGAGGTGCGCGTGCTGGCCGTTTACGGCGGGCAGCCTTACGGTCCGCAGATCAGCCGTCTCAACCGCGGCGTGGACGTGGTGGTTGGCACCCCCGGCCGCCTGATCGACCTGCTCGACCGCAATGCCCTCAACCTCAGCCAGGTGCGCACCGTGGTGCTCGACGAAGCCGATGAGATGCTCTCGATGGGCTTCGTCGAAGATATCGAAACCATCCTGGCCGAAACCCCCCAGGATCGCCAGACCGCCCTCTTCTCCGCCACCCTGCCGGCCCCCATCCGCCGCCTGGCCGACCGCTACATGCACACCCCGCAGTCCATCCTGATCCAGCGCGCACAGGTCACGCTGGCGGCCATCGAACAGCGCTACTACCTGGTCAACCAGGCGGATAAACTGGCCGCGCTGACCCGCCTCTTCGAAATCGAACCAGCTCACCAGTGCCCTGATCTTTGTCCGCACCCGCCTCGGGACCGGGGAACTGGCCACCGAACTGTCCCGGCGCGGCTTCCCTGCTGAATCGCTCAACGGCGACCTGAGCCAGGAAGCCCGTGAACGGACCCTCAACCGGTTCCGCCAGAACCAGATCAAGGTGCTGGTGGCGACGGATGTGGCTGCGCGCGGGCTGGATATTGACGACATTTCCCACGTCTTCAACTACGACCTGCCCGATGACCCGGAAATTTACATCCACCGCATCGGGCGCACCGGCCGCGCCGGAAAGACCGGCATCGCCATTTCGATGGTCACGCCGCGCGAGAAACGCCTGCTGCGCCAGATTGAATCCCTGATCCGCCAGCCGCTGACCAAATCTGCCCTGCCTACCGAGGAAGACATCCGGAACCACCGTGAGAACGAATTGCTCGAAAACGTCAAAGTCTGGCTGGCGCGTGCCCGCTACCACCGCGAACGTGAACTGGTGGCACGGCTGGTGGAAGAAGGGCACGACCCGCTGGAAATTGCCGCCGCGGCCCTCAAGCTGGCGCGCGCCGACGAAAAACAACGCCCGGTTGCTGCGGTCAGCGAAGTACAGGAGACGGGTCCGCGCCGCTACGAACAGGAAGGGAAACGCTCTTCCCACCGCGGCCACGGGGACCGCGAAACGGTCTCGCACGAACCGGGCATGGTCCGTCTCAACCTGAGCCTGGGCCGCATTCATGGCATCCGTCCCAACGATGTGGTTGGCACGATTGCCTTCCATGCCGACATCCCCGGGCACACCATCGGAAAAATCCACATCCAGGATAAATACACCCTGGTGGATGTGCCGGAGAAGTTCGCCGCCCAGGTATTGGCGAAGAACGGGAACTATCGCATCCGCCAGCAGCTGGTCAATATCAAACCGGCCTGATGCATGGCAAGTAATAGAAAAGAGAGTAGCGACATTGGCGCCGCTACTCTCTTTTTATATTCCTATGGTTACCCCATCTCAAACCAGGTATGTCCAACGATTTTTCTTGAATTAGCGACTTTCGATAAACTTCCTGTACATGGCGATCAATTTTCGGATGTGGTCCACATGGTCACGTTCGTGCCAGAGCGCCCTGCGCAGCATTTTGCGCGGGGACCAGAACTCCCCGTCCACGCCGACAACCTGTTTCACCCCATCCAATTTGAATAACACTTGTTGAAATGCTTGCGGACTTTCTCCAGCCGGGCAAGCGGTTCCTCCGGGACATCGGCGCGCGGGAAGGCCAGCCCGAGACGTTCCATGTACCACCATTCCGCCCCGCCAACATGAGCGAGAACCCCATTGATGCTCCAGCGTTCTCCTGTATAGGTTTGGTTGAGTTTTTCCTCGCTTAGTCCATGCACGGTCTTGAGCAGATCATCCCGGCTCCAAGCGAGCATATCCAGGGCGCGTTTGATTTCAATTGTGGTGAGAGGTTTCCAATCATAAGGGAAGAATGATTCCACGCTGTAACCGTCAATCTCGGTGGCGATGTCCAGGTCGTCATTGATGATAATAAACATCCCAGGTCCCATTGACGACCAATCTCAATCTCATCTTCGGAGAAGGTTAGCCAGGTATTCGGCTCGTGGTGCAAAATCCAGCCTGCATATTTATTGAGCGCCCCTTCCAGGTTGGTAAGCGCTGCCTGCGCCTTTCATGCCGTAAGCAAAACAGCCAGGATGTTCCAATGCCCATGCGATGGAGCGTCCTTCATTATTATTTTCAATTCCAACTTGAAAAATCATCTAACCACCTCCATACCTCCTATTATTTTACACCAATACAAAAGGCGGGCAAAGTTCGCCCAATGCATTTCGTATATCTCATGATAACCGCGATATGCATGAAGCCCTCCAGATGGGTAAATTATGAATTTCCAGGTTCACCCATATCGGTTCATGAACTTTTCCATGCGGTGCAGGGCTTCTTCGATCTTCTCATAAGCTGTTGCGTACGAGCAGCGGACGAATCCTTCGCCACCTTTTCCAAAGGCATTCCCCGGCACCACTGCCACATGTTCTTCCTGCAGGAGTTTTTCGGCGAAGGCCTCATCGTCCATGCCGGAGGCGGTAATCTTCGGGAAGGCATAGAACGCACCGCGCGGCTCGAAAGTGGTCAGGCCGAGTTTATTCAATCCACTGACAATCAACTTGCGCCGCCGGTCGTATTCGGCCACCATCTCTTGAACATGCTTTTCTCCATTGGTCAGGGCTTCGAGGCCGGCATCCTGGGCGGTGGTTGGGGCGGACATGATGGTGTACTGGTGGATGCGCACCATGCCTTTGATGATATCCGCCGGACCGCAGGCATAGCCGATGCGCCAGCCGGTCATGGCATAAGCCTTCGAAAGTCCGCCCAACAGGACGGTGCGTTTCTTGATCTCCTCTCCCAGCGCCGGGACACAGACGTGGTCGAAGTTGTACACCAGCCGGTCGTAGATCTCATCCGAGACGATGAGCAGGTCATGTTCGATGGCGATTTCAGCCACCTGTTTCAGGGTCTCGCGCGTGGCAACTGCGCCGGTCGGGTTGCTGGGGTAGCCCACGAAGATAACCTTTGTGCGCGGCGTGATGGCGGCGCGGACGCGGTCCGGGTCCAGTTGGAAATTGTCCTCCATCCGGCTGGGGATTTCGACCGGTATCCCGCCTGCCAGGATCACCTCGGCCTGGTACGAGACAAAGCAAGGGGTTGGGATGATGACCTCATCGCCCGGGTCGAGCAGGGCAGTCATCACCAGGTAAAGCGCCTCCGAGACACCCACCGTGGCGATAATCTCGTTGACCGGATCGTAGCTCACACCGTAGAGGCGCTTTAAATTCCCAGCCACAGCTTGCCGCAATTCGAGCTTGCCCGAATTGGAGGTGTAATGCGTTTCCCCGGCGCGCAGGGAACGTATGCCAGCTTCCAGGATCGGTTCCGGGGTGGTGAAATCCGGCTCACCGATGCCGAGCGAAATGACATCCTTCATCGTGGCGGCGATGTCAAAAAACTTGCGAATGCCCGAGGGTTTCAGTCCAGCCACACTCTTTGCGAGATAACGCGCGTACAGAAATTTCCTGCATCCTGCCTCCTCAAAATTGGTGAATTTGCCACTCGTGTTCGGATGGGCGCTCGCCAGCTGCCTCAACGTAGGACAGCTCGAAAACCTGTCCATCCGCCGTCCTGACCCGGAACCACTTCGCCTGCGGCGTGCGGCCCTGGGATCAGGATTTCAGCGATGATGAGCCGCTGTCCTTGCCAGGTGAGCGCCGTCGGTCTTTCGGCGTAGGCGGACCCGGAATGGCATTCGACAATGTCAGCCATATGAACAACACTACTTTAAAGAAACAGAACTATTATCTCCAATGTTCAACTTCAGCGGCGGATCGTCGGCGGAACGTCCCTGAACCCTGGCCTGCCTGCCGATAAACGAGCCTTTCAAGGCCGCCGCCTCCACCGTAGCCCCGGCTTCGAGGATGGAGTCTTCGACCTGCGCGCTCGTGATTATGCAATCCGCCCCGATGGAGGCATATGGGCCGATCACAGAATTGCTGATCTTGGCGCTCGCGTGGACAAACACTGGCGGCACGATTTTTATCCCGTGTTGTTTTTCGTTTTTTATTTTGTTGGCTTTGCCATGTTCGAGCAAATACCGATTCGTCTCCAGCGTGGCGTCAATCGTACCGGTATCCAGCCACACCTCCACGGTCTGCGTGCGCATCTTCAAGCCGCGCTCGATCATGATGTTGATGGTATCCGTGAGGAAGTACTCGCCCTTGCGTGAAGTGCCGCGCCGGAACTGTTCTTCAATGGCGGAGAGCAATTCTTCGGCTTGTTTGAAATAATAGCACCCGACAACGACCAGATTATTATCCATATTCCGTGGCTTCTCGACGAGATGCGTCACCCAGCCTTCGCCATCCACTTCAGCCACGCCGAACCGCCGTGGGTCTGGCACGGGTTTGACCCAGGCCACGCCGTCCGCCTTTTCGTCCGCCAGGAAGGAGAAGTCTGTTTCCATAAGCGTATCCGAGAAGCAGATAATCACAGGCCCGGTCAGATATTTGCGTGCCAGCCACAACGCGTCCGATTGACCGCGCATCACCGGCTGGAGCACGAAATGGGTTATTAGTTCCGGGTGGTGTTCCTGCATGAAGGGCGGAATTTGGGTCTCGCCCAACCCCGGGCCAAGGATGATAATGTATTCGGCAGCACCAGGACGCTGCCTTGAGCGAGCGGACATCTTACCCGCAGGGTGCAGCGTCCCCGCAGGGGAAAGGTCCGGCACGCTGCGGAACATATCCAGCAGGTGGTCGAGGACGGTCTTGCCAGCCACGCTCACCAGCGGTTTGGGCTTGGACCAGGTCTGGGGACGCATCCGCGTGGCCCATCCGGCAGTGGGGATGACAATCTTCAAAGTTTTGGGTCATGGCTCTATTTTAAGCGAGAACCGGCGAAATATCCATCTATGGGCAAGACTCCAACGCCCTGTTTGGGCGGAGTAGGAGCCTTCCTGGCGGAATGATTACCGATAGAAAATCAAGCCAATGGCTGCCGTGGCAAGAACCAGCCAGACGGGGCTGATGTTGGTGAATGTCAGGATCAGGAACGCTCCCAAGGCAATCAGCCACTTGTCCCAGCCTTGCAGAAAGGAAATACCAACCCCTTGTTTCAGGTTAAAGACAGTCACAGCCATCTGGTAGGCGGTCCAGGCCAACAGACCGACGACGAACGGACGCACACCCTTGATGGCTGCCTGCATATAGATGTTGTCTTTGATGCTGAAGAACCCGATGATAAGGATGAGCATCAGCAGCGTGGCTGGGACTACGGTCCCGGCGACCGCGGAAAGAGCTCCCGGCCACCCGGCCAACTTGTAACCGACGTAGGCCGAGGCTTGCGGAGCGGTTGGACCGGGCAGGGCGTTACTGATGGCAATGTCATCAGCAAATTCCTCGGGAGTGAGCCATCCAGCGGTAACAACCTCGCGCTGCATCAGGCCCAGCGAAGCCGGTCCGCCGCCCCACGAGAACATGGCAACTTTGGTGAAAAGCCAGAAGATTTTCCAGAGCAATACCCCGTTCATAATGTCTCCTTGCAAATCATGGAAGATAGATTGCCGGCCGTTATTTACCGTTCATGGTCCACTGTCCATCCTTCGCTAAATCTTTTTCTCCAGTTCGCTTACAACGACTTCCATCAAATCCACGGCTTTCTTGACCGTGGGCGCATCGAAGGCGAATTTTGCCATTGCAGCGGCGAACAGTTCCGGCAGGGTCACCATCCCGCCCAGCGAAAGTGCTTTGCGATAAGCGGCCACTGCACCGGCCTGGTCGGTGCGCGCATTGCCAAAGATTTGCACCGCGCCCAACTGCGCCAGGCCGTACTCCACATAATAAAACGGTACCTGGTGGATGTGCAGTTTGCGATGCCAGCCGGTGACTTTGAATTCCTCCAGCCCGGTCCAATCCACGCCAGGGATGAAGCGGTCCCAGAGTTCGCCCCATTTTTTATCGCAGGCTGCCGGGTCCGCGCCCATTTCCGGGTTTTCGTAGACCCACTGCTGGAACGAGTCCACAACAGCCATGAACGGCCAGAAGAGGATCATGCCTTCCAGATGCTCGATGCGGGCGTGCGCAGCCTCGGCGTCCGAATAGAAGCCGCCATTGGTTTTGTCAGGTAGGGCGAAGCCAGCAATTCCATGCCCATCGAGGCCACTTCGGCAAATTCCATCGGCACCGCCAGTTGGTGGATGTAGGGGATTTTGGCAGTCTCGAAGATATGGAAGGAATGGCCGGATTCGTGCAGGGTGGTCATCACGTCATCGTGTGTGCCGACGGCGTTGACAAAAATGAACGGCTTGCGGATGGAAGTGTAGGAGGTGCAATACGCGCCGGGGGCCTTGTTCTTGCGGTTGTCGAGGTCGGTCAGACCTTCGGCTACCATGCTGTCAAAGTAGCCACCCAGCACCGGGTCCACGTGGTGGAAGATGGCCGAGGTCTTTGCCTTAAGTTCTTCAATGGATGCGAACGGTTTAAGTTGCGGGATGCCGGCCGCTGGCGTGGGACGTGAGAACCAGCCATCCACCAGGTCCCACGGACGAAGCGTGTCCAGACCGAGAGCCTGCTTCCGTTTCTGGTAGATACGCGTCGCTGCCGGGACGACCACCTTTTCGATGGCCGCGGCGAAGGATTTGCAGTCTTCGGGATCATAGTCGAAGCGCAGTTTCTGCACCCAGGTATATTCGCGGTAACTGGGTTTATCAGCATTTTTGGCGATCCTGGCGCGCACGTCCATGAACTTTTGCCACAGGTCGTTGATGGCTTTTCTATCGGAAAGTTGACGTTCAGCCTTGAGATGCCAGGCTTTTTCGCGCCGGGCACGGTCGGGCTGCTGGAAGTTCATGGCGAGGCGGGTGAGGGTGATCTCCTCGCCTTCCCATTTGACCGTCTGCGCGCCGTAGATTTTGTCATACTCGATGGCGAGTTTTTGCTGGTCAGCCAGCAGGGGCAGGTTGGACTCGCGGAACAGGTCCGCTTCGGCGCGCATGTTGCGCAGAGGGATGTCGAAACCTTTCGGTTCCAGTTTGCTGGCAAGCAGCTTCTCTTTGAGTTTCTGCTCGGCGGCCATCACATTGGGGAAGATGCCGTCGAGGAAGGTGTTCATGCGCGCCTCGGCTTCCTTGTCGGCAGTATTGACGGAGGTGGCGACCGAAAGGCGAGAGGACATTTCCTCGATGCGTTCGCCAACGCTCGACCAATCAGCCAGCCAGCCGTCCACGTTGGCGGCGCTGAGGGGGCGGGTTTCCAAGTCTTTGTAGTGTGGTTCGATTGCAGACCAGGTCCAGGCAATGATTTCTTGAGGGGTGGTGGGAAGGTTTTCTCTCATGGGAGTCTATCTTAGTAGAGATGGAGTCGCTTGCTTCGTTCGCTCCTCACGACAGTATGATTCTAGGGAGGTTGAACCTTACTATTTTCTCATTCTACATGGTATTGCGGAAAGATGGGAACGGGAATTGATGCTGAGGGTTGCTGTTTTTGATCAGAATTGTTCATGTTTCTATGTAAGGAACAGAAAAGAAAGCAAAAGGCATAGAGAAATTCTTCCCAAGTGCTGCGGCTTTATTTCATGATTGTCAGGTTGGCAAGACTCGCTGCCAGCCGCTTGATCCCGACCGATTCAAAAACCACATCCACGGTTTCGTCGTTGTCCTGCAGGCGGGAGTTGAGCACGATCCCCTCGCCCCAGGTGGGGTGCTGGACTCTCATCCCGGCACGGAAATGAGCCTCAATCGACAGCGGCAGATACCGGATCCGAACGCAGCCACGTCAGCGGTCTGAGTGCGGGAGGATACGCCCGGCGCGTGCTTTCCCGGAGAGCAGCTCGGGCGGGATGTCATCCAGGTAGCGCGAGGGGATGGTCTCTTCGGCATAGCCACGTCCGCCGCGCCGCAGGGCGCGCAGCAGGTAGAGCCGGTCTTTGGCACGCGTGATGCCCACGTAAAACAGGCGGCGCTCTTCTTCCATCGCTTCGGGTTCATCGAAGGAACGGCTGTGCGGCAGGATGCCGTCATCCAGGCCGACGATGAAGACCGCGCCGAATTCCAGCCCTTTGGCGGCGTGCAGGGTCAGCAGGGTGGGGGCGTTCTTGCCTTCGGTCAGGGTATCCTGGTCGGAGATGAGCGCCACGTTTTCGAGGAAATCGGTCAGGGTGCGGTTTTCGTACTCGACCGTCAACCGGCGCAGTTCCTGGACGTTTTCCCAGCGTTCGGCGCCTTCTTCCGTGCCATCGTCGATGTATGCTTGATAGTTGATATCTTTGGCGATGCGGTCGAACAATTCGGTGACGGTTGCGCGCGGCGCCTCGGCGCGCCAGTTCGACAGGAGTGCCCCGAAGTCTGCCAGAGGCAGCGCGGCGCGACCGGTAAACTGCGGCCAAAAAGGAGAGGCGTCGCCGCGGGCCAGGTCCATCAGCACTGCCGACGGGGAGGTGTTCGCCCCGCGGGCGGCGGTGTGCAGGGCCAGGATGGTCTTGTCGCCGATGCCGCGCGGCGGGACGTTGATGACCCGGTCGAGCGAGATTTCGTCGGCGGGGTTGTGCACCAGGCGCAGATAAGCGATGATGTCTTTGACTTCACGCCGTCCGTAGAATCGCTGCGCCCCCACCAGCCGGTAGGGCAGCCGCGCTTGCAGGAAGGCTTCTTCCAGCAGGCGGGACTGGGCGTTGGTGCGGTACATCACGGCGCAGTCGCCCGGCTCACAGGTCTGGCTGGCAACGAGGCTGGCAATGGTATCCACCACGAAGGCGGCTTCACTGTAATCATCGAGCGCTTCATAATAGAAGAGTTTCTCGCCTGCGCCGCGCTCGGTGAAGAGGCTCTTGCGGCGGCGGTGCGGATTGCGGTCAATGACGGCCATGGCGGCGTCGAGGATGGTCTGCTTGGAGCGGTAGTTCTGTTCGAGCAGGATCACCTGTGCGTCGGGAAAATCCTGCTCGAAGCGCTGGACATTGCGATAGTCCGCTCCGCGCCAGCGGTACACCGATTGATCCGGGTCGCCAACCACGAAGATATTATTATGTACTGAGGCCAGGTGCTTCAACAGAACATATTGTGCGAAGTTGGTATCCTGGAATTCATCCACCAGTACATGCTGAAAACGCTGTGCATACTTCTCGCGCACGGCGGGGAATTCGGAGAGCAGGTGCGCCGTCCACAAGCAACAGGTCATCGAAGTCAACGGCGTTATTTTGTTTCAATAATTCCTGATAACGCTTATAAACACGCTTGACCACCTCGTCGCGGTAGGTCTGCGTGGGGTAATCTTCAGGGAAGATCAATCGTTCTTGGCGCGCGAGATCGCGCCATGCACCGATTGTGGACGATAGGTTTTCTCGTCCAGGTTCAGGTCACGGATGGCACCTTTGACCACGCGCTGCTGGTCGTCTTCATCATAGATGACAAAACTGGCATCGAACGGCAGATGTTCGGATTCGCGGCGCAGGAGCCTGGCGCAGATGGAGTGGAATGTCCCCAGCCAGAGTCCGTCGGCGGGCAATTCGCCCAGCATGTCACGGACACGGTTGCCCATTTCCCGCGCCGCCTTGTTGGTGAAAGTGACCGCCAGCATCTGGTACGGGCGTACACCCTCGTAGGCGATCAAATAGGCCACACGCTGGGTCAGGACACGCGTCTTCCCGGACCCGGGTCCGGCCAGCACCAAAACGGGACCGGCGCCAGCCGTCACAGCCTGGCGCTGCTGAGGGTTGAGTTTGTCGAGGAAATCCATGAGGGGGTTATTGATTCTCGTTATTGGTGGTCACGATGCCGAGTCGTGCCCAACTACGAATAACGAACAGCATTTATTTCAATTCCGAGTGCAATTGGGGCAGCGGGTGGCCTTGATGGGAATGACGGTGAAGCAGTGCGGGCATTCCTTGGTGGTCGGCTCGGCAACGAGCGGGTGCGGGCTTTTTCTTCAGGTTGTTGATGCCCTTGATCATCAGGAAGATGACCAGGGCGATAATGATGAAATCAATGAGGTTGTTGATGAAATTGCCGTAAGTGACTTTGGCGCTGCCGAGGGTGAAGGCAGGCCGCTGAAATCGATCCCGCCGATGATCAGGCCGATCAAAGGCATAATGATGTCAGTCAACCAGGACGAGACGATCTTGCCAAATGCCCCCCGATGATGACCGCGACGGCCAGGTCCATCACGTTGCCGCGCATGATGAAGGCTTTGAATTCTTTTATCATTTGGGAATCTCCTTTTCTATGAGAGATGGCTTGTGACTTCATTGTACCGTCAGGGGAGGGGCTGTCAACGAATAGGGAAACTCTGTTGTATAATCCTTCGAATAGTCCCGGTTCCATCACGAGCCATGAATTTTTGCTCAGGAGGAGGATCGTTATGTCCTTTCGCCGATCTGTAATTATACTTTGTGGCCTGATTGTTGGGCTGTCGCTTCTGGTTGCCTGCGGCCAGAAAACCCCGTCTCCTACCCGCATCCCACCCTAACTCCCGAGCCCACTCTCACGGCGACCCCCGTGCCGCCGCGCCAGTTGACAGTCTGCCTGGGGCAGGAACCAGTCAGCCTGTACCCGGTGGACAATCCTTCGTCAGCCGCGCGCAGCGTGCTGGCGGCGGTCTACGATGGGCCGATTGACACGAATTCCTACGGGTATCAGGCAGTGATCCTGCAGCGCTTGCCGAGCATCGAGAACGGTGACGCCCAGCTCTTCTCGAAATCATTCTATATTGGTGACGAGGTGGTGGATGCCAGCGGCACGCCGGTCACGCTGGCTGTGGGGGTGAAAATCCGCCCGGCAGGCTGTCGCAGCGACGCGTGCGCCATCAAATATGATGGCAAATCCGAAATTCAGATGGACCAGATGCAGGTTACCTTTAGTCTGCTCCCCGGTCTCACCTGGTCGGATGGCGAACCTCTCACTGCCGAGATTCGGTCTACGCTTACCAGGTGGCTGCTGACCCGGCCTCCTCCGGCTCCAAGTATCTGGTGGACCGCACCCAGTCCTATGAGGCGGCGGACGAGACCACCATTCAGTGGTGGGGCAAACCCGGCTTCATTGACCCAACCTATTTCACCAATTTCTGGTCACCGCTCCCCAAACACGCTGTGGAGCCAGATTCCGGTTGACCAACTGACCGAGACCGACCTGTCCGCCCGTACCCCACTTGGCTGGGGGCCTTACGTTATTCAAGAATGGGTTGCCGGAGATCACATCACCCTGACGAAGAACCCGCATTACTTCCGTGCTGGCGAGGGCCTGCCCAAGTTTGACATCCTGACTTTCCGCTTCGTTGCCGACCCAGGGACTGCCATCAGCGACCTGTTGGCTGGCACCTGTGACATCCTCGATCCCAGCATCCGTTTGGATGGGCAGGCGGAGTTGTTGCGCTCGATGGCAGAACAGAACCAATTGCAGGCATTGTTCACCACAGTGCCGGTGATGGAAGAACTGGCGCTCGGCATCCGACCGGCATCCTACGATAATGGCATTAATGCCGGGATAGACCGGGTTGATTATTTCGGCGATGTGCGCGTGCGCCAGGCTTTGGCATTATGCCTCGACCGCCAGCAGGTGGTGGATTCAGTGCTTTCGGGCTTGAGTACCGTTCCGAATTCCTATCTGCCGCAGGAACATCCCCTTTACAATCCGAATGTGACCGCCTATTCCTTCGATGTGGCTGCAGCCGGTCAACTGCTTGACCAGGCTGGTTGGAAGGATGTCGATCATGACCCGTCCACGCCGCGCCAGGCCTGGGGCGTACCGGGTATTCCATCCGGGACGCCATTTGAGGTAAATTACGTTACCACCAACGCCGTCCAGCGCCAGCAGGTGAGCACCATCCTGACCGGCTCCCTGGCGCAATGTGGGATCAAGGTCAATGTGCAGTATCTCGATGCAAATACCCTTTATGCACCCGGCCCGGATGGGATCATTTTCGGCCGGAATTTCGACCTGGTCGAGTTTGCCATGGGCAGTACCGGGATTGAGCCACCCTGTGACTGGTACACCAGTTCCCAGGTCCCGAATGCTGCGAATAGCTGGGTGGGGACGAACGTCAGCGGATACAGTAATCCAGCCTTTGACACAGCCTGTCTGGCGTCTCAACAATCCCTTCCGGATGACCCGTCTCATGCCGCCGCCTACGCCCAGGCCCAGTCCATCTTTGCCAACGATTTGCCGGTCATCCCGCTCTACTGGCGGGTCAAAACTGCCGCGGCGCGTGCAGACCTGTGTCATTTCTCCCTTGACCCGACAGCCGCGAGCAGCCTGTGGAATATCGAAGCGTTTGACAGCGGCGCGGGTTGTCAGCATTAAGATTGACGGCTGTAATCACCTGGTCAGAAAAGGGCTTAAAACCTAAAAATATAGGGGGTTTGATATAATCCCATTTGCCTTACCGGCAAGTTCTTAGGTAAAACCGCAGCACATGAAAACCCCTCCAGTGCATTCTCCAAAATCACCAATCCCACAATCAGGCCTGGCACGCGGCCTGTTTTTCGCTTGTCTGACTGGAATGCTGCTTCTGGTCGGTTGGTGGTCATACGGCATTATTGAAACATCCACTTCTCCCCAAGCCACCTCGACATTGGTGCTCCCAACACCAGCCTCTAATGCGGCCCGCCTGGCCCAGCCCACCTTGATAGCGCCTCAGAACCCAACACAGCTTGACCAGGGCGCTCTGATTTATTGGGGTGTTTGCATGGCCTGTCATGGTGATCGCGGAGAAGGCCTCACCGACGAGTGGCGTGGGGTCTTTGGCGCGGACCAGAATTGTTGGGCGTCCAGGTGCCATGCCTCCAATCATCCTCCACAAGGGTTTAACATTCCACGTGATCGCCTGGCTCCGGCTGTGACCGGGCTCGGGAAGCTGACCCGTTTTAACACTGCCCAGGAACTTTATGATTACGTTGTTGTTACCATGCCCTGGTGGAAACCCAACTCGCTCACTCCAGAAAAAGCCTGGGCTGTTACCTCTTATATTCTCAAGCTGAATGGGTCTCTACCACAGGGAATTGTGCTCGACGCTACCGACGCCTCAGCCATCCCAATTCATCACCTCGTGGCCGCCAGCCAGAATGATCAGACCGGGGAACTTATCCTTACGGTGCTACTCGTGTTGGTTGCATTTGTATTGATCCTGCAAACAATTGCCAAACGTAAAACTGCAGGCAAATTTTCCGCCGAGGCAATCTTGGCCGATGCTCCAACACCGGCCCGCTCACGTCCAAGCTTCCTGCACCACCTGCACCCGCCCACCATCCCTGCGCCGCAGGCGCGCTGGCGTTACACTCTTGGAACCGGCGGATTGGCAGTATTTCTGTGTCTGGTACTCCTCGTTACGGGTATTCTTGAGATGTTCTATTACGTCCCTCAAGCGGATCTGGCAACAATCTCGATACAAACCATTGCTCATTTCGTGCCATACGGCGGATTGATCCGCAACCTGCATTACTGGGGCGCACAAGCGCTCGTCTTTGTGCTTTTCGTCCATTTGCTGCGCATCGCACTGACTGGCGCTTATAAGCCGCCACGTCGTTTCAATTATTTGCTCGGGCTGACTCTGCTGATGCTGACCCTGGCCCTGGATTTCACCGGGTATATCCTGCGCTGGGACCAAGGGACAAGCTGGGCCCTGGTGGTAGGGACCAATCTCATTAAGATAATTCCGGGCATCGGAACCCAGCTGTATGAGTTTGCGATTGGCGGTGCTCAACTCGGCTCTGCTGCGCTGATCCGCTTCTACTCCTGGCACACATTTGGCCTGACGTTGGCAATGATCATCGTCGTCATCTGGCATATCTTCCGCATCCGTCGGGATGGGGGTATTGCCGTCCCGCCTCCGGCGCTCCGGCAGAGCGACGAACGCATCTCACGCTTCGAACTAGTGCGCCGCGAGATGTTGCTGATGACAGTCTCCGCAATTATCCTGGTACTGCTGTCCATCTTTTGGCCAGCGCCGATTACGCCTCCCCTGACCAGCGCCGTGGTTGAGCTTGCCAACGCGCGCGCACCCTGGTTCCTTTTATGGATACAACAGCTGCTCAAATTAGGCGATCCTTTCCTGCTGGGAGTGATAGTTCCGTTGATCAGCCTGGCAATCCTGATTCTCATCCCCTACATCTTCCCGAAACCTTCCGACTCCGAATTAGGTCGCTGGTTCCCGAAGGGGGGGCGTGTGGTACAGATTCTCATCATCATTCTCACCCTGCTCATCATTGGCCTGACCATCTGGGCCATCCTTCCGGCAACTTTATGAGAAAGGACCCTAGGGAATTTCTGTTATAGATGAACAGGTACGAGCGGTGAATGGACTTCATCCACTCAAGCCCCCGATTCCCCCGATCACCATGGCGATTAAGAAAAAAGTCATAAAATCAGGTTCTGAAAATGAATAAACCATCCATCTCGCGACGCGACTTTCTAAAACTGACTCTTGACAGCCTCCTGGCCTTTGGCGGACTACTGGGACTGGGAGGCTTGGTCCGCTTCTTGAGCTACAAGACCGAACCGCCCCAGCCGACTGAATTCGACCTTGGGCTGGCAGAAAATTACCGTCCCGGCTCATCGACAACTCTCCCTGAAGTCCCGGCGGTCCTCATTCATAACGACAGCGGATTCACAGCCTTCAGCCTAGTTTGCACCCACCTTGGTTGCACCGTCGAGGTTCAATTCGATGAATTTGCCTGTCCCTGCCACGGATCACGCTTCAATAGTAAGGGTTATCCGGTCAAGGGTCCTGCCACCGCGCCGCTAAAAACGCTGCGGGTGGAACAAACGACCGACGGAAGGCTTATCCTGCACACAAAGGGATAAAGCGAACTACGCACCACCTTCATGCGCAAACACTGAAATCCCCGGTGATCAGGCTGTGTTTTTCCAGCAGCTGTTCATATCTGGCAATTGCACGCTGCTGTTTTGATGCTCACCTCAAAGTCGCTTAGGATATGTTCGTTTCTCCCGATTGTCATACTTTGCCATGCCGGCACCTGCATTCTGAACAAAGTTGACGGTGGAAGAAAATAGAGTATAATCCGCTCCACCGATTTATTTTCAAGTATAATTAATGGGTAATTCCACTGCAGTAAAGGATTGCACTCATGCCCGATCTTCTCCTTGATGTTCAAGGACTCGAAACACAATTCAAAACCCCGGATGGGATCGTTCATGCAGTGAATGGCGTCTCCTTCGGGCTGAAGGAAGGGGAAACGCTGGGGTTGGTGGGGGAAAGCGGATGTGGCAAGACGGTGACTGTGCTTTCCGTCCTTCGCCTGATTGCCTCGCCGCCCGGAAAGATTACGGCGGGGAAAGCATTTTTTCTCGGGAAGGACCTGCTCCAGATGAGCAGCGAAGATATCCGTCATGTGCGCGGCGGCCAGATCGCTGTGGTTTTCCAAGACCCAATGACTTCTCTCAACCCAGTCTTGACCATCGGTGCCCAGATGGAGGAACAACTGATGCTCCATTTAGGCATGACCCGGAAGCAGGCCAAATCGCGCTCCGTCGAGTTGCTTGAAAAAGTGGGAATCCCAAATGCAAAAGACCGCCTGCCAGATTATCCTCACCAGTTTTCAGGTGGTATGCGCCAGCGGGTAATGATCGCCATGGCATTGTCTTGCGATCCGCAAATTCTGATCGCCGATGAGCCGACCACGGCACTGGACGTGACCATCCAGGCCCAGATTGTCGAACTGGTCAAGCGATTGCGCGATGAACTGGGCATGACGGTCATCTGGATCACGCATGATTTAGGGATCATTGCCGGCCTGGCGCAGCGTGTCATCGTGATGTACGGGGGCTATATCATCGAAGAGGCCCTGGTCAATGAGTTGTATGCTCACCCGGAACATCCTTACACCATTGGCCTGCTGGGCAGCCTGCCGCGGGTGGACGAGAAAGAACGCCACCGCCTGTATTCCATTGAAGGCCTGCCGCCGGTGCTCTATGCCATCCCGCAGGCCTGTCCCTTCGCCCCGCGCTGCAAGTGGGTGATGGAACACTGCTGGAAAGAGAATCCAATGCTGGAACAGGTCTCACCCGAACACCGTGCCGCCTGCTGGGTGGATACCAAAACCGGGAGAAGCCGCTGATGAGCGCCAAAAACGATGTCCTGCTTCAAGTGGAAAACCTGGTGATGCATTTCCCGATCTACCGCGGCGTCATCCAGCGCAGGGTGGGGGCGGTTCATGCTGTGGACGGCATCTCGTTCGATGTGTATCGCGGCGAGACCCTGGGGCTGGTGGGCGAATCTGGCTGCGGGAAGACGACCACCGGGCGCACGATCTTACAGCTTTACAAAGCCACCTCCGGGCATGTCTACTTTAATGGCACCGATCTGACCGCGCTCAAGCGGGAAGAAATGCGCTTTATGCGCCGTGAGATGCAGATGATCTTCCAGGACCCCTATGCCAGCCTCAATCCGCGCATGACCGTCGGGGATATTATCGCCGAACCACTGGTTGTTCACAATGTCGCCTCCGGTAAAGAAATCCAGGAACGGGTCGAGCAGTTGCTCGGCCTGGTAAAGTTAAGCTCCTCATTTGCCAGCCGCTATCCACACGAGTTCTCCGGCGGGCAGCGCCAGCGCATCGGTGTAGCACGCGCCCTGGCTTTACAGCCCTCCTTCATTGTTTGTGACGAACCCATCTCGGCGCTGGATGTATCAATTCAGGCGCAGGTGATCAACCTGCTCGAAGAACTGCAGGATCAGTTCAACCTTACATACTTGTTCATCGCTCACGATCTTTCAGTGGTGCGCCATATCAGTGACCGCGTGGCGGTCATGTACCTGGGCGTTATCGTTGAGTTGAGCAGCCGGAATGAACTCTATTTAACCCCACTGCATCCGTATACCCAGGCACTGCTTTCGGCGGTTCCCATCCCGGATCCGGTGGCAGACGCCAAGCGGCAGCGCGTTATTCTGGAGGGAGATGTTCCCTCGCCCGTCAACCCGCCTTCCGGCTGCCACTTCCGCACGCGCTGCCCGATCGCCGAGGCGCTTTGCGCCGAGAAGACGCCCGATTTCCGGGAGCTGAAACCCGGCCACTTTGTCGCCTGTCATTTTGCAGACCGGTTTCTGTAATATATTTTATTAAATAAAGGAGGTGGTCTTCGAAAAAATCGAACAACCGTTTGTTTATCAAGCAAGCACGAAACATCCTAACCCTTACCTATCAAAAGAGGAGAAGAAAGATGCGTAAGTTTTATGTTCTATTTAGTGCGTTGGTCGTCCTCAGCATGATGCTGGCGGCCTGCGGCCCCACCGTCACACCGGCGGTGACTCAACCCCCCATCACGACCGCAGTCCCCACCGAAGTCCCCACCGAAGCTCCAGTGATCAACCCATACATTGGTTCCGGTGTACTGGATGGCAATGGGATTCCGCCGAACTTCTTTAATGATGTACACGTCCGCAAAGGTTTCAGTTATTCCTTTGACTGGGACACCTTCATTAACGATGTGTACAAGGGCGAAGCAGTCCAATCCCTTGAGCTTTCGCTCCCGGGCATGATCGGCTACGATCCGAACGCCCCCCACTACACCATGGACCTCGCCAAGGCTGAGGAAGAATTCAAGGCCTCGACCCTGACCTCACCGGATGGCAAATCCCTGTGGGATATCGGCTTCCGCGTTCAGATGCTGTATAACCAGGGTAACACCACCCGCCAGATCGTTGCTGAGATCCTGGCTGCCAACCTATACAAGCTCAATAATAAGTTCATTGTTGAGACCCTGGGCCTGCCGTGGCCGGCTTACCTGGCTTCTCAACGCGCCAAGCAGATCCCGATCATGACCGGCGGCTGGCTCGAAGACATCCATGATCCTGCCAACTGGTACCAGCCCTATACGGTCGGTGCCTATGGCGGCCGCCAGAACATGCCTGATGACATGAAAGCTCAGTTCAAGGCCCTGCTCGATCAGGGCGTCGCCACGACCGATCCGACCGCCCGCGCGGCAGTTTACAACCAGATCAACCAGTTGTACTATGATCTGAACCCCGGAACGCCGATCGTGACCGCTACCACCCACGGTTTTGAGCAGAAATGGGTGCAGGGTTTGATCCGCAACCCGATCTTCCCCGATATTTACTTTGCCCCCATCTCCAAAGCTGCCGGCGCCAAGAATCCGACAACCTTTACGGAAGCATCGTTTGGTGACGTGGATACGCTGGATCCTGCCCTGGCTTACGATACCGCCAGTGGCGGAGTCATCCAGAATATTTACAATACGCTGGTCTTCTATGACGGCGACAAACCGGGTGCCTTCGTTCCGATGCTGGCTTCCGAAATGCCGACCATCTCCGCGGACGGCATGACCTATACCTTCAAGCTTCGCACAGGCGTGACATTCCAGAATGGCGATGCAATGACCGCCTCGGATGCCGCCTACTCGTTCGTGCGAGGTTTGCTGCAGGGCGGTGGCGTTTCACCGCAGTGGCTGCTCTCCGAGCCCTTCTTCGGCGTTGGCAATCAGGATGTGGCTCAAATGGTCGACCCAAGCGGCGCGCTGGTTGACGATCCCGCCGGCTTACAGGCAGCCGATCCCGCCACGCTCAAATCAGTCTGCGAAGATCTCAAGACGAAGATCGTGGCTGATGACGCTGCGAACACCGTCACCATGACCCTGGTGCAGCCTTGGGGCCCATTGCTGGCCACCATCGCCCAGACCTGGGGCTCCGTCATGGATGCCAAGTGGGTAGCTGCGCAAGGCGGATGGGACGGCTCCTGCGATACCTGGCAGAAGTTCTATGGTGTCACCTCGGCGGACGATGTTCTCTCGAAGGTCACCAATGGCACCGGCCCTTATGTTTTGGACCACTGGACGCCCGGTACAGAGGTCGTCCTGACCAGGAATCCCACTTACTGGGGCGCTGCGCCTGCAATGGAACGCGTTGTGATCCAGAACATTGCCGAATGGGGCACCCGCTTTGCTGAACTGCAGGCCGGGGATGCCGATGTTGTGGCTGTTCCGGTCGAGAACCGCTCGCAGGCCAATGCGATGGTTGGCGTGATCAGTATCTTTGATCAGGCCACCCAGTCCTACGGGCCAGCCCAAAACGTTTGCGCTTATGATTCGAGCAAGCTGGGCCTGGCAATGTTCACGGTCTGTGAAGCAGGCAAGGCAGGGACGGGTGGACCATTGCACGTATACATGAACATGGGAAACCTTGCCCAGGATGTGATCCTCTACAACTTGGGACTTAAGTAAATAGAGTAGGGATCTATCTGGATTATTAGTTCTTTGTGCGGGGGCCTCCAAAAGGCCCCCGCACAAGCAAAGGATTTTGTCCTTCCGACTGGAATGGATCCTTGATCCACTTCATTCTGAACGATAAAATCCAAGAGGTAGAAATATGACCACTTACATCATCCGCCGTTTGCTGCTCGTGCCGGTGCTGCTCTTCGGAGTCACGGTGCTGATCTTCGCCATGCTGCAGTTCCTCTCGCCGGTGGAGCGCTCGGCTTTATATGTGAGAGATATTCCTAAAAATGAAAATGCGATCAGGGGTATTATCAAGCAGTATGGTCTCGATAAACCCATCTATGAGCAGTATTGGCGCTGGTTGGTGGGACACACGGTCAACGGGGCGAGGAAGGGCGGGATTCTTTTTGGGGATTTTGGCTACTCACGCACCGCCTCCCAGCCGGTCGTTGACCTGATCAAAAACCGCTTTCCCAACACGCTTGACCTGACCATCTGGGCAGTCGCGCCGGTGATTCTGATCGGGATCTGGCTGGGGGTGCAGGCCGCCGTCCATCAAAATGGTTTTATTGACCAGGCCGCCAGAATTTTCAGCATCGTCGGCACCTCTTTCCCCACCTTTGTGTTCGGTTTGCTGATGTTGATGATCTTTTATGCCAAGCTGCAATGGTTCCCGCCGGGCAGGCTCAGCGACTGGGCCAGCCAGGCGGTTTACCTGAGCAGTTTCCATCACTATACGCGCCTGCTGACATTTGACTCTTTGCTCAACGGGCGGCTGGATATCTTCTGGGATGTGATGCGCCATATGCTCATGCCCATCCTGACCCTCTCTTATATCAGTTGGGCGACCTTTGTGCGTGTGACCCGCTCTTCGATGCTCGAAACGCTGCGCATGGAATATGTGACCACGGCGCGTGCCAAGGGCCTGAAGGAACGGGATGTGATCTACAAGCACGCCCAGCCCAATGCCATGATCCCGGTGATCACCCTGGCGGGATTCCAGGTCATCGGCCTGCTGGGAGGCGTGGTCATTACCGAGACGGTTTTTAATTATCCAGGAATTGGCCAGGCTGCAGCAAATGCCGCCGTTCAATTGGACGTCATCACTGTGCTCGGTTTTGCCCTCTTCAATGGTTTGATCCTGATCGTAGCCAACCTGGTTGTTGATGTCTTGTACGCAGTGCTTGACCCGCGCGTGCGGCTGTCATAAGGAGAATCCCTCATGGCTGAAACTATTCCCAGCGGCGAAAACAGCTTGTTGCGCGAGACGATTGCCGTCCGCAAGATTGGACGGCTCGAGCGCTTTCTCGGCCCGGAAAATTACCGCATCCTTACCGGCCTGCTCAAGACGCCTGCGTCCATCCTGGGTTTCGTCCTGATCGGGCTTTTTATCCTTATCGCCATTTTTGCCCCGGTGATCATTCCTCCGGTCACTCCCAATGACCCTTACAAGATCCCGCGGGATGGTTTCAGTTCCGAGCCCCGCCCGATGATGACGGACTGGACCCGCAACACGCCGCCTCTGCCCTTCTGGTGGAAGCCCATCATGAAGACTGATCAGTGGGTGCACATTATGGGAACTTCCCAGGGTCAATACGATATTTTCTACGGGGTCATCTGGGGCACGCGCACAGCTTTTCGCACCGGATTGATCGTGGTGATAGCCACTTTTTTGATCGGCATCATTATTGGCTCGATCTCGGCCTACTTTGGTGGAAAAGTTGACAACATCATCATGCGCATTGTGGATGTTTTCATGACCCTGCCGTTCATCCTGGCGGCTTTGATCCTGGCGGCTGTGCTCACGCCTAAGATCGGGAAGAGCCTGTACCCGTCAATCATCGCCCTGATCACGTTCGGCTGGATGGGCTATGCCCGTATTATCCGCGGGGATATCCTCTCGATCAAGGAACGCGACTATATCATGGCGGCGCGGGTGATCGGGGTCAAGGACAGCCGGATCCTCTTCCGCCACATCATCCCCAATGCCATCTTCCCTACGCTGGTGCTGGCCTCGCTGGCCATTGGCGACGTGGTGCTTTCCTTCGCGGCTCTTTCCTTTTTGGGAATTGGCACTGCAATCGGCTATGCCGATTGGGGACAGGTGCTTAGTTTTGCCCGCAACTGGATCATTAGTTTGAGTACCTATTGGTACATCATCATCTGGCCCGGTGTGACCCTGGTGCTCTTTGTCATGGGCTGGAACCTGGTTGGTGATGCGCTGCGCGACGTGCTGGATCCACGCATGCGGGGCAAGACCTAAATGGCCCGGCCTACTACGCACAACAGAGATTGACCCTGTTCCCTCTTGGATTGGCGCTGAGGGTGGTGGCGCTGTGGTTCCAAGGGGGAACTGATTTAATGCGATATAAAAGTGATCCATGCGATTTCTTTGTACCGATCAAGTCAATCATCCCTTTTCCATTTTGCCAATGCGCGATCGCCCTGCGTCCCCGGCGGAGAGAAGGACCTGAACGCACCTGCCGTGGTTACACCCGCCGATCCCTCCACCCCCAGCTTCTTCCAGAACGCGCGGAAACCATCTGTTTTGGAAAGGAGTCGAAAACAACATGAAAGCATTCTTCATAAAAAGAACTGAAGCTCGACCCGAAATGATCAGATCAAGACGATTAACAGGTTTGATCTATGGCATGGTCAGCGGGCTTGCCTTTGCAGTTGCAGTATGGGGATGGGATGGATATATATTAAGCCGGTCCCATGCATACCTGCCCTGGCTCAGCCTGGGTGTTGCACTGGTCTATTGCGCCATCGTTGGCGCAGCGGCTGGCTGGCTGACGGCGCGTTTTGAAAGCGCCTTAGGGGGTTCTTTCTTCTGGCTGGCCTCTGCATTATTGTTTGCCTGGCTGGTGATCAACCTGCCATTGCATGTCAGTCCTCTTCTTGTCTCAAAGATCAATCCGCAACTGGGTGCACTATTACATTACCCTTTAAACGCTGATATTGGTTTCCGCACTGGCCTGGCAGCGGTATGGATCACCCCCTTTATGCTGGTCGTTGGATTGACACAATTACCCATAACCGAGTCGTCTGTTTTTTCCACTTCCTTCCTGGGAAAGATCATCCCTTTCTTTTTTTGTATCGTTGTGATTAGTCTGAGTGGTTCTGTCATCGACAGTCTGATCAATGAGCATTTTCGAGACGCAATTAAATCTCTTGACAATACCATCCAATTCACGCTGGATAATCAAAACAACCCACAAATAGACGAAACCCTTGCCCGCAGGATGAACGCAAGTTCGTTAAACTGGGTCAAAGAATATGTCGTACAATCAAGACAGCTGTTTGTAGGGAAATACGACAATACATTCGGAGAAATACACGTCTTGATCCTCTTTGAAGATCAATGGGTAGATTGCACGGTCATCTACTCGCAACCGGCATATTGTAAAGTTGTGGATTAATTATTCGTTCATCCGCGTCAGGTCAAAAGATTGTGGTACTGAAGGCGATTTCTTGACTTTGCCCTCTTCTTATGCTACCATAACCGAAGCCTGCTGTTGAAATTCCCCGTTAAGGAGCGCGCGGGCTGAAGCAGTCTTGACGCCCGTGGATCGATCATGAATTGTCATCTGTTCTGGGAGTAATTCTTGTGGCAAACGAAAATCAAAAACCTTTGCTTGAGGTTCGCAACCTTAAGACATATTTTTACACCGAAGATGGGGTCGTAAAGGCTGTGGATGGGGTGGATTTCGTCGTTTATCCCGGGGAAGTACTTGGTTTGGTAGGCGAGTCGGGTTGCGGAAAAAGCGTCAGCTTGCTCTCTGTCATGCGGCTCATCAGCCAGCCCGGGAAAATTACCGAGGGCGAAATAATCTTCGATGGGCAGAACCTGCTCAAATTGACCGAGACCGAAATGACACATGTGCGCGGCAATCGCATCTCGATGATCTTCCAGCAGCCGCAGACCGCCCTCAATCCGGTTTTCAAAGTTGGCGACCAGATTTCCGAGGTTCTCAGTATTCATCAGGATTGTGACAAGGAAACGCGGAAAGAAACGTGCCATTGAGTTGTTGACCATGGTGGGTATTCCGGAACCTGAAAAGCGGGCGGATGCGTTTCCTCACGAGCTTTCCGGCGGCATGGCTCAACGCGTGATGATTGCCATGGCACTGGCCTGCGTTCCGGAACTGTTGATTGCAGATGAGCCGACCACTGCACTGGATGTGACCATCCAGGCCCAAATCTTGGATTTGATGCGCGATTTACGAAACAAAGTCGGTGCTTCGGTTGTTCTCATTACACATGACCTGGGTGTTGTGGCGGAGATGGCTGAACGCGTGGCCGTGATGTATGCCGGCCGGATTGTGGAGCAGGCCGATGTCAAGACCCTGTTCGCCAGTCCGCGTCACCCATACACCCAGGGCCTGATGGGTTCCATCCCCGTCCTGGGAAAAATCAAAGAGCATTTGGAAGTGATCCCCGGCACGGTCCCCAACCTGGTTAATCTTCCACCAGGCTGCCGCTTTGCTCCCGCGCTGCAAGGCGCGCATCGAACACCAGTTGCAGATTTGTACAGAGGCTGAACCAGACCTGATCCCGGTCTCCTCCGAGCACGTGGTCCGCTGTTGGCTTTATCAGGATCGGGCGGGACATCAAGCTCCGCTGGGTAGGCAGGAGTTGCTGCAAGATTCTGCTCAATGATGTGAATGCAAAAATTCCTGTTATTACCTCAATTATTATCCTTCAAGGTTCGTGAATATAAAATAGAAACAGTAATATGTTCATGTGGAGTAGTTCTCAATGACCATGACAGCAACGAACGAGACCATATTAGTCGGAAAAGATCTGGTGGTGGTAAAAGACCTGGTGAAGTATTTCCCTGTCCGCTCCGGGTTGTTGCAGCGTGTGGTTGCCTGGGTGCAGGCTGTGGATGGCATTAAGTTTCACGATTCGCGAAGGAGAGACTTTGGGAATGGTGGGCGAATCCGGTTGCGGTAAAACAACCGTTGGACGCTCCATGCTGCGCTTGATTGAACCGACTTCCGGTTCGGTCAATTTTGATGGGACGGATGTCCTTCGCTTGAAGGGGAAAGCATTGAAATCCATGCGCCGCAATATGCAAATCATCTTCCAGGATCCCATATGCCTCGCTCGATCCGCGCATGCCAATTGGCGAATCAGTGATGGAAGGCCTGAATGTGCATGGTATCGGTACTCACCGCGATCGGGTCGAAACCATGATGGAGACACTGAAGAAAGTCGGCCTGGAAGATTATCATGCCCGTCGCTACCCGCATGAGTTCTCTGGTGGACAGCGTCAGCGCATTGGGATTGCACGTGCCCTGGCCCTGCGTCCCAAGTTCATTATCTGCGACGAGCCGGTCTCGGCGCTGGATGTGTCCATCCAGTCGCAGGTTTTGAATATCCTGAAAGACCTCCAGCGGGAATTTGGGTTAACCTACCTGTTTATCGCCCACAACTTGAGCGTAGTGGAACACATCTCAGACCGTGTGGCGGTGATGTACCTGGGGAAAATGGTGGAACTGGCCGGCCGCGAGGAACTCTATCGCGAAGCGCTGCATCCGTATACCAAAGCGTTGTTCTCGGCCATCCCGGTTCCCGACCCGACCATCAAGCGGGACCGCATCATCCTGAAAGGCGACGTGCCCAGCCCGCTCAATCCGCCCAAGGGTTGCCGGTTTCATCCGCGTTGCCCGGTGGCGATTGACAAGTGTTCGGTTGAGGAGCCGGTCTTCAAGGAATCGAAACCGGATCACTGGGCAGCTTGCTGGTTGGTGGAATAATCTTCATTGGGAGACATATGTCCTCACATCGGATTTTGATTGTTGAAGATCAACGTGAGGTCAGCCGTCTGCTGCGCTCGGCATTGGAAACCCTTGAGGTATGAACTCGAGGTGGTTGAAATTCCATCCGGCGAGGAAGCCATCCTCTATAGCTCACGACAACCGAGTAGACCTGCTGGTTTCTGATTACCGTCTCCCGGGGATGACGGGCATCGAATTGATGCACAAGGTGCAAAGGAACCATCCGCAGGCCAAGATCATTCTGGTGACCGGGCAGACCGATCCCAAGATCCGCAAGGAAGTCGCTGAGGCCGGGGCAGATGCCTTCTTCATCAAGCCGATCCCAATGGCCGATTTCCTGGACGCGGTTGAACGTCACCTGGATTTGGTCGAGACGAGTCTGCCGCCTGAACCGATTGCGGTCGATGATACGGAGGATCCAGCGCAGCCTTCCGGACCTGCTGGCTGGCTTGCGCCAGGAACTGGCTGCCACCGCCGTTCTCCTGCTGAATGATACTGGGCGAATCCTGGCGCGTGCCGGGGACTTTCCGGATAGAGATAACGAAGATGCCCTGATATCTTCTTTGCTTTCAATTCACAGCGCCGGACAGAAGGTGTCGCGTCTCATCGGCCAAAAAATCGCCTCGAACTGGTACGTTTTCGATGGGGGCAAATATGATTTGATTTTTGCGCCGGTTGGATTGACACATGCCATGCTGGTCATCGGAAAGGGGATTGCTGGTGAGGATCAGTTATTGAAAACGGTTGATATTTTCACAGAGGCGCGAAAGAACATCGAACAAGTGATCAGCGAAGCAACCCAGGATACTTTGACCGCCCAGGAACCTGCTCCAACGCCATTGGAAGTGGTCGAGCAGAACATGAAAGAAATGGAGCCGTCTGTTCATGGAGGCGCAAAAAGAAACTCAAACCCGCCGAGGTGAACGAGTTCTGGGATAAGGCCGCCGATAAGCAAAAAGCGCCCTCCAACCCGGATATGCTCTCTTATGAGCAGGCAAAACAACTTGGTCTGACCCCAGAGGATGAATCCTAGCCATGCTGCTGGGGCTGTGATACAATTTGCGCCGCCTCCCGTGCTCGAACCGGGATTATCCATTGGGGCGTTGTGCAATGGCAGCACGTCAGCCTTTGGAGCTGATTATCTTGGTTCGAATCCAGGCGCCCCAGCCTGAATTTCCCGCCTGCAAGCGGGGCTTTTTTCTCCCTATTGGGCCTGGCGCCGCCCCGCTGGCAGCGCAGGCCCTTTTGGTTAAGGGTGCTGGTAATAGCTAATCTAAATCTGTTTTTCCAACCTTTCGATTGGAAGTTCATCATTTACAATAAGCATAGGAGATCCCATGAAAATCACCGCTGTTATCCTCGCTGCCGGACAGGGCACGCGCATGAAATCCGACCTGCCGAAGGTGCTGCATCCCGTATGTGGATGTGCCAATGATCGCACATTCCCTGACCGCTGTGAAAGCCGCCAGTCAGCGAGACGCCGGTGGTCATCATCGGATATGGTGCCGAAGCGGTGCGCGAGTTCCTCGGTGAGAAGGCCCGCTGCGTTGTTCAGGACCCGCAACTGGGCACCGGGCACGCCGTCCAGCAGGCCGAATCCACCCTGCGCGGCAAAACGGATCTGGTGCTGGTGACCTATGCCGATATGCCACTGCTGCGCCCTGAGACCCTCAAGCGGCTTGTCGAAACCCAGAAAGCCAACAAGGGCCCGCTTACCATATTGACGGTCAGCGCCGCCGATCCGCGTGGGTTTGGGCGGGTGGTCCGAGGTCCGGATGGCAGTGTGCAGTCCATCGTCGAGGAAGCCTCGGCGACGGAGGAGCAATTGTCCATCCACGAGTTGAATGTCGGCGCGTACTGTTTCTCCGCCAAATGGTTGTGGGACGCCCTGCACAGAATTAAAGTTTCGCAAAAGGGTGAATATTACCTGACGGATACGGTTGCACTGGCAGTGCAGGCCGGGCTGACGGTGCAGGCTCTGGTCAGCGATGACCTGATGGAGACGATTGGCATTAACACCCGCGTCCACCTGGCGGAGGCGGAGGCAGCCATGCGCCAGCGCATCAATCGGGCGCACATGCTGGCAGGGCGTAACAATCGTGGACCCGGCTTCGACCTACATCGAGCCGGGTGTGAAAATTGGCCGGGATACGGTCATCTGGCCGAATACCTATTTGCGCGGCAAGACGGTCATCGGCGAAGGATGTATCATTGGGCCGAATACCATCGCGCAGGATACGACAGTCGGTGATTTCTGCGAAATTCTGGCTGCCGTGATGGAAGGAGCCGTGGTCGAAGACAATGTAGGCATCGGGCCGTTTGCCCATTTGCGGAAGGGGGCGCATCTATGCAAGGGCGTCCACATGGGTAATTTCGGTGAGATAAAGGATTCAACCCTCGGCCCCGGGACAAAGATGGGTCACTTCTCGTACATTGGCAATGCCACCATTGGCCAAAAAGTCAATATCGGCGCAGGGACGGTCACCTGCAACTACGACGGCGTGCACAAGAACCCGACCGAGATTGGTGAAGACGTGTTCATCGGTTCGGATACCATGCTGGTTGCGCCAGTGAAGATTGGAGCGCGTTCCCGCACTGGCGCGGGGGCGGTGGTCACGAAGGATGTGGAGCCGGATACGCTGGTGGTTGGCGTCCCGGCGCGGCCCATCAAGAAATTAAACGAGGTAAAAAATGATCAAACTGACCGATGATGAACGCCGCGCGTTGATCGACCTGGCGAAGGAAGCCCGTCGCCGGGCGTACGCGCCGTATTCGAACTACCCGGTCGGCGCGGCGCTGCGGACCAGGTCCGGGCGCATATTTACCGGCTGTAATGTTGAGAATGCTGCCTACCCAACCAGCATGTGTGCCGAACGTATTGCCATCTACAAGGCGGTCTCGGAAGGGGAAAAGGAGTTTGATGTGATCGCGGTGGTCACGTCCAATGGCGGGACGCCGTGCGGCAGCTGCCGCCAGGTGATGGCGGAATTTGGTCTCGACACGGTTGTTCTGATTGCCGATGGCGAAGGCCGGTTGGTGCAGGAGACCACCGTTGCCGGGCTGCTGCCGGGGGCGTTTACTCCGAAGGATATGAAGGATAAGCGCTCACAGGATTGTGCACGATGGGTTAATGGCCGAGCAACGTTCTTTCCGCGTTGAAGCAGTCGTCCTCCGTCACGCTGACTGGGGTGAGGCAGACCGCCTGCTTACGCTCTATACGCGTGAACGTGGCAAGGTGCGCGCCATTGCCAAGGGTGCCCGCAAGATCCGCTCCCGCAAAGCGGGGCATCTGGAACCGTTCACGCACGTGACCCTGCAACTGGCGCGCGGCCGCGACCTGCTTATCGTCACCCAGGCTGATACATTGGATGCCTATCTGCCCATCCATGAGAATCTGGTAAAGACCAGCCACGCGGCATATGTTGTTGAACTACTTGACCGGTTCACTTACGAAGACGATACCGAGAACTATGACATATTCCGCCTGCTGACCGAGGCACTATCACGCCTGGAGAAGGAAACTGACCCCTGGCTGGCGATCCGATATTATGAAGTACGGTTGCTGGATTTGCTCGGCTACCGCCCGCATTTGTTTGAGTGTGCCAACTGCGCCAAGGAGATCAAGGCTGAAGACCAATTCTTTTCTGCCGCCCAAGGCGGCGTGCTCTGTCCGGACTGTGGAGCAGGGCTGCCGGGAGTCTGGAGAGTGTCGGTGGAGGCGCTCAAATACCTGCGCCACTTCCAGCGTAGTGACTACACCGGAGCGCAGCGGGCGCGGCCGGCTCCCGAGGTGCGGAGCGAGGTCGAGACGCTATTACAGCATTATGTCACGTATTTATTGGAACGTACATTGAATTCCCCGGGTTTTATCCGTCAAATTAAAGAGTACTGCTCATAAATCTGAATCAAAATCCCATGAAATGCTGAGAATTCTGAAATAGTAGATCCAGAGATTTATGCAAGAAGCAGTATAAAGCAGGGGCAGACCTATGTGTCTGCCCGTTTGTATTTATCCTGCCTGCGCGTCCAGCCGATGAAGAAAGCGCGCATCGCCCATTCAATGAACCAGCCCATTTTTCGCCAGAAGAAAGCCTGGAAGCGTGCAGAACGCAGCCGGTAAAAGAACTTGGCCAACCAGGTGCGCCACCGCAGGGCCTTACCCAATTCGGAGAGCAGGATGGATCGTTTGTAGCCACTAAAGGAGAAATCTTGATTAGTAAAGGCGGCCTGGATAGCCTGTGCAGCAAGCCCTCCATACCCCAGAGCAATGCTGATACCCTCTCCGAACAGGGCATCCGCGCCGGCCGCGTCGCCCACCAGCAGGACGTGCGGCGCGGAGAATGGGCTCATCGCATCGAACCAGCGGAGGGGATGGCCTTCCAGTTTGTAATCGGACAGATGCAGTCCGTGCCGCCCGAACTCCTCGTCCAGGGCAAAGCGCAGCGAAACATCGGCTTTGGAAGCAAGGACATTGACTATCGAAAATACCGCGCACACGAACAGGCTTACCCTTCTCGACCGCCGGAAAGTCCCAGACATAGCCCTGGATGCCTTGCGGGATCACCATGAAATCGAAATAAGAATCGCTTTGCTTGTGGAAGGATTTCTCCGGTTCCGGCTCGGTGACAATCTCCAGCAGGCGGGCAACGTGCAGGTCCTCCTGAGGGATGATAGCCCGCCGGACAACGCTGTTGGAACCATCCGCGCCAACCACGACCGCGGCGTGGTACTCGCCCTTGTCGGTAATGACCACCACCCCGGTCTCAGTGGCAGTGATGCTCTTAACGGTGGTATTTTCATGGATGGTGAAACCGCGTTCACGCGCTTTGGAGGCCAGCCAGGCGTCGAATTCATGCCGGCGGACAGTGCGGAAAGCAAACTTGCCATCCTTCTCGCCGCGCATCTTCATACCCTTTCCATCGAAATCGAAATGTGCCCAATCCACGTCCACGTGCGGGATTTCAGTGATATCCAAGCCAAGTTGACGCAGCACCACTTCGGCATCCGGCAGAATACCGCCGCCGCACAGCTTGGGGCGCGGGTGGTGCGCTTTTTCGAGGATCAGCGTGCGGGAGACAAGCTCTGGAGCCAGTTTTGCCAGGTGGAGCGCAGTGGAGATCCCTGCCGGGCCGGCACCCACAATGATGATCTCGTGCAAAAGCATGTCGTCGTGATTAGTGGTGGACATAGGTTTCTATTTTAGGTGAGAAGGAGCCGAAGGCAAGCCTTTATGGATTGATTACCCATTTTCTTCCTTGGGGGAAGGACATTACAGGGTACTTTACAAAGACGTTTTTTAAAATCGCGGTAAATCCCAGTATATTGGTTATTCAAGTCCATATTTTTATGGAAGTAACTATAGAAGGCAAATAACATCAAGATAGCTGAAAATATTAACGGTATAATCCCCTCACTTGTGTCTAACAATCCAAAATTGCAACCAATAAATCGAAAATGCCTCATTCCTCCCTCCAATCCATCATCCTCCAATTACAAGAGTTCTGGGCTGCGCATGGCTGCCTCATCCTACAACCCTACTACACTCAAATCGGCGCCGGGACGATGAACCCGTGCCACCTTCCTGCGCGTGCTGGGCCCCGAGCCATGGAATGTGGGCTATGTGGAACCATCCATCCGTCCCGATGACGGGCGTTACGGGGAGAATCCCAACCGCTTCCAGCAGCATACCCAGTTCCAGGTCATCCTGAAACCAGATCCCAGGCAACCCGGTCGAACTCTACCTCCAGTCTCTGGAGGCCATCGGCATCAACCCACGCCAGCACGACATCCGCCTCGTGGAAGATAACTGGGAACAACCCGCCATCTCGGCCTGGGGCCTGGGCTGGGAGATCTGGCTGGACGGTCAGGAGATCACCCAGTTCACCTATTTCCAGCAGGTCGGCGGTCAGAGTCTTGACCCGGTGGCGGTCGAGATCACCTACGGCCTTGAGCGGATCCTCATCGCCCTCAACAACGCCGCTGCCATCTGGGACGAACCCTGGGGCGCAGGCGTCACTTATGGCGAAGTCCGCCGCCATGACGAGTTCGAGCAGAGCAAATACTACTTTGAAACTGCCGACGTGAACCGTCTGCATCAGATGTACGACCTCTACAAAGCCGAAGCTGAAGCCTGCCTGGCCCAGGGACTGGTCGTCCCGGCTCACGATTACGTGCTGAAATGCTCGCATACCTTCAACGTGCTGGATGCACGCGGCGCCATAGGTGTGACCGAGCGCCAGGCCTTCTATGGCCAGATGCGAGACCTGGCCCGGCGAGTGGCTGAGACCTGGTTGGAGCAGCGCAAAGAACAGGAATATCCGCTATTGAAAGAGAGTAGAGAGCAGAAATCAGAGAAAAGGCTGTCTGCACAAAAGCAATCCTCTCTGATCTCCACTCCCCAATCTCTGCTCCTGGAAATCGGCGTTGAAGAACTCCCTGCCTCGGATCTGGATTCGGCTATCGCGCAACTGAAAGTCAATGTTCCCAAGTTACTGGACGATCTCCACCTCGAACATGGGGCTGTCAGCGTCTTCGGGACTCCACGCCGGTTGGCCGTTATGGTGGATAGCCTCGCCCCGCGCCAGCCCGACAGTGCGGACCTGGTCAAGGGTCCACCCGCTGATCGCGCTTTTGATAAAGACGGCAAACCAACTCCCGCCTCGATTGGTTTCGCTAAGAAAAACGGTCTTGAACCTTCTGCCCTCGAAGTGAGGGAGATGGACGGGGGCAGGTATGTTTTCGCGGTGGTCAAACAGGCCGGGCAGCCAACACCCGAAGTGTTGAACGGGTCTCTGCCAGGGCTGGTGGCGGGAATTAAGTTTGACAAGTCCATGCGTTGGAACGCTAGCGGCGTGGCTTTCTCGCGTCCGCTCCGCTGGCTGGTGGCGCTGTTAGGGGTGACGATAATCCCATTTGAATATGCCGGTCTGACAGCCGGTCGCACCACACGCGGCCTGCGCCCGTACAACTCTCCGGAGATTGAAATCCCGAGTGCGGAAAAGTATTTCGAAATTATCAGAAAGAATGGTGTCGTTTTGGACGTGGAGGAGCGCAAGAGGCTCATCGAGGCCGGGGTAAGGGAACTAGCTGCCTCGGTCAAGGGCGCGGCCATCCTGCCACCCGAACTGCTGGCCGAGGTTGCCAACTTGGTCGAGAAGCCCAAGCCGCTGCTGGGTGGTTTTGAAAAGGAATTTCTGGCTCTCCCCGAAAATGTGCTCATCTCGGTGATGAAGAAGTACCAACGATACTTTCCTGTCAATAATCAAACAGTGAAGGCCACAGAATGCGATCCCTGATGCCGTATTTCGTGGTGGTCAGGAATGGCGACACGGAGGGAATTGATTTAGTCAGGCAAGGGAATGAGCACGTCGTCCATGCCCGCTTTGCAGATGCAAATTTCTTCGTGCGGGAAGACCTGAAATATAAGTTGGAAGGTTTCAGCCCGCGTCTGGGTACGCTGATGTTCCAGAAGAAACTCGGTTCGATGCTTGATAAAAACGACCGCATCGAAAAACTCACCGAAGCGCTCGTCCCGATGCTCGGCCTGGAAGCGGACGAGGCTGTCTTTGCACGCCGAGCCGCCCACTTGCTAAAGGCCGACCTGGTCAGCAAGATGGTAATCGAAATGACCTCGCTGCAAGGGGTCATGGGAGGCGAGTACGCCCGACGGAATGGCGAAACCCCGGCGGTGGCCGAGGCCATCGGCGAGCAGTACCAGCCTGTCCCCCGGACCAGACCCGGTCTGGCGGTGGCACTGGCTGACCGGTTGGATTCGCTTGCCGGTCTGTTCGCGGCGGGGCTCGCCCCGACTGGCGCGAAGGATCCGTTCGGCCTGCGGCGCGCCGCCATCGGCGTGGTCCAGCCGCTAATTGAGCATGAGATTAATTTTGACCTGCGCAACGCGTTGAAGGTTGCTGCCACGCTGGAACCGGTTCCGGTTACGGACGAAACCCAGGTGCAGGTGATGGAGTTCATCAAGGGGCGACTGCGCGTTGTATTGATGGACATAGGCTACAGGTATGATGTGGTGGACGCCATCCTTGCAGTACAGTCAGATAACCCGACGGGTGCGGCGCGGGCTGTCAGGCAGTTGAATGCCTGGGTTGCCCGCCCCGACTGGAGCACACTCCTGCCGGGATATGCACGCTGCGTGCGCATTACGCGTGATCAGAAGAGGAAGTTCAACGTCAAACCGGAAGGCTTCATCGAGGCAGCGGAGAAAAAACTCTTCGAGGCATTGGAGGTTGCTGAAAAACGGAAGCGGGCTTCAGGATCCGTGGACGATTTTCTAAACGCTTTTACCCCCATGATCCCGGCAGTCAACAAATTCTTCGATAAAGTCCTGGTAATGGCTGAGACCAAGTCCGTTAAAGAAAACCGCCTTGGGCTGCTGCAAAGGGTTGCATCCCTGGCAGATGGTATAGCAGATTTAAGTAAGTTGGAAGGTTTTTAGGACGAAAGAAGCAGCGGATAACAATTCGCCCCATGTGGTTCCGTTGGTAGTCTTTCAAACTGATGAGATTCGATGACCCAACTGCCCGATGATGTTATGCAGCGCATTGAACAGCTCCTGAGCGCCGGCAAGCAAGAGGAAGCCCGCCGGTTACTGAGTGAGTTCCTCAACCTTAACTCAGGATCTGCACACGCGTGGTGGTTAATGAGTTTAACGGTTATTGATGTCAATCAGCAAAAGGACTGCCTCGAGCGCGTCCTTCTCCTTGACCCCGAAAATAAGCCTGCCCGGGAACGCCTGGCAAAGCTAGTCAGCCAACCCCCTGTTTCTGCTCCGATTGCCCCTTTTGCCGAGCCGGAACCGGCTGGGGCTGAAGAATCCAAGGATGACAGTCCGCTCAGTCCTGCCTGGGCGATACCCTCGCCGGCTGACTTTGATACCAAACCTCCACAATCCGAAGCGAAGCAGACGGCGAACCCCTTGCCGCCTGCGCCCGTTGAGCCGACGGAGGGGCCGCATCCCCGCAAGTCGAAAATAAGGTGGGGAGTAGTGTTGGTTTTGTCAGCATTGGCCATTCTTGTAATTGCTTCCCTTGCCGAATATTTGTCGCTTAAGCGAATGGCGCAAGCGCAGGCAGAGGCGCAAGGCCTTCTGGCAACGTCTGCGGTGGCCCAAACCCTAACAAATTTACCACTGCCAACAATGATTCCGACTTGGACGGGCACCTCCACATTTACCGCCCTGCCAACCGACACCCTTACAATGACCCCCACCCTCACTCCCACGCTGAAATACACGTTGACCAAAACCCCGCGCCCTTCCAGTCTGATAGGACCGGTGGTGGGCCTGTATGCCCCTGATTTCAGCCTGACTGACCTGGTGACTGGAGAACGGGTAACACTCAGTCAGTTCGACGGGCAGCCGGTGTTGCTTTTCTTTTGGGCAACCTGGTGCTCAATGTGCAATAACGAAGTTGATTCCATCGAAACCATCGCCCAGACCTATAAAGAAGCTGGTCTGGTCGTCCTATCCATCAATACCGCTGAAGACCCCACCGCAGTTAGCGCCTATCAAATCGCACATCTGCTGGCATTTCCTGTCCTGCTTGACCCTGGTTCTGTAGTTCAGTCTGCTTATCACGTTAATTTAAATGCCATTCCCATCCATTTCTTTGTCAATTCAAGCGGCAGAATCGCCTTCATTGGAAAGAGCGAAATGACGCTCAATGAGATGAAAGTCCAGGTGGATGCAATCATGAGGCGGTATCCGACCGCTACGCCGTAGACAGGAATTGAAAAAGCCGCCTGCAGTGTGCAGTACCGTGAGGTCATCGAATCTGCGGAGGAAGCAGGAATAGATTATGAGTATAAAGCAGAGAACCGAAGACGAAGTCGAGAGAGATCTCTGTCTTCGGTTCTTCTTTGACTACTATGGAATGATGTGATCCCTAATTACTGCTATTACCAGTATTTCGATTAATAATTGTTCAAGGTTATATATTAGAAGCCATAGAAACGTTTTTCTGCTTGTCATCCGTGCTTTGCTTGAAAGCTGTCTATATATACCTTGATTGACGGCACAGCGGTCAGTTTGTCATAGAAGAAATTGTTTACCACGTTAATGACCCGGTCTCGGGCGGCTTCAGCATCCGGGTTCAGTTGCTGGTTGGTCTTCTGATGGGAAAGATCATCGCGCAGCTTCAACAGCAGGCGGACAATTTCAGTTTCCTGGTCGCCTTCCAAGGCACTAACCACGGAAATAATCAACTCATCAGTTTGGGCAAGTACTTGCTCCACGGTAATGGGAGTGGAAGGGTTGCAGCAGTCCTCAATGGTGCGGATGAGCGACCAAACCTGGTAGAGCATGGAAGCCGGTTCGTCGAACAACTCCCGAATAAAAGCCGCTTCCTCATAACGCCCGACCAGGCGAAAAACGTTATACATCCGTTTGGCGGCTTTGCCATAGTTAAGATCTTTGGTCAGGTACTTGTTGACCTCTTTCTCCAGTTGAGTTACATAGTCATCCAGCGCGTTGGCAGAGACGTGCTGGGCGATCTTGGAGAAGATGGGGATGGACTCGGCATCCAGGTAAACTTCCTGGAAGTAAGGGTCGAGGTAGCCGTCCAGCGGGATGATGGAACCATCCGGCGCTTCCCAGGTCACATCCAGCATATTGCTGGCATTGGCCAGGCGGCTGCGTACCGGATCGGCAATGACCCAGTCCAATTTGCACCAGCCGGGCTCAACCGCCACATCCTCCCAGCGGATGACGACTGCTGTACCATCCGGTTTGAAAGCGTCAAATTGACCGGCGCGTACTTCTCCCGCTTTCCATGAAATGGGAGCACCGGATTTTTTCGTCTCCTCGCCTTTGACGGTATCAAACGGGTACGAGCCAAATTTGACCTCGATCAATTGGAAGGTTGGCCCTTTCATCGTTTGGATGGCTTTCTCGCGCATTACGTCTGACAGGATCCGGCAGGCTTCTTCGCGGCTGGCGGCCTTGATGTTGACCCGTTCAAAATAATCACAGTCGCCCGGGTAAGTCTGGATCTTGGACTGCGCTGCCGACCCGGAGAGTGCCAGCGCGGTTTCTACAATACCGGGACGGTCGGGGATTTCGACGATTTTGCCAATCTGTCGGAAATAGTCCAGATCCTTCGGGCTGAAATCGAGCATGGTTACCTTGTAGCCGAAAACACCCGAACGGGTATCCACCACAAGGTCATCGGAGTTTTGCGCTGCGGCGATGGCTGTCAGCCATTGCAGGGCTACTTCTTCATCCATTTCCACACCCAGGCGTTGGGCGGATTCGATGATGTTCTTCAAATTGGCGGCAGGCGATTTGGATTTGCTCATGGAAGGTTCCTTTCATTGGCAACGGTACAAAGGGAATCATAAGCACGGATCCATCTTGCTGTCCCGTCGCTTCCAGCAGTAATTTACGGAAGATTTCACCCTGGTCGAGGGCATCTCTCAGGGCATGATGGATCAGCGTGGGCTGGTTTAAATAGCGCGGTCCGAGGAACTGCATGGTGGTTTCTTCCCAGGGTACTTTTGCCAGCCCCATATAGTACGATTTGATATCAATTGCCGCGTGACCAAAAGGGTTATGCCCCAGGAAGCGGTGGAAATAGTCGTTGACAAACATCCAGTCGAAGGGGGCGTTGAAGCCCACAAAAATCGGGTGTTGACCAGCCGGGACGACCTCCTGCAGCCAGGTTTCGAAGCGCTGCATGGCCTCGGCCGGGTCCACACCCTCCGCGGCCAGTTTCTCCATGGAAAAGCCGCAGGATTCCAGGGCCTCCGGGCGGAATAACATGGTTGACGGGTTTGAGTTCGATATAAAAATTTTGTTCTGGGTAAGAACACACAGCAGGCACCGATTGCCAGCAGGGAATACTGGGATGGATTCGGTCCGGCGGTTTCCACATCTACGGAGATGAAGGTTTCAGCGTTGGCTGGGGTGATGGTCATGCAGAAGGCTCCTGGAGTACAATGCCGCAATTCTACCCCATATGACAGAGCTGACTTCAAAAGATTGGATGATTCCCGCTTGCCTGCGACGTGGTTTTGTTGTAAAGTTACAGCAGTTAATAATAGGATTTCTTGTTCTCCATTCCTCACTTTCCCTTCAGGACAGCCTTCCATGATCCAAAAACCTTTCCAGGATTACTACCCCGATGTATTGGCCCACTGCTACGGATGCGGCAAACTCAACGAACACGGACACCAGATCAAGAGCTATTGGGACGGGGAAGAATCCGTCTGTCATTTCATGCCCAGGCCGTACCACATTGCCATCCCCGGATACGTTTATGGCGGACTGCTCGCCTCGCTCATTGACTGTCACGGCACAGGGACAGCCGCCGCGGCCGCATATCGCGCCGACAGACGCGCCATGGATACCGAACCCGCATTTCGTTTTCTCACCGCCTCCCTGCATGTGGATTATCTCAAACCAACTCCATTGGGCATTGAATTGGAAGTACGCGGCAAAGTAAAAGAAGTCAAAGGACGGAAAGTTGTCATCGAGGAATGGATCGTTGCCAATGGCGTAACCACGGTGCGCGGCGAGGTGGTCGCTGTCCAGGTTCCCGATGGGATGGTGGAGGAGTTGTTGAAAGGGAAACCTGATTAGAAGAAATGCAATGCACTTATGCAGGAAAATCTCTACAAGGTTTTCGATTTCGATTTTCGGAGGATGGCCACGCATTGTTTTCTACTCAACCGGCCCTCGTTTTAGATCTGAGAACGGGGCTCTTTTATTGTCCAACTTGCGCGGCAACTTAACCGCGTCTATAATTCAACCACGCCATGTCCCAGATTGATGAAATCAAATCCCGCATTGATATCGTAGACCTGGTCGGAGAGACCGTGAAACTGCGCCGCGCCGGAAAGAACTATTCCGGTCTGTGCCCGTTCCACAACGAGAAAACGCCCTCGTTCATCGTCTCCCCTGACCGGCAGACCTGGCATTGCTTCGGTCAGTGCGGCGAGGGCGGCGACATTTTCAAGTTCGTGATGAAGAAGGAAGGTTGGGATTTCAAGGAAGCCCTGCGTTACCTGGCGGAGCGGGCCGGGGTCAAACTCGAGGCTTACAAGGCCGAGAAACCGGAAGAAAAAGAAGCCCATGAGCGCCTGCGCACTCTTCTGGAAGAAGCGGTGACGTTTTATCGTTATCACCTGTCCACTCCCGCCGGAAAATTCGCCCTGGACTACATCCACGAGAAGCGCCACCTGACCGACGCCACCATCGAGACTTTCGGCCTGGGCTACGCGCCGCAAGGCTGGGATAACGCCCTCAAGCATTTCAACGAAAAAGGCTATACCGAGCAGGAACTGCTCGAAGTGGGACTTATTTCACAGCGCGAATCCGGCGGATTCATTGACCGCTTTCGCAACCGCCTGATGATTCCCATCCGCGACGAGAACGGCAAGATGACCGGCTTCGGGGCGCGCATCCTCGACCCGAACGACGTCCCCAAGTTCATGAACTCGCCCGAGACGCCGCTCTTCAGCAAGAGCCGCCTGCTCTATGGGCTGGACCGGGCGCGCAAACCCATCCGCGCCGCCAACCAGGCCATCATCGTGGAAGGCTATCTGGACGTGATCGCCCTGCACCAGGCCGGGTTCGAGAACGTGGTCTCGCCGATGGGCACCTCCCTGACCGAAGACCAGTTGCGCCTGCTCAAGAAGTTTCACCCGCCGCATCGTCCTGGCCCTCGACCCGGATGCCGCCGGTCAGAAAGCCGTCCTGCGCGGGCTGGAAGCGGCGCGCCAGACCCTCGACCGCCAGGATGAGATTGGCTTCGATGCCCGCGGCCTGCTGCATCACGAAGCCCGCCTGCAGGCCGACCTGCGCGTGGCGACCATGCCCGACGAACTCGACCCTGATGAGATCGTCCAGCGTGACCCGGAACAGTGGAAAAAATTGATCGAAAATGCCCAGCCCATTGTTGTCCATGTGATGGGTGCGCTGGCTGTCGGGCGTGACCTGGACGATGCCAAGGTAAAATCCGAAATTGCCGCCCAGGTGTTGCCTTTGATCGAAGATCTGCCCAACCCGGTTGAGCGGGACACATACCGTCAGCGGCTGGCACGCTTCCTGAAGGTGGATGAACGCTCGATCAGCGGCGGGCAGGCCCAGGGTCCGAAAGCGCGGCGACCCCGGCCGCGGGTCGAGACTCCCGTCCCAACAGCAGGAAATCCCGCCCGCCGTCACGCCGACGTACTCTCCCTCCCACAAAGGCGAGGCCCACATCCTGAGTCTGCTCATCCGCCGCCCCGACCTGCTCTATCGCCTCGACCGTGGTTTGCTGGAAGCCGGCCTGGGCCGCATGGCTCCCGAAGATTTCGGGTATACTGACCATCAGGTGCTCTTCCGGCTGGTGCGCCAGTCGCTCGAGCAGGATGCCAACGATGCCAGCGACTACCTGCGCCAGAACCTGCCGTCCTCGCTGGAAGGCCTGGTGGACGAACTGGCGGCGAAACCGGGCGAACTTGACCCGGTGGACGACCGCCTGCTCGAAGACCTGTTCCGCGCCGTGGTGAAGATCCGCCGCACGGCGCTGACCGAGAACATCAACCAGTTGCGTTTTTTGCAGGAAGGATGCACAGCAATCCGGCGACCTGCGCATTGCCTCCTATCGTGAAATGGTTCAGCAATATTCCACCCTCCTGCGCAGCCTTGACCAGGCGCAGTTGAAACAGAACGGACGCCGTAAAGAAGGACAATGATGCGCACCGATAAACCCAAGCCACGCCCGCCTCACCACCCGATCAGCCCGAATTCTTCCGGACCCGAAATCCCGCCGTAAACAAACTCAAAAGGCTCGTTCAGCGGACCTGAAAGGGCATTCTCCCGGAGGCTATCGAGTCCGAACCCGAAGAGGATCTCGAACTGGCTGGTCGAGCCGGAGGAAGGTCTTGCCGGCGGTCGAGGAGCTGAACAACCTGGGGGTCGAGGATCCGCTCGAACTTAACCGGGTCGAACTGGCTGCCGAACTTTCAGAAGACCCGGTGCGGCTGTATTTGCGCGAGATCGGCCAGGTCAAACTGCTGGATGCTGCCCGCGAATTTCGCCTGGCGGCGATGATCGAAGGCCGCCGTGTCATCTTGCTGACCATGCGCCGCCGGCGAAAGCAAGAAAAAACTCCCAAATTTCCAATAACGAGCTGCTTACCGATAACCTGCTGAGGGACCTGCAGACGGCCTGGACGCGCCTGGGCGAGGATGCCGGTCGTCTGGGCGTGGATATTCCCGATGCCGCCTTGTTGCTGGCCGAGGCGCACAGCCTGCACCAGGGTTGGGAGAACGGCGACTCGCCTTCTTACCTGCACTCGTACATTGAGCGCGAACTGTGGGGCAAGGATCCGCTGTGGGACAGCCTGGTGAGCCACGCCTACATTGTCTATGTGATTTTCTATATTTTGCCGGATGAGTATGCCGGTTGGTTGTTGGAATACCTCCAGGTCCACCACTGACCTGCCCGTCCAGGTACGCTCTTTCACAACCTGCCTGCGGAACCTCGAACTGGCCGCGAGGTTGAAATTATCCGCGCCCGCGCCGACGAGGCCAACGCGGCCATTATCCGCGCCAACCTGCGGCTGGTGGTCAGCGTGGCCAAACGTTACCTGGGGCGCGGCATTTCGTTCCTGGATTTGATCCAGGAGGGCAACCTCGGCCTGCTGCGGGCGGTCAACAAGTTCGACCCGCGCCGGGGCTACAAGTTCAGCACCTACGCCACCTGGTGGATCCGCCAGTCCATCAACCGCTCGATCGCCGAACAGGCCCGCACGATCCGCATCCCGGTGCATCTGTTCGAGTCCATCACCCGCATTTTGCGGATTCAGCGGGCATCTGACCCAGCAATTGGGTCGTGATCCGACCAACAACGAAATTGCGCTCGAATCCGGTTTCCTCACCCCGGTGGACGTGCAAACCATCCTGCGTGCACGCGCCGAGGAGACACCCCTTGCCCCTGACCTCCAGCACCGCTGGGAACTGGCAACCGACCAAGGTGGACCGCATCCTGTGTTCTGCCGAAGAGCCGATCTCGCTCGAGGGGCCGGTCAGCGGGGACGAGGATTCCAGCCAACTGGGCGATTTCATCGAAGACGTGGACGCGCTGGAGCCATTGGATGCCGCCTCGCGTGAAATGCTGCGCGAGCAGGTGCAACATGCCTTAGCCGCACTCTCCGAGCGCGAGCGCCAGGTGCTCGAACTGCGCTTCGGCCTGGTGGATGGCAAGGACCACACCCTGGAGGAGGTCAGCCGCTACTTCAACGTGACCCGCGAACGCATCCGCCAGATCGAGGCCAAGGCGCTGCGCAAGCTGCGCCACCCAACCCGCAGCCGGCATTTGAGGGATTATTTGGGGTAAGCCAGCACACCCCGTTTTCTTCAGGAAAATGGGGTTCTTTTTATTCGTACCTTTCTTCACAATCAACGTGTTGTAATATCGGATCGTGGCAAACATCGTGAAAATTGACACGCTTACTCTACTTTTCGATCTGTCTTATGTTATACTTTGCCGCCGGTAGGTACGCCAAGTCCACCCCTGAGGAGAATCTATGCTTCTCGAATACGCCGCCATTGCCGCATTCATCCTGGTCACCACACTGATTGGCTTTATCGCCATCGGGCTGGGCACCATTTTTGGTCCGAAACACGCTACCGACAAAAAGGCGATGCCCTATGAATCGGGCATGAATCCCATCGGTCCCGGCACACGCCGGATGCCGGTGCGGTTCTATCTTATCGCCGTCCTCTTCATCCTGTTCGACATCGAAACTGTTTTCTTCCTGCCCTGGGCGATTGTCTTCCGCCAACTGGGCCTGTTTGGTTTGGTGGAAATGTTCCTCTTTATTGCCATCTTACTGGTAGGTTACTTTTACGCGTGGAAGAAAGGAGCCTTGGAATGGGAGTAGAACAAAAACTCGGTAATATGGGCGTCGCCACCACCACGCTGGAACAGGCCGTTGCCTGGTCCCGGACCAATGCCATGTGGCCGATGCTGTTTGGGCTGGCCTGCTGTGCCATCGAGATGATGTCTGCCCAGGCGGCTCATTATGACATGTCCCGCTTCGGGATGGAGTTGATGCGCCCCTCCCCGCGCCAATCGGACCTGATGATCGTGGCCGGGCGCGTTTCGCGCAAGATGGCGCCCGTCCTGCGCCGCCTGTACGACCAGATGCCCGAACCCAAATGGGTCATTTCCATGGGCGACTGCGCTTCGTGTGGCGGTGTTTTCAATAACTATGCCATTGTGCAGGGTGTGGACGAGGTGGTGCCGGTGGACGTTTACGTGGCGGGCTGCCCGCCGCGGCCCGAGGCGCTCATCCATGGCGTGCTGACGCTCTACGAAAAAGTGCGCGGCATGAAATTTGCCGAAGATCAAGAAATAGAGGCTGCGCATGGACAAGAAACTGCAACCCATCGTCGAAAAGTTGGAAAAAGAGTTCGGGGGCACCGCCTCCGAGTACCGCGGGGACGTCAGCCTGGTCATCCCGGCGGAAAAGATCGTCGCGGCCTGCCAGCAGGTCCAGGGTCTGGGCTTCGAACTGCTCTCCGCCATGACCGCCGTGGATTACTGGCCGCAAGAAGAATCCCCGTTTCCACGTCATCTACCAGTTCACCTCGGTCTCCAAGAACCTGGTTCTGACCCTGCGTGTGCCGGTGCCGGGCATCAACCCATCCCTGCCGACCATCTCCCATCTCTACCGCAACGCCAACTGGCGCGAGCGTGAGCTGTGGGATATGTTCGGCATCAAATTCCAGGGCCATCCCGACCTGCGCCGCATCCTGATGCCCGCCGACTGGGAAGGCCACCCGTTGCGCAAAGATTACCCGCTGGGCTACGAGGAACCGCAGTTCACCTTCAACTTTGAAGAGATCAACCTGCGCAAGCCCTACGCCAAGGAATAGCGGTCATGCCTGATATTCAAGAAGTCACTGTTGATGATTTGAAACACCTGGTCTCCGAGCGGGCCATCCAGGGCGAGACCGTGCTGCTGAACATGGGGCCGCAGCATCCCTCCACCCACGGCGTGCTGCGCCTGCTGCTCGAACTGGACGGCGAGATCGTGGTCAACTGCATCCCCGACATCGGCTTCCTGCACACCGGCATCGAAAAGAACATGGAAGCCAAGACCTACCAGAAGGCCGAGGTGATGACCGACCGGCTGGATTACCTGAACACGGTCGGCAACAACCTGGCTTATTCGCTGGCGGTCGAGAAACTGGTCGACCTGGACGTGCCCGCCCGCGCCCAGGCCATCCGCGTCATCCTGGCGGAACTCCAGCGCTTCGCTTCGCACCTGGTCTGGCTGGGCACCTCGGCGCTCGACCTGGCAGCCATGTCCATGTTCCTGTACTGCTTCCGCGAACGCGAGCACATCCTGGATATCTTGGAGCTGTGCTCCGGCCAGCGCATGATGACCACCTACATCCGCCCCGGCGGGTTGTGGCGGGATGTGCCGGTCGAGTTCGAAGCGGCCGTCCGCGACATTCTCAAGACCTTTCCCAGGCGCATTGACGAGTACGAAGCGCTCCTGACCCGCAACCCGCTCTTCCTCGACCGCACCTATGGCATCGGCAAACTGACCGGTGAAGAATGCCTGAACTTCGGCGTGACCGGGCCGATGCTGCGTGCCAGCGGCGTCAACTGGGACCTGCGCAAGGACCGGCCCTATTCCGGGTACGAGCAATATGATTTCGAATGTCCCGACCCGCACCGAAGGCGATGTGTACGCCCGCTACCTGGTCCGCATGGAGGAAATGCGCCAGGCGCTGCAAATCGTCGAGCAGGCGCTGGATAAGACTGCCGATGGGCCCGGTGCGCTCGAACAATTACAAATTCGTCCCGCCGCCGCGTTCGGAGATCGGCGTCAGCATGGAAGCGCTCATCCACCACTTCAAGCTGTGGACCGAGGGTTTCGAACGCTCCGCAAGGGCGCGATCTATTCGGCGGTCGAATCGCCGCGCGGCGAATTGGGCGTTTATTTGGAGTCCGATGGCGGCCCCAAGCCGTACCGCATCCACTGGCGCACGCCGTCGTTCGATAACTTGCAGTCCCTGCCATTGATGTCCAAAGGAGTGTTGGTTGCTGACCTGGTCGCCATCATCGGCTCGGTTGATATTGTTCTGGGAGATGTGGACCGGTAGGTGCTACAGTGTCAAGTGCTCCAGTGTCAGGTGTGAGGTTTTATGCTTGCTGAAAAATATCCTGAGGAAGTAAAAAAGATCATTTGCGAAATATCCGCCGGAGCAGAAACGCTCGGCGGTCATGCCGCTGCTGTATCTGGCGCAGCGTGACGAAGGTTTCGTCACCAAAGCTGCGATGGAAGACATTGCCAGATGCTCGACATTACCTCCACCGAAGTGGCCGAGATTGTCGGCTTCTACACTCTCTACCATGACAAGAAAGCCGGGAAATACCGCATGCAGGTCTGCACCGACCTGCCCTGCGCCCTGCGCGGCGCTGACAAGTTCCTGGAGGAACTGTGCGGCAACCTGGGCGTCAAAGTCGGCGAGACCACCCCCGATGGGATGATCACCGTCGAAGCGGTCATGTGCCTGGCCGGGTGCGACAAGGCCCCATGTTCCAGGTCCAGAGCGGCCGAGGGGATCGAATACCACGAGAACATGACCGTGGACAAGACCATGGAACTGGTCGCAGCCCTGCGCAAGTCGGGCAAGGAGGTGAAGTAATGGCTCACCTTCTTCTCCGTCATCGTGACATTCCCGACATCGGCAAGATGGATGTTTATAAAAAGAACGGCGGCTTTGAAGCTTTCAAGAAAGCCGTCACCAAGATGAAGCCGCAGGAAGTGACCGAGGTGGTCAAGGCCTCCGGCCTGCGCGGGCGCGGCGGCGCAGGTTTCCCGACCGGCGTCAAGTGGAGCTTTATTCCCGAACAGACATCTGGCCGCACTACGTGGTGGCCAATGCGGACGAGTCCGAGCCGGGCACATTCAAAGACCGCGAAATCATGGAGAGCAACCCCTTCCAGTTTCTGGAAGGCGTGGCGATTGCCGCCTATGCCATCGGGGCGAACGCGGCCTACGTCTACCTGCGCGGCGAGTTCTGGACCGTGGCTGCCCTCCTCGACGAGAAGATCGCCGAGATGGAAAAGGCCGGTTTCCTGGGCGACAAGCTCTTCGGCACGGATTACTCCCTGCGCATCTACACCCACCTCGGCGCGGGCGCCTACATCTGCGGCGAAGAGACCGCCCTGCTCGAATCCATCGAAGGCAAACGCGGCCAGCCGCGCATCCGCCCGCCCTTCCCGGCGGTCTACGGCCTGTATGGCAAGCCGACCGTGGTCAACAACGTCGAGACGCTGACCAACGTCCCGCTCATCATCGAAAAAGGCGCGGACTGGTACAAGTCCCTGGGCACGGCCGACAGCGCCGGGGTCAAGATCTTCTCGCTCTCCGGGCACGTCAACAAGCCCGGCAACTACGAATTGCCCTTCGGCACCACCTTCCGCGAACTGATCTACAAGTACGGCGGCGGCGTGATGGACGACCGCCCGGTCAAGGCCATCATGCCAGCGGGTGCTTCGTCTGCCATGATCGTGGCGGACGACAAGGCCCTCGACACGCCGATGGATTACGCCTCCGTCCGCACGCTTGGCGCGGACCTCGGGTCTGCCTCCGTGATCGTGATCGACGACACCGTCAGCCTGGAGTGGGTCATCAGCAAGACCATCCATTTCTTCAAGCACGAATCCTGTGGCAAATGCACGCCCTGCCGTGAAGGCACTTACTGGATGATGCACCTGATCGAGCGCATCGAGCGCGGCGAAGCGACCAAAGAAAACGTGGAACTGCTCCACTTGGTGGCGAAGCAGATGCAGAACAAATGCCTGTGCCCGCTGGGCGAGTTCTCCACCATGGCGGTGACCACTGCCATCGAGCGCTTCCCGGCTGATTTCAAACCCTCCCACGCTGGAGGCACGCATGGCTAAAATGGTATCCCTGACGATTGACGGACAGCCAGTCACTGTCCCGGCTGGCACGCTGATCGTAAACGCTGCCAAGCAGATCGGCATTGACATCCCGGTCTTCTGCTACCACCCGAAGATGGAGCCGGTCGGCATGTGCCGCCAGTGCCTGGTCGAAGTTGGCCGCCCGGTGATGGACCGCGCCACCGGTCAGCCGGTGATGGATGGACGACAAACCAAAGATCAGCTTCGGGCCGAAACTCGAAACCGCCTGCACCACCCCGGTCTCCGAAGGCATGGTGGTGCTGAGCCAGTCCGACAAGGCCAAAGCCTCGCAGAAGGAAATCCTCGAGTTCCTGCTGACCTCGCACCCGCTGGACTGCCCGGTCTGCGACAAGGGCGGCGAATGCCCGCTGCAGAACCTGACCATGGCGCACGCCTCCCCGCAGAGCCGCTATCATCTACGATGAGAAGCAGCCATGCCGGCAAGCACGTCCCGCTGGGCGATCTCATCTGGCTGGACCGCGAGCGCTGCATCCAGTGCGCCCGCTGCATCCGCTTCCAGGAGGAGATCGCCGGGGAGCCGGTGCTGGCTTTCTACCAGCGCGGCCGCGCCACCGACATCATCACCAACTCCGAGCCGGGCTTCGACTCGGTCTTCTCCGGCAACACCACCGACATCTGCCCGGTCGGCGCGCTGACCACCGCGGACTTCCGCTTCGGGGCGCGCCCCTGGGAAATGAAAGCCGCCGCCTCCATCTGTGCCGCAGTGCCCGGTGGGCTGCAACGTGACCTTCAACACCCGCCGTGAGGCCAAGTCTGGCGGCAAAGTTGCCATCAAGCGCGTCATGCCTCGTCAGAACGAAGCCGTCAACGAGATCTGGATGTGCGACAAAGGCCGCTTCGCTTATCACTTTACTGAAGATGCAAACCGGCTGGCAAAACCGCTGGTCAGGAAGAATGGCAAACTGGCCGCTGCTTCCTGGACCGAGAGCCTGCAGGCCGTTTCGAAGGCTTTTTCCGCGGCGAAGAAGAACTCCGTCATCCTCGCCAGCGGACGGCTTTCCAACGAAGACCTGTTCAACCTGAAGCAACTGGCAGACGGTCTGGGCGGCGAAGCGCTGCTCTACACCCACATGGGCGGCGGCGAACTGACCACTTCCTTTGGCGTTTCTGCCGGGACGAATTTCTCTGACATGGGTGCAGGAACCACCATTCTGGTTGTGGCTTCTGACCTGTACAACGAAGCCCCGGTCTGGTTCCTGCGCGTCAAGCAGGCTGCCGAACGCGGCGCCACGCTGATTGTCGCCAATGCCCGCGAGACGAAACTGGAACGCTATTCGAAATTCGCGGTTCGATATTCGTATGGTGACGAAGTTGAAACCGTCAGTGGCCTGACGAAAAAGGACAAGATTGGCGAGGCGCTTACCGCTGCAGAGAATCTGGTGGTTCTCTACGGCTCGGACGGCCTCGGGCTGGACGGTTCGTCGGCGCTCGCGGCTGCCTGTGCTGAACTGGTCAAGGACCGCATCGGCAAGCCGAACAATGGCCTGATCGGCGTCTGGCCGCGTGCCAATGACCAGGGCGCCTGGGAACTCGGTTTCCAGCCTGCTGGCAGATCTGGCGAAAGTCATTCAAAGGCAAGACCGTCTACATCGTGGCGGCTGACCCGGCGGGCGATGACCCGGAATTGGAGGCGGCGCTAAAAGGAGCCAAATTCGTGGCCGTGCAGGAACTCTTCCTGACCGAAACCGCCAAATTGGCGGACGTTGTCCTTCCGGCGCAGGCTTACACCGAACGCGAAGGTTCTTTCACCTCCGGCGAACGGCGTGTCCAGCGCTTCTATCCGGCGGTCCCGCCGCGTGGCGAAACCAAGGCCGACTTTGCCATCACCGCCGCAATTGCGAAAGAACTCGGCCTCGAATTGGAAGGCCGCTCGGCCTCGCTGGTGATGGACAAGCTGGCTGCCTCGGTCAAGGCCTTTGCAGGGATTTCCTACCGCAAACTGGCCGAGAGTAACCGAGCAGTGGCCCATCGTCGGCCGCGGCGACTTGTACTACGGCGGCACGACTTATGAGAACAAGCAGGGGCTGGGCGTGCAGTTGGCGCTGAATACCCCCACTCCCATCCCATCCATTCTCTGTGGAATTCCTCCGCCCGGACGAGGACCAGTGGCTGGCGGTGCCGGTAACGCGTCTCTACGACTGCGGCATCACCGTCACCACCTCCGAATTGCTCCGTGCCCACATCGGCGAAGCGACCGTGCTGCTGCACCCCGAGTACGGCGAAGAAGCTGGGCGTCGCAGCGGGGAACAGGTCAAAGTGAACGGGTTCCAGGCCGAGGTCCGGCTGGATGCGACTGTCCCGGCATCGGTGGCGCTCCTGCCGCGCAGTATGGGTTTCCCGATCAATGCTCCGGCTGTGGCCGAGTTGAAGAAAGCTTAAGGAAGGCATCATGAACTTTCTTCTCGTCTTGGAATGGCTGATCAAAGGGTTCGTCTGGGCACTGGTGCTGCTGGGCGGCTTTGCTTACCTGACGCTCTACGAGCGCAAGGCGCTGGCTCGCATCCAGTCACGCATCGGCCCGAACCGCGCCGGGCCGTGGGGCATTCTCCAGCCCATCGCCGACGCGGTGAAATTGATTTTCAAAGAGGAACTGACCCCGGCCAAGGCCGATAAGTTGATCTTCATCCTGGCTCCGGTTATCACCGTGGTCCCGGCGGTGGTCATCACAGCCGTTGTCCCGTGGGGGCCGAGTTTTGATATCTTCGGCTATCACCTCAACCTGTACATCGCCGACATCAACGTGGGCGTGTTGTACATCATGTCCATCGCTTCGATTGCGGTATATGGCATCGTGCTGGCGGGCTGGTCATCGAACAACAAGTACGCCATGATGGGCGGCCTGCGCTCCACGGCGCAGATGATCAGTTATGAAATTGCGCTGGGACTGTCGTTCGTCTCTGCGATCCTGCTGGCCGGTTCGATGCGCATGCTGGACATCGTCGACGCCCAGGGCGGCTACTGGTTCCACTTCATCCCAAAATGGTTCGTGGTGCTCCAGCCGGTTGGGACAGGCATCTTCCTGATTGCCACGCTGGCGGAGGTCAACCGCGCCCCGTTCGACATGCCGGAAGCCGAGCAGGAACTGACCGCTGGTTACCATACCGAATACTCCGGCATGAAGTTCGCCTTGCTGTTCATGGCCGAATACACCAAGATGATTGCCATCAGTGCCATCGGAGCGACCATTTTCTTCGGCGGCTATAACGGTCCGTTTGTGGACAAGTTCCCCTGGCTCGGACCGATTTACATCTTCGTCAAAATCATCATCCTGCTGTTTGGAATGATCTGGGTGCGGGCCACCTTCCCGCGCATCCGCTATGACCGGCTGATGGCCTTCGGCTGGAAGGTGCTCTTGCCGCTCTCGCTGGCATTGGTCTTCATCACGGCGGTCGGGATCATCCTGGCGCAGCAGGTCAATCCCACGCTTGATCGTTGTCATCCCGGCTGGCTTCTTTATTGGTTGCAGGCGTGGCGGTCGCGCATGATTGACCGCACGTTAAGGAGGAAAGATTATGCGCGTCGTTGAGCCTGTGGTCGAACTGGCGCGTGGTCTCTGGACGACGCTCCGCATGATGTTCGACAAGCCGGTGACGGTCCAGTATCCGGAGCAGAAGAAGCCGGTCAAAGCGCGCTTCCGCGGGCGGCACGTCCTGAAGCGCTACGAGAACGGGCTGGAAAAGTGCATCGGCTGTGCGCTGTGCGCGGCGGCCTGCCCGGCGGATGCCATCTTTGTTGAAGTCTTCCGAGAACACTGACGAGCAGCGTTACTCGCCCGGCGAGCGTTACGCCAGCACCTACGAGATCAACATGCTGCGCTGCATCTTCTGCGGCTTTTGCGAGGATGCCTGCCCGACCGAGGCGATTGTCCTGGGCGACCAGTACGAACTGTCTTTCACTGACCGCCGCCAGTCGATTTACCCAAAGGAAATGCTGATCGAACCCGTCCCGGCGGGTGGCAGCTCCACACCGCAGAAGACCGAACCGGGTGTCTACACCCGCTCGGTTCCTGAAATGAAAGATCCACAGGATTGAGACGCCCATGAACTTGACACTCATCCTCTTCATTGTTTTGGCGGCAGTGGCGGTCGCCTCGGCAGCCGGCCTGCTGATCAGCCGCAACACAGTCTACGCCGCTCTGTTCCTGGTGCTGAACTTCGCCACGGTGGCGGTCTTCTACCTGCTGTTGGGTGCGCCCTTTATCGCACTGGCGCAGGTGACGATCTATGCCGGAGCCATCATGGTGCTGTTCCTCTTCGTCATCATGCTGCTGGGCGCGGAGAGACTTCCCCGGGGACAGGTCTTACCCTGGCAGCGCCCATTGGCGATTGTGCTGGCTGCCGTCCTGCTGGCGGAAGCGGGCTTCCTGCTCTTCCAGCGCCTGCAGTTGACTGCCAGTCTCGCCAACCCGGAGCCGTCGGTCAATACCACCGAAGCGCTGCGGACCCTGGGCATGACGCTCTTCAACCAGTATCTCCTGCCCTTTGAAGTGACCTCGGTGCTGCTGCTGGTGGCGATGGTGGGTGTCATCGTCCTGACCAAAAAAGAGAAAGGAGAACCAGGGTAATGGCCCAGACCATACCTCTCTCCTGGTACCTGGCAATTTCGGCGGTGCTGTTTACCATGGGCGCGCTGGGTGTGCTCATCCGGCGCAACCCGCTGATCATCTTCATGTCGGTCGAGTTGATGCTGAACGCCGCCAACCTGGCCTTCGTGGCCTTTGCCCGTTCCTTTGATGTGCTGACCGGCCAGATCTTCGTTTTCTTCGTGATGACGGTGTCTGCGGCGGAAGTGGCGGTCGGCCTGGCGTTGATCGTGATCATCTTCCGCAACAAGCACAGCATTGACGTGGACCTGATGAACAGTCTGAAAGGATAGCATCCTAAAGGATAAGCGTAATGGAATCTTCTGGACTGTTCTCTCTTGTTCCCCTGATTGTCTTCCTGCCGGTTGCCGGCCTGCTGATCAACATCATCTTCGGCGGCCGGATGAGTGAAAAAGCCATCGGCGCGGTGGCCAGCGCGGCCTCCGGGCTCGCTTTCGTTGTCTCGGCGCTGCTCGGGTTTGCATTGTGGACCGGCAGCGGCGAGGCGGTCGTCGTCCCGTTCGCAGACTGGATCCACATCGGCGATTTGAACGTCGCCTGGAATTTCCGGGTGGATACGCTCTCGGTGCTGATGATGCTGGTCGTCTCCGGCGTCGGGACGCTCATCCACATCTATGCCATCGGTTACATGCACGAGGATGTGCGCTTCAAGAACGACCTCCCCCGCTACCGCCGCTTCTTCGTCTTCATGAACCTGTTCATCGCCATGATGATGATCCTGGTCAGCGGCGACTCGTACCTGATGCTGTTCGTCGGTTGGGAAGGCGTGGGCCTGTGCTCGTTCCTGCTGATCGGTTTCTGGTACGAAATGGATACGCTCGGGCGGCCTTCTTTGGCCAACTCGAACGCTGCCAAGAAGGCCATTGATCGCCAACCGCATCGGTGACTTCGGCTTCCTGATTGCCGGCGTTCACCATGTTCTGGTGGTTCAAAGACCTGTCGTTTGCGGGGTGTCTTTTCCCAGGCGGTGCATCGTGCCTCGATTGCCCCTGGTGTGATTCTCTTCATCACCCTGTTCCTGCTGGTGGGTGTGGCGGGCAAGTCGGCGCAACTGCCGCTCTATGTCTGGCTGCCGGATGCCATGGCCGGCCCGACCCCGGTCTCGGCCCTGATCCATGCCGCCACCATGGTGACGGCAGGCGTTTACCTGGTGGCCCGTTCCGCACCGCTCTACACACTGGTGCCGCAGGCGCAGACCACGGTCGCGCTGGTGGGTGGCATCACCGCCCTGTTCGCCGCCACGATTGCCGTCGGGCAGTATGACATCAAGAAAGTCCTGGCTTATTCGACCATCTCGCAACTTGGTTTCATGGTGGCGGCGGTCGGGATGGGCGCTTTCGTGGCCGGCATGTTCCATCTGGTCACGCACGCTTTCTTCAAGGCGCTGTTGTTCCTCTCCGCCGGTTCGGTCATCCTCGGCCTGGAACGCGGCCATCACCATTTGGCTCATCATGACGAACATGCGGACTCGTCACCATGAGGATGTCTTTGACCCCGGCGACATGCGCAACATGGGCGGCCTGCGCAAGCAGATGCCGGTCACCTTCTGGGTGTACCTGGTCGGCGCGCTGGCGCTGGCGGGCATCTTCCCGCTGGCCGGTTTCTGGTCGAAGGATGAGATCCTGGCGGATGCGTTCCATAAATTCCCGACCGTCTACTGGCTGCTGACCATTGCCGCCTTCCTGACCGCTTTCTACATGGGTCGCCAGGTCTGGATGGTCTTCTTCGGCAAGCCCCGGCATGCCGCCGCCGCGCACGCCGAGGAAAGCCCGAAGGTCATCACCATCCCGCTGATGATCCTGGCGGCGCTGGCGGTCCTGGGCGGGGCGCTCAACCTGCCGGGCGTGCACAGCCTGACACTCTGGCTGGAACACACCATTGCCGGCGTCGAGGCGGGTGAGTTCAACTTCCTGGTTGCCGGTCTCTCCACGGGGCTGGCGTTGATGGCAATCGCCCTCTCCTGGGTGCTCTACGGACGCCAGCCGCTGGCGGAGGGTCAGAAAGACCCGCTCAAGAGACTGCTCGGTCCGATCTTTACTGTCTTCGAGCGCAAGTACTGGGTGGACGAGGCCTACTGGGCTGTCTTCGTCAACCGCTACGTGGATGTTGCCCGCTTCCTGGCGGACGTGATTGATGGCCGTTTCTGGCACGATTGGTTCCACGAGAAGGTCATTGCCGGCACCTACAACTGGCTTTCCCGCACCGTGCTGGACCTGCGCGTTGACCAGCAGTTCATTGACGCCATCGCCAACGGCCTGGGCGAGTTGACCAAACGCATTTCCAGCGAGCCTGCGCCGCCTGCAGAACGGTTTTGTGCGCAGCTATGCGCTGGCGGTGTTGGCTGGTGTGGTCGTTATTTTAGGATATTTGATGTTGAAATAATTTCTATATCGTTCGAGCGTCCGCTTTTTGACCTATCAACTCCTTGACGTGTGAGATTATTGCGCTTGTTCGACGAACCGAGAGAGGATTAAACATGAACTTTATTACCGAATCCTCTCATTCTGGTGACCTTCTTCCCCCTGGTGGGTGTGCTGGCCCTGCTCTTCATCCCTTCGGACAGGAAGAACGCCCTGCGCTGGACGGCGCTGGTCGCCTCGCTGGTGACCTTCGGCCTGTCCATCTGGATGCTGACCCTGTTCGACAAGTCCAACCCGGACCTGCAACTGGGCTTCACCCTGCCCTGGATCCAGGTTGCAGGCTGGAACATCAGCTTCGCCATGGGCGTGGACGGCCTGAGCATCCTGCTGGTCCTGCTGACGACCTTCCTAACCCCAATTTCCATTCTCTCCACCTGGACGGCGGTCGAGGAGCGCGTCAAGGATTTCATGATCTTCTTCCTGCTGCTGGAAGTGGGCATGCTGGGCGTCTTCCTGGCGCAGGACCTGTTCCTGTTCTACATCTTCTGGGAATTCACCCTGGTGCCGATGTACTTCCTGATCGGCATCTGGGGCGGACCGCGCCGCATCTACGCCGCCATCAAGTTCTTCCTGTACACCATGGCCGGTTCCATCCTGATGCTGCTGGCCATCCTGTGGCTGGGCATCTACCAGGGCACCTTCAGCGTGCCGGACCTGATCGCCAAGGGCGGCATCCCGGCGCAATATCCAACTCTGGCTGTTCCTGGCCTTCGCGGCCGCCTTTGCCATCAAGGTCCCGATGTGGCCGCTGCACTCCTGGCTGCCGGATGCGCATGTGGAAGCCCCCACGGCTGGTTCCGTCATCCTGGCGGGCGTCCTGCTGAAGATGGGTACCTACGGCTTCCTGCGCTTCAACCTGCCGATGTTCCCGGAAGCTGCTGTCAAGGCTGCTCCCTGGATGGCGCTGCTGGCGGTCATCGGCATCATTTACGGCGCGGCGGTTTCCTATGCCCAGAAGGATATCAAGAAACTGGTCGCCTACTCCTCGGTCAGCCACCTGGGGTTCGTGATGCTGGGTCTCTTCGCCCTCAACCCGCAGGGCATCGAAGGCGGCATCCTGCAGATGATCAACCACGGTCTGAGCACGGGCGCGTTGTTCCTCCTGGTCGGCATGGTTTACGAACAGACCCATACCCGTGAGTTCAGCGTCTACGGCGGCCTGTGGAAGATCATGCCGGTCTATCGGGACGGTGATGCTGATCGTCTCCCTTTCCTCGATGGGCCTGCCCGGACTGAACGGGTTTGTCGGCGAGTTCGCGATTTTACTGGGCGCTTTCGGGTCCAAAGCCATCGGCTCGCCCTGGTTCGCCGGGATGGCGCGCGCGGGTGTCATCATGGCCGCCATCTACATCCTGTACATGTTCCAGAAGATGTTCCTCGGTCCCGAAGGCTCGATTGTGGAAGAAGTCAAAAAGCACGGGCATGCCCTGCGCGACCTGAACTGGCGCGAGATCGCCACCGTCGTCCCGCTGCTGGTCTTCATCTTCTGGATCGGCCTGTACCCGAAGCCGTTCTTTGAACTGATGGCCCCGGCAGTCGAGAAATTACTGACGGTGTTTCACTAGCTTGCGAGTGACCTCATTGCGCGGCAAGCTCGCTCACTGGGGATGGCTGGCTCGCACGGTGCTGACACATAGGAAGAGATTATGACGCAATCCGATCTCTACACAATTCTGCCGACCATCCTGCTCGTCGCCTGGGCCTGCGTGCTCCTGCTGGTGGACCTGTTCATCCCGAAGGGACGCAAGGGCTGGACGGCTTTGCTGGCCGCCGTCGGTCTGGCCGGTGCGCTGGGCGTGACCCTGGCACAGGCCGGGCTGGAACTCTCCGCTTTCGGCGGCATGGTCGTGCTGGATGGCTTCTCGTCCTTCCTGAACGCCCTTTTCCTGGCGAGCGGACTGCTTGGCATCGCCATTGCCTATGGCTACCTCAAGCGCATGGGCCTCGAGCGCGGCGAGTATTACACGCTGATGCTCTTCAGCATCTCCGGCATGCTGCTGATGGCCCAGGCCGCTGACCTGATCGTCATCTTCCTGGCCCTGGAACTGCTCTCCATCCCGCTTTACGTGCTGGCGGCCTTTGCCCGCCCGCGCACCGAACTCGGAAGAGGCCGGCCTGAAGTACTTCCTGCTGGGCGCTTTCGCCACCGGCTTCGTGGTCTACGGCATCGCCCTGGTCTTCGGCGCAACCGGCGCAACCGCCCTGAGCGGGATTGCCGGCGGCCGTTGCGGCGGGAACCTTCACGAAATACCTGCTGCTCATCGGCGCGGCGCTGATCCTGGTGGGATTCAGTTTCAAGGTCGCGGCCGTCCCGTTCCACATGTGGACGCCGGACGTCTACCAGGGCGCGCCCACCTCGGTGACCGGTTTCATGGCCGTCGGCGCCAAGGCGGCCGGGTTCGCCGCCCTGCTGCGGATCTTCGTCACGGCCCTCCCGTCCCTCGACGTGGACCTGGTGCCGGTGCTGTGGGGTCTGGCCGCGCTGACGATGGTGGTGGGGAACGTGGTTGCCATCTCGCAGACCAACATCAAGCGCCTGCTGGCCTACTCCAGCATCGCCCATGCCGGGTACATCCTGATGGCTTTCGTTGCCTTTGGGAACCCGAAGGTTGCACCGGATGCGGTCGCTTCGGCGCTTGTTCTACCTGGTAACCTACGCCATCACCTCCTTCGGGGCCTGGGCGGTGGTCATCGCGCTGGAAAAGCCGGACGGCAAGGGCCTGGAGATCAGCGACTTCGCCGGTCTGGGGCGCAAGCGTCCGCTGCTGGCCGCTGCCATGACGGTCTTCATGCTCTCGCTGACCGGCATGCCGCCCACGCTGGGACTGGTGGGCAAGTTCTACCTGTTCCGCACGGCCATCGAAGGCGGCTTCATCGGGCTGGCGGTCATCGGCGTGCTGACCTCGCTCATCTCCGCTTACTACTACCTGCGGGTGGTGGTGACCATGTACATGCGGGAAGGTGACCCCGAGACGTCCCGTGAACCCTGGCTGGATCTCACCTGGGGGCTGACTGCCCTGGCGACGGTGGTCTTGAGTTTTCTCCCGATGGCGCTCTTCACCTGGGCCAGCGGGGCGGTGTTGAAATTGTTTTAATTTGATAAGAAAGGGCAACCCACCCCCGTCCCGAGAATAGCAGGGGATCAAGGTGTGTCGCACTCATGATGGAAAAGAATTACAGGACAGCCATGAGCTGTCCTGTTTTCTTTGTCTGACCAACGGTTATATCAAGCGCTGTTGCGGAGCTGACCCTGATACGATTTTACCCCTGTTGAATTACATAAAATCGCGCCCTTACCCACACGGTGTAGCAGCGGTCGCCTATAGGTGAGGTTGGGCGGCTATTTCCCACATTATTATTGCTTTGTCTGTCGATCCCATCTGGCTTTGATAGCGTATATTTCACCAAGATGCCGTACATTATCAAGCAGTGCCATTTGTATGCATTGATATTTGGTATATCTTCCATCAAAACCTGCTGCTGGGGTTTGCAGCTTTTTCATGGGCGTGATTGCCAGATACTCCTTGACCGAATCGTAGACTTCATTCAAATATCCAAGCATCTGTCCTTTTGTGAGTTGCGGTATCGCAGCCACTTCTTCCTGTGTATATCCGGTGAGCATACCCCATCCATTATGACCGATACCGCGAGGGTCATAACCCGTTCGCCCTGCCCAATCATGTCGAAACCAACATTCTTCCCCCGCCAAATCTCCTTTGGCTTGTTGCGTTAGAAAGACATCAAACATACGTGCCATATGCCAAATCGTAACCGCAATGTTATTGGTATCCGTCTCTGGTTTCCAAAGCACACAATCAACACTCATGTCACCGAATACACGGTGTAAGCGTCGCCTATTATCTTCAAGGAGATCCAGCAGCACGTCATTTGCATTCATCATATTTATTAAGCTGGTTTTCTCAACGATCCTCGATCAGTTAAAGTTGTCTAGCGCAGGATGTCAAATTAATCTCGCCGCCCAACGATCTGCGTTGGCGGTAGGCTTTCTGGACAACCTCCCAGACATGTTCCCTAAATTACAGGTCATTTTGTATTTGTGGAGGGGGTCTTTTCCATTGCCACAAGTTCGCGCCTTAATGTTTTGCCGATCAGGGATTTCGGTAGACTGTCCATAAACTGGATTTGTTTTGGTACTTTGTAGGCGGCCAGTTTTTGGCGGCAGTATTCGCACAGTTCCTCGGCACAGACAGTTTGTCCTGCCCGCAGAACCACCCATGCTTTGACTGCCTCGCTCTGATAGGGATCCGGTATCCCGGCTACGCTGACTTCGGCAACTGCAGGATGGGTCGCGATCACCTCCTCCACTTCGCGCGGCCAGACCTGGAATCCGCTGGGCTTGACCACATCTTTTTTTCGGTCGACGATGAACATATATCCATCTTCATCCAGGTATCCCAGGTCGCCGGTATACAGCCAGCCATCCCGGATGGTATTGGCTGTTTCGGCCGGTTTGTTCCAGTAGCCCGTCATCAACTGCGGGGCGCGGCAGGATGAATTCGCCCACCTGGTTGGGAGGCAGTTCCTTTTCGCCGGTGTCTGCATCCACCACGCGGAATTCGACATCCGGCACCGGAATGCCCACTGCGCCTGGTTTGTACAATCCCATGGCGGGTGTCGTTATGGTCGCCATCATCGATTCGGTCATACCAAACCCCTCGACGATCCGCCCTCCCGTGGCCTTCTCGAAGCGCTGCTTGGTCTCCATTAGGAGAGGCGCAGCACCGGAGATGTTCAACTTAAGCGATTTCAAATTGACCTTGCCTGCCTGTACTTTGGGATGGTTGAGCAGGGCATTAAAGAGAGTTGGGACACCGGGAAGGAATGCCGGTTTGGTCTTTTGTATGGTTGCCAATCATATCATCCATGTCGCGTGGATTGGGCACCACCACCAGCGCTGCATGCGCGACCAGGCCGGTTGGAAATACGCCCGCCATTCCATAGACGTGGAACAGGGGCATGTTGAGCATGAGGCGGTCGTCCCAATCGATAAATATGTTCCCAAACCATGCGTGTATTTGCATGCCCGACATCAAAAGAGAGTGGTGAGTGCCGATGGCAATTTTGGGTGTCCCGGTGGTGCCGCCGGAGAACAGCATGATGGCTGGATCGTCAGGCCGGACGATCACCTGCGGACGAGCCGTGCCAGCATGCTTGTGGAGCAGGTCCGCCAGCCATAAATCGCCTGGCTGTAGGCTGATGCGGTCGCCTTCTTTTTTCTCTTTGAGCAGGGTAAATAAAACACGCATGGCGGGCGGCAGATATTCCTTGATGTTCGTGGCGATGACATTGCGGATCTTGGTTCGCGCCTGAACCGCTTTAACCTTGCTGTAATAGCGCGTCATTACCACCACGGTTTCTGCCCCGCATTCCTGAATTGCAAGTTCAAGTTCATGCCCGGTGTAAAGGGCGTTCAGCGGGACGGCAATCCCTCCGGCCTTCCATGTGCCGAGCATGGTCAGCACAAGTTGCGGCGTATTTGGCAGGACCAATGCCACGCGGTCCATCTTTTTTACGCCCAATTTGATCAGCGCGTTGGCAAAGTCGTTGCTCAATTGCTCCAATTGGGCGTACGTCATAACCGATCCTTTGAAAAGCAGGGCCGGATGATTGGGGCGCAGAGAAGTTGTTTCGTTGACAATATCGAGTAGCGTTTTTTGGGGATAGGGCAGTAAAGAGTGCGGAACCCCCTCATCGTAGTGTTTTAGCCATGGTTTTGCGTTCATTTTTGTCTCCTCCGGGAAAGTATGAAGAGAGGATCTTGTTCGAAGAGAATGTCATCATTTGCGTCTAGGAAATCGTTCCCGCGCAGTGCCCGAAGGGTAAAGGGGGAACCCCCTCTAGAATTGACGATTCGGAAACGCAATGCTGGCTAGACAATGCAGGTTAGCTCTCTTAATCTCCTATTACTATACAACTTTACGAATCATTTTACAACGATAGTCCTGGAATGATGGTTTGTCTGTCATCACGGCATTTGATGAATTTCCTCGGGGTATGCTGCAATCTTACGAACATCAACCGAATCTAAGTACCACCTCGCAAAGCGGACAGGGTTGGCCTGCTGGCCTCAACGGATCATCCGCTGTATACTTATCCCCAATGGGAATTTTCTGATGAACCACCAACGCAAGCTGTGGGTGGGGTTGGTCGTTGCCGGGTTGCTTGTCTTGACGGCTGTGATTGTTTTGTTCGTCCGCAAAGCAGCTCCCGCCGAACCACTTTTCCCCGCCACCCTAAAGACAGCCGATCGCCTGGCTGCGCCGCCGTTACCGGAAAACCCAACCCAGTTCGAATGGGGCCGATATTTGTATTGGCTGAACTGCATGCCCTGTCACGGAGACCGCGGCCAGGGCCTGACCGCGGAGTTCCGCAGCCTGTACGTCGAAGACCAAAACTGCTGGGCGCGCGGCTGCCATGCCGGTCGTATGGAGGATCAGGGATTTCCGATCCCGCGCACCATCCCAGCGATTATTTCTGCGAACCGAAAATTGCCTCCGTTCGCGACGCCAGACAAGCTCTTTGAATTCCTTCGCGCCACCCACCCGCCACAACATCCCGGCATCCTGCCGGAAAACCAATACTGGGCCATCAGCAACTACCTCCTAGTCCGGAATAACCGGCTGTCCCCCGCGCAGGTGCTTGGCCCGGAGGCGCAAACCTCGAGGCCGGGGGATTTCTGGAGGTTCGCCACCGCCGGAGCCCTGCTTCTGCTGGCTGCTGGGATTGTTGCTTGGCTGGCCAGGAGGCGGAGACCTGGGCAGTTGGGCAAGGCAAGTAGGAAACTTTAAGGACATGCTGGCATCTAATGGTCAGTAAGGTCAGATTATAGATAAAAAATATATTAGGATGGAAAAACCCATGGAAATGATCATCGACTTCCCCGGCGGTTCCCGTGTGGACGCCCATTTTGGTTCCTTTACTGTGGCGACTGACCAGCCGCCGGCCGCTTCCGCCCCCAGCCCCTTTGAGGTTTTCCTCTCGTCCATCGGGACCTGCGCCGGAGATCTATGTACTCGGCTTTTGCAAACAGCGCAACCTCCCTACCGAAGGCATCCGCATTGTCGAGCGAATAATCCACAGCCCTTCCACCGGTATGGTTGAGAAGATCGGCCTGGAGATCCAGGTTCCGGCGGGGTTTCCTGAAAAATACCGCGATTCGCTGATCCGCTCGGCGGATCTGTGCGCGGTGAAAAAGCACCTCGAAAAACCACCAAAGTTTGATATCACCACCAAGGTGGTGTAATTTCCAAAGTAGACTTCCTCTATGTTCTCATTAGCAATACTCGCAGGCGGCAAGTCTAGCCGCATGGGACGGGATAAGGCACTCATGCCCTTCCTGGGTCGTCCGCTGATCCTACGGATCCTCGAACGTCTCCAATCCCTGTCAAACGAAGTATTTGTGATGGCGAATCGACCGAAGGATTATGCTTTTCTCGGGGTCCCGGTCCATCCAGACCTTGAGCCCGGGCGTGGACTTCTCGGGGGACTCTTCAGCTCCCTGCGCATCGCCCCGCATCCATTCGTTGCCATCGTAGCATGCGATATGCCTTTCGCGAGCCCATCCCTGTTCGAGCACGAACTCGATTTGATAATCTCAACCGGCGCGGACGTGGTGATCCCTTCGACATGCGGTCGGTCTGGAGCCATTACATGCTGTATATCGCAGTGTTACTTGCCTGCTTGTCATCCAGGCTGCGTTGGAAGCGGGTGAGAGGAAAGGTCATTGCTTGGTTGCCTAAAGGTTAAGACCCAGATCCTTTCCCCTGAAGAGACAGCGAGTTATGATCTGGACCAGCTGGTCTTCTGGAATCTAAACACACCGAAAGATTTCCAGCTAGGCAGAGACACAAGCCAGGTTAGAAAAAGCTGTTAGGGATTAGCCTTTTTTACGATAGTATCCCGCCCCTGCGCACGTCGCGCAAAGAGTTTCCGTCCCCAACCATCACCTGCCGGGCGTTGATGATCTCTTCGCCGCAGCGGTCACATTTCGAGCGCAGACCCGGCCGGCTGATGATCGCCGCCAGAGGCGGCTCCAGCAGGACTTCCTTGACAGAGAATAATTTCGACACTGGCATGAGCTGGTACCCCTTGAGCTGGGCATAATATTTCTTCTTCACATCCGGAGCATAGGCGAGAGCTCTTTGCCGAATATCCAGCTGCGGCGCCAACCGGACTGCTTTGCCCGGTCTGACGTTGGCGAAGACCGCGGCGATCTTGCCAAAATCCTTCACCCGCAACGTCCGATGGCCAACCATTGCTCCGGTTGCCACTTCAATGCCATCAGCAAAACAGCCATCGCTCTCCAGGATCACCACAGCCGCCTTGTGTGGCATGGGCGCTTCCAGCCCGATTGCCGCCAGCCCGGCCAACCCCATGCGCACACCCAGCACCTGGCGCGGGCAGAGGTGGCTGTGCCGGGCCGAACTTTGTTTCAGCAAAATGGACAAAGATGATGGCAAGGCGAGTCTCCTGGTGAATTTCAACTTGGACCGGTTCAGTTTGTGAATATGTGTAATTTTCCATCGGAAGTGATCCCTGTTCGTAAGGAATTGAGAGGTTTTTCAGCCGGGCCGCGGGTAACATTTCCCTGCGGATCGAACCTGGACCCGTGACATGGACAGGCAAATCCTTCCGGCTTGCTCTCCACCGTACAGCCCAGGTGCGTGCAGACCAGGCTGAGTCGCTGAAATCCGCTTTGTGTGTGCACGAGCAGGGCCGGGATGTCCGGGAGTACCGTGCGCGAGCCGGGTGGATAATTGCTGGCTGGGCCGAGATCAAAATCGGTCGGCGGGGGAGGTTCCGTCTGGGTATTCAGGAAACGGAACAATCCATCCAGGCCAAGCAGTCCGCAGGCGGTCAGGATGGCGGCGCTGGCCAGCTTCAGAAAATCGCGGCGGGACAGTGTGGATATGCTCATCTTTGCACCGAATGACATTGGTGACAGTAAGCCGAATCCTGGTCTGGCCGGTTCTGCGTACAGGCCGTGCCTATGACCGGGCTGGAAGACAAACCTTGGCCGGTCGGCTTTTCCGAACATTTGGTAGGTCCCGTCAGGTAATATGCGCGTGTTCCAGAGCGGCTCATTCTTTTCGGTGACCAGGATGCGTGTCGCCCAGCTTTAAGTCAATCACCGGGTTGAGCGGTGCCAGCCGGAAGGCGAGATCGTTGGGATCGGTCAGTGTGCGGGTCTGCGGAAGGTCGGTCAATGTGCCATGACAGGTTTTGCATTGAATATATTGAATATCTTTCTTGACACTGTACAGGTTTCCATCCCCCATGGCCTCGGTGCGCGTGTGGCAGTCAATACAATCGAGCTTCCACTCACAGCTGGTGAACTGGGCAATGGGCTGGTAATAATCGTGCAAACGATCGACTGGCAGATCCTTGCGGGTCTGGAAGGTCATCGCGCGCAAGTCGTAGTTGCCGCGATTGTGGCAGGTATCACACTGGGTGTACGAAATGGCGGTGGTCAGCTTGTGGATACTGGTAGCTGTGCTGGTGTCCACGCTGGTCAAGTCGGTGGATTGAGTAGGTGTATGGCACGCCGAACAGCCGGAGAAATGATCATACCGACCGCCTGTCTGCATCGGTTGGGAGGAAAGATGACAGGTGAGGCAGTTTTTGCCGAAAGCCTGCATAAAAGGATTGGTTTCCTGGGCTGGATTAAATGCAGCCAGTTCTGTGATGCCGCTCGTGCTCCCGGGCACCTGGATGGAAAATACACCCATGCGGGCCTTCAGATCCGGTTGGGCACCGAAGGTGTAACGAATGTTTGCGATGGCACCTGCATAGGTTGCCTGGATGCTGGTTGTGGCACGCTGGATATGGTTGCGATAACTTTCTGCAGTGCCACTGTGGCAATTTTCCCCTCCGCAGGAAGCCTGGACCACCGAGAAATCCGAAGGATTCTTGCCGCCGCGCATCGTGCTGTGCGCCAGGTTTGCATCCAGGGCCAGGCGCTCGCCGCCATGGCAGAGCACACAGCCAAATGTTTTAACCGGATGTGACGAACTGATCTCGGCCAGATCCGAGTGACAGGTCAGGCAGTATTCCACCTGTCCGACAAGCGTAGGGATCAGGGCAATGGGTTTTGGAAGGCGGTTTTCCTGCCAGGCTGAGATGAGCAGGCCGAGCAGGAGAGAGAATGAGGCGGTAAGTAAAAAATATCGGCGCATAATTAGGGTCAGGATGCCGGTAGATATGCGAGCAGGGTCAGGATAATAATGGATAACAGGATGAACAAAGTCACTGCTTGTGCGAGGCGGTTGCTCTTTGGGAACCAGCGTCCCAGTTCGTATTTGGCGGGTTTGGGGAAAATATAGGGGATGAGCGATAGGAGGGCCAGCACCGCCAGCGGGATGACCACGCCCCACAGGAAAGGGTTGCCCAATTTGAGCAGCTGCTGGACCCACAGGAAGAACCAGGGAGCCCGCACTGCCTCAGAAGCCGGGACAGATGCAATGATGGGCGCAGCCAGCGGCGCTGGAGCAAAGGTGGAGAGAATGATTAACGCAGTGGCCGCGAGCAGCATGGCTAATATTTCACGGCGAACAAGTTCGAAACGCGTGACGCGCCTCTGGTCTTCCCGCAAAAGCGGGGGAGGCACGGCAATCCCGCCATCCCTGCGGACACGAAAGATGTGCCAGGCGACCAGAATTCCCGCGGCGAGTGCCAGGCCGAAAATGTGCCAGCCATAGAAACGGATCAAGGTTGCCTGTCCGGGCTGAGCTCCGCCGACTAGCATCCTGTACAGAGCATTCCCGACCAGGGGAATGGATTTGACCAGGTTGGTCCCAGTCACCAGTGCCCAGCGGATGCCCTCATCCCAGCGTAGGACGTAGCCGGTAAAATCCAGCAGGATAGCCAGCACCAACAAGCCCATGCCGAGCAAATAGTTGAGCCGGCGCGGAGGAGCGTAAGAACCGGTCAGGATCACGCGCAAGAGATGTATTACGGAAACGATTACCAGAAATTGCGCAGACCAGTAGTGCAGGTTGCGTACCAGCCCGCCGTAGGGAACGAGGAAGGTCAGGGTCTGGATGGAAGTCCCGGCCTCCGTCGGGGGTCGGGATGTAATAGAACATCTCCAAAATGCCGGTGACCAGCAGAACCAGCATCAGGAATACCGCCATGCCGCCAGCGGCCAGGGTGTAGCGGAAGCGTGCCTGCCTGGCAGGGATCGTGGGAGGATGGAGATGATGGAAAAATGAGGGTCGCATGAAAAGATTATACCCGTGTGATGAAAAACCGCCCCTTTTCCAGGAGCGGTTTTCTTGGTTCAGGGGATGGACCGTCCATAGTTCAAATCGCTTTATGACCCCGTGCCGTGGTGTTCCTCTTCCTCAAATACCGGCAGGTATTTCACCGCCAAGCCGAAGGCCAAGATGCCGGCTGAGAAGATACCGATCGAAACGAGGGCTTCCGGTAAAGATGGGAAATAGTGAACATTGCCCATAAATGCAGGCATATAGGTAAGTGGATCGGGATGCTGGACGGCAAACCAACTGACGTTAAAGCGGTTCAAGATCATGCCCAGCAACAGGATAATCGCGCTGAATAGCAAACCATTCGCGCTTTGGCGAATTCGCTTGATCGAGAACAGGATGATTGGAGTAACTGCGCCAATGAGGATTTCTGACCAAAACAGGACGCTCATCAAACCTCTGGTGAAGAGATATTTCAAGTCACTGGCGATGATGAGCTGGCCGAATTTAATCACCAGGTATATCGCCAGGACAATCGGGATGATTTTAGCCAGTTTTTCCAACAGGTGAATTTCCAGGCCGCGATGGAAATAGCGCGCGCTGAGCGTCGATTCGAAAATAATCATGGACAGACCAATGGAGATTGCTGAGACGAAGAATAAAATCGGTAAAATGGGCGTCCACCACAGCGGATAGAGCTTGGTGGGCTGGATCAGCAACAGCGAACCCAGCGAAGATTGGTGCAGCGTGGAAAGCACCACGCCCAGGATCACGAACGGCATGATGAATCGGTGGATAAAATGGGCGAACTTCTGCCATTTGAGGCCTTCAAAAACAACCGGCGCGAATTCGATCGCCAGCACAGTGAGATAGGTCATCACGCAGATGCCGATTTCCAACAGGACAGAAGTGTGGTTCCAGTGGATCATCATGTACCAGATGCGTTCCGGATGGCCCAAGTCAACCAGCAGGGCAATCACGACCATCATATAACCTAGGAAGGCGGTTAATATGGATGGCCGAAGCAGCGGCTTGAATTGTTTCAGTTCGAAGATATACACGACTGCGGCCATGAGGAAAGCGCCACTGCTGATCGCCACACCCGTGAATAGGTCAAAACTGATCCAAAATCCCCAAGGATAGGAATTGCTCAAGTTGCTGATGGCGCCAATCCCGTTGGCATAGCGGACCATGGCGATGATAAAAGCGATTCCCATCAAGGCAAGCAGAATGACGACCAGCGGATTTCAAATGGAAGCGTGGATGGATGGATATTTGCACTTTCATTTTGTCATCCTCCGTTTGTGCTTCGGCAGCTTCAAGCTTTTGGGCATCCGCTCTTTTTTCTGGTTGTACAGGTGCACGCCAGCCGCGAGCGCCGGTCAAAACAGCGCCCCAGCCGAGGGCAAAGGGAATGGTAAGTCCCATCACCTCTTCACTGACCTCCTTGACCAGGCGTGGAGGTCAGCTCCGGCAGGCCAAGCTCAGTAAACGGGACATGCGAGAGGATGAAATAAGACGTTCCGCCGTTTTCGGTCTCCCCATAGACATGGTTGATATAACGCGCCGGCTGCGCAGCGAGGCGGTCATGAGCATATTTCAAGAGGTCATCCCGTTCCCCGAACATGAGCGCCTCGGTGGGACAGGTGGCCACGCAGGCTGGTTCCAGGCCAATGTCGATGCGCTGGGGGCACATGGTGCATTTATCAATAAAAGCGCCATCGATGAGACCTTTATCACAATCAAAGTGCGGCACACCAAAGGGACAGGCATTCATGCAATACCGGCAGCCGATGCACTTCTTGGGGTTGTATACCACCGGGCCATCCAGGCGCTTGCTGTAGGCGCCCACCGGGCAGGCTGAGAGACAATCCGGTTCATTGCAGTGCATGCAGTGATAGACCATGGAAGCGCGGTCCAGGTTCGGGAATTCGCCTTTCAGCCCAACCCCCGCCACCCAGATGCGGGTCTTATCCATGGGAATTTTATTTTCGACGCTGCAGGCTACCATGCAGGCGCGGCAGTCGATGCAGCGGGTGGCATCGAACAGGAAGGCGTTGTGTCGATTTTCTGTCATGTCCGGCTCCCGTCTAGATCTTCTTTACCGTTACAAAAGTCTGGCTGAGCGCCTGACCGCCGCTGATGGGGTCCGTGTAGGTGACGTGCAAATCGGAGTCGCTGGCACCGATGCCATAGGCAGTGGTCAGACCCTTGGAAAGATGCCCGTATCCCGGGGTGAGATAAACACAATCCGGGCGGATGGCCTGGGTGGCTTCCAGCTTGATGTGGATCTTGCCGGCTGTGCTGGCCACTTCCACCATGTCATTATCGGCCAGCCCCAGACTTTTCGGCGGTTTTCACATTCATCCACAGGCGTGGCTCGTCTGAATATTTGTGCAGGAGCTGGTTGTTCTGGGTGCCAAACTGGGTGGACTGGGCCACCTTGCCGGTCAGCAGGTAAAACTGGTCCGGCGGCGGGCGCGGGCGGTTCCTCCCACTGCGGAACGGCGGCGAAACCCACCCTGTTCAAGCGTGGTCGAGAACAATTCGATCTTGCTGCTGGGGGTATTCCAACTGGGCTCAGTAAAGTCGATTCCCTCCTGTGGCAGATCCACATAACCTTTCTGGCGGACTTCGTCAAGCGAGACTCCCAGGGGAGCCAGTTGCTGCTTGAGGTAATCTTCTTCGTCAGCGTACTGGAAAAAATCGCTCAGGCCCAGGCGTGTGCCGAGTTCCTTGTAGATCCACAGGGCGGATTTTCCCTCGCCCTGCGGTTCGATGACCGGCTGGCGCAGAAAGGCTTTATCGCCGACGATGTTGAGCGGATCGTAGCGCTCCAGGTAGGAGGCCTCGGGCAGAACCACATCCGAGAACCAGGCGGTGTCATTCATGATGATGTCGATGGTGGCGATGAAGTCCATCTTGCCGAAGGCTTCCAGCGTGCGGCCGCGGTCCGGCAGTGACATGGCCGGGTTCTGGCGAGCGATGAACCAGCCATGAGCCTGGTAAGGTGTTGCCGCGGATGGCTGCCTCGCGCAATTCCTGGAAGACACCGATCTTGAGCGGGACGAAGGGATATTTCCAAGGCACGCCGTCCAGGCGCTGGGCAGAAACGCGTGGATAAGGCGGCTGCGGTGGGGCACCCAGAACCCCGCTCTCCTCCCCGGAGGCCGGGAACATCGCCACGCCCCAGTTCCCCACCAGGGCATTCAGGATGGCGATGGCGCGCTCGGTCTGGAAGGAGTTGACGAAATTGGAAGTGCGCCAGCCGTTGTGCGCCAGTGCATAGGGTGCGGCTGCGGCAAATTCACGGGCAATGCGTCGGATGGTATCCGCCGGGATCTCGGTGATGGCTGCAGCCCATTCCGGGGTGTACTGAGTGTTCGAACCCGCCAACCTGTCGAAACCGGAAGTATGGCTGTTTACAAATTGGCGGTTGTATAACCCTTCCGTGATGATGACATTGATCAATGCCAGGTGGAAGGCCAGGTCGGTGCCCGGGCGGATGGCAAGCCACTCGGCGGATTTTGCAGCCGTCTTGGTAAAGCGCGGGTCGAGGGTGACCACCTTGACGCCCCGGTCGATGGCCTGGCTCAAGGCGGAAGTCTCCGAGGTCGAGATGGCTTCCATCAGGTTGCGCCCGGTCAGGATGATGTACTTCAGGTCGTCATATTTGCGTGCTGGTTCTTCCATGCCATAGGTGATCAGGTTGGCCACGATCATGGCATTGAAGCACAGGCTGCGCTGCGTGCCGTAGTTTGGCGAACCGAAGGCGTTGAGCAGGTTCTCGAACTGGACCTGGCTCAGGTTGTGCGTGGACGAGAAGATCATCGCCTCCGGGCCGTATTTTTGCTTGATGTCCAGCATGTTTTGAGCCACCAGGTCCAGCGCTTCCTCCCAGGAGGCTTTGCGGAACAGTCCCTCGCCGCGCTTGCCTACCCGGATGAGCGGGGTCAGCACCCGGTCGGGGTCGTAGGTGTTCATCAGGCCGGATTGGCCGCGTGGACAAAGCTTGCCATTGGAATGGGGATGGTCGGGATTGCCTTCCAGCTTGACCACGCGCCCTGCCTCGACTTTGGCCAGCAGGCCACAGCGCCAGACGCACATTTCGCACATGCTGGGGATATACCCGCTGTTCGTGGCATCCAGCAATCCGTTGGTGCGGGCCGCTTCGGCCACCCAGGGCGGAATAAACTTCCCCAAGGCCACTGCACCGATGGCTGCGCCGCCGACCTTGAGGAAATCACGGCGAGATATTGTAGACGGCATAACTTTCTCCAGTCAATAGTCGTTCACTGCGAGGGGCGTTCATAATCCCTCGCAGTGAAAGCAATGGGTAGACTAATCTTTCTTTTCCTTGCGGTGCATACCCATGCGATCAATCAGGTAGAAGAGCACTAATGCCATCAGGGCGAAGACAAAGACAGCCAGGTAGGGGTTGATGTGCCAGAGATCGGGTAGAACAACGCTGCCATAATTGGCAATCGCCTTGATCTGGGGCATGAAGCTTGTATAGGTCAGACCAAAAATGACCGCGCCCGTCAGGAAGCCGAGCAGGCCAGGGACGATATAGTCCCATTTCCCTTCTCCAGCTCCAGCCATGGCCGTTCCAGGGCAGAAACCAGCCAGCGCCATGCCAACACCAAAGATCAACCCGCCGACCAGGTTCCCAACGATATAAGTCGCGGGAATAGCCGGGAAGGTGATAATACCCAGCGCGCGCAAGGGATATACGCCTAGCGCAGTGACCACCAGGGCGGTCATCATGAACTTCAAGCACGGCAAAATCGGTGAGACGGAACTGGTTGACAATCTTGTGGTACTTGGTCAGACCGGCTTTATTGAGGGCAAAGCCGAAGAACACGCCTAGAACGAGAGCGATTACGTATGTCATGTCATCCTCCTTTTAGTATTTCTTTCCGTAGACGATCAGGGCTGTGACGATCCCGGAGGCGAACATTCCGCCAATGAACAGGAAGGCCGCCGGAGCGAGCAGCATGCCGCCCGAAATGGCCAGGCCGCTGGTGCAGCCGCCGGCGATCCCTGCGGCGAATTCAACGATGATCCCACCCACGAAGAGCAGCAGCCAGCGCTTCCAGGTCTGCTTGCCGTAGGCCGTCTTCCATTGTTCGCTATCCATCGTGCGGAATTTGAACGTGCCGCTGGAAAGTGCTCCCAGCATCCCGCCGAAGAATATGCCCACCAGGAGTACCACCGGGTAGGTGATCCCCGCCGGCATGATGTAATTGAAGTAGGTGTTGCTCGGGTTGATCGCCTTGCCGATATAAGCGGCCAGGTTCTCGAAACCGCCCGATGCACCCAGCAGCGCGTGGGCCAGTACCACGGTGAGGATGCCGACGATGCCGAGCAGGATGCCCGCAACATACGGTGACCATTCTTCCTTGCGAATTTGCTTGACGAGCCAGTTCATATTTTCTCCTTTTCTGAATTTGGTTGGAAATATCTAGAGCTAGATGGCTTATTCCTTTTCGATCTTCAGGTCGGCTGATCGCCAGCCGGTTCCTCATGGGTGAGTTTGTCAATGGAGGCCAGCAAATCAGCAGCAACCTGGGGTCTTGCCAGGATATTTTTTAGGATACGGCGGGAGGCAGGCTTTAATTTTCTGATATCTGGCAGCATCTCCACCACATCGGCAGGATATTTTTCCTGGACAGGAACGCGCTTCGGATCTTCAAAAGAGATATTAATCAAGCCCTCTCTTTTGAGCACAAAGAAGCCGCCGCCAAGAACGAGCACTGCCAGAATGGCGATCAGAATGATGTTCCCGATATTGGTCGGGGTTTTCCCCAGGGCCACTGCATCATATCTCTGGGAATAATCCACCATGTCCGCTGGAGCGATAACCGCCGTTGGTGCAGCCTCGGTCGTTGCTGGGGCAGCAGACGAGGCGGGCTGGCTGGTTGCAGCCGCAGTCCCACTTCCCCCGGCGCCCACCTGCTGGCCAAGGGTGGTTGCATATATTTGAGCTTTTGCCAGCGTGTCAGTGGGGTGGCAGCTTTTGCAGCTTGTGTTGATGTCAGCCAGCGGAGGCACCATGCCGGTGTGCGCGGCGACCTTATTGGTGGCCTGATTGTTCCCGGCGTGGCACAGATAGCAGAAATCACCAAAGGCATGCTGGGTGTGCCATGCGGTGCCGTCATTATTGACTGGCATCTGGGCTTGCGTCTCATGGCAGTTCTTGCAGGATGAGGCCTGCGATCCGCATTGGGCTTTGACCGGGGCGGCGGTCATCAGGAAAACGCTGCCTGTGACCAGCAAGACACCTATCACCACGAAAATGAATGTGATCCTTCTTTGGTTCATATGATCCTCGTTAATAATGAAGTCGCATTAGGATTTCTCCTGTTTTATGATGTAACAAGTTCATCGATTAGATCGGCACTGCGTTGAATTCGATCGCGTAATATGCCACGCAACAGGTCCAGCGCATCGATGACCCGGCGGTCAGTAAGTTCATAAAGCACCGACGATCCCTGCCGCGTGGTGCGGACCAGGCCCCCATCCCGCAGGACTCTCAAGTGGCGCGAGACGCTAGGCTGGAGGACATTCAGTTCCTGTGTCAATTCAGTGACATTCCGCGGCTGGTCTGAAAGGGCGTACAGCAAGAGCAGCCGGGTTGGGTCTGCCAAAGCAGAGCACAGGTTGGCGTGGAGATACGTGATTTCCTGGGTGAGGGTTGAAGATATCATATGACCTTATTCATATAAACGCATATACGATTTAGGATATAATACGCTTGTGAAGAATGGTTCAACTAGTGTGCAATGTCACCTTGAGTTGTTCATAATGTCACAAATAGCGCAAGGGGAAATGTAATCCGCATAGGAACGGGTTCGGTTAACCTCCCTGCCGCGAACTGAACTGATAAAGCAAATTTATGTTCTAGGATCCACTCGTGGATACGTAACAGGCGCAAGCCTGACCTTGTTTCCATCCATGGAATGTATGGATTTATCCTGTCTGCTTTATAAGACTTACGGGGCATTCCCCTGAACCGGATAACCCGCCGCGGTCCATGCCTGTAATCCCCCGCTCAGGCAGAACACGTGTGTGAATCCGGCCTGCTGCAAGATGGTAACCCCACTCTGGCTGCGGTGGCCTGACAGGCAAACCACGACGATGTCTTGATTCGTTGGCAATTCGCTAAGTCGGTTTTGCAGTTGGTCAAGGGGGATCAGAGTACTGTCTGCGATATGGAATTGATTCCATTCATCCTGGCTGCGCACATCCAGGATGAACGCTCCCTGCTGGAATTTTGCATACGCTTGGGCAGGGGTAATTTCAATAGAAAGTGCTGCCTTTGGCCTGAGAAGCAGGATCCCGACAACGGCGACGATCAGAGCTCCCAAACCAACCCAAAGCCAGGCCAGGTTTCGCTTGTGAATTTTCTGCCGTCGATGAGAAGTGGGCTCAGCTACATGCTTTGAGTGGGTGTGTTTTCGTGACATAATCATCTCCTAAGTTTGGTGTTTTCAATCAATATCCTGGAATTATTCTATCAAACAAATTGTGATTATTGATGGATCACGATGAACCGGGGATAGCGGGATCGCTTGGCTTTTTGAGAAGGTGAGTAGATGCCAATTTTCCTGGTGCGATATTCAGATGAAACAGGGCAGTCATAAGAACGGCAGATGTCAGACACCAGAGGCAGGAAGCCCCAATGATGAACGGTTCTAGGAATGTAAGGTAAAGAGAGAACAACGTGCCTAAAGTCGTGATGCCTAACAAAACCAGGTCAGCCAGTTCGGCCCATTTGGAGCGCCAAGTACGGCCAATCAACCACGTAATTATGATTGCAACATATCCCGCTACCCCCAGGGCACCGACGGGCAGGATGCCAAACAGGCGGGAATATTCGCTCTCCTGAACGGTCTGGCAATGCCCGATTGGCCCGCATATTGCCTGAGCCATAGTAGCTTCTACGTACCACATGTAGCCGGCCACGCCGCATCCAATTACACACAGGGTTAGGATGATCCAAGCTGGCAGTTGAGATGAGGAGGCCCCGGGTTTTGTCAAAAAAACTCGAAATCCCATATCCAACTGAGATAATCATGCCGATTAGTACTGCCGTAGACAGCGAATTGCCCAACGGGTCACGCGTGAAGACCTCCCACAACCCGTCTGTTTTCTCGATCTCCACGGGTGGCGTAGCGTTGGGAGTACTGGCTGGGGTAGCAATGGATGGGGTGGATGAAAGGGTGGATTTTACCGGTCGAGTCGCGGCAGCCATTTCAGTCGATTGGGCCGCGCTCAGTGCAGAGCTCAGGCCCGGAATATCCGGCCAGTCAATTCCCCCCTGTCTCAGGGCACTTTCGATGATACCCGGAAGTTTTAGTGGAATCTCTATGCCGCCAATCAACACGTCATCTCCCACGATCAGCGTAGGTACACCAATGATCTTGATATTGAAATGTTCGATGGCTGCCGTGAAGAGCGCATCCCCGTCTGGAAGCGAGACATCGATCCGGAAAATTTCAAGCTGGCCAGCGTATTCGTCTAGGAGCGGCGGGATGACGGTGGCAACGACCTGTTGACAAAATCTGCATTGGCTTCGATAGAATAACACAGCCCGCACCACCGGTTTACTAGTGGGGGTCTGAGCGCTGGCATTCTGACCTAAAAAAGAAAATCCCAGCCCAACAGTAAACAGAAGAAGGATTAGGATTGATAGAAAACGATTCGCTCTCATGGCCTACGCCTTACGAGAGTCATACTAACCGATGCGCGTATCTGATCGAATGTCGAATTCAGGCACATGGGGTTTGATATCCAGGAGCAACGTTCCATTCACTCTTTTATCTGCGGCACGCTGCGTCCCAACTGGCAATGGAGGCGGCTCCAGTGCTCATAGAACGTAGTTTTTTTCTGTAAGACAATGGTTAGTGAAGACGTTCAACCATATCAACGATGCGACCTTCAATATAAGCCATTACGGCTTCGTCAATGGAAGCGATATCTGTGACGATTGGCCGGATGCCGCGCGTCTTCATACTTTCGTAGGCGCCCATCCCCATGCCGCGGCAGAGAAGGGCTTCGCAGTCGGCAATGGCTTCGGCCATCTGCAAGTGCCTGTTGTGGGATGCCGGGTCCATGCCATGCGGCTGCCCGGGGATGTCGGCCGCGTGTGGGTCACTTGCAAACTGGGCATGGCCGAGCTTTTCGCGTAGTTCCCGGTCGACAATCTGCCCATTTTCAACCGTGGAAACCAGATAATACTGGGCACGTCCAAAGTGCTGGCTGATGGTATTCCCATCATCTGTAATTACTGCAATTTTCATGGGTTTCTCTCTTTTTATAAGATTATTATACCGAATTGGGAAGAAGTACATGAACAAAATCTTCCGGCTGGACGCCAGGAGATTCGACCCTCTGGCTGTAGTAGAACTGCACAATCGTCTCGGTCACAGACCCGTTATCAGCTTGCACACCTTCCAGGATATGTTCTAGCCCTGGCAGGTTTTCCGCCGGATAGAAGAAAAAGTCGTCGGGAATATGGACGTCTTGTAATTTTTCCTCATCATTGACCCCTGTAACACGGATCAACCCGCCGGGTGTCTTGATCATGTTCTGGATGAGGTAGACGCCTTCGCAGATCTTGACCAAGTGCGGTTCCGGACGGCGCCGGTCATTGCGGCCATTCCCGATCGCAGCAACCTGGCCCGTTCCCAACTTTCCTATGTACTTTAACATACCCTGAGCTTCGTCCCCCGGCTGGCAGTACAGGTTGGCCAGATTCGCCTTCACCTGCCCGAACGAGGCGCGGTGAGGCGATCGAGGTTGAAGAACAGGAAATGATGCCGGCGCGGGAATCGCTTCGGCAGAAGGGTGTTATCAATTGAGCCGGGCATCTGTCAGACGGGCAGATGCCCGGCTTTCGATTTCAGTTATTAGAACACGTAGGTCTGGCAGGCGCCTTCGACATCCATCAGGAAGGGCGGAGCCTTCTTGATCTTGATGCGCGGATCGCGCAGGTCTTCAGGCTTGATGTCCTTATTCTGCCAGGGCCAGTTCGCAGAAGACGACCTCGCCGCCCAGGTCGAGGAGTTCGTTGAAGAGCTTGACGGGATTGGGCATGCCCTTGGGCGTGCCGAGTTTCTCCAGCTCACCCTTCACGAACCAGCGTGCCCCGGCCGGGCAGACGAAGACATGCACTTCGTAGTCCAGCGCGATGCCGGATGTGGAGAAGATCAACGTCGGCATGATGTTCGCCGGGGTGTCGCCATTGCAGACAACTGCCATTTTTTGCTTAGCCATAGAATTCTCCTTTTTGAATGTTGGTTGAATATTTCATAAGCGACTTGTTCGGTGTACGCGTTCATGCTTGAATGACGGTGAAATTATCAGTCCGTTCCAGCCTTGGCTGGCTCGGTGGCAGGGAAGGGTTTGAGCGCGTGGAAGTACAGTGCAATCGTGCGATAGATGGCGTGGGCAAATTTCGTAAAAGGCAATAGCAAGAGCAATTCAGCCGCCACGGAAATGTGACTCAGCAGTGTCCAGTACATCCACGGAGCAGGGTTGGGTAGGTAAACCGCGATCTCCAGCAGGAAGCCGCTCACACCGGTCAACCACAACAGGATGAGGAACGCCCAATCGGAGACGGTTGAATGTGCGCTGGTTTCGTCCGTTTTGCGGAGGCGACGAATGAGTGACATCGAAGTGCCATAGACCAGGAACAATCCGGCAATCGTGCCGAGCAGGCGGATCGGATGCCAGAAGTGCACCCAAGTCCCAGTCGCTTTGAGGCCGAGTAGTTCGAGGGCATAGTCGAGGGCGGTGGCGAGCAGAAGTCCGAGAAAGCCCCACAGCATGGAGGCGTGGACGAACCATTTTTGCAGGTACCAGGCCGGTTTATCGGTGGCAGTTTCACAGTCGCGTTGGAAGCGGCGTTGGGCAAGCGCCTCGACCGCGATGGCCTCCCAAATCGCGTTCAGCCAGTTGGTGCGCATCCCCTTCATCCCTTGGCCTCGCACTTTAACGATCATATTGACCATGCCAATCAAAATCAGGACAGCGACAACGATCATCCCGGCCACACCAATAGTTATGAATGACCGACGATGGGATGAATTCAAAGAACTTGAGCGTGTCGGTTGGCATGGGGCCATGAACGGAGTAAACGCCGAAGCCGATCACCACGGCGAGCAGAACGAGGAAGATGGAGCTCAGGATGGGAGACGTGTAGAGCAGTTTCGCCAGGCCAAGCGGATCGTAATTGGCGATGGCGTAGCGGCGGGCGGTGGCCATGAACTCGCCGGGGTCGGCTTGTTGGGGGCAGGTTTGGGTGCATTCACCGCAGTAGTAGCACAGCCAGAGTTCCTTGCTGCTGAGCAGCGGTTCTTTCAAACCGAGTTGGGCATAGCGGATGAGGCGGCGCGGGAAAGTTTCGCTGTTGGTCGAGAGCGGACAAATAGCCGTGCAGTTGCCGCAGTTGAAGCATTTCTCAACGTTCACGGCGCCGTATTTTTTGAGCTCAGTTAAGAATTGTGGATCGACGCGGACGCTCATATTAATGCTCCTCCGCCTTATGGTAACAAGCTTCGGCGTTGAATTCTTCGGATGTTTTAATTTTGCAGCCAGTTTTGATGATATCTTGCCATTATGCGCCTTCATTTTGCTGTTTAACAAGTGCATATTTGAAATATCCGTCCACATCGGGTTTGCCAACCACCTCGACTTCACCGTAGCGCCGCATGGCGAACAGCCATATCGCCACCTCGTGACTGGGGTATCCCATCGCCTCGGCTAACTCCGGGATGGTCTGGGGACCGTCCTTCAGAATCTTCGCGATGCGATCTTTCATGATCATTTCGTCATGAACGATCTCCCGTATATCACGCTGCGACTCTTTCCAGTGCTGCTCATACTAGTAGCCTCCTTGAGGCTGGCATCGATCATCGCGATGATCTGATCGTTCCTGAACCCTTCAACGGCAATCGCATCCATGGGGCAAACTGGCACGCAGGCGCCTTCTCCCTTGCACAGGGAAGCGATGACCATTGCGACTTCTTTATCACCGCAGATCATCTTTTCAATCGCATTATAGGGACATGCCTTGAGGCATTCGCCGCACCAGGTGCATTTGTCAGTGTCTACCTGGGCGACCAACGGTTCCAGGTCCACATAACCTTTCTTCAGCAGGCTGCCAGTTTTGGCTACCGCTGCCAGGGCCGAAGTGACGCTCTCAGACATGGTTTTCGGACCCTGGGCAGCGCCGGCAATAAATACTCCGTCAATCACAGTTTCCACGGGACGTAGTTTTGGATGAATCTCCTTGTAAAACCCATCCGCACTTTCCGGTATTTTGAGGACTTGATTGAGCTTGTCGTTCTCGCGTGGCTCCATACCGGTGACGAGAACCACAAGGTCCGCGCCGATCTCAATCTCCTCGCCCCCGATCAGGGTATCCTGTACTTTGACTGAAAGTCGTCCGTCAGCCTCTTCCACCACAGGAGGATGATCTGGTTCCCAGCGGAGGAAGAGCGCTCCACCATGACGAGCCTCTTCGTAGATCGTTTCCAGGTTGCCGTAGGTGCGGATATCACGGTAAAGATGATACTGGTTTACCGTCTGCTTTGTCTTTGTTGCAAGTTCGTGAAGCATAACGGCGGTATAGGTCGCCGCCGTACAGCAGTAACGGGAACAGTAGCGATTCGGGTTGGGGCATGATTCCGTTTCAGCCTGGCGGCTGCCGACACAGTAGATGAATACCACATCACGCAATGGCTTGCCATGATATTCGAGTTTTCCCTCTGCTAACATCTGTCGGAACTGTACCAGGTCGACAACGCCATCTGCTCCCCAACCATATTCCCCTTTCTCAGGGATGTAGGGCGTAAAGCCAGTTGTGACAACAATGGATCCCTACATTCAGAGAGACTTCTTCACCTTTGACATTGATTTTTACATCAAAGTCACCGATGCTGCCGGTCTTTTCAATCAATTCCGCCTGTGTGTAAATGGACGATCCGATCATTCCCTTGGATCCGCTGCAACAAGGTTGCGACTACATCTGACCCCAGTTGACCCTCAGGTCCCATACGCCCCGCCTGGAGCGACCAACCACCGGGCTTTTCCTCTTTTTCGATCAGATATACGGCCAATCCCATATCTGCCAGAGATAAGCTGGCGCGCATCCCGGCAACACCCGCGCCGATCACTAACACGCGGGGCTTGGTTTCCACCCGTAAAGGGTTCAGTGGATGGGTTAAAGCGCATTTGGCAATGCCAGCCCTTACAAGATGAATGGCTTTTTCCGTCGCCCCTTTCTTATCGTTGGTATGCGCCCAGGAACACTGCTCACGCAGATTCACTTGCACGTACTGGTAACGATTCAGGCCGGCCCGTTCAGCCATGCCCCGAAAAGTATGCATGTGGAGGGAAGGCGCGCAGGAAGCTACCACGAGGCCATCCAGCCCGGCGGTTTTAATGTCGTCAATCATCTCCTGCTGCGCCGCATCAGAGCAGGCAAACATGTGAGTCCTGGCAATGACAACTCCAGGTTCCCTGGCGACTTCTTCCCGGACTTTTTCCACATCAACATAGTCTGAGATATTGCCTCCGCAATAGCAGACAAAAACGCCAATTCTTCGTTCTTGTGCCATCAGTCCGCCCTCATTCTCTCAAGATATGCAGATACTTGAGTTGCTGCTGCGCCAGAGTGTAATACGGTATCGGGAATATCTTTCGCCCCATTAACGGTGCCGGCAAGGTAAAGTCCGGCCACATTGGTGGCGCCTGGCTCAATAACAGGGTTTACCTCGCGGACATAGTTGAAGGCATCTCTTTCCAGTTCGCCGCCCTTGTAAAGGGCAAATGGCGCTGTGTTCGGCAAAAAGCCTACTGCCAGAACGACAAGGTCATGCTCCCGGGTTTGCATCCCGCCCTCGCCCAACATATCTTCATAGTGCAATGCCATGTTGCCATTTTCAAGCTGTTCGACACGGGCCACCTTCCCCTTGACAAAGTTCACTCCCATGCCCTTGGCCTGTTCATAGAATTCTTCGTATCCCTTCCCGAAAGCCCGAATGTCAATGTAGTAGATGGTTACATCCGCGATGGGGAGAGCACCCATGATGAGCTGGGCTTGTTTGATGGCGTACATGCAGCCAATCCGGCAACACAGAGGATTGCAGAAAGTATGGTCCCGGGAGCCAGCTGCAGAGCACAATCGCAATGCTTTCCGGTTCTTTGCCGTCAGAGGGGCGCAGCACGCCATTATATGGACGTGTAGGCGACAATAGCCGGTCCATTTGAGGCCCCGTGATGACATCGGGGAGAACGCCATATCCCAGCATGCCTTTACCCGTCGGATCCATGATCTCGAATCCCGTTGCCAGGACAACACTCCCCACACGCAATTTCATGGGTTCAGGCTTCATACTGAAATCAATGCAATCCGCAGGGCAGACATTGACACATTCCATGGCACTGGGAACATTCAGCGCAGTTCAAGCAGCGATTAGCCTCCCATCGTGCACTTTCTTCACTTAAGGCAAACTCATAAGTTTCAAAACTCTGGATACGTTCATGGGGTGGACGCTCTGGCACGGTGACCGGTGCCACTGTCTTCCCAATTCTTGGTCCTATCGAGGACATCTTTCTTGTCTATGACCTCCAATGGATCGCCAAAAGGCACATCCAGCGATTCACCTCGCAGCATACGATCGATATAGAACGCAGCTCGCCGTCCTTGTCCCATGGCTTGAACTATAGACGAGGGGCCAAGTACAGCATCGCCGCCGGCAAAGACATAAGGGAGCGACGTCTGGAGGGTTTCGGGATCTGACTTTCACGGTGCCATCGGGGTTCAGCTCTAATTCATCCTTGAAGATGGAGGTTGTGGGCGCATTCCCGATCGCCACAATCGCCATGTCAGCCTGGATTTTGAATTCGGAGCCCTCGATCGGCATCGGTTTTCTCCGGCCGGAAGCGTCAGGTTCACCGAGCTTCATCTTCTGACAGACCACTTCCTTTAGCTTTCCATGGTCACCGACGAATTTTGTGGGATTGGTGAGGAAGCAAAGCTCTACACCTTCTTCTTCCGCTGCTGCCACCTCGGCAGGAAAGGCTGGCATTTCTGCCCGGCTTCTCCTGTACACGACAATCACTCTTTGAGCATTGGATCGGAGGGCAATTCTGGAAGGGTCCAGGCAGGCGTTGCCTCCCCCAAAGAGCACAACGGTCTTGCCTGTAAGGTCTATTCTTTTGCCCCGGTTGACCTCTTTCAGGAAATCGAAGCAGCACACAACTCCTTCAAGATCTTCTCCCGGTATTCCGAGCCTCTTCGGCTCCAGAGAACCTGTGGCCAGGAAGACGGCATCGAAACCTCGCTCCCTCAGCCCCTTCAGGCTTTCTATGCGGACCCCGGTCTCTATCTCTACACCCAGGGCAGTCACATTCTTGATGTCCCGGTCTACCACTGATTTGGGGAGCCGGTAGGCGGGGATCCCAAATCTGAGCTGGCCACCTGGTTCCGGCTCTGCCTCAAAGATCTTGACCTGGTATCCTTTGCGGGCCAGGTGATAGGCAAGGGTAAGCCCGCCAGGCCCTGAGCCTACAACGGCCACTCTCTTGTCCAACAGCTCCTGCGGACGGCCATATTCAGGCTCAGGGTGATTTGCGTAATAGTGGTCTGCCATAAAGCGTTTGATCGCCCGGATATGCAGGGTTCCATCTTTATCCCCGCGGGTACATTCGCTTTCACAGGGCGCGTAACAGGCACGGGCTAAACTGCCCACCAGGGGAGCATCCTCCAGATGCATCCTGAATGCTTCATCATAACGTCCCGCGCGGACCAACGACACAAATCCACTGGGTTTCACGCCAGCTGGACAAGCATAAGTACAAGGAGCCTGTCCCTGACGGCTGATGACCGCCTTTTTCGGTACCGCCTGAGGAAAGGGAATGTGAGCCGCGCGACGTGCGACCAGGTTATAGTTGTATTCGTCCGGCAAGGCGACCGTACAGACTTCCTCGCACTTGGCGCAACCTGTGCAGGCGTCGAAATTCACATAAGAAGCTTTTTTATGCAAATCCACGGTGAATGAACCGTCGCCATTGCGAATAAAACCATCCACTTCGGTGTAAACCATGGGCGTGACTTGCGGATGATGGGCAACGGCGGCCATTTTGGGCGTGACAATACAACTGGCGCAATCCAGAGTTGGAAAAACCTTGCTCAACAAAATAGATTTGCCGCCGATACTCGGTTCTTTTTCCACCAACAGCACATCGTAGCCCATATCCCCGAGTAACGCGGCTGTTTCCATCCCTGCTATGCCAGCGCCAACGATCATGACATCGTAGTCAAGTCCATTTTTCTTATGATCGGGAGTCATAACTGGCTAACTCCTCCTCAAATTTCCGCATATGGGACACAAAACTATCCGCACACACTGAGCAAATTCCCGCCATCTTTAATCTTTTCGGGCTGATATTGCGCTCCCTGAGCATATCCTGCGCTTTCTGCGAGCAAGGCACTCGTTCGAGAGGTGCAATCGGATAGATAAGCACAATCCCCTCCGCAGGCGGCAATGAATACGCCATCGTATCCCTTTTCGAGAGCGTGGACGATCCAGGCCGGCTTGATCCCGCTGGAACATGGCAGGGGAATCACTTGAACTGAAGGCGAATAATGCATGTGAGCGCTGCCCGCCATATCAATCCCCAGGTCTGATATCGCGCTTGTGGAAAAGACAAGTATCTTTTTCCGGTCAGCTTTCCTGTTACTCACATCAGCCATTTACTTCGTCCTTCGCAGATAAATGCTCCAGAATCCGTCATTTTCGACATCACCCAGGTATTCAAACTCCATCTTATTACACCAACGCTGAACAGACACTATCGTGTCCGGGTCGGAGGACTGGATTTCCATCACTCCGCCAACCGGACACTCGCTGATACCGCGTCGAGCCTCCAGCAATGGACCTGGGCAGGCTGTGCCACGCGCATCCACCAATTTACCGATTTTCAAAGCGCGAAGTTCGTCTGCTGTCATCATTTCACCTCGTTTTATAAAATAGTTTCATTCTCAGGGAATGGATTTTTCGAAAACGCTCATTTCGGCAATTTGCCGTAAACGGTTCATCAAGTCAGCGCGTTCTGCACTGATCTGTTCAAAAGTATGTGCAACCTTCTCCAGCCATCCGCTGATTTGCGGGACATTGTGGGCATCCAGAACGAAAATTTGCCGGGCGGCCTGGGTAAGCAGAGCAATATCAATGGAATATTTTTCCGCCAGTTTCTGAAGACACTCCTGTTGTTCTTCCGGCTTCGGGACATGAATGTAGAATTGCCCGGCAACCAGGATGGCGATCAGTTCGCCGTGTACTTCAATGCGGGCCCGGGCATATTGCAGGCCAGCATGGCAGGAGGTGAATTCCGGCGCAGCGTCTTTTTGATTGACGAGATGCCCCCAGGATTCGATGCATGCCTGGCGTCCCTCATTACTTCCCAAGATCAACTTGCAGAAATCACATGAGTTGCTGGTATTCGTTAGGGGGTGGCCTTTTTTATCCGCTGTTACTGCACCGACTTGAGCAATTTCAGCAAAAACATCCTGCACCGGCTGCATACAATGCAGGGGCAGGATGTCTGCCAGGATAGGTATATTGTTCTCGCCCAGTCGTTTTGCCCCCGCCAGCAAATCATTCACCTCGCTGGTAAAAAACCGCCACTGGTGGCCAACTTTGACGCCGTTGAGACGCCCGTCCTTGAGCATACGATAGATCGTTGTCCGATCCACCTTGAGCAGTTCCTGGGCCTGCTTTGCGGTGAGGAGGGTATTATCCATAGAGGCATCCTCAATAATTCGTTGTTGGTTGCAATAATTTGCTATAGTATACTATAGCAAATTATAAGAATTGCTCTTTAAATATACATATGTCATTCGTCATTGCAAAATACGATGAATCTCATTCGATCAATTATTGCAATCGATTCTCCTTATATTTAACTAATCCGTGTAAAAGGTTTATATAAGTGCCATAAGCAGTATCAAGAAATATCTGTACCAGGAATTAAGAAGCTCCTGGCTTTCGTCAAGAGCTCTTCTCTGCCGCAATCATGGGTTATCAGCCATTGGATGATCACGTTGGATTCCTATGGAACAACTCTTTCAGACGCGTTGACGTCATCCGGTAGATCGGACAGCGGTCGTAGACGGCTGTGAACATGATCCCGCTCCCAGGCCTGCCAGCAAGCAGGCGCACCCCAGACAATCCGCTGAGGATTGCCAGACCCAGACAGGGCAAGACCCGCCCCCAGGCGCAAAAACCGGTCGTTGAGTTCCGGCCCGTTTCGTTCCGGCTTATTGCCAGTCAGGGCGGATTTGAACAGGGAAGACAGGACTGTCGCGGAGGCTGCGCCGGTACGGCGGCCGACCTCCTGGCCGTTGTGATAGGCGATCAGGGTCGGGATGCCGTAGATGTGCAGCGAACGCAGCAGGTCGGGTTGCTCGTCGGCATTGACCTTCCACAGGTCGACGCGCCCGGCATATTCTTCGCCCAATTTTTCCACAACCGGTCCGATGGCACGGCAGGGAGCGCACCAGGGTGCCCAGAAGTCTACTACGACTGGACGGGGATTGTTGCGCAAGCGTTCAATAAAGTTCTTTTCAATCATGAGATACTCCTGGTTGTCTGGATGCAAGAAACCGGGGCGCTTAGATTCGCACCCCGGCTTGGTTATCTTCCGAATTGTTATCATTACTTTCCAGCGCGGATTTTCGGGCCGCTCATCGGAGCGCCAAAAAGCGGGGCAAAGACGCAGAAGTCGAACAGCCCGGCCAGCAGCGGCACGAGGCCGACCACGGCCACGATGATGCCGCCCACGCCGTGGATGACCAACAGTCCCAAGGCGACGAGGACGATGCCTGCCACAACACGGGTGATGCGGCCAGCGGGGGAAGCCATGAATTTTACAAAGGGGTTCATTTTATATCTCCTATTTGGTTTGAATTGGTTTGTAACCCAAGTATAGGAGCATGGGGCGATTCCTGTCTGTGACAAAGTCACACAACCGAACGGGCTTGTAAAGCCTCCCTGTCCAATATCTTGATCCTTCCCCGGGATACCTCGACCATTCCCTGCGCGGAAAAATCCTCCAGGATGCGGCTGATCACCTCCCGCGAACTGCCCAGTTCAGCGGCGATCTCCTGATGGGTGATGTGGATCAGATCGGATCTCATGCCGCGTTCCATTAATAGATGACGCAACGCGGACATCCATGCGGCGGAAGGCCACCTCCTCGACGATCGCCATGACGGAGGAAAGCCGTTGGGAAAGCAACTCAAAGACGAACTCCCGCCACAGGTCGTAGCGCCGGACCCAATCCCGGAAAGTGTCCGCCGGGATCATCACCGCCTCGGCTTCCTGCTCCACCGTGGCAACGGCGGGAAAATTTTCTGGCTGAGGATGGCGTTGGCGGTCAGGATGCAGGATTCGCCGTTTCCGAAACGGTAAAGGGTGATCTCCCGCCCCGTCTCGCCAATTTTATAAACACGGACGACGCCCGAAATCAGCAGGGCAATCGCATCGACCTGGTCGCCCTTCAATGAAAACATCCCGACCCTTGGGAATCCGTGTGAAGAAGGCAGTCTCCTGGAATTCGCGCAGGAGACGCGGGTCAGCGTTCTCAAGGATGGGTAAAGCCCGGGCAATGCGTTGAAATTGCTGTGCATTTATCATTTTATTCTATCCTGGACTCGAAGCCCTCCCAATCATACCTTAGATGATCAGGGTTTCTCATCATTTCAACCAGGTACCTGCAATGGCCGGTGTGGATGTGCGTTGGCTGGCTGGGGATGGTTTCGAGGGCTTCATCTAAAATTTCCTCTTCACCTCCAGCACCGCGATCTTCGTCGAGTGATTGAATGGCGCCGGGTCCGTGATAGGTGTTGCCGGTGCGGGTCTGCGCGTACCCGGTGAAATCCTCCGGGACCGGGATCAATTCCGCGATTTTCAAATACCCGTCGGCGCACAGGGCTTCCAGCGTTTCCAGATATTCCTTCCCGCTGACGTACAGGGCGTTGTTGATGGAGACCAGCCAGCCGCCGTCATTGATCAGCGGGCGGACCTTGTTGATGAGCCGGGCGCTGTCCGTGTTCAGGTCCAGTGCACCTTTGGGGGTGGCCGAGAAAAAGGGCGGGTCCACCACTACGCAGTCGAAGCATTCCCCCGCCCGCTTGAACCGGTTGACCTGCGCCCAGAAATCCCCGACGATAAAATCCGCCTTGTTGATCGGGAAACCGTTCAGGGTGTAGGAGGTCTTGGCCAGGTTGAGGAACTGCCGGTTCAGGTCAAGTTGGACCACGCGTGCCGCCCCCCCGGCGCAGGCCGCCACGCCCAGGCTGCCCGTATAGGCAAAGGTGTTCAGGACGGTCTTGCCGCCCAGGTGCTGGAGGGCCCACTGGCGCAGGTTACGCGTATCCAGGTACAGGCTGGCGTCCCGGTTCATGCACAGGTCGAGGGCATACCAGACTCCGTGCTCCTGCATCTTTCGGTCGGGTATCTCGCCGAAGAGGAGTTTTCCCTCGTTTCTCCTCCGCTGACCGGCTGTTGCGGGTTTTGACGATCCCGGCCTGCAGCCAGGGGAAGCGCTCCTGCAGGAAAGACTGTGCGGCGTGGACCAGCGGTAGACCCTGTTCCGGACTATCGGCGTAGTTGTGCAAGACGGCGGTTGCCGCGTACAGGTCCACCACCAGGTCGGGGCAGCCCTCCGAAAAGCCGTTGAACAGCCGGAAAGCGGTCTTGTGCCCGGCGTCGAACAACGGCTCACGGGCTGCGCTGGCTTTTTTGAGCAGCGAGATGACTAACACAGCCAATGGAATTTCTCCGGCAACCGCAGGGACAGTTCGTATTGTTGTTCTCTCGTCAATAACGACTGACCGATAATTATCTGAACCACATTTGTGTGATTATACTGTTAGTTAAACCAGATACTGGCTGCAGCTAGAATTTCCAACCAATCCTATATTGGCAACCACACATCCCCTGGAATTGCAAACACAGCGTACCTGACGATGATCCCCGAAAATTGTCCAAATTGCTGCACGAAGCCACAGCGGTGTACAGTCGAATGGGACACCCGGATGCCCACCCATATCATCCCTAGCGATATCATTCCTCGCGAAGCCCCTCCTTGGGGAGTGCAGAGGAAACTCTTTCCACAGTATTGGTACGCCTCTCCCAAATAGGGAGGGAATACCGGCAACAAAAACTGGAGCATCCACAAGGATACTCCCGACTTGCGTGGTGGCTGACCGAGGACTTGCAGAGTGCCCTCTGGGCGAAGCCCAAATCATATGATTAAGACTTTGGGATCAGAGTTATCTATCCTATATATATAAGGGTTAAAATGTCAAACCAATACCATATGTGTGGGTTAAAATGTCCATATCTACCATGTTTTCCACGTCTTCCAATCGGGTAGCTGTAAGGTAGCTGTAATATATTATTACCCCAAGTTGGAATATCCTCTGAGAAAGTTCAAAGCAGGTCTGGTGATATTCTCGCGGTGACTGAATCTAATGATCAAACACCATGACTTATCGCGAGAACTGTAATCCCGCTGCTGCAATTCTGGTCAGCATAGGCAGTGGAAGTATAATAATCTTGGAGCAGGAAAGGATTACTTTATTGAAGGCGTGTCTTGTCTTAAAGGTACTGAAAAGGTACATTCCTGATCATTTATTTAATAATTGCCTTTGTTGACGATGATGAAATTGAATAGAATCGGCTGGCATTTACGGAAATGGATGATTAAAGTACGCTCAAAAAACCCATTCGGAAATCACAAAGTGATGTTCCAACATTCCCAGGACCCCATGTTGGGACATTGGCCAATATGACAATGAAAAAATCCGACACGCTCAAATGTGAACTCTGCTGTTATGAACTGCCTGCAAATGCGACGGTATGTCCTAATTGTGGGATGAATTTAAATTTGAACAAATTGATCGAAAAGAAACCTCGGGCTGTACCCAGCTCAGAACCGTCCATTATCACTTCTAGGGTTAAAAAAGGCGGAGGGGGGTAAGACAAATAAGGCTCTTCAGGATGAGCCTGCTCCAATATCTTTCCCTGAACCGGCTGTAACCAGCACTGACCGGCTGGATTATGAGCTTAATCATGGCGAGATAAGGAAAACTCAATTTGAGGACTCTCTTGTCCGAAATGTACAGGCAGTAGAACCAGCCTCTCTGGCAAATGAAACAGTTCTTGCACCTCCTCAACCTTATGTTGCCCTATTGACCGACACTTCTAAAGCCGGTTCTTTAAAGAGACCGTTTTTGCGCGGTTTTTCTAGAGTCTGGATTTTGTCAGCGATATTGCTTGCAGGTTTGATTTTTCTCTATATTGAATATTTAGGAAAAAGCAATCAATTGCAGGCAATCAGCAGCGAATACCAGAAACCGCAAAATACAATAAAAGCCCAAGACGAAAGCATACGCCGGGCAGAGTCGACAATATTGGCTCAACAAAATACGATTTTGGCGCAGCAAACGCGCCTTGCCAGTCAAATTGATCTGGATATGACTCTGCTCTTTGGACCATTAGATGGGAAATTGAATCACAATAATGATGGGTTGATCAAGACTTATTGGGCGGAGCAGGATTTTAAAAACTTCATTTTGAGCGTTGTCCTGGTTAATCCTTATCCCAGTACATACCATTCCTGGGACACTTGTATTCGCTTCAGGCGGAATTACACAGATGAATATCGCCTGACGATTTTTTCAACTCAGCGGTGGGCACTGACATCTGGCATATCAATAGAACCTATCGCCAGTGGCGCCCTCACAAACCTTAGGACGGGGGAGGGTGAATCGAACACCGTATTATTGGTCGTTCGGGATGAAATTGCGTCACTTAAGGTCAATGATGTGCTTGTGCCCTATATGGATGTGTCTGCTTATCAGGAAGCCGGAGATATTGGAATAGCAATTGGATCCCGGCAGGGGGATGAAGTTAATGGGAAAACCACGATTTTTAAAGAATTTACACTGTGGGAAATTCCCTGAAAATCCTTCATCTTGGTGGAAGTGACAAAAAGAATGTGTCCGCGCCGGGGAAGAACCGAGTGCTTTTCGATCCCCTTTGTCCTGACTTTTAACTGGTTCGGAACCTGTTTGTTTATCCGTCCTCCAATCCCCTCTGCCCTAAACCGGAGGCAGTTTTCATCCTGGCATTCCAGCCAATTGCAAAATACTGGAATAAATTGTACGAACAGCGCAAATCATCCTGGATTGAAACAATCCTTGTGATAGGTTTCGCGTTGATAATGTTATTACTTTGTATCCTTGCGCCATCGCTGAAGCAATAGGAGTTGCTAGCTGCTCCGAAACGAGAGGGGCTGTTCTAAAAAAAAGTGATGACCCCTTTTGCCATGGCAATTGGGATGGTAGAGATGGTTGCCCCTTTCTCAACGGGTGAAGAAAGGGATTATTGTCATTTGGGAAAATTGGCTATATACTCCCCTTATCTATCAGGCAAAATTGCAAGGTAAATTAATATTATTGAATCATAGATGGACAGTTCCTTGAATACTAAGAAGAGAAAAGCCACCAAGCGAGATTTTACTGAATTGACATGATAAGAACAAGAACAAATTCAACCAAGCCAACCCTGATTGCCCCGTGCGGAATAAATTGCCGCCTTTGTCGAGCCTATGCAAGGGACAGGAAGTCATGTCCTGGTTGTCGGGGAGACGATACTAATAAATCGATTTCCTGCGTAACCTGTCAGATTAAGAACTGCGATAAGATGATAAAAGGGAGAATTCAGTATTGTTTCAAATGTGATGAATTTCCTTGCACACGCCTGGCTCACTTGGATAAGCGTTATAGAAATAAGTATGGGACAAGTGTGATCGATAATCTCGTGAGTATAAAGAGAATCGGCATGATTAATTTTGTCAAAAACGAAAATATAAAATGGACCTGTCCTGAGTGCGGCTCGATGATATGTATGCATAAACCGCAATGTCTTTCCTGTGGGTTTGCCTGGCTTAAATAAGAAAATGCCAGGCAATTAGCAACAAGGTTGGCAATTTGAGGAAGAGGAATTTAATCCAGATTGACTGGTTGTTTTGTATGTTGTAATACCCCCGCCCAACACCAGCTCCAGGGATGAAAGGATCGGGATCAGGACTGTTTCCCTCAAATGGAGCGTTTGAGTAGAAGCGGCGCGATAATGGGTTCATATATCATTTATGATATGACAATTCCCGTCCATAGCCTGGTAGGTTGAGATCGTATTCGATTACATAATCGGGCAGCCGAAGAAAAGGATCAATCTCTATGAGAGTACTATTTATCGGTGGCAGCGGCTTCATCAGCACGGCGGTCAGCCGGCAAGCGATCGCCAAAGGATTTGAGCTCTATCTGCTCAACCGCGGATTACGACCCGCGCATCTGCCCGGCAGTCATAGCCTGACAGCCGATATACACAAGCCGGAAGACGTTCACGCCGCCTTGCAGGACGTGGAGTTTGATGTTGTTGTCGACTGGATAGCCTATTTGCCGGATGATATTGAGCGCGACCTGGCTCTCTTCCGAAACCGGGTCAAGCAGTTCGTCTTCATCAGCTCGGCCTCGGCGTATCAAAAGCCGCCGGCTCACTATCTCATTACTGAGTCGACACCCTTGCACAATCCGTACTGGGAATACTCCCGCAACAAGATTGCTTGCGAAGAACGTCTGATGCAAGCGTACCGCGATGAAGGTTTTCCAATGACGATTGTGCGTCCTTCTTTGACATATGATCCGAATTTCCCGATAGCGGTCGGGGGGTGGGGCTGTTACACCTTGGCTGATCGGCTGAAAAAAGGCTTGCCGATCATTGTGCACGGCGACGGCTCATCGCTATGGGTTGTGACGCATGCGGAGGATTTTGGCCGAGGGTTTCTAGGGCTGCTGGGGAATGGGCAGGCGGTGGGTCATGCCTTCCATATCACTTCCGACGAAGTGCTGACATGGGATCAGATTTATCAGACTATCGCCGAGGCATTGGGTGTCGAGGCGAAGATCGTTCACATTCCGTCTGACTTTATTGCGCGAGTGGCACCGCAGTTGGCGGGGAGTTTGTTAGGCGATAAGACGTGGAGCACGGTGTTTGATAATAGCAAGATCAAGACATTCGTGCCTGGCTTCCAGGCCACCATACCCTTCCGGGACGGCATCCGTCAGACGCTGGCATGGTTTGCGGCCGACGAGAAACGTCTGCGTGTAGATGAGGCGGTGAACACGGAAATGGACCACATACTCAAAGTTTTTGCAGGCGAATCCATGTGAGGGCTGCTTAACCGCCATGTCCAGCCGATCAGGGAACTGATGGCGATTGGCCCAGGTTCGTTGGTCAGTTCTTTAATCGCCCGTACAGTATAATTTATTCCGATGGTTAAATTATCATCGCCAAGATTGATCCTATTAGGATGCAACCATGCCATTGACCTTTGATTTTCCACTTGAAATATTAAAGACATACCAGGGGTGTAACCCGCGTCCCAGCGATTTCGACGAATTCTGGGATAAAAGCCTGGCAGAAATGCACTCGAATGAGCCGCACACAGAACTGATACCGGCTCAATTCCAGGTTTCAGGTGCTGAATGTTTCCACTTATATTTCACTGGGGTCGGTGGAGCTCGCGTGCATGCCAAACTATTGCGTCCCAAGCAATCCCCCGTGCCTCATCCAGCTGTCCTGATGTTCCACGGCTACTCGACCGATTCTGGTGATTGGTCTGACAAGCTGAGCTATGTCGCGCAGGGGTACACCGTGGCAGCCCTGGACTGCCGCGGCCAGGGCGGGCTTTCGGTTGATAGAGGGGGAGTCAGCGGGAATACTTTACACGGGCATATCGTTCGAGGTTTGGAGGATGCCCTCGCCGGTTCGCCGGAGAAATTGCTGTTTCGCCAAATCTTTCTCGATACAGCGCAACTGGCCAGGATCGTTATGGAAATGCCAGATGTGGATGCGCAGCGAGTTGGTGCAACAGGCGGCAGTCAGGGCGGAGCTTTAACTGTGGCTTGTGCCGCCCTGGAGCCGCTCATTAAACGAGCCGCCCCAGTCTACCCATTTCTCAGCGATTACAAACGGGTTTGGGATATGGATCAGGCAAAAGAGGCCTACATGGAACTGAAGGATTACTTCCGCCTGTTTGATCCCGCCCATGCGCACGAAGATGCTGTTTTTGAGAAGCTGGGCTACATCGATATTCAGTTCTTGGCTGCGCGCATTCAGGCAGAAGTGCTTTGGGGTATTGGTCTGGCGGATACTATTTGTCCTCCTTCGACCCAGTTTGCAGTATACAATAAGATTACTTCGTCGAAGACCATGGCGATCTACCCCGACTATGGACATGAGTGGATTCCCGATTTTCAGGATCAGATCTTTCAATTCCTGATGGGATTGTAGGTGTATTCAAGTTCTTGGATCAAGATGCCGTCGCAGGTCGAGCAGAATTTCACTGCTGAAGATCTGACGCCTCTCCCCCAGGAGATGATGACCCAGGAACACGCCATCTCTCTTAGTGACCGACCGGGGACTTGAACCCCGAACCAATTGCTTAAGAGGCAACTGCTCTGCCATTGAGCTAGTCGGCCGTGCGGCGCGTATTATACCGCAAAGGAAAAAAGAGTCAATGACATTTGACCGCCAAATTATACCTTACGTCGAGGTAGCGTTTGCGAAGCATCCCCGAAGCAACACCTGTACCGAACTGCGTTTTGTGCAGTGCAGGTGAGCGTAGGGGACCAGCTGCCAGCGCATCCATCGACGATATTGGCTGAGGCGGCCTCAAGCCGCCATCAGCCACATCCACGACATGAGTTGTTGATGTTGGGCGTCGATATGAGAGGTCAATGTACGTCGTCGAAGAAATATATTTTGAATGTATAATATTCCTTTTGAGCTCACAACCGTGGATAGGCGCCTCCCACGAAAAACCTGCCCATCCGCGCATCAGAAAAAGGAGAGATAGTATGCTGGATAAGATCAAACAACAGATCGATCGCGTTAAATCCCTGGGTGCCACCTATGTGGATGCTCGCTGGTATCCTTTTGAGGAAGCCAATTACCTCTTGATGTGGAACGGCAATCTTAAGAGCGCCACCTCTGCCCGCGAAAGCGGCGTAGGAATTCGGGTGCTCTACAAAGGCGCCTGGGGGTTCTCCGCTTCTTCCGATTTGAGCGATTTGTCCGCCCTGTTCGATAAAGCCTTCGACAATGCCCGGGTGGCTGCAGAGCGGGTCACCTTCCCCGTCCGGCTGGCAGAAAAAGATGCCATTCAGGATAAATTTGAAAGCCCCTGCGCCATCAACCCGTTCGAAGTCCCCCTTGCTGATAAGGTCGCGTTTCTAAAGGAAATGGACCAACAGCTAGACCAGAAAGGCGTATTCCAGCGTGTCTGTGATCTAACCTTCGTCCGCAAGCAGATTGTTTTCGTGGATTCGGAAGGCAGCCAGATCGAAAAGCTCCTCACCGAAGTATTTTCCAACATGCAGGTATCTGGTCTGGATGATCAAGGTGCCACCTACGAACGCACCTTCCGTCCACCCAGGCATGGAGACAGCCGTGGATGGGAAACGATTGATAAGCAACTCTTTAGAGAGAATGCTGCGAGGATCGTCAAAGAGCTGAACCAGGTCCGGGCAGCCGGCGAATGTCCACAAGAGGACCGCTCAGTTATCCTGTTGCCGAATATCATGTACTTGCAGACTCACGAAACCATCGGCCACGCCCTGGAATTGGATCGCATCCTGGGCTACGAACTGGCCTATGCAGGCGGTTCTTTCGTGACCCTCGAAGACTTTGGCAAATTGCGTTACGGTTCCCCCAAACTTACCGCTCGCGCCGACGCCACGCTGCCCAATTCACCGGGGAGTTTCGGCTATGACGATGACGGTGTCCCCGCCCAGAATACGTTGCTGATCGATAAAGGCATCCTGGTGGGAGCCATTACCGGCCGGCAAATGGTGGAAGAAGCCAACGCAAGAGCAAAACGTCAGATATTCAAAGGCAGCGGAGGGGCCAATCGGGCTACTTCCTTCTACCGCGTGCCCATCGAAAGGATGACGAACATTAACATTGACCCCGGCCAGGATGGCAGCCAGGAGGATATTATCAGGAGCACCGAAAAAGGCATTGTCCTGGATAGCGAGCGCAGCTGGTCGATTGGCTCGAACCGTGAACAATTCCACTTCGGAACCGAGATTGGCTGGCTGGTGGAGGATGGGAAGATTACGAAAGTGGTCAAAAACCCCACCTACAAGGGTGCCACCGTCAAATTCTGGAACAGCCTTTCCGCGGTTGGTGATCAATCCACCTGGCAGGTGAAGTATGTGGACAACTGCGGAAAAGGGCAGCCGAACCAGGCCATGCAGCTGGGGCACGGGGTTCCGGTTTGCCGCTTCGACAATGTGAGAATAGGAGAATAGCCGTGATGCAACGAATCCTGCAAACCTTGAGGGATTTGCGTAAATATGCCCTGGACAAGGGCTATGAGGTTACGCTTTTCTATCACGAAGAAGATAGTTACCTGATGCGTTTCGCCAACTCGTCCATCTCCCTGAATACCAACGAACATTTGATCCGCATGGAGTTCACTGCTTATTCCGGAAGGAAACGTGCCAGTTACGAACTCATTACCGACCTGGGCAAGCTCGCTGAAATGAAGCAGGGCATTGACATCGCCGGAGGGATGGTTCAGCACGCCCAGCCGCTGACCTATCAGCCCACAATTCCTGTTTTTGCGGAGTCATTTGCCGATGAAAGCGGGTATGACTCTGCCCTGGCGCACATCAGCAACGAGGAACGGTTGCAATTTTTCAACACAGCCGCGGCTGGCCTGGAAACCGAGGCGGTCAAACTTTCCGGCATCTTTTCCTGCGGTACGAACATCATCGCCCAGATCAATACCCGCTCGGAACATACCCAGTATTTCAAAACCTCCGATGCCCAAGTGACCGCCGTTCTGGCACACTCCGCCCTCAAGTGGGAAGTGAGTGCTGAACAATCCGCTCGTAAGAGATCGGATCTGGATCCTTCTGCGCTGCGGCAGGAACTTGCCTTCCTGGTACAACATTACCAGACCGACTCCCCACAGCAGATTCCACTCGGTGCCTACGATATTGTTTTCGGCTCAGCCGCTACAGCCGAGATGCTCGGTTTTATGAACTGGATCGGTTTCAACGGCGGCTCGATGAAGCGTGGTTCTTCCTTTCTGGGTGAAGACAAAGTTAGCCAAAAGGTGTTCTCAGACAAGTTTACGCTCATTGATGATCCATACCGGCCGGAGACCTTTCCCTTTAAGCGTGATTTTACTGGGATCGTTCGCAAGGCGTTCCCGATATTCCTGAAAGGCGTCTTCCAGAGTTTCACCTGGCTCCAGGACGATGCCGATGAGTTCGGCGCCAAAGCCACCGGCCATACCGTGGGGCATAAAAGCCTGGTGCTCAGCGCCGGCGAAAGGAAGGATGTCAATTCCTTGCACGACTTGGTCAACCTGCCGCGGACAAAGGATATTCTTTACATTCCCTTCCTGCACTATATGAACATTGTGAATCCTTCGAAGGGTATCATCACCGGGAGTTCGCGCTTCGGTGCCCTGTTGCTTAAGAAGGATGGTTCAGTGACGATCCCTTATAACGTTCGGCTCACTCAAAGTCTGCTCGACATCTTCGGCGATAATGTGGCCTGGCTTTCGCAGGCCGCGGTCCCGTACAATACTTCCCAGAGCTATGGCGCTCGCAATCCTACGGCGATCATCGTCCCGAAATTCGTCCGAATAAACAATCTGGAGATATCTCTTTCCAATTCTTCGTACTAAGAATCAATTAAGAATTATGGGACGGGCTCCCATGCTCGTCATTCGGGTGCTCCCTGGGAGACAGAAAACCGCAGCCCGGGTGGACTGCGGTTTTCATGCAAATTCCCTCTCCCATCCGGAACAAATGCGGTATGATAGCGTCTCTATATGGAGGTCTTACTATTATGAAGAAACTGATATATATATTTGTATCCCTGGCAGTGGTGTTGACTGCTTGCGGACCTGCCGCCTTGGCTACGGCTACGGCTACGGCTCCGACCGGTACCCCAGTCGCCTCCGACACACCGCTGCCGCCAACTGTTACCCCGTCGCCCGAACCAAGCCCGACGCCGCTCTACCCGGCCGAAGGGTACGGACCGTCCAATTTCCCCTCGAATGTGGATCCGCTCACCGGTCTGCAAGTTGCTGACCCTGCCCTTCTGGTTCGTCGCCCGCTGCTCATTAAGGTCTCAAACCTGCCGCGCAGCATTCGCCCCCAGTGGGGGCTTTCGTTGGCCGACATCGTTTTTGAGTATTACACCGAGGAAGGCACCACCCGCTTCGCGGCAGTATTTTACAGCAAGGATGCCGAGATGGTCGGGCCAATCCGTTCGGGACGTTTCATTGACAGTCACCTGATACGCGGCTATAAAGCAGTTTTTGCCTTCGGCGGTGCCTATGTATATGAGATGGACCGCTATCTCAGTTCGGAATATGCCGACCGGCTGGTCGTTGAAGGCCCCAGCACTCCGTTGTTCCGCTATGACCCGAACGGCATGAACAACCTGATGGCCAACACCGCCACTTTGAGTGCTTTTATCACTGCCAAAGGCGTGGAGAATGGGCGGCAAAACCTGAACGGCATGTCCTTCAATCTGACCACCCCTGCCGGAGGCCAGCCTGGGGTGCAAGTATTTGTCCGTTATTCGGGCGCAATCTACAACCGATGGGACTACGACCTGACCACCGGCAAGTATCTGCGCTTCTCTGATACCGCCGATGATTTCAATAATATAAAAGAACAATATGCACAGTTGACCGACCGCCTGACCAATCAGCCGATTGCCTTTGATAACCTAGTGGTCCTCTATGTTCCACATGAACTTTACAGTCCCGGAATTTACGACATCCTGTTAAGTGGTACGGGAGAAGGGTATGCTTTCCGGGATGGACAGGCGTATAAAGTCAAATGGCAGCGAAACGATACAGAGGTAGTCTCGCTGACCAACCTTGATGGGACACCCTTTCCATTTAAACCTGGCACCACCTGGTTCGAAGTGGTCGGGACAAATTCCCGGGTTCAGCTAACAGATCAGGGTTGGCGGTTCATTCATAAAATGCCATAAATTCCCGCCGTACCGATAATATGAAAAGGTAAATTGGGGTGTTAGACAGGGTTCGTCCGTCCAACACCCCAATATCTTTTCCCGGTTTTGCATATAATGGGGCTGTTCATAAGGAGTGCCAATGAAACGAATTGCAGTGCTGACGGGCGGTGGCGATGCACCAGGTCTGAACGCGGTCATCCGTGCGGTTACCAAAACGGCCATTAACATCTATGGCTGTGATGTCCTTGGGATCCGGGACGGATACGATGGGTTTATCACCGCAGATGGCGTCACTCCGCTGGACCTGGGAGCAGTGCGCGGTATTCTGCCTCGCGGCGGCACGATCCTGGGAACCGCCAATCGCGGCAACCCTTTTGCCCGCAAAATCCTCCGTAACGGCAAAGAAGTGGTTGTGGATGTTTCGGACGAGATCACTGCTGCCATCAAAGAACTGGAATTGGACGCGCTGATCGTCATCGGCGGAGATGGGACGCTGCGCATTGCCATGGAGTTGGCAGCAAAAGGCGTGCCGGTGGTGGGGGTGCCCAAAACGATTGATAATGATATCGGCGGCACGGAAGTGACCTTCGGTTTCGACACTGCCCTGATGATCGCCACCGAAGCCCTTGACCGGCTGCACACCACTGCCGAGGCGCACCACCGTGTCATGGTGCTGGAACTGATGGGACGGGAGGCGGGATTTATTGCTCTCCACTCCGGCGTTTCCGGCGGAGCGGACGTGATCCTGATCCCCGAGATTCCATTCAGATTCGAGTCGATCATGAAGAAGATTCGCGAGCGCGCCGAGGGCGGTGCCCATTTCAGCCTGCTGGCAATTTCGGAAGGAGCCAAACCCCTGGGTGGGCAGCCAGTTTACCGGCGCACAGGAGACGAGGTCTATGTGCCCCGGCTGGGAGGCATCGGGCAGGAAGTTGGCCAGTACATCGAGGCACAGGGCTTCGAGACGCGCGTCACCGTGCTGGGACATGTCCAGCGCGGCGGCTCCCCAACTGCCTTCGACCGCTGGCTGGCCACCCGTTACGGCGCCGCGGCAGTGCGGGTCGCCGCGGCAGGAGCACTTGGGTGCATGGTGGCCTTGCGCAACGCAGAGGTTATCCCGATACCCCTGAGCGAGGCGCTGGCGGTCCCCAAGCGGGTGGATGTGAACAGCGATGGGGTCCTCACCGCCCGCGGGCTGGGGATCTCGTTTGGAGATGAATAGGTCTCTCACTCCCCAATTTTCTGTAATACGTGGGAGAGCGCTTGTTTGTACCTTCGGGAGGCGCTAAAGGTGGATAGGGTTTAACGCGGAAGGCCGCCTTTCGGCGGTCTTCCTGTTCGCGCTGTGGCACCTTTATCGCAGAGCGAGGAGGGATGCCACAGCGCTTCGTTTCATACTACTATCCATTTTGGGCACCACCTCCTCTTCTATAAGGATGGCGGAGTTGGGGCAGGGAAACTCCCTGCGCTGCAATTAGTATCGCACAAATCAAATTGGATGTCAATGGCGGGCAATTCTTGTGAAACTGGATGACTTAGTGATACCTTTTGATAGTTCCGGAAAGCGCAAGCCGGATATCCTGTATAGAAATTCGGTGGAGGAGGTTGGTATGAAACGGACAAATATTCTCTGGATCGTGGCCCTGGCCCTGGGCTGGCTGTTCGATTTCCTTTTCTGGAAGCACGCCGCGGGGATCAATTTGCCATCTACGCGGTTTTGTGTCTCGGTGGTGGTTTCCTGGTGTTGGGCTTGAATGGCATCAGACCATCCTGGAAGTCCCTGCTCCTGCTCGTCCCCATCCTGTTCTTTGCGGCAATGACTTTCATCCGGCAGGAGCCGATGAGCATGTTCCTGGCATTTGCCTTTACGCTGGGGCTGATGGGCGTGCTGGCCTTCACCTACCTGGGCGGACGCTGGCTCTGGTACAGCCTGTCGGATTACGTGGTCAATTACGTCAAATTGGCTGGCAGCATGATCGCCCGTCCGATCATCTTTTTGACTGAAAGTAAGAAACAGGCAGGGGAAACGCCCGAACCTGCCGCGCAAGTTTCAAGGTCCGGGTGGAAGCGCTTCTGGGCCATCTTCCGCGGGGTGCTGATCGCCATTCCCATCGTCGTCATTTTCGCCGCGCTGCTCTCTTCTGCAGACCTGGTCTTCGCCCAGCGCGTGCAGGATTTCGTCAAGCTGTTCCGGCTGGAGAATCTGCCGGAGTACATTTTCCGCTGCATCTATATTTTGATCGGGGCATATGCGCTGGCGGGTACGATCCTGCACGCCGCCCAGAAGAGCCAGGATGAAAAACTGGTGGGCATGGAAAAGCCGCTCGTGCCGTCGTTCCTGGGCTTCACCGAGGCGGCGGTGGTGCTGGGGGCAGTGGTGGTGCTGTTCGCCCTTTTTGCGGTCGTCCAGTTCCAGTATTTCTTCGGCGGGCAGACCAACATCGGCGTGCAGGGCTATACCTATTCCGAATACGCCCGGCGCGGTTTTGGCGAACTGGTGGCGGTGGCTTTCTTCAGCCTGCTGCTGTTCCTGAGCCTGAGCGCGGTGGTCAAGCGCCAGAACCAGACCCAGCGCTGGGTCTTCTCCGGGCTGGGTCTGGGCATGGTGGCACTGGTGGGCGTGATGCTTTTCTCGGCTTTCCAGCGACTGATGCTCTACGAAGCCGCCTACGGTTTCTCGCGCCTGCGGGCCTACACACATGTCTTTATGATCTGGCTGGGCGTGCTGCTGGCGGTGGTGGTGGTGCTCGACATCCTGCGCAAGGAGCGCACCTTCGCACTGGCGGCCCTGCTGGCTTCCATTGGATTTGCTGCCACCCTGACCCTGCTCAACGTGGATGGGTTCATCGTCCGGCAGAACGTGGCCCGCGCCGCGGCGGGTGCAGAGCCTGGATGTGGCCTACCTGGCTTCGCTCTCGTCGGATTCGGTCCCCGCGCTGGTGGATGCATTCCAGGATGGAAGGCTGACCCCGCGCACCCGCGATGCGGCCGGCGCGGCCCTGGCCTGCCACGAGTATCTACTCTAACTATGGCCAGAAACCTGACATGAACTGGCGCAGTTTCACGCTCTCCGCTGGTCGGGCCGACCAGGCGCTGCGACAGGTCGCAGTAGGGACGCTTACTCGATCCATGGATGAGAATTCTCCGGTGCAGGTGGAAACGCCGCTGGGGGAAAAGTACGACTGCTCAAGCAATGGGATGAACTGACTGTTAGAATCCGGATTAGTAAACAGCCGGGCAGGAGAAATCCTGTCCGGCTTGTGTTTTCTACAGATCCACCCAAGTTCAATCTGCAAGCAGGGCGTACAGAGTCGGGGGGCAGTAATTTTCTTATGCCAACGGACATGTTCTTTACCAATCTACACCCGGAAGCGCGGCAATAGCCGTCCTGTGGCGGTTAATATATTGTTGATACGGTTTGCCAAACCGTTCGTTGTTTCATGAGGTGGGCGAGAGGGTTAAAATCAAGGCAGCCGGGGGAGTCTCCGCCAGTTGTTCCCAGAGAAAATACAGCATTTGCAGGGCGGTCAGGTTGCGCATCTGCATGCCATATTCCAGACTATGGGGGATGGAGAAATCGGTAAAATTCGTGTACGAAACTGGAATTGAGGTGCGCCGGATCTGATCAATCCCTGGTTTGGCAGAGGCTGGGCTGCAAGCCAGAAATTCCAGAGCGGCAGGTCGTATTCCAGCGCCAGACGGGCGATGATGGCATTGATGGAATTGTCGCCTTCTAAATCATCAGCTTTGGTGCCCAGGATGGGAATGATGCCCTTGAGCAATCGTATCTTCGATGATGATGCGCATGTTGCGTTCGAAGGACTCCGGGGCACGGTGGATATAGTAGGCTTCATTGGTGCCGATGGAAATGATGGCAAAACCGGGATGGTCAAGGCGATACTGGCAGTCGAGCAGGGTCTCATTGTGCAGGCACTTGTCGCCAGTCCAGAGAGTGGTCAACAGACCGGCGGAGTTCAATCCATTTTTGGCAGCCCAGGCTGGGGCGTTCAAAGGAACCCCGAAAATAATCAATGGCGGGTTGGAGGTAGGTATACTCCCCCAGATTGTAATTGCGGTCAAAACCAACCAGGAAGGCCGGGGCGGCACTGGCGCAGTCGCCGATTCGGGAGAAGACGTGGGGGTTATTCCCCAAGGTCTGCCCGTAATGGTATATATCGTGGACGCGGTCGCTGATTTTTGCGGGAATGATTGGGAGTTTCTGCCAAAAATCCGGGGGAAGCGGTGTGGGGGTGGCTGTTGGGACTAATTCGGCGGTGGGAGAGGCAGCGGAGGGAGGGAGAGAAGTAAGAGTTGGCGATGTCAAACTGCCATCGGGTGAAGGCGCCGCCACCGTGGGGGTGACCGGGGTTGAGGAAGTACAAGCCACAAGGAAGGAAAGCAGAATACAGCCGTGATAAACGGCTGTATTTATTCTGATTTTCTGCAATTGTCTTCCAATCATAATGCTCAGTTTACCGTTTTCGCAATCGCAGCGATGTGTTCCGGCGTATTTCCGCAGCAGCCGCCTATCACACGCGCCCCCAATGCAACGAATTTTCTGGAAAATTCGGCCATCTGCTCTGGTGTCACGTCGAAGATGGTGCTCCCGTCAACCATGCGCGGCAAGCCTGCGTTGGGCTTAATCCATAGCGGGAAACCCGGCTCGGCAGCGGCGTATTCCTGCTCCACCTTTTCCATGTTTTCCAAGGAGGTGCCGCAGTTGGCACCCACCAGCACCGCACCCATCTCCTTGTAACGTTTGATCATCTCCACGGGTTTGACGCCCATCATCGTGCGCACACCGCGGTCATAGCTGAATGAAACCACAATGGGCAGATCGGTGACGGTACGCGCCGCTTTGAAAGCCGCATCGGCTTCTTCGAAAGCAAACATGGTTTCAATGATCAGCAGGTCCACGCCACCCGCCACCAGACCCTGTACCTGTTCTGTAAAAACAGTGAAGGCTTCATCAGGAGTAAGCAAGCCGTAGGGTTTCATCAGTTGGCCGGTAGGTCCAATGGATCCGGCAACCAGGATTCCGCTGCGTATTGAAGCGGCTTTGCGGGCAAGTTCGGCGGCACGCGTGTTGACCTCGGTCACCCGCTGCGCATATTTCGAGTCCTTCATCCGCAAGCGTGTCCCGCCGAAGGTGCAGGTTAGAATAATATCCGACCCGGCTGTGGCGAAGGCGGTTTCAAGTTCCAGAATCAATTCAGGTTTGTCAAGCACCAGATCTTCAGGGACGATACCGGGTTGGAGACCCATCTTGTGCAGGTTGGTGCCAGTGGCTCCGTCGGCAACGAGGGTTTTGCCGAATTGCAATTGTTCCAGAAATTTATTCATTGGTTCTCCTCGGGTGGCCTTATTATATCGGTTGATTGGGCGGGATTATACTCCAACACACATATTTGAGCCTTCCTCAATCCCCGACGAGTACGCCAGCGCTATTTAGTAGAATCCTTTTCTAAAGTCATCCCTGTTCCTTTGGAAGAGAAAAACAGGTTACCCTGAAAGAAAAGTACTCAAGAAGAGTAGCTCCCCTGACAAAACAGCCCCAACAAATCGTCCAGCCACGGCAATTCTTCAAAGTCCATTATTCCGCCGCAGGCGATTTTTCTGCTCTGCGGGACATCAGCACGGATATCCATCCCGGCAAGTTTTCGGGTGTGCCCATGGACGGCGTGGTGGAGTCGATCAGCGGGGCGGTCCATATTCAGGGCGGGGATGTCCTTAACACCGTCCCCGCCCGGTTGAACGGACCCAACCCCAGTCTGCTTTGGAAGAGGATGATGGAGGTGACTTACTCCATAAGTCGACACCCTGAAAGTTTTTGTGCGAATGCTTGACCTTCATCTGATTCTCGGTTACAATTTTCGCCGCTTAAAGAGTTGCCCCTTTAGCTCAATGGATCAGAGCGTTTGGTTGCGGACCAAAAGGCTGTGCGTTCGAATCGCACAAGGGGCACCAGGGAAGCGGGTAACCTCCCGCTTCCTTTCTTTTCTGGAGATGATATGGAAAAATGCCAGATCTTACTTACCAATGATGATGGAATTCAATCGCCGGGTTTGTGGGCCGCGGCGGAATCGCTCTCGGACATCGGATATGTGACCGTGGCCGCGCCGCGCGACCAGTCTTCGGGCATGGGCCGCAGCCTGCCGATGAGCTCGGATGGAGTGATCCGACCCGAAGTGCTGAGCGTGCGCGGCAAGGATTGGACCGTCTACGCCGTCGGAGGAACCCCGGCGCAGGCTGTCTTGCACGGCATCCTGGAGATCATGCCGCAGAAACCAGACCTGGTTGTCTCCGGCATCAATTATGGAGAAAATGTTGCCACCGGCATCACCATCTCCGGCACGGTCGGTGCGGCCATGGAGGCCGCTTCGCAGGGAATTCCGGCCCTGGCGGCTTCGCTGGAAACCGACCGGGTGCACCATCTCTCGTACTCCACAGAGGTCGATTTTTCGGCGGCGGCTTATTTCACCGCTTACTTTGCCCGAAAGATGCTGGAGAAGCAATTCCCGCCGGAAGTGGATCTGCTTAAAGTGGACGTTCCATCCGACGCCACGCGGCAGACGCCCTGGCAGGTGACCCGCCTTGCCCACCAGCGCTACTTTATCCCGGTCGAAGCCCAAGCGCAAATCCTGGGAAGAGCGGGGGCCGGTGGATTACCAGGAAGCTGCCATTTTGGACACCGAAGCGAAGATAGCGATGTATACGTCCTGCGGGTCAAGCGGCAGGTTTCGCTGACACCGCTCAGCCTGGATTTCACCGCCAGGGTGGATTTTGAGGAGCTGAACCGGCTGCTGCGTTCCGATGATTGACGCATGAGCAGGGGGCGTGATAGAATGCAGTCCGCACCGGGCGTGTAGCTCAATGGCAGAGCAGCGGCCTTTTAAGCCGTTTGTTGAGAGTTCGAGCCTCTCCACGCTCATACACTATATATAGGGGTTTTCCCTGCTTTTCACCCCAAGATGTGGTGGTGATATGATGGACTGTACAATTCTAATTTGTAGAGTCCGTTGGTTTACCTTCTTTCAACATTCATGACTTTGGTTTTTTTGCCTCCAAATAAAAACTCTCGGATTCCACCGAGAGCCATTGGCAAGGCAAAAACCTTGAAGCCATCCGCCGGTCTGTTCGGTGGTTTGGTGAGGGCTGGTAGGTGTTGAAGCACTTGCCAGCCCGATTTGATTCAATTATACAACAACAGGGGAAAATCCAGCTTATAAAAACACACTGCTAAACTTTAGTGTCTCTACCTTTCCTGGCGTATCTTGCAACTTTTAGCAACTCAAACAAGGCACCGATTGTTTTGGAATTACACCCCCTTGATGAAGTATCTCTTGACCAATAGGTAGATTCACTTGGCGTTCCAATACGAGAGACTTCAATACTACAGCACCACGATATTCTCGGATTTTGACTGCTATACCCAAGCCAAAGGATGACTGTTATCGCTAATACTAGGCAGCTGCAAGGACTCTCTCCGGCTGGGTGGATACAATCCTGGATTGACACTGATATACCGATAAAGATCGTCCCTTAAATAAGCAAATAAGCGGACCCGGACGCATTAGCATGTCCGTCTTTGCATAGATGCACCACTTGCTTTCAGATGGTCATCCGAGCGTTCCTTTAACTACTCGCTTTTGCAGATCCGTCGGGATGAACGGCTGGTCAAGGCTGTCGTACAGTTCCCACGTTTCATCATGCACTATGGACTTCCCCGGATCCAGCCTGGTGAGAGGTCCGAGGCTTTCGAGTTCGATGAACTCGTCGCTGCAGTACGTCTCAGCATTGCATCCGCCATCCGGGTGAGGGGCACCCGGCTTGGGGTCGAAGCGCTTGACAAACAGGACACCGTCGATCCAGTAGGCAATCCAACCAAGGGAGTTGAAATAACCGATCTTCACTGGTGGCAGGTCCGGATTACCCCTCAGCAGGATGAAGTCGTCTTTCAAATCCAGGCGCAGATCATTGATCTTCGTATATGGCCATAGCACTAGTTGGCGGTTAGGCAGTAGCCCACCGGCATCCACATTCCCGGATGTCTGCGGCAGAATGACCGTTCCACCGAGGCGGAACATGGTCAGTGCCCAGGGAGCGCATTCCACCATCCAAAAACCTTCGTTACGGAGTTCGTGGTGAACATGGACAAAGGCCTGGTGCGGGTCAAGGCGGACGTCAATCGCCTTAACAATCCCGGCACCCGGCTCGGGAGGACAGGTAATGCGTATACCATCGGGCAGCTCATTGACCTGGGCAACGCTCAGGTCGGGCAGGTATGTACGTGGCATGGATTCCGGGGAATGCCACAACCTATGGCCGCCGAGAAATCGAAAGGTACCATAATCTGTATTGATTTCCTTGGACAGCTCGGCGAACAGGCTGGGACCGCCTTTATAAGAAAGGTGGACGATCCGTGCGCCGCCGGTCAATGTCTCGAGACGCAGAAATCGATTTTCAAGAACATACGTGGGAAAGCCGAGAAAATTACCGGTTGTCATCGAAGGTTCCTCATTGAGGTAAAGCCATCAGCTGGAAGCTTTCCTGAAGTGCAGGGTACAGGTTTCGGTAAATTCCATAGCCTCGCTGGTATACCTCAACCAAGGAGGCATCAGGTTGGGTGGAGGCGGTCACTTTTATCGTTTGGGTACATGCAGAGGGGACATCTGCCCAAGCTCCCGCACCAACCCCAGCCAGGAGCGCTGCACCGTACGCCGCGCCTTCGGTTGTATTGACAGTAACCAACTCAGCATTCAATATCGAAGCCAGAATCTGCCGCCACAGCACTGATTTCATTCCGCCTCCCGAACCACGGACCTGGTGAATCCCCCCAGCCCTGCATTTTGGATCAGCGTGAAGCTGTCCTTAAGGCCATATGCAACACCTTCGAGAACAGCCCGCGTCAGGTAGCCGCGCCCGTGGCGCAGTGTCAATCCGACCCATGCCCCGCGCGCCAGTGGATCGGGGTGCGGTGTGCGTTCGCCGGACAGGTAGGGAAGGAATTGCAGCCCCTCCGCTCCTGCCGGGGTGTCTCCAGCTTCCTTAAGCAAATCTTCAAAGCTCATATCCGGGGTGAGGGTATCACGATACCACTGCAGGCTCCCGGCCGCGCTGAGCATCACACCCATCAGGTGCCACCGTCCCGGCAGTGCGTGACAAAACGCATGCAGCCGACCTTGCGGCTCTATCAAGGCGGACGGCGTCGTTGCAAATACCACACCTGATGTTCCAACGGTCAATGCCACGATTCCCGTTTCAACCGCACCGACGCCCACCGCTTGAGCCGCTTGGTCCCCGCCGCCGGCAGCCACAGGGGTTCCGGCCTTCAGACCGGTCACCCTGGCAGCCTCAGCTGTCAACTTCCCGGTGAACTCAGGTCCTTCAAAGGTCGGTGGCATCCAGTCTGGATCAATCCCCAGCGAGGATAATATCTCCTGGGACCATGTACGGGCTTTCAGGTCAAATAAAATAGTACCCGACCCATCGGCCTTATCCATGGCATAATCGCCCGTCAGCCGATACCGAATGTAGTCCTTTGGCAGAAGGACATGTCTCGCCTTCCGGTATACAGCTGGCTCGTTTTGTTGCACCCAGAGCAGCTTGGGAGCAGTGAATCCGGTCAATGCGACGTTGCCGGTGACTTGGATCAATCGCTCCCTCCCAACCCGGCGATGGATTTCATTGCATTGGGCCTGGGTGCGCTGGTCATTCCACAGGATGGCCGGGCGTAAAACCCGGCCGGAATGATCGAGGAGAACCAGCCCATGCATCTGACCTGTCAGGCCGATGGCACCAACATCTTCCCCTTCTATGCCGGCGTCCGCCAGGATCTGCTGTATGCTGACCGAGACTGCCCGCCACCACTCTTCAGGATCCTGTTCCGACCAGAGAGGTTTCGGTGTCTGAAGTGTATGGGGAGAGGAGGCTGCTGCCAGGACCAAACCAGCTTCATTGACAAGCAGGGATTTGCTACCTGTGGTGGATACATCAATTCCTAAAAAGATGGACATGAGAGCTCCAGTCTGATAATCGCATAAGATCAAAGGGCAACGTATCCACACTCCTGATGCGTTGCCCTTTGACGAAATAAGGAGAAGAAGAGCCTTGGATGACTGATTAACGTGTACCCAGGAGCAGATCGACAGTCAGCTGGTCTAGACGCTCGTATTTCAGACCGCGCGCGGCAATAGCTGTCCGGTCGAAGGAATGGGATTTGAGCGCGGCAGCTCTCTTGGAGCTGTATGCACCGAAATAAGCAGCCATGCCGCCGTCGTCTGCGTTGATCTCAGCCAGCAAAGCCTGGATCTCCTTGTCCGCATTGAACTGCGCGGCTTTCTCCTTCAGGATCAGGTAGGTGCGCATGCAACCGCGGGCAAAGTCCTTGACGCCTTCGTAATCCTCGGTGCGGTAGGCATGGGCATCGAAGTGGCGCGAGCCCTGGTAGCCGACATCCTCAAGGAACTTGACCAGGAAAAAGGCTGCCTTGATGTCGCGCGAGCCAAAACGCAGGTCCTGGTCGTAGCGCCCGGGGTACTGGTCATTCAGGTCGATATGGAAGAGCTTGCCGGCTTCCCAGGCCTGCGCCACGCCGTGCATGAAGTTGAGGCCTGCCATGTGCTCGTGCGCCACCTCCGGATTGACACCGACCATTTCGGGATGGTCAAGTGTGGCAATGAATGCCAGCATGTGCCCGGTGGTCGGGTTGTAAATGTCGGCGCGCGGTTCGTTGGGCTTGGCTTCCAGGGCCAGCTTCAGATCGTACTGATTGTCGAGCACGTATTCACAGAGGAAGTTCATCGCTTCCCGGTTGCGCTTGATGGCCTCGACCGGGTTCTTGCTGGCATCCGTCTCGGTGCCTTCGCGGCCGCCCCAGAAAACATAGACTCTGGCGCCGAATTCCACGCCCAGGTCGATGGCGTTCATGGTCTTTTGCAAGGCGTAGGCGCGCACTTTCGGATCATTGGCGGTGAAAGCGCCATCCTTGAAGACCGGGTCGCCGAACAGGTTGGTGGTGGCCATCGGGACACCGAGACCGGTCTCATGCCAGCGCCTTGCGGAAATCCTTCTTGATCGGTTTCGGCTTCGGCCGGCGTGGCGTCGATCGGGATCAGGTCGTTGTCATGGAAGTTGACGCCGTAGGCGCCCACTTCTCCCAGCAGGTAGACCAATTCGGCGGGGGTTTTTGGCTGGCGTACCGGACCTCCGAACGGGTCACGGCCGGTGTTCCCGACCGTCCACAGGCCAAAGGTGAATTTATGTTCGGGTTTGGGTACAAAATTTGCGCTCATTATCTAAATCCTTTCTCCAATAGGAACATCAATCAAGCCATTCCCGGCAAAATGCCCACGGCAGCTCTCCGGTTAGCAAAAAAGCAAATCAATTTACTTATGTTTCTTGAAGTAAACGTCAACGTAAACGGCTGTAATCAGGATGATGGCTTTCACCACATACTGCCAGGCGGGCTGCACATTCAGCATTTGCAGGCCGGTGGTCAGGCTGGCGATAATCAGCGCGCCGATCAAGGCACCCGGGATGGTGCCGACGCCGCCCAGAGGGGAAGTGCCGCCCAGGATGCAGGCTGCAATGGCGTCCAGTTCATAGCCTGTGCCCGCTGCGATGGTGCCATAACCTACATAAGAAGCCAATACCACACCGGCTACGCCGCACAGGAAGCCCATCAGTACGAAAACCTTGAATACTAGACTGGTGATGTTAATCCCAGAGAGACGGGCAGCTTCCCGGTTGCCGCCAATGGCATAAGCATAGCGACCGAAGCGGGTGTTGTTGGCGACATAAACCATGATCATCGAAACCACCGCCAGCAGCAAAACCGGGACAGGAATGCCTTTATAACTATTGACACTATCGATATAAACAAGGATCAACACCACAGGGACGGCCATGCTCAGCAAGATCGAGGTAAAGCGGACGCAGGGAAAAACCATACTTCTGCTTGCCGCGCCGGGCGCTGATCATATTCCATACCAGTCCCAGTATAATCAATACAAATAATACCCAACCCCATATAGACGGGACATACCCCTGTGCAATACCGGAAAATACCGCCTGGTTGGCTGCGATGGTTTTCCCGGCGGTCACCAACAGGAGCAGGCCATTGAAGAGCCACATGCCGCCCAGGGTTACGATAAAGGCTGGCAGCCCCAGGTAGGCGATGATATAGCCCTGGATCACGCCAGCCAACAAGCCCACCAGCAGGCCGAAGATGACGGAAAGCGCGGCAGACAGGAGGGGCTGGCCGGGGAAGTATTTGAACCAGACGTAGTATTGCAGGTACGCACAAACCACCGAGACAAAACCAGCCAGCTTGCCCACCGACAGGTCGATGTTGCCGGTTACAATCACCAGCACCATGCCGATCGACAGGAATGAAGTCACAGACATCTGGCGGAACAAGTTCGAGACATTCTGTGGATCCGCGTAGCTGCCGCCGGTGGCAAAGAAAAAGATCACCCAGATGATCAGCACGGCAATGATGAGCGTGTAGGTCTGGATATTACGCCGGATGGCTGAAAACACCCTGGATCCAAAACTTGCGGTTGGCTTTACTTCAGTGACAGATGAGCTCATGGGATTTACCTCACTATTCTCTTTTTATGCAGTTGCAAGACCGGTGGCCAATGCCATCACGCGTTCCTGGTTGGCCTCCGCAACGGGCAAAGTGACGGTGGAGTGTCCACGGCACATCACCATGACCCGGTCGCTCATGCCCAGCACTTCTTCCAGGTCGCTGGAGATCATGATGACCGCCTCGCCCTTCTCGGCCAGGTCATTCATCAGCTTATAGATTTCAAACTTAGCGCCGACGTCGATGCCGCGCGTCGGATCGTCCATGATCAGAACCTTCGGTTTGGACATCAGCCATTTTGAGATGACCACTTTCTGCTGGTTGCCGCCCGAGAGGGTCTCAGCCTGCACGTCCAGGCTGGGTGCCTTGATGGTCAGGCTTTTGGCCTGCTGCAGGCTGGCCTGGCGTTCTTCATTGGCATTGATCCGGAAGAATCTGGAGAACTGGTCAAGGTTGGGCAGGGAAATATTCCTGAGGATCGTTTGGATCAACACCAACCCCATCCTCTTGCGGTCTTCAGGCACCAGGCTCAAGCCGTCATTGATGGCCTCGCGGGCACTTTTGGGTTCGATCTCGTGACCCTCCATGAGGATCTTTCCTTTGGTGATCTTTGCATATTCGCCAAAGAGCGTCAGCACCAGTTCGGTGCGGCCCGAACCCATCAACCCGGCGATCCCGAATATCTCGCCACGGCGCACGTCGAAACTGACCCCATCCAGCACCTTACGGGTGGGATTATTCGGGTCGATCGCTTCGAGGTCTTTCACTTCCAAGACAACATCGCCGGGATGGCGGTTGACCCTTGGGGAAGCGCTCCTTCATTTCGCGACCGACCATGTATCTGACCAGGTCAGCCTGGGTGACATCCTTCGTGGGCTGCGTGGTGATGATCTTGCCATCCCGCATCACGGTCACCCGGTCCGTGATTCCGAAGAATTCGTCCAGCCGGTGGGAAATATAAATGCAGGTGATGCCATGTTCCTTGAGCGTCCTCAGGATCTCCATCAGTTTTTCCACTTCAGCCTTGCTGAGGGCGCTGGTAGGCTCATCCAGGATCAGGACCTTGGCGTTTTCTGAGAGCGCCTTGGCGATCTCCACCATCTGCATCTTGCCCACCCCAAGATTATTGACAATCGCACTTGGATCAACATCCAATTGGTACTTCGCCAAGATCGCCTGCGTATCGGCGTAGAGTTTATTCCAGTTGATCCCGACCGCCTTCCACCGGCTCCTTGCCCAGGAAGACGTTTTCGCCCACGGTGCGGGTGGGAACCAGGGTCAGTTCCTGATAAACAATGGCGATGCCCTTCTCGACAGCTTCATGGATGGAACTCTGGCCGAGTTTCAATTCATCGCCGTCATAGATCACTTTCCCATCATAGGTACCATGTGGATAAACCCCTGAAAGGATCTTCACCAGCGTGGATTTACCCGCTCCGTTCTCACCACAGATGCCGTGGATCTCACCACGTTCTATCTGGAAGGTAACATCATCCAAGGCCACCACGCCCGGGAATTTCTTGGTGATGTGCTGGAAATCAAGAATAATTTCATTGTCCACTGTGCACTCCTTCTATCCGTACTTGCGAAGGTCCACTTGCTTCCTCCTACCGAAGGTCCTAAGACCTTCGGTAGGAGATATTCCTGGAATTCCCGGCTCCCTGGATAACCTTGCGGGAGCCGGGAATGGTGAGTAATTGGATCAGAGATTAGGGTTTCGGAGGCAGTTGATCTGCCGGGATGTCCTTATAGACATCGTCGTAGGTCTGGAAGCCACTCTTGACGATCACGTCATAGACATTGTCCTTGGTGACCTGGACAACGGGCAGGAAGTTCGCCATGACATTGCCGGTCTTGGTCTTGTCATTGGTCAGGTCGGCCATCGTGAAGTCTTCAGGCCACTGATGGTCTGGCCCTTGATCAGGGCATCGATCATGTCAACAGCCTGCGGGGAGAGCAGGCGGGTGTCCTTGTAGACGGTCACGGTCTGTTCGCCCTTGACGATGCTGTTGCAGCCATCGGCGGTGGCATCCTGGCCGGAGATCGGCACTATGCCGGCCAATCCCTGGGCTTTCAGGCCTGCAGTTCACCCAGTGCGGTGCCATCATTGGAGGCCACCACCGCATCGATCTTGTTCTGCTGGGCGGTGAGGATGTTCTCCATCATGGCTTCGGCCTTGGCGGATCCCAGTTCTCAACCCACTGGTCGGCCACGACCGTGACGATGCCACTGATCGATGTAGGGTTGGAGGATTTCCATCTGGCCCGAGCGGACCAGGACGGCATTGTTGTCGGTCGGGGAACCACCGGAGAGGACCATCTTGACCGGGATTGGCTTTGGTCCATGTGGTGCTGCCGGGCAGATCCAAAGACGGCTTCAACGACGCCGATCGGCCTCTGGCCTTGCCGACTTCGACGTTATCGAAGGACAGGTAGGCAGCGATCTTGGGGGTCTTGATCAGGCGGTCATAGGCGATCACTTGCACGCCCGCAGCGGCAGCCTTTATCCACAGCGGTGACAGCCGCATCGCCATCTTCGGCGATAACGATCAAGCCCTTGACGCCCTGGGCGACCATGTTGTCGATCTGGTCGTTCTGCAGCTTGACGTCATGGTCGGCTTCCTGCACGATCACTTCATAGCCCTTCTGCTGCAGCAACTTGGTCATCATGGCTGCTTCGATGGGCCATCGCTCGGTGGCATAGTCGGAGAAGGAAAGGCCGACTTTGATCTTGCCGCTGGTGGAGGTGGTGGCCGCTTTGGGGCCGCAACCAACCAGAGCGGCAATCAATACGAGCAGTAATGTTACGTACAAGATTTTGCGAGACATCTTTCAACTCCTTTTTATATGCTCAGAAAGATCAAATATGATAGGTTGGAAAATCCTGGTTATCATGGACCTCTGTATTCCTGGACCTCCTTTCTAAGCACTTTTATGTGAAGAAGAATCATCGTAATTATACATACTGTCCTTAGAGTTGGGTTCGTTGGCGGATTACCTCATCAAGGACGAGAGCGACACATCCGAGTACGCAGCTGTCTGATCCCAGAGCGGATGGGATGATCTTGATATCTTCCTGGAAACTCGATTAGACTGTTTTTTGCGAATGTATCCCTGGCAATGGGGAGGATAAAATCGGAAATCTGTTCCAGTACCCCCCCCACGACAATACAACGCGGATAAAAAATATTGACCAGGTTGCCAATTCCGATCCCCAGTTCCATTGCCATTTTCGTAAATATTTCACTGATGATAGGATCATTGGCTCTGAGGAGTTGAACCAGGTCCTGGAACGAGACATCCTGGCCGGTACGTCGCTTATAGTTCTGCACAGCCACACGCGACCCAACCAGGGTTTCCCAACAACCCCGTTTTCCGCACATGCAGGTTTCGCCCCCAGGATCGATGATCATATGTCCGACTTCACCTGCATAACCGATCCAGCCCCGGAACAGTCTACCACCACTAATAATGCCTCCACCCAGTCCAATACCGGTACTCAAATAAATGAAATCATCTACATTTTTGACAATTTCCGTAGAACCTAAATAATATTCCCCCATGGCAGCCGCATTGGCATCATTTTCTACAAAAACTGTCAGCCCAAAACGACTTTCCCATAACTGCTTGAGCGGAACATCATGCCATTTAAGATTTGGCGCAAAGCGAACCTCGCCTTTTTGGACATCGACCAGGCCCCACACTCCGACCCCGATACCCATCATGCGCATACCGTGGTCCTTTGCCAGGCGGAGAGCTTTTCGAGGAGTTCCTCCGCCCGCAGGAGGTAAGTTCTCCAAACCGGCATCTTCGGGCAAGTCCACCCGCTCGCGCCATAAGATGTTAGCTGTGAAATCAGTCAACAGGATTGACAGGAAACTGACGCCGATTTCCAGTCCGATTGCCGACCCGCCGCGGGGATCCAGTTCGAGCAGCATCCCTGGTCGGCCTTTCCTCCCCGGGGAAAGATTCACCTCCCGGATCAGCCTGTCCGCACGCAACTCGTCGACGATCCGTGACACACTGCTGCGTGTCAGGCTGATACTGCTCGCCAGCGAGGCGCGTGAGCGGGGGCCTTCCAGGCGTAAAAGATCAAGGATGAGTGAACTGTTATGCTTGCGCGCCAGACTTTGGTCGGCGCCTTGATTGACAGTGAAATTGTCAGCCATTTTGTATACTTATGCAACAATATATAGTATTTCTGAATTGGATTCAAGTGATAAATGTCACCTTACCTTACCAAAACCCGTACCCTCAGGGACGGGCAGATGGAGCTACTTTCGACCTGCTGCCTATCAACGCAGAACGCGGCGATAAAATATTGCTCCATCTCTAATAGGAAGGTCGTTATATGAATAAAAAAATCCCCTTGAGGGTTTTTTTATGAATTGTGGGCCCGGCAAGAGTCGGACCTGCGACCAAGCGATTATGAGTAGCCGGGTAGGTCTTGTATAAATCAGATAAGCAGAAGGGATGAGTGGTCTGAATTTATTAAAGGTCCATTCTGTTGATATCTATCCAAAGCTATCATTCCTCTCCCACCGACGGCATCGAAATCTGTTATACTCTTATTGTGAATGTTGACAACCCAGACAAAATCGTTGACTGAAAATAAATAGAATTCCAACGGACTTTAATCTTTTTTGTCTAACAGACTGGGTCAAAAGCAGAAGTCTCATGGTTGAGATGCGTGAAAACGGGGTTTCGTGCTTTTAAGCCGTTTGTTGAGAGTTCGAGCCTCTCCACGCTCATAAAATTCCTTTTTTAACCCCTAAAAAGGGTTAAGAAGTCTCGCTTTGGAGAAGCATGGTTGAAATTGATCGAGGAATCGATGCAAGAATTAGGATTGACCCACATGGTGCAAAGGACTTAGCTTGAAATCAGCAAGTTGGTTTTTCGGGGTTACATACTGGGCGCTTCGGCTTTAATATTTCTGGAAGACTATTCCCTTCTTTTCTCTCCCGCTGTTGACTAAGATCCTCCCTTATGTCAGGACGACTAGATCTGGTAATTCCCAAAATTCTACCCACACTGGAGGATGGATTTCGCCCAGCGGTGCTGGTCAATCGAAAGTTCCGGTCGCAAACCGCAGCAGTCGGTGTTCCATTGGTTATTGGCTTGGAACGCTGCGAAGGTGAAGTATCCCGTTTTGAGGGAAAGGTTCTTCCGTCAGGGCATCCCAAAGCAGAAGCAAACCTGGATTATGTCGAACGGATGGTAAAGTTCCTATTGTGGCAGCGGGGTGCCAGGCGGGTTTATATTGGCGGACCTCGTGAAGTTGGTGAATATATCTACAAGATTTATGCGCCGGATGGGAAACGCAGGTTCGACTACCATTTCATGGGGGAACAGGTTTATGAACAGACTTTTCAAGTGGTGACGTGCACGCCTGAGGAAGTACCTGCTGCAAGCGAGACGGGAAAATTGCTTGGTCGCCATCTGGATGGTTGCCGGATTGGTTTTGACCTTGGCGCTTCCGACCGCAAGGTGAGTGCTGTTGTGGATGGGAAGGTGGTCTACAGCGAAGAAGTGGTTTGGGAGCCGAGCAAACACGCCGACCCAGAATATCATCACCGCGAGATCGTATCTGCCTTGAAATCGGCAGCAGACAGGATGTCACGGGTGGATGCTATTGGTGGTAGTTCAGCAGGGATTTATATTGATAACCGTCCGATGGTGGCCTCCTTATTCCGTGGTGTCCCGAAAGAACGCTTTGGTGATGTTAGAAACTTGTTCTTACGCATTCGAGAGGAAATGGGTGTGCCTTTAGTGGTAATCAATGATGGCGACGTAACTGCGTTGGCTGGTTCGATGTCAATTGGAGATAACGGCATCCTGGGCATTGCGCTGGGCTCGAGCGAAGCGGCAGGTTATGTGGATCGGGACGGTTGTATTACAGGCTGGTTGAACGAACTGGCTTTTGCCCCAATCGATTACAGCCCGAATGCGCCCGTGGAGGAATGGTCGGGTGACAGAGGATGCGGATCCTCGTATTTTTCACAGCACTGCGTGTTTCGCTTGGCCCCAAAAATTGGCGTCGAAATCCCTACTGATTTAAAAGATGCCGATAAACTCAAATTCATGCAAGAAAAACTGGAAGCCGGGCATGAGGGGGTCGTGAAGATCTGGCAGAATATGGGTATTACCTTGGGGTATGGCCTTGCACATTATGCAGATTTTTACGACATCCGACATGTATTGATATTGGGCCGTTGTACATCTGGGCGGGGCGGGGATTTGCTACTGGCAGGCGCGCAAAAGGTTTTGGAGACTGAATTTCCTGAACTGTTGAAAAAAATCACACTGCATTTACCGGATGAAGAAGTGCGTCGGGTCGGACAATCTGTGGCTGCTGCCAGCTTGCCCACACTGAATGGAAATGAGGATGGCTTGTGAACCTACACCGAGATACTGCAGAAATATTTGTGCCGGATGCTATACCCCCTGACCAAGCCCTGAGGCGCACGACTCACCTGGCGGTTGCAGCTCACCAAGATGACATCGAAATCATGGCTGCCAAACCAATTCTGGAATGTTATCAGCGCACTGACCACTGGTTTACCGGAGTAGTAGTTACAGACGGGCGCGGTTCGCCGCGTAATGGGATTTATGGGCGATACGACGATGAAGAAATGCGCATGGTGCGATTCAAGGAACAGCGCAAAGCAGCCATGATTGGCGAATATGCCGCCCAAATTATGCTGGATTATCCCAGTAAAGAGGTCAAGGGAAGCAGTAAACTGCCTGTGGATGACTTGGCGACCATTTTGAAAGCAACCCGCCCGCAGTATGTCTATACCCACAACCTGGCAGATAAGCATGACACCCATGTCGGGGTTGCTTTGAAGGTCATTGCTGCCCTCCGCAGTCTGCCCAAGGATATGCGCCCACAAAAACTATACGGCTGTGAAGTCTGGCGCGGTCTGGATTGGATGCTGGATAACGACAAGGTCGGCTTCGATCTATCCGGGCAGGAAAACCTACAAGAGGCCTTGTTGGGAGTGTTCGATTCGCAAATCAGCGGAGGAAAACGCTACGACCAGGCCACTCTGGCACGTCGAAAGGCGAACGCCACATATTTTGAATCACACGGCCTGGACATAACAACGGGTTTGTCTTTTGGCTTGGACATGACACCTCTGATTTTGGATGATGGCAAAGAACCGCTTGCGTTTATCCAGGAATTTATTCAACGTTTTGTGCAGGATGTGACTGATCGCTTACAACGGGTGAGTTAATGCACTCATCCTGAATGTTACCGACATCCAGCGGAAAGGAGGCCTATAGGAGTTGGGCGAATTGGCTGTTGTGGATGGTGCCAATCATATTCAGATATTTTTGGAGATCGTCTTCCTGCTGGTCAAAGCCCCACTGGCTACCATAGCCACCTTCCTCTTTGTCAGCCTTTGGAGCAGCCTGCTGGTCCCGCTGATGTACCTGCAGACCGTCGACCTCTACACCCTGCCTATTTACGTGTCCGCCCTTTACAATATCAACCTTATGGTTCAACCCTGGCCCACCATCAGGGCTGCTGCGATGTTAACCTCAGTACCGCTCATGGTGGACATCTTCTTTGCCCGGCGCTACATCCTGGAAAGGGTAGTGATTTCGGGTCTAAAGGATCACTTGTGAACAAACAGAATCTTATCGGTCAAAGAATACTACTGGCGTTCAAGGGGAAGAAACCGACTCCCAGGATCATAGCCGCACTTCAAAAATATAAGCCGGCTGGACTGACCCTCTTCCGCAGCCTTAATCTTGACAACCCAGTCCAGGTGCGTACACTGACTGGTTCTCTGCAGCACCTGGCGCAGGACTTTGATCTGCCCCCGTTATTGATCGCCGCTGACCAGGAAGGCGGTCAATTGATGGCGATTGGGAATGGCACAACGCCTTTGCCTGGCAACATGGCGCTTGGCGCGACCGGATCGACTGAACTGGCACGACGAGCCGGCGAGGTTCTCGGCAGTGAACTGGCTGCCATGGGCATCAATGTGAATTATGCTCCCAGTTGCGATGTCAACATCAATCCTCACAACCCGGTCATTGGCACCAGGTCCTTCGGAGAAAAACCGGACGAGGTGGCAAGTTTAGCCGCGGCAATAATCATCGGCATGCAATCACAAGGAGTAGCTGCAGTTGCGAAACATTTCCCTGGACATGGGGATACTTCTTCCGACTCGCATCATGGGCTGCCATCCCTTCCCCATGATCTTAATCGTCTGCAACAGGTGGAATTTCCACCTTTCCGAGCGGCGGTTGAAGCCGGGGTTAAATTAGTAATGAGCGCTCACCTTGCCCTGCCTGCCATAGATGGGTTGGATGCGCCGCCAGCCACACTTTCTTCTTCCATCTTGAAAGGGATCCTGCGGCAACAGCTTGGTTTTGAAGGAGTGATTGTCTCCGACGCAATGGATATGCAGGCGATCCGCCAGGGCGAAGCGCTGGGTGAAGATGCCGTCCGGGCGGCAGCTGCCGGGGTAGATTTGCTGCTACTCGGCTCCAAGCCGACGGACAACCAGCGGGTTTATAACGGCCTGAAGAAAGCAGTTGAGGAAGGTGTTTTGGATCAGGAGAACATCTCGAGGTCGGTTGAACGCATTCTAGCCCTCAAGCGCTGGCTGTTGGGAGGGCTTCCCCATCCCGGGTTGGAGGTTGTGGGTTGTGCCGATCATCAGGCGGTTGCAGCTGAAATTGCAGAACGATCCATCACGCTGGTGCGTGACAATGACAATATCCTGCCTTTGAATTTGAAGGCGGAACAACGCTTGGCGGTGGTCGTCCCCAATCCCGTTGACCTGACCCCGGCTGATACATCCTCGTACATCACAATAGGATTGGCTGCGGCAATGCGAGAGTATCATCCAAATGTGGTTGAATACATCATTCCATATGCACCCGAAGAGGCGGATATTAGTGCAGTGATTCAGCAATTGTCCAGTTACGGTTTTGTCATTTTTGGCACTCTGAATGCTTTAGAATCGCCCGGACAGGTTAAACTCCTCCGGCGGATGCTTCAAAGTGGGGTTCGGACGATCGTTGTCGCTTTGCGATTGCCCTATGACCTGGTCGCTTTCCCCGAAGCACCGACATACATCTGCACGTATAGTATTCTGGAGCCATCCATGCGGGCGTTGGCTAAAGGATTGTTTGGACATTTGGTTTTTGAGGGGAAACTACCTGTGTCCATCCCGAAGCTATATCCTGCTGGCTATGCTCAGATCCTGACCAGGGGGTCGAAGCTACTTCAGTAACGTTATCTTTCCAAAAGTACGCGGATCTACGCAGGAGCGAATCTCAGTAACGCATTTGGCGGGCAAGTGTTGTCCAACTCTACCTCCAGGCAGCGGTTATTCATAAGTTTCAAATGGCATTCCCAAGAGAAGGACAGTATCTTCCTGGGTGGTTCATACTATAATATGAACAATCGTTAAAACGATCCTGGTCATTCTCCAGGATGGCTGGGGAGCGAAATCGATTTCAACCGAGGAGCCAGACATGAAAGGAAAAATTGCATTGGTCACCATCATCGCGGTTATCATCATCATTATCGCGGTAATGGTTGTGATTAAACCATCCCACAAGTCGTCCCAGGATTTAATTAGCTCGTTTCCACCGGAAATACCCGGTCAGGTGATCTACATCCCCTTCCCGTTTAAGATCACCGTGGATGGCAACCTTTCAGATTGGGATGAACTGCCGTCCTATACTGTGAACTATGGGTCACGGCCTTCCACTGACCCCGTTGAGGACGGTTCCTTCACCTATTCGGTTGCTGCGGATGCGGATAATTTCTACATCACCATGCAAATGGCCGATAAAAACATCATTGCAGGGAAGCACGGCGCAGAATTCTGGAATGAAGACTCATTGGAGTTTTACATTAACGCTTCCGATAACCTGAACGCCCGGACCTACGGGCCGAAGATCTTCCAGGTCAATATCAATGCCGCCGACATCGGCAATACCGACCCGGATGGCTTGACCCTCACAGGGGTGAACAGTTCAGATATCAAGGTGCACGGGTTTGTTTTCAAAACGGTGAATGGCTGGGGTTTTGAAGCGTCCGTCCCGTTGGAAGGCTTATTGAAACCCGCCCACGGGTTGGAAATCGGTTTCCAGGCGCAGATGAACGGCGCTTCAGTCCAGGATCGGGATGTCAAATTGATTTGGTCCAAAGCCGATACCAATGACACATCCTGGCAGTTCCCCAAGCTCTTCGGCAGCGCTATTTTCTTCGAACTTGGTCGTACAGATATCCCGCGATCCAGCCGGGTACTGGCGGCGGAGACCGAGATTCCCACGCCCACGACAGTCGTAATCCCAGCTCAGATCAGCGTTAATCAGATCGGGTATTTCCCCAACGGGATTAAGATCGCCTCGATCGCCCTGGAATCTTCCAGTGTGATGGATTGGAGCCTGCTCAACAGCAGCGGAGAGGTTGTACTGAGCGGTAAGACCACCCTCAAGGGGCAGGACGCCGCCTCGGGCGACTTCCTGCAGATCATTAATTTCTCTGATTACAAAAACCCGGGCAGCGGGTATAAAATCATCGCGGCCGGGTTGGAAAGCGTCCCCTTCAAAATATCTAGTGATATTTATAGCCAGTTGAAGGTTGATGCCATGGAGTACTTTTATAACAACCGGAGCGGCATCGCCATCGAAGCAAAATATGTTGGGGATGCCTGGGCACGCCCTGCCGGCCACCTGACAGATAACGATGTGACCTGTTACAAGGGGGTGGATGCAGCCGGGAATTCTTGGCCTGGCTGCGATTACAGCTTGGATGTGTCTGGCGGTTGGTATGATGCCGGGGATTTTGGCAAGTATGTGGTCAATGGCGGCATTTCTGTATGGACATTAATGAATTTTTATTGGAGTTTTCCAGCCGTCTTCTCGGATGGTTCTCTCAGGATCCCTGAACAGGGGAACGGTGTTCCCGACCTGGCAGATGAGATCCGCTGGGAAATGGAATTCCTGCTATCCATGCAGGTCCCCCAGGGACAGCCCCTGGCTGGTATGGTTCACCATAAGATGCATGACCTTGTATGGGCGCCCATCCCGATGGTGCCTCCCAGCCAGGTGGATAACAACAGTGATTTCACAAAGGTTGGAGTGGGTCGCTACCTGTATCCGCCTTCCACAGCGGCCACGCTCAACCTGGCGGCCACCGCCGCACAATGTGCCCGTATCTGGCATTGGATCGACACTGCATTTTCAGACCGCTGCCTGACAGCGGCAGAGACCGCCTGGAAGGCTGCGCTGGCCAACCCGGCTATCTTTGCCGGCAATACCCCCGGCAATGGCGGCGGGAACTATGATGATAACAATGTTGCAGATGAGTTCTATTGGGCTGCTTCGGAGCTTTTCATCACCACCGGAAAAGAGGAATACAGCACCTATCTACTCGGGTCTGATATGTTCGGCCAGGTCGACTCGTTCGATTGGGGTCACACGGCTCCCCTCGGCACCATGGCACTGGCAATTACCAAGAATAACCTTCCCGCAGATAAACTTGCCATATTGAAAGAAAGGATCACCTCCTTTGCAGACGAAATGATCGCCATCCAGAACAAGGATGGATATTCCGTTCCTTTAAAAGGAGACTATCCCTGGGGTTCCAATGGGCAGATCCTCAATAACATGATGTTGTTGGGTGTGGCCTATGATATCAGCGGGGGTTATGGTATCAGCGGGGATGTAAAATACCTGGATGCCATGCGCCTTGGTATGGACTATATCCTCGGACGAAATCCGGTGAACATGAGTTATGTCTCAGGCTACGGAACCTACTCCATGCAGCACCCGCACCATCGCTTTTGGGCCAATGACCCTGCAAATGGGTACCCGCCTCCACCGCCCGGAGCCTTGGCAGGTGGTCCCAACTCGAATCCCAGCGATCCCGCCGCACAGGCTGCAAACCTTACGAACAGGCCGCCCTCCAAGCGCTACCTGGACGAACCTGGTTCCTTCACAACCAACGAAGTCACGATCAACTGGAATGCACCCCTGGTGTGGGTGGCTACATTCCTCAACTATCGTGGCAAGTGATTCCAGGGAACAGGCATTCATTCTACGGAAATTAAATGAGTAGTCTTTTGGGGTAAACGATCAGAAATGGAGGGGAAGGCGCCTCGCGAACACCGCCTCACATCGACGACCCATCCCACGGGAATCGATGACTCGGCGCCTTTTTCTGGCAACACAGCCTGCTCTTACGCCATTCCCGCGTCAATCCCTTTGGCGTTTCTCCGTTGAAATATAAGCCTCGGGCAGGGATTACCTTATCCCCACCCAGACTACATCTCCCACATCGCCAGCCAACATTGCCATCGGAGTGGCGTCAGAATACCAGCTGTCGAAAGTTGTCCGGTAGAGATCCAGCTCGCCACCTTGTGTCCACGAGAAGAATAACAGGTTGTTCTCGAGGTCCCAGACTGGGTAGGTGGCCGGTCCCTTGAAGACTTGCAGGGGTTCCAGCCCGGGTCCGCTGATCCAGATTCCCTTTGTTTCGCTATCCAGAGTGGTCCAGGCATAGATCGCTCCATACATGGCCACACTACTTGGCACCGGGATGGGCGCGTCCTGGCGATCGCCCCCATTTGCTTCATAGGTGGTCACAGTCCCATTTTGGAAGACCACCTGGAACATGGAACCCTGCGGAATCCAATAGAGGAACTTCACCATGTCTCCGGATATCTTCTCGGCCTGGGATTCGCCCGAGTGTAAAAGGTACAAGCCGTCATCCTGGCAATACATCACCGCGCCAGGATCGGCACTCGGCTCCGAGGCAACGGCAGCGCAGGAGACCGTTCCATCGATCAGGACGGTTTCCTGATGGGTGCGCAGGTTATAAAGCCGCAAATGGTTTTCGCCCAACTGCATACTCACACTCTCCAGAACAACCGTCTCGTTGTCCCTCCAGCCGAGAAGGATTTCTCCGGCACTGTTCGGCTGATAGAGCGGGGTCACATTAGTCCCATCTCCACTGGCTGCCCAGGCGCCGCTCATGGTTGCACCTGCCCCGGTTCCGAAGGTCTCTGCCCCGAAATAAAACAGGGTATTCCCATCCGGGGACCAGGATGGGCTAAAATTCTGAGCGCCATCCTGGGAGACGCGCGTGATCTGATCGGTTGTTGTATCGAAGAGATAAACGTCAGCGCTGGGGCCGTCCATCACGCCAATGAAAGCCAGCCTGGTCCCGTCCGGCGACCAGGCGTAGCTGTTCTGTTCCATGATGGCGCGTACCGCTTCCCAGGAAGTGTCCCCCAACGTATAGGAGGGGCCTGGTTCCGTCTGCGGGGAGGTCAGATCGGTGATCTTTCGCAGGCCGCCATCAGGCAGCGAGAGCAGGTTAAGCGCCAAATGGTGTTCGCTAAGGCTGGGGAAACCGTCATCGCTGGAGGTCAACACGACCACCTGATCCCCTAATGGCTGGACCGCGGCTGCCAGATCACTGGCCCAATTATCCCCCTGGGTGAGCAGCGCCAGGCTTGAACCGTCCTCGTTCGTGGCCTACAGGCCGACGCTGGTTTTCACGAGCAGCCAGGGGCCCATGGAGGTCAGTTCTTGCGTGGGGGATGCAGAAATGAATTTGGTGGGCTGCGGAGGCAGAGGAGTGGGGGAGGTAGAGAGGAAACTGGTGGGCACCGGAGGAAGAGGAGTAGGGGCTTCGGGCGTGCCTGAGAATATATTGCACAAACACGCCGACCCGATGATCAGGATGACAAGCGTGATGATGACCAGTTTACGGTTAAAGGGCTTAAGCGGACGCATCGTGATTTACCTCCTTAGGTTGCAAAAAATCCTCTCGCGAGCTTCTTCCTGGTGATTGCTCAAGACCGACTATGATGATAACTGCTGACCAGATCGACAGGAAATGTATAAAAAACCCATATTTCTGATCATTCCCAGTATCGCGCTTATTTCCTGTTATAACAAGCCATACTTACAGGACTCGGAAAGAATGAATTTGCCTGCGCTCACCTGCGCTGCATCAAACACAGTGCGGTGCGAGCGCCGCTTCAGGAAACCCCTGCCCTCCTGCCAGTACCGTGTGAAGAGCACACGAAGCAAGACGCCTTCAGAATTTGCAGGTGCTGGCAGTGGAAGTATAATTACCTCGGGTCGGGAAAGTGTCTCTTAGTAAAAGCCAGTTTTGTTCCAAATGTTCTGAAGACGTACACTTTGGGCTAGCTCAGGCAAGTTAATGGTTGACATTCATTTATTCCCGTGCTAATATGAAATCGAAGCGCTTCGACTATCCGCTTCGATGATTTAACGCATAAGTATTTCAATTTATTACAAGAGGTTCTCTTTGTCAACCATGCTGGATGTTGCAAAGCGCGCTAACGTCGCCCTCAGCACAGTCTCGTATGCTTTGAATAACACGCGTCCCGTTTCTGATGAAACCCGGCAACGTATCTTCAAGGCGATGGAAGAACTGGGCTATCGACCACATGCTCTTGCGCGCGGACTGGCCAGCAAACGCAGCAGAATAATTGCACTGCTCTTCCCCAATCCAGAACGAGGCCTGGGCATCACTGAACTTGAGTTTGTCACCAACGCTGCAGACACTGCCAGGGAGAACGGCTATAACTTGATATTATGGCCGTCCGAAATGCACGATCCAAACGAATTACGACTGTTTGCTCAACAAGGGCTGGTGGATGGTGTTATTGTTATGGAAGTACATTCAAATGACGAACGAATCAACTTATTACGCGGAATTGGTTTTCCCTTTAGCATGATCGGGCGATGTGCGGATACAGATGGCATAGGCTATGCTGACATTGATTTTGAGCGGACCATGCAAGAGGCAGTCGACTATTTAGCGGGGTTGGGACACAAACATATCGCTTTCCTGAACCAATCTCAATCTGCTTTTAATTCGGGATATGGCCCGGTCGTCCGTTCCGAGGCCGAATTCGCAAAGGCAATCCAGACTGCTGGCTTGGAAGGGATATCGAGGTTCTGTCGGCCAGCGCCGCAGGCCGGGTATGAGGCATGTAAAGAATTGTTGGCCGAGTGGCCCGGCTTGACTGGACTCATCACGATGAATGAGCGTGCTGTTCCAGGTATTATGCAGGCTATTGCTGACCGAGGTTGGCGTATTCCTGATGAGTTTTCTCTGATTGTCATCGCCTCGTCCGCACGTATGGCCGAAATGATGACCCCCCTTTAACAACGTCTGATATACCGGTTGCTGAGTTAAGCCGCTTGGGTGTCGAGTTATTGATCCAACAACTAGATGCAAAAGAACGCAAGGCAATCCAGGAGTTGGTACCGTGTCGCCTCGTCGTACGCGGCAGTACTGGCCCATGTCTCCGAAACTCAGATAAATCTAGGAGTATGCCAGTTGTAGAGGAAGGAGGTGAAAATCCTGAAGCTTGATCCTCCCCTGGCTTGTTTTCTTACTTAACTTCTTTGTTAAAGGAGTCTTCTCGAAGATATATAAGGTAAGGAGATACTGTCTACCGCGAAGTCAGCCAGTATCTCCTAGGCGAGCAAAGCAACTTGAGCAAACCCAGCATGTTTTATGCCGAGCCTGATTACGGTACTCTGCCCGTTTGATTATACATGATATCGCCAAGCACGTTCAAGGCTTGTCTGGCGGAGTCGCTGGATAGCGAATTGCGTAAGTTTCAACTGTTCATGGTTGTTTTGGCTTCCAGAAAATCCTATTATGCACTTGCAATAGGTAAGATCAAGGGAAGAGCATTAATCCTTTTGTTTTTTATGAGCGCGATGACCTTACCGGCGGAGTCTTTGATCTATCCCGCTTATTACTTCTTTAAAGCGGTCAAATTGTATGATAATCTTCTATCAGTCATCCTGCTTGAAGCAGCGCTTTCCGCCTCATTTGGCACCTATTTGCTTACTTCAGTCTTAAGATCCTTTGATAAAGAAATTATTGAATCGGCAATGATTGACGGATGCAATAAATTGCAGATACTACTCCGAATACTTATCCCGCTCAATTTACCATCCATTGCCGTGCTTCTGGTGTTTTTCTTTGTTGGCACATGGAATGATTTTTTTATCCCCTTGATCATGCTGATCTCCAGCAAGAATTACACTGTTCCGGTTGCCATGGCCATGGCGCGGGAGAACATAATGTGACCATTACTCTCCAAAGCGCCGCGGCTCTGCTTGGCGTTATTCCATGCATTATTTTCTTTATCCTCTTCCAGAGGTCGCTTACAAGAGGCCTTACTGCCGGAAGTATAAAATAGCTTACTGATTGTTCACCATCCATTAACAGAATCTCTTACATTGTGCATAGAGGTCTTGCAGGGGAACGGCAGTGTACTCATGTATGTTAATAAATTGACTAAATATCGTCTGACACAGCAAAGGTAGCCTCATTATCAATTTTTGTTAATACAAACAAATTACAACAAAGGGAATAACATGAAATTTACAGATGGCTATTGGTCAATTCCGAAAGATGTAAAGGCATTTCATCCTGCACAGGTTTATGACGTTGATGTCACCCAGGATTCGTTCACGGTATATGCCCCTACAATGCAAATAACAAATCGAGGGGATACACACGACGGGACATTACTTACCCTACAATTTTCTTCACCGATGCCAGATGTCATTCGCGTGAAGATAATCCATTTTTCCGGCGAGCAATCCAGATTGCCACAGTTTGATCTGATCGAGCCTGCCCCGACACAAGTTGAAATTCACCACGATGAAAAAGCAACAATCCTTCACAGCGGCCGGTTATCTGTGCGCGTCCCTCATGCACGTCCCTGGCGTGTTGAATATTTGGCTAACAACAAGATCGTCACGATGAGTGGCCCGCGAGGTATTGGCATCATCGAGACCGATGGTAATGGCCACTATATGCACGAGGAACTTTCACTTCAAGTGGGAGAGTCAGTCTACGGTCTTGGGGAGCATTTTACTGCCTTCATTAAGAACGGTCAGTCGGTAGATATCTGGAACCAGGATGGCGGCACGAGCAGCGATCAAGCATATAAAAATATCCCTTTTTACATGACGAATCGAGGGTATGGAGTCTTCATCAACCAGCCTGAACTTGTTTCGTTTGAAGTGGCATCTGAGAAAGTCTCACGAGTTCAATTCAGTGTCGCTGGTCAGTCCCTTGAATACTTTGTGATTTATGGACCAACACCTAAAGAGGTACTCGAAAAATACACTGCCCTAACCGGACGCCCGGCATTGCCACCTCCGTGGTCGTTTGGTTTGTGGCTCTCGACATCCTTCACCACTTCTTATGATGAAGCTACGGTGACGAGTTTTATCCAGGGTATGGCAGACCGCGACCTACCACTGCATGTATTCCATTTCGATTGTTTTTGGATGAAAGAGTACCACTGGTGCGATTTTGAATGGGATGAACGCAAGTTTCCTGACCCCGTGGAAATGCTCAAGCGACTTAAGGATCACGGCTTGCACATCTGTCTCTGGATCAACCCCTACATCGCCCAGCGCTCCCCTCTCTTTGCAGAGGGCATGAAAAATGGATATCTCCTAAAAAAATCCAACGGCGACATTTGGCAAACTGATAAATGGCAGGCAGGTATGGGAATCGTGGATTTCACAAATCCTGCAGCCCGACAATGGTACAGCGACAAGCTGAGTAAACTTATCGACATGGGAGCGGATTGTTTTAAATCCGATTTTGGAGAACGTATTCCTACCAATGTCGCATACTGGGACGGCTCTGATCCCGACAAGATGCACAACTACTACAGTTATCTATATAATGAAACAGTCTTTAAGGTATTACAGGAACGGCGTGGAGATGGCGAGGCTGTCCTCTTTGCTCGATCGGCTACCGCAGGTGGTCAACGCTTCCCCGTGCATTGGGGTGGAGATTGCGAATCGACCTTTGAGTCAATGGCAGAAAGCCTTCGAGGCGGATTATCACTTGGCTTGTCCGGTTTTGGGTTCTGGAGCCACGATATTGGTGGTTTTGAGGGTACTCCGCCGGTCGCCGTATATAAACGCTGGATTGCCTTCGGTCTACTTTCTTCCCACAGCCGTCTCCACGGCAATCAATCGTACCGTGTCCCATGGTTGTTTGACGAAGAAGCCGTCGATGTACTGCGGAAATTTACTAAACTCAAAATGCGTCTGATGCCATATTTGTTTGTCTACGCGCTTGAAGCCAGGGACAAGGGCACCCCGTTGATGCGGGCCATGATGCTGGAGTTTCCTGATGATCCAACATGCGATTATCTTGATCGTCAATACATGTTAGGCGAGTCCATCCTTGTTGCACCGGTCTTTTCGGACGATAGCACCGTCTCATATTATCTTCCAACGGGCCGTTGGACGAATTTCTTTACCGGCGAAACCATCACCGGACCAGGTTGGGTGCGTGAGACACATGATTTTATGAGCCTTCCATTAATGGTGCGGCCTAATTCTGTCATTGCGATAGGCAAACATGAGAATCGCCCAGACTACGACTATGGCGAAGGTGTCACCTTGCAGGTATATGAGCTTGAGGATGGCAAACATGCCTCGGTGGCAATTCCCTCTGTGACAGGCAAAATTCAAACATCATTTGAAGTGAGACGTGAAGGCCGGAAAATTAATGTGAAACGACACGGAAAATCCAAGGCATGGCAGTTGTTACTGGTCGGCATTCCGACGATTGCATCCGTTGAAGGTGGTACGGTAGAGAGCCACCTCCAGGGTACTCTAATAACGCCAATTCCTGATACGGGTCACGTCCAAATTACGCTTCCCTGATCCCGATCAATTCTTTACTAACCAATTCCTTAGAAAGGACTACTTTTATGTCCATCTATACTCCTGCTCCTGAACACAAATTCACATTCGGCCTGTGGACGGTTGGCAATACCGGCCGCGACCCGTTTGGAGGTCCGGTGCGGGAAACGAAATCGCCAGTCGAACTCGTTCACCTGCTGGCCGAAGTTGGCGCTTATGGAGTCAACTTCCACGACAATGACCTTGTCCCAATTGATGCGACGCTGACTGAACGTGACCACATCGTGCGTGACTTCAAAGCGGCTCTGAAAGAGACTGGTTTGGTCGTCCCAATGGCGACCACCAACCTATTCGGCGATCCTGTGTTCAAGGATGGCGCGTTTACCTCGAATGATCCCAAAGTGCGTGCTTATGCCATCCAGAAAACCATGAATGCAATCGACCTGGGCGTGGAACTGGGCGCGAAGGTTTACGTGTTTTGGGGCGGGCGTGAAGGTACAGAGACGGATGCTAGTAAAAACCCGATCGATGCTATTAAACGTCACAGGGAGGCGATGAACTTCCTAAGCGATTATGTGCTCGATAAAAAATATGACCTGAAAATTGCCCTGGAAGCAAAGCCAAACGAGCCGCGGGGTGATATCTACAATCCCACCACCGGCCATATGCTGGCTTTCATTGCCACCCTCGACCACCCAGATATGGTCGGTGTCAACCCCGAAGTGGCACATGAGCATATGGCAGGTATCAACTTTTTGCATGGTGTAGCGCAAGCCTGGGAGGCGGGCAAGCTCTTCCACATTGACCTAAACGATCAATATCCCGGCCGGTATGACCAGGATCTACGCTTTGGTTCGCGTGACCTCAAGGCGGCTTTCTTCCTGGTCAAGTTTCTTGAAGATGTCGGCTATTCGGGCTCGCGCCATTTCGATGCGCATGCCTATCGCACGGAAGATTACGAAGGTGTCAAGGATTTTGCGCGCGGCTGCATGCGCACCTATCTTATTCTGAAAGAGAAGGCCAAGCAGTTTAACGCCGATAGGGAAATCCAGGCGTTGCTGGCGGAGATTAATAACGATGATGGAAGTATGACCCCTTACTTCGGCAAATACACACGCGAAAAATCTGCAAGTCTAAAGGCTCATCTCTTTAACCGTTTTGCCCTTAGCCAGCGTGGCCTGAAATATGAACGACTCGACCAATTGACCAATGATCTACTGTTGGGCGTGCGGTAGCAAGGCCACTTTACTATTGCCATCTTCTCCCTCCTTACTCAGCGGGGTGGCGTACATCACGAAATAGGATGCGCTACCCCACTGACTATACCAACCAGGAGTTTATATGTCCACTCCCACCTTCCTTCTGGGCGTTGATGTTTCCACCACAGCAACCAAAGCCCTCTTAGTAGACGAAAAGGGTACAGTCGTGGCTAGCGCTTCTACACCACACAGCCTGTCTACACCGCTGCCCCTGTGGTCGGAACAAAATCCCGAAGAGTGGTGGCAGGCGACATCAGCCAGTATTCGATTGGTGTTGCTACAAGCAGGTCTTGGGGGCGAAGCCGTAGCCGCGGTGGGGCTTACGGGGCAGATGCATGGCTTGGTGTTATTGGATGAACTCTGGGGCAAATGTTGCGTCCCGCCATCCTTTGGAACGATCAGCGCTCCGGCAAACAGTGCGAGGATATCCGAAAGCGGCTGGGCAAAGGCCAACTGATCCAAATTACCAGCAATGATGCACTGACAGGCTTTACTGCACCAAAACTTCTGTGGGTGCAACAAAATGAGCCAGAAGTCTACGCAAAAGCGAAACACATATTGCTCCCTAAGGACTACGTCCGCTACCGGATGACTGGCGAATTTGCGATGGACAAAGCAGACGGCTCGGGGACACTC